>NZ_VVIW01000016.1 GCF_011682045.1 Massilia aquatica | reverse complement strand
TGCGTCAGGACCAGTTTCACTGCCTCTTCCCGAAGCTCCGGGGTGTATGTTTTTGAGCGTGTCATAAAATTTCTCCAGTTGGTGAAGTTTACCAAACCAGAGTGTCCGAAAAAGTCAGGTTACCTCAGACATCTGCTTCGCATCCGCGCCATAAAACGCATACGAATTCGGATGATAGTAAGTGTCCAGTAATTTTGTGTGAAACTTTTCTGCCTGTGCGATCGCTCGTATAATTGCACCCCTAGCTCCGCCATCCTGATCATCAGCATATTTTCTCGCTGGATCCGCCAAAGCGGGGTCAATCATCCTGAACCAGGAACTAAAATCCCGATAAGTGTCGTAAATATTGGGGCGTTGTAAGTTTGCTATATTCTCAATCGCTCCGTTAGGACTTTTTACTGCTGCGACAAGCCATGGGCTGGGGTAAAGATGATTGGGAAGAAGTTCAAGTGCACCAGCTGCCGTAGCCATCGTAGCCGTGGTTCGCGCTGGGGTATCGCCCGCAATATCAGCGAATTTTCCCATCGCGTAATTGTCCCCAAAGCCTTTCCCAGGAGCTGATCTTTCTGTCCCACACGCAATGCGGCGATATGCGAGGGGCGCTCCCAAAGCCGGCATGACGCCGTGAATGATGCCGACTATCTTTTCCGGTATTTGCTTCGCACATGCACGTGCCACTAATCCGCCCATCGAATGCGTGACCAGAATGACTTGTTTGCAATAGAATTTTCGTTCGGTCCAGAAAGCGATAACTTCAATAATTCTTTTTTTCAAGCGCTCTGCGGATAGTTCGTTGGATTGAATCCAGTTGTAGCCGCAAGCGTATACCGGATATTGGTATTGAGCGTACTTTTCCAGTTCTGGCTCAGTCAATGCTGGCATGTCGCCGGCATCCCAGCGCGTTCGATCGTACTCCATTACTGATTCCCAAAAATCGTTTGGTATGCGTTTTTTTGTGAAAAACGCCTGGGTAAACGTCTTGTTCAAGTTCTCATGGAGTTGGCATAGCAGGTCGCCATAGCTGGACCAATGCACTTCTCCCCACCATCTCTTACGCATCTGATCGGCCTGTGCCCCCTTTTTATCATCAGGCATTTTAATCATCCCCCTATCGTCAACCTCCAGCGTGTCACCATCGAGAATCTGCTGGCGCACGACTGGATCACGTTTTTCCCAGATACCAGCCTCTTCCAATCCATCCGACATGCCATTCGGCGGGCGCCATGCCGGCTGCCCCGGTTCGAGATGCTCATTTTTCCGACGGCTCGGGTCGGTGGTAGCGCGGAGATTACTCCCCATAATGCCGGGGACCAGAATCACCGGAATCACCTTGGTCGGAGGAACCGGGATGGCGCCACGCGTTTTCATCTCTTGCGGCGTCAACACGCTTTTCCCGACCAGCTTACCGTCGGCACGTACTTCGGGATCAGGCAAGCGTCTCGTGGCCTCGGTCATGGAATCACCCTTCAAAGTGTTGTTGATCATTCAAACAAGGTCGTCGTGAGCATCGATCGTGATTTCAACCTCACTTATTCCGACCGATCTCATCAATACTGTCCGCCCTTCGGCATCAGTTTTCCCTTCGATAACCTGGCCGTCTGCCAGGACGGCGCGATAACCCCGGTTCGTCACGGGACGTCCGCTCTGCGGGTCGAATAAGACGATGCGCTCGTCAGTCTTCATTTCACTCACCGGGAACTTCAGATCGGGAACGCTGCCTCCGCCTCCAACGACGTGCGCGAATGTCGCCGACTTGATCGTGAAATCACCTCTGCACTGTTCCACGATCTGGTCATCGCCGATATCAACCTGGGCTCCTGCGGCCATGAAACGTATTTTTGGCGCCTGCAGGATAATTTCGTCGGCAGCACTAAGCACAATGCGCTTGGCTGAGGTTATTTCCATATCGTCCCGATGCGTTTGCAACTCCATCTTTCCGGATGCGGCGACCAATTTCATACCCAGGCTGTGGGCAAAAATACTTACCTTTTCCGCAGCCCTTGCCAGGAAACTCTTACCAGTTGTTTGCTGGATGTTGCCTCCACTGACGAGGTCGATCTCAGTTTGCGCGCCCAGCAGTACGTTCTCGGCACTTGCGACGGCCACGCCTGCTGGCGCGCTGATTGCCACGATGGGGCACTGCCCACCGCTACCGTCCGGGTCTACGTTGCTTGCAGCATCCCACGCCTTGAGGCGTTTGATCATGAGATCGAGCTTGGCTGGCGGCGTTGCGCCCGCGAGATGGGTCTCGGACAATTCCGATAACTGGAGCTGTACACTTTTCAATACTTCGGCCAGGCCGAGTAGAGAGTCGCGCTGGAGCAGCTTACCTTCCGCGCCACGCTGCGAGTCGGCACTGATAAACACCCCACTGGCGCCGCGAATCGCCACCGCCTGGTCTGAGCGCAGTTCAGCACCTTCACCACGCACTTTGCCTTGCCCATTACGGCGTGGATGGGTTAGCCATCCCAGGTTGAGCTGGCTGTGAGCATGTTCGCATGCCAGCTGACTACTGATCTGCCCCGTCGTGTCGTCCAGACGCAACTGGTTATAACGCATGCCTTTGACTTCTTTGCTTTTTATCCCGGCAATAAATCTGTTTCCTGGCAGGTAGCCCATGTGGCTGAATTCTGGTGGAATTGCTTTCCCGTAAACGCGGCCGACGATCACCGGTTTGTCGGGATCGCCGCCCAGGAAGTCGATCAGCACTTCGTCGCCCACACGAGGCAGATGAATGCTACCCCAACGATCACTGGCCCAGGAGCTGGCAACGCGAACCCAAGCCGAATCGGAGTCGCTGTTTGATGCACCGGGCCCGGTGCGATGATCTCGTTCGCGGGTACCAGGAAAACGCAGTTTTACTCGCCCCATGGCGTCGCAATAAACCTCCTCTCCCGCAGGGCCGACGACAATTGCGCTCTGCAAAGCAACGCGCGGCAAATGGGCGCGCGGATCATAGTGCGGAACAATTGGCGTGCCGCGCCGCACGCACGAAAAACGATTGGTGTATCGCATGTCGCGTCCGGCGCTTAGTGCTTGCAGATCGTTTGCGATCACAGCGGGAAGCCAACCATTGGCGGCGAATAGTCTGCGCACCTCGTCATCCACGGTTTTGGGCAAATTGTTTTCGGCATCGACCGTCAGCTCTGTTATGACGAACTCGCGTTCGCTTTCGGCGTGCGAGTCGATTTCCGGATGGCCGTCCAGTCTGATCCACTGTCCTACACACAAGTCGCGCACGCCACCTTCGCCGTGAAAGCACTTGGCCTCGTACTCGTGGCGCTGCATGCGCAGCTCACCGAGCCGGCGATAGTCAGCCAGGTCATCGCCAGCATGCGGCGGATCGATGATGTAGTCCTCCAGGCTGAACGCAAACTGACTGCCGGTGTCGCCCTGTTGCATATTGGTTGGCGTATCCGTGAACGTCATGCTGTCATGTCGGTAGTTCCAGCTTTGGCGCGTGACACTGCCCGATTTAAGCGTCCGCACGGCGCTCCAGTTGAAAATGGTGTCAGCTGTTTGCGTAGCGAGGTCGCGAAGATAGTGAACGACACCGGCAGCGTTCTGCTCAAGGTGTTTTGATGTGTCGAACAGGACTAGGGCATGCGCGGGAGTAACGTTGCTCCCATGTTCGCTTGATTTTCCGGGACGGATAAACCATGAGATGCCACGCCGGCGCCATAGCCGGCATAGGAAAGCGGCGTCCGATTCGTTATGCTGCATGGTAAATTCGCGTGCGGGATAATTGTTCGCAATACCTGAGGTATCGATATCGAACGATTTTGCGAGAATCGGATTGATCGTCCGCCACTCGTTAAGCAATTCAACGGATATATCGAGTTCGCTTTTATTGCGAAATACACGCGTATTGATCCGATGATTCATCAGCGCCAATGCGTCACGCGCCACCAAATGATAGGTCGCCAGTCCGCCGTCGCTGCGCCCGGCCGCTGCCTGGGAAACGATGCCGCATACCGACCGCATTTGCCCCCGGTCCGTGACGAACTGGAGCTCGATAGGCAGCGCAATGAATTCCTTGAGCGGCAATGCGGGGCTAGTCGACACGCAAAAGATGCGGTACTCGATGCCGCCGCATAAGCTTTCCTGACCAGTTACGTGTTTGACAAGCAAGACGTCATCAAAGACGCCTTGGTTGGATGAAAGCCGGAGGCGAATAGGACGATTTTCTTCACTCAGACCCGATAACGTGGATGCTAACTGATCAAATATCATTGGTTTCACTTTCTGAAATGAAAGTTCTGCAAGGCAATAAATGCAATATTGAAATTATAATATTATTGCGCAGTTGATATTTAATCATACATTAAAATTGCCCGAATACTGCCTTACATTTCACTCCGCAGCGATCAGCGTCGATAGTCGAGCGAGCCCGCACGCAGTGGGAGTTCGGCAGGTATCTTGGGCCGTTCGCTTTGTCAGGTTAATTGATGGCAGTTTGCGACGTTCATTCAAGACGCCTCGGGTGGCCGCGCAAATCCGCGCCGAGCGCCCAGGCCTCCCGTTAAGATTTACCCGCAGTACTGCGCACTACTGCGGGCCGAAGTGCTCCAGCAAAAAATCGATGAACGTCGTCAGTTTTGGCGTGGCCTGGCGGTCGCGCGGATACAGCACGTGCATGGTGCGGGCCGGTGGAATGTGCGTCTCGAGCAGCGACACCAGCCGGCCCGCCGCCACTTCCTGCGCCAGCATCACCTGCGCCTGCATCACGATCCCGAAGCCCGCCAATGCCGCCTGTTTGAGCGCCTGCCCATTGTTCGAGCGGAAGCGGCTGGCCCGCGCCGGCGCGCCGCCGTCGTCGTGGTCCAGGCGCCAGCGCACCATTTTTTTCCAGTGCATGAAGTCCAGGCATTCGTGCCGCGCCAGGTCGGCCGGCACGCGCGGCGTGCCATGCCGCGCCAGGTAGTCGGGCGAAGCGCAGATCAGCATGCGGTAGGGGCGTAGCCGGCGCGCGATCATGCCCGAATCATCGAGTTCGCCGATGCGGATCACGGCGTCGTAGCCATCGTCCACCACGTCGACCAGGCGGTCGTTCAGTTCCAGGTCGAGGCTCACGTCGGGATACCGCGCCAGGTAGCCTGGCAGCAGCGGCGAGAGCGACTCGCTCCCAAACGTCACCGGGGCGCTGATGCGCAGCCGTCCGCGCGGGGCCAGGCGCATCGCTTCGGCGCCCGATTCGGCCTCGCGCACCTGCGCCAGGATGCTGCGGCACTGCTCCACATACTGTTCGCCGATCTCGGTCAGGCTCTGGCGCCGCGTGGTCCGGGCGATCAGGCGCGCGCCCAAGCGCTCTTCCAGGAAGCGAATGTGCTTGCCGACCATGACCGCCGACATGTCGAAACGCGCGGCCGCCGCCGTGAAGCTGCCATCGTCCACCACCGCTGTAAATATCTCCATGCTGCGCAGCTTGTCCATTGATTGCGAATTATCAGTGAGTAATATCCGTCATCTTAGTCCATTTATCTTCATTGCTAACAGCGCGATACTGTTATCTCCCAATCCTTTTACATGGAGTCACGATGAAAATCGTCGTCATCGGTGCCAGCGGCACCATCGGCAAAGCAGTTGCTTCCCATTTGGCCGCGCGCCACGAGATCGTGAGCGTGGGCGCCAACAGCGGCGACGTACGCGCCGACATCCGCGACATCGCGCAGGTGCGGCGCCTGTTCGGGCAAGTCGGCAAGGTCGATGCGGTCGTGGTGGCGGCCGGCGCGGTGCATTTCGGCGCGCTCGCTGAGTTGGGGCCGGAGCAGTTCCAGGTTGGTATCGCCAGCAAGTTGATGGGGCAGGTGAATGTGGCGCAGGTGGCGGTGGAGTGGTTGAACGACGGCGGATCGATCACCCTGATCAGCGGCATCGTGGCCGAGCAGCCGATCCGCTTTGGCGCCTCGGCCAGCATGGTCAACAGCGCAGTGGAAGGATTCGTGCGCGGCGCGGCCATCGAGCTGCCGCGCGGATTGCGCATCAACGCCATCAGCCCGACGGTGCTGGAAGAATCGCTCGATGCGTACGGGCCGTATTTTTATGGCTTCGAGGCGGCGCCGGCCAGCCGCGTGGCGCTGGCCTACAGTCGCAGCGTGGAAGGTGCGCAGACGGGGCAGGTATATCGGGTGTGGTAGCGCCGCCAGGCTTGCTGGCGGTGCTCGCAAGGCCGATAATGAGGCGTCATCCTGTCCGCCGAAAGACACCGCATGCTCCCTGATTTCTATGCTTGCAGCAGCTGTGATCAACGCTTCAGTTTTACATTCAGGGAGGCGTACTATTACATGGGCGCGACGCGGCTTGGCAAGCAGGTCGCCGATGCCGATCTCCTGTGGATCAACGTGCGCCCTGCCTGGTGCAAGGATTGCGACTGCCTTTGCCTGGTGGAGGACATTGCCCCTCTAAAAATATTTGAAACAGCGTATGGCCTTGCGAGAACTGGCCGCCCGGTCGAGTATCCGGGCATTGCGGAGCACATGGATACGCCGGAGGCGCTACGCGAAGTGGGGGAGCAGTTGCGCTGGCGCATGGCCCGCCGCCTCCCCGCCAGGGCGCTCTGCTGCGGGGGATCGCGTTATCAGTGGATGAATGTGGCGCAGCCTGTTTTCAAACACGCCGAGTGCGATTTTGGATTCATCGAGGAGCGCATTCACATTGGCGGTCACAATGGGTGTGGCCCGGGTATCGTCGCGCGGGCGAATATTCCGCTGTACGATACAGAAGGCGAATTGCTCGGACAGCTGACGTGGAGAAAGCGGGATGAGGGCATGTGGGACATCGAGCCTTTGCAGTACCCACAAGCTGCTGACGATTGATGCTGGAAGAAGACCGGCTCGCGCCGTACCGGGATCCTATTCGCACCGGCGCGTCATCATACCGGTATCAAGCTGGCGCAGCGTGCCCGCGGAGGGCGCGCATCAGGTACAGGCCATACAGGCACATGGGCAGCACCGCGAACAGCGCGGCGTAAGGCAGCACCGAGTTCTGCTTGTCCGGGCTGGCCGAGAGCATCGACGACATCAGCGAAAAGTCCCACAGACCGTGCACCAGCACCATCGGCCAGATGGAGCGCGTGCGCAGGCGGATCGCGGCGTAGGCCAGGCCCTGTAAAAAGGCCGACGCCGACTGTACCAGCGCCGCGCCGGCGTCGCCGCTGGCGATGCCGTTGGCCGCGTGCACCGCGCCAAACACGGCCGACGACATGAATACCGCCGGCCAGATGGCGAAGCGGTCGAGAAAACCCTGCAACAGGACCGCACGGAACATCAGTTCTTCCGACAGCGCCACCAGCGCCGTGTTACAAGCGACGACAACCAGCACGCCGCGCGCCGGCCAGCCGTCGGCCCAGGCCACCAGCAGCATCAGGACTGCGTACAACAGAGGCAACCAGACCAGCCGGGCCGACTTCATCGGCGCCGGCGCCAACAGGCCGACGGCGCGGCGATTGTGCGAGGCCAGGGCGACAACGGCGGCAAATGCCGCAGCGAGCAGCCAGCCCACGCCGATGCCGCCCCCGGCCGCATCGGCCAGCGAATGCTGGCGAATGCCCGACTGCAGCCACTGGCCGCCAAAGGTCAGGACCAGCCACACGGCCAGCGCCGCCAATGCCAGCGGCGCGCTAAGATGCAATCGTTTCATACGGATTCTGCCTGCCAGTTATTTCTGATCGACGCGTGCTGTCACGCTGGGCCGCATTATCTCAGATGGCATTCGCAGCCGACACAGGCGCTTAATACAGATCGTTGCGCACCGCATGCTCGTAGTGGGCATTGGCCTGGGCGATATCGGCCTGGCCGATCATCGCCATCGACGCCATCATCTGGCCCACCGACGGCAGCGCGTCGGGCGCCAGGCGCGACTCGTCACGCCACAGGCGCGCGCGGTTGATCGCTTTACCGCAGTGCATCAGCACTTCGTCAATCGCCACCACGATGGCCGCCTTCGGCGCCTTGCCGCCCTCGGCCAGCCGTGCCAGCAGCGCGGCCTCGGTGCTCACGCGCGCGCGTCCGTTGATGCGCATGAATACTTCCAGCCCCGGGAACAGGAACAGCATCGCGGCGCGTTCGTCGTCGGCCAGATTGCGCATCGATTCGATGCGGTTGTTGCCCGGCCAGTCGGCAAAGGCCACGGTGCGCGCATCGAGCACCTGCACGAAGCCGGGTGGCCCGCCGCGTGGCGAGACGTCGAGTCCTTGCGCGCGCCCGCTCGCAAACGAGAAGAAGGTCGCCGCCTTCAGATAGTCTTCGTGCATCGGCACCAGGTGCTCGAGAACTGCCTTCTGGATGCGCTCCGCCGGCGCCGCATACAGCGCGTCCAGGTCCGGCTGCGTGGCCGCCGGCTGTCCGCGCACCAGGGTGCGCAGGGGCGCGTGCCTGATTTCGAGAACCTCGAACAGGCCGAGCGCGCGCAGCGCCGGCAGGTCCGCTTCGATATCGGCCAGCACGGCGGCGCGCGCATCGTCCGCCAGCGCCGGATCGGCAAAGGCGCGCGCATTGGCGAGGAAGGCCGCCACCGTGCCCTTGCGGATCGCCAGGCCGGCAAAGCTGGCTTCATTTGTATCGTCGGGAAGAATATCGTGTGCGCGCATGTGCGTCTCCGGAAGGGTAAAAACGCAGGATAAGCAAAGCGGCCTGTCCGCTGTACACTGTATCGGCCAACATTTTGCTCGAATCCGCCATGTCCGACCTGACCCTCGATCCCGCCCGCATCAATACCTCGGAAGGACCGGTCGTGATCGTCGCCGCGGGCAGCGAGGAGCGCGAGCGCTCTTCTACCGGCCACCGGCACGCGCGCGGCCAGCTGATGGGATCGATGCGCGGTTTGTTGTCGGTGGGCGTGGAAGACGGCCAGTGGATCGTGCCGGCGATTCATGCGGTCTGGCTGCCGCCGCACCATTTTCATGCGGTGCGCTCGCACGGGCCGTTTTCGGGCTGGAGCGTGTATGTGGCCGAACCGGCATGCGCCGACCTGCCGCAGCGACCCTGCACGCTGCGTACCTCAGGCCTGCTGCGCGAAGCGGTGCTGCGCGCGGCCACCTGGGGGCTCGATCCGCTCGACGCGCAGCGCGAGCGTGTGGCGCAACTGATCCTCGACGAGATCCGGTACGCGCCGCCGGCGCCGTTCGGACTGCCGCTGCCGCGCGATCCGCGTTTGCAACGCGTGGCGCGTGCCTTGATCGACGATCCGGCCGACCAGCGCGACCTGGAAAGCTGGGCGCGTGCGGCCGCCATGAGTTCGCGCACGCTCACGCGCCGCTTCAGCGCCGAAACCGGGTTTGGCTTCGTCGCCTGGCGCCAGCGCGCACGCCTGATGCGGGCGCTCGAAATGCTCGCCGCCGACAAGCCGGTGACCATGGTGGCGATGGACCTGGGCTATGCCAGCGCGAGCGCCTTCATCAAGCTGTTCGCGCGCGAGTTCGGCGCCACGCCGGCGGCCTACCGGCGCGCGCTGCCGGCGAGTTAAGGTGGTTCAGCGCTGGCTGCGGCGCCAGGCCTGCGGCCCCATCCCGATCAGCATCTGGAAGGCGCGCGAAAAATGCGACTGGTCGCAAAAGCCATGCGCGTGCGCGATGTGCGTGAGCGGCTCGTCGCCGGCCAGCATGGCCTCGCAGGCCGCCGCCACGCGCCGGCGCAGCACGTACACGCGGGCCGGCACGCCGACCGCGTTCTTGAAGGCGCGCGAAAAATGGCTGACGCTCAGTCCCACCGTGGCCGCCAGATGGGTGGTGCGCAGGGTGGCGCACAGGTTGGCGTCGATATGCGCGGTCAGCTGGCGCACCTGCCAGGCGGCGAGGGCGCCCTTGCCGTCATCCGTGGACGGCAGCGGCGGCGCCTGGCGGCAGTAGCGCGCCGGCGCGGCCTTCGGCAGAGGGGAAATCAGGGTCGCTTGCATGGTTCGCTCCAGGGTGGCTGACGATCTTGCGTCAGCGACGATGATGCGTGAAGCCAGCTTGCGCGAACAGGGCCGCCCGGGTGACTGCCTACCCCCCCAAAAGTGTTGGTGCTAGCCCGAAGCAAATGTCTTTCGTCCAGGCCAGCGAACGCCCGTTGGCCTCCTACAAGCCGATAAACCCGCGTTCGATCGCAATCGTCACCGCGTGCGTGCGGTTGTTCGCCCCCAGCTTGTCCATGATATTGCGCAGGTGCCCCTTGACCGTATCTTCCGACAGCGTCAGCTCGCCCGCCACCTGCTTGTTGCTGTGTCCCCGCGCGATCAGTTGCAGCACCTGCACCTCGCGCGGGGTCAGGCGTTCCTGGCCCAGATGGTTGGCCAGTTCGGCCGCGATCTCCGCCGGAAAATAGCGCTTGCCGGCCGCCAGCGCGCGGATCGCCTCGGTCAGTTCCTTGCGCAGGGCGCTCTTGAGCAGGTAGGCCTGCGCGCCCGAGCGGATCGCTTGCAGCGCGCGCGCGTCGCCCCGGTAGGTGGTCAGCACCGCGATGCGCGCCTGCGCGAATTCGGCGCGGATCGCCTGGATCGCTTCGATCCCGTTCATGTCCGGCATCTGGATGTCGATCAAGGCCACATCGGGTTGGAGCGCGCGGTACTGCGCCACCGCCTCGCGCCCGTCGCCCGCTTCGCCGGCCAGGCACATGTCGGGCTGGCTGGCGATGACGGCGGCGATCCCTTCGCGCATCATCGGATGGTCGTCGCACACCAGCACCCGGATGGGTGGCGTTTCAGGATTCATTGTTCTCCCCTTTTATCGTTTTTGGTGCGCAGCCATGCGAACAGGCGGCGCGGCGCGCGCCGGTAGGCCAGCTGCGCCCTGATGCCGAGCCGGATTTCGCTGCCGCGCGCCGGGTCGCTGTCGATCACCAGTTGCGCGCCGATGCGCGCCACCCGTTCGTGCATGCCGCGCAAGCCCCAGTGGTCCGGGCGTCCCTGCGGCGTCCTGTAGCTGGCGTCGATGCCCAGTCCATCGTCGCCGACCGTCATGCGGAACAGGCGCGCGCCGTAATCGATATCGACCGCTACGTGCAGCGCATGCGCGTGGCGGAAGGCGTTGACGATCGCCTCGTGCCCGACCTGGTACACCTCGTCGCGCACCAGCGGGCGTAATTGCGCCGGCGTGCCGCGCACGGTCAGCGCAAAGCGCGCGCCGCCTTTTTGTTCGAGTTCGGTCCCCAGCTTGTGCAAGGCGTCGTGCAGTTCGCTCAGGTCGACCGCGCCGATGCGCAGGTCGCGCACCCGGTCGCGCCCTTCGATCAGCACCTGGTCGGCGCGGTCGAGCGCTTCTTCCAGGCTGTGGCGCGCCGGGCTGCCGGCCGGGATGGTGTAGACGATCGCCTGGAAGCGTAAAATCAATCCATGCACGCCTTGCAGCAAGGTGTCGTGCAGGTCGCGCGCGATGCGTTCGCGTTCGCTGTGGCGCTCCTCGATGCGTTCGCACAGGCGCGCGCTAGCGCGCCGCATATTGAACCGGTACAGCATCCACAAGGCGCCGAAGCCGAGCGCGCCTGCCAGCAGCAAGAACAGCGGCTGGCGGTACAGCGCCGGCGCAATGCGGAATTCGAACACGGCTTCGCGCGTGCTGGGCAGCCCATCCTGGTTGTGCGCCACCACGCGGAAGCGGTATGTGCCCGCACCGAGGCCGGTGTAGACGGCCTGGCGCTGGCGTCCCGCATCCTGCCAGCCCGCGTCGTAACCATCGAGCCGGTAGCGGAAGTTCAGGCGCTCGGGCGCGGACAGGCTCAGGGCCGTGTAGTCGATCGCGATGCGCTGGGTGCCGGCGGCCAGGGTGGTGGGCGCGCCGCTGGCCGCATGCACGCCGTCCACATGGACCGACTCGATCAGCACCCTGGGCCCGGCCTGTACAGGGTGGGGCCGGTCCGGATCGATCCAGGCCACGCCGCTGCTGGTCGAGAACCACAGCCGCCCGTCGCGGCTGCGTACCGCCGTCGGCAGCGGCAGTACCTGGTACGGGTCGTTGGCCAGCCCGCCCATCAAGTCGTACGAGCGGTAGCCGATGCGGTAGCTCGCATCGGCATACGCGCGCGCCATTTCGGCGGCGGTCAGCTGGAAGATGCCCGAGCGCGAATGCACCCACAGGTCGTCGCCGCGCCCATCCCTGGCCGGCACCACGATGATGGCGTAGATGTTGGCGAACAGGCCATTGTCGGGCAAGCGCAATGCCTGGTAGCGCTGGCCGTCGATGTAGCCGATGCCGCGCTGGCCGCCGACCCAGGTGCGCTGGCCGTGATGGGTGATGGCGGTGACGTGGCCGAGGGTCATGCCGTCCGCCTCGCCCCAGCGCTTTTCACTGGCTTTTTCACCATCGCCGTCGCGGGTGACCAGCAGGTTGTCGCGGTAGCCGAACCACAGGCGCCCGCTGGCGTCGGCCGAGGCGGACACCGGCATGCGCTGGTTGGCCGAGGGCGAGGGCGGCGGCGTGGCGATCCACACGCCGTCGTGCAGGCGGAACAGGCCAAGCCGGTTGAACGAGACCCACAGGTCGCCACCGGCGTCGCGCGCCATCGCCCGTACCGACGATTCGGCCAGCGCGGCCGGCGGCAGGCCGGCAAATTTTTCAAGGCGCGCACCGCGCGAGCGCCAGATGCCGGACGGGCCGCCCATCCAGATGGCGCCATCAAGATCGCGCATGGCGCACGACACCGGCGCCGGCATGTCCAGCACGTCCATGGCGCCATCCATCAGGCGCATGGCGGGCCGGTTGCTGGGACCGGCCCACAGGCTGCCGTCGTTGCCGGCGGCCAGCGCGAAGTTGAGCGAGCCGGCCGGAAAACCGGCGGGCATGAGTGCGCGCTCGCGGAAGCGGTCCAGGCCCCCGTTGCTGCCGACCCAGAGGTTGCCTTCGGCGTCTTCGAGCATCTTCCAGATGAAGTCCGAACTCAAGCCATCGCGCGCCGAAAAGGTGGTGCGCGTGTTGACGGCGTTAATGCTGGCCGGGTTGGCGACGTACTGCACGCCGCTGCCGGTGGTGCTGATCCACAGGCTGCCGCTGCGGTCGAACAGCAGGCCGATGGCCGGCGTCTCGATGGTAAGTGATCCGGTGCTCAGGTGGCCATCGAGCAGCAGCACGCGATGGATCTTGCCGCTGTAGCGCTCCGCGAGCCAGATGGCGCCGTCGCGCGCCTGCGCGATCTGGCCGGCCCAGTCCACCGCCAGGCCGCTGTCGACGAAACGGCGTTCGCCCCTGGGCAGATACAGGAGGCGGTTTTCGTTGGCGGCCCACAGCGTGCCGCCGCCGTCGACGAACACCGCGCGGGCTTTTTTACCGGGGAAGCCCCAGCCGGAGCCGATCCGTTCCCAGTGTGTGCCGTCGTACCGCGCCAAGCCGTCGTCGGCGGCGACCCAGATCGCCCTGGCGCTGTCGCGCGCGAGGCTGTAGATGGCGCCTTCGGGCAGGTTGGGACCGGGCAGGTGTTCGCGCATGCCGCCCGGGCCGATCACGCGCACGCCGCCGAAGCGCAGGCCGACCCACAGTTCGTCGTCCACCGCCAGCAGCGAGGCGACGATATTGAGTGTGTTCAGGCCGGGCGCTTCGTAGCGCACGAAACGCACGCCGTCGAAGCGGAACAGCGATTCATTGGTGCCGAGCCACAGGTAGCCGTCGCGCGTCTGGGCCATGGCGCCGACCTGGCTCGGGCCGCCGTCGGCCGCAACCCAGCGCCGGTGCTCCAGATGGTCGAGCGAGCGCACCTGCGCCTGCGCGGCGGCGCCCAGGGCGCTCGCCAGCACCAGGGCGGCCAGGCGGAACATGGGGTGCGATGTCATACGGTGTTGGTCCTGTGCGCCGGGCGGGCAGCTCGGCGAGTCGCTGTTCATGGCGCGCGATGATACCACCGGCGCCATCGGCTCAAGCTGGCGCGCGCGGGCGCAGCCAGAGCAGGGCGACGATCACGTGTACGGCGGAGCCGGCCGGCGCGTACCACAGCGCGAGCGGGATCGCCAGCGCGTACAGCAGCATCGACGCCAGGTTCTTGCGCTCCATCCAGCTCGGGCGCGCCGGGCCGCTGTGCATGGCGCCGCGCCGGCGCAGCACTTCGTCGAGCACCACGAAGCCGATGGAGCACATCAGCAGCACCACGCCGTACATGGCTACCGGGACCGAATCGAACGGGTGCTCGCCGGCCCACGCGGTCACGAACGGGATCAGCGAAATCCAGAACAGCAGGTGCAGGTTGGCCCACATGGCCACGCCGTCGACCTTGTGCACCTTGTCGAACAGGTAGTGGTGGTTAATCCAGTAGATGCCCACGTAGATAAAACTGAGCAGGTAGCGCAGCATCACCGGCAGCACCGGCGCCAGGTCGTGCGGCGCCGGTCCGTGCGGGGTTTTCAGCTCCAGCACCATGATGGTGATGATGATGGCGATGACGCCATCGCTGAACGCTTCCAGGCGCACCTTGTTCATGCGCCTCCCTCGCCTGGCTGCGGCTCGGGCAGCGCCATTTCGGCGCACAAAATGGCGATCGGGACGATCAGGGCGATGAAGCCGAAGGCCATGAAGGCAAAGGCGGCGGCGATGGCGCCGATGGCAAAAGCGAGCAGGGGCCAGAAGAATTTGCCGCAGCGCGCGCTGGTGGCGGCGTCGCCGGCGCCGCGCAGCACGTCGATGCTGTCGATGACAACCTGGGTCACGTTCCCGGTCATCATCGAGGTGGGCGCCAGTTGGGCCAGCAGCAGGCGGCTGCTGGCGCTGTGCGCGCCCATGGCGGCGGTGCCCAGGAGGCCCGCCGCCATGGCCAGGGCAGAGGCGGTGTCGCCGATGGGCGCGGCGGCCATCCCGGCCAGCATGAAGCCGGCCAGCAGGACCACTTGCAGCAGCAGGGCCAGTTTCAGGGCCGGCCACTGGCGCTTGTCGCAGGCCAGAATCAGCAGGCGCGCCATGGCGATGCCCGCGATGAAGGCGGGGAAGGCCAGGAACTTGAGCAGGATCGAGGCCTTGGAGGCATCGGCCAGCGCAACCCCGATCAGCACGAAGTTACCGGTGACATGGGCGGTGAACAATCCGAACAGGGCGACGAAGCCCAGGGTGTCCACATAGCCCGCCAGGAAGCCCATGTCGATGCTGCGGAGGCGGTTGCGCTGGTCGGGGGTCACGATTTGGCGAAGGCGAGAATGTCGGCGTTGACCTGGTCCTTGTGGGTGTCGGTCAGTCCGTGCGGGGCGCCAGGGTAGATAATCAACTTGGCGTGCTTGACGATGGCGGCCGAGGCCTTGCCGGCGGCGTCGATTGGCACGATCTGGTCGTCGGCGCCGTGGATGACCAGGGTCGGCTTGTCGAATTTTTTCAGGTCGGCGCGGAAGTCGGTTTCGGAGAACGCCTTGATTGAGTCGTAGGTGTTCTTGTGGCCGGCCATCATGCCCTGCATCCACCAGGCGTTGATCAGGCCTTGCGAGGCTTTGGCGCCCGGGCGGTTGAAGCCGTAGAACGGACCGGAGGCCAGGTCGAGGTAGAACTGCGAGCGGTCCTTGACCGAGGCTGCGCGGATGCCGTCGAAGACCTCGATCGGCAGGCCGCCCGGGTTGTCGGCGGTTTTGAGCATCAGCGGCGGCACGGCGGAGATGAGGCCGAGTTTGGCGACGCGCCTGGTGCCGTGGCGGCCGACGTAGCGGGCCACTTCGCCGCCACCGGTCGAAAAGCCGATCAGGATGGCGTTCTTCAGGTCCAGCGCCTCGATGACCTGGGCCAGGTCGTCGGCGTAGTGGTCCATGTCGTTGCCGGTCCAGGGCTGGCTGGAACGGCCGTGGCCGCGGCGGTCGTGGGCGATGACGCGGAAACCGTTGTTCGCAAGGTGGAACATCTGCGATTCCCAGCTGTCGCTGTTCAAGGGCCAGCCGTGGCAGAACACGACCGGCTGGCCGCTGCCCCAGTCCTTGTAATACAGTTCGACGCCGTCTTTGGTGGTGATGGTGCTGGCGCTGCGCTTGATGGCGGCGGCGGGCGCGGCCTGGGCGCCGGTGGTGATGGCGGCCAGCGGAATGGCGGCGGCCAGCGAAGCGCCGGCGGTGATGGCTGCGCGGCGCGACAGGGTTTTCGGGTTCTCGTTGGTGGACATGATGGCTTTCTTGTTGTCGTTAGCGCCGCCGCTTTGCGCGCGCGGGAGCGGCGGCGATGATGGAATTACCTGGCAGGCACCGGCGCCAGCACTTCGTGCTCGCCGGTGGCGCGTTCAGCGGCCTTGTGCACCATGGTGTAGGCGTAGTCGACGCCCATGCCGTACGCGCCCGAGTGCTCCTTCACGATCGCCATCACGGCGTCGTAGGTTTCGCGGTGCGCCCAGTCGCGCTGCCACTCCAGCATGACCTGCTGCCAGGTCACCGGCACCACGCCGGCCTGGATCATGCGCTGCATGGCGTAGTCGTGCGCTTCCTTCGAGGTGCCGCCGGATGCATCGGCCACCATGTAGATTTCGTAGTCGCCTTCTGCCATGGCGCACAGCGCGAAGCTGTTGTTGCACACTTCCGTCCACAGGCCGGCCACGATGACCTTTTTACGGCCGTTGGCTTTCAATGCATCGCGTACCTTCTGGTCGTCCCACGAATTCATCGAGCTGCGCTCGAGGATTTTCTGGCCGGGGAACACGTCCAGCAGTTCCGGGTAGGTGTGGCCCGAAAACGCCTGGGTTTCGACGGTGGTGATCACGGTCGGGATGTTGAAGGCCCTGGCGGCCTTGGCCAGCGCCACCGTGTTGTTCTTGAGGACCTGGCGGTCGATCGACTGCACGCCGAAGGCCATCTGCGGCTGGTGGTCGATGAAGATCAGTTGCGAGTTTTGCGGGGTCAGGACGTCGAGTTTCGGATTCATGTAATGCACTCCTTGGGTTGAAAAATGGGGCCGGTCAGAACGCGAAGCAGCTGCAGCCGAGCGCGCCCCAGAAGCCGGTGTGGCTGGTGACGGGAATAGCCGACTTGCGGGCGATGCCATGCGAATGGCCATGCACGCCGCACGATCCGGCACACAAATGCGGCAGCGCGCTGCGGGTGTTGGCGGCGGGCCGGTAATGGCCGCCGTAGGCGTTCACGGGCGACCAGTCGGGCAGCACCGGAATGGCGGGCGGCGCCAGCGGGGCAAAGTCGCCCGCGCCGTACACCACGTTGCCGCCGACGACCGTGAGCACCGATTCGAGCGTCTTGATGTCATCTTCCGCCACGCTGAAAAAGTCGCCCGACAGGACCGCCAGGTCGGCCAGCTGGCCGGCCTTGATGCGGCCCTTCTGGTGCTGCTCGCTCGAGAACCAGGCGCTGCCCGAGGTCCACAGTTCGAGCGCGGTGGCGCGCGGCATCTGCTGGTCGGCCCCGTACAGGCGCAAGCCGCCGACGGTGCGCCCGGACACCAGCCAGTACAGCGCGGTCCACGGGTTGTAGCTGGCCACGCGGGTGGCGTCGGTGCCGGCGCCGACCGGCACGCCGGCTTCCAGCATGCGGGCGATCGGCGGGGTGTGGCGGGCCGCTTCGGCGCCATAGCGCTCGACGAAATATTCGCCCTGGAAGGCCATGCGGTGCTGGATGGCGATACCGCCGCCGAGCGCGCGCACGCGGTCGATATTGCGCGGGGTGATGGTTTCTGCGTGGTCGAACATCCAGCGCAGGCCGTCGAAGGGAATGTCGCGGTTGACTTTTTCGAACACGTCGAGCATGCGCGAGATCGATTCGTCGTAGGTGGCGTGCAGGCGGAACGGCCAGCGCTGTTCGACCAGGTGGCGCACGACTTTTTCGAGTTCGTCTTCCATGCCGGCCGCCAGTTCCGGACGCGGTTCGAGGAAGTCTTCGAAGTCGGCAGCCGAGAACACCAGCATTTCGCCGGCGCCGTTGTGGCGGTAGTAGTCGCTGCCGTCGCCCGGCTTGATCAATCTGGTCCAGGCCTGGAAGTCCTGCAGTTCGGCGCCCTTGTTCTGGGTGAACAGGTTGTAGGCGATGCGCACGGTGAGCTGCTTGTCGCGCGCGAGCTGGTCGACGATGGCGTAATCGTCGGGGAAATTCTGGAAGCCGCCGCCGGCGTCGATCACGCTGGTCACGCCCAGGCGATTGAGTTCGCGCATGAACTGGCGGGTGGAGTTGACCTGGTGTTCGAGCGGCAGCGCAGGCCCTTTGGCCAGGGTGGCGTACAGGATCATCGCGTTGGGACGGGCGATCAGCATGCCGGTCGGGTTGCCGGCGGCGTCGCGCACGATCTCGCCGCCGGGCGGGTTGGGCGTGTCGCGGGTGTAGCCGACCGCCCGCAGCGCGGCGCCGTTGAGCAGGGCGCGGTCGTACAGGTGCAGCACGAAGACCGGCGTGTCGGGGGCGGCGGCGTTAAGTTCTTCGATGGTCGGCATGCGCTTTTCGGCGAACTGGAATTCGGACCAGCCGCCCACCACGCGCACCCATTGCGGCGACGGCGTGCGTTCGGCCTGTTCGCGCAGCATGCGCATGGCGTCGGCCAGCGAGGGTACGCCTTCCCAGCGCAGCTCCAGGTTGTAGTTCAAGCCACCGCGGATGAGGTGCATGTGCGAGTCGTTCAGGCCCGGAATGACCGTGCGCCCGGCCAGGTCGATGACCTGGGTAGAGGGGCCGCGGTGGCGCATGACGTCTTCGACGTCGCCCACTTCGAGAAAGCGCTCGTCGGCGATGGCGACCGCGTCGGCGATCGGGTTGGCACGGTCGGTGGTATGGAAACGGCCGTTGATGAGGATCAGGGAGGCGCTCATGCATTTTCCTTGTCGTTGGCCGGGGCTTGCAGGCCGGTGATTTTTGGGGCGCATTCGGTTTTGAACCAGGTGATGCTTAAAGGTTCGCCGGCGATGACGCGCTTGGCGATGGGGACCATCTGTTCACCGATCAGCATTCCAAGCAGGCCCAACAGTGCGATGGCTGGCGGCGCGGGCGAGCGCACGTTGATCAGCGCGTAGATGATCCCTACCAGCACGCCGGCTCCGATCGACATCAGATACATTGCTTACTCCTTCATATTCGCAGGGCCGGATGGTGGGCCTGTCATATCGAGTATGGAATGCGGGACGCGGGCGGGATAGAATCAGGATGCTGTTTTTGCCACGCCGTTCGAACCGCCACTACACGTCGTTCCCGCCTGCGCGGGAACGACGGGGTGGGGGCGGGGGGCGGCTACCTATCTTCTCCAAGGTCCCATGAAAAAACTTATCCTTCCCGTCTTCCTGCTGCTGGCCGGCGCCGCTCACGCCGCCGGGCAACCCGCCAATGTGGCGCAACTGAAGCAGATGGCCAAGCGCTATGCGCCGGTTGACCTGCGCGCCGACACGGCGGCCCTGTCCAAGGGCGACAAAGCCGCCATCGTCAAACTGATCGAGGCGGCCAAGATCATCGACACCCTGCAGCTGCGCCAGCGCTGGGCGCACAACGAAGCCCTGTGGAGCGCGCTCAAAAAGGATAAAAGCGCCCTCGGCAAGGCGCGGCTGGATTATTTTTGGCTGAACAAGGGTCCATGGTCGATTCTCGACGGTAATAATTCGTTCATGCCTGCCACGTACGCGGGCATGACGATCCCGTCCAAGAAACCGGAAGGCGCCAATTTTTATCCCGAAGGCGCGAGCAAAGCCTCGCTGGAAGCGTGGATGAACGCGCTCGCACCAAAAGACAAGGAACAGGCGCAGTGGTTCTTCACCACCATTCGCCATGGCGCCGAGGGCAAGTTCAAGACGGTGACCTATGCCGAGGAATACAAGGCCGAGCTGGAACAACTGGCCAAACTGCTGCGCGAAGCGGCGGCGTCCACCGACAACGCCTCGCTGAAGAAATTCCTGACCCTGCGCGCCGATGCGTTCTTGTCGAACGATTACCTGGCGTCCGACTTTGCGTGGATGGACCTCGATTCGCCGGTCGACATCACCATCGGCCCGTACGAAACGTATAACGATGAATTGTTCGGCTACAAGGCGGCCTTCGAAGCGTATGTAAATATCCGTGACGAGAAAGAAACCCGCAAGCTCGATTTCTTCAGTAAACACATGCAGGAACTGGAAGACAATCTCCCGCTCGACAAGCAGTACCGCAATCCCAAAGTCGGTGCGCTCGCGCCCATGGTGGTGGTGAACCAGGTGTATGGCGCGGGCGACGGCAATATGGGCGTGCAGACTGCCGCCTACAACCTGCCGAACGACGAGCGCATCATCAGTCAACGCGGTTCCAAGCGCGTGATGCTGAAAAATATCCAGGAAGCGAAGTTCAAGTCGACGCTCACGCCGATCACCAGGCTGGTACTGCGTCCGGACGCGCAAAAAGACCTCGATTTCGATTCCTTCTTCACGCATATCCTGGCGCACGAGATCACGCACGGGCTGGGACCGCACGCGACCGTGCAGGACGGCAAGCCATCGACCCCGCGCCAGGATTTGAAAGACGCGTATTCGACCATCGAGGAAGCCAAGGCCGACATGGCCGGCCTGTGGGCGCTGGCGTACATGATGGACAAGGGGCAGTTGAAAGACACGCTGGGACAAGGCGAGCTGGCCGAGCGCAAGCTGTATAACACCTTCCTGGCGTCGGCATTTCGCACCTTGCATTTCGGGCTGACCGATTCGCACGCGCGCGGCATGGCGATTCAGCTCAATTACCTGCTCGACAAGGGCGGCTTCGTGTCGCACGGCGATGGCACGTTTTCGGTGGATTTTAAGAAGATCAAGCAGGCGGTGATCGACTTGAATCGCGAGTTTCTGACCATTGAGGCGACCGGCGATTATGCGCGCGCCAAGGACATGATGGCCAAGTACGTGGTGATCCGGCCGGACGTGCAGAAAGCGCTCGACAAGATGAAAGCGGTGCCGAACGATATTCGTCCGGCGTTTACCACGGCGGCGAGCCTGCTTGCGCGATAAATGATGAACAGATCAGTTTATCCAATGGCTAATTGGACTTACGAGTTGGTGCCGTTTGAATCGCCCTGGAGCGGCGACCAGGCAGCCGATTTCATGCAATTGCTGGGTAAACTCGATCCGTGCATTGCCTTATTGAGCGAGAGAGAATTGTTCATCCCGTCGCAAATCCGCTGTCTGAACTGGCACGCTAGAGAGACGGGGAGCCGGCATCATGAGGAATATGTCGATGTCGCGTACAAGCCGGGAGCACGCTTCGATCAGTTGGTCATGGAGGAAGTCAGGCGCCAGCAGCATCTGCGGAACGATATATTTCCTTCGATCATCAATATCAACGGGTTGACACGATTGATCGGCGACAAGGGAAAATTATCTACCCACGAACGATTGCTCAGTATCGACGTCCATTTCCGTTTCAGGAAATTTGAGATATTTCCGCATAGCGACGCATGGCTGCCCTTTTCTTTTGACGCGAGAACGCCGACCGAGGCGTACGAGATCAACATCGCCAGGCTGGAAACAGCGATCAGGGACCTTGAACGGTTTTGCAAGCGCGAATACACTGACTATCACTGCCGCTACTGTTTGATGGAGGGAGGCCGGCTCGACAATTACAGGGTCGAGGGCCTGCCGGTCGGCGTCGATCCGGAACTCTGGTGGGACGGCCGTTAGCATCGGGATTGTTCAATTCACCCGTGCATGAATGAAACGCCAATCATGGCGTTGTGTCCAGACAGGAAAACCACGCATTCGCGGGGTTTTCCTTGTTTTAGCGCTGATTAAAGCGAACATCCGCTCGGATTTGAAGAAGCGCGAGTGTGCGCACCCGCGCCCGTGCTAGAGTTTATAAGTGTTGCCACATGGCACTTATATAACTTTCGCGAGCGAGACATGAATACTTCTGGAATGAGCATCGGACGCCGCCTGGCGGTGGGCTTTGGCGGCGTGTTTTTGCTGATCGTGCTGCTGTCGGCGATGGCGATTACGCGCGTGGGCAGCATTGAAGCGAGCCTGAATCAGATCAACAAGGTCAATAACGTCAAGCAGCGCTACGCGATCAATTTCCGTGGCAGCGTGCACGACCGCGCCATCGCGCTGCGCGATGTGGTGCTGGCGGCCGACGCCGCGGCCGCCCGGCCGCACCTGGACCTGATCAAGCAACTGGCCGACAACTATGCGCGCTCGGCCGCGCCGCTCGACGCGCTGGTCGAGAACCCGAATGCGACCGCCGAGGAAAAATCCGCGCTGGCCGGCATCAAGGACAGCGAAAACAAAACCATGCCGCTGATCGCCAACGTGATCGCGCTGCGCCTGGCCGACAAGCTGCCCGAGGCCAACGAGTTGCTGGCCAAGCAGGCGGCTCCGGCTTTTGTGGGCTGGCTGGCCAGCATCAACCGCCTGATCGACCTGGAAGAAAAGATGACCGGCGTGCAGGCCGACAACGCCTCGCACCTGGCCAGTTCCTTCCTGCTGTGGATGACGCTGCTGTGCGCGATTGCGGTGGCGGTCGGTTCGGTGGCGGCCTGGTATATCAGCCGCGGCCTGCTGCGCCAGCTTGGCGGCCAGCCCGATTACGCGGCCAATGTGGTGAGCAGCATTGCCGCCGGCAACCTGGCGGTCCAGATCGACACTGTGCACGGCGACAACAGCAGCCTGCTGTTCGCCATGAAAGGCATGCGCGACAGCCTGGTGGCCATCGTGGCCCAGGTACGGGCCGGCACGGCCACGATCACCACCGCTTCGTCCGAAATTGCGGCCGGCAACCTGGATTTGTCGGCCCGTACCGAAAGCCAGGCCGGCACCCTGGAAGAAACCGCGTCCGCGATGGAAGAGCTGACCAGCACTGTGCGCCAGAATGCCGACAATGCGCGCCAGGCCAATGTGCTGGCGCTGTCGGCCTCCGAGGTGGCGGTCAAGGGCGGCGCGGTGGTCTCGCAGGTGGTCGATACGATGGCCTCGATCAACGAGTCGTCGAAAAAGATCGTCGACATCATCGGCGTGATCGACAGCATTGCTTTCCAGACGAATATTTTGGCCCTGAACGCGGCGGTGGAAGCGGCCCGGGCGGGCGAGCAGGGCCGTGGTTTCGCGGTGGTGGCGTCGGAAGTGCGCAACCTGGCCCAGCGTTCGGCGGCGGCGGCGCAAGAGATCAAGACCCTGATCGGCAATTCGGTCGAGCGGGTCGACGCCGGTGCGCGTCTGGTGGACCAGGCCGGCAGCACGATGCAGGAGATCGTTTCCAGCGTGAAACGGGTCACCGATATCATGGCCGAAATCAGCCTGGCCAGCCAGGAACAGACGACCGGTATCGAACAGGTGAACCAGGCGATCGGCCAGATGGACCAGGCAACCCAGCAGAACGCCGCGCTGGTCGAGCAGGCGGCAGCGGCGGCTTCCTCGCTCAATGACGAGGCGGCCTCGCTGACCGAAGTGGTGGGCGTGTTCGTGCTGGCCGAAGGCAGCGTGCGCGCCACGCCGCCGGCACGGGTGAAAACCCCGGTGACGGCCAAACCGGCAGCCAAGGGCAGGGCGCTGGCGCGCACCCCGGCAGCGCCGCAACGCAAGATTGCCACGGAGAAAACTGTTGCTGACGAGTGGGAAACGTTCTGATTGTTTGCGCTAGCGCTAGCTTGACATAGCGCCATGTTGAGAATTTTCCACAAGGAAAGATATTTTCCCCAAAGCGTTCCAGAGGTCTATATTATTGCTCTTAGGCACTTATAGACCTCTTGAGGAAACGCCATGTTCAAGCAACTTTTGACCGTCCTGCTCGCTGGTATCACCCTGATTCCCGCTGCCGCCACCGCTGGCGCAGCCCTGACCGAGCTGGAAACGCGCTGGCTCAACGCCGCCGCTCCCGTGTTGGCGTATTCGCAACGTATTAACTTGCCAATTGATATCACCGTGCAACCAAAAGCCCGTCCCGGCGATGTGCCGCTGGCGATGGGCTTTGTCGACGGCCGCTGCAAGCTGGTGCTGTCGATGCGCGGCAACCCCGATGCCGAAAACATTCTTAAGACCGTGCCGGAAGCCGAGCGCGCGCTGCTGATCGAAACCATGGCGGCGCACGAGATCGGTCATTGCTGGCGTTATGTGCAGGGCGTGTGGCATGCCCTGCCGGCCGGCTTCGTCGAAACCGGCGACGAGCAGGCCCAGGACGGCACCTTGCTGGCCGAATCGAAAGCCATGCGCGAGATGCGGCGCGAAGAAGGCTTTGCCGACCTGGTCGCGCTGTCGTGGGTGCAGCGCCAGCATCCGGCCGAGTACGGCCGCGTGTACGCCTGGCTGTCGACCCTGCGCGACGCGGTGCCGGTCGAGCGCAGCGGCCACGATACCCGCACCTGGGTAAGGCTGGCGAAAAACGCCGACGGCTTCGGCCGTGGCGCCACCCCGTTCGATGACGCCGTGACCCTGTGGCAAGCCGGGTTGCTCAACGATGAATAAGCTGGCGCTTGCCGTGCTGATGGCGCTGGCCGCTTCCACGGCCGCGGCCGCTCCCGCCACCGAAGCCCAGTGGATCGCCGCCGCCACCGAAGCGGTCGCCTACGGCCGGGCGCAGGGCATGCCGATCGACCTGGACATCGTCGACGGCAACGGTTTGCCGGGCCACACGCCGGTCGGGCTGGCCAGCGAGAATGGCCGCTGCACCCTGATCGTTTCGGCCAGCAATAATCCAACCGCCGACAAGCTCAGTTCGATGATCGCGCCCGAGCTGCTCGACACGTTTCTGGCCGGCGCGGCGATGCATGAAGTCGGCCACTGCCACCGCCGCCTGAACGGCTTTCCCCACAACGAAAAACTGTTGCCTGTGGTGGCCTGGATCGGGCCCGTGCGCGACTGGTTCGCGCGCCGCGTCCGCACCGAGGAAGCCTACGCCGACATGACCGCCGTGGCCTGGATCGCGCGCTACCACCCTGAACGCTACACGGCGCTGGTCAACGAAATGCTGCGCGTGCGCACCCGTTTTCGCGAGCCCAAGCACGACACCGTCGCCCTGCTCGAGCGCGCCATTGCCGAAGGGCCACAAGATGCCAACGAGAATCTGTTTGCCCAGGCCGATGAGCGATTGAACAGATATCGATAGTCCTTTTAGGTCCGTATGTACGTTGTCGCACAGATGTTGCTGGTGCCAAGCCGATGAGGGATTAAACAGATATCGATAGTCCTTTTATGCCCGTATGTACGTTGTCGCACAGATGTTGCTGGTGCCCAAGCCGATGAGGGATTAAACAGATATCGATAGTCCTTTTATGCCCGTATGTACGTTGTCGCACAGATGTTGTGCATGGTTAGGATGTTAAATCCGTCTACCAACAACCATACATTTAAAGGGACCTCATCATGAAACCTATCGTCGCCACATTGCTTGCCACCGCCCTCAGCGCCGCTTTCGCCAGCGCCTATGCCGCCGAGGCCAAGCCCGATACCGCGACTTACCGCACGATGACGCAAAAGGCCGACGCCGACTACAAGCTCGCCGCTGCGCAGTGCAAGGACATGAGCGGTAACGCCCGCAAAGTGTGCACCGAAGAAGCCAAAGTCGTGCGCGCGCGCGCCGACCTGGCCGCCCTGACCGATTACAACAACACCGTCAAAGGTCGCACCAAGGCCCGCACCGACCTGGCCAATGCCGATTACTCGCTGGCCAAGGTCAAATGCGCCGACGCGGCCGGCGCCGAAAAAGACAGCTGCATGAGCAATGCGCGCGCGGTCCATACCGCTGCGCTGGCCGACGTCAAGGCGGACCGCAATATCCAGGTCGCCAGCGCCGGCACCACCGATACCATGAGCCCGGTCACCCGCACCACCACCAGCGACGCCACCAAAGCGGCCGCCGTGGACAAATGCGCCCAGGTAGCGGGCAGCCCGAACACCGGCTGCCTGGTCGATAACAACAACCGCACCGCCACCACCGCCGGCGCCGTTGCCAACCGTACCGACATGGCTGCCGACACGGCCGGCCAGCGCACCGCCAACGCGGTCGAGAACGCCGCCGACAAAACCCGCGCCGCCGGCGCTGCCATCGCTGCCAAGACCGAACGCGCGATCGATACCATGGCCGACAAGACCGAGCGCGCCGCCGATACCATGGCGCCTAAGATGGACCGCGCCGCCGATAAAACCGGTGCTGTCGTGGCCGATTCCGTCATCACCACCAAGGTCAAGGCCGACATCTTCAAGGAGCCGGAACTGAAATCGATGGCGATCCACGTCGAAACCGAAAAAGGGGTGGTCATGCTGAGCGGCTTCGTCGATTCCAAGGCCGATGCCGAGAAAGCCGTGCGCCTGGCCAAGAGCGTCGATGGCGTGACCTCGGTCAAGAGCGCGATCAAGGTCAAGTAAACCGAGCTTGACACCGGGGCCGGACCCGCGCACAGCGGGCCCGGCCGGCGGAAACAGCGGCCCCGTGCGGTGCGACAATGCGATTGTGTTGCATTGCTGCACTGCGCGGGGCTTTGTTTCTGCAATCCATCGTGTCTGCCCCGCCCCACTGTATAATTTTCCTGTGAACAGACTAGAAGCCTTTGGATATATTGCCGCGCAAGCCGCACGCGGGGAGATTACCCTCCCCACCAGCGTGAACGCCGCCTTGCGCCTGCAACTCGCACTCGACAATCCCGACTGCCATATTGAAGACGCCATCAAGCTGGTGCTGGGCGAGCCGCAACTGGCCGCGCGCACCGTCGCGCTGGCCAACTCGGCCGCTTTCAACCGCAATGGCGACACCCCGATCACGAATGTGCGCGCCGCCGTCATGCGGGTGGGCTACCGCAGCTTGCAGACCCTGGTCGCCAGCCTGGTAGTGCGCCAGTTCGGCAGCCGCATCGTCGATCCGGTGCTGCGCGCCAAGGCCCAGCAGCTGTGGGAACATACCGCCCACGTGGCGGCGCTGGCCCAGGTGCTGGCGCGGCGGGTGACGTTTGTCAATCCCGACACCGCCATGTTCGCCGCCATCGTGCACGAGGTGGGCGGCTTTTACCTGCTCTCGCGCGCCGATGAATTTCCGGGCCTGCTCGATGACGATCCCGAAAAATGGGCGGAGTTGTGCGAGGAAGTCGTCAGCCGCGAAGTGCTGAAAAAGCTGGCGATTCCCGACACCGTCACCCAGGCCATCCTGGCCCTGCGCGATGGCTGGCTCACCATGCCGCCGAGCACCCTGCTCGACACCCTGTTGCTGGCCAATCAGTTCGCGCCCGTGCGTTCGCCGCTGGGCGTGGCCGACGAGCCGTTGCCGGAGCACGCCGATTCGGTGCTCGACTTCGTCATCGACAACGATACCCTGCAATCGATCCTGGACGAGTCGGCCGACGAAGTCAAATCGATGAGCGCGGCACTGCTCGTTTAAACCGCTTCTTCTTCAAATCCACGGAACCAAAGCGCGCGCGCAGCTTCTAACCCCAGGCAAGGCGGGACACCCGTCCCTTGCCGGGGGGAGCGATGAAGCGCATTGCGCATGCTTGGTTGGCTGTTGCCGGTCCTGGACCGCTGGCCCTGCTGCGCGCGCTGATCGCGTGCGCCATCTTTCTCTTTCTCTTGCTGTGGACGCCGTCCACCGCCGCCCTGGCGCCGGTGACCGTGCTCACGGTCGATGGCGCCATCGGCCCGGCCAGCGCCGATTATCTCGCGCGCGGCATTGCCCGCGCCGCGCAAGACGGGCATCAGCTGGTCATCATCGAACTCGACACGCCAGGCGGGCTGGACACGTCGACGCGCGTGGTCGTCAAGGCCATCCTCGCGTCGCCGGTGCCGGTGGCGGTGTACGTGGCGCCATCGGGCGCGCGCGCGGCCAGCGCCGGCACCTTCATCCTGATGGCCGGCCACATCGCCGCCATGGCGCCCGGCACCAACGTGGGCGCGGCCACGCCGGTGCCACTGGGCCGGCCCGCTGACGGCGGCGCGCGCCCGCAAGATGCGCAGTCCGCCACGCCGATGGTCCGCAAGCAGGTCAACGACGCCGCCGCGTCCATCCGCGCGCTGGCCGAACTGCGCGGACGCAATGCCGACTGGGCCGAGCGCTCGGTGCGCGACGCGCTCAGCGTGCCGGCCGCCGCCGCGCTCGGGAGCCGCGTGATCGAGCATGTCGCCAGCGATGTGCCGGCGCTGCTCGGCCTGGTCGATGGCCGCCACATCAAACTGGACCGGCCGGACGCGGGAACGCGCACCCTGCACACGCGCGGGGCGCCGCTGCACGCCGCCCATCCCGACTGGCGCAACCGGCTGCTGGGCGTGATTTCCGAACCCTCGGTCGCGCTGATCCTGATGAGCATCGGCATCTACGGCCTGCTGTTCGAATTCATGAGTCCCGGTGCGGTCGCGCCCGGCGTGGTGGGCGCCCTCTGCCTGCTGCTGGGGCTGTACGGCCTGCACCTGCTGCCACTCAACTACGCCGGGCTTGGGCTGATCCTGCTGGGTCTGGCATTCATGGCGGGAGAAGCCTTCCTGCCCAGCTTCGGCGTGCTCGGGCTGGGCGGTATTGCCGCTTTCGTGGCCGGCGCCCTGATCCTGGTCGACACCGACCTGGCCGGCTACGGCGTGCCGGTCGCGCTGGTGGTGCCGCTGGCGATTGCCAGCGCGCTGCTGGTGGCGGGCATGGGCGCGGTGGCGCTCGGCACGCGGCGGCGCGCGCTGGCGGGCGGGCCGAACGCGCTGGTCGGCAGCCTTGCCGAAGTCATTGGCGCCAGCGGGGGCGACACCTGGGCCAACGTCAACGGCGAAACCTGGCGCGTGGACAGCGGCGTTGCCCTGCGCCCCGGGCAGACGGTGCGCGTGCTGGGGCGCAAGGGGGCGCGGCTGGAGGTCGTCCCTGCCGACCATGGTCCTGTCGCCCATGCCAATCCCAACCATATCAACAAAGGAGAATAACGATGGACGATGGTCTCGGGTTAGGTATCCGCACGCTGGTGTTTTTCCTGCTGTTCCTGTTGCTGATGCTGCTGGCATTGTCGGTGCGCATCTTGCGCGAGTACGAGCGCGGCGTGGTGTTCCAGCTGGGGCGTTTCTGGGCGGTCAAGGGACCGGGGCTGATCCTGCTCATTCCCGTGCTGCAGCAAATGGTGCGGGTCGACCTGCGCACCATCGTGCTCGACGTGCCCAAGCAGGATGTGATCTCGCGCGACAATGTCTCGGTCAAGGTCAATGCCGTGCTGTACTTCCGCGTGATCGACCCGGAGCGCGCCATCATCCAGGTTGCCAACTTCATGGAAGCGACCAGCCAGCTGGCGCAGACCACCCTGCGCTCGGTGCTCGGCAAGCATGAGCTCGACGACATGCTGGCCGAGCGCGAGCGGCTCAACATCGATATCCAGCAGGTGCTCGACGCCCAGACCGACGCCTGGGGCATCAAGGTGGCCAATGTCGAAATCAAGCATGTCGACCTGGATGAATCGATGGTGCGCGCCATCGCCCGCCAGGCGGAAGCCGAACGCGAGCGGCGCGCCAAGGTCATCCATGCGGAAGGCGAATTGCAGGCGTCCGAAAAGCTGATGCAGGCGGCCAACGTGCTGGCGCGGCAGCAGGGCGCAATGCAGCTGCGCTACCTGCAAACCCTGGGCACCCTGGCCAGCGACAAGAGCACGACGATCGTGTTTCCACTGCCGCTGGAGATGCTGGGCGGGCTGCTCGAGCGGGCGCGCGACAGTCCGTCCGCCGGCTGAGACGCTGGCGCGCCAGGCGGCCAGTCAAGGCGTGCGCGGGCCGCTCAGTGCAGGCGCTGCCACGCCAGGCCGATCCACTCGTGGGTGGCGTAGTACGAGCGGAACATGCCGCTCCAGCCGGGCACGAACATCAGCGGCGACAGCGTGCTGCGCGAATAGAACATGGTCGGCGCCGGCACCACGTCCAGGCCGGCGGCGCGGAAGGCGCGCTCGGCGCGCGCCATGTGCATGGCGTGCGTGACCAGCAGCACGCGCCGTACCCCGGCGGCCTTGAGCATGGCGGCGCTGTACATGGCATTCTGGGTGGTGTCGGCCGAGCGCTCTTCGGTCCAGGCCACCGGCGTGCGGAAGTCCTCGCGCAGGGCGCGCGCCATGGTGACGGCCTTGGGCGGAATGCCTTTGTCCGGTTCGCCATTGCCGCCGCTCACCAGCAGCGGCAAATTGGTGGCGTGTTGCAGGTGCGCCGCGTAGCGCAGGCGCAGCAGGGCGATGTCGTCCGGAATGTCGGCGCCGCCGTACTCGGGCGCGGCATGCACGTTGCCGGCCGCCAGCACCACGATCGCCTGGGCGCCGCTGGCACGGGCGTCGGCCAGCGGCGCGGTCAGTTGTTCGAGCGGCCGCACCAGCAGCAGCGAGCCGGCGCTGGTCGAGAGCACCAGCAGGGCGGCCAGTCCCAGCCGGCTGACGGCGCGCCCGCTGCGCGGCCAGCGCCGCCGCAGGGCGTAGCCGGCCAGGATCAGCATGATCAGGCTCATCGGTGGCATGAGCAGCACGCGCACCACAATGTCGATCATCGCCGCCGCTTCCTCACAGCGAGGCCCAGGCCTGGCGCACGCCGAGCACATGCACGATGCCGATGCCCATGCAGATGGCCGAGCTCCAGCCCCAGAACACCAGGCTGCGGCCGGGCATCAGCAACATCATCGGTACAAAGGCCAGTCCGCGCGCCACATACACGGCGGTGATGGCGCACAGGATGGCGCGCATCCATGGCAGGCGCGGCAGCACGCCGGCGCCCGCCAGCGCATACGCGGCCCAGATCATCAGCACGGTGCTGATGGCGGCGGTGACCATGGCGGGATACCAGGAGCCGGACGCGGCCATGCGCGCCATCGGCTCGCCCGCGCCAAGGGCGCGGTACCAGTCGGGTCCGCCGGCGATGCAGGCAAGGTGCAGGGCGGACGCGGCGGCGCTGAGGCCGGCGGCGGCAAGGAGAAAGCAGGCGGACGGTTCGGTCATGGGTGCGGGCGGGGCAGGTTGTCGCGCAAGGCGAACAGTTAACGTCGCTGTGTGCGCCAGGAAATTGGCTTTCAGCGTAAAGTCATTATAAGATTAACAAAATGCATTGTGGAGCAGAACATGAAATGGGAAGGTAATCGCGAAAGCGACAACGTGGAAGATGTGCGCGGTTCGGGCGGGGGCGGCGGCGGGGGCGGTTTTGGCTTCGGCGGACGCTCGGTCGGGATCGGCTCGATCGTCATCGCGCTGGTAGGCGGCTGGATTTTCGGGGTCAATCCGATGACGATCCTGAACATCATGAGCGGCGGCGGTGGCGGGCAGGCGGTGCAGCAACAGCAGAGCCAGGCGCCGGGCGTCCCGGCCAACGACCGCGGCTCGAAGTTCGTGCGCGTGGTGCTGGCCGATACCGAAGATGTGTGGACGAAGTTGTTCCGTGAACAGGGCGGCACGTACCAGAAGCCGGCGCTGCAACTGTATTCGGGCCGTACCCAGACCGCCTGCGGGGCGGGCAGCAGCGCGACCGGGCCGTTCTATTGCCCGGCCGACCGCAAGGTGTATCTGGACATGAGCTTTTTCCAGCTGATGGAAGAGCGCTTCAAGGTCGAAGGCGAGTTTGCCCAGGCCTACGTGATTGCCCACGAAATCGGCCATCACGTGCAGCATTCCATGGGCCTGACCGACAAGGTCGACGAGGCGCGTCAGCGCGGCACCGAAAAACAGGCGAACGCGATGTCGGTGCGTCTGGAATTGCAGGCCGACTGTTTCGCCGGGGTATGGGCGTTCCACGCCAACCAGTCGCGCGCGATCCTGGAGCAGGGCGATGTCGATGCCGCACTCAAGGCCGCAACGGCGATCGGCGACGATGCCTTGCAGCGCCAGTCGCAAGGCCATGTGGTGCCCGATTCGTTTACCCACGGCAGCTCGGAACAGCGCGCGCGCTGGTTCAAGCGCGGCCTCGACAACGGCCAGGTAGCGCAGTGCGATACCTTCGCCGCGCGCCAGCTGTAAAACAGCTCAGGCGTTGCTGAGCGCTTCGGCGCCAGCCATCAGCGACTCGACCGCGCGCTCGAACACGGGCGCGTGTTCCACCGTGCGCAAGGTTTCATCCTGCATTGCCGCCAGCAGGGCGTCGCGGGTGAAGGTGGCGGGCGCGGCCTGCCCCTTGACCGAAAACAGATACAGGCTGCCGCGCGGGCTCACCGCATTCAGGCGCGCCGGCACGTAACGCCCGTCGAGGGCGATTTCGAAGCCGGCGCCCGGCAGCGCCATGCCCAGCCATTCTTGTTCGTCGGCGGCGCGCGCCGCACTCTTGCCCGGATCGGTGTACAGGTCGGCGCGGATGCCGCGCTGCGCCAGCGCCGCTTCGAGCTGCTCGTGGCCGATGCTGACCGCGTCACGGCCCGCTTCCGGCACCCCGTCGAAGGCGGCGAAGTGGGCGCGCAGCTGGGCCAGGGTGGCGGGACGCGCCGATGGCGGCTGGCGCTGTCCCAGCACATCCATGTGCACCATCACCAGCTGGTCGAGCGCGGCCTTGGCCGCTTCCTGGCCCATGCCGGCCGCAGCCAGCCCTTCGCGCACCCGTTTGACCATGCCAGGCAGCATGCCGACCATCACGGCGCGGTCTTCCAGGGTGGTTTTTTCCTGCGAACTCCAGATCAGATCGGCCAGCATGGCCTGGCCGGCGCTCGCCTCGCTGGCGGGATGGGCCAGCACCCGGCTCCAGATACCGGTAATGAAGTTGCCGATGCGCGGGTCGAGGTCGAGCGGGTCGAGCAGGGGCGCCAGCGCGGTCGTGGCATCGCTGTGGCGCGCACTGGCCGCTTCCAGCGTGCCGAGGGTGTCGATGCAGCGCGCCAGGCCCAGGTCGCTGCGCGGCAGCAATGCCGACACGAACTGGTCGAGCTGGCGCTGGGCGTCGGCAAATGCCGTCACGTCGGTGTCGAAGCGCTCCAGCACCTCGTCGAGCACCGTGTCGATCTGCTGTTCCAGCGCGGGATAGCACGCCATCTCGGGCGTGATGCCGGTCGCCACGGTGCCGATCCGGTCGAGCAGGCGGCGCGCCGGATGCTGGGCGTCGTGCAGCATCGATGGTTCCTGCATGGCGGCGCGCAGGAAGGGCACGTGCAGGCGGCCGAGCTGTCCGCGCACGCTCTCCGGCAATTGTTCGTCGTGCACGATGGATTCGAACAGCAGGCTGACCAGGTCGATCGTGACCCGCTCCGGCTCGCTGCTGGCGGCATCGGCCAGCCTGGCGCGCAGGTCGAGCGGGGCGGGCGCCTCGCGGCCGGCCCGCGCGCCGGCCTGGGCCGGACGTGCCTGCTGCAATTGTTTCAGTTGCGCTTCCAGGGCGCTGGGCCTGCCGCCGGCATCGCCCGCCATGGCCGGCGCGTGGGCGTGGCGCGGCGGGCGAGCCGCTTTCGGCTGGTTGAAAACGTTCCACACCATGTCCTGCAAGTCCGGCAGCGGCTGCTGGGACAGGGAACTGCCGTGCAGCGCCGGCGCCTGCCGTTGCTGCTGCATCAGGCGTTGCAATTGAGGAATCATGCGCGCTTGTTTTTGCTGGGCTGGCGGGGCGGACGGGTGTGCTGCCGGCGCAACAGCGCGCCCGTTGGCGGGACCGTGGGCGATCAGCTGTTCCGCCGCCTTTTGCCAGGCCAGCCGGTCGCGCTGGGCGCGCGTGAGCGCCGTTGGGCGGGCGGTCAATTTTGTGGAAATTCCACGCGATTCGAACACTTCTTCTATTGCAACGTAGTATCCTTGCAGGCAATGTACCATCGCCAGCGACAGGGTGTCGAACAGCACTTTCGACTGCACCTCGTCCGCGACGCACTGGCGCAGCGCTTCGTGCAGCGAGCGCGCCAGCAGGTAGGGACGGAAAGGGTTTTCGCGCTCGCGCACGTCGCCGTCGCCATGCAACTGCGCAATCATCAGGTTCAGGCGCCCGAGGCTGGGCTGGTCGGCGTCGCGCAGGCGCATCACCAGGCGATCGATTTCGATTTGCCGGGTGACCACATCGTCCTCGATCAGGGTCAGGTTCTCGGCGCTGATCTCGTCGATGCTGGCGCGGGTGTCCATGTACATGGTGTCCATGGCGCGCTCGAGGTAGCTGGCGAAGTGATGCTCCATGCGCTCTTGTAGCCGCGCGGCGTTCTGGCGCAGGACGTAGCGGGCGTTGGTCATCAGGTGCAGGTCGGCCGTGCCCTTGCCTTGCAGGGCTTTGTCGAGGGTGGCGCCGGCCCTGGCGATGGTGTCGGCCGCGAGGACGCTAAAACCCGACAGTGCGGGCTGTTTTGCAAGTTGGAACACTCTTTTTGGTATTTGCATGGCGTTTTTTGTGCTCAAATGGATGAGCGGATCCGGATGTCTGAAAGCCATGATAGCGCATAAAAGCAACAAAGTTGGCTTGAGTGCACTGTTCAGTTGCATTTATTTAATTAAGATGCTTAAGTTACAATGCTTGTTCGCGACCTCTGTCTATGCGTGTTGGCGAACCGACCACATGTAAGATCAACCTTAGTATCCCCAGAATGAAAATTTTCGCTGAACTCGATGATGCGGCCCTGAACAGAACTGTTCCGGCCAGTAACGATCCAATTGCCGTCGCTACCGCCCTGGCGGCCCCGGCACGCCCCTTGCGCGTGATCGGGCGCGGCGATACGCTGACCGCGCAAAAAGTCGAGGTCGGGATCATTTTGCAAGCCATGCTGGGGACGTGCGGCGCTGCGGAGTATCTGGCAGATAACTCGGTCCATATCAGCGTGTCCTTGCGCGTGCTCACCAAACCGGCCTTGCGGCGCGGCAATCACGACGAATTCGGAATTCCCACCGATCTCGAAGGATAAGAAGGCGTTGTTTTCCCGCCATCGGCGGTGCTTGGTCAGCGTCAAGCGCCAGCCTCACCACGGCAGGATGGCAAAGTGCTCGACAAGAAAATCCAGTAGCGCGCGCACCGACGGCGACAATTGCCGGCGCGACGGATAAATCGCATAAATCGTCAGGGCCGGCATGCGCCATTCAGGCAACACTTGCTGCAAGGCGCCGCTGGCTACCATCGGATTGACCAGGTAGGTCGGCAGCATGGCAATGCCGCCGCCGCCCAGCGCCGAGGCCAGCAGGGCGGTGGCGTCATTCGCGCTGAAAAAACTACGTACGTCGACCTGGGTCGATTCCCCATCGCGCGCGAAGCTCCAGACATTGCGCCCCACATTCGCATGGCTCAGGCAGCGGTGGCTTTCCAGTTCCCGCGGCGCGGCCGGCGTGCCGTGCGCGGCCAGATAGGCGGGCGACGCCACCAGCAGCGAGTCGCATTGCGCCAGCGGGCGCGCAATGAGCAGGGGCGACGGTTCGCTGCTGATGCGGATCGCCAGGTCGATGCGCGCTTCGACCAGGTTGAGCGCGCCTTCGTTCAGATGAAGGTCGATATGCAGGCGCGGATGGCGCTCCAGGAAGCGGGTGAGCGCCTGCGCCAGCTGCGCGTGTCCGAACGACATGCTGCACGTAACGCGCAACTGTCCGCGCAACTCGCCGCCGCTGGCGGTTTCTTCTTCCATATGCTCGCTTAGCGACAACATCTGCTGGCTGCGCCGCAAACAATTCTCGCCCGCATCGGTGAGCGTGACGCGCCGCGTCGTGCGTTGCAACAGGCGCGTGCCCAGCCATTTTTCCATTTCCGAGACGTAGCGCGTGACCATCGCCCGCGACATGTCGAGCTTGTCCGCGCTGGCGCTGAAGCTGCCGCTGGTCGCCACCTCGACGAAAACGCGCATTGCTGTGATTCGATCCATTTGTCCGATCCATGAAACAGTCATGTGCAGTTTAACCCGTTTATCGGCGTGGGCGACGTCATTACACTGGCCGCTTCCGTACTACAACTTTATTGGAGTCACTATGTTCCGCACTACCGCCATCGCTGCCGCCCTGACCCTGGTCTTTACCAATGCGCTGGCCGCGCCCGCCCTGCAAACCAAGGTCTACAACGCCGACGGCCCCAGCTTCAACGTCAATTCGACGCTGATCTATGGCGAGACCGAAGCCATGGTGATCGACGCCGGCTTTACCCGCGCCGACGCGCTGCGCATCGCCGCCAACGTGCTCGACAGTGGCAAGCAGCTCAAGACCATCTTGGTCAGCCAGGCCGATCCGGACTACTACTTCGGCGTGGACACGCTCAAGCAGATTTTCCCCAAGGCGCAGGTGGTCGCCACGCCGCAAGTGATCGAGAAAATCAAGGAGAAAATGGCGGCCAAGGTGGCCTTCTGGACCCCCAAGATGGGCGTGAACGCGCCGGCGGCGACCAGCTTGCCGACGGCCTTGCAGAACATGACGCTCACGATCGACGGCCAGGCGGTCGAAGTGCGCGGCACCCAAGGCGCGCTGGCCCATCGTCCGTATGTGTGGATTCCGTCGATCAAGACCATCACCGGCACCATCGGCGTGTTCGGCAACCTGCACCTGTGGATGGCGGACGCGCCGACGGCGGCGCAGCGCAGCGCCTGGAGCGCCCAGCTCGCCGAAATGGCCGCCTTAAAACCGGCCGTGGTCATTCCGGGGCACATGAAGGCGGGCACGCAACTGGACGCGGGCAGCATCGCCTACACCCAGGGCTACCTGCAACGTTACGAGAAAACCCTGGCCGCCACGGCCAACAGCGCCGAGCTGATCGCGCGCATGAAAAGCGCCTATCCCGACGCGCCGCCGGGCCTGGCGCTCGATATCGGCGCCAAGGTCAGCAAGGGCGAGATGACGTGGTAAACATCGCGTCCGTCGTGTGAACCAGCAGGATCGTGTCCTTGAGTGAATGATCGGGTGAGATTGTCCAAAGCGTGTCTTTCTGAGAATTAATCCCTTAGAATGCAAATCCGCAAGTGCGGATGCCGTCTGCTTCGACCATCGTTCGAGGCGGGCGTGGCACTGCTTTTCCATCCCGGTTGTCATTGACTCCCGTGCCAACAGCGCGCGGGCCACGATTCACACAGACGAGAAGAGGTTCAGGTGGAAGTTTTTATTAACGAACTCAATGGCATCATCTGGAGCAAGGGATTGATTTACCTTTGCCTGGGCGCAGGTTTGTTTTACTCGATCCAGACGCGCTTTGTGCAGGTGCGCCAGGTCAAGGAGATGTTGCGCCTGCTGTTCAAACGCAAGGATACCGCGTCGGGCATTTCCTCCTTCCAAGCCCTCGCGGTATCGCTCTCCGGCCGGGTCGGCGTGGGCAATATCGCCGGCGTCGCGGCGGCCATCGGTTTCGGCGGCCCCGGTGCGGTGTTCTGGATGTGGGTCGTCGCTTTCCTCGGCGCCAGCACGGCGTATGCCGAATCCACCCTGGGCCAACTCTATAAAGTGGAAGAGGACGGCCAGTATCGCGGCGGCTCGGCCTATTTCTTCGAACGTTGCCTGGGCTGGCGCTGGCTTGGCATCGCCTTTGCCATCTCGTCCGTGATCGCCTGCGGCATCTTCCTGCCGGGCGTGCAAGCGAATGCCGTCGGCAATGCGGTGACCCAGGTTTTCGGCAACGGCGCCATGGTCGACACCGTGCTCGGTCCGGTCGGCACGCATAAACTGATCGGCCTGGGCGCGATCCTGGCGCTGCTGGCGGTGATCATTTTCGGCGGTATCAAGCGCATTGCGCAATTTACCGAATACGTCGTCCCTTTCATGGCGCTCGGCTACATCCTGCTGGCGCTGGCCGTTGTCGGAATGAACATCGAGAAGCTGCCGGGCGTGTTCAGCCTGATTTTCTCGGATGCGTTTACGGCACAAGCCGGTTTTGGCGCAGCCATCGGCTGGGGCGTGAAACGCGGGGTCTATTCCAACGAAGCCGGGCAGGGGACCGGCACCCATGCGGCAGCCGCGGCGGAAACCGAACACCCGGCCCAGCAGGGACTGGTGCAGGCGTTTTCGATTTACGTCGACACTTTGCTGGTCTGCACGGCCACCGCCTTGATGATCCTGATCACCGGTCAGTACAACGTGCAGGGGACGCTGCCCGACGGCCAGTTTATCGTGCAAAACCTGCCGGCTAATACCGAAATAGGATCGGCCGCGTTTACCCAAATGGCGCTGCAGTCGGCTTTCGGCGGCTTTGGTCCCATCTTTGTCGGTGTGGCGCTGTTCTTCTTCGCCTTCACGACGATTATTGCTTACTACTATATTGCGGAAACCAATATCGCCTACCTGAACCGCTTGTTCAAGCGCGGCGTGCCCCTGGTTATGGTGAAACTGGTGATCATGGCGATGGTCGCTTACGGCACGATCAATAGCGCGGGGTATATCTGGAATCTCGGCGATATTGGGGTTGGCATCATGGCCTGGATTAACATCATCGGCATCCTGATCATTTTCTTCATGGCCAAGCCGACCATGCTGTGCCTGCGCGATTACGAAGCCCAGTTAAAGGCCGGCGGGCCGATCACCTTCGATCCGGTCAAGCTCGGCATCAAGAATGCCAGCTTCTGGGAAAAGCGCGCAGCGGCGGTGAACAAATAGAAGCATGGGGCGGCCTCGGCGGCCGCCCTTCATATTGCCGCTGGGCCTGGGCAAGTCTTATTCGGTTATTCCTGGCCCATGCTGGTCAGGCAGACCCGCATGCGCGCGGCGGCGTCCCCGGCAGAAAACTGAAATACTCCGCCGCATGGTAGATCAGTTCCATGGTGTCGTCAGTTGACTGGTTCCCGGCGATATAGGGCCAATCCGTGACGATGAGGAAAATAGCTCCAAGGCCCATCGGTTTTCCTTCGAAAAGTGCATGACGGCGGCACATGACAAAAAAGCCCACGAACCGGAATTCGTGGGCTTTCTTGAACTATCTTGGTAGGCCGTGCGGGATTCGAACCTGCGACCAACGGATTAAAAGTCCGCTGCTCTACCAGCTGAGCTAACGACCCAAGGTAAAACGTACAACGTAAAACGGTCAAAAAAAGCAGTGGCGATCGCTCGCAACGGCTCTCAATGCTTACTGCGAATTCGTGGTAGGCCGTGCGGGATTCGAACCTGCGACCAACGGATTAAAAGTCCGCTGCTCTACCAGCTGAGCTAACGACCCCGAAAGAGGCAAGATTATAGCTGGCGATTTCGATTTCCGCTAGGAAGTTTTGCAACAGATGTTGTTGGACTCCGAGCTCGCCCCTGGTTCAGGTCAGCTTGGCGGTGACCTTGAGCACTTCCTCGGCCGTCGTCACACCCTCGATGATCTTGTGCGCGCCGGCGATGCGCAGCGGTTTCATGCCATCGTCCACGCTCTGCTTGCGCAAGGCCGCCAGGTCGGTCTGCTTGCCGATCATGTTGGTAAAGCCTTCCGTCACCGTCAGCAGCTCGTACAGCCCGGTGCGGCCGCGGAAGCCCGTCTGGCGGCATTCCGGGCAGCCAATCGGCCGGTACACCAGCGGCGGCTTGGGAATGTTCCAGGAGCCGCCGATGCTGTCCCACACGTCGTCGTTGAGCTCGCCTCCGGGCGCCTTGCACAGCGGGCACAGGGTGCGCACCAGGCGCTGCGCCATGATGCCGATCAAGGTCGCTTCCAGCAGGTAATGCGGCACGCCCAGTTCGAGCAGGCGCATCACGGCCGAGGGCGCATCGTTGGTGTGCAGGGTCGACAGCACCAGGTGGCCGGTCAGGGCCGCCTGGATCGCCATTTCGGCCGTGGCCAGGTCGCGGATCTCGCCCACCATGATGATGTCGGGATCTTGCCGCATCAGCGCCCGCACCCCATCGGAAAAGCCGAGGTCGACGCTGGGCTGCACCTGCATCTGGTTGAACGAGGGCTCGACCATCTCGATCGGGTCTTCCACCGTGCACACATTCACTTCCGTGGTGGCCAGCGCCTTGAGCGTGGTGTACAGGGTGGTGGTCTTGCCCGAGCCGGTCGGGCCGGTCACCAGGATGATGCCGTGCGGGCGCGTGGTCAGATTGTCCCAGCGCGCCGCGTCGTCCGCCGGAAAGCCGAGCTCGGGCAGGGTCTTGACCACCACTTCCGGATCGAAAATCCGCATCACCAGTTTTTCGCCAAAGGCGGTCGGCATGGTCGACAGGCGCAGCTCGACTTCCTGGCCGCCACTGGTGCGGGTCTTGATGCGGCCGTCCTGCGGGCGGCGCTTTTCGATCACATCCATGCGCCCGAGCAGCTTGATGCGCGCCGTCATGGCGATCATCACCACCGCCGGCACCTGGTAGACCTGATGCAGCACGCCATCGATGCGGAAACGCACCGAGGCGATCTCGCGCTTCGGTTCAAGGTGGATATCGGATGCGCGCTGTTCAAAAGCGTATTGCCACAGCCAGTCGACGATGTTGACCACGTGCTGGTCGTTGGCGTCGAGCTTGTTCGACTTGCCCAGTTCGACCAGCTGTTCGAAGTTGTTGCGCAGCGCCAGGTCCTGGCCCTTGGACTTGTTGGCGTCCTTGATCGACTTGGCCAGGCTGAAGAACTGCGAAATATATTGCGAGATTTCGAGCGGATTGGCGATCACCAGCTCAATCTTGCGCCGCGATACCTTGGTGATCTCGGCTTCCCACTCGACCGAGAACGGCTCGGCGGTGGCCACCACCAGGGTGGTGGCGGTCAGTTCCACCGGCAAAATGTTAAAGCGCGCCGCATAGCTCGCGGTCATCACATCGGCCACTTTGGTGAAGTCGATCTTGAGCGGGTCGATGCGGATGAAAGGCAGCCTGACCTTGCCCGCCGCCCATTCGGTGAGCACGTCGAGCGTGAGGAGGCGCTGCGGGGCGACGGCGGAAATGAGCTTGCACTGCGCCACGGCCGAGAGCGGATGCATGGAGCCGACCGCCGTCTTGAGGATGCCCTGGGCCTGCGCGTAATTGGCCTTGACGTTGACCTTTTCCACGATGCCATCGGCCAGCAGCCACGAAAAGATCGCCTGCAGGTCGAGCGACTTGGGCATGGTGCGCTTGGGCGGCGCGCCGGCTTCTTTATGTTCTGCTTTCAATCCGTGTTCTCCGATGGCAACAGGCACTTACTTGGGCGCCAACAAGCCCTTGACCCAGGATTTGGCCGGCAGTTTGGTGGCCGCCACGATCTGCGCGGCGCGCGCGGCGAGTGCCTCGGGGTCGATCGCCGGGCGTTGCTTGAAGCACAGGGCGACCACGTTACCGTCGTGCACTTCCGGCAGGCAGATCACATGGGCGAAGGCGAATTTCATCGCCTTGATATTGCGCGCGAAGCTGGGGTGGTCGCCGAACAGGTTGACGGTCATCATGCCGCCGTCGCGCAGGCAGGCGTTGCAGGCCTGGTAGAACTCGGGCGTGTCGAGCACGGGGCCGCGCGCGGTGGCGTCGTACAGGTCGCATTGCAGCACGTCGAAAGCGTCGGCGTTGGCCGGATCGTTGACGAAGTCGAGCGCATCCATTTCCAGCACGCGCAGGCGCGCGTCCTCGGGCGGCATCTTGAACATCGAGGCGCAGATGGCGATGACGGACGGGTTCAGTTCGACCGCCGTGACCGATGCTTCGGGAAAGGTCTTGTAGCAGTATTTGGTCAGGGTGGCCGTGCCCAGGCCCAGCTGGGCGATGGCGCGCGGAGCCTCGATGAACAGCATCCAGGCCATCATTTGCTGGGCATATTCGAGTTCGGGCCAGTCGGGCTTGCGGATGCGCATGGCGCCCTGCACCCACTCGGTGCCGAAATGCAAATAACGCACGCCGTCCTGTTCGGAAAGGGTGACTGGCGCAAACTTGGGCTTACGGGCGGGGCGGCGCGAGGATTCGGCCTGTTCGATGGATTTTCGTTTGATGAGCATAGGACGCCTGATTCGATCGCCCATTATCGGTGGATGGCTTACTGGAGTGCAAGCTAAATGCGGGAGGGGATAAGATTGGTTGTAGGAGTAAGTCGTTTGGGAGAACCCTGAACCCAAAAACCGTCATTCCCGCCTGCGCGGGAAAGACGGTTTTGGGGCTAGCGGCGCTAAAAATTGCACAAGTCGTTGAAAAGTCCCGACTTACTGCCCGCGCTCCGGCTCCACCGACACGCGCAAGCGAATCCGCTGGCCGGGGTCGCGGTCCATCAGGCTGGTGTACGTTTGCCCGCGGTAGTCGTAGGTGACGTCGTAGCCGGTGGTGCGCGATTCGTACGCATCGACCATGCGGCACTGGCGCACCGCCTGTTCCTGCATGTACTGCTGCTGGGCCTGCACCGGGCGGCCGTTGTTGTCGACCCGGTCGCCGACCACCGCGCCGGCGATGGCGCCGGCCGCCGTGGCCGCCGCGCGGCCGCTGCCGCCGCCGACCTGGTTGCCCAGCAAGGCGCCGGCGATGCCGCCGATGATGGCGCCGCCCGCGCTACGCTGCTGCGGCTGCTGTTGTACCGGTACCTGTACGTACTCGGTCTTGCATTCTTCGCGTGGCTGGCGGATCTGCTCGACGCGCGGCTGGACGCGGACCACGCGCCCGTAGTCGGCGAATTCGGTCGCCTGGGCAAACGGCAGGGCGCAGATGCCCAGAGCCGTCACGATCAGTTTGGTGTGCATGTTCATGGGATACCTCGTTGTAGGGTAAGACAATGTAAGAGGGCTCTGAGTTCCAAGCCTGAGAACCACCAATACATGGTAGTCCTCCCGGCGCCGGTTTTGAAATCCGCATGGCAACAATTTGTAACAGCGGAGAATACCTCCGGTAGCAGGTCGCAGAATGGGGCGCGCTTGCTTCCGTAATCGGCCAAATTAGAGTCTTTCTACAGAAATTGCTCTGATTTATTACAAATATTGTGGTTCAAATCACATTCGGGTTGATTCAGTAACCACAAAACGTTACCCTTATACGATTAGGGGGTATATTGGCGGGTGGCAACGGTAGCAGGAAATCGGCGTTTTCCCCGGTAAGCGCGACGCATCGGCAACAATAGAACTGAAACGCACCCGACCACACCAGGACGACTTGAGGGAAAAATGAGTTTGTTGATTACAGTGCCGCCCAATCTTGTGCAGTCCATCCGTGCTTTCCGTGTCGTGGAACTGCAAGAAGAAGCAGTCCGGCTGGGACAGCATTTCCTGTACGCGCATTGCGCCGATACGCTGACCAAACAGCAAGTGTGCGGACGCATCGCCGAAAATTTTTATTTTCCCAAGCCTTGCGGCAAGAATTTCGACGCCCTGCGCGAATGCCTGACCGATACCATCCATAAAGCCGGCACCCAGCCAGGCTTTATCGTGGTGCTCGAACAATTGCCCAATACGCAGAAATTCGACAAGGAAGCGCGCGAAACCCTGCTCGACGTGTTCCGCGACGCCGCCGATTACTGGGCCGAGAAAAAAGTACCGTTCCGGGTATTCTACTCCTTCGAATAAGGCGCCGGCGGGGCCCGCCGTGCGCCGGATGCCAGCACTTGATCCGTGCTGCGCTGCAACAATTGTATCCCGGTTTATTGGTTCGGCCAGCCGCTCAGGGTACAATGCGCGCTATGAAAAACATTGTGATCCTCATTTCCGGGCGCGGCAGCAACATGGAAGCCGTCGTCCATGCTGCTCGGGAAGAGCAGTGGCCGGCGCGTATCGCGGCCGTCATCAGCAACAAGGCGGACGCCAAAGGCCTCGAATTTGCCCAGGAACACGGCATTCCGACCGCCGTGGTCGCCAACAAGGAATTCGCCACGCGCGAAGCCTTCGATGCCGCCCTGCAAACAACCATCGACGGCTTCGCGCCCGACCTGGTGGTGCTGGCCGGCTTCATGCGCATCCTCACGCCAGGCTTCGTGGCCCATTACGACGGGCGCATGCTCAATATTCATCCTTCGCTGCTGCCGCTGTTTCCAGGCCTGCATACGCACCAGCAGGCGCTCGACGCCGGCGTGGCCAGGCACGGCGCCACGGTCCATTTCGTCACCGCCGAACTCGATCACGGCCCGGCCGTGCTCAAGGCGGAAGTCGACGTCTTGCCGGGCGATACCCCGGACACACTGGCCGCGCGCGTGCTGGTGCAGGAACACACGCTGTACCCGCGCGCGATCCGCCTGTTCGTCGAGGACCGGCTCAGCATCGATAACGGCGACGTTCGCATCGCCGATAAAACACATAATTAACCAAGGAATACCATGAGATTGCCACCAGCGATTCTCGCCAATACAGAAGAAGTATTGCGCGAGATCTTGCGTTTTTCGGCGCCTGCCGACACCACCCTGTCGCGCTACTTCAAAGACCACCCACGCCTGGGCTCGCGCGAGCGCGGCGCCGTGGCGGAAGGCATTTACGCCATCCTGCGCAACAAGTCGTTCTTCACCGACTTCGCCGAAGCGACCTCCAGCCCGACCATGCGCCGCCTGACCATTCTCGGCCTGGCCGAAGCGGTGGGCGTCGATTCGCTGGGCGGCCTGAGCGAAGAAGAAACCGAATTCCTCAACCGTATCGCCCAGATCGACCGTAACCTGATGCCGCCGCAAATGCGCTCGAACCTGCCGAAGTGGCTATTCGACAAGTTCGTGGCCCAGTACGGCGAAGCCGACACGCTGGCCCTGGCGCACGCCCTGAACCAGCCGGCGCCGCTCGACCTGCGCGTCAATTCGATCAAGGCCACGCGCGATGAAGTCGTCGCCGGCCTGGCCGAAGCGCCGATCGAAGCGATGCCGATGCCGTACGCGCCGCTCGGCCTGCGCGTGCTGAAAAAGCCAACCCTGCAAAACCTGCCGCTGTTCAAGAGCGGCGCGATCGAAGTGCAGGACGAGGGCAGCCAGGTATTGAGCCAGATCGTCGGCGCCAAGCGCGGCGAGATGGTGGTCGATTTCTGCGCCGGCGCCGGCGGCAAGACGCTGGCACTGGGCGCGCTGATGCGCAACACGGGCCGCCTGTACGCCTTCGATATTTCCGAAAAACGCCTCGCCAAGCTCAAGCCGCGCCTGGCGCGCAGCGGCCTGTCGAACGTGCATCCGGTCCAGATCGCGCACGAACGCGATGCCAAGATCAAGCGCCTGGCCGGCAAGATCGACCGCGTGCTGGTCGATGCGCCCTGCTCGGGCTTGGGTACCCTGCGCCGCAATCCGGATGTGAAATGGCGCCAGAAAGTCGAAGCCGTCGCCGAAATGCAGGCAAAGCAAGCCTCGATCCTGGACGGCGCGGCGCGCCTGCTCAAGGGCGGCGGACGCCTGGTGTACGCCACCTGCAGCCTGCTGGACGAAGAAAACGACTTTATCGTCGAGCAATTCCTGGCCGCACATCCGGAATTCGATCTGGTGCCGATGAGCAAAGTGCTCGCTGAGCAAAAGATTGACCTGGAAATGGGCGACTACCTCAAGCTGTTGCCGCACAAGCACCACACCGACGGCTTCTTCGCCGCCGTACTGGAACGCAAGCCAATGGCGCCGAAGCCACCGAAAGACAAGCCGGCTGACGACGCCGACGCCGCCGACGACGAATAACCCGCCACCAGCTAGCCCATGCCCTTATCGAACGTACTGTCCGACCTGATCGAGGATTTCGACAAACCCATCTTCCTGTACCAGGCTGGGGCGATCGCTGTGTGTGTGGTGCTGGGATGGGGGCTCGGCTACGCCATCCGGCGTGCCTGGCTGCGCGGACGCTCCGGCAGCGGGGTGGTGCAGATCGGCGTGGAAAGTTTCTCCTACGTGCTCAGTCCGTTGGCGGTGGTCGGATTTCTTGCCATCGCCAAACTCCTGTTCGTGGCGGAACGCTACAACGTGCACCTGCTGCGCCTGGCGCTGCCGCTGTTCGCCTCGCTGGCGGTGATCCGCCTGGCGTTCTATCTGATGCGGCGCGTGTTTGCGCGCCACGGTCCGGTCGGCGCCGCCATTCTCACCTTCGAAAAAATCTTCGCCATGCTGGTCTGGCTGGCCGTGGCCCTGTACATCGCCGGGCTGTGGCCGGATGTGTTCGACTTCCTCGACGAAACCAAGCTGCCGATCGGCAAACGCGGGGGATTGTCGCTGGCCTCGATTTTCCAGGCCGTGGTGTCGGTCGTGATCCTGCTGATGCTGGCGCTGTGGGCCGGCGCCGCGCTGGAAGAGCGCCTGATGAATGTGCAGGGCATCCACACTTCCTCGCGCGCCGTGATCGGGCGCATGAGCCGCGCGGTGCTGATCATTATTGCCGTCCTCGGCAGCCTGACCCTGGTCGGCATCGACCTGACCGTGCTGTCGGTGTTCGGCGGTGCGCTCGGCGTCGGCCTCGGCCTGGGTATGCAGAAAATCGCCAGCAACTATGTGTCGGGCTTCGTCATCTTGCTCGAACGCAGCCTGGCCATCGGCGACATGATTTCGGTCGATAAATTCACCGGCAAGGTGACCCATATCAATACCCGCTATACGGTCCTGCAAGGGCTCGATGGGGTGGAAACGGTGTTGCCGAACGAAATGCTCATTTCCGGCCCGGTACAGAATCAATCGCTGTCGAACCGCTCGATCCGGGTAGCGACCACCATCACTGTGGCCTACGACAGCGACCTGGCAGTCATCATGCCCCTGCTCGAACAACAGCCGCAGGGCGTGGAACGGGTGCTGGAAGATCCGGCGCCTGGCGTCTCGCTGACCAAATTCGGCGCCGATGGCTACGACCTGGAAGTCGGTTTCTGGATCCGCGACCCGGAAAATGGCCGGGGCGGCGTGATTTCGGAAGTGAACAAGAAGATTTATGCCCTGATTCAGGCCGGCCAGATCAGGCTGGCGTATCCTGCGCGCGACACGCGCTTGCTCGATGCCCAGATGATGACGGTGCTGGCTGGCATGGCGCGTCCCGAAGCGCAGAGTGCGGAAACCCCGCCCCCCAGCCCGCAATGAGCCTGAGCTGATTGCCGCAAGGTGGTCCGGGTGGGCGCGTTGCAGACGCGGGTGGGCCGCTTGCGCTGCGTATTCGAGGATTCCTACTGAAATGATTGGTGAGAATCGTACCGTGCGGTACGGTATCGTCGTAAAATGACTCACTCGATCGTTGCCATGTGGCATTGTCGAGATAACAACGACCACCAATTTGGAGCGGTAATGGATTTGTTTAGCACCACCTTGAATGCTGTGCTCGATTTTATGTCGACGGGTTTGATTGGCCTGTCCGGCTGGGAAGTCGTGATTTACACGCTGATCGTAACGCATATTACGATTGCCAGCGTCACCATCTATTTACACCGCCACCAGGCGCACCGCGCGCTGGACCTGCATGCGATTCCAAGTCACTTTTTCCGTTTCTGGCTGTGGCTGACCACCGGCCAGGTGACCAAGGAATGGGCCGCGATCCACCGCAAGCACCACGCCAAATGCGATACCGCCGAAGACCCGCACAGCCCGGTCACACGCGGCATCCGCAAAGTCTTGTTCGAAGGCGCCGAGCTGTATCGCGCCGAGTCGAAAAACCTGGAAACGATGGAAAAGTACGGTCACGGCACGCCCACCGACTGGATCGAGCGTCATCTGTATACCCGTTACAGCTGGCAGGGCGTCGCAGCGCTGCTGGTCATCAATTTTGCCCTGTTCGGCGTGATCGGCGTGACCATCTGGGCGATCCAGATGGCATGGATTCCGATTACCGCGGCCGGTATCATCAACGGCATCGGCCATTATTGGGGCTACCGCAATTACGATTGCTCCGATGCGGCCACCAATATCATCCCGTTCGGCATTCTGATCGGCGGCGAAGAGCTGCATAATAATCACCACACCTTTGCCACCTCGGCCAAGCTGTCGTCGAAATGGTACGAATTCGATATTGGCTGGTTTTATATCCGCGTGCTGGAAACGCTGGGCCTGGCCAAGGTCAAGAAAGTGGCGCCAAAGCCGGTGTTCGAACCGGGCAAAACGGTGGCCGACCTTGAAACCTTGCAGTCGGTGATCGCCAACCGCTATGACGTGATGGCGAAATACGCCAAATCGGTCAAGCAAGCCTGGCACGACGAATTCGAGCACCTCAAGCACAAGGCCGAGCTGGAAAAACGCTTCCTGAAATCGTCGCGCAAGCTGTTGCAGCGCGAGCCGGGCAAGCTGGAAGATCCGCAGAAGCAGCAATTGATCGAGTTGTTCCAGCACAGCAAGGCACTGGAAACGATGCACCAGATGCGCGTGGAGCTGGGCGCGATCTGGGAACGCTCGCACTTCACGCGCGACCAGTTGCTGCAGCAGTTGCAGGACTGGTGCACCCGCGCCGAAGCGTCCGGCATCAAGTCGCTGCAGGAATTCTCGCTGCGCCTGCGCAGTTACGCATAAGAAGCTGGTAGCCGCGACGCCGTCACTGGCATCGCCGCACTTCAAACCGTCATTCCCGCGCAGGCGGGAATCCAAGGCCTCTCCGATACGCGAAGGAGCTTGGATTCCCGCCGACGCGGGAATGACGGTTTCGACGTTTACGGCTGGCGGTAAAAAGCGCTGCCTATTTACAATCCATCATTGTCTGAAAATGCCATGACTAAAAAAATCGCCATCCTGTTCGTCTGCATGGCCAACTACTGCCGCTCGCCCACCGCCGAGGGCGTGTTCCGCAGCCGCGCCAGCGCCGCCGGCCTCGATCCGTTCCTGCTGATCGATTCGGCCGCGACCTCGAATTATCGCATCGGCCACGCGCCCGACCCGCGTTCGAGCGATCATGCCGCCCGCCGCGGCATCGACCTGACCGCCCAGCGCGCGCGCCAGATCACCCTGGCCGATTTCGAGAACTTCGATCATATTTATGGCATGGACCGGCAGAACATCTCCATGCTCAAAAGTGCCTGCCCACCGCAGTACCACCATAAAATCGGCCTGCTGATGCAGTTCGCCACCCGCTCGGATTCGGACGTGGTGCCCGATCCATACGGTGGCGATGTCGATGGTTTCGAACTTGTCCTCGACTATATTGAAGACGCCGCCGACGGCCTGGTGGCCAGCCTGCGCGCGCAGATTGCAGCGCAAAGCGACGCGGCAGGCGAGGCTATATAAAGCAAAAGAGCCGCGCACTTGCGTGGGCGGCTCTTCTGGTACTGAAATCGGGATCGCGGATTACTTGATCTTGGTTTCTTTGTACATCACGTGCTTGCGTGCTTTAGGATCGAACTTCATGATCTCCATTTTAGCAGGCATCGTGCGTTTGTTTTTATCGGTGGTGTAGAAGTGACCCGTACCTGCGGTCGATTCCAGCTTGATTTTGTCGCGGCCAGTTTTTGCCATGATAGCTCCCTAATTAAACTTTTTCGCCACGGGCACGCATGTCGACCAGCACGGCATCGATGCCGACTTTGTCGATTACGCGCAGACCGGCGTTGGACAGGCGCAGGGAGACCCAGCGGTTTTCCGATTCCACAAAAATACGACGATTTTGCAGGTTAGGCAAAAAACGACGCTTCGTTTTGTTGTTAGCGTGGGAGACGTTGTTACCAACCATCGGGCCCTTGCCAGTTACTTGGCAAACACGTGCCATAGCGCACTCCTTGAATATATCCAAAATTGGAAAAACAAGAGTATAGCGTGAAAAGCGAAGTTAAATCAACGACTTGTGAAAAACAATTGTGTCTTATGATCGCAAAAATTTAACATTTGGGGTGCTCGCCAGACTGCGTAAGCCCGACGCTGCCGTGGCTACATCTGGCCGTGCTCGGCGAACGAGTGTACGTGGGGTCCGGCGACAACAAAATGGTCCAGCACGCGCACATCGATCAGCGCCAGGGCTTGCACCAGCGAACGGGTCAGCAACAGGTCGGCTTCGCTCGGATCGGGCGTGCCGGACGGGTGGTTGTGTGCCAGCAAGATACTTGCCGCGTTGCGCGCCAGCGCCGCCTTGACCACCTCACGCGGATGCACGCTGGTGTGGGTCAGGGTGCCGCGAAACATTTCTTCGCAGGCGATCAGGCGGTTTTTCACGTCCAGGAACAGCACCAGGAAGGATTCGTGCGGCTGGCGGCCCAGTAGCATGCGCAGGTATTGGCGCACCGCTTCCGGCGAGTTCAACAGCTCGCCGCTTTCGAGCCGCTCGCCGATGGCGCGCTGGGCCAGTTCCATTACGGCCTGCAATTGCGCAAACTTGGCCGGTCCCAGGCCGTGCACCGTGGAAAGCTGGATCAGGCTGGCGCCGAACAGACCGTTGATCGACCCGAAGCGCAGCAGCAGGTCGTGTCCGAGCTCGACCGCGCTTTTGCCGCGCACGCCCACGCGCAGGAATACGGCCAGCAATTCCGGATCGGACAGGGCAGACGCCCCTTCGCTGATGAGCCGCTCGCGCGGACGCTGCTGTTCTGGCCAGTCCTTGATTCCCATCGCGCCTCCAATTCAAGGTTAAACTTGCAACATGGTGAACGTCATGCGAACGGCTATCAAGGCGAGCATTGGCTGGTCGGATCGCAGCACGACATCCCATTATCGGCGTGCCGGGGCGCGCCTTACTGATCCCGCCATGAGAATCGGCGGGAACCTGGAGCGCTTTTTGACATCGACGGATGCTTGCATGCGAATAATTGCCCTGGCAGGAATGGCCCTGCTGATCCCTCTGGCCCAGGCGGCGCCCGCCGCACAGGCGCAGCGCTGGGTCGACGGCCACGACGTCATCCTGCGCGCCGGGCCGCAGTCCGACGCGCCCGCCGTGGCGCGCCTGCCGCATAACAGCGTGGTCACCCTGGTGCGCGAGGAAAGCGCGGTCGGCTACTGCGCAATCCGCACCGCAGACGGTACGGCCGGCTACACCGCCTGCCGTTATCTGATGCGCGCACCGGTGATTGCCGTTGATGCGCAGGGAAAACCACGTCCGGCAGAGCCTGACCCGGAGCGCGCGTTCTGGCAGCAGCCGGACTGGAGCAACCTGGAGCGCTATGCGCAATCGCTCAGGGATCGCAACCTGCGCATCAAGCAGCAGGGACCATTCCCGCGCAGCGAGGCGCTGGAAAAAATGAAGGCGCACCTGGCGCTGGGTATGCACGCCGCCAAACCCGCGCCGTTCGCCGACTGGGCCGAACTCAAGCGCAATGGGCTGCGCCTGCGCGCGCAGGACAAGGCCGGTGCCGAGCAAGCATCGGAGACTGCCGCCGGCCTGCGCGAGCAGGTCGGACTGTCGCCCAGCGAGCTGTTCAACAGTGACGAAGCCGCCGGCCGGCGCCGTCTCTCCGGCCTGATCGGCGCGCTCGAGTTCAGCGCGGTGACACCCTCGCTGTTCCGCAGCGAAGCCGAGGTGGCGCCGCCGGACAGCTCTGCCGAACAGGCGGGCGGGCGCTTCGGCATCAAGTTCCGGCAGCAGGTTATGCCGCGTCCCAAGCCAGTCCAGGTGAGCGAAGACGACGAGTCTCCTGGTTTGTACGACATGCTCAGCCGCACCGACACCCTGGTGCGTCCCGTCAACCGGGTCCGGCTCGACCGCGACGGCGCCCTGCGCGTCCAGCCCAGCCTGATCAGCAAGACCGAGACCCTGTGGCGCCATCTTGACGCCCCCGCATGCCAGGGCTGGGTGCCCGGCTTTGCCTACGGCGCGGCCGACGCCGGCCCGTGGCGTTTCTTCGGCAAACTGGCCGCCGCCAACAAGAAAGAGAACACCCAGCCGCCCGGCAGCCTGTTCGCTTTCTACACCACGCTCGACCTGCCGTCCGGCCCGGCGAAGGTCAGCCAGACGCGCGTGACGCTCGCGCGCGCCAGCACAGGTTTTGTCAAAGGCACCCATCTCTACTACGACCTGAACGCCGACGGCATTGCCGACCTGGCCGTGTGGGAAGGGGAGGGCAAGGGGCCGGGCGATATCGTGCGCCGAACCACCATCACCGACGACCGCTGGTACCGGCTGGTGCTGGTCAACATCAACGGTGCCTGGAAAGTGCTCGGCAGCGACTATTTCAGCTACGGCTGCGGTTGCTGATCGGGTGCGCGCCGCCGTTCCGGCCGTCATCAAAATGCGGACAGGCGAGGCTATCCGGCCCCCGGTGGCTTACAATGGTGCTTTGCACGCCTCGATACCGACCATGTCCACTACTACCCCCGCCGTCGTCACCGAATCGGCCTACCTGACCCTGCATTACCGGCTGGCCACGCAAGACGGCACCGATCTGATCACGACTTTCGCCGGCAACCCGGCCACCCTGATGATGGGCAGCGGCCAGCTCGCGCCTTTCCTCGAAACCTGCCTGCTGGGCTTGCCAGAAGGCACGCACCAGACCTTCCAGCTGGCCCCGGCGCAAGCCTTTGGCGAGCGCAACCCGGAGCTGGTGCGCGATGTCTCGCGCGCCACCCTGGATGACAACTCAGCCCCCGGCGCCGACTATAAAGTGGGCGACCTGGTCGACTTCGCCGCGCCGGGCGGCGGCCGCTTCGCCGGCGTGCTGCGCCAGTTCGGCGAGGATGCGGTCACCTTCGACTTCAACCACCCGCTGGCCGGCCAGTCGCTGCAATTCGAAGTACGCCTGATCTCGGTACTTTAATTTAGGTACTTTAATTAGCGTTGCATAAACAACTGTTGTATAGATAATACAGAGGCTCATCATGGACAGCGAAATTCTCCTGGCCCAGCCGCGCGGTTTTTGCGCCGGCGTCGACCGCGCAATCGAAATCGTCGAGCGCGCCCTGCAACAATTCGGCGCGCCGATCTATGTGCGCCACGAAATCGTGCACAACGCCTACGTGGTGGAAGACTTGCGCAACAAGGGCGCGATCTTCATCGAGGAACTCGACGATGTCCCGGCCGGCAACACCCTGGTGTTTTCCGCCCACGGCGTCTCGAAAGCGGTGCGCGCCGAAGCCGAAGCGCGCGGGCTGACCATTTTCGACGCCACCTGTCCGCTGGTGACCAAGGTGCACGTCGAGGTTGCCAAGATGCGGCGCCAGGGCTGCGAGATCGTCATGATCGGCCACGACGGCCATCCGGAAGTCGAAGGCACCATGGGCCAGACCGAGGAGGGCATGCATCTGGTCGAAACCGTGGCCGACGTAGCCACCTTGCAGGTCAAAACCCCCGACCAGCTGGCTTACGTGTCGCAAACCACCTTGTCGGTGGATGACACGGCCGACATCATCGCCGCGCTCAAGGAAAAGTTCCCGAACATCATCGAGCCGAAGAAGGGCGATATCTGCTACGCCACCACCAACCGCCAGGAAGCGGTCAAGTTCATGGCGCCCCAGGTGGAAGTGGTGATCGTCGTCGGCAGCCCCAACAGTTCGAACTCGAACCGCCTGCGCGAAGTGGCGGAAAAGAAAGGCACGCCGGCCTACATGGTCGACAACGCCTCGCAGATCGATCCGCAATGGCTGGTCGGCAAGCTGCGCATCGGCGTCACGGCCGGAGCCTCGGCGCCGGAAGTGCTGGTCCAGGCCGTGATCGACCGCCTCAAGGAACTCGGTGCACGCAGCGTGCGCGCGCTCGACGGCGTGGAAGAGCACGTAACCTTCCCCCTGCCCAAGGGACTCGACGGGATCAAGGCCGGGGTTGCATAACCCAAAAGATGGATGTTTGTCAAAATTAAATTCGGAACACGTGTGATTTTCCGATATTAGTTTTTTCCAAACCTCGTTATGATGTTGACGCTCGGATGTTTTGTCATCAGGACGTCATGTTCGTTCTGATGACGCACGGTTGCAGCAAAGACATGAAAAACCGCCGGTCCCGTGGCCAGGGACGGCGGCGAGTGTACTAGCAGCGTCAGGCCAGGAGCGGCACTACGGGGATTTCTCCGGGTGCCGTTTTTGTTAGATCGAATTGAAACGGGGTCATCATGGATACCTTCATCCAACAAATTATCAACGGCCTTGTGCTTGGCAGCATGTATGCCCTGGTCGCGCTGGGTTACACCATGGTGTACGGGGTGCTCAACCTGATTAACTTCGCCCACGGCGACGTGCTGATGATCGGCGCCATGGTGGGCCTGTCCATCCTCAAGGGGCTCGAGATCGTCGCGCCCGGCCTGCCCGGGTATGTCAACCTGGCGATTGCCATCATTGGCGCCATTCCGGTGTGCATGATCGTCAATGTCCTCATCGAACGGGTCGCCTACCGGCGCCTGCGCAATGCTCCCCGTCTTGCTCCCCTGATCACCGCGATCGGCATTTCGACCCTGCTCACCACGTTCTCGATGATGATCTGGGGCCGCAGCCCGTTGTCCTTCCCGCAACTGCTCTCAAGCGAGCCGATCCATATCGGCGGCGCCGTGATTTCCCAGACCCAGGTGCTGCTGCTGGCGCTGGCGGGCATGTCGATGGGCGCGCTGGTGCTGCTGGTCGAAAAAACCAAGATGGGTCGCGCCATGCGCGCCACCGCCGAAAATCCACGCGTGGCCGGCCTGATGGGGGTCGACTCCAACAAGGTCATCGTGGCCACGTTTGCCATCGGCGCGGCATTGGCCGCCGTGGCCGGGGTGATGTGGGGCGCCAACTATTCCTCGATTCAGTTCGCGATGGGTTTCCTGCCCGGCTTGAAAGCCTTCTCGGCCGCAGTGCTGGGCGGCATTGGCAATATTTACGGCGCCATGATCGGCGGCATTCTGCTCGGCCTGATCGAAGCGCTCGGCGCCGGCTACATCGGCGCGGCCACCGGCGGCTTTTTGGGCAGCCACTACCAGGATATTTTCGCCTTTGTCGTGCTGATCATCGTGCTCACGATCCGGCCATCGGGCATCATGGGCGAGCGCGTCGCCGACCGTGCCTGAGCACAGAAAAGGAACATCATGGCTCTGCTCTCATTCAACTTTGAAACCCACCCGCGCCAGGCCCGCATCAGCACGGTGGCGCTGCTGCTGACCCTGCTGATCTTCCCCTTCGTTGCCCAGCAGTTCGGCAACTCGTGGGTGCGCATCATCGACATGGCCCTGCTGTACATCATGCTGGCGCTGGGGCTGAACATCGTGGTCGGCTTCGCCGGCCTGCTCGACCTCGGTTACATCGCCTTCTTTGCCGTGGGCGCCTACATGACCGGCTTGCTCGCTTCGCCGCAGTTTGCCGCGTTGCTCGAATCGGTCGTCAACCAGTATCCGGTATTCGGCGAATGGCTGGTGGCGATCATGGGACCGGAAATCAGGGAGAGCGGGATCCACCTGTCGGTCTGGCTGATCGTGCCGCTGGCGGCGGCCACGGCCGGCTTCTTCGGCGCCTTGCTGGGCGCGCCGACGCTCAAGCTGCGCGGCGACTACCTGGCCATCGTGACCCTGGGTTTCGGCGAGATCATCCGCATTTTCATGAACAACCTGAACGAGCCGATCAACTTCACCAATGGTCCGCAGGGCATTAACCTGATCGATCCGATCCGCATTTTCGGGGTCTCGCTGGCCGGCGAACCGGGTTCGAAAGCGACCGTCTTCATCGGCAGCTACGGCATGCCGTCAGTGAATGCTTACTACTTCCTGTTCCTGTTCCTGTGCATCGCCATCGTGTTCATCACCTCGCGCCTGCAGCACTCGCGCCTGGGACGCGCCTGGGTGGCGATCCGTGAAGATGAAATCGCCGCCAAGGCCATGGGCATCAACACCCGCAACGTCAAGCTGCTCGCGTTCACCATGGGCGCTTCGTTCGGCGGCGTGGCCGGCGCCATGTTCGCCTCGTTCCAGGGCTTCGTGTCGCCGGAATCGTTTTCGCTGACCGAATCGATTGCCGTGCTGGCGATGGTGGTGCTGGGCGGTATCGGCCATATTCCGGGCGTGATCATGGGCGGCATCCTGCTCGCGGCTTTGCCCGAAGTGCTGCGCCACGTGGTCGAACCCTTGCAAATGACCCTGTTCGGCAAGGTCCTGATCGAAGCCGAAGTGCTGCGCCAACTGCTGTATGGCCTGGCCATGGTATTGATCATGCTCAACCGTCCGGCCGGCCTGTGGCCGTCGCCCAAGCACGAAGACCGGCCCGATGCTGCCGAAACCAACAAAAATGGCGAGTTGCCGGCCTGATGGCCGCGTGAGGAAATCCAGATGAGCGAACAAGTCATTCTCCAGATCGACGGCGTTAATAAACGCTTCGGTGGTTTGCAAGCGCTGACCAACGTCGGCATCAAGATCATGCGCGGCCAGATTTACGGCCTGATCGGCCCGAACGGCGCCGGCAAGACCACTTTTTTCAACGTGATCACCGGGCTGTACCAGCCCGATACCGGCACCTTCGAGCTGGCCGGCAAACCGTATTCGCCGTCGGCCCCGCACCTGGTGGCCAAGGCCGGGATTGCCCGCACTTTCCAGAACATCCGCCTGTTCGGCGAGATGACGGCGTTAGAGAACGTGATGGTCGGCTGCCATGTGCGCACCCATCAAGGCGTGTTCGGCGCAGTGTTCCGGCACAAGGCGGCGCGCCTGGAAGAAGCGGCGATCCGCGCGCGCGCGCAGGAATTGCTCGATTTTGTCGGCATCGGCGCGTTTGCCAAGCGCACCGCCAAATTCCTGTCCTACGGCGACCAGCGCCGCTTGGAAATTGCGCGCGCCCTGGCGACCGACCCGCAACTGCTGGCGCTCGATGAGCCGGCGGCCGGCATGAACGCGACCGAAAAACTGGCGCTGCGCGAGCTGCTGATCAAGATCAAGAACGAAGGCAAGACCGTGCTGCTGATCGAGCACGACGTCAAATTGATGATGGGGCTGTGCGACCGCATCACCGTGCTCGAATACGGCAAACCCATCGCGGAAGGCTTACCGGCCGACATACAGAAAAATCCGGCAGTGATCGAAGCCTACCTGGGAGGTGCTCACGCATGAGCGACAACATTCTGAAAATCCAGGGCTTGAAGGTGGCCTACGGCGGCATCAAGGCCGTCAAGGGCATCGACCTGGAAGTGAACAAGGGCGAACTGGTGACCCTGATCGGCGCCAATGGCGCCGGCAAGACCACCACCCTGAAAGCCATCACCGGCACACTGCCCGATTGCAAGGTTGAAGGTACGATCAGCTACAAGGGCGCTTCGCTCAAGGGCAGTAAGTCGTTCGAGCTGGTGCAGCAGAAACTGGCCATGGTGCCGGAAGGGCGCGGGGTGTTTACGCGCATGTCGATCCAGGAAAACCTGCTGATGGGCGCCTACACGCGCAACGACAAGGCCGGCATCGAGGCCGATGTGGACAAGTGGTTCACGGTGTTTCCGCGCCTGAAAGAACGCGCGGCGCAGATGGCCGGCACCTTGTCGGGCGGGGAACAGCAGATGCTGGCCATGGCGCGCGCGCTGATGAGCCATCCGGAACTGCTGTTGCTGGACGAGCCGTCGATGGGCCTGGCGCCGATCATGGTGGAAAAGATTTTCGAGGTGATCCGCGACGTGCATAAGCAGGGCATTACGATCCTGCTGGTGGAGCAGAACGCGAAACTGGCGCTGGAAGCGGCCAACCGCGGCTATGTGATGGATTCGGGCGCGATCATCATGGGCGGCAATGCGCAGGACATGCTGCATGATCCGCGCGTGAAGGCGGCCTACCTGGGCGAGGAATAAGGCAGGAGGTTGCGGGCGCGTTATGTCGTTCGCTGGCCTGTCGCGTTATTTCAGCCACCGCCCTCGTCGTGGACCTGTCGCGTCATTCCAGCCACCGCCCCCCGTCGTCCCCGCGAAGGCGGGGACCCATAGCACGCGTGCGAGTGGATACCGTCGAGATTGACCTCTGAGCGACGGTGCTATGGATCCCCGCCTTCGCGGGGAAGACGGTAGTGGTGCGGGAGACGGTAGGGTACGGGAAACGGTAGTGGTGCGGAAGACGGCGCTGGTGCGGGAGGTCATGCCTGGCATGGAGTCTGCCCTGACGATTGCACCGCCCATAAAAAAACCCCGCAGCGCGGGGTTTTTTACTTCGTACAACAGCGGCAAATTAACGCTTGGCAGTGGTACGTGCAGCAACGTTCTGTGCAGCCTGGGTGAACTGCGATACCGCTGCGTTCACATTGGTTTCCATGGCTTCTTTGGCTTGCTTGGCGGTCTTGCTCATCTGCTCGTAACCGGCGTTGGCGTTACCGATCGATGCCTTGATCGCGGCAACCACGTTTTCCGAACCGGCCGGTGCATTCTTGCTCACTTCGTCAACCAGCGAGATGACCTTGCGGTTGGTTTCGGCGATCTGGAACTCGGCGGCTTTCGAAAATTCAGCCTGGGTGCCGGTAGCGATGGCAGCCAGTTGACGGCTGTACGACATCGCTTTTTCAGCGGTCGGCTGAGCCTGGGCAGCGGTCAGCGAGAAAAATTCTTGTGGATCCTTGCACGACAGCAGCTGCTTGGTAGCGATCGAGGACTCTTCCAGCGTTGCCTTGGCAGCGGTGATGTTCAACTCGACCAGCTTTTCAATGCTTTCGAAGGCCTTGGTCGTCAGCGACGAGTACAGCGCAAACTGCGATTCAAAGTTGGCTTTGGTGGCGTTTGAAAACTGCTCAGGGATTGCAAACATATATATTCTCCAAATATTGATTAATAGTATTGTTGATAAATGCTGCGTTGAACCGGTGAGGCAGAAAAATCTGTCAAGCCAAGGCTGAACAATAGGATTGTGCAGCGCAACAAAGTCTATTTTAATGATTTCCTGACCAGAGTCAAGCGAATCTTGTGCAGTGCACAAACGACTCGCGGCCAATTCAAATTGATGTGCTTGACAATATTGCGCAAGGCGATTCCATAGCGAAAACTGCCTCGCCTGTCATAGACAGAACCGGGCTTGGTAACATGGCAACGCGGCCCATGCTAGACTCGCTGTTCGCGCTGTCCCACCTGTTGATGCGGCGTATTGACGTTTCGGCGTCGAGCGCGACCCTTGATATATGTCAAACGAAACGTCTAAAAATGTTGCGCCGCGCCACAGTGCGTCCTGGCTGTCGCCGATGCCGGTGTTTTTCGTGCTGTTGTGGAGTACCGGTTTCATCGTGGCCAAGTTCGGCCTGCCGTATGCGCCGCCGCTGACCTTCCTGCTGCTGCGCTGCGCGGCGGTGCTGGCGGTGCTGCTGCCCATCGTGCTGATCTGGAAGGCGCCCTGGCCGACCGGCAGCATCGGCCATATCGCCGTGGCCGGTTTGCTGTTGCAGGCGGGCTACCTGGGCGGCGTCTGGTGCGCCATCAAGCTGGGCATGCCGGCCGGGGTCACCGCCCTGATCGTCGGCATGCAACCGATCCTCACCGCCGCCTGCGCGCCCCTGATCGGCGAAACCGTGCGTCCGCGCCAGTGGCTGGGCCTGCTGTTCGGCCTGACCGGCGTGGCGCTGGTGGTGTATGCCAAGATCACCCTGGTCGGCCTGTCGCCGCTGGCGATTGGCTTCAGCGTGCTGGCGCTGCTATCGATTACCGCTGGTACGATGTACCAAAAGCACTTTTGCCCGCGTTTCGACTTGCGCACCGGCACCGTGATCCAGTTCGCCTCCACCGTGGCGGTGCTGTTGCCGGTCGCGCTGCTGTTCGAAGGGCTCGACTGGTCGCTCAGCAGCATTACCTGGACGCCGCGTTTCATCGGCGCGTGGATGTGGTCGGTGTTTGCGCTGTCGATCGGCGCCATCTTCCTGCTGTTCCAGCTGATCCGCCGCAGCGATGCGACCCAGGTCACCAGCTTGCTGTATCTCACGCCGCCGACCACGGCGGTCATGGCCTGGCTGATGTTCGGCGAAGCCTTCAGCTGGCTGGGCGTGGCCGGGATGCTGGTGGCGGTCATCGGTGTGGTGTGTGTCGTCAAAAAATAGGAGAAACAATGTTGGCTAGTAAAGAACAAGCAATCGTGGACGCCGCCATCGGCTCGCGCCGTTCGATCCGTGCCTTCCTGCCGACCCCGGTCGCGCGCGAAGATATCGAGCAGATCCTGGCAGTGAGCGCGCGCGCCCCGTCCGGCACCAATATCCAGCCATGGAAGGTCACCGTGCTGACCGGCCAGGCCAAGGAGAGCCTGTCGCAAGCCATCCTCGCGGTCCACAACGACCCCGAGCAGGCCAGGCTGCACACGGAAGAGTATCCCTATTACCCGCGCGAATGGACCTCGCCCTACATCGAGCGGCGCCGCAAGGTGGGCCTGGACTTGTATTCGCTGCTGGGCCTGGAGCGCGACAACAAGGCCGGCATGCACGCCCAGTTCGGCCGCAACTACCGCTTTTTCGACGCGCCCGTGGGGCTCATTTTCACCATCGACCGGGTGCTGGAGCAGGGTTCGTGGCTCGATTACGGCATGTTTTTAGAGAACATCATGGTCGCGGCGCGCGGGCGCGGGCTCGACACCTGTCCGCAGGCGGCGTTTACCCCGTATCACAAGGTCATTGCCGCGCATCTTCAGCTGCCCCCCACTGAGATGCTGGTATGCGGCATGGCGCTCGGTTTCGCCAATCCCGGCAAGATCGAGAACACCCTGGTGACCGCGCGCGAACCTGTGGCAAGCTTTGTTCGCTTCATGGAATAAACGCGTACACTGTGACGGATGCAAGGGGCGTGCTGGCTAGCGACGTTGTAGCCCGGCACAAGACTTCCTCCGAATGTCAAATTCGTTTGCGATTGCTGAGTACTTTGCTAGACTTCAGCGATATCAGGTCAGCTCGCTTCAAAGGAATTCAGATGTATAAGTTTGTCTTGGGCGCTATCGCTTCCCTGCTGTTAGTCTTCACGCCGCCGGTCGAAGCCAAGGTCAAGGCCAAAACCAAGGCCGGGGTCAGTGCGGGCAAGGTCAAGGTCAAGAAGCCGGCCGCCGGCAAGGCGCGTTTCAAACGGCGCGAGATCGCGCCGCGCGTGGTGGCCGAAAGCCGCAATACCATGGTGCGCCGCACCGTCATGGTGCGCGGCAAGCGCAAGGCCGTGTATCAGCGCGTGATCGTTGCCGCCGCGCTGCCCGAACGGATCCGCCAGAGCGCCGGCGACCGTGCCGGCTTGAACCAGACGTCCGACCCGCTCGATCTCAAATCCAACGTCGCTTTCGTGCTCGACCAGAACAATGCCGAGGTATTGTTCGAGAAGAATGCGAATATCGCCTTGCCGATCGCCTCGATCACCAAGCTGATGACCGGCCTGATCGTGGTCGAAGCGCAGCAGGACATGGGCGAGGTGATCACGATCACCGACGATGATGTCGATCACGAAAAATTCACCAGTTCGCGCCTGCGCATCGGTTCCAGGATGACGCGCGCCAACTTGCTGCATATCGCGCTGATGAGTTCGGAGAACCGGGCGGCCTCTGCACTGGCGCGCAATTATCCGGGCGGCGTGGCCGGCTTTGTCGAGGCCATGAATGCCAAGGCGCGCCAGCTGGGCATGAACGATACGCGCTATGTCGATTCGAGCGGGCTGTCGAGCCGCAATGTGGCCAGCGCGCGCGACCTGGCCAAGCTGGCCATGTTCGCTTACAACCAGCCGCTGCTGCGCCAGTATTCGACCGATCCGAAATCGACGGTCGATGCCGGCGGCCGGCTGATGCATTACAACAATACCAACTACCTGGTCGCGATGCCGGATTGGGATATCGGTTTGCAAAAGACCGGTTTCATCAATGAAGCCGGGCGTTGCCTGGTGATGCAGACCGTGATCCAGGGCCGCGCCGTGATCATGGTGTTTCTCGATTCCAAGGGCAAGCAATCGCGCACCGCCGACGCGGGACGCATGCGGCGCTGGCTGGAAGCGTTACGGCAGCCGGGTTTGTCTTGATTTTCGCTGACGTTCGTTAATATCACTATCCTCAACACCGTCATTCCCGCGGGAATGACGGTCTTAAAGCAAGCGCTAAAAATACTAAACGGTCGGCCCGGTATACCCCAGGGTCGCCGAAATCTGGCTCGCGGTCGTCACCAGATCTTCCAGCCATTCCTCTTGCAAGCGATCGGCCGGCGCCGAAATCGACAAGCCCGCAATCAGCTTGCCCGAATCGTCATGGATGCCCGCCGCCATGCAGCGCACCCCCAGCTCCAGCTCTTCGTTATCGCGCGCATAGCCGCGCGTCCGGACCACGCTCAGCTCGCGTTCCAGCTTGCCCAGATCGGTAATCGAATTCTTGTTATGCCCGGCCAGCCCGGTGCGCGTGGCATAGGCCCGGATCGCCTTCGGTTCATCGACCGACAAGAACAGCTTCCCGGTCGAGGTCAGGTGCAGCGGACCGCGTCCGCCGATCGCGCGCACCACCTGCATGCCGGAGCGCTCCGAAAACGCGCGGTCGATGTAGACAATCTCATCGCCCTGGCGTACCGACAGGTTGATGGTCTGCTGGGTCTTCTTGTGCAGCGAGCGCATGAAGTCGAGCGCCGCTTCGCGCACCGACAGCCGGCTTTTCACCACATTGCCCAGCTCCAGCAAACGCATGCCGAGACGGTAGGTGCCCGGCTCGACCCGGTCCACGAAGCGCGTGATGACCATGTCGTTCAGGATCCGGTGCGCCGTCGAGGGATGCAGTCCGGATACCTTGGACAATTCCTTCAGGCTCACCGGATCGGTATAGTTGGCCAGCGCGTCGAGCAGGGCCACCATGCGCTCGATTACCTGGATCGAGGTTTTGGGTGCTTCAACGGTGTCGATTTTCATGATGTGGTTGGTGCAGTGCAGTATATGTCCTTTCTTTATACCACAATGTGAAAAGGATTGGCAATTTCCCTGCGCCGAGAGGCAAAGGTGGCGCGCTGGCGGCGGGGCGGGGCATAATGCGTTTTCCCTGTTATTTTGAAATGACTCCATGACCGAGCCTGTCAGTGAATTCAAGAGCAAAAGCGGCTTCAAACGCATCGTGGCGGCGACCGGCTATTCGATCGATGGCTTCAAATCGGCCTGGGCCAGCGAGCATGCCTTCCGCCAGGAACTGCTCATGGTCGTTATCGGCACCATCATCGCGCTGGTGCTGCCCATCTCTTCTTTCCAGAAACTGTTCCTGATCGCCGTGCTGGTACTGGTGCTGATCGTTGAGCTGATCAACTCGGCCATCGAAGCCGTGGTCGACCGGGTTTCGCTGGAGCGCCATCCGCTGTCGAAGAACGCCAAGGATTTCGGCAGTGCCGCCGTGATGCTGGCGGTTATGATTGCCGTGGCCTCGTGGGCGGTGGTGCTGTTCAACCGCTTTTATTAGCCAGTAAACTGAGCGATGCCGGCCCGCCTTATGCGTTGGCCGCATATCGAACCGCGAAACGATTCCTTCGTTTTTGTCCCATCGCGCCGTACTCTGGTGGTCCAGGAGGTGGCGCCATGATGGAACTCTTTCCCCATTTTCAAGTAATCGTGGTCAGCGGGCTGCATGACAGCGGGCCGGGCCATTGGCAGTCGCGCTGGCAGCGCCTGCATCCGGAATTCGTGCGCGTGCGCCAGGATGACTTCGGGCAGCCCGACCTGGCCGCCTGGGCTGCGCGCCTGGACCAGGTGCGGCGCGCCGATCCGCGTCCCGCGCTGCTGGTGGCGCACAGTTTCGGCTGCCTGACCGCCGTGCACAGCATCGCCCGCTCCAGCGAGGGCGTGGCGGGCGCGCTGCTGGTGGCGCCGGCCGATCCCGACAAGTTCGGCGTGGCCGACCGCCTGCCGGCGCTGTCGCTCGACTGCCCTAGCATATTGGTTAGTAGCGCCAACGATCCCTGGATGAGCGCGCCGCATGCGGCGCTGTGGGCGCGCCGCTGGGGAAGCGAGCTGGTCGAAGAGGGCAGGCTGGGCCACATCAACGCCGAATCGGGCCTGGGCGACTGGCCGTCCGGTTACAACTATTTGCAGCGTTTGGCCGAATTGGCGCACAATAGGGCGCTGGCCTTTTCGGCATGATTGACATCCGCGTATAAATTTCGAACCAGGTTCGAACAACTTTCGATGAACGATTGGAGATCACAATGAGTTTACGTCTGGGCGATACCGCTCCCGATTTCGAGCAGGATTCTTCGCTGGGAACGATCAAGTTTCACCAATGGGCGGGCGACTCGTGGGTGGTGCTGTTTTCGCATCCGGCCGACTTCACGCCCGTCTGCACCACCGAGCTGGGCCTGACCGCCAGGCTCAAGCCTGAATTCGACAAGCGCAACGTGAAAGCCATTGCCCTCTCGGTCGATCCGGCCGAGCTGCATAAAACCTGGATCAAGGATATTGAAGAGACGCAAAAGACCGTGGTCGGCTTTCCGATCATCGCCGATGCCGACAAGAAAGTCGCTGCCCTGTACGACATGATCCATCCGGAGCAGTCGGCCACGGCGACGGTGCGCTCGCTGTTCGTGATCGATCCGAAGAAAAAGATCCGCCTGACGATCACTTATCCGATGAGCACCGGGCGCAACTTCGACGAGGTGCTGCGCGTCATCGACGCCCTGCAACTGAGCGATGCCTACACCGTGGCCACGCCCGGCAACTGGCGCGATGGCGACGACGTCATCATCCCGCTGAGCGTGCAGGATCCGGAACTGATCAAGCAAAAGTATCCCAAGGGCTTTACCGCCGAGCGCGCCTATCTGCGCCTGACGCCGCAGCCGAACAAGTAAGCCGGCCTGTGCGGGAAGCCGGTTGCGCCAGTGGCGATCGGCATCCCGGCATGACCATTTTCGCCACGCCATCCTGGAACGCATAAGCAAATAAGCTTTCCGTTGTTTGAATCACGGCTCAGTCCCTATACCCTGAAGGTATTCTAGGGACTCATTCATGCAACTTACGTATATTGTTTCAGGTTTCGCCGTCGGCCTGCTGGTCGGCATGACCGGCGTCGGCGGCGGGTCCCTCATGACGCCGCTGCTCACGCTGCTGTTCGGCGTGCCGCCCTCGGTGGCCGTCGGCACCGACCTCGCGTTCGCCTCCATCACCAAATCTGCCGGTACCTTTACCCACCGCCTGCGCGGCACCGTGCGCTGGGATATCGTGCGCCATCTGTGCTTTGGCGCCTTGCCGGCCGCCGTGGCCGCCACCCTGGCGCTCAAGCAATTCGGCGCGCTCGACAAGGAAATCGGCCAGCTCATCCGTTACTCGATCGCCGGCTCGGTCATGCTGACCGTGATTGCGCTGCTGTTCAGAGGCAAGATGATGGCGTGGATCAACGCCAAGCCCGAGCGCCAGCTGCAGGGCCGGCCGCTGATGATCGCCACCATTGTTTCCGGTGCGGTGCTGGGGGTGCTGGTCACGGTGTCCTCGATCGGCGCCGGCGCCATCGGCGCAACCTTGCTGGTCATGCTGTATCCGCGCATGACCCCGGCCGAAGTGGCCGGCACCGACATTGCCTACGCCGTCCCGCTGACCGCGATCGCTGCCTTCGGCCACTGGTGGCTCGGGTCGATCGACTGGACCCTGCTCGCCATGTTGCTGATCGGTTCGCTCCCTGGCATTACCCTCGGCTCCTGGGTGGCCAAATCGGTGCCGGAAGGCTTCCTGCGCGGCTTGCTGGCGACGACCCTTACCCTGGTGGCGGTCAAGCTGGTGTTTTGATAGCTGCCGGGCCAGCTTGTTTTAGCTCCGCTTACGGCGGGCACGGCCAGGCCAGCGCCACCTGCGCGCGCAGGGCCGGGTCGGCGGCGACGATCGGCGCCAGCCAGCGCAGCACGGTCGCCGCTTCATGGCGCAGTTCGGTCCACAGCGCGAATTCGCAGTTGAGCGCGGCATTCACGTACACCCGCACCAGCAGCGCGCGCTCGACCGGCGTCGCCCCGGCCGCCGCGCCCAGGCGCACGTAGGCCGCCACCAGCGCCCGCATGTCGCCGTCGCGCGGCAGCATCGGCGCCGGATCGCAGTCCTGCGACCAGACCTGGAAGATGGCGCGCAGCCCCGGCGGCACGCTGACGCTGAGCACGGCGTCTTCGTCTTCTTCTTGCGCTGCCCGGCAACTGTCCGGCGCGCCGCCACTACCTTGCAAAGCTTGATGCTTGTCCATGGTTCCTCCTGATCGCTGCATGTCAGACAGCGCCGGGACGAGCCAGGTTCAGCCGTTCAAGCCGACCTTTGCGCCCGCTCAAGCCCACCGCATGGGCGCCGTCGGCGCAATCCTAATAGCTGATTGATCTATGCAAATAAGAAATGCTTCGTTTGCGTTATGAGGTTCTAGTGCGATTATTGCCGCCTATTAGACGAATTTGTAATAAGAGGCCCCATGTCCCCTTCATCTCCGAGCGACCAGCCGCCCCGGATCTTTCCCGGCTCCGCCTGGCTTTACCGCTGGTTCTATGTCAAGAGCCCGCGCCGGGTCTTGCCCGGCTTCGGCCTGACGCTCGGCTTCACCGTCTTCTACCTGTGCCTGATCGTCCTGATTCCGCTCTCGTCGGTGTTCCTCAAGACCTTCAGCATGACCTGGCCGGCGTTCTGGGAAGTGGTGGCATCGGAACAGGCAATCGCCTCCTACCGCCTCAGTTTCGGCGCCTCCTTCATTGCGGCGCTGATTAACACCTTCTTCGGCGGGATCGTCGCGTGGGTACTGGTGCGCTATGAATTCCCGGCCAAGCGCTTCATGGATGCGCTGGTCGACCTGCCGTTCGCGCTGCCCACCGCGGTGGCCGGCATCACGCTCACCGCGCTGTACTCGTCCAACGGCTGGATCGGAAAATACTTCACTGAGCTTGGCATCAAGGTTTCGTACACGCCGCTCGGCGTGGTGGTGGCACTGACCTTCATCGGCCTGCCCTTCGTGGTGCGCACCGTGCAGCCGGTGCTGGAAGACCTGGAAAAGGAACTCGAAGAAGCCGCCGCCAGCCTGGGCGCCAACGCCTGGCAGACGTTTACCCGCGTGGTGTTCCCGGCCGTGATGCCGGCCCTGGTGACCGGCTTTGCGCTCTCGTTCGCGCGCGCCACCGGCGAATTCGGCTCGGTTATTTTCATCGCCGGCAACCAGCCGATGATCTCCGAAATCACACCGCTGCTCATCTACATCAAGCTCGAAGCGTACAACTACGCCGGCGCCACCGCGATTGCCGTGGTCATGCTGGTGGCCTCGTTCGCGCTGCTGTTGGCGATTAATCTGCTACAGGCGTGGACCCGCGCCAGGACCGGTAAAAAATGAGCACCTTGACCAGCCAGGCCACCGCGCCAGAAGAGCGCCGCCCGCGCCGTTCGTTCCTCGAGCGTTTTTTGCGCCGCTCGCACCCGCTCGAACCGGTCTGGGTCAGCGCGCTGTTGAAACTCATCGCCCTGATTTTCCTGACCCTGTTCCTGTTCATTCCACTGGCCGCCGTGTTTGCGGAAGCGTTCAAGAAGGGCATCGACACCTATATCGCGGCGATCATTGATCCGGACGCCGTCTCGGCCATCAAGCTGACCGTCATCGCCGCCGCGATCTCGGTGCCGTTCAACCTGGTGTTCGGCGTGTGCGCCGCATGGTGCATCGCCAAGTTCGAATTCCGTGGCAAGTCGATCCTGCTCACCCTGATCGACCTGCCGTTCTCGGTCTCGCCGGTGATCGCCGGTTTGATCTATGTGCTCATGTTCGGCGCCCAGGGCTGGTTCGGCGAATGGCTGGCCAAAAACGATATCAAGATCCTGTTCGCGGTGCCGGGCATCGTGCTGGCCACGGTGTTCATCACCTTCCCGTTCGTGGCGCGCGAACTGATTCCGCTGATGCAGTCGCAGGGCAACGAGGAAGAAGAAGCCGCGCTGGTGCTGGGCGCCTCGGGCTGGGCCACGTTCTGGCGCGTGACCCTGCCGAACATCAAATGGGGCCTGCTGTACGGCGTGATCCTGTGTAACGCGCGCGCCATGGGCGAATTCGGCGCGGTGTCGGTGGTGTCGGGCCACATCCGCGGCGAAACCACCACCATGCCGCTGCACGTCGAAATCCTCTACAACGAATACAACTTCGCGGCCGCCTTTGCCGTCGCCTCGCTGCTGGCATTGCTGGCGCTGGTGACCCTGGCGATCAAAACCTTTGTCGAATGGCGGCTGCGCGAAACGCACGCGCTGCACGCCGCAGACCGCAACATGGAGCAGGGATCATGACGATCGAAGTCAAGAATATCAACAAGCGGTTCGGCGATTTCGTCGCCCTCGACAACGTCTCGCTGCAATTCCCGTCGGGCGAACTGACCGCGCTGCTCGGGCCTTCGGGCTGCGGCAAGACCACGCTGCTGCGCATCATCGCGGGGCTGGAGCATCCGGACCGGGGCAGCGTGCTGCTCGATGGCGAAGATGCGTCCGAGCGCCACGTGCGCGAGCGCCAGGTCGGCTTCGTGTTCCAGCACTACGCGCTGTTCAAGCACATGACGGTGTTCGAGAACGTGGCCTTCGGGCTGCGCGTCAAGCCGCGCCGCGAGCGTCCGAGCGAACAGCAGATCCGCCATAAGGTGCAGCAGCTGCTCGAACTGGTGCAGCTCGACTGGCTGGCCGACCGCCATCCGCCGCAGCTCTCGGGCGGGCAGCGCCAGCGCATTGCCCTGGCGCGCGCACTGGCGGTCGAACCGCGCGTGCTGCTGCTCGACGAGCCCTTCGGTGCGCTCGACGCCAAGGTGCGCAAGGAACTGCGGCGCTGGCTGCGCCGCCTGCACGACGACCTGCATGTGACCAGCATTTTCGTCACCCACGACCAGGAAGAAGCGCTGGAAGTGTCGGACCAGGTGGTCCTGATGAACAAGGGCCGGGTCGAGCAGCTCGGCTCTCCGGAGCAGGTGTATAACAATCCGGCCTCGCCTTTCGTGTACGGCTTTTTGGGCAATGTGAACCTGTTCCACGGGCGCGTGAACGACGGCGTCATGGCCAGCGGCGACGCCAGCTTCCTGGTACCGGAGCATGCCTCGGCCAGCAATGGGCAGGGCACCGCCTATGTGCGGCCGCACGACCTCGATATCGACCGCTATACGCCGGGCGCGGACGGCATCGTCGTCAAGCTGCGCCGCGCGCATGCGATCGGCCCGCTGGCGCAGCTCGATCTGGAGCGCGCCGACAATGCCGAATTGATCGAAGCGGTCATTCCCAACGAGCGCTATCGCCAGCTCGGCTTGAAGGAAGGCGAAACGCTGGTGGTGCGTCCGCGCCGGATGCAGGTGTTTGTCGACCAGGGAGCGGCGATATGAATTTCCAACAACTGCGGTCCATCCGCGAAGCGGCCCGGCGCGGCTACAACCTGACCGAAGTGGCCAATGCCCTGTTCACGTCGCAGCCGGGCGTGAGCCGCCAGATCCGCGAGCTCGAAGACGAACTTGGGGTGGTGATCTTCGAGCGTAACGGCAAGCGGCTGACCGGCCTGACCGATCCGGGCAAGGGCATTTTGAAGATCATCGACCGCCTGCTGGTGGAAGCCGAAAACCTGCAGCAGGCCAGCATGGAATACGCGGGCAAGAACAGCGGCACCCTGACCATTGCGGCGACCCACACCCAGGCGCGCTACGCGCTGCCGAAAGTGGTGCAGTCGTTCCGCAACGATTTTCCGGAAGTGCGCATCGCGCTCCAGCAGAGCGCTCCCGATCACATCGCCGAATGGGTCTTGTCGGGCAAGGCCGATATCGGCATCGCCACCGAGGGCCTGTCGCAGTTCCCCGACCTGGTGTCGTTCCCCTGCTACCGCTGGAGCCACCTGATCGTGGTGCCCGACGGGCATGCGCTGCTCAATTGCTCGCCGATCCGGCTGGAAGACCTGGCCGACTATCCGCTCATTACCTACGACGTCGGCTTCACCGGGCGCGGGCATATCGACGCGGCCTTCGCCAAGGCCGGGGTACGCCCCGACATCGTGCTCACCGCGATGGATTCGGACGTCATCAAGCAGTATGTGAGCCTGGGGATGGGCGTGGGGATCGTGGCCTCGATGGCCTTCGATCATGGCCGCGACAAGGGGCTGCGCGCGGTCGAAGCGTCGCACCTGTTCGCGCCCAACGTGACGCGCCTGGCGGTGCGGCGCGGCGCGTACCTGCGCGCGTATGCATATCACTTCATCGAGCAGTTCGCGCCCGATGTCTCGCGCGCCGACATCGAACGCGCGCTCGACGCCGACGCGCCGCGCGAAAGTTAGCCTGGGTCAGTGATTGCTTGCAAATGCGAATGATTCTCGTTTATACTTGATTTGAGCAAGCCATCCACCCACGCATAGCCCGCCGCCGCTGCCGCCAGCCACTGCACACCGTCAAGGAAGCATCGTGTCGAGCAAACATCCACAGAATCCAAGCGAGCCTTGCCAGCATGTGACGATCGCCGACAGCACCATCGGCCACGTCAGCATCTGCCCCGAATGCAGTGTGCTGCACCTGTCGCTGAACCATGTCTCGGTGCGCTTCACGCCGGAAGCGTTCCGCGCCTTGTCCGCCATGGTGGGCGACGCCCAGGCGCGCCTCGACCACGTGGCCCAGTCGAATGCCGCCGCCGCCGCCGCCGCCGTCATCGACGAAGCGCGCCACGGCCCCAAGCTGCACTAAGGAGAAGCGCATGTGCGACCACGATGCCAAAAAGCCGCTTGCGCGGTTCTTTCCTCCTGAAGGCGAAGCCGCTTCGCGCACTTCGTCGTCGCGCCGCCAGCGCCTGTGGGAGCTGCCGGCCAATACCCACTGCCCGGTGATCGGCGTGTGCCTGCCGCTGGGCGTGCTGCGTAAACTGGTGAACAAGGGCGTGCGCGGCCAGGCCCTGGCCGACGACTACGAAATCCACGTCGGCGCGGTGGCCGAATGCGCCAACCGCAACCGCATCTCAAACCTGCTGCAAGATGCGCTCGACCAGCGTTACGCGCTGGTGCTGCTGCGCTTTAAGGATGCGCGCAGCGGCGAGGCGGTCATGCAGCTGTGGCGCCAGGCGATCGCGCAGGGCGATGTGGCCGGCGCCTTCTGGGCCGCGCTGACACACCCGCGCAGCGACTTCCTGGTGCAGGACACGGTGCTGCGCGAGATGCACATGATCCAGCACCAGGCCGGGGCGACCACCCGCATCGACCATGCGCGCTACCTCGAACTGCAAGAAGAAAACGCGGCGCTGGCTACCGAACTGGCGCAGTCGCAGCAGCGCCACGTGCGCACCCTGGCCGACAAGGCGCGCGAGCTGGAACAGGTACAGGCGCAGTTGATGGCGGCGCGCGCCGAGCTGGTGGCGCGCGAGAGCAAGCTGGCGTTCCTGCAGGCAGATATGGCGGAGCTAAGCGCCTCGGTGCCGGAGCTGGAAGCGCGCACGCGGCTCAAGCAAAAGTTGGATGATGCCGGGCAGCGCTTGAATGCGCGCGACGTCCAGCTGGCGCAGCTGCGCCAGCAACTGGCGGCGTCCACGCGCCAGCTCGACGCCTTGCAGGCGGCGCGGCCGGTCGACGTGACGGTGTGCGAGGAAGACGCGGCCGAAGCCATCGCCGCCGCGCAGCTGGTCGACAAGACCTTGCTGTGCGTGGGCGGCCGGAGCGCCAGCGTGGCCAGCTACCGCTGCATGACCGAAGAAGCAGGCGCCCGCTTCGCGCACCACGACGGTGGCCAGGAGCACGGCGCCGATCTGCTCGACGCCAACCTGGCGGCGGCCGACCTGGTGATTTGCCAGACCGGCTGCATCAGCCACAATGCCTACTGGCGCGTCAAGGAGCACTGCAAGCGCACGGGAAAACAGTGCGTGTTCGTGGAAAATCCGAGCAGCACCAGTTTTTCGCGCGGGTTGCGCCAGATCGCGATTCTGGCCGCGTAGGCGTTTGCGCTCCCGCAGGCACAGCGCCTATTTGCGGTGCTTGGCCAGGAATTCCCAGATCACGGCATTGGCGTCGATATCGCGGCTGGTCCGGCCGAGCGGCAGGCCGACGTTGAAGGCGTCGGCGCCGGGCCAGGTATGGCCGCCATTCCTGACCGTGACCAGCGCCGCGCTCACGCCGTCGCGGCTTTGTTCGAGGTGCGTCACCTCGGTCTCGTCACGCTTGTCGCTATCGACCGTGCGCTCGCTCGCGGGTGCGCCATCGAGTCCGACATTTTTGAGCCAGTAGCGGTGCGACTCGCCGGCGGATAAATAATGCCCCGCCTTGCCCTCAAAAGCGACGATGGTGTCGGCCGTGCCGGCAATGTGCATGACCCCGATCCTGGCCGGTTTTGCATGCTGGTCGATGACCGTTTGCGGCGTCTGCGCGCCCACCACCGCCACCGCCGCAAAAAGATGGGGCAGTTCGGTCGCCACACGCAAGCTGAAAAAGCCGCCGCGCGACAGGCCGGTGGCGTACACGCGGCGCTGGTCGATGCGGTAATCGGCCTTCAGCCTGGCCAGCATCGCTTCGGTAAAACCGATATCGTCGCTGCTCTCCTTGCTGTCATGCGGCAGATTCACGTTCCAGTCCTGCTTGATCCCCTGCGGGTACACCACGATGAAGTTTTCGCGCTCGGCGCTCTGGTTCATGCGCGTGTAGAGCATCTGTTCGCGCATGGTCATGCCGCCGCCGTGGTAGTTGATCACGAGCGGGAATTGCTGTTGCGGGTTGGCGGCGTACGAGGCGGGCGTGTAGACGATGAATTTGCGCTTCACGTCCTGATGGACCAGCCGCTGTTCCTGCGCCGTGGCGGGAATCGAGGCGCAGAACAGGACGACGAGCGGGAACAGCGATTTCATGGGGCATCCTGGCGGAAGTGGAAAGACCCCAAGGTACGATACCGGATGTGAAAACCGTGTGAAGCCGCTGGCCGCCGCCAGCGGCTGGTTTATGCGCGTCGCTTATGCTCCCGGGTTGGTGATGCGCGCGTGGATTGCGTCGATCTCCGCCACCACTTCCGGCGCCAGGGTCACCGACACGGCATCGATGTTTTCCTTCAGCTGCGCCAGGGTGGTGGCGCCAATGATGGTCGAGGCCACGAACCAGCGCGAGTAGCACCACGCCAGCGCCATTTGGGTCGGCGTCATGCCGTTGGCGCGCGCCAGCTCAGCGTACTCCTTGACCGCCGCCAGCACCGGCGCGCGCAGATAGCGCGGGCTCCACGACGCCGGAAAAATCGTCAGCCGGCCACTCGCCTTGGGATCGTCCAGGTACTTCGCGCTCAACTGGCCGAACGCCAGCGGGCTGTAAGCCAGTAAACCCACCTCTTCGCGAAAGCAGGTTTCGTCCATCAGGCTGGTCTCGAAGGTGCGCGCGGTCAGGTTGTACAGGTTCTGCACGCTGGCGATGCGCGGCAAGCCTTTGATCTCGGCCTGCTTGACGAATTCGCTCACGCCCCACGCGCTCTCGTTCGACAGGCCGATATGACCGATCTTGCCGGCGTCGATCAGGTCCTTCAGACCGGCCAGGGTCTCCTCGACAGGAATCGCCGCGCGTTCCTTGGCCGGGTCGAACGCGGTGGCGCCAAAAACCGGCACATTGCGGCTCGGCCAGTGCAATTGGTACAAATCGATATGATCGGTCTGCAGGCGCCGCAGGCTCGTTTCCACCGCTGCGCGCAGGCTGGCGGCGTCCAGGTTCTGCTTTCCTTCGCGGACCCAGTGCAGGTTCGGATTCGGGCCGGCGGCCTTGGTCGCCAGCACGATCTCGCCGCGGCGGCCGGTCTTTTTGAGCCAGCTGCCGATAAAGCGCTCGGTGTCGCCCTGCGTCTGCGGACGCGGCATGACCGGATACATTTCGGCCGTGTCGACAAAATTGATGCCGCGTTCGAGCGCGTAATCAAGCTGGCTGTGCGCGTCGGCTTCGCTATTCTGCTCGCCGAAGGTCATGGTGCCGAGGCAGATCTTCGATACCTCGAGCGGCGTGCGTCCGAGCCTGGTCTTGATCATGGTGCGTTCCTTATGGTGCGTTCTTTACTGTCGAAGGGCCTGCGCGCAGTCGCGGATCAGGCCCGGTCCCTGGTAAATCAGGCCGGTGTACAACTGTACCAGCGAGGCGCCGAGATGGATTTTTTCTTTGGCGTCGGCGCCGCGCATGATGCCGCCCACGCCGATGATCGGCACCGCGTCGCCCAGTTCCTGACGCAGTGCGCGGATCACGATGTTCGACAGCTCGAACACCGGATCGCCCGAGACGCCGCCGGTTTCCTGGCCGTGCTTCATGCGCTCGACGTCGCGGTGACTGAGGGTGGTGTTGGTGGCGATGACGCCGTCGATCTTGTGGCGCAGCAGGGCGCCGGCGATATCCTTGATCTGGTCGCCGTCGACGTCGGGCGCGATCTTGAGCGCCAGCGGCACGTAGCGCTTGTGCTGGTCGGCCAGGCGCAGTTGCGCGTCTTTCAGGCGCGAGAGCAGCGCGTCGAGTTCCGATGCGCCCTGCAGCTGGCGCAGGTTGGCGGTGTTCGGCGAGGAGATATTGACCGTTACGTAGCTGGCGTACGGGTACACTTTTTCGAGGCAGTGCAGATAGTCGTCGACCGCGTTTTCGATCGGGGTGCTGGCGTTCTTGCCGATGTTCAGGCCAAGCACGCCCTGCTTGTCCTGGTAAAACTTCGAGGCCTGCACATTGGCGACGAAAGCATCGACGCCGCCATTGTTAAAGCCCATGCGGTTGATCACGGCGCGCTTGGCGGGGATGCGGAAAATACGCGGCTTGGGATTGCCCGGCTGCGGCCTGGGTGTGACGGTGCCCACTTCGATGAAGCCGAAACCGAGGGCGGACAAGCCGTCGATGTAGGCGCCGTCCTTGTCCAGCCCCGCGGCCAGGCCGACCGGATTGGGGAAGGTGATGCCCATGACGGTGCGCGGATCGGGCGCGGGTTTGCTCACCAGGCCGGTCAGGCCCAGCGCGGCCGCGCTACGCAGGAAGGGCAGGGTGACATTGTGCGCCGTCTCCGGCTTGAGGGTAAACAGCAGGGGACGACCTAAGGCATACAGCAGTTTCTGGGACATGGAGTGCTCGGGTTGGTGCGGGTCCGGCATTTTACCGTGAGCGGGGCCTGCCCGCTCACTATCGGCCAGCTCCCGGCTAGCGATCGAGCAGGCTCCAGATGCCGTTGACGCGCGCTTCCAGCGGCCGGAAGTTGATCTTGTAGGCCATCTTGGGACTTTGCTCGATCCAATATCCGAGGTACACGAAGGGCAGTTTCAGTTCGCTGGCCTGGGCGATCTGCCACAGCACGTTGTAGGTGCCGAAGGAGGCGCCAGGGACGTCGGGGTCGAAGAAGGTGTATACCGACGACAGGCCGTCCGACAGTACATCGATGATCGAGATCATGCGCAGCACGCCGTCGCCGTCGCGGAACTCCACCAGGCGCGTGTTGACGCGGCTTTGCAGCAGGAACTGGGCGTACTGGTCGCGGCTGTCCTGGTCCATGCCGCCGCCGACATGGCGCGTGGTCTGGTAGCGCAGGTAGAGCGCGTAGTGTTCGTCCGAAAAACTCAGGTTGGCGACGCTGGCCACCAGCGCCGCGTGACGAATCCAGGCGCGCCGCTGGCCGCGGCTGGGGGCGAATTCGTCGGCGCGCACGCGCACCGGAATGCAGGCGTTGCAGCCGTCGCAGTAAGGGCGGTAGGTGAAGATGCCGCTGCGCCGGAAGCCGTTTTTCACCAGTTCGGAGTAGACGTCGGCGTTGATCAGGTGCGAAGGGGTGGCCACTTGCGAGCGCGCCTGTCGTGCGTCGAGATAGCTGCACGGGTAAGGCGCTGTGGTGTAGAACTGCAGCGTCGAGAAAGGCAGGTCGTTTAAGTGCGTCATGCAGTCGCTTTCGATACGGCGTGGTTGCGAACGGGGTCCCTGGTTGCTTCCTTCGGTTCTATTGTAGCCAAACTTTACGCTGAACTTTACGCTGTTTACGCCATCTGTGTAAATGGCGATCCCGGTTTCCATTGCGCGATGCCGGGTTTGGCGATGGCGTCGCGTAAATGCGCCAGGAAGGTTCTGCGCGGGATTGGCGCTGCGCCCAGCGAGGCCAGGTGGCCGGTCTCCTGCTGGCAGTCGATCATGCTCACGCCCTGGCCGCGCAGGAAGGCAACCAGGAAGGCCAGCGCGATCTTGGAGCCGTCGGTCACGCGCGCGAACATCGATTCGCCGTAGAACATGCGGCCGATGCACACGCCATAGGCGCCGCCAACCAGTTCGCCATCGAGCCACAGTTCCGACGAGTGGGCGTACCCCATCGCGTGCAGGCCGCTGTAGCCGTCGACGATGTCGTCCGAAATCCAGGTGCCCGGGCCATCCTTGCGCGGGGCGGCGCAGGCGCGCATCACGTCCTCGAACGCGCTGTCGAAGCGCACCTCCCAGCGACCGCCTTCCTGCATGCTGCGCTCGACCCGGCGCAGGGCTTTGCGCAGGCTGTTGCTGATGCGAAAGTCTTCCGTCATCAGCACCATGCGCGGGTCGGTGCTCCACCAGAGGATGGGCTGGCCTTCGGAAAACCAGGGGAAGATGCCGTGCCGGTAGGCGCTCAGCAGGCGCTCGGGCGACAGGTCGGCGCCGGCCGCCAAGAGGCCCGGCGCCTCGGCCGTGAGCGCGGCGGAGACGTCAGGGAACGGCGAATCGGTTTCAAGCCAGGGAATCATGGTCGGGATCGCTGGAAATACGCATCGCCCGCAGCACGTCGTGCGTGTGGAAACCGAACGCGCCGCCCTCGCGCATGCGCGCGCAGTCGGCGAAAAACAGTTCCAGGGTGGTGCGGATGGTGGGGAAGGCCAGGTCGTCCCACGGAATCTCGTGCTCGGCGAACATGCGCGCGTCCAGGCTTTCGATGCCGGGCGCAAAGTCCAGGCTGCGCAGGCGGGCCAGGTAGAACAGGTGGACCTGGTGCACCTGGGCGACGTTGAGCAGGCTGAACAGCTTGCCGATCTCGATATCGGCGCCGGCTTCCTCTTCGGTTTCGCGAACGGCGGCCTCGGCGGTGGTTTCATTGTTTTCCATGAAGCCTGCCGGCAAGGTCCAGTAGCCGTGGCGCGGTTCGATCGCCCGCTTGCACAGCAGCACGCGCACTTCTTCGCCTTCTGGTTGCCATACAGGAATGGAGCCGACGACGAGTTTGGGGTTTTGGTAGTGGATCGCCGCGCATTGTTTGCAGACATAGCGCGGGCGGTTGTCGCCCTCGGGAATGAGCAGGTCGACGGGATGGGCGCACTCGGAACAAAATTTCATAGGAAAAGAGAAGAATGATTTTCGCTTACTGTACACCGATTGCGGGGCACATGCGGTGCGCGGCGGGCGTAAATGCGCGCTGGCGCACGGTCGCACGCCGTCCCCTTCCTGCTATCGCACATCTTGATTGGATTAATATTGCCTAATTCTGAAAAGCCCCCTATAATAGCTACATACAGACGCGGGGTGGAGCAGTCTGGCAGCTCGTCGGGCTCATAACCCGAAGGTCACAGGTTCAAATCCTGTCCCCGCAACCAAATTAGAAAAGCCCTTGATTCTGCAAAGAGTCGAGGGCTTTTTCCATTGTGGTTGTTGCCCGGCGGTTAGCGCTGCCGGCCAGGGGCGGCGTGGCGGTCGAGCTTGAATACGCTGAGCGCCTTGACCAGTACCGTGGTCTGCTCCTGCAGGCTGCCCGCCGCGGCGGCCGCTTCTTCCACCAGCGCGGCATTTTGCTGCGTCACTTCATCCATTTGCGTCACTGCATCGTTGACCTGGTTGATGCCGGCACTTTGCTCGCGCGAGGCCGAGGCAATTTCGTTCATGATGTTGGTCACCTTGTGCACCGATGCAATGATGTCCTGCATGGTGGTGCCGGCTTGCTGGGCCAGCGCCACGCCGCTGTCGACCTTGCCGATCGACACATCGATCAATTCCTTGATTTCCTTGGCCGCGGTGGCGCTGCGCTGGGCCAGGTTGCGCACTTCGGCGGCGACCACAGCGAAGCCGCGCCCCTGTTCGCCGGCCCGGGCCGCCTCCACGGCGGCGTTCAGCGCCAGGATGTTGGTCTGGAAGGCAATCCCTTCGATGATGCCGATGATGTCCACGATCTTTTTCGACGAAGCGCTGATATCGCTCATGGTGCTGGCGACCTGGGCCACCACGCTGCCGCCTTTACCGGCCACGGCGGACGCATCGTCGGCCATGGCGGTCGCCTGCTCGGCATTGCCCATGTTTTGCTGCACTGTGGAAGCCAGTTCCTCCATGCTCGACGCGGTTTCTTCCAGCGACGAGGCTTGCGATTCGGTGCGGCCCGACAAATTCATGTTACCGGCCGCGATTTCGCGCGTGGCCACGCCGATCTGCTGGGCGTTGCGGCGCACGTCGCCCACGATCGAATGCAGATTCACGCGCAGCTGGCGCAGGGTGCGCAGCAACTGGCCCATTTCATCGGCGCGGTCGCTGCTCATGTCGGTGGTCAGGTCGCCCCCGGCCATGATCTGGGTGGCGCGCAAGGCTTGCCGCAGCGGCCCCAGCACGGTGCTGTAGAGCACGTAGCACAGGTGCAGCAGGGCGACGATCGACAGGACCGCCAGCGCGATCAGCCACAGCGGGCGGGTGCTGCTGAACATGAGCGCCAGCATGGCAGCGAGCAGCAGGGTCACGGTGATGCCGATACGCTGGCCCAGCGAGATGCTCATCAGTGCGGACAGCTTGCCCAGCATCCCGTTGGCAACGGCGCGGCCATTACGCACGGCAAGCTGACGCGGATTGCCCGCTTTCAATTCGCGATACAGGGCGTCTGCCGCGCTGACCTGGGCGGCGGTGGGTTTGGTGCGCACCGACATGTAGCCGGTGGTCTGGCCATTGTCGAGAACCGGGGTGACGTTGGCCAGCACCCAGTAATAATCGCCATTCTTGCAGCGGTTCTTGACCAGGCCGCTCCACGATTGGCCGCTTTTGATGGTCGACCACAGGTCGGCAAAGGCTTCGACCGGCATGTCCGGATGGCGCACCAGGTTTTGCGGCGCACCGATCAGTTCTTCTTCGGTGAAGCCGCTGATCTCGATGAAGTACGGGTTGGCGTAGGTAATGTTGCCTTGGAGATCGGTCGTGGACACGATCGTTTCGGTATCACTGATGAGGATCTGCTTGTCAGTGACCGGCGTGTTAATCCGCATGTTTCCTCCGTACCTGTTGTCGGGGTGATAGCTCATACTAGTTCAGCCCGGGTATGGTGCGGAGAAATATTGCAAAGGTGTGGCGTATTCAGCGCATGTGAATATTCACAGTCCGCCGGTTCTGCTATTGGCTCCAGAGTAATCGCCAATGGCGGTGGCCGCCAGCGTGATGATCGCGCCAAAGACAAGCTGCATTCACAGCATCAGGTGCGCTTGCATGCCGACATCGCCATCTATGTCGACAACGTCGGGTGGCGGCGAGACCCCTGGATGCGGCCAATCTTTCCAGATCGTGAAAGTCTTCTTCCGACGCAAGGAGGATTCCCTTGCCCGTCGAGGGCGGACAAGGTTAACGCTATTTGAGGAACTAGCTCATCTGCTGGCGCATGGCCCCCATGGCTTGTCCGATGAACGCCTTCATCTCATCGGTGATCCAGCTGCCGATCATCAGCAGCGGTTCCTTGTCGTAAGCGAGGCGGATTTTCGCGTGGGTGGCGGGGTCGTCGCCGGCGAACGATTGCGACAAGTCGATCCACTCGCGCATCAACTGGCCCACCCGCGCATCGTCCGGCGCCGCGCCGTCGGCGATCGCCTTGCGCACCCGCGCGATCAGCGCCGGCCACTCGTCCATGCGGATGCGGTAGTGCGCATCCATGTACGCGAATTCTTCGGGCGAGACATATTTCTTGAACATCGCCAGGCGCGACTGGGCAAACGCTTCCTTCAAAAATGCTTCCACCTCCGGCGTGATGCCGTTCTGTTCGCGCAGCGCCGGTTCGCGCGCCTGCATGGCCAGGATGCGCACCATCACATCCGGGTCGCCGTTGGTATCGCGCTCGAGCTTGAGCATCCATTCCTGCGACAGCAATTGCGCTTCAAGGCTCGATGCCGGCGTGCCGGCGGCGAGCATCTGCTTGAAGCGCGCCACCATCGCATCCCACTCGGCGATGCAGGCGGCGTCGCCGGAGAAAAACGGCAGCTGTTTCAGTTCTTCTTTTGAAAAGTAAGTGTCGTACATGGTCATTAACTCCAAAGTGGTCAGCCACGCGGCCAGGTCCGGCTCCACCCCGGCACCGAGTTCGCCGTGCAGCCTTGTCAGCTGCGCGCGCAAGATGCCGGCCTGGTCGATCTGGCGGGTCAGCGCGGCGATCTGCTGCTCCACGATGTTCGACAGGCTGGAGGCCGGATTGGCCAGGAAGGTTCCGATATCGGCCAGCGACACGCCAAAGCGGCGCAGTGCCTGCACCTGATGCAGGCGGGCGATGTCGTCGCGGTTGTACAGGCGGTAGCCGGCCCCGGAACGCGCCGAGGGACTGAGCAAACCGATGGCATCGTAATGATGGAGCGCGCGTATGGTCAGCCCCGACCGTTTCGCCAGCTCGCCTATTTTTAACTTCATCGAATCGCTCCTTGTCTTCATGCGTGAACACAGTCTGGAGCCTGACGTGGCGTCAGGGTCAAGCGGATTATTCGCTGGCTGGCGGGTGCAGGCTGGCCCACAGGTGGGCCGCCGCCATGGTCCGGTGCGGCGCGTAGTTGGCCAGCAGCGCTTCGGTGCGCGCCATGTCCGGCTTGGCGTCTTCGCCCAGCAGGTGCTGCAAGGCCGCGCGGATGGCGACGTCGCCATGCAGCGAGCAGTCGGGGTAGCCGTAGCCGCGCAGCAGGGCGTAGTTGACGGTCCACGGGCCGATGCCTTTGACGGCCAGCAGCGACGCCGCGACCTGTCCCGCATCATGCCGGCGCTCGAGCGCCAGGGCGCCGCTGTCGACCAGTTGCGCAAGGCGCAGCAAGGTCTCGGCCTTGGAGCGCGAGAATTTGCGGGTGGTGAGCGTTTCCGCATTGAGGCGCGCCACATCGCCCGCTTCGGGGTAGCACCACAAGCCGCTGCTGTGCTGGCGGCCGGCCTGCAAGATGAACGTGCGGCGCAGCGCGATGGCAAAGGTGAGGTTGATTTGCTGGCCGATGATGGCCCAGGTCAGCGCCTCGAAAATCGTGGCCGACTGCACGATGCGTAAGCCCTGCTGGCGCCGCACCACGGGTCCGAGCAGCGGGTCGTGTGCCGCCGCCGCCAGGAACGGCGCCGGGTCGATCCGCAGCGCCAGGATGTTGAGCAGGGCGTCGTCGACCTGGCGCAGGCCGGCGCTCGTGAGCGCGCCGTCGGCGTCGACCGTGCACAGTGCGGCGTGCGGGCCGAGGGCGATGTCGAGCAGCACCGGCACGGCGCCGATCATCACGCCTTTGCGGATGCGCGCCGGCGCCACCTGTTCGGCCACGCCTTCAGGGTCGCGGCTGTGGAAGGCGGTAACGTCGGCGCTGCGGTAACCCGCCGGAAGAGGAATCGATTTTTGCACGAGGCGGGCCTGTTTCTGTTGGGAGATCGGCTACAGCGCACAGACCTCGGTGCTGGCCGGCTCCAGCGCCGCCGCATGGCGCACCTGCAGTTCGGCCGGCACGCCGTTCTTGACGGCGGTCAGTTCCGCGAGAATCGAGATCGCGATCTCGGACGGCGTCTTGCTGCCGATGTACAGGCCAATCGGCCCGTGCAGGCGCGCCAGTTGTTGGTCCGACAGGTCGAAGTGCTTGAGCCGCTCGCGCCGTTTGGCGTTGTTCAGGCGCGAGCCGATCGCGCCCACGTAGAACGCGTCGGACTTGAGCGCCTCCATCAGCGCCAGGTCGTCCAGCTTGGGGTCGTGCGTGAGCGCCACCACGGCGCTGCGGTGATCCAGCTGCGATTCGAGCACCAGGTCGTCCGGCATCATGTGCACCAGCTGCACCCCCGCCAGGTTCCAGCCGGCGCGGTATTCTTCGCGCGGGTCGCACACGGTCACGTAGTAATCCATCGCCGTGGCGATCTGCGCCAGGAAGCGCGAGAGCTGGCCGGCGCCGATGATGAACAGGCGCCAGCGCGGGCCGTGGATCGTGGTCAGCACGCCGCCGGCCAGCAGCTGGGCGTCGCCCGGCTGCGCCGCCGTCAAGGTGACCGCGCCGCTAGCCAGGTCGAGCCGGCGCGCCAGCAGTTCGTGCGCTTCCAGGCGCGCCAGCAGTTCGTCGATGGCGCTCGCTTTCGACAGCGGCTCGATCGCCAGTTCGATGGTGCCGCCGCAGGGCAGGCCGAAACGGTGCGCTTCGTCGGCGCTGATGCCGTAGCTGACCACCTCGGGAATGGCGCGCGTGATGCCGTGCCGGCGCACGCGTTCGATCAGGTCATCTTCGATGCAGCCGCCCGACACCGAGCCGACCACGCGGCCATCCTCGCAGATGGCGAGCGTGGCGCCGACCGGACGCGGGCTCGAACCCCAGGTCTTGATCACGGTGATCAATTCGCAGCGGTGACCGGCGGCGATCCACGCCGAGGCGGTCTTTAATACTTCCAGGTCTATGCTGTCCATTGGATCGAATATACTGGCGCTCCTGAATCGAGCACATGGTGGGTGGGAAGATGAGCAATGATACAAAAAAATGACGACGGTTCGCCGAAGTTCGGCCGTTTGCTGATCGTGCTGGTGGCGGTGGTGGTGTTTTGCGGCGTGCTGACGTGGATTATGGGGACGTATTTCCCCAATTTCCCGAGTTAGGCTTGTTATTTCCGGCGCTTGCAGATCACCTGCAGCGCGCCGTCCGAGACGCTGTCGGGCACGATGTCTTCGGGTGCGAATTTTTCGTACTTGAAGCTTTGCGAGACCGGCCCCTTGCCCATCGCCTCGGCGTAGTACACCTGGCTGAGCAGGGTGGTGGTGCGCTCCGCGCACGAATACAGGTGCAGCGCCTTCATCGACAGGTAGGGCGTGCCTTCGGGCGTGGCCTGCTCCTTCGCATACGACACCAGCGACCACACCTTGTAGCTCTTGTCGCTGCGGATGATGCTGCTCCTGTCGATGTACGACTGGCTGCCCGCGCTCGATGCGGCCGGCACCTTGACCCACTGCGCCGCCTGCGCGAGCAATGGGGCCATCAGGCAGGCGAGCAGCAGCTTTTTCATGGCGCGATGGGTTTCTTCGCCGCCTGCTTGGCCTTGATATCGGCCGTGGCCTTGTCGATCGCGGCCAGGCGCGCGGCCGTGGCAGGGTGGTTGGCGACGTAGCCGTTCAACACCGTGGCCGGATAGGCCGCGGCCAGGCGCTTCCAGAACGGCGCCGCGCCATGGATGTTCACGCCGGCGCGGGCCAGCAGGTACATGCTCAGATGATCGGCGGCGGCGTCGAGTTCGGCCGGCATGGCCTTGATGCCGCCGCTGCCGATCAGCATCGAGGTATCGGGACGCACGTTGGTCAGGTTGTCGATGATGCTGCCGATGGTGCCGACGTGGCGCTGCGCGGTGGCGTGTCCGAGGATGTTGTGCGCCATGCCCTTGGCCAGCAGGTAGGCGACTTCCTCGTCGTTTCTTGCGAACTGCAGCATGCCGCGCGTGACCATGACGCGCGAGCCATCGGCGTAGGAATTGATGTTATCGGCGTTGCCGAGTTCGATGACAAAACCGCAGGCGCGCGTGACTGGCACGGTCAGCTCGCGGGTCTTGTCGTCACGCTCGATCTGCAGCGCCAGGCTGGCCTGTTTGGCCACCAGCGGGCCGAACACCGAACCGACTGTGCTCGACGCACTGGGGCCGACCGGCAGCGTCTTGCCGCTGGCCGAAATGAGATTGTCGCCGCGCCGCAGGCCGGCACGCGCCGCGCCGCTGCCGGCCAGCACGCCGGTGACCTGGAGGCGCTCGCCCATGTCGAACGCAATCTGGGCCGCTTCGTTGTACTCGCCCGGATACCAGTAGCGGTTGCGCGCGGTGAAACCGAGCAGGTTGCGCGTGGACGACTTGCACAGGTCCGCGTTGTTGATCAGGATGGGGGCCGCGATGCGGTACAGGCGTTCCTGCAGGCTGGCCATTTTGGTCAGCGCCTCGGCTGCGGCGGCCATGCGCGGCGTGACCGCGCGCGCGGGCGGCTCGGCCGGTTGCTGCGGCATCGGGACGGTGGGAGTGGCATCGGGTGCTGGCCCGGTCGTCTCGCAAGCCGACAGCATCAGCGCCAGGCAGATGACCGGCACAGCCGGAAGCAGACCAGTGAAACGGGCCATAGAAGTCTCCAATTAGTGTTTTCCGGTGCTGCCGAAACCGCCGGCACCGCGTTCGCTTGTGTCGAAATCGTCGACGATGTTGAACCTCACCTGCACCACCGGCACCACGATCAGTTGCGCCAGGCGCTCCATGGGGTTGAGCGTGAAAGCGTTCTGGCCACGGTTCCAGGTCGATACCATCAGTTGTCCCTGATAGTCGGAGTCGATCAAGCCTACCAGATTCCCCAGCACGATGCCGTTCTTGTGGCCCATGCCGCTGCGCGGCAGGATCATGGCGGCGTAACCCGGGTCGCTCACGTGAATCGCCAGCCCGGTGGGAATGAGCACGGTGGCGCCGGCGTCGATGGTGATCGGCGCGTCGATGCAGGCGCGCAGGTCGAGGCCCGCGCTGCCCGGCGTGGCGTAGGCCGGCAGCTGGTCCTTCATGCGCGGATCGAGGATTTTGACGTCAATGGTTTTCATGGTGCGGATACTTTTTACTTGAGCAGGGAGCGCTGTTCGATGCGCCTTGCGATTTCTGAAATCAGCTGGCGCGCCAGGGTGAGCTTGTCGGCGCGCGGCAGTACGGTGTGGCCGGAGTCGTCGAACAGCATGATGCTGTTCTCGTCCTGGCCGAAGGTGTGGTGGCCGATATTGCCGACCAACAGAGGAATGCCCTTTTTTTCGCGCTTGACGGCGCCGTATTCTTCCAGGCGTTCCGATTCGGCGGCAAAGCCCACGCAGTACGGCCAGCCCGACACCGAGGTGGTGGCGGCGACCGACGCCAGGATGTCGGGATTCTGTTCGAACTCCAGGGTCGGCGTGGCGCCGTCGTCCTGTTTTTTCATTTTCTGGGTGCTGGCGTTGGCAACGCGCCAGTCGGCCACCGCGGCCACGCTGATGAACACGTGCTGGCCGCCGACGGCGTTCATCACCGCGTCGTGCATCTGGCGCGCGCTCTGCACGTCGGTGCGGCGCACCCCGTGCGGGGTGGCCAGCGCGGTCGGGCCGGAGATCAGGGTGACCTCGGCGCCGGCCTCGCGCGCGGCGCGGGCAATCGCGTAACCCATTTTGCCGGACGACAGATTGGTAATGCCGCGCACCGGGTCGATCGCCTCGAAAGTCGGCCCGGCGGTGATCAGGACGCGTTTGCCGGCCAAGACCTTGAGCTGGAACGAGGCGATGACTTCGTCGAGCAGTTCGGCGGGCTCCAGCATGCGGCCCAGGCCCGTTTCGCCGCAGGCCTGTTCGCCGGCGGCCGGACCGAAGATCCGTACGCCATCGGCGCGCAGCTGGGCGGCGTTGCGGCGGGTGGCGGGGTTTTCCCACATCTCGACATTCATGGCCGGGGCCACCAGCAGCGGTACGCGCTGCGGGCGCGCCAGGCATAAAGTGGAGAGCAGGTCGTCGCACACGCCGTGCGCGAGTTTGCGCATGAAGTCGGCCGAGCAGGGCGCGATCAGGATGGCATCGGCCCCGCGCGTCAGGTCGATGTGGGCCATGTTGTTGGCCACGCGCGGATCCCACTGGTCGGTGTGGACCGGATGGCCGGACAAGGCTTGCATGGTCACGGCGGTGATGAAGTGGGTGGCGGCGTCGGTCATGACCACCTGTACCGAGGCGCCCTGCTTGATCAGCGCGCGGCACAGGTCCGCCGCCTTGTAGCAGGCCACCCCGCCGGACAGGCCGAGGACGATCTTTTTACCTTGCAGGTCCATGCTCATGCGCCGTCTCCTTATTGCCGGTTTACGCGCCGCAGCTCGTCGAAGACGAACAGCGCGGCGCCGATGCAGATGGCGCTGTCGGCGATGTTAAAGGCCGGGAAGTGGCCCAGGCTGGCGATGTGGAAGTCGAGGAAGTCGACCACGTGGCCGTAGGCCAGGCGGTCGATGGCGTTGCCGATGGCGCCGCCCATGATCAGCGCGAGCGCCCAGCAAAACAGGCGCTGGCCGGCGTGGCGCTTCAACATGTACAAGATGAAGCCGACCGCGATGACCGCCACGCCGGTGAAAAAGTAGCGCTGCCACCCGGGCTGGCTGTTCAGGAAGCCGAAGGCGGCACCCTTGTTATAGGCCAGCACCAGGTTGAAGAAGGAAGTGATGACCTTCTCTTCGCCGAACACGAAGGTTTTCTGGATCGCGATCTTGGTGAGCTGGTCGAGCAGGATCACGATGGCGGCGATGCCCAGCCAGGGCATCAGGCCGGAACCGCCTTGCGGCGTGGACGAGAACAGCTGTTTCTTTTTGGTGGCCATGGGTCGGTTTCTTCTTTTTGTTTATGCGAAGGCGCGCTTCTCGCCGCTGCCGAACAAATTGCTGTAGCAGCGGCCGCACAGGCCCGCGTGCTCGGCGTGGGTGCCGACGTCGGCGCGGTAATGCCAGCAACGCTCGCATTTCGGCGCGCCGGAGGCGGCCACCTCGATCGCTTCACCGGCTTCGTCGGCCACTTCGCTCACTTGCGCCTGCGAGGTGATGAAGACGAATTTGAGGTCGTCGTCCAGGCTCGCCAGCAAGCGGTATTTGTCGCCGCTGGCCTTGATGGTCAGCTCGGCCTGCAGCGACGAACCGATGGCGCCGGACACGCGCAATTCTTCGAGCTGCTTGGTGACGTCGGTGCGCACCGCGCGCAACGTCGTGTACTTCTCGAGCAGGGCGGCGCCGTCGGCAACTTGAGGCATGCTCCAGAAGGTTTGCGTGAAGATGGTTTCGTCGCTGGCGGCAAAGGCCTCGGCGTCGGCAAACACGGCCCACGCTTCCTCGGCGGTGAAGCTGAGCATCGGCGCCATCACGCGCAGCAGGCTTTGCGTGATGTGCCACAGCGCGGTCTGGGCCGAACGGCGCGCTTGGGAATCGACGGCGGACGTGTACAGGCGGTCCTTGAGGATGTCCAGGTAAAAGCCGCCCAGGTCTTCCGAGCAGTAGTTCTGCAGCTTGGAGACGACCGGGTGGAATTCGTAGCGCTCGTAGTGGCTGGCGATATCGTTTTGCAGCGCACCCATGGCGGCGATGGCGTAGCGGTCGATCTCGAGCAGCCCGGCCATCGGCAGCGCGTGTTTGGCGTGGTCGAAGTCGGAGGTGTTCGCCAGCAGGAAGCGCAGGGTGTTGCGGATGCGGCGATACGATTCGGTCACGCGCTTGAGAATCTCTTCGGAGATCGACAGCTCGCCCGTGTAGTCGGTCGAGGCGACCCACAGGCGCAGGATGTCGGCGCCGAGGGTGTCGGAGATTTTTTGCGGCGCCATCGTGTTACCCAGCGACTTGGACATCTTCTTGCCCTCGGCGTCGACCGTGAAGCCGTGCGTGAGCAGGGCTTTGTACGGCGGGCAGCCATTGAGCATCGAGGACGTCAGCAGCGACGAATGGAACCAGCCGCGGTGCTGGTCCGAGCCTTCCAGGTACAGGTCGGCCGGGAAGTGCGACTGGGCCGCGTGCGAGCCGCGCAGCACGGTCTGGTGGGTGCAGCCGGAATCGAACCAGACGTCGAGCGTGTCCTTGTTCTTGACGTACATGTCGGCGTCCTCGCCGAGCAGGTCCTTCGGTTCGATGTCGAGCCAGGCGTCGATGCCGCGCTCTTCAAACATTTTGGCGATCTGTTCCAGCAGTTCGGGCGTGCGCGGATGCAGCTGGCCGGTTTCTTTATGCAGGAAGAAGGCCATCGGCACACCCCACTGGCGCTGGCGCGAGAGCGTCCAGTCCGGGCGGTTTTCAATCATGCCGTGCAGGCGCGCCTGGCCCCAGTCCGGGAAGAAGCGCGTTTCGGTGATGCCCTTCAAGGCGGTTTCGCGCAGGGTCGGGCCGCCGTCTTTTGGCGTCACGTCCATGCCGGCGAACCACTGCGAGGTGGCGCGGTAGACGATCGGCGTTTTATGGCGCCAGCAGTGCATGTAGCTGTGATCGAACATCTTCACTTCGAACAGGGCGCCGGCGGCGGTGAGCGCGGCGCAGATCGGCTTCGACGCTTCCCAGATGGTCATGCCGCCGAACAGCGGCAGGGTCGAGGCAAAGCGGCCGTCGCCCATGACCGGGGTCAGGATTTCGTCATCCTTCATGCCGTGCGCCTTGCACGAAATGAAGTCGTCCAGGCCGTAGGCCGGCGCCGAGTGGACCACGCCGGTGCCGCTTTCGGTGGTGACGTAATCGGCCATGTAGACCGGCGAGAGGCGATCGAAAAACGCATCGGACGCGTGCAGCGGGTGCTTGAAGGCGATGCCGTCGAAGGCGGCGCCAAGGCAGGTGGCGATGACTTTGCCTTCGAGCTTGTAGCGCGCCAGGCACGATTCGGCCAGGTCGGCGGCGAGAATGAGCAGCAGCGGCTTGCCATCGCGTGCGCTTTCAACCAGCGCGTAGCTTACTTCCGGATTGACGTTCAAGGCCTGGTTGGACGGGATGGTCCACGGCGTGGTGGTCCAGATGACGATGAAGCCATCGCCGGCCGGCAGTGCAGGCAGGCCAAAGGCGGCGGCCAGCTTGTCGGGCTGGGTAAAGGCGAAGCCGACGTCGATGGCCGGGTCGCGCTTGTCCTGATATTCGACTTCCGCTTCGGCCAGGGCCGAGCCGCAATCGAAGCACCAGTTCACCGGTTTCAGGCCGCGGTACACATAGCCTTTGCCCAGCAGGGTGCCGAGCGAGCGCAGTTCGTCGGCTTCGTTACGGAAGGCCATGGTCAGGTACGGGTTGTCCCATTCGCCGAGCACACCGAGGCGAATGAAGCCGGCGCGCTGGCGGTCGACCTGTTCGAGCGCGTAGGCGCGCGCCTTGGTGAGCACGTCGGCGGTCGGCAGGTTTTTGCCGTGCAGTTTTTCGATCTGGATTTCGATCGGCATGCCGTGGCAATCCCAGCCCGGCACATACGGCGCGTCGAAGCCGGCGATGCCGCGCGACTTGACCACCATGTCTTTCAGGATCTTGTTGACGGCGTGGCCGAGGTGGATGTCGCCGTTGGCGTACGGCGGGCCGTCGTGCAGCACGAACATCGGACGGCCCTTGGCCGCCTTGCGTACGCGCTCATAGATTTTTTTGTCTTGCCATTGCTTGACCCAGCCCGGCTCGCGCTTGGCCAGGTCGCCACGCATCGGGAACGGGGTGTCGGTCATGTTGACCGGGTACTTGCTCACCGGCTTGCCTTCTTTTTTAGGACCCTTGGGGGCTTGCGGGGCTTGCTGCTGCTCTGGTTTGCTGGTTTGGCTATTGTCGGACATATTTTTCTTCAAAGAGGTGTATCTGGGTGTCTTGGATCGTGACGCTCTGCTGCGTTCAAGCGGGTGGCGTCAAATTCGGTCTGGGGCGGTGAGGGCCGCGGCGCGCCGGGCGAACCAGGCGCGCGCCTGCTCGCTGTCGCGCGTGATCGCGGCGGTCAGGGTGGCCAAGCCGGTGTACTTTTCTTCGTCGCGGATCTTTTCGAGGAATTCGACGCGCACCATCTTGCCATAGCAGGACTGGGCGAAGTCGAACACGTGCACCTCGAGCAGCACGCGGCCGCTGTCGTCGACGGTGGGGCGCACGCCCAGGCTGGCCACGGCGGGCAGCGGTTCGGGCCCGAGGCCATGCACCTGGACGATGAAAATGCCCGACAGGGCAGGGCGGTGCGCCACGCGCAGGTTCAAGGTCGGAAAACCGAGCGTCCGGCCCAGCTTTGCACCGTGGATCACATGGCCCGACATGGCGTACGGGTGGCCGAGCAGCTGGCCGGCCTGCCCGAAGTCGCCCGCCGCCAGCGCCGTGCGCACCGCCGACGACGAGATGCGCTGGGCGCCGTGCATCACGGTGGGCAGCGTCTCGACATGAAAGCCGTGCTGCTTGCCCGCTTCGATCAGCATGGCGACGGTGCCGGCGCGCCGCGCGCCGTAGCAGAAGTCGTCGCCGACCATCAGCCACTTGACGTGCAGGCCTTCGACCAGCACGCGCTCGACGAAATCCTGGGGCGAGATGGCGGCGAAGTGTTCGTTGAAGTGTTCGACGATGACGCGGTCGATGCCGGCGTTCGAGAGCGACTGGAGTTTGTCGCGCAGGTTGGCGATGCGGTTCGGCGCGCGCGACAGGTCGCCGGCGCGGCGCGCGAAAAATTCGCGCGGATGCGGCTCGAACGTCATCACGGCCGCTTCCAGTCCCAGCTCGGAGGCGGCCGCGCACACGCGCGCCAACAATGCCTGGTGACCGCGATGGACACCGTCAAAGTTACCGATCGTGAGTGCGCAGGGGGCGCGCGCCCGGTCGTTGGGAAGACCGCGAAAAACCTTCATAGAGTGCTCTTGGGATGTCTGTGCATGAGGGAACCTCGAAACGGTCTTTCGAGGTCCCCATGAATAATCGAAGTAGCGATTATACGTTCAAAGCTAAAAAGCGCTGCCTGCAAGATGCAGACAGCGCTTTCGGGGGACTACCGTATCGCGGTGACGATCAAGCCATTGGATGGTTGATGGCCATGATCCAGTAGCGTGCCAGTTCGGCCGTGCCGTCCTTGCCGCCGACCGATTTGAGGGCGGTGATGGCTTTGGCTTTCTGGCCGGCCGCGGCGTACGCCTCGCCCAGGCGCAGCTTGGCGTCGTCGGGACGCTTGAGGCCACCGGCGGCGATGGCTTTTTCCATCATCGCCAGGCCTTTTTCGGCCTGGCCGGCTTGCACCATGCCGTAGCCCAGGCTCACCAGACCGTCTTTATCGGCGGCGGTTTGCAGCGCTGCCTCGGTGGTGGCGATGTTCTTGTTGAAGTCGGCCAGGGACTTGTCGGCCAGGTCTTTCAGGCGCTGGTGACGCGGCGCATCGGCGCCCACACCCAGGATGCCTGCCTTGTAGCCTTTTTCGACGATCTTGACCGCTTCGGCAGGGGCGCCGTCGCGCAGGACCAGCTGGGCCAGCTCCATGTACTCGCTCGGCTTTTTGAGCAGGTTGTTGGCCAGTTGCAGGCGCGAAACGTCGACGCGCAGGCGGTCGGCGAAACCAGGCTTGCTGACGATACGGTTCAGCAGGTCGGCCCAGTAGCTCGATTTCGGATGGTGGGCTGCCAGTTTTTCGATGGTTTCCACATAGCCGGCCTTATCGCCGCTCTTGTTCTGCAGATTGGCCATCATTTGCAGCGGTTCTTCCGGCGGCGTGCGGCCGGATTTGTCGTAGGCGGCCAGGTCTGCCTTGAGCAGGCGGGTGGCTTCGGCGGTGTTACCCATCGACATGTAATTCTGGATCAGGTAGGCGCGCAGCTTCGGATCGTCGCGGTCTTTCAGCGATTTCTGGATGGCGGCGTTGGCCTTGCCGAATTCCTTGGCGCGCATGTAAATGCCGATCAGGCCTTCGGAGAAATTGGCGCGTTCGCTGGCGGGCAGCTTGCCCGAGTCGATCAGTTTTTCGAACGAGCGGGCGGCGGTATCGTAGTCGCCGGCGGTCGAGGCGGCGGCAGCGCGCACGCGTTCGATCAGGTATTGCTCATTCGCGGTCGGGTTTTTGCTGTCGAGCTTGCGCAGTTCGTTCAGCGCGTCTTTCGCGCGTCCGGCTTGCATCATTTTCTGGGCAGCCTGCAAAGGACCACCGATTTCCGCGCGCACCGCTTCTGCTGCATAGGCAGTGGACAGTCCGACGACGGGCGTTGCTGCGGTAAAGCCAAGAGCGGCCATGGCGAGGCCGAGATGTGCGAGACGAAACTTGATCATTGGGACTCTTTCAATCAAAAGCGAAACGGCAGGATTACCCTGCCGTATCGTCAATTAGCAATAGCGCTTATTGGAACTGTTCGTTACCAACCATACCAATTTTTTTCACATTGAGGCGCTGCGCAGTTGCCATCACGCCGGCAACATACTTGTACTCAACCAGTTTGTTCGGACGCAGGTGCACTTCCGGCTGGTCGGCCATGGCAGCGACGGAATTCATCTTCGCTTCCAGGGCTGCACGGTCAGGAACGACCACGTTGTCCCACAAGATCGTGCCGTCGAAGTCGACGTCGATCGTGATGACCACAGGCGGTGTCGGCGGAACATCCGTTTTGCCGACAGGCATGTTCAGATTGACTGCATGGTTTTGTTTCGGAATCGTGATGATCAACATGATAATCAAGACCAACATCACGTCGATCAAGGGAGTCATGTTCATTTCCATCATTGGTTCCGGATCCGCGCCTGCGGCGGGAGAACCGACACTCATACTCATGATGTTTCCTTTTCTAATGTTGGAACCCGCAGGGCGCGGGACCGGTGCTGCTGGTCCCGCGTCCTGCTCAAGGAGGACTTAGCGGGTGCCGCCAGTTTTATCTGGTGGTTCCGTAATAAAGCCGACCTTCTGAATCCCAGCACGCTGTGCCGTGAACATCACCTTGCCGATGAACTCGTAACGGGTCTGTTGATCGCCGCGTACGTGCACTTCAGGCTGAGGCATCTTGACGGATTCCTTCTTCAGGAACTCGAACAGCTCGTTCGTATCGTTCAAACGGGTCTGGTTCCAGTACATGTCGCCTTCTTTATTGACGACGATGTTCACCGTGGTTGGCTTAGGTTTCAATGCCTGGTTGGTTTCCGAAGGCAACGCGATCTTTTGCAGCTTCAGAACCACCGGGCTCGTAATCAAGAAGATAATCAGCAGAACCAACATGATGTCGACAAGCGGCGTCGTGTTGATTTCTGACATGACTGCATCTTCTTCTCCGCTATCGGAGCCGACGCTCATGGACATGGTGAATTATCCGATCTTTTTAGCGCCGGCAGCACGGCCAGCTTCGCTGGTCGACATCGCACCCGAAATCAGGACCGAGTGAACGTCAGCGCTGAACGAGCGGACATCTTCCATGGCCGACTTGTTACGACGAACCAGCCAGTTGTAACCCAGAACCGCAGGAACCGCAACGAACAGACCGAACGCGGTCATGATCAGCGCTTCACCAACCGGACCTGCCACTTTATCGATCGATGCGTTACCCGACATACCGATGGCAGTCAGTGCATTGTAGATACCCCACACCGTACCGAACAGACCGATAAACGGTGCGGTCGAACCAACGGTTGCCAGGAACGACAGGCCGTCTTGCAGACGCGATTGAACTTTGTCAACAGCGCGCTGGATCGACATCGTCACCCAGGTCGACAGGTCGATCTGCTCAAGCAGGGCGCCGTCGTGGTGATTGGTTGCCTTGGTGCCGGTTTCAGCGATGAAGCGGAATGGGCTGCCTTCTTTCAGGGTAGCCGAACCAGCTGCGATCGACGATGCTTTCCAGAACTTAGCCTGGGCTTCTTTCGACTGCTTGAAGATTTTAGCCTGGTCGATCAGTTTGGTGATCAGGATGTACCACGAACCCATGGACATCAGCGACAGGATGATCAGCGTGCCTTTGGAAACGAAGTCGCCTTCGGCCCACAGTGCTTCGATACCGTACGGGTTGTGAACCGCTTCTTTTTCGCCTTCTTTGACTGCTGGTGCTGCTGCTTCAGGCGCCGGCGCTGCTGGAGCAGCCGCTTCAGGTGCTGGTGCAGGAGCTGGAGCTGCTGCGTCTGCCGCAGGGGCTGCCGCTGGAGCAGGAGCGTCAGCGAAAGCTGGTGCGGAAACCAGCGCCGAAGCTGCTGTAACCGAGAACAGGACAGCCGCCAGTGCAGCGGACAAACGGGTATTCTTAAACATGCTTCCTCCAAATTTATAAAATAATCAGTTCGCTGAACATAATGACAACGAAAATCACAGTAGTGAGACTAAACTGCCGCCTCGGTTCTTAATCCAGCGTCCAGACGTATTGCATTTGCATCCACGCTTGTTCCGGCTTGCCATCAACCATGGTTGGCTTGAACTTGCATTTACCGATGCCTTCTTTCGCTGCCTTGTCCAGGGCGCTGAAGCCGCTCGACTTGACAATTTTCGAATCGGCGACGCGACCGTCGGTACCGATCAGGAAAGACAGGGTGACCGTGCCGGTTTCTTCATTACGCAAGGAAGCTTTTGGGAACTCCGGTTTTGCGCAAGTGTTGAAGTCGGCGACCGCAGCGACGCGGACTGGATTCGGGTTGGCCGGTGGCGCTGCCGGTGCTGGCGGCGCAGGAGGCGCTGGACGTGGCAGTTCCGTCGTGGCCGGCTTGACATTGGTCGCCGTGGCGATCGTGTTCTGCACCGGTGGCGGTTGCTGTACGTTGACTTCGACCGGCGGAATGAACGGAGGCGGAGGCGCCTTCATTTCAGGCGGCGGCGGCGGTGGCGGAACATCCGGCGGAGGAGGCGGTTTGACCTCTTCGACAATCTTGGTTTCCACTGCTTCAGCCATTTTAGTGACCATGCGGGTACCCAGACCGCTTACGATCCCCCAAGCCACCAACGCGTGAATAGCAATGACGACCGCAATGCCAGTGAAATTCTTCCCGGGGTTCTTATCATGCGAAAAATTCATGCCTGCTTTCTCCAATACCAACTCTTTTTGTTGCTACTAAACCCACAAAACACGACAAGACCTTGAGCCGCATCCGGGACGTCGGCGAATTATACCTACGAATTCTTTTTTTACCATACATTTTTACGGCGCCAAACCGGTACGATCCGGAGCGTGAAAACGATTGTCAAGAGCCTCGCTAGAGCCATGACCTGCATCTTCCGGTAAAAAAAGCAATACTAAGATGCTACATTATTTGATGGGCATGTTTAAACGTACAAAATGCATGGAACAATGGATTGAACCCGTTGTTTCTTACACTTTGCTGACACTGCGCCAAATAACATTCGACCCCGACGTGGTGATTATGCTAACTATAGCTAGTTTCATTCATGGGGGTCGTCCTGTTGAAAGCCACGCTTGCGCATCCGGGAACTTGCTGTCGAAAGGCTGGCTGCGCAGCGCCGGAATGGTCGTCATCGGAGAGATGCCGGGCCAGCCTGGCGCGCCAAGCTATACGCCTGGCTAATGACTGTCATCACGTCAGCAATATAGCATATAGATGCGCGCGTACCAGTCTTTTTTGCGCGGACATGGACGATTCCGTTGCTCGCCTCTGGTAGGGCCGGGTGGAGCACCCGGAAGCCGGCGTTGCGCCGGCTGGCCGGCTACGAGCGATTGCGCTTCTCGCGCTTGCATTCGAGGCTGCTGAGGATGTTCCCGGAGGGGTCGACCGTGTCCAGATGGACATCGAAGCCCCACAGGCGGGCCACGTGCTTGAGCACTTCCTGGGCGTGCTGGTTGAGCGGACGGCGCTGGAACTGGGTGTGGCGCAGGGTCAGGGCCCGGTCGTCGCGCGTGTTCACTTGCCAGACCTGGATGTTGGGCTCGCGGTTGCCCAGGTTGTACTGTTCGGCCAGTTGCTGGCGCACGTAGCGGTAGCCGCGTTCATCGTGGATGGCCGAGATGGTCAGCTTCTCGTTCTTGTCGTCGTCGAGCACGGCAAAGAAGTGGAAGTCGCGGATCAGTTTTGGAGAAAGGTATTGGGCAATGAAACTTTCATCCTTGAAATTTCGCATCGCAAAGTCGAGCGCCACTCGCCAGTCGGTGCCGGCGATCGCGGGAAACCAGTCACGGTCTTCCTGGGTCGGGTTTTCGCAGATGCGGCGGATGTCGCTCATCATGGCGAAGCCCAGCGCGTACGGGTTGATGCCGCTGTAGTACTGGCTGGTGGCGGGCGGCTGGTAGACCACGTTGGTGTGGCTTTGCAAGAACTCCATCATGAAGCCGTCGCCAACGATGCCCTCTTTATATAGTTCCTGCAAGATCGTGTAGTGCCAGAAAGTGGCCCAGCCTTCGTTCATCACCTGGGTCTGGCGCTGCGGATAAAAGTATTGGGAAATCTTGCGCGTGATGCGGACCATTTCGCGCTGCCATGGCTCGAGCAGGGGCGCATATTTTTCGATGAAGTACAGCAGGTTTTCTTCGGGCTCGGGCGGAAAGCGGGGAATCGCCACGTCGGCCGCTTCCTCGTCGCGCCGCGGCACCGTGCGCCACAGTTCGTTGACCTGGGACTGGGCATATTCTTCGCGTTCTTTCTGGCGCGCGTTTTCTTGCGCCAGGGACAGCTTGGCCGGGCGCTTGTAGCGGTCCACGCCATAGTTCTGCAGCGCATGGCAGGAATCGAGCAGCAGCTCGACCGCGTCGATACCGTGACGCTGTTCGCACTCGGCAATGTAGTTCTTGGCGAACACCATATAGTCGACGATCGCATCGGCATCGGTCCAGGTGCGGAACAGGTAGTTGCCTTTGAAAAATGAATTGTGCCCGTAGGCAGCGTGGGCGATCACCAGTGCCTGCATGGTCAGGCTGTTCTCTTCCATCAGATAGGCGATGCACGGGTTCGAGTTGATGACGATCTCGTACGCCAGTCCCATCTGGCCGCGCTTGTAGCTCTTTTCGGTGGACAGGAAATGCTTGCCGAAAGACCAGTGGTTATACGAGACCGGCATGCCGACCGAGGTGTAGGCATCCATCATTTGCTCGGCGGTGATGATTTCGAGCTGGTTGGGGTAGGTGTCGAGCCCGAAGTTCCTGGCGACACGGCGGATTTCTTCGTGCGCGTGCTCGATCAGGTCGAAAGTCCATTCCGACTGTTCGGGCAGGGCGCGCGGGTGTTTGGGGTCTCTTGGCATGGCTGTGTTCTCCTGGTGCCGACGAGTTGCTTATTTGGGTTGCTTCTTGAATAGTTCACGGAAGACCGGATAGATGTCGGCCGGTGTGACGATTTTTTGCATCGCAAAGTTCGGATGGTGGTCCGACACTTCGGCGTACTGCTCCCACAGGTTCTGCGGCGGGCCGTCGGTGATTTCGACATAGGTGTAGTACTGGACCGCAGGCATGATGGTGTTGATCAGCAACTGTTTGCACAGCACCGAGTCGTTGTCCCAGTTGTCGCCGTCCGAGGCTTGCGCGACGTAGCTGTTCCACTCGCCGCTGCCGTAGCGCTCGCCGATGACCTTGGTCAGCAGGTGCAGCGCCGACGACACCACGGTGCCGCCCGATTCGCGCGAATGGAAGAATTCTTCCTCGTCCACTTCGGACGCGGCCGTGTGGTGGCGGATGAACACCACCTCGATCTTGTCGTAGGCGCGTTTCAGGAACAGGTACAGCAGGATGAAGAAGCGCTTGGCGGTATCCTTGCGGCTCTCGTCCATCGAGCCCGACACGTCCATGATGCAGAACATCACGGCCTGGGTCATCGGCTTGGGCACCTTGATGCGGTTGCTGTAGCGCAGGTCGAACGGGTCGATGAAAGGAATCGCCAGCAGCTTGGTGTGCAGGTGATGGATCAGGCGCTTGAGTTCGACCACGCGCGGATCGTCCAGCGGCGTGCCTTCTTCGAGCAGCGCCACCAGTTCGTTTTCGGCCTCCAGCACCGCCTTGCGCGAACTGCCGCCGACCGCGATGCGCCGCCCCAGCGCCCCGCGTAAGGAGCGCAGCACGTGGATGTTGGACGGCGTGCCCGACATATTGTAGCCGGCGCGCTGGTTCTTGAATTCGGTGGTGGCGGTCAGCTGGGTCTTGACCATGTTGGGCAGTTCCAGGTCTTCGAAGAAGTAATTCATGAATTCTTCGCGCGAAAGCTCGAAGATGAAATCGTCTTCCGATTGCTGGTCGCTGTTGCCCGCCTTGCCGCGTCCCGATCCGCCGCCGCCCTTGGGCCGGTTGAACTGGTCGCCTTTTTGATATTCCTTGTTGCCGGGGTTGATGGTTTCCCACACGCCGCCGTGGGCGTGGCCGAAATTCGGCTCGTTCACATCCTTGACGGGAATCGATACCTTCTCGCCATTTTCGATATCGGTGATCGAGCGGCCCTTGATGGCCCGCCCGACAGCGTCCTTGATCTGGCTTTTATATCGCCGCAAGAAGCGCTCTCGGTTGATCGCAGACTTGTTCTTGCCTTGCAAGCGTCGGTCGATGAGGTAAGTCAAAACGGGCCTCCTGCTTCAAATCCTGTTTGCGCCCGGGCAAGCGCCGTAGCGCGCCGGGCGGACCGCGACGGCCCGCTATCCGGCCGTCTTACGACGACTTGCGCACGCGCAGATACCATTCGCACAGCAGGCGCACCTGCTTGGCGGTGTAGCCTTTTTCCACCATGCGCGCCACGAAGTCGGCGTGCTTGTTCGCATCCTCGGCACTGGCCTTGGCGTTGAACGAAATGACTGGCAGCAATTCCTCGGTATTCGAGAACATCTTCTTCTCGATCACGGTGCGGAACTTTTCATAACTGGTCCAGGCCGGATTCTTGCCGCCGTTGGTGGCGCGGGCGCGCAAGCCGAAGTTGACGATCTCGTTGCGGAAATCCTTGGGATTGCTGATCCCGGCCGGCTTCTCGATCTTTTCCAGCTCGTTGTTGAGCGAATCGCGGTCGAAACTCTCGCCGGTGTCGGGATCGCGGAATTCCTGGTCCTGGATCCAGAAGTCGGCGAAGGTCACGTAGCGGTCGAAAATGTTCTGACCGTATTCGGAATAGCTTTCCAGGTAGGCGGTCTGGATTTCCTTGCCGATGAATTCGACATAGCGCTGCGCCAGGTGCTCCTTGATATACGAGAAGTAGCGCTGCTCGGTTTCGGGCGGGAACTGCTCGCGCTCGATCTGCTGCTCCAGCACATACAGCAGGTGCACCGGATTGGCCGCCACTTCGGTATTGTCGAAGTTAAACACCTTGGACAGGATCTTGAAGGCAAAGCGGGTCGAGAGCCCGTTCATGCCTTCGTCCACCCCGGCGTAATCGACATACTCGTGCATCGACTTGGCCTTGGGATCGGTGTCTTTCAGGTTCTCGCCATCGTAGACCAGCATTTTAGAGAAAACACTCGAATTTTCCGGGTCCTTCAGGCGCGACAAAATCGCGAACTGCGCCATCATCTTCATGGTGCCGGGCGCGCACGGCGCCTGCTCCAGCGAGGAATTGCGGATCAGCTTGTCGTAGATCTTGATTTCGTCGGACACGCGCAGGCAGTACGGCACCTTGACGATATATATACGGTCGAGAAACGCTTCGTTGTTGCGGTTGTTGCGGAAGGTTTTCCACTCCGACTCGTTGGAGTGGGCCAGGATGATGCCGTCGAAGGGAATCGCGCCGAAGCCCTCGGTGCCCTTGTAATTGCCTTCCTGGGTGGCCGTCAGCAGCGGATGGAGCACCTTGATCGGCGCCTTGAACATCTCGACGAATTCCATCAGCCCCTGGTTGGCCAGGCACAGGCCGCCCGAATAGCTGTAGGCGTCCGGATCGTCCTGGGCATAATCTTCGAGCTTGCGGATATCGACCTTGCCGACCAGCGAAGAAATATCCTGGTTATTCTCATCGCCCGGTTCGGTCTTGGAAATGGCGATCTGCTTGAGTACCGACGGATAGCGCTTGACCACGCGGAACTGGTTGATATCGCCATTGAATTCGTGCAGGCGCTTGACCGCCCACGGGCTCGGAATGGTGCGCAGGTAACGGCGCGGAATGCCGTAGTCTTCTTCGAGGATGACGCCGTCTTCTTCCTCGTTGAACAGGCCGAGCGGCGATTCGTTCACCGGCGAGCCTTTCAGCGCGTAGAAGGGCACCTGTTCCATGAGTACCTTGAGCTTTTCGGCGATCGACGACTTGCCGCCGCCGACGGGCCCGAGCAGATACAGGATCTGCTTGCGTTCTTCCAGTCCCTGCGCGGCATGGCGGAAGTACGACACCACCTGCTCGATGACTTCCTCGGTGCCGTAGAAATCGCGGAAGGCCGGATAAATCTTGATGACCTTATTGGCGAAGATGCGCGACAGGCGCGTGTCGTTGCGCGTGTCCACCAGGGTCGGTTCGCCGATTGCGGCCAGCATGCGTTCGGGCGCGCTGGCGTAGGTCAGCTTGTCCTTTTTGCACAGTGCCAGATACTCAGAGAGGGAATACTCCTCTTCGCGGGTACGCTCGTAGCGAGCTGCGTAGTTGTCAAAAATGGTCATTTGAATGTCCTTTAATGTGCTGTCACTACTTCACTGTCACTGGCAGTCTTACCGCAGGCGTGCTGTCAGCCCTGGATGTTAGGTACTCCTTGTGAGCCGTCGCCGGCTTTCCTGTTCCAGCAATCCCGAAACAAAAAACGGCTAACGATATTTATTATTTTTACCGGTGTTGCCCGGTGTTTTTGCGCGTATCGACAAGCTCTTCTTACGCCTGTGAAATTTATTATGTGCCTAATGGTTGCGGAAGTCAAAGTAATGTAGAGTAAGCTGATGTAACTGTTCTAAGTGATTGATTTAAAAAGAAAAAACAGTATGTTTACGGTCCATTTTGTTGTCTCATTTTGGCCTTGGATGTTTGTTATGCATGCCGTCTTGATCAAGGTTTCCTGCACTAATGAAAGAACGTCATCGCCACCATCGCGGGTGATTGGATAGTGCACGAACTCTGCGACCGATGGCGCACGAAAATCAGCGTTCGTGACACACATTTTCCGCCCCCAAACTTAGGCGGCCCTTGGCGCTGGCGCGCTGGCGCGCTTGCGGCGAGCGCTTGCGCTACACTGCGGTCTGACGACACACCCATTACCGACGGAGAACCCCATGCTGAACGACCAGATGAGAAATATTGTGCAACAGATGCCAAAGGCCGAATTGCACATCCACATCGAAGGGTCGCTTGAACCGGAGCTGATCTTTGCGCTGGCGCAAAGAAATGGTGTTTCCCTGGCTTATGCCTCGGTGGAAGAGCTGCGCGCGGCCTATGCCTTCAGCGACCTGCAATCCTTCCTCGACATTTACTACGCCGGCGCCAGCGTCTTGCTCAAGGAGCAGGACTTCTACGATATGACCATGGCTTACCTGGTGCGTTCCCACGCCGACAACGTGCGCCATGCCGAAATCTTTTTCGACCCGCAAACCCACACCGCGCGCGGCGTGCCTTTCGACATCATGATCAACGGCATCTGGCGCGCCTGCCAGGACGGCCCCATCAGCGCGACCCTGATCATGTGTTTCCTGCGCCACCTGAGCGAAGACGACGCTATTGCCATCCTGGAAGAAGCGCTGCCGTTCCGCGACAAGATCATCGGCGTCGGCCTCGACTCGTCCGAGCGCGGCCATCCGCCCGAAAAATTCGCGCGCGTGTTCGAGCGCTGCCGCCAGCTCGGCCTGCGCCTGGTGGCCCACGCCGGCGAAGAAGGCCCGCCGGCCTACATCGAAACCGCGCTCGATGTCTTGAATGTCGAACGCATCGACCACGGCGTGCGCTGCCTGGAAGACGCGGAGCTGACCGCGCGCCTGGCCAGAGAGCAGATCGCGCTGACCGTCTGCCCGCTGTCGAACGTCAAGCTGCGCGTGTTCGGCGAGATGGAAGAACACAACCTCCTGACCTTGCTCGACGCCGGCCTGGTGGCCACCGTCAACTCGGACGACCCGGCCTACTTCGGCGGCTACATGAACGATAACTTCGTGGCCGTGTTCGACGCGCTGCCCCTGACCGCCACCCACGCGCGCCAGCTGGCCCGCAACAGCTTCACGGCGTCCTTCCTGGCGCCCGAGGCCAAGCGCGCCTTCCTCGCGCAAGTCGATCAGTATTTTGCCACCACCGGCGCCATTTAAACCATTACCCGCCACCCCATGCTGATTCAATCGCTTCGAATGACCGCGCGCGACTGGCGCGCCGGTGAACTGCGCTTTTTGCTGATCTCCCTGATCATCGCTGTCTCGGCGCTGTCGGCGGTGGGGTTTTTCATCGACCGCATGCGCAACGGTCTCAATCGCGATGCGCACCAGCTGCTTGGCGCCGACCTGCTGGTCAATGCCGACCAGCCGCTCGATCCGGCCTGGCGCGCCGAAGCCGTCAAGCGCGGCCTGGTGCTGGCCGATACAGTGACGTTTCCCAGCATGGCGCAGGCGGGCGAGGGCGAGCAGTCGGTCTCGCAGCTGGCGGCCATCAAGGCCGTCTCGCCCGCTTACCCGCTGCGCGGCCAGCTGCGCATCACGACCAATCTGGAGCAGGCCAGCGCCGCCCTGGGCGAGAAGACCGACGCCACGCCCGCAGCGGGCACGGTGTGGGTCGACCCGAACATCCTGACCGCGCTCAAAGTGAACGTCGGCAGCCGCATCCGCGTCGGCGACAAGGAATTCACGATCGCCCAATTGATCGCCTCGGAGCCGGACCGCGGCCCCTCGTTCGCCAATTTTTCGCCGCGCGTGATGCTGCCGCTGGCCGACCTGGCTGCCACCGGCCTGGTCGACACCGGCTCGCGCGTGACCTACCGCCTGCAGGTGAGCGCCCCGTCGACCAACGACACCAGGGCCGTCAAGGCCTATGAAGCATGGATCAGCGAGCGCATCGAAGCTGAAAAAGTGCGCGGCGTGCGCGTCGAATCGCTCGAAAACGGCCGTCCCGAAATGCGCTCCACCCTGGACCGCGCCGACCGCTTCCTGTCGCTGGTCGGGCTGCTCTCGGCCATGCTGGCGGCAGTCGCCGTGGCCATGGCCGCGCGCCGCTTCATGCTGCGCCACCTGGACGCCTGCGCCATGTTGCGCTGCCTCGGGCTGACCCAGAACCAGGTCACCGCGCTGTACCTGATCGAATTCGCGCTCATTGGCCTGGCCGGCAGCACGCTCGGGGTGCTGGTCGGCTTCGGCGGCCACTATATATTGATGGAACTGATCGGCGCCATGCTCAGCACCGACCTGCCGCCCGTATCCTTTTTGCCGGCCGTGCAGGGCATCGCCACCGGCATGCTGCTGCTGGTCGGCTTTGCGCTGCCGCCGGTCCTCCAGCTGCGCAACGTGCCGCACAACCGCGTGATCCGGCGCGAGCAGGCCGCGCCCAAGCCAATGGCGCTGGCCACCTATGGCCTCGGCCTGGTGGTGTTCGTCGGCCTGCTGCTGTGGCAGGCGGGCGACGTCAAGCTGGCGCTGTCGACCGCGGCCGGCTTCCTGGGCGGCTTTGCGATCTTTGCGCTGGTGGCGTGGGGCGGCCTGGCCGCGCTCAAGACCCTGCGCGGCGCCATCGACAACCAGAGCTGGCGCTTCGCCGTCACCTCGCTGCAGCGCCGCCCGGGCGCCACTATCGTGCAGGTGGTCTCGCTGGCGCTCGGCCTCATGGCCCTGCTGCTGCTCACCGTGGTGCGCGGCGACCTGATGACCGCCTGGCGCAGCGCCACCCCGCCGGACGCGCCGAACCGCTTCATCATCAACATCCTGCCCGAGCAGAAGGATGACGTGGCCAGGCGCATCGCCGCCGCCAAGGTCAGGGAAGCGCCGCTGTTCCCGATGATTCGCGGGCGCCTGGCCGCCGTCAACGACAAGCCGGTCAGCGCCGCGACCTATGCCGACGACGACAATGCGCAGCGCCTGTCCGAGCGCGAATTCAACCTCTCCACCACGCCCGATTTGCCGGCCTCGAACGAGATCGTGGCCGGCCAGTGGTACAAGGACGGGCCTAACGTGGCCGAAGCCTCGGTCGAACAGGGCATCGCCAAGACCTTGCGCCTGAAACTGGGCGACACCTTGCGCTTCGATGTCGGCGGCACCCTGGTCGACGCCAAGGTGACCAGCCTGCGCAAACTGGAATGGGGCTCGATGCGCGCCAACTTTTTTGTCATCATCAACCCGGCCGCGATGGAGAAGACCTCGCAAACCTTCATGACGGCGTTTCACCTGCCGCCGGCCCAGGGCACCTTCACCAATGGCCTGACGCGCGATTTCCCGAACCTGACCGTGATCGACGTGAGCGGCATCATCCGCCAGTTGCAGGAAGTGCTGGACCAGGTGGTGACCGCGGTCGAATTCCTGTTCATGTTCACCCTGGCCTCGGGCGTGCTGGTGCTGTACGCGGCGCTGATGGGCTCGCAAGACGAGCGCACCCGCGAGTCGGGCCTGTTGCGGGCCCTGGGGGCCACGCGGCGCCAGCTTTCGCGCGCGCAGTGGATCGAATTTTCGCTGGTGGGCGGCCTGGCGGGCCTGTTGGCCGCGTCGGGCGCGGCGGCGCTGGGCTGGGCCCTGGCCACCTACCAGTTCAAGTTCCCGTGGACCTTCAGCCCGATGGTGTGGCTGGCCGGCCTGGTGGTGGGCGCGCTGTGCGCCATCATCGGCGGCTGGCTCGGCCTGCGCAACGTGCTGCGCCAGCCGCCGCTGCAGACCCTGCGCGGCACGTAAGAGCGCGGGCAGGCGGCCGGACGGGCGCAATCGCCTCAAGTGGCGGCCTCGCGCTCGCGCAGGAAGCTTGAAAACGGGTGGGCCGGCTGTTCCAGCTCACCCGGCGCCAGCGGGAACAGGGCCCAGTAAAAGTCCTGGGCGCCCCGGCAGCGCTGGGCCGGCGCGGTCCAGCGATGCCAGTTCCTGGCGAAATCGCGCGCATACATGCCGTCGCCCTCGCGAAAATACGGCACGATGCAGCGCTCGCGCACCGCCTGCAGGAACGACTGCGGCGCATCGTTGTCGCAGCCGACTTCATAATGCGCATTCATCCCCGCCTCGGTCTCGACCACCATCAGCTGCGCGTGTCCGTGCGCGTCGTACAGCAACATCCCGGCCGGATTCGGATACAGATAGTGCTCCACGATCCCGTGCTGTTCCACCACCATGCGCACCACCGCGCTGAACGCCGGGTCGCTCAAAAAACTGTGGTTGTGCAGCTTGAGCATGTCGCGCAGCGGGTCGGAGCGGGCCGCGAAATACTCGCCTTGCAAGGCCAGGATTTCGGCCTCCAGCTTGTCGAGCGCGCCGTCGTCGCTTTTCTTGATGTAGCGGTCGATCAGGCCGCGGTTGAAGGCGTCGACCGCCACCTTTTCGTCGGCCACGCCGGTAAACAGGATTTTCTTGCACGGCAGGTGGCGCAGCGCCTCGCACAACTCGAGGCCATCCATCTGCGGCATCGAATAATCGACCACTACCACCGACGGCGTCATGAAGCGTTCCGGCTCGAAGCTGATGCGGTGGATCTGCGCGATGTCGAGCGCCACGTTGCAGCGCTCTTTGGAATCGGGATAGGTATCGTGGCTGGCCGCCAGCCGGCCCGGCTGGGGTTCGCCGTGGGCGCCGATCCAGGCCAGCGCGCTGCTGGTATCGGCAAAGCACTTGCTGGCCAGGGCGGGGTCGAGCTGGAAGGCGACGCTTTTCAGGAAGCTGTCGCTGTCGTCGATCAGGACGGTCAGGCTGGGATGGCTGTAGATCGGCAGGGGCATGCTGGGCCTTTCGTAAGAAGTCAATGCGGGTCCGGCACCGCGGCCACGCGCGGAAATTCGAGCACGAACATGGTGTAGCCAAGTTCGCGCGAGACGCAGCGGATGCTGGCGTGCCAGGCATCGATGATGTCCTTGCACAGGGCCAGGCCGATGCCGGCGCCGGAACTGGGAGGGTAGGAGTAAAAGCGCTGGAAGATCAGCGGCAACTGGCGCTCGGCGATGCCGCAGCCGGTGTCGATGACCAAGAGGCGCGGCAGCTCGGGGCGGCCATCGACCACGATGCGGATGCGTCCCTTGCCGGCCCGGTGCAGCGCCTTGAGCGCGTTGCGCAGCAGGTTGAGCAAGATGACCACCGACAGCTCGTGCTTGCCGGCGAAGCGGAAGTCGGTGCGGATGTCGACGCTGACCGCGTCGCGCTGCGACTGCGCCGCGAACGGATAGCGCCGGACTACCGAATCGACCACCTCGCGCATCGACACCACCTCGGTCGCCTCTAACTGCTGCTCGACCGCGCTGGCCGAGAGCAGGAACAGGTCGATCATGTGCTTCATGTGGCGCACCTCGTACTGGATGCGCGCCATGGCCTCGCTCATGGCCTGCCAGTCGGCTTCGCTGGCCCTGGCCGGCGGGGCGATGCGGCGGCCGATGCCGCGCACATTCGCTTCCACGCTCACCAGCGGCGTGCGCAGTTCGTGCGACACGCTGGCCAGGGCGTGCGCCATGCCGGCCAGCTTCTCGCGCGCCAGCGCACCGCGTCCGGCCTTGGCCACCGAGACGGCGATGATGGTAAACGCATAGATCGGCAGCTGTTCGAGCACCGTGGAAGTGAGCATGAAGGCGGCGTCGCCCACCAGCGCGAACAGGGCGCAGGCCAGCGCGCTGCCGGCGGCGCAGGCGGCCAGCGCCCAGCGCGTGCGGAAGTGGAACAGCACGGTCAGGGCGATCAGGAGCGACTGGCTCCACACGGCCGAACCGTGGTTCATCAGGTACATGAAGGTGAACTGGAACGGCAGCACGTAGGTGACCGCGACGAACAGGTAGGCGTTGACGAAGCGCCCGCGCAGCAGGCGGCCAGGCGCCAGCGCGGGCAGGCACAGGGCCGCGCCGGCGAGGCGCAAGGTGAGACTTTCGAACTCCTGCGGGAACCAATAGGTCCAGATCGAATAGTAGGCCGGCATGCCCAGGAAGCCGATCCACGCCAGCAGGATGAAGCGCCCGGTAGCGTGCGCGTGGTGGCGCTCGTGCTGCACCAGCCATTGCAGCAGCGATTGCAGCAGCCGTTGCAGCAGCCCATGCTGCAAGGAGTGACGCAGGCGGTCGGCGGACAAGGTGGCAGTGGCGCTGGCAAAGGTCATAGAAAGCTTTCCTGGCTCGCACGGATGGGCGGCAAAGGACAATCTTGACCTATGTTGATATTTTGCAATTTGATATATGTCAAGGTCCATCGATGTTGCAGGATTGTCAAGGAAGGGCGACGCAAAATGGATGCTTTTTCCAAGGAGAATTCATGTCTTTTGCTGTCGATCAAGTTTCGCCTGCGGTGCGCCCCGTACCGGCCATGCCATCGTTCGTCACCGGCCGCATGGACGAGCACTACGTCACGCGGGTGGCGCAGTTGCTGGGCGGCGAGCACCTGCATGTGTGGACCGCACCCCAGCCCGGCGCAATCATGTTGGCCAGCAACGATTACCTGTGCATTTCCGGCGAAGCGGCCCTGCTCGATGCGCAAGCGCGCTGCCTGGTGCGCAACCGGGGCGGCATGCTGATGTCGTCGGTGTTTCTGCAGCAGGGCAGCGCCCAGCACCGGCTGGAAGCAAAGCTGGCCGCCTTCATGGGGGCCGAGGACGGGGTGCTGACCCAGTCCGGCTGGGCCGCCAACGTCGGCCTGCTGCAAACCATCGCCGGGCCCGGGGTGCCGGTGTATCTGGACATGATGGCGCACGCCTCGCTGTGGGAAGGCGTGCAGTCGGCGCAGGCCACGGCGCTGCCGTTCCTGCACAACGACGCGGCGCATCTGGAGCGCCAGGTGCGCAAGCACGGTCCCGGCGTGATCGTGGTCGACGCGCTGTACAGCACCAACGGCAGCGTCGCGCCCTTGACCGGGATTGCGCGCATCGCCACCACCAGCGGCAGCATCCTGGTGGTCGACGAATCGCATTCGCTCGGCACCCACGGCCCGCGCGGGGCCGGGCTGGTGGCGCAACTGGGCCTGGCCGGGCAGGTGCATTTTCGCACCGCTTCGCTGGCCAAGAGCTTTGCCGGGCGCGCCGGCTTCATCACCTGTTCCAGCCATTTCAAGGGCTACTTCCTGTCGGCGTCGCGCCCGGCGATTTTCAGCTCCTGCCTGCTCGAACACGAGCTGGCGTGGTTCGACGCCGCGCTCGACTTCATCTCTGGCGCCGACGGGCGCCGTGCTGCGCTGGAGCGCGTGACGCGCACGGTGCGCGACGGCCTGCGCGCGCTGGGCTACAACGTCGACGACGGCAGCGAACAGATTGTCGCGCTCGAAGCCGGGCCGGAACCGCGCACGCTGGCGCTGCGCAAGGCGCTGGAACGGCGCGGTATTTATGGCGCCGTGTTCTGCGCGCCGGCCACCGCCAAGAACCGCTCGCTGGTGCGCCTCACGCTCAATAGCGGCTTGACGGACGCGCAGTGCGCGCGCCTGCTCGACGCCTGCGCCGACATGCGGCTGGAAGTCGGGATGGACAGCTGGCCGTCGACGCGGCGCCTGCGCCGTCTCACACTGGTCTGACAGCGGCGCGCATGCTGCGCTATCATGGTGGCATGAGTGAACCACAAACCCTGTATGACGTCATCGGTGGCGCAACGCGCGTGCGCGAGATGGTCGACCGCTTCTACGACCTGATGGAACTCGAACCCGAGTTTGCCGGCATCCGCGCGCTGCATCCGCCCTCGATGGACGGCTCGCGCGACAAGCTGTTCATGTTCCTGAGCGGCTGGATGGGCGGGCCCGACCTGTTCGTCGAACAGTATGGCCACCCGCGCCTGCGCGCGCGCCACCTGCCGTTTGCCATCGGCAGCAGCGAGCGCGATCAGTGGCTGCGCGCCATGGCGTGGGCAATGGAAGATATCGGCATCGACGAAGCATTGCGCCTGCGCCTGATGGAGTCGTTCTACCAGACCGCCGACTGGATGCGCAACCAGCCGGGTTGATCTCATGACCCAGACCGAATTCCTGATCCTCGCCGCGCTGGCGCTTGTCATCATCGTCCTGCAAGCGGTCGCGCTGTGGCGCGCGCGCGGCAATGGCGACGCCGGCGCCCAATCGGACAAATTGCAGCTCGAACGGCTCGAACGCGAGCTGCGCCTGGAGTTCCAGGCCGGCGCGCAAGGCACGCGCCAGGACATCGGCGCCAGCCTCGCGCAGTACCACGGCGCCACCGTGCAGCAGCTCGACAGCATGCGCCAGCAGATCCACCTGGCCAGCATCAGCGGGCGCGAAGAGCAGTCGGCCACGCTCAAGCGCTTTGCCGACACCATGCACCAGACCCTGTCGGCGCTGACCGAATCGAACGCCCAGCGCATGCTGGAAGTGCGCTCGACGCTGGAAGCGAAGATCCGCGACCTGCAGAACGATAACGGCGCGCGCCTGGAAGAAATGCGCAAGACGGTCGACGAGAAGCTGCATGCGACGCTCGAGACGCGTCTGTCCGAATCGTTCCGCCAGGTGTCGGAACGGCTGGAGCGGGTGCACCAGGGGCTGGGCGAGATGCAGCAGCTGGCCATCGGCGTGGGCGACCTGAAACGCGTGCTCACCAACGTCAAGACGCGCGGCACCTGGGGCGAAGTGCAGCTCGAAATGCTGCTCGAACAGGTGCTCACGGTGGACCAGTACGCGAAGAACGTCGAGACCATTCCGGGCACCGGCGCGCGGGTCGAGTTTGCGATCAAGCTGCCCGGTCACGTGGAAGGGGGCACGCCGGTGTGGATGCCGATCGACGCCAAGTTCCCCAAGGAGCAGTACGAACGCCTGCTCGACGCGGCCGACCGGGCCGATGCCGACGGCGTGGCGCTGGCCGGGCGCGAGCTCGAACGGGCGGTGCGGCTGGAGGCCAAGACCATCTGCGACAAGTATGTGTCGCCGCCGCTGACGACCGATTTTGCGATCCTGTTTTTACCGACCGAAGGATTGTATGCGGAGGTGATGCGCAGGCCGGGACTGGCGGACGATTTGCAGCGCACCTTGCGCGTGTCGATTGCGGGGCCGTCGACCTTGTCGGCGATCCTCAATAGCTTGCAGATGGGATTCCGTACGCTGGCGCTGGAAAAGCGCTCGTCGGAAGTGTGGCAGGTGCTGGGGGCGGTGAAGACCGAATTTACCAAGTTCGGCGATGTGCTCACGCAGACCAAGCTGACCCTGGAAAAAGCGGCCAAGAATATCGAGAGTGCCGAAGTGCGCAGCCGCCAGATGGCGCGCAAGCTCAAATCGGTGGAGGCGCTGCCGAGCGAGGCGGCGCAGTTGATGCTGGGGCCGGACCTGGACAGCGAGGCGTAGCGCGCCTAGCGCGCCCGCATACGCCGCCGGGCGGCACCGATCACCGCCATCAGCCCCAATCCCAGCATCATCCATTGTCCCGGCTCCGGCACCGGCACCGCCGGCACGTTGGTTTCGGGGACCGGCGTAACGTCGATGCCGGTGATGGGCCCATCCCTGAACGGCGGCCCGAAACCACCGGTGCCGATCGGCGTCACCGGAATCCCGCCCTGGTAGCCGATCGAGCCCGGAGGCACGGCTGGCGAGCGTTCCAGTACCACCGGCCTGGTCGTGGTGCTGCCGCCGCGCGGCACGATCGCCAGTTCGCTGCCGGGCGGCGCCGGCGCGTCGGCCAGGGAGGTCGACGAACCCGGCCCGCCAGCTTGCGCACGGCCGCGCGACGGTCCGCTGGTGCCCAGGCGGTGAATGCGGCTCACGTTGCGGCACACGGTCGGCACCAGGATGCAGTGATCGCCTTCGCAGTAGACCAGGCCAGCCTGTTTTGTGCGCGCGCTCCAGCCGGCGCGCGAGACGTTGCCGCACACCGTGCCGGCGCCGAAATGCATGTCGCGGATGTTCGGGTCGTAGTCGTTCTGGCCCTTGATCGAATCGCGTCCGATGGTGACGAATTCGTCGAAATTGCGGTCCGCCATGCGCTCTTTGAGGCGCGTGCGCACCAGCGGCGGAATGTCGCGGTAGCGGTCGACCGCAGCGACCACGTCGCCCATGAACGGGTTCACGCCGGGACGGTCCCAGTCGCACTTGGCGACGCGGCTCGCGCTAGCCGCCTGGGATGACGTGGACGCCAGCATCAGCGCCGCTCCCAGCATCAACACGCAGGCCGATACAGGCCCCGCGACCTTGTAACTTGCGACGGTAATGCGGCTTGCGCGCTTCATGATCTCTGACCAAATAGGTTTGCCTGGAGATCAATACTAACAAGCGTATTTCAAAAAAACGTAGCTATTTTAATAATAGTAAAATGCTATTGGTGATGTTGTTAAGTCATTTTCCCTATGAAAATGGCGTGGATAAGGCGGCAATAAAAATTCAAGCTATAACAAAACAGGGTGACTTCAAAACAACATAATTATCAGAAATGCCACAATATAGCCTCATAAATAATGCTTTTTTACACTAAATTTCCACATAGACAAATTTAAGTTATAAATATGCCATTGTTAAAACGATCGGTGGTTTGGCGTTTTTTAAATCAAACCCTCGAACAGCATGACATCGACCAGATCGCCCGCCTCGACGTTTCCTTGCTCATCGTGCAAGATCACCATGCAGTTAGCCTCGCTCATCGAGCGCAGGATGCCGGAGCCTTGCGAGCCGGTGATGCGTACTGTTTGCACGCCGTCGCCGTTGTCCGCGCGCGCGAGGATGCCGCGCTGGTACTCGGTGCGTCCCGGTTTCTTGCGGATGGCGCAGCTTGATCGCACCTTGAACAGCGGCAGCGGCGCCTCGGCGCCCATCATGCGCAGCAGCGCGTCGCGCGCGAAGAAGTAGAACGACACCATCACCGCCACCGGATTGCCGGGCAGGCCGAACAGAAAGGCACTGTGGCCGTTCGAGGCGATGCGTCCGAACGCGAGCGGGCGGCCCGGGCGCATGCCGATCTTCCAGAAGCTCACGTCGCCCAGCTTGGCCATGATCTCGCGCGTGTAGTCGGCAGCGCCGACCGACACGCCGCCCGAGGTGACGATGGCGTCCACGTTCTCGCAGGCGTGGCGCAAGGCGTCTTCAAGCGCTTGCGGGTCGTCGCGCACGATGCCCATGTCGACGATCTCGCAGCCCAGCCGCGTGAGCATGCCGTGCAGGGTGTAGCGGTTGCTGTCGTAGACGCAGCCGGCGTCGAGCGGCTGGCCGATCGAGCGCAGTTCGTCGCCGGTGGAAAAGAAGGCCACGCGCAGGCGCCGCGTTACCGGCACCGTGGCGATGCCGAGGGAGGCCAGCAGCCCCAGGTCGGCCGGGCGGATGACTTTACCCTTGCGCAGGGCGGCGCTGCCGGTCGACAGGTCTTCACCGGCGAAACGGCGGTTGTCGCCGCTGCGGATCACGCCCGGCGCGATGGTGATGCTGCCGGCGCCGATGCCAGCGACCAGTTCCTGTGGAATCACGCTGTCGCAGCCGGCCGGCATGACGCCGCCGGTCATGATGCGCACGCACTCGCCGCTGGCCGGCACCACAGCGCACGGACGGCCGGCGAACACGGTGCCCACCACCGCCAGCGTGAGCGGGCCCGCCCCGGCCAGGTCGGCCCCGCGCAGCGCGTAGCCGTCCATGGCCGAATTGTCGTGCGCCGGCACGCTGATCGGCGAGATGATGTCCGCCGCCAGCACCCGGTCCAGCGCCGCCAGCAGCGGCACCTGCTCGATGCCGGCGACCGGCTTGATGAAGTCGCGGATGATGCGCTGGGCGTCGCGCACGGGCAGGGCGTCGGGGTCGTAGGCGGACAGGCAGCTGGTGACGTCGTTCAGGGTCGGCGGAATCATGGTGTGCGCAGGTAAGGGGATTATTCTGGTTCGCACTGGCGCAGTTCGTCCAGCGTATTGATGTTGCGGAAGGCGCTGGCATCGTCGAAGCGCACGCGCGCGACCGCGATGCTGGCGTACCAGCCGTCCATGCGGCGTCCGCCGCCGGCGAGGTAGGCTGCGAGGTGGGGCAGGGCGGCAGTTCGCACCAGGGCGAAGACGGGTTGCGGCTGGACGCGCGGGGTGCCGTCGGCGCCGGGTTCCTCGGTTTCGGCCAGCGCCAGGTCGGCGCCGTTGGCCGTCAACGCCTGGTGCAGGCGCGCCACCAGGTCGGGCGGCAAAAACGGCGAGTCGCAGGGCGCGGTGACCAGCAGCGGCGTGGCGCAGCGGGCCATGCCGGTCGCCAGCCCGGCCAGCGGGCCTTCGAAACCGGTCAATTGATCGGGCCAGACCGGCACGCCGAAAGCGGCGTAGACGTCCAGGTTCTGATTGGCGTTGATCGCCAGCGCGCCCACCTGCGGCGCCAGGCGGCGCAGTACATGCTGCGCCATGCTGGCGCCGCGGAAGGCTTGCAGGCCTTTGTCGACGTGGCCCATGCGGGTGCCGCGTCCGCCGGCCAGAACCAGGCCGGTGATGTCGTCAAGTGGTGTCACTGATATTGTCACTTAGCCGCCGATGTACGACATTTCGACGCGTTTTTCTCGATGTTCATCAATGCCGCTCGTGTTGATGGTACGGGTTTCGGAATAGCGGTCGGCGCGCACGTTCCACAGCGCGCCGATGGCGCCCGAGATCTCGGCATCGCTGCGGCCATCGCGCAGCAGGGCGCGCAGGTCGTGGCCACGGCTGGCGAACAGGCAGGTGTACAGCTTGCCCTCGGTCGACAGGCGCGCGCGCGAGCAATCTTTGCAGAACGCCTGGGTGACGCTGGAGATGAGGCCGATCTCGCCGCCACCGTCGGCATAGCGCCAGCGCGAGGCGGTTTCGCCGTTGTAGTTGGCCTGCAGCGGCAGCAGCGGCATCTCGGCCGAGATGCGGCGCGCCACGTCGGCCGACGGGATCACTTCGGCCAGGTTCCAGCCGTTGGAGGCGCCGACGTCCATGTATTCGATGAAGCGCAAGATATATGGGCTGCCCTTGAAGTGGCGCGCCATCGGCACGATTTCCTGGTCGTTCATGCCGGCCTTGACCACCATGTTGATCTTGACCGGTCCCAGGCCCACGGCGTGCGCCGCGTCGATCCCGGCCAGCACGTCGGCCACCGCAAAGTCGACATCGTTCATGCGCTTGAAGGTGGCGTCGTCGAGCGAGTCGAGCGACACGGTGACCCGGCTCAGGCCCGCGTCTTTCAGCGACTGCGCCTTTTTCGCCAGCAGCGAGCCGTTGGTGGTGAGGGTGATGTCGAGCGCGCGCCCGCCCGGGGTGCGCAGGGCGCTTAACATGCCGACCAGGCGTTCGAGGTTCTTGCGCAGCAGCGGTTCGCCCCCGGTCAGGCGCAGCTTTTCGACGCCGTGGGCCACGAACAGGGTGGCGATGCGGGTGATTTCTTCGAACGAGAGCAGCGAGGCATGCGGCAGGTAGGCGTAGTCCTTGTCGAACACCTCTTTCGGCATGCAGTAGACGCAGCGGAAATTGCAGCGGTCGGTGACGGAAATGCGCAGGTCGTGCAGGGGCCGCCCGAGCGCGTCGGCCAACAGGCCGGTGGGCGCATCGAGCCGCGCGGGGATTGCCGGCGGCGGCGCGCGGCCGTCGCTGAGCATGATAATTTTTTCAGCCATGCCGATACGATAGCACGAGCCCCGCCACGGCACAGGCGGCGAGCAGTTTGATGGTGCCCGCCTTGTAGCGCAGCAGGGCCACGCAGGCGGCCGCGCCGATGGCGATGGCGGCGATGTCGAGCTGTCCGGCGCGCACGAACACGTGCTGGCCGAAGAACAGCGCCAGGCTGACGATCACGCCCACCACGGCCGCCGAAATGGCGGTCAGCGGCGCCGTCATGCGCACATTGTCGCGCGTCGCTTCGACCAGCGGGCCGCCGGCCAGGATGAACATGAACGAAGGCAGGAAGGTAAAGAAGGTGGCCACGCAGGCGCCGGCCACGCCGGCCAGCAGTACGCTGCCGGGACCGAAAATGGCGTGGCTCCAGGCGCCCACGAAGCCCACGAACGCGACGATCATGATCAAGGGGCCGGGCGTGGTTTCGCCCAGCGCCAGGCCGTCGATCATCTGGGCGGCGGTGAGCCACTGGTAGTGTTCCACGCCGCCCTGGTAGACATAGGGCAGCACCGCGTAGGCGCCGCCGAAGGTCATCAGGGCGGCCTTGGTGAAGAACCAGCCCATCTGCGCCAGCGCCCCGGCGGCGCCGTAGCGCCAGGCCAGCAGCAGCCACACGGCGCCGCCCAGCGCCAGCCCGCCCAGCGCCACCCGCGCCAGGCGCGGCCAGGTGAAGCGCGCGTGGGCCGGCGTGGGGGTGTCGTCGTCGATCAGGGCGATGCCGTACGAGGCGCGGCTGTCCGGGTGCTTGCCGCCGACCTGGAAGTGGGCCGGCAGCAGGCGTCCGCCAAGCATGCCGATGGCCCCCGCCAGCAGCACGATCAGCGGGAACGGCAGCTCGGCGAAGGCGATGGCGACAAAGGCGGCGACGGCGATTCCCAAGAGGGTGCGGTTTTTCAGGGTGCGCGAGCCGATGCGCCAGGCTGCCGCCAGCACGATCGCCACCACCGCCGGCTTGATGCCGTACAGGATGCCGGCGACGACCGGCAGGGTGCCGTAGGCCATGTAAATCCACGACAGCACGATCAGGATCAGCAGCGAGGGCAGGAAAAACAGCAGGCCGGCCAGGATGCCGCCGCGCGTTTTGTGCATCAGCCAGCCGATGTAGATGGCGAGCTGGGTCGCTTCGGGGCCGGGCAGGAGCATGCAGTAGTTGAGCGCGTGCAGGAAGCGCTGTTCCGAGATCCAGCGGCGCCGCTCGACCAGTTCGGTGTGCATCAGCGCGATCTGGCCGGCCGGGCCGCCAAAGCTGATGAAGCCGAGCTTGAGCCAGTACCAGAAGGCGACGCCCAAGGGGACGGGATCGGGGCGGGTGTCGGCGGGCAGGTTCATTATTCGTGTCAATACGTGGTGTTGTGGCGTAAAAAAGGGAAGCCGAAGCTTCCCTTTTTCATGTGACCGCGTGATTACTGGCGGCTGGTGTCGACCTGGATCAGCGGCTCATCGACTTGCGGCGGCAGCGGCTTGCGCTCGCGTGGCACGCGCACCGGTGGCGCTGCGCTGGCGGCAGCTTCCTGGGCAGCGCGCAGCTTTTCAGGATCGGTCGCCGCCAGGGTCAGGCCGGCCGAACCGAGGATCTCGGTCAGGTTGGCAACCGGTGCCGGGGCCGGCGCTGGAGCAACAGGCGCAGGCGCTGGCGGGGCGACAGGGGCCGGTGCAGGTTCTGCGACTGCAACCGGCTCAGGTGCTGGAGCGGCCACAGGGGCAGGTACTTCCTCGGCGACCGGCTCGGCAGGGGTGAACATGGTTGCAGGCACGATTTCTTCACGAACCGGGGCAACTTCGGCAACCGGTTCGGCCGGGGTGAACATGGTTGCCGGTACGATTTCTTCACGTACTGGAGTCACTTCCGGCGCGGCTTCGGCTGGCGCAGCTTCGGCTGCCGCAGCTTCGGCTGCCGCAGCTTCGGCTGGCGCAGCTTCGGCTGGCGCAGCTTCGGCTGGCGCTTCCGCAACAATGTCGGCCACCGGTGCTGGCTCGGCCGGGGCCGCTGCAGCATCGACTGGTGCTGGCGCTGGTGCTGGTGCTTCCACCGGCGCTGGCGCCACCACGTATTCCGACACCGGCTCGGGTGCGGCGGCTGCTTCGGCTTGCGCTTCCGATGCTGCTACCGGAGCGGCAGCTTCGGCAACGACAGGCTGGGCCACGACAGGTTCAGCGGCGGCGAACACCGGGGCTGCAACCTTGTCGAACGACACGTTTGCCTCCGCTGGCGCTGGTTCCACGGTGAAGCTGGCTTCGTTGACGCTGTCGCCATCTTCGCCGTCCATGCCCTCGGCCTGGTCGCGGTCGCGGCGATTGCGGTTGCGTCCGCCACGACGACGACGACGGCGCGGCTCATCGCCACCGGCTTCGACTTCGATTTCTTCACCGTTCGGGCCGATCGTGGTGATCATTTTCGGCGCGGCGGCTTCTTCTTCGCCTTCCGGCACCGACACATTGACTGCGGCTGCGGCGGCCACGACGGGCGACACGGCCAGTTCATCGGTCTTCGCTTCGGCTACCGGAGTACGGTAGTCGGCACGCTCGCGCGGTGGACGCGGGGCACGCTCGACGCGCTCGCCACGTTCCGGACGCTCGCCACGCTCAGGGCGTTCGCCACGTTCAGGACGTTCGGCACGCTCCGGGCGCTCCGCCCGTGGTGCCACTGGCGCGCCGGCGGCGTCGACCTGCGGCTCACGCGGTGGACGTGGCGGGCGCGGCGGACGGGCGGCCTTGTCGGCGTCGCCCGGCTTGCCGGCTTCTTCCAGTGCGGCAGGCTTGCCCGGCTCGCGCTCGGGACGGCCATCCGGTTTGCCGCCACGGCCAGGGCGGGCACGCGGGCCACGGCCGTTGCGGTCTTCGCGGGCGGCAGGGGCTGCGGCCGGCTTGACCGGGGCCACGGGTGCGGGCGCGATGACGACCGGCGCTTCTTTCTTGAAGAAGAAATTCATGATCTTGGCCATGAAACCCTCTTCCTCGGGCGCGGTCAGCACCGGCGCCTGGACTGGCGGGGCGACCGGCTTGAGCACTTCGGAGCGGTCCACCACCGGGGCAGGCTGGTCCGGGGTGATGGTCTTGACGACGGCTTCCTGGCGCGGCTTGACTTCTTCCTTCTGGCGCTTGCTGTAAGCCATGTCGGTTTCAGCTTCTTCGGCCAGGTTGTAGCTGGCCTGGCTATCTTCGAGGCGCGGATCGTCGTGCTTGATGCGCTCGAGCTTGTAGTGCGGCGTGTCCAGGTGCTTGTTCGGGATCAGGATCACGCTGATGCGGTGGCGGTTCTCGATCTTGAGCACTTCGCCACGTTTTTCATTGAGCAGGAATGCGGCAACATCGACCGGCACCTGCACGTGGATGGTGGCCGAATTTTCCTTCATCGCCTCTTCCTGGATGATGCGCAGCACCTGCAGGGCGGACGATTCGGTATCGCGGATGTGGCCGGTGCCGGAGCAGCGCGGGCAAGTCACGTGCGAGCCTTCCGACAGCGACGGACGCAGACGCTGGCGCGACAGTTCCATCAGGCCGAAGCGGGAAATCTTGCCCATCTGAACCCGTGCGCGATCATGGTGCAGGGCATCTTTAAGGCGGGTTTCGACTTCGCGCTGGTTCTTCGCCACTTCCATGTCGATGAAGTCGATGACGATCAGGCCGCCAAGGTCGCGCAGGCGCAGCTGGCGTGCTACTTCTTCGGCCGCTTCGCAGTTGGTATTGAATGCGGTGGTTTCGATGTCGGAGCCGCGGGTGGCGCGGGCCGAGTTGACGTCGACGGAAACGAGGGCTTCGGTGTGGTCGATGACGATGGCGCCGCCGGACGGCAGGGGCACGGTGCGCGAATACGCGGTTTCGATCTGGTGTTCGATCTGGAAGCGCGAAAACAGCGGTACATCGTCGCTGTAGCGCTTGACCCGGTGGATCATGTCGGGCATCACGTGGCGCATGAACTGGTGCGCTTGTTCGTAGATATCGTCGGTATCGATCAGGATCTCGCCGATATCTGGCTGGAAGTAGTCGCGGATCGCGCGGATCACGAGCGACGATTCCTGGTAGATCAGGAAGGCGCCGCTGGCCGACTTGCCGGCGCCTTCGATCGCGCGCCAGAGTTGCATCAGGTAATTCAAGTCCCACTGCAGTTCTTCGACATTGCGGCCGATGCCGGCGGTGCGGGCAATCACCGACATGCCCTGCGGCAAGTCCAGCTTGTCCATGGTTTCGCGCAGTTCCTGGCGCTCTTCGCCTTCGACCCGGCGCGAGACGCCGCCGCCACGCGGGTTGTTCGGCATCAGGACCAGATAACGGCCGGCCAGGGAAACGAAGGAGGTCAGGGCCGCGCCCTTGTTGCCGCGTTCTTCTTTTTCGACCTGGACCATGATTTCCTGGCCTTCGCGCAGCGCTTCCTTGACCGAAGCGGTACGCACATCGACGCCTTCGCGGAAATAGGTGCGGGCGACTTCCTTGAATGGCAGGAAACCGTGGCGGTCTTCGCCGTAACTGACGAAGCAGGCTTCGAGCGACGGTTCGATACGGGTAATCACGCCCTTGTAGATATTCGATTTGCGCTGTTCGCGACCGGCGGTTTCGATATCGATGTCGATCAGTTTCTGACCGTCGACAATCGCTACGCGCAGTTCTTCCTGCTGCGTAGCGTTAAACAACATGCGTTTCATTTTTATTGACTCCGCGACCCGGGGGCCGTTCCAGTGCCACCTTGCGCTGGGCGCAGGGCGGCGAAAAGTACAGGGGATGTACGCGGGAAGGGAAGTGGAGGGTGGGTATGCCTTTTCGCACGGCGCAGCAACGCAAAGCGTCGCGGCCGCGACAGGGCGCGGTGGGGTCGATCGACATGCCGAGTGACGCATCGCCTGCAACTTCAGCTGCAGCAGCCCCGGATTATGCGGGGTACAGACAAAGCCAGGCCGAGCGAAATCAGTGAGCCAGACCGTCGCCAGCGAACATACTAAGACTTCGATATCAGGCTTAAACACCAGCCCTTGGGGGGCTCGAAAAACCGTAGCGAGCGGCGCAAGTGCCGTCCGAGAAACGCAGCCGTACGAAGGTACGGTGAGCATCGCAGGGCGGCAATTGCGCCGCGCAGTAGGTTGTTCGAGCTCCCTTATTCTCAAGCCTTCAGGATGAGGCTTACTTCGGGTCGGGCGAAAACGACAAGCGTTATCGACGCCATCATCCGGCGAGCTGGCCCCGAGGGACAGCTTGCCAGTACTTATCCTTACAATTCCAAACAATCCATTCCGCAGCCTTGCGCGTTATCCGATTACAACAACGGTGCAACCTTGATTCGCGCCGGGATGTGCGTACACATTTTTTCCATCGAATTTGCAATTTGGCGGGGCCGATGGAGACGCCCCTGTGTAAAATATCGTTTTAATTCTTACACCAGCAGAGGTTTGACCGCCGCCTGTCGATTATATATTCAAAATGAAGGACTTAGAGAGAATTTCTGGGAAGACAGAGCAAATGAAGATGCAAAACGATGTTGTTCCCCCTTCATCACAGGCCCCCGTTCAAGCCCAATTTGTCACAATCACCGAAGAAGAAGCCGGACAGCGGATCGACAACTACTTGTTGCGGGTCTGTAAGGGCGTACCAAAAAGCCATATTTACAGGATCCTGCGCTCCGGCGAGGTGCGCGTCAACAAGGGCCGGATCGACCAGCTGTACCGGCTTGAAAGCGGCGACGTGGTGCGCATTCCGCCGGTGCGGGTGGCCGAGAAGTCGACCGCCGTGGTGCCGGGCGCCGAATTCCCCATTTTGTTCGAAGACGCGCACCTGCTCATCATCGACAAGCCGTGCGGCGTGGCGGTGCATGGCGGTTCGGGCGTCTCGTATGGCGTGATCGAACAGTTGCGCGCGGCCCGGCCGGACGCCAAGTTCCTGGAACTGGTGCACCGGCTCGACCGCGAAACTTCGGGTTTGTTGTTGTTGGCCAAAAAGCGTTCGGCCCTCACCAACCTGCACGAGCAGATGCGCGACGGCCTGACCGACAAGCGCTACCTGACCATGGTTGCGGGCGACTGGAAAAACGCGCGCCAGCACATCAAGCTGCCGCTGCACAAGTTCACCACCGCCGACGGCGAACGGCGCGTGTGCGTACAGGCCGGCGGCATGGAATCGCATACCGTGTTCAGCCTGCTGCGCAAGTTCGACAAGTTCGCCCTGCTCGAAGCCGAACTGAAAACCGGACGTACCCACCAGATTCGCGTTCATCTGGCTTCGTCGGGCTTTGCCATTCTTGGCGATGATAAATACGGCGATTTTGCGCTAAACCGCGTGCTGCTCAAGGGCGACGCCACGCGCGGCGCGCTCAAGCGCATGTTCCTGCACGCGCATCAAATCACGTTTACCCACCCGGAAAGCGGCAAGGATGTAACGATAAATGCACCGTTGCCAGCAGAATGCGAACGTTTCTTGGTAAGCTTGGGCAAACCGCTGAACTCAGCACCGCGCTAAAGCGCGTCGAACCATCCTGGAAGGAGCCGGCCGCCACAAGCGGCCGCAATACATGGCACGTAAGCAATTTGATCTGATCGTTTTCGACTGGGACGGCACCTTGATGGACAGCACGTCCACCATCGTCAAGTGCATCCAGGCCGCCGCCAGGGACCTCGGCTTGCCGATCCCGCGCGACGATGCCGCCTCGCACGTCATCGGCCTCGGTTTGCACGAAGCGATGCAGGCCGTGATGCCGAATATCGATCCCGCGTTTTATCCGCGCATGGTCGAGCGTTACCGGTTTCACTATTTGTCCAAGGACCACGAACTGGTGCTGTTCGACGGCGTTCGCGAGATGTTGACCGAACTTTCGCAGGAAGCCTATTTTCTGGCAGTGGCCACCGGCAAAAGCCGCGTCGGCCTGAACCGGTCGCTCAATGCGGTCGGACTGCTCTCGCTGTTCGACGCCACCCGTTGCGCCGATGAGACATTTTCCAAGCCGCACCCGGCCATGCTGCAGGAACTGACGCGTGAACTGGGGCAGGATCTCAAGCGCACGGTGATGATCGGCGACACCACGCATGACTTGCTGATGGCAAATAATGCCGGCGCGGCCGGGATCGCCGTGCAGTACGGCGCCCATCCGCACGAGCAACTGACCGCCTGCAAGCCGATTTACTCGGCGCAGACGGTGGCCGAGCTGCGCACCTGGCTGAGCGAGAACGCATGATGGCCGGACAGGGCGGCGTACTGGTCTGTGCATCCGGACAGGTGCTCGAAGGCGGCAAGGGCGTACGCTTCGGCGTCCTCGCGTTCGGCGACAAGGCCACCGGCTTCGTGGTGCGCCACAAGGGCGTGGTGTACGCCTACCTGAACCGCTGCGCTCACGTGCCAATCGAGCTGGACTGGGCCGAAGGCGAGTTCTTCGAGTCGAGCGGCGTGTACCTGATGTGCTCGACCCACGGCGCCATCTACGTTCCCGAGAGCGGCTTTTGCGCGGGCGGACCGTGCAAGGGCGCTCGCCTGCGTCCGATCGGCGTGCGCGAGGAAGACGGGCAGATTTACTGGGAACCCGACGAGTTCATCCAACCGCCCGTCGCCTGAAGCGCCAGCAGCATTCACCGGCAACTATTTAAGTAAAGCGATTTATGAGCGACAACACTTTTGGCCAGGACAGCACGCTGGCAGCGGTCCCGACCACGGGCAACTGGGAACGCGAAACCCTGGAAAAGCTGGTCTTTGCCACGGTACGCGAACAGCGCGCCACGCGCCGCTGGGGGATTTTTTTCAAGCTGACGTTTCTCGGGCTGGCGTTTTTCGCGCTGTGGGCATTTTTCGATTTCGATTTCACCGGTTCCGACAGCGAGACGCTGGGGCGCCATACCGCCCTGATCGAAATCGACGGCAGCATCGAATCGGAAGGCAGCGGATCGGCCGACGTGGTGATTCCCTCCTTGAACAAGGCATTTGCCGATTCCGGCTCGGTGGCGGTGGTCCTGCGGATTAACAGCCCGGGCGGCAGTCCGGTCCAGGCGGGCAATATCGTCGATGAGATCGCGCGCCTGAAACAGGCGTATCCGGCCAAGCCGGTGTACGTGGTGGTCGATGAAATCTGCGCCTCGGGCGGGTATTACATCGCCGCCGCGGCCGATAAGATCTTTGTGAACAAGGCCAGTATTGTCGGTTCGGTCGGGGTGCTGATGGACGGTTTCGGCTTTACCGGCACCATGGAAAAACTCGGGGTCGAGCGGCGTTTGCTCACGGCGGGCGACAACAAGGGTTTCCTCGATCCTTTCAGCCCGCAATCGGACAAGCACAAGGCGCATGCCCAGGCCATGCTCAACGAAATCCACCAGCAGTTCATTTCGGTGGTGCGCACCGGCCGCGGCAAGCGCCTGAAAGAGACGCCGGAGACGTTTTCGGGTCTGTTCTGGAGCGGCGCCAAGGCGGTCGAGATGGGCCTGGCCGATGGTTTCGGTACGGTCGAGACAACCGCGCGCGATGTGGTCAAGGCCGAAGATATTGTCGACTACACGGCGCATGAAGGTTTGCCAGAGCGGGTGCTGAAAAAATTCGGTGCGTCGGTCGGGGCGGGCATGGTGAAAACACTGGGGCCATCGGCCCGGCCAGTGTTGCGTTGAGTTCGAAGATGAAATATTTTCCTTGAAAGTTCGGACAGGTGTTCTATATTGGACCTGTAGTTCTTTCCAAGGGAGGCCGATATAAAAAGTAAAGCGTGTGTTGGCAGCAGTTTGTTTGAAATGAACTACTAACCGCATCATGATGCGGCATAGAGAGAATTACAATTCCTCGCAAGTAGTCCCCGCATGGGGACATGGAAGCGGCGGTGTGAAAGCCGCCGTTTTCCATCCATCTTTTTCCACCCCTTATTCCTGTGCCTTTGGCGAATGCGACGCGTGCTGCATTGTTGCCTGTTGATTTTTCAAACCCAAGATTCAGATCCGTCATTTTTACCATTGGTAGAAATGACTTCCCGCGCAGACTCCTAGGCGCTCCCACGGCAATCCAGGGCATTTACGCTAAGCGACGGTGCCTTGGATTCCCGCCTGCGCGGGAATGACCGGAACATCGGGTTTGGGGCAGAATTGCGCTGTGCGGGATGCGTAACGGTACGGCGGGTACGGCGGCCATCCGCACGGCGAAATCAATCCAGGCAAAAATCGCTGTTCTCGGCGTCCACCGTGCGCAGCCGGTCCGACGCGGCCACGTCGAGCACAACGCGGCCTGCGCAATCGGTGCGCAAGGCGGAATCGGCGCTTGCACCAGCATCGCCATCGGCGCCCTGGAAGCCACCCTCGCTCAGCCACTCCTGGAAGCCCTGGTTGGCCTGGGCATACCAGCGCGCCTGGGGCGACACCCGCACCATGCCCGGCACCAGCATGCGCGGCAGGTGGATGCCGCCGGTCCAGCGGGCGATCGCATCGCGCGTGGTTTCCAGCGCCGACTGCGCCAGCGGATTGTCGGGGAGATTGTCGGCGGCCGATTCCAGGAAGTCGGCGTTGTCCAATGGCGTCGCGGCGTTAGTCATAGTGCGCATCCTGGTCCTCATCATGTTTGTACTGTTCAGTTATCCTAGTGGTGCCGTAAGCATTAGCAGGTGGCGTTAGGCCGATTCCTACTGAAGTTTCAGTGTAACAACCGGACTCCTGTCACTCTTGATCTGTGTCAAAGATGCTCAATGGCTCTTCCGTAATTCGCGCTTGTTCGGCATTTCTCCTACAACCGACTAAGCCGATTCCTATCCGCTACGGGGCGCATCTGGTAAAGTCTCGCCCATGAGTAAATTATCCCTGGACCGCATCCTGCAATCGCAGGGATTCGGCACACGCAAATATTGCCGCACCCTGATCGACGATGGTGAAATCGTCATCAACGGCGCCCCCCATACCGACTACAAGACTGCCATCGACACCGAGGGCCTGGTCATGACCATCTTCGATGACGAGTGGGTCTACCGCGAACATGTGTATATCGCGCTGCATAAACCGGTCAACGTCGAGTGTTCGCGCAAGCCGAGCCACCATCCTGGCGTATTGACATTGCTTCCCGAACAATTCACCTGGCGCGACGTGCAACCTGTCGGCCGGCTCGACCATGACACCACCGGCATGTTGCTGATGTCCGACGACGGGCCGTTCATCCACACCCAGTCCTCGCCCAAACGGCACGTGCCCAAGATATATCAGGCCACCACGCAGGACAGCGTCACGCCGGAACTGATTGCACAACTTCTGTCCGGCGTCAAACTGCATGACGAGCCAGCGCCACTGGCGGCGCTCAGCTGTGTGCAGCGCGGCGAGCACCAGCTCGAAATCGTGCTGGAACAAGGCAAGTATCACCAGGTCAAACGCATGCTGGCCGCCGCCGGCAACCATTGCAGTGCGCTGCACCGGTCCGCCATCGGCCAGCTGACCCTGGCGTCGCTCGGTCTTGCCGAAGGCGAATGGTGCTATCTGGACCAGGCGCAGCGCGACTTGCTGGTGCCGGGCTGATTGCGTCTTAGCTCACATCATGAAATTAGCCACACTCAAGGACGGTAGCCGCGACGGCCAGCTGGTGGTGGTCGCGCGCGACCTGAAAACGGCGCACGTGGCCGATGGCATCGCGCCCACCTTGCAGGCGGCGCTGGACGACTGGGCCTTCATTTCGCCCCAGCTGAACGACCTGTATCTTCTGCTCAACACCGGGCGCGCGGCGCGCAGCTTCGATTTCGATCCGGCCCAATGCATGGCGCCGCTGCCGCGCGCGTTCCAGTGGGTCGATGGCTCGGCGTATGTCAATCACGTGGAGCTGGTGCGCAAGGCGCGCGATGCCGAGATGCCGGCCTCGTTCTGGGATGATCCGCTGATGTACCAGGGCGGCAGCGATGATTTTCTCGGCCCGACCGACGACATCGTGCTGGCGCATGAAGAATGGGGTATCGATTTCGAGGCCGAGGTGGCCGTGATCACGGGCGATGTGCCGATGGGCAGCACGCCGCACCAGGCCTTCGACCAGATCCGCCTGCTGGTGCTGGTCAATGATGTGTCGCTGCGCAACCTGATTCCGGCCGAACTGGGCAAGGGATTCGGCTTCCTGCAGTCCAAGCCGGCATCGTCGTTTTCGCCGGTGGCGGTCACGCCCGATGAGCTGGGCGACGCCTGGCAAGACGCCAAGGTGCATTTGCCGCTGCGCTCGACCTGGAACGGCAAGCTGGTCGGCCAGCCGCATGCCGGCGTCGATATGGTGTTCAACTTCGCCCAACTGCTGGCACATCTGTGTAAAACACGCAATGCGCGTGCCGGCACGATTCTCGGGTCCGGCACGGTGTCGAACAAGGATGCCAAGCGCGGCTATTCGTGCATCGCCGAGAAGCGCGCGCTGGAGATGATTGCCGATGGCGTCTCAAGCACGCCGTTCATGCTGTTTGGCGACACCATCAAGATCGAGATGCTCGATGGCGCGGGCAAGTCGGTGTTTGGCGCCATCGATCAGGTGGTGAAACAGGCCCAGGCGAAGAAGATCCGTTAATACCCGTGCATCCGCTTCAAATAGGCTGGCAAAAACCACCATACGCAGGTGATGAAGGTGGCGATGCCGCCGGCCATGATCAGCCCCACCACATGCCCGAACACTTCCGACATCACCAGGTTGGTTGCCAGGATCAGCGCAATCGCCAGCGCAAACGCCCCCGCCACGATCTGCCGCGTCGCCACCTGCTTGAAGCGCGCGCGGTCGTTGAGCGGGCGCATCAGGCGGTGCTGGATCGCCGGCGCACTCAATAGCACCAAACTCATCAGGGCCAGCACGAAGGTTGCCAGGAACACGATCTTCTCGGTCTGCACGATCTGCTTGAAACCGCCGTTGAAGGGCAGGATGATCAGGAACGCGGTCAGCATCTGCGCACCCGGCAGCAGGATGCGCTGTTCGCTGAGCATGTCGGAAAAGTCGCCATCCTCCTTGAGGTCGGCGTCGACCAGGGCTTCCTGGGGCTCGGGTGGGGCCATCGAATTCATACTATTCGTGTAGAGGTTGATAATTTTCGATTATACGAGAGCCTGTGCCATCGCCCCGTTCGCCAGCCACCAGCCGAATTGAGCCCTGTTTGCCGTCCTAATCGCTAGATAGCTTCAGAGCAATATCGCGAATAATGGCATCTGTTAACGGGAGCCTGGCATGTCAGACAGTAGCGACGCAGAAAAGACAGAAGCAGCGTCACCCAAGCGATTGGAGCAGGCGCGTGAAGAAGGCGACGTGCCCCGCTCGCGGGAAGTGGCGACATTCACTGTCCTGATGACGGCTGGCTGCACCCTGTGGTTCTTCGGCGCCGGCATCGTGCGCCAGCTCAACGCGACCATGGTCTCCGGCATGGCCATGGACCGCGAGCAAATCTTCAACCCGAACGCCATGATCCTGCGCGTGGCCAGCGATATCGCCCAGGTCATGCTGGCCTGCCTGCCCCTGGCGCTGGCCGTCATGCTGGTGGCGCTGGCCTCGCCCCTGCTGATCGGCGGCTGGCTGTTCAGCAGCAAGTCGTTCATGCCGAACTTTAACAAGCTGAACCCGGTGCGCGGCCTGACCAACATGGTCTCCACCAATGCGCTGGTCGAATTGCTCAAGGCGATCGCCAAGACCATCGTGGTCGGCACCATCGCCTGGATGGTCGTGATGAGCCAGAAAGAGGCCGTCATCGGCCTGGCCGTCGAGCCACTGAAAAGCGGCAGTGCCCACATGGTTGACCTGATCGGTTCGGCCTTCCTGTTCATCGTCGGCGGGCTCGGCATCGTGGCCGCGATCGACGGCCCTTACCAGATCTGGCACTACGCGAACAAGCTCAAGATGACGCGCCAGGAAATGATCCAGGAGTCGAAAGAGTCGGACGGCAATCCTCAGATCAAGGGCAAGATCCGCCAGATGCAGCGCGAAATGTCGCAGCGCCGCATGATGGCCGACGTGCCGACCGCCGATGTGGTGGTCACCAACCCGACCCACTATGCGGTGGCGCTGAAATACGGCGACGGCCAGCGCGGCGCGCCGCGCGTGGTGGCCAAGGGCGCCGATGAGGTGGCGGCCAAGATCCGCGAACTGGCCAGGGAAAACAATGTGGCCATGCTGGAAGCGCCGGCGCTGGCCCGTGCGCTGCACAAGCACACCGAGATCGGCGAGGAGATTCCGGAAGCGCTGTACTCGGCGGTGGCCGAAGTGCTGGCGTATGTGTTCCAGCTGCGCACCTACAAGAAGGACGGCGGCACCTATCCCGACCGGCCGACCAGGCTGCGCGTACCACCCGAGCTCGACCCGCATGACCCGGCATCGCAAACGAAACCTGAACCGAAGAACGGAGCCACACCATGAACCGCCTGAATATGCCCTCCTGGTTAAGTGGAATGAAAGGCGGCGGCAACGCCCTGGCGGCGCCGGCCATCATCATCATGCTCTTGATGATGATGATCCTGCCGCTGCCGGCCTTCGTGCTGGACGTGTTCTTCAGCTTCAACATCGCGCTGTCGGTCATCGTGCTCCTGACCAGCCTGTACACGGTCAAGCCGCTCGACTTCATGGCTTTCCCGACCATCCTGCTGGTGTCGACCATGCTGCGCCTGTCGCTGAACGTGGCCTCGACCCGGATCGTGCTGACCGAAGGCCACACCGGCGGCGCCGCAGCCGGTAAAGTGATTGAAGCCTTCGGTCACTTCCTGATCGGTGGCAACTACACGGTCGGTATCGTCGTGTTCATCATCCTGACCATCATTAACTTTACCGTCGTCACCAAGGGTGCCGGCCGGATCGCCGAAGTGGGTGCGCGTTTCGCCCTGGACGCCATGCCTGGTAAACAGATGGCGATCGACGCCGACCTCAACGCCGGCCTGATCGCCGAAGACGAAGCGCGCCGCCGCCGTACCGAAGTCGCCCAGGAAGCCGAATTCTACGGCGCCATGGACGGTGCCTCGAAATACGTGCGCGGCGACGCGGTGGCCGGCATCATGGTCACGGTGATCAACGTGATCGGCGGCTTGCTGGTCGGTGTCTTGCAGCATGACATGGCCTTCGGCGAAGCGGCCAAGACCTACACCCTCTTGGCCATCGGCGACGGCCTGGTGGCGCAGATTCCCTCCTTGATCATCTCGACCGCAGCCGGTATCGTGGTCTCGCGCGTGGCCAGCGACCAGGACATCGGCACCCAGCTGGTGCGCCAGTTGTTCGCCAAGCCGGAAGTGCTGTACATCACCGCCGCGATCATCGGCGGCATGGGCTTGATTCCCGGCATGCCGAACATGGTGTTCCTGTTGCTGGCCGGCGCGCTGGGCGGCACTGCGTATCTGATCAACAAGAAGGCCAAGGCGCCGCCGCCGGAAGAAATCGAAGCACCGACCCCGCCGGCCCCGACCGAGCAGGAAGAAGCCAGCTGGCAAGACATCATGCCGGTCGATACCCTGGGGCTGGAAGTCGGTTACCGTTTGATTCCGCTGGTCGACAAGACGCAGGGCGGCGAGCTGCTCAAGCGCATCAAGGGGATTCGCAAGAAGTTCGCGCAGGAAGTCGGCTTTTTGGCGCCGCCGGTGCACATCCGCGACAACCTGGAACTGAAACCGTCGGCCTACCGCATCACCCTCAAGGGCGTGGAAGTGGGCAGCGGCGAGTCGATGAACGGGCAGTTTTTGGCGATCAATCCGGGCATGGCCAGCGGCAGCCTGGCCGGGCTGGTGACCACCGATCCGGCGTTCGGCTTGCCGGCGGTGTGGATCGACGCCGGCCTGCGCGACGAAGCGCAGAGCATGGGCTATACGGTGGTCGATGCCGGTACCGTGGTGGCGACGCACCTGAACCATTTGATCACCACCCACGCGTCGGAATTGCTCGGCCGTGCCGAAGTGCAAGCTTTGCTCGACCACCTGGCCAAGGAAGCGCCGAAGCTGGTGGAAGACCTGGTGCCGAAGCTGGTGTCGCTGTCGACCCTGCAAAAAGTGTTGCAGAATCTGCTGATTGAAGGCGTGCACATCCGTGATATGCGGACCGTGATCGAGACCCTGGCCGAGTATGCGCCGCAGACCCAGGATCCGGCTGATCTGACCGCCGTGGTCCGGATTGCGCTGGGGCGGGCGATCGTGCAGCAGTTGTTCCCGGGCACGAATGAGTTGTCGGTGATGACCCTGGATAACCGGCTTGAGCGTTTGCTGATGCAGGCCATGGGCGCCGGTGGCGATGGCGCCGGGATCGAGCCGGGCCTGGCCGATACGATTGCGCAGCAGGCTGGCGCGGCGGCGGCGCAGCAGGAGCAGATGGGCTTGACGCCGGTGCTGCTGGTGCCGGGGCCGTTACGGGCCTTGCTGTCGAAATTCCTGCGCCGCGCGTTGCCGCAGTTGAAGGTGCTGTCGCATAATGAGATTCCGGAGACCAAGACGATTCATGTGACGAATCTGGTGGGTGCGCAGTAAGTCGTCCCTGAGTTGAGTCGAGCTGAGCTGAGCGCTAAGGTATCGTTGTTCTCCAGCGTTAGCTCGTCTCTCCTGCGAAGGCGGCAGCCCATAGCACCTTCGCTCATCACAGGTGCTATAGACTCCCGCCTGCGCGGGAGAGACGGTTTGACGGTCTGTGGCCGGAGCCGTTGCTCCACCTCTACCTCGTCGTTCCCGCTCCGCCCCTACCACGTCGTTCCCGCGCAGGCGGGAATCCATAGCACCTTCGCTAAGCATAGGTGCCATGGGCTCCCGCCTGCGCGCAAGAGACGGTTTGACGGTCTGTGGGCGGAGCCCTTGCCGCATTTTTCACGGTGTAAAATCTTCATATAAATCCCGCCAGGTCGGATTGCTGGTCGAAATCATCTTCACCTTCCACGCCCGCTCCCATTTCTTGAGCCGCTTCTCGCGCTTGATCGCTTCCATGATGTCGCCGTGGGTCTCGTACCAGACCAGCCTGTGGATCTTGTGCTGTTTGGTGAAGCCTTCGACCACGCCATGACGGTGCTGCCAGACGCGCTTGACCAGATCCGATGTCACGCCAATATACAAGGTGCCGTAGCGGGTGCTGGCCAGCATATAAACATAGCTGTACTTGTCCATTCGATCATTCTGGTTGGAAGGCTGCCGGTGATCGTGGCGCTGATCAAATGTGCTTGGATTCCCGCCTGCGCGGGAAGTCGGTTGCGGCAATGCCGGGAACGACGGTGGCGATGCGCTCAGCGTACAAACCTTGAAACCGAAATGAACCCCTTTTCCCATCCTCCTCCCCAGATCGTTTCCATCCTGCATCGTCAATAATGGACCCTGTCAGTGCTCATGTGAGCACCCAGCAGGAACCCCCAGGAGTTGGCGATGAATGTCAAAAAATTTACGGCTGCAACATCACGCGACGCACTGCGTAAAGTACGCGAAGCGCTCGGGCCCGACGCCGTCATCCTGTCCAATCGCCCGGTCGATGGCGTGGTCGAAATCCTGGCACTCGCCAGCGATGACGTCGCCTCGATCTCTTCGCCCGCGCCGGAATCCGAGATGGCCCAGCCGCGCCCATCCCTGTCGATCCCGCCGGACACCTACGCCAACCGCCGCGTCGCCCCAACCCCGGCCCCGGCCTACGCGGTCCAGCCGGAACAGTTCGACATGTCGATGATGGCCTCGCAAATGTCGTCGATGATGATGCAGGCCATGAATCAGGCCAAGGACAGCGCCGCCGCCGAAATGTCGGGCATGATGAATGAAATCCGCGCCATGCGTGGCTTGATGGAAAGTCAACTGGCCGAAATCGCCTGGGGCACCACCCAGCAGCGCGAACCACAAAAAGCCGGCGTGCTGCGCGAAATGCTGGCCGCCGGTTTCTCGCCCAGCCTGTCGCGCTACCTGATCGAAAAACTCCCGGCCGGCAAGGATGCCGCCGAGAGCCTGCGCTGGATTAAGACCGTCCTCGCGCGCAACCTGACCAGCATCTCGAACGAAGATGAAATCCTGGAAAAGGGCGGCGTGTTCGCCCTGGTCGGCCCGACCGGCGTCGGCAAGACCACCAGCACCGCCAAGCTGGCGGCGCGCTGCGTGATGCGCCACGGCCCGGAGAAACTGGCCCTGATCACCACCGACGCCTATCGTATCGGCGGCCACGAACAACTGCGCATCTACGGCAAGATCCTGGGCGTGATGGTGCACTCGGTGAAAGATGAATCGGACCTGCGCATCGCCCTGAAAGAATTGCGCAACAAGCATACCGTGCTGATCGACACGGTCGGCGTGTCCCAGCGCGACCAGAACGTGGCCGAACAGGTGGCGATGCTGTCCGAGACCGGCGCCGACGTCAAGCGCCTGCTGTGCCTGAACTCGACCTCGACCAACGAAACCCTCAACGAAGTGGTGCGCGCCTACCAGGGCAGCGGCCTGGCCGGCTGCATCATGACCAAGCTCGACGAAGCGGCCTCGATCGGCAATGTGCTCGACGTCGTGATCCGCCAGAAACTGAACCTGTTTTATGTCTCGAACGGCCAGCGCGTGCCGGAAGACCTGCACCTGGCCGACCGCAACATGCTGGTCGACCGCGCCTTCCGCCTCAAGCGCGACGCCGCCGCTACCCAGTTTTCGGATGCCGAACTGCCGCTCTTGATGGCCAACACCAGCAGCGCCCGCAACGACCGCAGCCTGCGCGAGGTGTCCCTTGGCTAATCACTTCGATTTCGACCAGGCCGAAGGCCTGCGCCGGATGCTGGCCGGACCCAAGCCACGCATCGTCACCTTTCTGTCGGCCACCCCCGAAGACGACAAGGGCGCCATGCTGGTCAACCTGGGCGCCTCGCTGGCCCGGGCCGGCAACGACGTGCTGATCGTCGACGCCTGCGACCGCGAATACGGCGTGGCCCAGCGCCTCGGCGTGGCCGACCGCGCCAGCCTGCTGCAGGTGGCGCGCCAGCAATGCGCGCTGAACCAGATCATCCACCAGGTGCCGCAGGGCTTCGGCGTGGTCAGCATGGCGCGCGCGCGCGGCGGCCCGGACGAAGCGCGGCGCCTGGCCAAGACTTTCGAGGTGCTGGTCAAGCAGACCGGCATCGTCATTGTCGACGGCGAATTCGGCGACGACGACACCTTTCCGGTGCCGGTCATGGAGAGCGCCGAAATCGTGGTCCAGGTGTCCACCAGCGCCAGCTCGATCACCGCCGCGTACGCCCTCATCAAGCGACTTTCGCAACAGTTGGGACGCCGTCCGTTCGGAATTCTGGTCACGGGCGCATCCGAAGCCGAAGCCAAGGTGGTATACGATAATATGTCATCTGCGGCAAGTCGTTACCTTGCCGTACAGCTCACGTCGATGGGCTCGGTCCCGGCGGATGAATACCTGCACCGGGCCGCGCGCTTGGGCCGGGCCGTGGTCGACGCGTTCCCGCTGGCGGGAGCCTCGGTTGCATTTCGCCAGCTGGCGGGGCGCTTTGCCCTGTCGGCCATGCCGCAGCTCGGGCACACAGGGGGGACTTCCCATTTTGGCTCTTAAAACATACTGAGATCTATGTACACCGTCAAAGGGAAAGCGGACAAGAACCATTTACTGACCGAGCATATGCCCTTGGTGAAGCGGCTCGCCCACCACATGAAGGCCAAGCTGCCGCCCAGCGTGGAAGTGGACGACCTGGTCCAGGCCGGCATGATCGGCCTGCTCGACGCCATCAGCCGCTATGAAGAAACCCACGGCGCCCAGTTCGAAACCTATGCCGTGCTGCGCATCCGCGGCGCCATGCTCGACGAACTGCGCAGCAGCGACTGGCTGCCGCGCTCGATGCGCCAGAACATGCGCAAGATCGAAACGGCGATGAGCACCCTGCAGCAAAAGCTGGGCCACCCGCCCACCGAATCGGAAGTGGCCAAGAGCTTGAAACTGTCCTTGGCCGACTACCAGGACATGCTCACCGACGGCGGCGGCCACCAGCTGGTCTACTACGAAGATTTTCACGACAACGAGGGCGGCAACGACAGCTTCCTCGACCGCTATGCGGTGGACGATGCCGATCCGCTGCGCAGCCTGCTCGACGGCGACTTCCGCCAGGCGGTCATCGATGCCATCGACAACCTGCCGCCGCGCGAGAAAATCCTTATGGGTCTGTACTACGAAGAAGAACTGAACCTGAAAGAGATCGGGGCCGTCATGGGTGTATCGGAATCGCGCGTGTCGCAATTGCACACCCAGGCGGTCGCGCGCCTGCGGGCGTGCCTGAAGGAGCAGGCGTGGACCGGGCCAGCGTAGCGGGGATTTTCCTGGCGCTGGCCGGCCTCCTGGTCGGCCAGGCGCTCGAGGGCGGCAAGCTGTCTTCGCTGGTGCAGCCGGCGGCGTTTGCCATCGTCGTCATCGGCACCGTCGGCGCCGTGCTGCTGCAAAGCGAAGCGCCGACCTTCATGCGCGGCGTGCGCATGCTGCGCTGGGTGTTTTCGCCGCCGCCCTCCCAGCGCGCCGCGCTGGCGCGCGAGATCGCCGTGTGGGGCTTGCATGCGCGCCGCGATGGGCTCTTGTCGCTGGAAAAATACATGGCCGTCAACAAAGATAAATTCGTGCAGAAGGGCCTGCGCCTGGTGGTCGACGGCATCGCCCCCGACAAGCTGCGCAGCCTGCTCGAGATGGAAGTGACGGCCTACGAATTCGGCGAACGCCAGGCGGTCAAGATCTGGGAAGCGGCGGCCGGCTACTCGCCCACCATCGGCATTCTGGGGGCGGTGCTGGGGCTGATCCACGTGATGGAAAACCTGAGCGACCCGGGCAAGCTCGGCAGCGGGATCGCGGTCGCTTTCGTGTCGACCGTGTACGGGGTCGGGCTGGCCAATATGTTCTTCTACCCGATCGCCAACAAGCTCAAGACCATCGTCGCCGAACGGGTGACCCAGTACGAAATCCTCACCGATGTCTTTCATGACATCGCCAGCGGCGACCATTCGCGCGTGATCGAAGAACGCGTCGCCTGCCTGCTTTCGCGGCCCTGACCATGGCCCGCAAAAAGTACGAAGCCGAGCACGAAAATCACGAACGCTGGCTCATTTCGTACGCCGATTTCATCACCTTGCTGTTTGCGTTTTTTGTGGTCATGTATGCCATTTCGGTGGTCAACGAAGGAAAATACAAGGTGTTTTCGGTCTCGCTCGGCGACGCTTTTGGGGGCAAGGACCAGAAGACGGCCAGCGTCGCCAGCAGCGATGTGCCGCAGCTGATCGTGCTGCCCGACCCGCTGGTCAAGCGGCGCGCCGAAGCCATGCGGCGCGAGAAGGAACGCCTGACCCAGCTGGCGCAAAAGCTGACCTCGACCCTGGCCCCGCTGGTGCGCGAAGGCAAGGTGCGGGTGACGCAGAACAGCCGCGGGGTGAGCGTGGAGATCAATGCCAGCGTGCTGTTCGACCCGGGCGACGCTGCGCTCACGCCCGAGTCGGACCAGGCCCTGCGCGCGCTGGCGGTGCTGCTCAAGGACGACCCGCACGCGGTGCAGGTAGAAGGCCATACCGACCCGACCCCGATCCGCAACGCGCTGTTCCCGTCGAACTGGGAATTGTCGGCGGTGCGCGCAAGCAGCGTGGTGCGCCTGTTCATCGACAGCGGCGTGGCGCCCGAACGCCTGACGGCCGTGGGGCATGGCGCCAATATCCCGGTCGCCTCCAACGCCACGCCCGAAGGCCGCGCGCGCAACCGGCGCGTGGCGGTGACGATCCTGTCGGCCCTGCCCGATACCACGACCGAAATCCCCACCCGTTGATTCAACCGGGCTGGCTTGCGCGCTGAAACGGTGCACAATGGCCGGGAACGGCGCAGGCGGGCGACCCGGACCCGTTTCAGGCACAGCGCTTTCGGCCGGGACCGACAAGTACGAGACAAGGAGCGAGGCGATGAAACGATCAGTGGCGGGCGTGTTGATGCTCATGGCGCTGGGACTGGCCTATGCAAAAGAGAAGCCGATCAGTGGCGTAAGCGAGAAGGTATCGGTCGCTTCGCGCGGCGGCAAGGTGCTGGTGACCTTGACGGTGACCAACAGGACCAGGCAGCCGATTTATCTGTGGAAAGTAACCTACCAGGGCCGCCAGCTGTTCGGGCCCGATTTCGACATCAGCCTGGCGGGCAGCGCGGCGCCGGTCAATTACATCGGCCCGGTGGTCAAGCGCGCGCCGCCGCAGGCCGACGATTATTTCAAGGTGGAGCCGAACGGCGTGCACCGCAATACCATCGACATCACGCAGTCGTATGATTTTGCGCCGGGCAAGCAGCGCTACCGGCTCAGCCATACGGGAAGTTACGTGCTTGACTTGCAGCAGCTGGATAATCCGCTGGCCATGAAACCGGCCTCGACGGTGTTCACGCATACCCAGGTGGCGCGGCCGGAAGAACAATAGGAATGCAGCACGGCCAATAAATGCGACGGGCTGGCGATAAAAAAACAGCCTGGCCACTCACGCGGCCAGGCTGTTTTTCATGGCGCGCCAGCTTACGGCAGCGACGGCGTATTCTCGCTGAAATATTCGTGCGAGTCGGCATTGTCGACCGCCTTGGTCGGATTGCTGGTCGCCAGGCTGGCGGCGGCCGACTGGCCATACGCCCAGTCATCCGTTCCCGCCACCACGTTGAAATGGCTCAGCTCGTGGATCAGGGTGCCGCCTTTCGAGTCGGTACCGGCGGTCGGCGCCGTCCAGAAGGCGTTGCAGACGTAGATCTTGTAAGGCTGGGTCGGGTACACATAGGCGTAGTACGATTCCTTGCAGCTGCAATCGACCACGATCGGCTTGGAATCGAGCGCGCCCTTGATATTGGTGAAGTGCGATTTCACCGTCGAGTAGCGGCCCGAGGTGTAGGCGCCGAACCATTTTTTATAGCGCGTGCCCTGCAGGTTGCTGTTGAGATAGCTGACGCTGCCGTTGGCCATGGTCTTGGCGGCCGACAAGGCCGAGTTGATCGAGGTCTGCTGCGACGAGCTGCAGCTGGCGAACGAAATGCCGGCCGGTCCCACCGCCTGGCGTGCCAGCTCGTTGGCGTCGGCCACCACCGTGCCGCGCTCGAGGCGGCCATCGATCCACAGCGATACCGGCGCCGATGCGATCTCGCCGATCTCGCGCTCGCCCTGGCGCGCGGTCAGGCTGTTCTCGTCGTCGTCCGTCGAGTTGAACAGGTTGAACGAGGCCGCGTGGTAGCGGATCGCGTAGTCGCCGGTGACGCTCATGTCGTACATGGACGACAGTTCCACCTTGGCGGTGTGCGAGGCGCCCGGCTTGAGCAGGTAGTAATCCTTGGCGGTCGGGGCAGGGCGCTTGTAATGGCGGCCCTGGTACGGTACGTCCACGCCGTCGCGGGTGACGTCGAACAGGTGGTCTTCGACACCGGCAAACGGGGTGTGCCATTTGAGCACGTATTGCGGCTTGGACGAGGTATTGGTGATGGTGACGCGCACGACCACGTCATCCTGCTTGCCGAGCGAGGATTTTTCAGCACTCAGGCTGACAGTCACCCCGTTCGACCCCGCCTGGGCTGCCAGGCAGGCTGCTGCTGCAACGATACCGACGCTTGCTTTTACCAAGTGATTCCAGTTCATACAGTTCTCCGTGAGTGATGTGCTTGTTCTGAGTGCCGGGCCAAAGGCGGCCTCAACAACCCATCGTTACACGGCACAAAGGCATACGACAGTCATATTCATCGGTAATTGTGTCGTTCCGGCGAATTCTGAACGTATCGTTGTCGCTCAAAAAAGAATGTGTAGTCGCACAATTTCCCCAATGAAATCAAGCTTGTTGACCGCAAAAATTTCCATCGATAATTAACAAAAATGTTAAATCTTTGACGCTGGCGTGCCGGGCTGCGTGCAAGCGTGTATTCTGGCGGCGGGGCTCGACGGGGCCCATCGCTGGCACTGAAGGGGAAGAAATGACAAAGAAAAACAACTGGCCGCAGTGCGGCGTTGCGCTGGCGCTGGCATGCGTGTTGCCGGCGGCCGGGGCGGGGGCGCCGCGCGGCAGCGTCGACGCCGCCGAGACGATTTACCGCAACGGCTACATCTACACCGTTGACGCCCAGGACAGCGTGCACCAGGCGCTGGCCGTGCGCGCCGGGCGCATTGTCTACGTGGGCGACAACGCCGGCGCGGTCGCGTTCAAGGGCAAGCAGACCCGCCTGGTCGACCTGCAAGGGCGCATGCTGATGCCCGGCCTGATCGACGCCCACATGCACCCGCTGTCCGGCGGCAAGCGCCTCCTGCATTGCAACCTGAACTACGAAGCGCTGACCGTGCCGCAGTTCCAGGCGCGCATCCAGGCTTGCGCCGACAAGGACCGTGGCGCCAAAGGCGGCAAGACCGGCAATAGCGGCAAAAAGTGGCTGCAAGTGGTCAACTGGTTCCAGCAAAGCATGCTGCCGGCCGGCGTGGAAACCACCCGCGCCACGCTCGACGCCATCAAGACCGAGCGTCCGATCGCGGTGCGCTCCTCGTTCGGCCACTCCTACCTGGTCAGTACGCGCGGCCTGCAAGCGGCCGGCATCGGGCGCGCTACACCCGACCCGGAGACCGGCAAGATCGTGCGCGACGGCGGCGGCGAGCCGACCGGCCTGCTGGAAGACGCGGCCATGGAAATGGTCAGCAAAGTGCTGCCCAAGACCACGGCGGCCGAGAACGTGACCGCCGCCAGTTTCGCCATGCAGGCGCTGGGGCGCCAGGGCGTGACCAGTTTTCTCGATGCCAGCAGCGACGAGGAAATCTTTACCGCGTTCACCGCCATCGAGCGCCAGGGCAAGCTGAGCGCGCGCGCGCATTTCGCGGCCGAGGTGTCGACCGACGACGCCCTCGACCCGGCGCGCGCGGTGGCGTCGGTGCTGAAGATGGCCAGGCGCTACCACCAGGATGGCGACGGCGTTGAGCCGGCCATGCGCGTGCGCCACGCCAAGATCTACATGGATGGCGTGATCGCCGCGCCGGCCTTCACCGGCACCATGGTCGCGCCGTATTTCGTCAACCGTGGCACGGCGCAGCAGCCGCACTGGGTGGCGGGCGACAGCAAGGGGCCGCCGACCTACTTCAAGCCGGAAGCGCTGAAAGCGATCCTGATCGGGCTGGCCAGGGCCGGCATCGATGCCCACGTGCACGCCGACGGTGACGGCGCGGTACGCGAAACGCTCGACGCCGTTGAAGCCATGCGGGCCGCGCCCGGCGGCAAGGACGCACGGCCGGCGCTGGCGCATGCCGAAATCGTCGATCCGGCCGACTTTGGCCGGTTTGCCGCGCTCGACGCCAGCGCGGTGCTGTCGTTCCAGTGGGGCAAACCGGCGCCGGACACGGTGGCGGGGTTGAAAGATTACCTGGGACCGGCGCGCTACGCGATTCTCGAGCCGCAGTCGCTGCTGCTCGACGCCGGCGCGCGCGTGGTGTTCGGCAGCGACTGGCCGGTCGATGCGCTCGACCAATGGTTCGCGCTCAAGGTCGGCGTGACCCGCACCAACGCGCTGGCGGCCGGGCCGGCGTTCGCCGGTCAGCTGGGCCCGGCGCCGGGCATGCCGCGCGCCGCCGTGTTGCGGGCGGTGACCATGAACGCCGCGTACACCTTGCGCCAGGAAGGGCAGGTCGGGTCGCTGGAAGTGGGCAAACTGGCGGATATGATCGTGTTGGACCGCAATTTCTTCCAGATACCGGATGAAGAGATTGCCGACATCAAGGTGCTGCAGACGGTGGTGGGCGGCAAGCTTGTGTATCAGAATCCGGCTTTGCCTTAGGCCGACGTAGTCCGTGCCCCGTCGCATTGACAACGGCGCGCGCGATGATCGTGCTGGCGGCAGCGGCACAGGGATGGTCGCTCAGCTTCGGCAGGTAATTGCCGGACAGAACAATGATGCCGGGACGAGGTCGCCGCCGCGCCATTGACAGCTGCGCGATCAGTGCGCCGCGCCCTTGACCGCCTTTTGGTAATACGCGCGATAGGCGGCTGACTTGCCGATGCGTCCGATAGCGTCCCACAGGCGTTCGACCGCAGCAGGATGCGCGCTGTGATAGTCGCTGGCCACACCCAGGAAATACGGTTCTTCCGAGAACGGTACCGGCAGCATTTCCAACTGGGTGGCGAAACGCGGTTCAGTCAGATGGGCGATGCCGCTGTATTCAGCGCCGATGGCGGCGTCGCCGCGCTGGGCCGCCAGCTTGGCGAAAATCAGGTCGAGGGTTTTGCCCTTGTCGTCGTGCGGCACCCCCATCGCTTGCAGGCGATCGAGCAACAGCACAGCGCCGAACGGGACCAGCACGGGCAAGTTGCGGTGGCTGAACTGCTTGCCGTCCCAGTCCAGCGCGCTGCCCTTGCGCCGAAAGACCATGGCACGCGCTAGCATGACGGCGCGCGTGTTGTCCGGCGCCGCCCCATGCATGGGAAACGACATGAACGAAGTCAGGCTCGGGGTGTATGGGGCGGTCGGAAAACCGTCCGCTACGCCGGCACGAATTTCTTCACGGCAGCGGACCACAGGCGCTCCATAAAACGTCACTTCGATCCCGCTTTCCCTGGCGGCCTGGCGGATTAATTCTCCGGCCGTGCCTTTGCCATCGGCCGTGATGAAGGGCAGGTGGGCGCGCTCATCGACGCACAGGCGCAGGGTCAGTGTGTGGGTAAGCGTGCTGTGCTGTGCTGGCGCGTCAGCGTTAGCCTGAGCACAGCATGCGACGGGGAGCAGGGAAAGGAAAAAAGCAGCGCAAGCGAACGCGCTTGGCTTGTTGCTTGGAGATAGCACCAGCATAGGTTCCTGCCTGTGTATTGGCGACGGCGCAAGGACTCTGGCGCCGCCTGTGTATCTTGCTCACCCCACCACGTAGCGCTTCGACGGTCCGCCCGGCGCGGCCTGGCCGCTCTTGCCGTACACCGCCGCGTCGCCGCCGCCGGCCGGGGTGCGCATGGCGTTGATCAATCCCTGGGTATGCGACAGCTGCCGGGTGATCAGCATGCCGTTGATACGGTTCAATTCTTTTGCCTCGCGCGTCTTGTCCAGCAAGGCTTGCCAGCCAGACAATGCATCGGCCGCGCCGCTGCCTTCCACCCACGCCTGCATGCCGCCATCGTCCGCCGCAAAACCGGCCGCCGCCAGGCACGCGTGGCGCTCGCGGGCCAGCGCCGTCATGGCGACCACCACCTGGGCCTTGCGCGGAGTAAGCTCGTCGAGACCGGCCGTGTCCGCGCTGACCAGCAATTGCTGCTCCTGCGTCATCAAGTCCAGCACGGACGTGATCAAGGCAAGTTCCTGCGCCAGGGTCGTGCTCGGAGTGGCTGTTGGCATGGTCATGGTATCGCCGGAAAACCGGCGCGGTTAGCGTTGACGGGAATGCAGCAGGTCGCGCACGGTGTCGAGCAAGCCATCCGCAACTTTCTCGGAATTGACCTGGAACTGGCCGTCGGCGATCGCCAGCTTGATGCGCTCGACTTTTTTGGTGTCGAACACGCTATTGCTGTTGCCAACCGAACTGGCCATGGCCTGGCCCTGCGACGACAGCTTGACGCTGTCGGTGCTGGCCGGGGCCGCGCTGGCGGCTTTTTCGGTGCTCTTGGCGTTGGCTGCGGGTGTACTCGCCGCAGGCAGGCCGGGGTTGGTCTTGAGGTTGTCGTTAATTTTCACAGCATCATCCTTCTCTGGGCGGAGCGGTAAAAACTCCAGGGTCTGCGTAAGTAACGGCGCATGCGGCGTAAACTTTAGCGCATTCCTGCGGGAGTTTGAACCCTTGTCTAAAAGACCACCTCCACCAGGCCGCCCGCCCTGGCCACCCCGCTGAGGATGGCGCCGGCCGGCGTTCTCACTTGTACCACCTGGCCATCGCTGGCATTGCCGATTGCGCGCGCTTCGGCAGATACCCGGAAGCCATTGCCGCTCGACACTACCCTGACCAGTTGCCCTTGCTGCACCACCGGCTTGCCGCGCAGCGCGTCGAGGCGCAGCGGGGTGCCGGAGGCGAGCGACACCGTACTGGTGCGTCCGACCGCTTGCGCCATGTCGGTCACGACCCCGTTCGGCATCGTTCCAATGTCGCCTTTAAGCAACACTAATTGCGATTGTTCAATTGTCTGGCCCTGGACCAGCGGCACGGCGGTGGCCACGTAAGCGGTCACCACGCTCACCTGTGCCTGAATATACACCGTCCACGCGACCGGCGCGGTGCAGCGCACGCCGACCGTGGTTTTTCCGGACGTGCGCGCCCCCGGCTGCTGGAAAGCCTGGGGTTCAGGGCAGGAGGCCAGGCTCATGCGCTGGTTGACCGGGCCGGCCGTGACCGTCACCTCGCCCGCCACGGCCGCGTTCTGGGCGCGCAGGTAGTCTTCGGCCACGCGCTTGAGCACCGCCGGGTCCTGCAAGGCCGGCGCCGGGGCGGCGGCTGGCTGCGCGAAGCAACATTGCGAGGCAAGCAAGAGGGCCGTAAACAAAGTGATTTTCATGGTGATTGCTTTCAGGAATGAGAGCATCATAGACGTCACGCGCCGCCAGCGAATCCCTGAATAGCCGTGTTTTGGCGTTCCTTATCGTTCGATTGGGCAAGCAGGGCGGGCCGTATGATTCATCCTGTCATCACAAGTACATTGCCGCCAACCCGGAGGCAGTCGACAGATGCGGAGCACGACATGATTGGCAAACTCGACGATTACATGCGCTTTAACGAGACGGCCCTGAGCCTGCGCTCGCAACGCCAGGAATTGCTGGCGTCGAACATCGCGAATGCGGATACGCCTAATTACAAGGCGCGCGATATTGATTTCGCCAGCGCCCTGCAAGGCGTGCTGGCCAAGAATACGCCGCCGGCGGGCGTGCTCAAGCAGACCGCCGCGGCCCACATGCCGGCCGGCGCCGCCAAGGGCGACGTGCTGGCCAACGGCACCCCGGTGATGTACCGCACCCCGGCCCAGGGCGCGGTCGACGGCAATACGGTCGACATGGATGTCGAGCGCAACCAGTTCGCCGACAACGCCCTGCGCTACGAAGCGGCGGTGACCTTCATTAATATGCAGATTCGCGGCATGACCATGGCCGTCCAGGGAGGCCAGTAACCATGTCGCTGTTTAATATCTTTAACGTGTCCGGCTCGGCCATGAGCGCCCAGGCCCAGCGCCTCAACGCCACCGCCAGCAACCTGGCCAACGCCGACAGCGCCACCAGTGCCAGCGGCGAAGCCTACCGCGCCAAGCAGGTCGTGTTCGAGGCGGTCCCGACCGGCGGCGCCGGCACCGCCGTCAAGGTGCGCGAAGTGATCGACGATCCTTCCCCGCTCAAGCAGGTGTACGACCCGAAACATCCGATGGCCGACGAGAAGGGTTATGTGGCCATGCCGAACGTGAACGTGGTTGACGAGATGGTCAACATGCTGTCGGCCTCGCGTTCTTACCAGACCAATGTCGAAACCATGAACGCGGCCAAGTCGCTGTTGATGAAAACGTTGACCATCGGTCAATAACCTGAGTCATACACTGAGAAGCCGCCATGTCAACCGTCAATTCCAACGCCCCCGTGATGTCGCAAGACTTGCTTAACGCCGTCAATCCCAAGAAGCCGAAAGCGGTCGAAGGCAGCGTCGAGGCCGACACCAATAAGTTCATGACCCTGCTGGTCACCCAGCTCAAGAACCAGGATCCGATGAATCCGCTCGACAATGCGCAGATCACCAGCCAGCTGGCCCAGCTGTCGACGGTGACCGGCGTCAACAAGCTGAACACGACCATGGAATCGCTCAAGTCGAGCTACCAGAGTTCGGAAGGCTTGCAGGCCGCTAACCTGATCGGGCACGGCGTGCTGGTCGACGGCAATGGCGTGACCCTGGCCGGCGGCAAGGGCATCATGGGCGTGCACATGGCTACCCCGGCCGACAAGGTGCAGCTGATTGTCACCGATCCGAAGACCGGCAAGGATGTCCAGACCATCGACCTCGGCAAGCAGGCGGCCGGCACCGTGCCGGTGGCCTGGGACGGGGTGGTCGACCCGACCAAGCTCGACGCGGCCGGCAAGCCGATCGCGCTCAAGGATGGCAATTACCTGATCCGTATCGTCGCCGAGCGCGGCGGCGAAGTCTTAAAAGATGCCAAGGCCCTGTCGTTCGACACGGTCGCCAGCGTGACCACCAGCGCCAAGGATGGCGTCAAGCTGAATCTGCCCTCGCGGGGCGTCGTATCAATGAGCGACGTCAAGCAAATTCTGTAAACAAGCCGCTACTACTTATTCATTTTCAGGAGAAACACCATGTCGTTTCAACAAGGACTTAGCGGCTTGAATGGCGCAGCCAAATCGCTCGACGTTATCGGTAACAACATCGCCAACGCCAGCACCGTCGGTTTCAAGGGGTCGCAGGCGCAGTTTGCGGACATGTACGCCAATTCGCTCAACGGCGCCGGCGGCAACCAGGCCGGGATCGGCGTGAAAGTCTCGCAGATCGCCCAGCAGTTCACCCAGGGTAATATCGAAAGCTCGAACAACCCGCTCGACATCGCGATCAACGGCGCCGGTTTCTTCCGCACCGATGTCAACGGCGACGTGCAATATTCGCGCAATGGCCAGTTTTCGCTCGACAAGAACGGCTTCGTGATCAACGCCCAGGGCGCCAAGCTGACCGGGTATACCGTCGGCGAAAGCGGCAACATCCTGACCGGCTCGGCCGTGCCGCTGAAGATCGACAACAAGGACATGGATCCGCTCGAAACGACCCGAGTCGATACCAAGCTCAACCTCGATTCGCGCAGCCCGCTGCCGATCAAGGTGCCGTTCAACGCGGCCGATCCGGAAACCTACAACAAGCAGACTTCGATCGACGTCTTCGACAGCCTCGGCAACTCGCACGTGATGTCGACCTACTACGTCAAGACCGGCCCTGGCGCGTGGGACGTGTACGTCGGTTCGGACGGGGTGGAAATCACCAACCAGGCCGTGGCCGCCGCGGCCCAGACCGATACCGGCGCGACCACCGCACGCACCGCCTTCCAGACCGCCGCCACCGCCGTGCCGCCGGGTAACCTGGCCGCCGCCGCCGCCGCCTACGCCACCGCCGCCGGCGCCGCCGTGGCCGCCGCCGCGGGCACCAAGGGCGCCACCGCCGCCCAGCAGACCGCAATTACCACCGCCGCCACCAGCGCCGGCGGCACGCCCGGCATCACTCCGGCCGAGATCGACAAGCTGATCGCCGCCGCCGTTAAGGTCCCGGGCGTGCGCGCCGGCCACCTCAATTTCGATACCAATGGCGTGCTGAACGCCGCCGCCATGGCGCCGCAGACCTTGCCATTGCAGATCGAATTGCCGGTGTTCCCGCTGACCGGTTCCAAGCCGACCATCGAATTCGACCTGTATTTCGCCGGTTCGACCCAGTATGGCGACGCCACGGAAGAGAAGAAATCGAGCCAGGACGGCTACACGGCGGGTAACCTGCAGCGTTTCTCGGCAGGGCCTGACGGCACCATCCTGGGACAGTACAGCAATGGCGAATCGCGTCCGCTGGGACAAGTGGTGCTGGCCAATTTCGCCAATCCGAACGGGCTGCAACCGCTGGGCAACAATGCCTGGGCGCAGACGCCGACCTCGGGCGGCCCGCTGATCGGTACGCCGAATTCTGGCAGTTTCGGCAATTTGCAGGCCTCGGCGGTGGAGAGTTCGAATGTCGACCTGACGGCGGAACTGGTCAATATGATCACGGCGCAGCGGGTGTACCAGGCCAATGCGCAGACCATCAAGACGCAGGATTCGGTGTTGCAGACGCTGGTCAACCTGCGTTAAAGCTAGCTCGTCGTTCCCGCGCCAAGGCGGCACTCGGCGGGAATCCATAGCACCGATGTGCTGCGGTGGTTCAAGCGTGCACCGTTTCCCCGCTTACGTGCTATGGGTTCCCGCCAAGGGGGCCGCCGAGGCCGGGAACGACGGGGTAACGGGCGGGAATGGTGTTAGCGGTATGCATCTAGGAGAAGATCATGGACAGACTCATCTACACAGCCGGCAGCGGCGCCAAGCACATCCTGGAGCAGCAGGCGACCACCTCGCACAACCTGGCGAACGTCACCACCACGGGTTTCCGCGCCCAGATCGACGCCTTCCGCGCCGTGCCGATCGTTGGCGAGAACCTGCCGCTGGCCACGCGCGCCTTCGTGGTCAACACCACCGCCAGCACCGATTTTACCTCCGGACCCCTGCAATTGACCGGGCGCGACCTCGACGTTGCGCTCAAGGGCAAGGGCTTTATCGCCGTGCAAATGCCCGACGGCAGCGAAGCCTACACCCGCAACGGTGCCCTGCAGATGAATGAAAACGGCCTGCTCACCAACAGCGCCGGCTTTGCCATCCAGGGCGATGGCGGCAGCATTACCGTGCCGCCCGAGGTGTCGGTCTCGATCGGCGGCGACGGCACCATCTCGACCATCGCCACCACCACCAAGCCGGGCGCGCCGACCATCCTGGGGCGCCTGAAACTGGTCAACCCGCCCGAGCAGGACCTGGTGCGCGGCGACGATGGCCTGTTCCGCCTGAAAAGCGGTGTGGCGGCCGAGGCCGACCCGCAAGTGGCGGTCGCCGGCGGGGCGCTGGAAGGCTCCAACGTCAGCCCGGTCGATGCCATGGTGACCATGATTTCGCTAGCCCGTTCGTTTGAACTGCAAATGAGCCTGATGAAGAATGCCGAGAACAACGCGGCGAAAGCCACCCAGATCCTCGCTTTGGGTTAACACCGGGCAGCGCATAATGGCTTCATTGATCGGTGCGTGGCGATGTTCGCCGGCCGCCGTTACTGGAGAAGACCATGATTCGTTCCCTTTTTATCGCCAAGACCGGCCTCGAAGCGCAGCAGACCAACCTGGACGTCATCACCAATAACCTGGCCAACGTCAGCACCAACGGCTTCAAACGCAGCCGCGCCGTGTTCGAAGACTTGCTTTACCAGAATGTCCGCCAGCCCGGCGCCCAATCCTCGCAACAAACCCAGCTGCCCTCGGGCCAGCAAATCGGCACCGGCACGCGCGTCGTCTCGACCGAACGCATTCACACCCAGGGTAATCCCCAGCAGACCGGCAACTCGAAAGACGTGATGGTCAACGGCGCCGGTTTCTTCTCGGTGCTCATGCCCGACGGTACCGCCGCCTACACCCGCGACGGCTCGTTCCAGACCGATTCCAACGGCCAACTGGTGACCTCGTCCGGCTTCGTGGTGCAGCCGGCCATTACCGTGCCGTCCAACGCGCTGTCGCTGACCGTGGGGCGCGACGGCACCGTCTCGGTGACCCTGCCGGGCACCGGCGCGCCATCCCAGATCGGCAGCCTGCAACTGAGCACCTTTGTGAACCCGGCCGGGCTGGAGTCGAAAGGCGAAAACCTGTACGTGGAAACTGGTGCTTCCGGCAATGCCAACACCAACACCCCGGGCACCAACGGCTCCGGCGTGCTGCTGCAAGGCTACGTGGAAACATCGAACGTGAACGTGGTCGAGGAAATGGTGAACATGATCCAGACCCAGCGCGCCTACGAGATCAACAGCAAGGCGATCACCACGTCCGATCAGATGCTGCAAAAACTGTCGCAGCTGTAAGCGCGGCCAGGAGATTTTCATGAAGACCTTTCTTATCGTTTCCCTGCTGGCGCTGAGTGGCTGCGCCGCCACCCCGAGCTCGATCGTGCAGCGTCCGACCAGCGCGCGTCCGCTCATGGCCGAGCAGGGCGCGCCCGCCAACGGCGCCATCTACCAGAGTTCGCAGTACCGCCCGCTGTTCGAAGACCGGCGCGCGCGCCATATCGGCGACATGCTGACCATTAACATCACCGAGCGCACCTCGGCCGTGAAAGCCGGCGCCAGCTCGGGCAACAAGTCCGGCTCGGCCAGCTTTGCCGCGCCAGGCGTGATCAAGGGCGTGTTCGGCGCCGCGGTCGGGGTCGAAGGGGCCAACAAGTTTTCGGATTCGGACAACCAGAGCGCCAGCAATACCTTTACCGGCACCATCGGCGTGACCGTCACCGAAGTGTTGCCGAACGGGAACCTGATCGTGGCCGGGGAGAAGCAGGTGGCGATGAACAAGGGCGTCGAGTTCATCCGCTTCTCGGGGATGATCAGCCCGGACAATATCGGCACCGGCAACACGGTCTCGTCGACCCAGGTGGCCGATGCGCGGGTCGAGTACCGCACCAACAGCCAGATCGACCGCGCCGAAATGACGGCGATGGTGTCGCGTTTCTTCCAGTCCCTGCTGCCATTCTGATCGGAACTTTCATGCGTGCATTCCTGAACACCGCTGCTTTGGCACTCTCGCTGACCCTGCTGCCGCAGGCCGTCCAGGCCGAGCGCCTGAAAGACCTGACCACGATCGCCGGCGTGCGCCAGAATCAGCTGAGCGGCTACGGCATCGTGGTTGGCCTGGACGGCAGCGGCGACCAGACCACCCAGACCCCGTTCACGGTGCAATCGATCATGTCGATGCTGCAGGCGAAGGGCGTGAACATGCCGCCGGGTACCAGTTTGCAGCTCAAGAACGTGGCCGCCGTCATGGTGACGGCCTCGCTGCCGGCCTTCGCCCAGCCGGGCCAGACCATCGATATCACGGTGTCGTCCATCGGTAACGCCAAGAGCTTGCGCGGCGGCACCTTGATCATGACGCCGATGCAAGGCGCCGATGGCCAGGTGTACGCCATGGCGCAGGGCAATGTGCTGGTCGGCGGCGTCGGCGCCCAGGCGGGTGGTGCCCAGGTGCAGGTCAATCATCTGGCGGTGGGCAAGATTTCCGCCGGCGCCACGGTGGAGCGCGCCGTCGCCTCGAACCTGGGCGAGAACAACCAGATTCGCCTGGAACTGAACACCACCGATTTTTCCACCGTGGCACGGGTGGTCGAAGCGATCAACAACCATTTTGGTCCAGACATCGCCACCGCGCTCGACGGGCGCGTGATCCGGGTACGCTCGCCCTCGTCGAGCGACCAGCGGGTGGCCTTCATCGGCATCCTGGAAGGGCTGGAAGTCAATCCGTCCAGGCTGGCCGCCAAGGTCATCATGAACGCGCGCACCGGCTCGGTGGTGATGAACCAGACCGTCACGCTCGACACCTGCGCCATTTCGCACGGCAACCTGTCGGTGACGATCAGTTCCGATCCGCAGGTCAGCCAGCCGGGACCGTTTTCGGGCGGGCAGACCGTGGTCACCCAGAACACCCAGGTCGAAGTGAAGAAAGATCCGGGCAAGGTGGTCATGCTCAAGGGCGGCGCCTCGCTGGCCGAAGTGGTCAAGGCGATGAATGCGATCGGCGCTTCGCCGCAAGACTTGCTCTCGATCCTGCAGGCGCTGAAAGCGGCCGGATCGCTGCGTGCCGAACTCGAAATCATTTGAGGATGCCATCATGATCGGCCCATCGAACGACCTGAGCAGCAAATTCGCCCTCGACACCAATGCCTTGGGCGGGCTCAAGCAGTCGGCCAAGGCCGGCTCCCCGGAAGCGCTGAAAACCGCGTCGACCCAGTTCGAGGCCATGTTCATCAATATGATGATGAAAAGCATGCGCGACGCCACGCCGCAGGGCGAAGGCATGCTCGACAGCCAGCAAACCAAGACCTTCACCACCATGCTCGACCAGCAAATGAGCCAGAACCTGGCCAAGCGCGGGGTCGGCCTGGCCGACGTGCTGATCCGCCAGCTGAGCACCACCGCCGCCAATGCGCAGGCGCTGGCGATTAATGGCGATCCGATCGCCCAGCCGGCCCAGCCGTTTACCATTGCCAACGACCAGCCGGCCAAGCGGATCGCCATGCCGCCCGGGCGCGATGCCGGTGAAATGATCACCTCGCCACGCGCGCTGCTCACGCCGACCACGACCAGTCCCGCGCCGGGCGCCAGCGGCGCCCCGTCCACCCCCGGCGTGAGCGCGAGCGGACGGCCGCAGTCGCCGCATGTGCGCGCGTTCCAGGAAAAGCTCGGTGCGCATGCCGACGAAGCGGCGCGCGCGACCGGGATTCCGGCCAAGTTCATGCTGGGCCAGGCCGCGCTCGAATCGGGCTGGGGCCGGCGCGAGATCCGCAACGCCGACGGCGCCACCAGCCACAACCTGTTCGGCATCAAGGCCGGTCCTGGCTGGACTGGCAAGGTTGCCACGGCGGTCACGACCGAATACGTCAACGGCAAGCCGCAGACCCGGGTCGAGAAATTCCGCGCCTACGATTCGTATGCCGACAGCTTCAAGGATTACGCCAAGCTGATCACCAACAACCCGCGCTACGAAAAAGTGCTGGCCAACGCCCAGGATGCTGCCGGGTTCGCCCAGGGCTTGCAGAAAGCCGGCTACGCCACCGACCCGCTGTACGCGGCCAAGCTGACCAAGATTATCCAGCGCAACCTGGCGTAGATTAGCCTGGCGCCAAGGGTGCTGACGTCAGCACCGCCCGGCATACGTGCCATGGATCCCCGCCGAGGGCCGCCTTGGCGCGGGGGCGACGGCTGACGGCGGCATCGTTGGCCTCCGGCTCAAGTTTTTTGATAACTTGCCGTAGACAGAGATATTCAAGGAAAGAAACCACATCATGTCTGGAAATCTCCTCAACATCGGCAAGACCGGTTTGTTCGCCGCGCAAGTGGGCCTGTCCACGACCGGGCACAACATTGCTAACGCCAACGTGGCCGGCTACAGCCGCCAGACGATTATCCAGTCGAGCGGGATCGCCCAGAACTATGGCTATGGTTTCGTCGGCAGCGGTACCGAGGTCGAGCAGATCAAGCGCTATTCCGACAGCTTCCTCAACGGCCAGGTGCGTTCGGCCCAGACCCAGGTCAGCTCGCTCAACGCCTTCTATTCGCAGATCAGCCAGGTCGATAACTTGCTGTCGGACACTACTTCCGGCCTGTCGCCGGCCTTGCAGGATTTTTTCAAGGGCGTGCAAGACATGGCCTCGAACCCGTCCTCGGCCGCCTCGCGCCAGGCGGTGCTGTCGAATGGCGAATCGCTGGTGTCGCGTTTCCAGGGCATCAACGACCGCCTGAGCGAGATCCGCCAGGGCGTCAACAGTGAAATCACCTCCAAGGTCGGGGTGATTAATTCCTACGCCGAGCAGATTGGCCAGCTCAACGACAAGATCGCCCAGCTGAGCACCGGCTCCGGCGCCGAGCCGAACGACCTGATGGATGCGCGCGACCAACTGATCGCCGACCTGAACAAGGAAGTCAAAACCACGGTCACGCGCGGCAACAACAACAGCCTGACGGTGGCCATCGGCAGCGGCCAGCCGCTGGTGGTGGGCAACAAAGCCTTCCAGCTGACGGCCACCACCTCGCCGACCGACCTGAGCCGGGTGCAGGTCGGCCTGGTCACGGGCAGCAATGTGACCGTGCTGGCCGACAGCGCGCTCTCGGGCGGCGAACTGGGCGGCTTGATGGAATTTCGTTCCGGCACGCTCGACCGGACCCAGAATTCGCTCGGCAGGGTGGCCATTACCCTGGCAGAAACCTTTAACGCCCAGCACCGCCTCGGCATCGATTCGGCCGGCAATCCGGGCGGCAATTTCTTCACGGTGGGCGCGCCGGTGGTCGGGCGCAACATCAATAACGCGGTCGGCAGCACCACCGATGTGAAGGCCGCCATCGTCGACCCGGCCGCGCTGACCCAGAGCGATTACAGCGTGAGCTACGACGGCAGCAATTACACGGTGACGCGCCTGTCGGACAAAAAACCGTTCCCGGTCACCCCGTTCCCGCAGACCGGGCCGCAGGTCATCGATGGCGTGGCGTTCACCGTGACCGGCAGCGCGAGCGCCGGCGACAGCTTTCTGGTGCGCCCGACCGTGAATGGCGCGTCCGACTTTTCGATGGTCGTCAACGAGCGCAATTCGATTGCGGCGGCGGCGCCGATCAGCACCAGTGTGCCGCTCAGTAACAAGGGCACGGCGACCATCAGCGAAGGCAATATCGACGCCGCTTACCTGACGCCGGGCAATGCGCTGACGGCGCCGGTCAACCTGACCGTGGGCGGCACCCCGGCCGGCCTGTCGGGATTCCCGGCCGGCCAGGCCGTGACGGTGACCAACAATGGCACGTCCACGACCTATCCGGCCGGCACCGCCTCGATTCCGTTCACCGCGGGCGCCAATTACAACTTTGGCGGCGTGAACCTGAAGTTTGCCGGCACCCCGGTGGCGGGCGACACCTTCACGGTCGCGCCCAACAGCAACGGCACGGCCGACAACCGCAATGCGCGCCTGCTGGGCAATTTGCAGACCAAGCCGATCCTCGATGGCGGCAAGGCCACCTACCAGTCGGCCTACGCCGAACTGGTCAGCTTTGTCGGCAACAAGACGCGCGAAGTGCAGGTCAACAGCCAGGCTGGCGATACCTTGCTGAAACAGGTGACGGCGGCGCAGCAGGATGTGTCTGGCGTGAACCTGGATGAAGAAGCGACCAACCTGCTCAAGTACCAGCAAGCCTACCAGGCTGCGGGCAAGGTGATGCAGATGGCCAGTACCCTGTTCGACACGGTTTTGTCGATCAGTCGTTAATTACATAGCCTTAGCAGAGTCGGGGAAACCAGCATGCGCATCAGCACCAACACCATCTACGCCAACGGCACTGGCCAGCTCGGCAGCTTGCAGAGCCAGTTGGCCAAGACCCAGATGCAGCTGTCGACCAACCGCCGCCTGGTGACGGCCGCGGATGACCCGGTCGCGGCGGCGCGCGCGCTTGAACTGGCGCAGTCGCAGTCGGTCAACGAGCAGTTCAAGGTCAACCGCATGAACGCCAACAGTTCGCTGGGGCAGGTGGAGGGCGCGCTCACCAGTGCGACGACCCTGATGCAGGAAATCCAGCGCCTGTCGGTGTATGCCGGCAATGGCGCGCTGACCCCGCCCGACCGCGAAGCGATCGCGATCGACCTCGAGTCGCGCCTGCAGGATTTGCTGGCGGTGGCCAATACCGAGGATGGCGTGGGCGGCTATCTGTTTGCCGGGCACCGCGCCAATACCCAGCCGTTCACCCAGACCGCTGGCGGCGCCCAGTACAACGGCGACCAGGGCCAGCGCATGTTGCAGGTCGGCTCCTCGCGCACGATGCCGGTCAGCGAGACCGGGAACACCATTTTTGAACGGAATATGACCGGCAATGGCGACTTCCAGACCCGCGCCGCGCCGGGCAACACCGGTTCCGGCCTGATTTCGCCGGGGACGGTGACCAACAAGTCGGCGCTGACCGGGCACAATTACAGCGTGACGTTTGCGGTGACGGCGACCACGCCGCCGGTGACGACGTATATGGTGACCGATACCACCACCAATGAAGCGATTCCGCGCCCGCCGGCCGTGGCCACGCCACAGCCATACAAGACCGGGCAGCAGATTGCCTTCGACGGCATGGCGATGGACGTCAAGGGCGAGCCGGGCAACGGCGACAGTTTTACCACCGAGCCGAGCGTGAACCAGTCGGTGTTCAAGACGATTACCGATCTGGTGTCGGCGCTGCGCCAGCCTGTGATCGGCGCCGGTGGCAAGGCCCAGCTTGCCAATAACCTGAGCGTGGCCAATGCCAACCTGACCTCGTCGCTGGATAATATTCTGTCGGTGCGCGCCTCGTTCGGCTCGCGCATGCAGGAACTCGATTATCTGGACAGCGCCGGGTCGGACCGCGATATCCAGTATCAGACCGCGATATCGAACCTGGTGGACCTGGACATGGTCAAGGCGCTGTCGCAGTTCGCGCAGCAGCAAACCACGCTGGAGGCGGCGCAGAAATCGTTCAAGGCCCTGTCGGGGTTGTCGCTGTTTAATTACATCGGGTAGCAGGGCAGGGGAGCGGCCTGGCCGCTGCCCCGTCGCCCGCTGCAAGGCTGGTAAAAAGCCACCGTGGTTGCGGTGGCTTTTTACTTGACAGCGACATTCACCGTTTTCTCCAGAAGGTCGCGTAATTGATCCACGTACTGCGCTCCCCACTTGCGCGCCAGCGCGTCGTCGAAATTTGTGATCGTGTATGAATCGGCTTTGTCAAAGTGCGAAAAAACGCATCTGAACGTGCAAGAAATTATCCAGGCCAGTAATTTATAGTTTTCTTTTGGCGCTGCGTAGTTGTCGAGAACGACGTCCATGTCGTCGCATACCGATACAAACAGGTGTTCATCGAAATTTCCCAGCTCAAATAATTCATAGCAAAAGGTGTTCTCAATCGCGTCATTTTTATTGCGGGCCAGTCTGTGCCAGGCATTTTCAACACGGGCATCGGGGTCTTGACAGAGGTCAGGGTCGTTCGTTGCTTGCGAACCGGCGTCACGTCTCAATTTTGATGCCGCGAGTTCTTCTTTTTCGATATGGATGGCGCCTATGTTGTCATTGGGGACTGTCCAGATAAGGCCGGAGCTGGTCCGGAATCGAACGCCATCTTCATTGACTTCAACGCTGGTAAAGGGATTCGATTCTGTGGACATGACTATCCAGTCCAGCAAGCCGCCGGTCCGTTTGCAGAAAAAGCCGCAGGAGCCATGGGAGGCTGCCTCGCCGCCGGAATACGTCGAGTTTCCGATTTTCACGGAAAAATTTTCGAATATGAGCGTCAAATCGGATTCGTCCACGACGATGGCATCATCAATCTCGACTTTGTCATTCCTTATTTTGTATCCCATCACGCGCGAAGAGTTTGTAGCTACGCAGTCCGCGTAATAGAAATGTTCCTGATCAATCAGTGTGTTCATAGCCGCAACCGCTGGCCAATCACCATTGGTGCCGCATGCCGAAAAGTCGCTGCGAACGTAGTCCGCCAGCGCATTCTCCGGATTGAATGCGTTCTGATAAAAGGGCGCCTGATTGCCAGGGTGCAGATGTCTGCGGCGGGTAGCACGGTCAGCAATTCGCCATTCATTGCGGTCAAGGCAAATCCAGATTCGGCCAGGTATTCATCAGAGACATGCATGAGCTTGTGGATCAGCCGTATGTCCGACCAGACTACCGGCAAGGCCACCATCTCCGGCGTATCTGCTGCGCTGACTACCTCGAAGGTGAGTGTGCCAATCTCTTCCCAGTCGCTGAGATCATGCATGTCCACGCCCACCCTCAGGGTTCGACCATCGCACAACTGCAACCAGAGTGACGATGGGGGCCCGACCTGAGGAGTGTTGACGGCGTACGCCGTCACACCACTGCGCAAGCCAGCTGACAAGCACGGAGAGAACAAACATCGAACACCAGTAATTTTTTCATGAAATTCTCCGATCCGCAGCACGCAAGTGCCGATCTATCTGGTGCGTTCATACGCACGTTATTTACGACAGCTTGGCTTTTTCAACCATGCGGACAAATTCGGGATTTTCCAGCCGAAAAATATATTTCCGGCCATCTGTACTTGTGGCAATCACCTCATTATGGTCAATCTCTGCTGATTCGAATGGATTTGAGGAGGTCAAAAAAGCCAGCCAGATCAGAGCGCCCGTCGATAAACGGGCTAGTGACACGAAACCATTTTCTCTGAACAGCATTCGCCGCACCTCAACACCAGATCCAGATGCGGCAAGTCCTTGCGATAAAGCGATGTGAATCCTTCGTTTAAATTGTCGCTGTCATCCATGCCGGGCACCTGTGAAACCGGCATCCACGCTATCGAGTTCGTGCAGCACTTATCAGATATTTTCTGATCATTTGCTTGCAATGAATAGATTCTTCCATCGGCATGCATGATCAGGTCGAAGTGGGGACACTCTTCATTATCCCACAGTCGCCTGGCCAGAATTTCATCTACGTCCATGCCACGCTCATGAAAGGCGGCCATACCGAGCCTCCATATCAATTTTGAACTCGGCAGCCAGTTCTCGCACCTCGGCATGTTCATGTCTTTCGCCAAGAAATATATGGTCTTCAATTAGCTGCGTCGCATTCAAGGCCAGGATAATGTCTCGGGAGTATTGATACACGTAGTATGCATCTTCCGAGCCCGGTCCCAATTTGGAAAAATGTTCAGATACGCAGCCAGGAAGAAGTTCAATCAGGATTGATGGATCAGTATATTTTCTGGCAAAGATGCGGTGAATGATAGTGCGGTCTTCATCGTTGCCGTCCATTGCCAACATGAGTAATTGACGTGAAATTCGCTGCATGAATTTTTCGGAGAAAAAACCATCCCTGATGATACACAAAACCTGCCTTCGTATCTGAGGATCCATGGAATCAATGCCCTTTTCAAGCATGTCTGCATGAGTGCTGCCTCCAAATTGCCGGCTCAGATTGCAGAAATACCGCTGTACGCTATCTTCATATGAACTCAAATATTTTGAGGAAAACAGGTCTTCGCAAACGTCTGTAAACAGCTTATGCCGTGCGGCATTTAAATCTGTTTCGCTTTGATCAAAAAGCAGCAGTGCTTCTTCAAATGCGCTCTTCATTTTGATCATTTCTCCTTGTTGGTGTGTGTGGATGGCGCCGCTGCTGCCAAAACGGTACGATCGGGCCGTGTCCCCGCCGCTATTTTTCCGATGCAGCGTTGCATTGGCTGGCAACGGTGGAGCGCCTTCGCGTCGCGTCTGTCAGTCCATTTTCCTGCTCCAGGCAGGTAATGCCGATTGGGTTGCAACGCAGCCGTCATGACATGTCAGCGCTCCAGATAGTGGCTTCTCAACTCTCCCAGCGATTCTTCCAATAGCCTCCGCCTAAGCTGACCCTTGACCTCAAAAATTCGGCGCGAGTCAATTACTTCCAGTAGCTTTTCAACCATCAACTCATTTTCGTAATCAAACGCCAAACTTTCGTTGTCGCTAAAAATCTCAAAAAAATCGGCATATACGCGATAGGTATGGTCATCCACCGGCTCTGGATCTTTTTCACCCTGGAAAGATTCTGCAATGCTTTCCAGGGGCGAAGAAAGAACCCAGCCCGATAAAACGTTCTGCATATTGAAGATCAAGGACAAGTCCTGGGTGATCCGGACAACCGTTTTCGCAGTGTCGTTTTTTGTGAAGCAATGTAGCTCACGCCGAACCGGGTCGAAGGACCTGCAACTCTGGACAGGAACAGTGAAAAATTCTACATCTGGAGATAGCCTGAGTGAAAAATATCCTTCCTGCGCTTGCGGAATCAAGCCATCAAACTGCGCATTTTCATCAGGCACTCCCAAAATAACTGAATGCAACTGACGGGAATGATCGAATCTGAAAAACTCCGATTCTTCTGTGAACCAAGGTTCACCCCCTATCGTTTCAGAAACAAGCGTAGCGATCGTCCCATTCGCTTGTGTCAGAATTCGGCCGGTTGCAGCAAGCGACCCGTTGGAAGCGACTATTAATTTTGCGTCGCCAAAGGGGGCGACACTGGGAATAAGTTCAATTTGGACATTTGGTGCCAGAAAAAATTTACTCACACGGGCTCCATTCCGTCATCTTTCGCAATAGCCTTGTGGTTAGGCAAATCGGCGCTCTGCTCAATTCTTTCGTTCATCCCCAGGTTCTCTTTTGCGAAGTAATAGACTCTGTCAAAATCGACCTGGATAGAAGTGCAAGCAATAACTACCCTCCGTGATTCGTCTGTCTTAAACACAATCACATTGCAGGGCGTTTCAAGGCTATATTCATTAATCATGCGAAGTGCGTCGCTTTCAGGCAGAACTTCAGTCAATCCATCGGGAGGATCGCTACCCCAAAGCATCGGCCCGCTAAAATACCTGACTCCAGAAAATTCAATTTCGCAATCATGGTAGTAGCAAAAATCCGTACTTGCCTTTAACTTCAATATTTCGTGGTGAAGACTTACAACTTCGAAATCCAACCACAATTCTTGTAAAAACCTCTGGTTGAGAGCGTCAACAACATTATTAAACGCTTCAATCATGCCAATGTCTTTTGTCATTTTCTCCCTCCTGCGAAACGGCGCCGATGTGATGGGTCTGGTAGCCGCTGCGGTAGCAATCGACAGCATAACTTTTCGCGATGTGTCAAGGTATATAGTTGTTTGCCTGTTGCAATTCTATCCGGCCATGCCTGATGTGCGCTTTCGACCCTTCGTCCCCACCGCGACGAACTACATAACCAGCTCCTCGACTTGACGTAATTTGTCCAAGCTCTCGTGTGCCATCCCGTCGAGTAATTGTCGAAAATCGGGATCCCATTCTTCCCGTGATAATTCTGTGTTGACGTACTCAATATCTAGCTCCGGCATATCGTACGCATCTGAAATATCGACCAGCTCACGTTCAAAATCAACGCGTCCTATCTCATCCTTTTGAAGTCGCAAGTAGAGTAAGCCAATTAATAAACGCGGGAAAATGGTCTCCACATTAATACCTGAACTGAACAGCTCTTCCTTGATTGCATTTTCACTGCAAGCCAGCGTTTGACAGAATTCAAGCTGTTCCAGCCAATACTCATGTACCGATAGCTTGCCCATCACGCCAATAGCCCAGCAATTTAAAAAGCCGACATCATGATAATTAGTTTCGATTATGGCTAACAGGGTAGTTAGAAATTCGTTTTTGTTAATATTAATCATAAAGAATCTCCGTGATCGGTCAATCTCTCCCCAGACACACAAACTGTCTGGCGCAAGCCCAAACTCACATTACTTTCAATTTCTTTCGCGTCCGTCTTCTTGCCCCCACCTTTTATGGCAACAAAACCAGTTAAATTTATTTTGGAAACGCACGGCGCATCAGTTCGCTTCTTATGTCTGCACAGTCCTCGTACCACCAATAAGGCACATCCTCGTCGGGCCGTGCATGTTCATGAATGCCGACCAGTCCGAGCAATTCTATGGGATTTTCGGCCTTAAAGATAAACCCATCTTTTTCGGCGAGCCACAAGGCATCATTTGGCCAACAACCGCCTTCATCCAGCTCCCCTTCAATGGAAAGCGCATAACTTTTGCCTCGAATAATCTTCAGGCAGGTGTTCCAGATATTAAAATTGGATGCCAACATCTCGTATCCTCTATTCCCATGTATATAGGCTGGTGGTTTTGACCGTGACCGCCCAGCAAGGCTGAGGCGCTGACAGAAACCCTGCCGATACGAGCTGGGATCCCGTGAAACTCACCCGTCAATGGGCTTCCGATTCGTATCGCACTCCATTCCTATCTATTCGACAACACCATTTTGCAACTTTCGCCCACGGCTCAGGCGCCAAATTCCTCTCGACTTTACCTTCAGCAATGAGGTCGTCGCGCAGCTTATCTGCGTTCCCGTCTTCGCTATAAATTGCAACGTCCATTCCTTCATAAAGCGTAATTACTGCGCCGCTGGAGTCTGTTTTGGTATCGTTTTTCGTCAGTAAAACCAGATCAGGTTCAAGCATTTCATTAAAATCAACACATATGCGTGGAATCTTTTTTAGCATGTAAAATCCCCCGCGCTCTGTTTGAGTGGTACCGGATAGTTGACGGCGCGTGCAAAAGGTTTCTTTGGCTTGCCTTGGGAGTGGGCTGTTGGTTTTTTTCGGGTGCGATGCTTACTTCAAGGTGCCTGAAGTAAATGATGGAGTTCATTACACTCTATTGAGCGATGCCATTTTCAAAGTGGTCGTGTTCCTGGGCGGCCGAGGAAAAATTCTGGATGAACGCCGACGATGTCCGTTGCACTTTCGTCACGCTAAATTGACCATTTTCTTGTGCCCACTCGTACACCGAGATGCCTACAGGATACTTCGTCAATACTCCAGTTAAGGCGTTTTTCGTTATCCAGTCTTGCGCCTCGGCTCGCCCCTCGAACACTGCGGATGGAAACCGTCCCCCGGCCCCATTGAAGACCCACACTTCTTTCATGGTCACTCCTTTATACTGAAGTGCCAGCCTTGCGTGGAATCGCTGGTGATCTGGCTGGCAGGTTGTAGCGCTCGATAAACAACTTTTTCGAAATTGAATTCAATGAACGCTGCAGCGAGAATGATTTTTCGCGTACCTTCTGTGTTGAACGAAATAGCTATGCCATATCCGCGTTCTAACAAAAGTTCGTCACTTAGTGGTAAAACTTCCATGAATCCGCCGGCCGGTCTGCTTCTCCAACGCATAGGCGCATTAAAGTACTCAACTAGAGAAAACACCATTTCGCATTCGTGGAAGTGGTGAATGTCGGAACTAGCTTTGATCTTCAATGTTTCATCTTGGCAACTTATCACCTGAAAATCCAGATAAGGCGTTGTTGAAAATTGTGCATTTACAGCGTCTGCGATGCGCTGAAAATTGTCAGTTAAGTGGGAACAATCTGTCATCTATTTACCTCCGTCATGTCGCGTCTGTTGGGCTACATGTCGTGTTCGGGTTCGCGTGATGGGTTCAGGCGATGCGGTTTTAGAAAGCTTAGGCGCAGACCTGTTCACACTGGTGATTCGTGCTCCATTCGTGGCCCTACAGCAGAGACAGGGGGAATCAGCCCTCTTCAATCCACTTCAGCAAGCCTGCGTTCATCAATTTATCCATGGCCAGCTGAGTATTTTGTATTGCGGTTTTTTTTGATCCGACATCAAGCACGTCGTTATACACTACTGCATAATCTTGCCCAGTGTAAAACGACATTGTCTCTGCGAGATTTCGGTCGGACATGTGCTCGTATAGTATGCACAATACGGCCTTGTACTCATCATCCGGGATTCCTGCGGAATAGGCAGATTTGATCAGAGACACTGTTTTCATCAAGTGTTCCGCTATCTGTTCTTCTTTTTGTTCTGTGATCACAACGCTACCTCCCGTGACATAAAAACTGCCTTCTTGCCGAACCTGTTTGAGTGAAGATGGAACACCGCCCGTGTAGTTGCCGTCGATGTCAAGACACCACAAATCCCCGACATGGAAGAGTTTTACTCCGGATGAGATACGGTGAAGGTCATTTTTCTTCAATTTCGCACATATGTCGAGAACATTTACTATATTTATCTCTACGGTGCGCCACGGATTATTTGTCAAGCTGTGATTGCAAGCACTGAAGACTAATTTGGCACGCATCTTCTCGGCCCGGCTTTCAGAATACGCCAATGAAATCAATGAGCTTCCTATAAAGCTATTGTAGTTCCGAAATATTTCTTTGATGTTATCGGGAATGTTTTTCATTCTGTACTGGGAGATTATGTGAATCGGCTGGTTGACTTCGTCTATCGCATGTAAAGCCGTTCATTTAGGAACTATTCGCCACGTAACTCTTCAGCAGAAACGCGTTTCCCGATGAGATAGTAATCTCCATCCTCTCGGACTTCGGTCAGGGTTACAGGACCGCCAGTCGACGAATAATTCCCATCAACATCAATGCAAATGAGGTCGTCATATTCCAGAATCCTGACGCTAAGTAGTATTGTATTAAGTAGATCGCTTCTGACCTTCATATACATTTCCTCGACCTCGTCCATAGTAATCGCGATTTTTTTCCATTGCTGGTTCTCCTTATTTTTGGCAGGAAATACGATCTTCGCTGAAGTACGTAGGTTCGATCTAAAGACGCATTCACAGGATATTATGGCACCGTCACAAAAATTTCCATATCTTTCAAGGATGCTATGCGTTTTCAATCTGAATGCATTCATTTTTCTTGCCTGAAGAACGTTGATAGTGTGTGCCGTGCTTGAGGCTGTTCCTATCATTTCGGCGACAGCCTGATCCTTCTCTCCACTGAAATCATTTTTGCTCAGCAGTATAATGATTTTTTCGGTACTTCAAGTATCGAGAAAATACTCCTTTAAGTCCTTCTGGGTTGTTTCGAGTGCTTGCCGGCGTATATTCCCACATATTTTGGAAGTTCTTTCGGGACCGATTTCAATCAAGAGCTTTTCAATTACTGTTTCGTAATCGTCGTGCAGCGCGTCTTCATTTTTGCTGACAATATCGAAAAAATCGGCAAAAATCTTGTACGTCTCATCGTCTACTTCAATCGTATCTTTTTCACCCTGAAAAGAAGTCGTGATGTTTTCTAAAGGGTTATAAAAAATCCATCCAGCGAATACGTTGTCGTCATTAAACATCAGCGATAAATTTGCCGTAATCTTAAAGACGGTCTTGGGGGCGATATTATCGGTAAAGCAGTATAACTCCCTTCTGGAAGAATTGAACGATCGGTACACCTGAGGAGTAACAATGAAAAACTTTTCCGCTGTGCAGAGCTTGATGGAAAAATACCCCTCATGAGATTGCTGGATTGCATAATCAAATGGGGCATTTTCTTCAGATATATCCAGTATGATCGAATGTAGCTCACCTGAATCGTAAAACCGGAAAAAATCGGTATTTTCGGTAAACCAGGTTTCGCTTCCGATGCTTTCATCAATAAGGTTGTTGAGAGTTGTATTGGTTTGTCTGATAAACTTGCCAGCTGCAGCGAGCAACCCGCCGGAACTGAATATGAAATTAGTCTCGCTAATTGGTGTTGAGGCAGGAGTGAATTTTATCTCAATGTCCTTCGTTAAGAAAAATCTATTCATTTCATTTGTTTTTTGCCGATGCAGGCAAAATTCCATTATTTGAGGGGAAATTCTCCATCAGTATTTGTTCGAACGACCCCAATAGTCCTGTAAATCCCGAAGCGCTTCTTCCATTAGTCGCCGCCTTGTCGTTCCGGTTATTCTCGATATTCTTTCCGAACTAATTTCACTCAGTAATTTTTCGACTAGCACTTCAAGATCATCATCGTATGTTTCAAGTTCGTTGTCGCTGAAAATTCTGTAATAATCGGAAAACACTTTGTAAGTAGCGTCATCCACCACGCCCGTATCGTTTGCGCCGAGATAGGAATCGGATATATTTTCCAAGGGCTGGTAAAAAATCCATCCGCTTAGAACGTTACTATCATCAAAAATTAACGATAAATTCGATGCGATTCGATAAACGGTTTCAGATGCGGTGGTTCGGGTAAAGCAGTGTAAGGTTCGTCGAACTGGATCGAAGTTTCGATAAATCTGGGGCGGGACGGTAAAACCTTTTTCCTCGGATGTCAATCTGATGGAAAAATATCCGTCCTGAGGTGGAGGAAGGCAGTTTTCGAGCAAGGCGTTCTCTGGCGGTACCTTCAATATCAATGAATGCAGCTCGCCGGAGTGTTGAAACCTGAAAAATCCGAATTGTCGGTGAACCAGGGGTCACTCCCGATGCTTTCCGATAAAAGACTGCGGACGGTTCCGTCACCTTCTGTAAGAATTTTCCCACATGCAACAAGCGAAACACTTGATTCGAACAGAAACTTTGTGTCGCTAGTTGGTCTGGGTACAGGGAAAAGCTTTATTCCAATATTTTCTGCTAAAAGAAGATTCTTCATTGTCTACCTGCGGCCCCCTGAGCGGCATGTGTCCCGTTAATTACATCCGCTTTGCCTCGCTCGCGATTTGGTAGAAGGTCTCGGCTGCGTCATCGTCCAAAGGTTCAATTTCTCGCGCGGTAAGGACGCCGATGATGATTTCTTTTAGCCTGGATCTGTCTGTGATGGTCCCGTTGTCTAATCCGATCAGATACTCGATCTGGCGTAACACCGACAACAGCGCGGTGCTACTTGGGTATTGGGCAAGCAAGGCGCTGCACTTCTGCCGGCCAAGCTCTAAAAGTTGCTCTCTGCTCATGGTGTTGGAACCTCTACAAAAATGCTCTTGTCTTTGACGAAATATTGTATGCCGCCGCCCTGCGTCATGTACGGCTGCGTTGGAACCGTCCAGGTATCAAGGATATCGGCGGCAGTGCTCTGTAAGGCCGGGGTGTTCTTGGTCGGCGTGTAGAGCGTCGGCACACGTCCGGCAGGATTGATGCCGATGGTCTCCGCCGGCGTGCCAATGGTCGTGAAATAGTTACCCATTTTTCCATCCATCGGATACTGCAAATAGTTTTTACCCGCCGTCAATTCGGTCAGTGATACGGGTAGTGTAAAGTCAATTCCCGCCAGGTGGCCGGCAGCGCGATCCGCGGAATAACCGGCGTCTGCATAGAACTTGTAGGCCGTTTCGTAGCGGCTTAGCTGTTGAAATTGCGAGGACGCGCGTGCCGCCTGGCTATCGGCGATATTGCCCAAGACCCGCGCGCGGATCGCTGCCGGATCTGCGGCGGACGCCTTGTTCGCTCCATCACACGCGCATGTTTTCGCCAAGCCAAGCGGATCGACCCACGCGCTCGGATTCGGCGCATATTGGTACGAGTTACTTCCTCCCGCAAGTCCGATCGGATCGAGCGACACATAGCGCCCGCAGTCCGCGTCGTAGTAGCGGAAGCGGTTGTAATTCAAGCCGGTTTCGCTGTCGTGATACTGCCCGAGGAAGCGGATCGGCTGGAACTGTGCAGCGTCATTGGCCGCCTCGGCCTCGACAGCGGCCACACTGTGGCGCGTCGGCGCCGCATGCACGACGCGCAGCACGTTGCCCCACGCCTTGTACTGCGTGGCCCAGACAATCTCGCCTTGCTGGTCGGTCACTTCATTCGGCGTGCCCAGATGATCGGTGTGGATGTAATGGACTTCGCTGCGGCGTTCGCTGTCGCCTTCGCCTGCAAGCGAATCGAGCTGCGCCAGCGGCACGAACGAGTCCGGCTCATAGACATAGGTGCGCTCCCATTTGCCGCGCGCCTCGCACAGCAAGCGATTGCCTTCCCACACAAAGCGCGTCAGGCCAAAGCCATCGCGCTTGATCATCCTGCGCCCGAACGGATCGTAGGCGTACTTGACGGTCTGCACCGTTGGATTCGATTCCTGGGCATTGCGCGTGACCACCGACTTGACCAGCTGATGCGCCGCATTCCATTCCAGCTTCAGGCGCGTGTGCTTGCCGGTCAGTTTTTCGGTCAGGTTGCCGTGCGCGTCGTAGTCATAGCGCTTGTCTTCGAACACGCGCACGCGGTTGCCTTCGACCCGGCCGGCGCTCGCCACCGTCGTATCGAGCAGATTGTGCGCCGGGTCGAACGCGAAGCGCTCCGCCAGGGTCGGCTGTACTGCGCTCATGATGCGGCCGAGCACGTCGTAGCTGTAGGTCTTGCGGCCGTTGCGCTTGTCGTCGACCGCGAGCAGGTTGCCGCTCTCGTCGTACTGGTAACGGCGCGCGATTACGGGCTCGGTGCTGGCGCCCACGCCCAGATGGCCGGCAACCTGCGCCAGCAGCCGTCCGACCGGGTCGTACTGGAACTGGCTGGTCAGCGCACCCTGGGTGCGGCTGGTGGCACGGTGCAGCTGGTCGCGGTCGATATCGGTGATGACCTCGCCGTCGATGTTGATCTGGTGCAGGTGTCCCGAGCCGTAAAACAAGTTGTTCAGCACGCGTCCGTCGGGTAAGACCGTTTTGATCCGGTTGCCCAGCTCGTCATACTCGTGGCGCAGCTCGGTACTGAAGTCGCGCGCTGTGGTCTGCTCACCCACCAGCTGGCCCAGCGCATCGTAGCGCAGGTTCACTTCGGCGTCCGCATTAATGGCCTGGGTCATGCGTCCGACGGCATCGTAGGCGTAACGCAGGCGCAATTGTTCAGCCTGGGTGTCGCCGGTGGCGCGCGAGATCAGCGTTTCGACCAGCTGGCCGCCGCTGTCGCGACTGTAGTGGGTGTCGATGCGCGTGTACTCACTGCGCTCGCCGCTGCCGAGTTCTTCCTTGGCAGTGAGCAGACCGCTGTTGTCGTAACGGTAACGCGTCAGGCGCGCGTCGAAACCGGTTTCTTCGATCAGGCGATCAAATGCGTCGTAGACGAAGCGGTGGGCGTCGCCGTTTTCGTTGATCAGCTCGGCCAGACGGCGGGCATCGTCGTAGCGGTATTCCATCACGCCCCCGCGCGCGTCAATGCGCTTGAGCGGCTGGCCATCGGTGTCGAGCACGTAGCTGGTGCGGTTGCCGAGCGGGTCGATGTGCGCGGTCAGGCGTCCCAGCGGATCGTACTCGTAGCGTTCGGCACCCTGGGCCTGGTCGGCCCCTGCAGGCCGGCCGAGCGGCTCGTAGTTGTAGACGGTGCTGTTGCCGCTGGCGTCGGTGGCGCGCAGCAGGCGGCCCTTGTCGTCGTAGTTGAAGTGGGTCGTGTTATTGGAACAATCGGTATAGCTGATTAGTTGTGCGCCGCGGTTGTAATCGAGCCGCTTGACGCCGCCGGCCGCATCGGTCACCTTGACCGGCAAGCCGTTTGCATCGTACTGGTAGGACGTGCGCTGGCCCAGCGCGTCGGTCACGCTGGCCAGGTTGCCGAACTCGTCGTAGCGCAGGGCAGTGGTGGCGCCGAGCGCGTCAGTGATCAGCGCCGGTTTGTCGACGCGGGTGTCGTAGACGATGCCGGTGCCCTTGCCGTCGCTGTCGATGCGGGTCACGCGGCCGCGCTGGTCGTAGCGGTAGCTCACGCTGCGCCCGCCGGCATCGACGATGGCCAACACGTTGCCGTTGCTGTCGAGATGGCGCGTGGTCACGCCGCCGGCCGCGTCCACCTTGCCGATGAAGCGCTTGCTGGCGTCGAAGCGGTAGCGCTCTTCGCGCCTCAGATTGTCGGTGACGACGGTTTCCTGTGCCAGATAGCGCAGGTTCCACGAGCGGCCATCGTTGACCCAGTTGCGCGTGACCTTGCCGCTGGCGGCGTACTCGTCGTATTCATAGCGCGATACAAGTCCGCCTGGCTGGCTGTGTTCGACCATCACGTGATTGCGATAGACGAACTGGCGCATCACGGCGCCCTTGCCGTTGCTGACCGTGGCCAGGTTGCCGCTGGCATCGTAGTCGTACGAGACCAGCAGTTCCGGGTCGGTATCGATCTCGGGCTCGGCTGGCTGCACGGCAATGCTGCGCAGGCGCGGGTAGCCGCGGTGGTCTTCAAACGCCAGCAGGAAGCTGCGCCCGGCGCTGTCGTCGACCCGCTCGGGCAATTGGCGCAGGTTGTAGGAAATGGTGATGCGGTTGCCGTTGGCGTCGATCTGGCCGACCAGACGCGCGATGTTGCTGGCCGTGTCGGGCAGGGCGAACAGATCGCGTTCTCCGTTCTCGTCAACCAGCTCGAAGCAGCGCGCATCCGTGCGTACCAGGGTAATTTTCTCGGACGGCGAGTACAGCGATTCGCCGATGGCCGGCACCGAGAAGGTGATCTCGCGTGCGAAGGGCGCGAGCACAACAACGCTGTCGACGTTGATTTCGAGGGCAATCGACAGCGGTGTTTCCCAGCCGGAGCCGAGCCAGCCGGCCTGGCGTTGGGCCGAGCTGTAGGTGCGCTGCCAAATCAAGGGCAGCGCTGCCGGCAGGGCGAAGTCCAGGTCCATGGCGTCGGCGAGGAACTTGCTGCCGGTGATAGGGCTGATGGGAGCACCTACAGAGGGTACGCATTTTAGGCACGGTATGTTGGCCTGGCCTTCATTCCGGGCTGCGGCCGGCTTGGGCTTGGGAGCCTCCGCTTGCGCCGGCGCCGGTTTTGGCGCACTCGGCCCCTTGCCCGGCCCTTCGGCCGCCGCCGAGGTTTTGATCCGTAATTTGGGGTGGCTCATCACGATCTGCTCGTTCTTTGCCAGCCAGGTGGCAAATCCCTGTCCTAATTTGCCGCCTGCGATTTTTTTGAGTACGGCGGACGTGAGTTTGCCCGCGTACACCGCCGCGACCGCGCCCAGCAGCCCGATAATCAGGAAGAATTTGCCTTCTGCAAAAGATACCGCCGCCTGATTGATCATTTCGTGGCGTCTTGCGCTCTGGTTAAGCGGCAGCATGCCGGCACGCACCGCTAAAGCGAAGCCGTCGATGATGGGCGAAAACAGCTTCGACACCATGGGAACGAAAGCGACCGCCAGGTCGTGCAAACCCACCAAGGCCATGATCGCCATGGCAATATCGATGCCCACCTGCGCGCCCACGACCGCACCCGGTATCGCGCCGACGCCGCCGGCCAGCGCGCCGAGAGCGCCGCCCACCGCGCCACCCAGCACAGCGCCACCGCCAAGATACATGGCAATTTCTTTGGCGACGCCGATCAGGATCGGCCGCACCATGCTGAAGTCGAGCCCCTCGACCGTCGACGCCAGGCGCGCCAGGACAAGGTGGTTCGAGGTCTCCAGCGCCTGCTCTACCGCCATGATGATGCGGCCTTGCGGAAATTGCTCCGCGACATCCCGCATGCTGGGTAGAGGATACGATTTAGACAATCGTTTCAGGCGTTCATGAAAATCCTCGACCGCCTTCGCGCCACTCGGCAGATAGGTCCGCTCCAAGTCGTTCAGGACTCTGCCAAATTGCGGAAAATCTAGAGAGAGGTCAACATTGAACATGGAGAGGATCTTTCTGCGGGTGTAACGGAAATCAGCGGGGTTGATACTGGGAATGCAATCTTGTGCGTCCACCATTTTATACGATATTGAACTGGGGACTTAAAAAACGGATTGTCGGTGGACGACCGTTTTCTGGTCCAGGTAGCGATGGTTCCACGCGTGGCCGTCGTTGCCGCAGGTGCGCGTGATTTTGCCGCTGGTGGCGTATCCGTTGTATTCATGGCGCGGTGCCAGTGCGCTTGGCTGGCTGTGTTCGACCATGACAGAGTGCCCTTGCCGTTGCTGACCATGTCTAGCGTGCCGCTTGCATCGTCGTCGTACGAGACCAGCAGCCTGGGATCAGGGCCTATATCGGGCTCGCCCGGCCACGTGGCAATGCTGCGCAGGCGCGGATAGCCTTGAAGGTCTTCAAACGTCAGCAAGAATTTACAACCGGCGTTGTCTTCGAGCGGTTCAGCCAGCCGGCGCTGGTCGTAGGCCATCTGGTCCGGTAGTCGTTGGCATCGGCCTGTCCGAACAAGCGCGTAATGTGGGTAGCCGTGTGGGGTAGGGCGGACAGGTCGCGCGTTCTTTTGTCGTCAACCAATTCGACGCAGCAGTCGTGCGTGCGCGCGAATGTGGTTCTCGTACGACGAGTAAAACTATTCTCCGATGCCCGGCAGCGACTAATTAATCTCGCCTGAAAAGCATCGAATGTTCACTCTAAGGGGACACGGGCCTCCATAATGACAATATTCCAAGATTCGCGACACCTATGCCAAATTGTCAGCTATCAATTGCTCCCTTTATTAAGGGATAAATCATTTCCTCGATTTTTTCGTCCGAGTAGACTTGCCCACCGAGGTAGTACGCTCCTGATAGCTCCCGCACCTGTACGAGGGATAAATTAAATGCCTCCATAAGATAGCTCATGGCTGTAAAAGAGTTAAATGCGCCAGGGGAGACAGAAGTTCGAATCTCTTCTAAAAGGGAGCAAACATCGCTGCCTTTTAGCGCGGCAATCCTTAATGACTCTACAATTAACAAGCGATCACTCATCTTTATTTCCCTACTCATCTGGAAATAAGGTTTCCAATTTGGAATAATTTCGTGGCTTGAAAGCATTCAAGCCGGTAGTTTGTAGGTGCCGACCCGCGCGGCTCTGTTTGGGCGATTAAAGCTCTACAACATTCATTTCTGCAAGAGCCTTGCCAAGAGGTAGAGACAATTCGGCGTCAATAACTGCCCACTCGTTGAGATCAAGTTTTCGCAGCAAGTCAAGCAACTTTTCAGTGCCATTGAAATGCATGACATACCAAATTATGTCATCGTCAAATCCATTTTCCTGATCACCTTGCTCTAACAGGTTTCTGATTTCTTTTGAGCTTTTTCCTTGGTAATCGTCTATTTCTGGGTGCGGGCTAATAAGCTGTGCATCCAGCATTGCGCAAATGAGTAAGAGTACGCTTTCACGCCATGCTGTGGTCAAGTAATTTCGGACACCACGATAGGTTCGCGTACTGCCATTTTCCGTTCGTAGACGGCGGGCGACAGATTGCCCAATGCTGAATTGATGCGTTTGCAGTTGTAGAAGCCGACGA
>NZ_VVIW01000015.1 GCF_011682045.1 Massilia aquatica | reverse complement strand
GGGGGGCCTGGCGCCCCGCGCGTGGCCGGGCGCGGGTGCCGCGGGCCCGGGGGTGTGGGGGGGGGGCGGGGGGGGCGGGGGGGGGGGGGCGGGGGGCCCCGCCCGCCACACCCATCCGGGCGATGAAATCGGCTATGTGCTCGAAGGCGAAGGCCAGCTGCTGGTCGACGGCGCCGCGCCGCGCCTGCTGCGCGCCGGCGACGCCTTCGTGGTGCCGGCCGGCGTGGTGCACGACGCCCACAACCCGGGCGGCGCCGCCATGCGCCTGGTCGGCGTGTTCGTGGTCGACAAAACCAAGCCGCTGGCCGCGCCGGCGCAATAAGCATCCGCCGGCAGCGCGGCGTTGCCGTTAACGCAAAAAGCGCCGCCCGCAGCGATGCGGTACGACGCTTGTCGGCCAGGCAGGCAGTTTACGCCAGCTTGACCGCGTGCTCGCGGGTGGCGTGGAAGGTCAGCTTGGGCCAGCGCTCTTCGGTCAGGCGCAGGTTGACGTTGGAGGTCGCCAGGTAAGCCATGTTGCCGGCCGCATCGTAGGCCACGTTGTGGCCGAGGGCCGCTTCGAAGTCGGACAGGATGCGCTTGTCTTCGCCGCTGATCCAGCGCGCGCTGCTGATGCTGGTGCCTTCGAACACGGCGTCGACGCCATACTCGTTGAGCAGGCGGCTGGCCACCACTTCAAACTGCAGCACCCCGACCGCGCCCAATACCAGTTCGCCGCCCTGCACCGGTTTGAAGACCTGCACCGCGCCCTCTTCGCCGAGCTGCTGCAAGCCTTTGTGCAGCTGCTTGATCTTGAGCGGATTGCGGATCCGCACCGAGCGGAAGAAGTCCGGGGCAAAGTACGGAATGCCGGTAAATTGCAGCATTTCGCCTTCCGAGAAGCTGTCGCCGATCTGCATGTTGCCATGGTTCGGCAAGCCGATGATGTCGCCGGCGTAGGCTTCCTCGACCTGCTCGCGCGAGGACGCCATGAAGGTGACCACCGACGATACCTTGATCTCGCGCCCCAGGCGCAGGTGCTTGACCTTCATGCCGCGCTCGAAGCGCCCCGAGCACACCCGCAGGAAGGCGATGCGGTCGCGGTGGGCCGGGTCCATGTTGGCCTGGATCTTGAAGACGAAACCGGAGAACGGCTGCTCGCTCGGGGCCACCACGCGCACGGTGGCGTCGCGCTCGCGCGGGGCCGGAGCCCAGTCGACCAGCGCCGAGAGGATTTCGCGCACGCCGAAGTTGTTGATGGCCGAGCCGAAAAACACCGGGGTCTGCACGCCGGCCAGGAACTGCGCCAGGTCGAACGGGTGCGAGGCGCCGTGCACCAGCTCCACTTCCATTTTCAGCTGCTCGATCTCGAGCGGGAACATGGCCGCCAGCTTGGGATTGTCGATGCCCTTGACGATCTCGAAGGCGCCGTCGGCCTTTTCTTCGCCAGCCTTGAACAGCATGATTTCATCGCGCAGCAGGTGGTACACGCCGCGGAAGTTCTTGCCCATGCCGATCGGCCAGGTCACCGGGGCGCACTGGATCTTGAGCACCGATTCGAGTTCGTCGAGCAGGTCGAGCGGATCGCGCGTTTCGCGGTCCATCTTGTTCATGAAGGTGACGATCGGGGTGTTGCGCATGCGGCACACCGCCAGCAGCTTGATGGTCTGCGCTTCCACGCCCTTGGCCGCGTCGATCACCATCAGGGCCGAGTCGACGGCGGTCAGCACGCGGTAGGTGTCTTCCGAAAAGTCCTGGTGGCCGGGGGTGTCGAGCAGGTTGATGACGTGGTCGCGGTGCTCGAACTGCATCACCGAGCTGGCCACGGAAATGCCGCGCTGCTTTTCGATTTCCATCCAGTCGGAGGTGGCGTGGCGGCCGCTCTTCCTGGCCTTGACCGTGCCCGCCATCTGGATCGCGCCCGAAAACAGCAACAGCTTTTCGGTCAGGGTGGTCTTGCCGGCGTCGGGGTGGGAAATGATGCCGAAGGTACGGCGGCGCGCCACTTCGCGCGCAATCGCCGCGGGTGCGGGCGCTGCGCCGGGTGCGGCAAGCTCTGGAGCGGGAAGCTCTGAAGCGGGAAGGGAAGTATCGGTATCGTTGGCCATATTCTCAGCCATAACATGGCCTCGCACAAAACCCACGATTTTACCGATACTTGCCCTGCTCGTGTGAACTGATTGGGGCGCGGCGGAGAGCCGCGCCCGGTACTGCCGCCAGCGACTGCCTTACCAGCAGTTTGCGACGTTTTCCTTGGCGCTGGTGGCGCCGGTGTGATCGAGCGTCAGCGTGCCGCATTTATCGTCGAGCTGCTTGAGAAGCGGCTCGGCATTGACGGTGTAGCTGTTTTCCGTCAACGGTTTGATTTCGATCTTATATCTCGCATCGCCCTGTTTCGGCGACTGCGTGACCAGCTCCTTGGCGCCTTCATAACTGCCCTTGCTGGTGAAGTAGCGCTCCATATACTGGGCCTGCTCGCTCAGGATCGCCTTGGCGGTCGCCCTGTGCGACTTGAGCACATACTGCGTATAGGACGGGTACGCGATGGCGGCCAGGATTCCCGCCACGGCGCACGCGACGATCAGCTCGATCAGGGTGAAGCCGCCGGAGCGGCGCCGCCCCGGCCTGGTGCGTGCGCCCGCCCTCATCGCTGCAGCTCCCGCCAGTTGATGCGGCCGATATTGGGCGCCTTCGAGTTCTCGCCGTTGAGATCCAATTCGCACTTGGGACCCGTGCAGGTCTCGCCGCCGACCTTCACTCCGCCACCGTCGCCGGTGCCGGTACCGGGTTCGGTGCCGGGTACAGTGCCGTTTGTCGGTCCAGTGCTGGTGCCGGGACCGACCGGGTTCGCGGGGTCGGGGCCGTAGCCATTCGGCCAGACCGTCGTCGACGTGCCCTTGCGGATATAGCCGCCATCGGTGCCCTGCGGCACATGGGTCCACACGATCGTGGTGACGCTGCCGTCGGTGTTGATGATGACGGTGTTCGGCGGTGGCGGCGGAATCTCGGTTGGCGAACCCGGTTTCGCTACAAACACGCCGTGCGGATCTTTCGAGCCCAATGCCGGGGTGCCCGGAACGGCCACCTTGCCGACGACTGCGGTCGTGACCGCCGGTGTCATCGAATAGCTCGAACTGGTCATGCACTTGACCACAGGATGGTGCCAGTAGATCAGGTACTCCGCAATGAGCTTGCCGCCGGTCGACTCGTAGCTTGCCGGCTTGAGGCGGTAGCCCAGTTTCGGCTGGCCCGGCACGTTCATCTCGATGTCGTTCTGGGTAATGCTGGCCGAGACAATCTGCAGGGTCAGCGCGCCATTACGCCATTCGTTGCTCTTCCCGCGTTGCGGCGAGTCCGCCAAGATACCGGCGCACCCCGGAATCATCGGATGCACGCCGGTACGCTTTTCGCCCTTGACCCACTCATCAATGTTAAACGCGTTCAGCGGCATCGACCACATCATTTCCTTGATCGACGCCATGGAATACTTGGTCAGGTCCGACACTTTCAAGCCGTCCTGGGTCTGGTAGCCGGTCACCGGGCCGTTGTACTCGGCCTGGCTGCCCGCCGTCAGCGCGCCCAGCACCTTGAAGCTGATTGCCGGCGAGTGCTGCTGGTTTGCCATGAGCAGCTTGAACTCGGTGTTGGTCGAGGAGGCTTTTTCGGAGATGATGGTGGTCCACGACCTCAGTGTCTTGACCCATTTCCGCTTGTACGGCGCGCTCGGAATGCCCGATGGCGAATACGAGTAGGTATTGACGACGGCGGTCGAGGTGTATTTTCTCGTGGTTACCATGACGATTTGATTGCCAACCAGGGTCGGCAGCGGTCCGGAGACATACTCGATCGGCGTATCAAGCAGATACGTGACACTTTCCTTCTCGTTGTTTTTCTTCTCGTTGGTGTAGACGATTTCCGGCGTGCCCACCACGGCCGCATCGGACGGATACTTTTTGTCGACCTTCAGCGACGCCGTGTTCGGTTCGCTCGTCACGGTGTTCGTGACTGCTTCAACCGTCTGCAGGCGTTGCAAGTCCTGGCTCGGGTTGAGCATGCTCAAACCGGTGACGTCGTAGATGTCATCGTACTCATGGACGTGAACATAATTGATGCCCCTGCCGTCGAGCGCCGTATCGGCCGAGCGGCCGCGCGAATAGTAGCCTGCCGCAGCCTCGGTGGTGGCGTAGACGTAGCTGCCGTATTTGTTGGCTTTCTGGTTGCCGCAGCGCACGTAACAGAAGAAGTCGGTATCGAAGTGACCGCCTGTCACGCCGCGCTCGCCCTTGATGAGCTCATCGGGAACAGGCACGACCACCGGTACCGCCGGTACCAGTGGTACCGGCGCTTTGCCATTGAGGTCGAAGCTGGCCTGGAACACGTCGATGCCGCCGGCCGACACGCCAACGAGCTGCGAACGCACCCCGCCGCCCATGTGGCGACCGACCGGATACATGGTGGTGGCGCCCTCGCCTTCTTTGACGATGATCAAATCGTCGGTGCTGAATGCGCGGTCGACGTTCAGGTCGAACAACACGCTGCGGGTGTCGCCACCGGTCAGGTAATTCAATTGCATCCACCAGTTTTCGCCGGGCGGCTTGGCATCCGGGCTCAAGGTCGGATTGGTAGTGAAAAACTGAAATACCTTGCCGTTGACGTAAGCGCCATCTCCCACCACGCGTTCGCCATCAGGCAATGCCACCTTCCAGCCCCGGTTGACATACTCGGCATAGTTCAGCTTCTCGTTGCTCACGGTGCGAATGCGCAGCTTCTCTTTCGTCGGATCGTACTCGCGCTCGCTCAATGTCTGCGTGATGTAGCTGCCTTTGCCGGTATCGGGCTTGTCCCATACGCCAACCGCATGGTGCACGACTTTCGAGGTCAGGTCGCCCGGGCTCAACAGCCGTCCGGTGACGAACAGCACCATCGCGCCGCCGCCCGGATGGGCCGCCAGGCCGGGTGCCATGGTGATCGCGCGCGCATCGCTGCCGCCGTCATACAGCAATTTCGAGGTTCCCTTGAGCAGGTCGAACATCCACATATTTCCCAGCAGATCGCCGGCATACGCGGTGTCGCTGAAACCGTCGTTATCGGTGTCGCGTACGGATGGCGAAGACAGGCCGTTGGGCGTGGTCGCGCTGCCGACGTTGGTGTCGATTGTGTTGATCAGTTCGCCGGTGTTGGCGTTGATCACGTACAGGATGGCATGGCTGTTGGAGGTGGCGGTGTCGCCGTAGTAGCCGTTGCCGACCACCGCCGCCACCACCGGCTTGGTGCCGTTGAGCTTGACCACGACCGGCGCGCTGTAGGTGTAGCCCAGGTCCTTGAAGCCGGGGGACGCGTTGGTCACTTCCCACAGCACCTTGCTGGCCGCGCTCTTCTCGTCGGCCGGGATGCTGGTCACATCGAGCGCATACAAGGCCTTGCCGCCGCCGCCGAGGGCGCCGACCAGGACGGTCTGCTTGTCGATCGTGCGCACGGCAATGCCGCCATCGACGAAGTAGCGGTGCTTGAAGTCGGTCGCCTTGGCCAGGTGCTTGAGATCGGCCATGAGCGCGCCCGGAACATAAGCGAAGCGCTCCGAACCGTTCTCGGCATTGATCGCGTGCAACATGCCATCGTTGGCGCCGACATACACGGTTTTGGTGGTGCTGTCGTAAGCCGGGGTCGAGTGGATGATGTCACCGAGCACGCTGCCGCGCGCGCGCAGGGTGCCGCCGTGCTTGAGGTCCTTGCTGGTATCGCCACGCACGAAATTGAGGAGGTCGGAACTATCCGCATTCATGGCGTCCGGGTCGAGCTGCTTGCGATGCCCGGTCTCGTTCTTGGCCATGCTGGTCCAGCGGAACGGCATGCCGCCCGTGCCGCTTTCATTGCGGGTGACAATGATGCGGCTGTCGGCGGACTGCTTCCCGATCGCGGCGGCAGCGCCGCCGTTGAGCCAGAGATCGTCGGTGCCGACGGCGCCCGCTTTGTTGATCGGATAGGCGTGCAGATTGCCGCTCCAGTCGACCGAGTTATAGTCGATCGAAAACATTTTTTCCTTGCCGCTGCTGACGTCGATATTCGACGGCACCGGCTGGCCGATATAGCCGACCGGCTGCTGCGACGGCGCGAACACTTCCGCCGCATTGACCGCCACGAACGCGGCAACGGCCAAGCCGACCAGGCTGCCCCCAGCGAGTAATTTAGTTCTTAGTTGCATGATGATTCTCCGACGGTTATACAGCACTAGTCGCAAATTTTGCTAAAGACACGAAAACGAAAGGTTGATTGCACGATGGATACCGCACCGCCCTTGCCCTTGGCGCGCGCCGTTACCTTGGCGAGCCCGGGCGAGCACGGCACTTTCGCATTGATATATTCAGGCGCCTTGATCAGCTCGATGAAGTAACGCGGCTGCTCGCTCAGCTCCGCGACCTTGTCCGCCTCGGTGCCGAAGGTGTTGGTGATCTTGTCATTGCTCCAGTCGATGGTGTTGACGATATCGGTTTCGACCTTGTGGCGGCAGCGTGCTTCGGGGCAGGCATCACTGAACTTGGTGCTGTCGAACGGATCGAACGGGGCTTTCCCAAACATGGTTTCCTCGGCGTGGCGCAGCATCGTTTCGGCCGCTTCGCGCGCCACTTGCTGATCGCGCGAGTTGCGCGCCAGGCGCTCTTCGAGGGTGCCGCCACGCACCAGGGCGAGCACGAACATGGTCAGCACCACCAGGAAAATCAGGCCGCTGATGAGCACCGCGCCTTGTTGCGAAGCGCGGTAGCGCACGATAGTCGTTGTTCTCATTGATTCCACCTTGTCTGGTTACGCACCATGAATGTGGTCGTGACCACGTTACGCAAACGGCCATCGGCGATCTCCACCTTGGCGCCATTGAAGTCGAGCGATTGCGGCGCGCCGACCACGCCCCTGGTGGACGGACCGCGCACCAGCAGGCTGACCCGGACCGCCGACACCTGCAGGTACTGCGCAGCGTCCGGAGCGGGGATATATTTGTCGATGACTTCGGCGCCGGTGCCGATGCCGTACGAAATCTGCATGTTTTCGATGTTCTCGGCCACCACCACGCCGCTGCTGGTGTCGACGTCCATCTTGTCGGTGGCAAAACATTTGAGCTGGGTGCCCACCACGCGGAACTGGTACACCACCTGGGCCACGTTGGCGCCCGGTGCGCCGGTGCCGGAGTCGTTCGGATTGTCCGAGTCCACCGTCTTGCCTTCGCAGTTTGCTTCCTTTCCGGTGCGCACGCCGGTATCCTTCGACGTCGAGGTCCAGGATGGGTCGTGCCGCACGATCAGGACATCCGACACATCACCGTCGTTGTTTGCCCCGGACAGCGGATCCGGCTCCAGCGGCGCATCCACATTGAGCTTGTAGCCGGCCTGGCGCAAGGCCCGTCCCATGACATCGGTCGCATTGCGCGCCGACTCGTTCATGCGCACCCCATCGCTCTGGGCCACCGACATGTCCTTGCTGCCCATGAACACGTAACCCACGCCGCCCAGCAGCACCAGGCCCAGGGTCATGGCCACCAGCACCTCGATCAGGCCGAACCCGTCCGCGCCGGAACGCGGCGCCCGGTACGGAGAGGAGGAAATAGGACCGCTCATAATTGCGTCTCCACGGTAATTTTTTGCTCAGTTGGACCATAGGTGGTGGCATCGGCCTTGACGCGCGAATCGTTCCATTGCATGACAATGGTGAACTTGCGGGTGGCGGGGGCGTAGGTCACCGAACCCCTGCCTTTCGGGATAGCCTGGTACGCCGCCGCGCGCCACTCTTTCAGGTCCTTGGCGACCACGTCCTCGCCGGCCGGCGGTTCGCCTTCCATGGTCAGCGAGTAGGGCGATTTGTCATCGACCACTTTCTCGGCGGTGGTGCGGTTGGCGCGCATGCGGTCGACGATGTCGTTGACCAGCATGGTGGCCTGGCCGCGCGCCTGGGAACTCTGGTTGTTCTTCAGGTTGGTCAGGATGATGCCGGCGATGCCGAGCAGGCCCACACTCATGACCAACATCGTGATCAAAATTTCAATCAGCGAAAATCCTTGCTGGCGACGCATCGTTTTCTCCTTGTTTACTCTGCACATGTGGCTGCTCCATCGACAATCTTGACGCCAACCCAGCCGGTGCCCGGACGGAACTCGAGTAGGCGGCGCTTGGCCTTCTGCGAGGACTGGCAGGAATAAATCGTACCGTTCATCCCGCTTTCACCATCGTTGCGGGTCTGGCCGGTGCCGTTGTACGAAATGAAATTGGCAACATCGCCGGTGCCGGTCAGCTGCGCCTTGCCGGGAACGCCGCTCTGCACCCGCAGCAGCTCATCGTCGCCGTCCTTGATGCCGACGGTCCCGGCATCGACGAACACCAGCCAGCCGGCGTGCCAGTCGCCGTTGACGACGCCGTCCGCGAGGGCGCTGCAGGCCTTGCCATCGGCGCTGCGGCACATACTGACCCGGCTGTTGCGCTTGACCGCTTCGGAACGGGTATAGTTGACCGAGGCCAGCAGTTGTTCGGCCTGTGCCGACACCGCCGAATCGTCGACGAAATCTTTCATGAGCGGCAAGCCGACCGCGGTGGCGACCGCGAGGATGACGAGCGTGATGAGCAACTCCGGCAAGGTGAAACCCTGCGCGCGCCGTCGGACGACGCGGCGGGCAAGGCCGGTGCCGCGCGCACTGGCATGAAGCGCCGAATAGGTCATGGGATGCACTTTCAAAAGGTTGGGAGCGGACCGCCTCCTTGGATATTGCTTATTATAAATACCCAACCTTGCAATTCCCTGAGGAAAGGCTGACAAAACCCTGACAAGCGCACGTAAACTGCTGTTTTTTGGCTAATTTTTAGGGAAACGCACGCTCATCAGCGTGCCGCTGCCGCCGGGACCGGCGAGGACATCGATGCGGGCGTTATGCGCCAGCGCAATGTCGCGCACGATGGCAAGGCCGAGTCCGCTACCTTCGGTCTTGTCGTCCAGCCGCACATAGCGCTGGAACACGCGCCCGCGCAGGTGCGGCGCGATGCCGGGGCCGGAATCTTCGACTTGCAGCACGCTGGCGTCGGCTTCGCTGAAGCAGCGCACCGTCACGGTGCCGGCGCGCGGCGTGTAGCGCACCGCGTTGTCGATCAGGTTATCGATCAGGTCGCGCAGCAGGAAGCGGTCGCCCGCCACCATCGTGCGCTTGAGCTCGAAGCCGATATCGATCCGCTTCTTGCCGGCCTCGTCGACGAAGTACTGGACCACCTGTTCGATCAGCACGGCCAGGTCGATCCGCTCCAGCCGGTTTTTTTCGAAGCGCGAGGGCTCGGCGCGGGCCAGCGCCAGCAGCTGGTTGGTCTGGCGGATCATGCGCTCGTTCGAGAGCAGCATCAGGCGCACCGAATGCAGCGTTTCCGGGTCGCCCGGGTAGCGCGCGGCCAGCCACTCGAGCTGCAGCTTGACCCCGGCCAGCGGGGTGCGCAGCTGGTGCGCCACATCGGCCAGGAAATCGTGCTGGGCCTTGGCGCCGGAACGCACCTTGTCGAGCAGTTCGTTAAAGGCCCCCATCACCGGACTCAGTTCGAGCGGCACCCCGACATGGTCGAGCGGGGCCAGTTCGGTGGCATCGCGCTGCAGCAGGTTGGCGCGCATGCGCGTCAGCGGCTGCAAGCCGTTGGTGACCGAGATCCAGATCAGGCCGATCAGGGTCAGGGTGAACAGGGTTTCCAGCAAGATCAGGGCGCGCAGGGTGGCCGAACGCACTTGCGAGCGCTTGCGCATGGTCTTGGCCACGCCGATGTGGACCGCGCGCACGCCCTTGCCGACGATGCGGCTCGACACCCGCACCGGCTCGCCGCGCATCGCGTCGTCGTAGGCGCGGCTGCCGGGCGCCGCCAGCGCCGGGAAATCGACGTCGCCGGCAATCACCTTGCCGTCGCCGGTGCGCACGATGAAGTACAGGGCGTCGACGTCGTCGGCGCGCAAGACTTGCTCGGCCTGGGTCGGCAAGTCGATGCCGGGCTGGCCCGGCCCCGCGTACAGGCGCGCCGCCAGCGCGCTGCCGGCGTCGGCCAGGGACTGGTCAAAGGCCAGCTGGGCGGGAATCCAGGCCAGCACGTAGGTCAGGGCGGCGCCGGCCAGGTTGATCAGCAGGATCGGAACGATCAGCCACTGCAGCAGGCGCAGCCGGATGCTTTTCATACATCCTGCTCGAGCATGTAGCCGAAGCCGCGGATGGTGCGGATGCTGATGCCGGCGTCGGCGATCTTGATGCGCAGGCGCGAAATGTAGACTTCGACCGCGTTCAGACTGACATCCTCGCCCCACGGCAGAATGGCGTCGATGATCTGCTGTTTCGAGACCACCCGGGCGCCGTGCTGCAACAGGTATTCGAGCACGGCCCATTCGCGCACCGACAGCTCGACCGGACGCCCGTCGACATTGGCGCGCTTGGACGAGGTGTCGAGCGTCAGGCGCCCCAGCGACAGGCTGGACGGCTTGGGCGTGTTGCGCCGCGCCAGCGCCTTGATGCGCGCCACCAGTTCGGCGGTGGCGAAGGGCTTGACCAGGTAATCGTCGGCGCCCAGTTCGAGGCCGCGCACGCGGTCTTCGATGGCGTCGCGCGCGGTCAGCAACAACACCGGCACGGCGCTGCCGCGCGCGCGCAGGCGCCGCACCACCTCGAAGCCGTCGATGCCGGGCAGGCCGATGTCGAGCACCACCACCGCCACCTCGGTACGCTGCAGCACCTGGTCGGCCTGGGTGCCGCTTTTGACCACGTCGACCACCATCGCGTGCCCCTGCAGCAGGCGGGTCAGGCCATCGGCCAGCACGGCATCGTCTTCGACCAGTAATACATGCATGCCGGGGCTTTCAGTAAGTTGCGATATTCACATTATGAGGCATGGCAGGGACAGCTTCCAAGGAGTGCCGAGTGTCAAAAAGGTGGTTTTGTGCACCTTCTGTGCGTTCACCCACCTTAAAGCATGAGTAAATTGACAATTATGCGCGATTTCCCCCAGTAGGACTGGGCCCACAAACATTTATGCATTGAACCTACATGGGGGCGACTGCCAGTCTTATGTTCGCCAACAGACGGAAGCTTTACTGTTCGTACATCGCGATTCGCTGCAAGTCCAGGTGAAGCGCCCTTGAAGTCCGTCTCAGATAGTGAGGAATAAAAATGAATAACACTCAACTTGGTGGTACCGCCCAGAACACATCGCCGGTCGGCCAGATTCCTGCCAGCGCGCAAGAATTAAAAGTTGCGGGCCGCCCCGTTGTCAGCTTTAGCGGTACCCAGCAGAACGAACTGCTGGCCGCGCTTCCACGCAAGGATCTCGAGACCCTGTTCGAACACCTGGAACTGGTCGCCCTGCCTTTTGGCAAAGAACTGTTTGAATATGGCAGCAAGCTCGAGAACGTGTACTTCCCGACCACCGCCATCGTCTCCCTGCTGTACGTCATGGAAGACGGCGCCACGACCGAGATCGCCGTGGTCGGCCATGAAGGCGTGGTCGGCATGTCGCTGTTCATGGGCGAGCGCGCCATGTGCAGCGCCGTGGTCCAGAGCGCCGGCTACGGCTACCGCCTTAAGACCCAGTACCTGCGCGACGCCTTCAACCAGGGCGGCGCCCTGCCCCAGCTGCTGATGCGCTACACCAATGCGCTGTTTGCCCAGATGGCCCAGAACGCCGTCGGCGGGCGTCACAGCTCGATCGAACAAAAGCTGTGCCGCTGGCTGCTCGACCGCCTCGACCGTTCCGCTTCGAACGAACTGAAAGTGACCCAGGAACTGATTTCGATCATGCTGGGCGTGCGCCGCGAAAGCATCACCGCCGCCGCTGGCAAGCTGCAGGATGATGGCCTGATTCAATACCGTCGCGGCAACATCACCGTGATTGACCGCCAGGGCCTCGAAGCGTACGCCGGCGAATGCTATAAGGTCGCGAAGACTGAGTACGATCGCCTGCTGATGGATGTAGCCCGCTGAACGGCAGCGGCGCCGCGAGTTCCGGCGCCCCTTCTTCGCTGTCGGCCACGCGCGACAGCGGAATGAATGCCTCCACGCAGGTTCCCACGTTATTGACCCCCCGCTTCACCCGCAAACTTCCTCCCAGCAGCAAAGCGCGTTCGCGCATGCCCAGCAAGCCATGCGATTTCGGCTTGGCCACGGCGTCGACGTCGATGCCGACCCCGTCATCGCTCACTTCCAGCGACAAGCCGCCCGCTTCGCGCCCGAGATGGACGATCACATGGCGCGCGCGCGCGTACTTGGCAATATTGTTGAGCGCCTCCTGGACGATGCGGAATACCGCGATCGCATGCATCGGCCCGGCCACGTCGACATCGCCATCGATCAGCGCTTCGCAGTCGAGCTTGGTCACCCTGCCGAATTCCTCGCAATAGCTTTGCACGGCGGCCGCCAGGCCCAGGTGATCGAGCAGGCTGGGGCGCAGGTTCTCGACGATGCGGCGCTTCAGTTCGACCGTGTCGACCAGGGTCGCGCGCGCGCGGTCGAGCATCAGCGCCAGGTCGGGCTGGGCCGCGCGCACGGCATCGGCCACGCTGTTCAGGTCGATATTGATCGAGGTCAGGTTGGCGCCCAGTTCATCGTGCAGTTCGCGCGCCAGGCGCGCCTTTTCTTCTTCGCTCACGCTGATCAGGTGGCGTGAGAGCACCGACAACTGTTCGGTGCGCAAGACCACCATCGATTCCAGGTTGTCGTTGGCGCTTTCCAGTGCGCGCTGGGTCGTGACCCGGGCAAAATAGCTGCGCCGGATCAGGCGGTAGAACAGCGCCAGCACCAGGATCGCCATGGCGTTGATGCTGATCCCCAGGAACACGGCATTCTGGTATTCGCGCGAAAAGGTGGCGCTGCGCGCGGCCAGCAATTCGTTCTGCTCCTGCACCAGGATCACTACCTGCATGCGGATTTCATCCATGTCGGACTTGCTGTCGGAAGAGCCGGCGATCTTGACGATATCGTCCAGCCCGCCCTGGCGGTAGACGTCGAGCACCTGGTTCATGGTGTCGAGCTTGCGGTAAACCAGGGTATGCAGCTGGGCCAGGCTGCGGCGCTGCGAGGGCGTGTCGGCCAGCAGGCGGTCGAGTTCGGCGAACTGGGCGTCGATCTCGGACGAGGCCGTACGCAGCGGCCCCAGGTAGACTTCGGAACCCGACAGGAAATAGCCGCGCAGGCTGCTTTCGGCATCCATGATCAGTACGTTGACATATTGCACCTTGTCGATCACCTTGGCGGTTTGGCCCTGGATCTCGTTGGCGCCCTTGAGCTGCCCGAGGTTGTGGAACAGGCTCACGCCGTTGATGACGAGGATGATCACGCAAGTCAGGCAGACCACCGTCTTATAGAAGGGCAAGCCGGTGGTCACCGGTGGTTCGGTGGAAAAATACATCCTGGAAATCCTTTTGCGCACTGCAGAGCCGGGCAGGAACAAATTATAGACCGGGAACTGCCGTGGCGCAGCCGAGCTGGACTGTAGGAGGGAGGGACGCGCCCGTGCGGGCGGACAGGAATGGCCGGCGGCGCGGCGCGAAAAACAGGCGTGAAGCGCAGGCCGGGCGGGCGCCGGCGCTCTGCGTCACGCCCGCAGTGTCAGTCGAGCAGGTTGTTCTTCATGGCGTAATAGGTCAGGTCGCTGTTCGACTGCAAACCCATTTTTTCCATGATCCGGGTGCGGTAGGTCGACACCGTCTTGATCGAGAGCGACAGCGCCACGCCGATGTCGGACACGGTCGCGCCCTTGGCCAGGCGCAGGAACACCTGGAATTCGCGGTCCGACAACTCGGTATGCAGCGCCGTGTTGGGATCGCGGTCGAAGCTCTGGGCCAGCAGTTCGCCGACCGTGGAGCTGACATAGCGGCGGCCCTGGAACACGGTACGCACCGCGGTCTTGAGCTCGTCGGCCTCGCATTCCTTGTTGAGGTAGCCGTTGGCGCCCATCTTGAACAGGTTCAGCGCATATTGCTGCGCCGGATAGCCGGACAGGATCAGCACCGGCAGGTTCGGCTGCCCCTGGCGGATGGTGCGCAGGATGTCGATGCCGCTCTGGTCCGGCATGGCGATGTCGAGCAGCAGCACGTCGCAAATTTCGCGGCGCGCGATGTCCAGGGCTTCGCGCCCGGTAGCCCCTTCGGCCACGACATCGAAGTCGGGTGACGAAGAAAAAATCTGTTTAAAACCTGCACGTACTATCTGGTGATCGTCACATATGGCAACGCGTATCATTGTCTTCCCTTAAATTATCCTTGCATAGGAAAGAGCCGAGGCGAACCGCGCGCCCGGCACTGCGCATGCGTTAGTATTCTAGCACTCTGGCTGTTCAGTACAAACACGTATGACACGCCGCGCGGCCCTGCCCGCTCAGATGGGCTCAACAAACAGGGGGCCGAAGCCCCCTGCACGTGCCACGGGACGCCGCCGCCGCCCCTAAGTGCCTTTGAGCACCTCGAGGATGGCGAGCAGTTCGCTGCGGATCAGGGCGCGGTCGATCTCGGGCGGCGCCGCCACGGCATCTTGCTCCGGGCCGGCGTCGTCATCGGGTGGCGCCAGCAGCGCGCCGATGCGGCTATCGAGTTTATTGCGCGCACCACTGATCGTAAAGCCTTGTTCGTACAACAGTTCGCGGATACGACGGATCAGCAACACCTCGTGGTGCTGGTAATAGCGGCGGTTTCCACGTCGTTTGACCGGTTTAAGCTGGGTAAATTCCTGCTCCCAGTAGCGAAGTACGTGCGGTTTGACGCCGCACAACTCGCTCACTTCGCCGATCGTGAAATAGCGCTTGGCCGGGATGGCCGGCAGCACGATCAACTCGGACTTGCTCGCACGATCATTCATGGGTCAGGTCAGGCGGCACGCGCCATCGGGCTGGTTTCTTCGACCATGCCTTTGAGCTTCTGGCTGGCGTGAAAGGTCACGACGCGGCGCGCCGTGATCGGAATTTCTTCGCCGGTCTTGGGATTGCGGCCAGGGCGCTGCGGCTTGTCGCGCAGCTGGAAGTTGCCGAAGCCCGACAACTTCACCGCCTCGCCACGTTCGAGCGCGTTCCTGATCTCGTCGAAGAAAGTCTCGACCATGTCCTTGGCTTCGCGCTTGTTCAGGCCGACCTGCTCGAACAGCAGTTCGGCCAGCTCGGCCTTGGTCAGGGTCGGGAGATTCTTCTCCGCGTCCTGGCGAACCCTGGCATCCTGCATCGCGCGGTGCAGGTCGGCTGCCAGCGCCGACTGGAGTACGGCGGAATCAACGTCGTTGTTATTAATTTTACAGCCCTGCCTCGTGTCGTTACTGCTGGTGGGATCGGTTATGAACGCAGCTTCGCGTCATGTTTCTGCTGAGCCGACGCAGCCAGCGCCTTCATGACGCCTTCGACCACATCGTCCTGCAGGGTGGTTTGAGTATCTTGCAAGCTAAAGCGGAAAGCAAGGCTTTTTTCGTCGGCCTCCAATCCTTTTCCGCGATATTCATCAAACAAAACAATGGCTTGCACAATCTTTCCTGCCGGATTTACGAGCAATTCCGCAGTGAACGCATCGAGCAGGTCCTGCGCCGCGAGCGTGCTTTTCACGACAAAGGCGAGGTCGCGCGTGGCGCCCGGAAATTTCGAAATCTCTTCATATTTTGGCACGGATCGTTGCTGCAACGCAATGGCATCCACCTCGAAAAGTACCGGCGCCTGCGGCAAATCGTACTTTTGCAGCCAGCGCGGGTGCAATTCGCCGATAAAACCGATTTCCTGGCCGTCCAGTTCGATCACGGCCGAGCGTCCCGGATGCAGGGCCGGATGCGCCGTTTTCACGAAACGCAGGGTGCGCGGCGCGAACAGGGCTTCCACGTCGGCTTTGACATCGAAATAGTCGACCGGTACCGACTTGACCGACCATTGTTCATCCAGCGCCGGACCGTAGGCGATCCCGGCGACACGCTTGGGCTGCTCGAAACCGGCGATCGAGAGCGGGCCGTCGACGGCTTGCGCATTGCGGCGGAAGATGGCGCCGACTTCGAAAGCACGCACCCTGCCCGCCTTGCGGTTCAGGTTGTAGCGTACGTTGGCGACCAGCGAGCCGATCAGCGAGGAACGCATCACGTTCATCTGGCTGGCGATCGGGTTGACCAGCTTGATCTGGTTGGTGTTGTCCGAGAAGTCAGTTTCCCATGCGGAATCAACAAAACTCATGTTGACCACTTCCTGGTAGCCGAGGTCGGCCAGCTGGTGGCGCACGGCGAACAGCGAGCGGGTGTTTTCGGGCGCGATGATCATCTGGCTGGCGGCCACCGGCGGCAGCGCCGGGATGTTCTCGAAGCCGTACACGCGCGCCACTTCCTCGATCAGGTCTTCCTCGATTTCGATGTCGAAACGGTAGGTCGGCGCGGTGACGGAAAACACGCCCGGCTCCTGGGTAAAAGGCAAGCCCAGGCGGGTGAAGATGTCGGCCACCATGGCGTCGGTAATCGGCACCCCGATCACTTTTTGCGCGCGCGCGGTGCGCAAGGTCACCGCTTTCGGCAGCGGCACGTTGACGATCTGGTCGTCGATCGGGCTGATCACGGTGTCTTGCGTGCCGCAGATTTCGACGATCAGCGCGCTGATGCGCTCGATGTGCTCGACGGTCGTGGCAAAGTCGACGCCGCGCTCGAAGCGGTGCGCCGCATCGGTCGAAAAATTAAAGCGGCGCGCGCGCCCCTGGATCGCGTTCGGCCACCAGAACGCCGCTTCCAGGTAGATATTCGTGGTGTCTAACGTCACCGAGGTGGAATCGCCGCCCATGATGCCGGCCAGCGATTCGATTTCCTGTTCATCGGCAATCACGCCAATCCAGTCGTCGACGTCCACGGTGTTGCCGTTCAAGAGCTTGAGCGATTCGCCCTTTTTGCCCCAGCGCACGTCGAGCGAACCATGGATCTTGTCCATGTCGAACACGTGCGATGGACGGCCCAGTTCCAGCATGACGTAATTGGAAATATCGACCAGGGCCGACAGCGGACGCTGACCGCTGCGCTCGAGGCGCTGGCGCATCCAGTCCGGGGTGGCGGCTTTGGCGTTCAGGCCGCGAATCACGCGCCCGGTAAAGCGCCCGCACAGGTCCGGCGCACTGATTTTCACGGGCAGGATTTCGCTGCCGTTGACCGCCACCTGGCGCGTTTGCGGCAAGACCAGCGGGGTGCCGGTCAGGGCCGACACTTCACGCGCCACGCCCAGCACCGACAGGCAGTCCGCCTTGTTCGGGGTCAGCTTGATGGTGAACTTGAGGTCGTTGAGCGCGAGGTAATCGCGGATATTCTGGCCGACCGGCGCATCTTCCGGCAATTCCATCAGGCCGCTGCTTTCCTCGGACAATTTCAGTTCCTTGGCCGAGCACATCATGCCTTGCGATTCCACGCCGCGCAGTTCGCCGACCTTGATCACGAAAGGTTTGCCATCCGCGCCCGGCGGCAGGATCGCGCCGGCCATGGCGCAGATCGCCTTCATGCCGGCGCGCACGTTCGGCGCGCCGCACACGATGTTGAGCAAGGTACCGGTGCCGACGTTGACCTTGCACACGTTCAGGCGGTCGGCGTTCGGGTGCCTGGCCACTTCCAGCACTTCGGCCACGACCACGTTCGAGAATGGCGGCGCGACCGCTTCGACTTCTTCCACTTCCAGGCCGGACATGGTCAGCAGGTGAGCCAGTTCATCCGAAGTCATCTTCGGATCGACCATGGTACGGAGCCAATTTTCGGAAAATTGCATAATCAGTGAACCTTGAATTAGTTAAATTGCTTCAGGAAGCGCAGGTCGCCTTCGTAGAACAGGCGCAGGTCGTTGATCCCGTAACGCAGCATCGTCAGGCGCTCAAGGCCGGAGCCGAACGCGAAGCCGATGAATTTTTCAGGGTCGAGCCCGAAGTTGCGCACCACCGTCGGGTGCACCTGTCCGGCGCCCGACACTTCCAGCCAGCGCCCTTTGAGCGGGCCGCTGCCAAACGCAATATCGATCTCGGCCGACGGTTCGGTAAACGGGAAGTACGACGGACGGAAGCGCACCTGCAGGTCGTCGGTCTCGAAGAAGGCCTTGACGAAGTTCAGGTACACGCCCTTGAGGTCGGCGAAGGAAATATCTTCGGCGATCCACAGGCCTTCGACCTGGTGGAACATCGGCGAGTGCGTTGCATCGCTGTCGACGCGGTAGGTGCGGCCCGGGGCGATCACCTTGATCGGCGGCGTGTGGGTGCGCGCGTAGCGTACCTGCATCGGGCTGGTGTGGGTGCGCAGCAGCAAAGGCTTGCCGGTGCTGTCGTTGCCTTCGATGTAGAAAGTATCCTGCATCGAACGGGCCGGATGGTTTTCCGGGCTGTTGAGCGCCGTGAAATTGGTCCAGTCGTTTTCGATTTCGGGGCCGTCGGCCACATCGAAACCGATCGAGCGGAAGATTTCCTCGACCCGTTCCCAGGTGCGCATCACCGGGTGGATGCCGCCCTTGGAGCGGCCGCGTCCCGGCAGGGTGATGTCGATCGCTTCGGCGTTCAGGCGCTCTTCGAGCTGGGCGTTGGCGAGCGCATCGCGGCGCGCGGTCAGGGCGGCTTCGATCCGGACCTTGGCGGCGTTGATCAGCGCGCCCTGGGTCTTTTTCTGTTCCGGGTCGAGCTTGCCCAAGCCCTTCATTTGCTCGGTAATCTGGCCAGTCTTGCCAAGGTACTTGGCTTTGGCGTTTTCCAGTGCGGCAGCATCTTCGGCGGCGATAAAGTCAGCCTGTGCCGAGACGACGAGTTCTTCCAGGGAGTTCATGCGATGTTTTTTTCCTGTTGAGCGAGACTGGCGCACGCGCCACAATCAAAAACGGGGCACAGGTTTGAACCTCTGCCCCGCTCTTTGCGCGCCACCCGGGGGCGGCACTTGCATCGATCATTGCTTACGCAGCGATCTTGGCTTTCACTGCTGCGACAATCGCGGCAAAAGCCGGCTTGTCCATCACAGCCATATCGGCCAGGACTTTACGGTCCAGTTCGATAGATGCTTTTTTCAGGCCGTTCATGAATACGCTGTACGTTACGCCGTGCTCACGGGAAGCGGCGTTGATACGGGCGATCCACAGGCGGCGGAATACGCGTTTCTTGTTGCGGCGATCGCGGTAAGCGTATTGGCCAGCGCGCATGACTGCTTGCTTGGCAACACGGTATACACGGCTGCGGCGACCACGGTAGCCTTTAGCTTGTACAAGAATTTTCTTATGACGGGCACGAGCTGTAACCCCACGTTTTACTCTAGGCATAGTAACTCCTTAATGTGAGTGGTGAGATTAAGCCGACGGCATCATACGCATGACGGACTTGACATCCGCTGCATCGACGTTCGTGATTCCGCGCAGTTGGCGCTTGCTCTTGGTGGTTTTCTTGGTCAGGATGTGACGTTTGAAAGCGTGACCCGATTTAACGGTTCCACCTGGACGCACGCGAAAACGCTTCTTCGCGGAGCTTTTGGTCTTCATTTTAGGCATAGCAGTTCTGTCCTTGTCGGACAGCTCCATTATAGGATTGCAGGTGGCAACGCTGTGCTGCACTTAGATGCCTGCTTTCACATTGTCTTCCGCCAGTGAAGGAGGAAGCCGGAGATCATAACACAGAAATCGCTGGAAAATGCAAGATTGTGAGGACGGAGTTTCTTTAGGGATACGACGCCTTGGTTGGTACCGGCACCCGTCGAACCGTCCTCCCCGCGCCAAGGCGACCCTCGGCGGGGATCCATGACACCTCTGCTTAACGGTGCTATGGGTCCCCGCCTTCGCGGGGAAGACGACTCAACAGGCAGCGGGGAAGACGGTGCTGAGGCTAGCCGATGACGCGCCCACAAAACAAAGCGCCCCTGGCACTTGCGTGGCGGGGCGCTTTTTTGCACAAGCTGCCTGGGCAGATCGTTCTTTGCTTATTTCTTCTTCTTCGGCGAGAGGATCATGATCATCTGACGACCTTCCATCTTCGGGAACTGCTCGACCTGGCCATACGGCTCGAGATCGGCCTTCAAACGTTCCAGCATGCGGAAGCCGATGTCCTGGTGAGCCATCTCACGGCCGCGGAAACGCAGCGTGATCTTGGTTTTGTCACCCTCATCGAGGAACTTCATCAGGTTTTTCAGCTTGATATTGTAATCGCCATCATCGGTACCCGGACGGAATTTGACTTCCTTCACGAGGATGATCTTTTGCTTCAATTTGGCTTCGTGCGCCTTCTTCTGCTCCGAATATTTGAACTTGCCGTAGTCCATCAGACGGCATACCGGTGGTTGCGCGGTTGGCGCAATTTCCACCAGATCTACGTTCGCTTCTTCGGCCAGACGAAAAGCCTCAGCCAGGCTCACAATGCCAAGCGGCTCGTTTTCCACCCCGGATAAACGCATTTCGGGGGCAGTGATTTCGCCATTGATGCGATGCGACTTGTCAGTAGCTATGTTGTTTCCTTTTAATATCTGATGAATTAGCCGCGTCGAGATTTAACTCGTCAAGCTTTGGAATCGACCTCGTGTTTGAGGCGCTCCACCAGGGCATCGATGGACATGACTCCCAAATCGACATTGCCACGAGCTCGCACGGCCACAGTGTTGGCATCCCGCTCTTTGTCACCGATCACGAGGATGTACGGCACTTTTTGGACGGAATGTTCACGTATTTTAAACGTAATTTTCTCGTTGCGCAAATCAGCGTGAACGCGGTACCCGAGTTTGCGCAACTTGGTGGCGATTTCCTGGGTGTAGTCGGCCTGCGCATCCGAAATATTCAGCACCGATACTTGCACTGGCGACAACCAGAGTGGCATCGCGCCGGCGTAGTTTTCGATCAGGATACCGATGAAACGCTCGAGCGAACCGACGATCGCGCGGTGCAGCATGACCGGCACCTTCTTGGTGTTGTCCGGCGCGGTGTACTCGGCGCCCAGGCGGCCCGGCATCGATGGATCGATCTGCACCGTGCCAACCTGCCATGCGCGGCCCAGGCTGTCTTTCAGATGGTATTCGATCTTCGGACCATAGAAAGCACCCTCGCCCGGCAACTCGGTCCATGCCACGTTGCAGGCGCGCAGCGCGCTGCGCAGCGCTTCTTCGGCGATGTCCCAGCTTTCTTCGGAGCCGATGCGGCTGTCCGGACGCAGGGCCAGCTTGACGTCGATATTCTCAAAACCGAACGCGGTGTAGACTTCCATCGCCTGCGCATGGAAAGCGGCGACTTCGCCAGGAATCTGTTCGTCGGTACAGAAAATATGGCCGTCATCCTGGGTAAAGCCACGCACCCGCATCATGCCGTGCAGCGCGCCGGACGGCTCGTTGCGGTGGCACTGGCCGAACTCGCCGTAGCGCAGCGGCAGGTCGCGGTAGCTCTTCATGCCGGAATTGAAAATCTGGATGTGACCAGGGCAATTCATCGGCTTCAGTGCGTACGAGCGGTTTTCCGACTCGGTGACGAACATGTTTTCGCGATAGTTATCCCAGTGACCGGTCTTTTCCCACAGGCCGCGGTCCAGAATTTGTGGCGCCTTGACTTCCTGATAGCCATTGACCTGGTACACATTGCGCATGTACTGCTCAACCTGTTGCCAGATGGTCCAGCCCTTCGGATGCCAGAAGATCAGGCCCGGCGCTTCATCCTGGAAGTGGAAGAAGTCGAGCGACTTGCCCAGCTTGCGGTGGTCGCGCTTTTCCGCCTCTTCCAGGTTGTGCAGGTAGAGTTCCTGGTCTTCCTTCTTGAGCCAGGCGGTGCCGTAGATACGCTGCAGCATTTCGTTCTTGGAGTCGCCGCGCCAGTAGGCGCCCGCCACCTTCATGAGCTTGAATACTTTCAGCTTGCCGGTGTTCGGCACGTGCGGGCCGCGGCACAGGTCGGTGAAACCGCCTTCGGCGTACAGCGACACGTCTTCACCGGCCGGAATCGACGCAATGATCTCGGCCTTGTAGGCTTCGCCGATCGATTTGAAGTAAGCGACAGCCTCGTCGCGCGGCAATACCGTGCGCGTGACTTTCTCGTCTTTCTTGACCAGTTCGGCCATTTTCTTTTCGATCGCCACCAGGTCTTCCGGGGTGAACGGGCGCTTGTAGGCGAAATCGTAGAAGAAACCGTTCTCGATCACCGGGCCGATGGTGACCTGGGCTTCCGGATACAGCTCCTTGACGGCGTAGGCCAGCAAGTGGGCGGTGGAGTGACGGATCACATCCAGGCCTTCGGCATCTTTATCGGTGATGATGGCCAGATCGGCGTTTTGCTCGATCAGGAACGAGGTATCGACGACTTTGCCGTCGACTTTGCCGGCCAGCGCCGCTTTGGCCAGGCCTGTACCGATGCTCGCTGCAACCTGGGCTACGGTGACTGGGCCATCGAACTGGCGCTCTGAACCATCGGGAAGGCGGACTGAAACCATGCTGTTCTCCTGAACGAAACTGCTATTTAAGTACAAACAAAAACGCGGACGAAAAAAAACGCGGACTAGCCGCGTTTTTTCATTTTGAATAAGCAAAAGAAAACACCTCGACTAGCGTCGCTGGAACAACTCCGTCGTAGTTCGCGGTGTCATAACCATGGTGCCTTTCTCTCTCTTACTCAGTACTGCATGTTCTGGTGGGCGGTGAGGAATTCGAATCCCCGACCCCTTGGATGTCGACCAAGTATTCTAACCAGCTGAACTAACCGCCCGAAGACCAGCATTATAGAGAGCCATTCCCCGAATGACAAGCGCTTTTTAAACACGATGTTTAAGCGCCTTGAAGTACCCCGCCTGGCGACAGGGAAATGCGCCGGCGTTTTCTATTACACTCCTGCCATGCACGCCAAACCCACCCCCTCCTCCGCCCACCTGCACGCCCATCACAAGGGCGATGCCAAACATACCCACGTTGCCGTCGGCCGCAGCCAGGGCGCGCTCGCCTTCGCCCTCGGCCTGACCCTGGTGTTCGCCGTGGTCGAAGTAGTGACCGGCTTCATCTCCAATTCACTGGCGCTGATATCCGACGCCGGCCACATGGTGACCGATGCCGCCGCGCTCGGCCTGGCGCTGCTGGCGCAACAGATTGCCAAGCGCCCACCCTCGGCGCGCCACTCGTTCGGCTTCGGCCGCGCCGAAGCACTGGCCGCCTTTGTCAACGCGCTCGCCATGCTGGCCGTGGTCGGCTGGATCGTGTTCGAAGCGCTGCACCGCTTCCGCAGCCCGCAGCAGGTGCAGGGCGGCACCGTGTTCGTGGTTGCCGCCGTCGGCCTGGCAGTCAACCTGCTGGTGGCGTGGCTGCTCTCGCGCGACCAGGAAAGCATCAACACCCGCGCCGCACTGGTGCATGTGATGGGCGATATTCTCGGCTCGATCGCGGCGATTGCCGCCGGCGCCGTCATCTACTTCACCGGCTGGATGCCGATCGACCCGCTGCTGTCGCTGTTTGTGTCGGTCCTGATCCTGCAGTCGACCATCGGCGTGCTGCGCGACTCCTACCATGCGCTGATGGAAGGCGTGCCGAACCAGATAGATTATCTGCAAGTCGGCGCCGACCTGGCGGCCATGCCTGGCGTGCTGTCGGTGCACGACCTGCACGTCTGGGACATGTCGCCCGGCCAGCCGGCCCTGATCGGCCACCTGCGCATCGGCAACCTGCGCGACTGGCCGGAAGTGCTGGCCACGGTCAAGGACATGCTGCTCGCCAAGCACGGGATCGACCATGTGACCCTGCAGCCGGAAGCGCACGACTAGCTGCTGTAAGCCCTGTCTTACCCGGCGGCGGGAGCCGCACCGATGCCGCCCCGCCCCAGCCTTCCGGATAATGCGTCCATGATTCCGTACACCCCCTCCCCCATCATCCACGACACCCTGATCATCGGCGGCGGCCCCGGCGGGCTGACGGCGGCGATTTACCTGCGCCGCTTTCGCCGCAACATCATTCTGGTCGACAAAGGCAACAGCCGGCTCGGTTGGATTCCCGTCACGCATAATTATCCGGGCTTCCCGGACGGCGTCCACGGCCAGGAATTACTCGACAAATTACGCGACCAGCTCAAGCGCTACGAGGGCGAGGTGATCGAGGGCGAAGTCACGCGCCTGGTCCGTGAAGACGACTGCTTCGTGGCCGCGTACGAGGGCGGCGAAATCCGCGCCCGCACGGTGCTGCTGGCGACCGGCATCGCCGACACCGGCATGCCGATCGAGAAATTTTTAGAGGCCGTGGCCTGCGGCGCGGTCCGCCTGTGCCCGGTGTGCGATGGCTTCGACGTGCTCGACCAGAAAATAGCCGTGGTCACGTCCGACACCAACCCGGTCGGCCATGCCCTGTTCATGCGCACCTTCTCGGCCGACGTGACGCTGTTCGAACGCACCAGGACGGCCCTGGTCGAACCGGCCGACCGCGAGCGCCTGACCAGCGCGGGCATCCGCTACGTCACCTCGCCACTGCAAGGCGTGACCATGAGCGAGCGCATGACGCCGGTCATGCATACGGAAGACGGCGAGTCCTGGCACAGCGACGTGCTCTACCCCATGCTGGGTGAAACGGCGCGCTCCGACCTGGCGGTGGCGCTCGGCGCGCGGGCCGCCGCCTGCATGGAGCTGGAGGTTGACGACCATCAGCAAACGACGGTCGAGGGGCTGTACGCCATCGGCGACGTCGCCAAAGGACTGAACCAGATAAGTGTAGCCGCCGGGCAAGCTGCGGTCGCGGCGACCCGCATCCACAATGTCTTGCCCCATCATTTTCGCGACCGCCCCGCATAGCGCAGGGGGCCGCACGGCAGCAAAAACAAATTGCGCTAACGCCAAGGTAGTGACAATATAGGCCACGCCACTGGCCCAGGACGTTAAAAACGAGTCGCCAGTTCACTTGCGAAAGATTACTATCATGGCAACTATCGCGCACGGCAGCAAACACGCATCGCAGGCTAACGACCGCGATGCCTACTTCAGCTGGCCCATCTGGCTCCTCAGCGTTTCACTGCTCACCTTTGTCCTCGTGGTACCGTTTTCGGGTCTTGCGGGCATGCTGGTGCTCCCGGTCGCCCTGCTCGGCGCACTGTGCTCCGTGTTCGGGCTGGTGCGCGCCCTGCTGCACCACCGCTGGCGCCGCGCCGCGGCCATGGCAACCTATATCGTCGTGCTGGCGGCATTGTTTTCGGTGCCGCAACTGCTGCAAGCGACCGTGGGACGCGCCTCGAACGTGGTGCATCTGATGTCGGAAGGGCAAAGCTTCGATAAAAAACTGCTCACCCATCCACCCGGCAAGCGCCCTGTGCTGGCGTACGACTGGAGCACGATCGGCACCAATACCACCTACGTCATCTACGACGCCAGCGGCCGCATCGCCGAGCCGCAAGACAGCGCGGCGTGGACCAGCAGCGATCTGTCCCTCTTTTCCGAGTGCGCCGGGCGCGTGGTGCCGATCATGGGGCATTTCTACCGCTGCGATTATTAAGCGCTTGCCAGCGCAGGCGCCCGTGCACAGGTGCCGCGCGAGCGAGCTCATTTTGCGGACGGAAGTGACGGCATTATCTGCCGCAAGAGCGACTGGTCAATGTGTCCGTTGACCAATTTGCGGCTCAGTTGAAGATCCGGATACACGCGCTGCGCATCACGCTGCCCGAAAATCAGCCATTAGTCTCCGGTCCTGGCGGATAAATCCCTCGTCCCACAGGGATTCATGCCGCCGCTAACGCGATTTAACACTGGCACGGTCGGAGGGAGATTGCTTTTTCCAAATACCCTGCCCACGCGCACGGTCGCGTCTTCAATCAGCACGCCGTCCGTCTTTTGCGCCGCCGACGATACCACGTTGGCGACAAACATCACCCGCCCATTCGCCGCCCCATCAACGTAATCGGCAATGGCGATCGGCGGGATATCGCATGCGCTCGCCGGAACGGAACAGGCCAGCAGCGCCACCATCATCAGTCGACCTGAACCCATCCGCCACGCTCCCATTTTCATTACTTGCCAGCATTGTTCACTGCGGTATTCAAGCCTAACCCGGCGCGGCAGTTCAGCCAAGCTAATCCGCCCGCACATCCGCTTTTGCAACAGTTATTTTAGTGTGGCATTACCGGAGGGCGCGAGGCCGTTTGCGCCCTGTTGCCATTTTTGATAAAATGAGAATCATTCGCATCTGCCTTGACGGCAGCGCACCACATCCGCAGCACATCGTTGACAAGCCAGGCGCAGTCTCCAAGCCAGTGACGATTTCTCTCACACCAGGAGTTTTTGCATGCCTCGCCGTATCAACACGTCCGTCTCGTCCTTTTCCCGTCCACGCCTGCGTCCGCTGGTCCTCGCCCTGTCGGTGGCGCTTGGCCATTTTGGCGCCGCCAGCGCCGCCGACGAGGCGCCCGATGCACCCGAGGCCGCCGTCCTGCCGGTCATCACCATCACCGGCGCAAACGACCACAACGGCTACACGGTGCGCGAGAGCGACAGTGCCAGCAAGCTCAACCTGACCCTGCGCGAAACCCCGCAATCGGTTTCCGTCGTCACGCGCACGCGCATGGATGATTTCCGTCTCGATACCGTCAACGACGTGCTGGCCAATACTACCGGCGTCACGGTCGAAAAGGTCGAAACCGAACGCACCTATTATGTTGCACGCGGTTTTGACATCATCAACTTCCAGGCCGACGGTGTCGGCACGCCACTGGTATTCGGCAACATGATGGGCAACCTCGATACCGCCCTGTTCGAGCGCGTCGACATCGTGCGCGGCGCCAACGGCCTGGCGGCGTCGACCGGCAACCCGTCGGCGACCGTCAACTTCATCCGCAAGCGTCCCGGCGCCGCCTTTGCCGCCAACGCCGGCCTGACGCTCAGTTCATGGAACACGCGCCGCATCGACGCCGACGTATCGAGCCCGCTCAATGACAGCGGCAGCGTCAAGGGCCGCGTGGTGGTCGCCAGCGGCCAGGCAGATTCCTACCTGGACCGCTACAAGACGAAAAAGAACGTTGCCTACGGCATCGTCGAAGCGAAACTGGGCCAGGATACCCTGCTGAGCATCGGCCACGCCTGGCAAGACAACAAGTCCAACGGCGGCATGTGGGGCGCCCTGCCCCTGTACTACACCGATGGCAGCCCGACCGACTACCCGACCGGTACCAACACCTCGGCCGACTGGTCGTTCTGGGATAGCACCACCCATGGCAGCTTTATTGAGCTGAACCACCAGCTGGGCCAGGGCTGGGCGCTCAAGTCCACCTTGAGCCACAACAAGGAATCCTCCCGCTCGAAATTGTTCTACGTGTACGGCACCCCGGACAAAGCCACCGGCGCAGGCTTGTTTTCGTACCCGTCAGCCTACCGCTCCGACCACAGCCAGACCTTGTTCGACATCGGCGCGAGCGGACAGTTCAACCTTGGCGGGCGCCAGCACGATCTGTCTTTCGGCGCCAGCTGGTCGCGCTCGCGCCTGGATGACTTTTCCAGCTACGGCCGCGGCAGCGGCACCCCACTCACGGCGGCCACCGACTTTACCGGCGCCTATCCATTGCCGGAATTCGACGACCACTTCGACGGCAGCACCTACGAAGACGTGCGCAAGACCGTGTACGCGGCGGCGCGCTTTGCACTGGCCGACAAGGTCAAGCTGCTGACGGGTTTTAACTCGACCAAGGCCGAGTCGACTGGCCTGTCCTACGGCAGCAGCAAGCAGAAATCGGCCAGCCAGACCTCGCCCTACGTGGGCCTGGTGGTTGACGTGCTCCCGCAACTGAGCCTGTACACCAGCTACACCGAAATTTTCAGCCCGCAGAGCGAGCAGGACATCAACGGCGTGGCGCTCGATCCGATCATGGGCAGCAGCGCCGAGGCCGGTTTCAAGGGCGATTTGTTCGGCGGCAAGGCCAGCTACTCCGGTGCCATCTTCCGCGCGCGCCAGGACAATACCGCCGAGCAGGTCGACATGAACGGCGGCAAGGCTCACTATCGCGGCATCAATGCCGAATCGACCGGCGCCGAAGTCGAAGTGACGGGTGAACTGGCCAACGGCTGGCTGGCCAGCATCGGCTATACCCACCTGAAAGTGGAAGATAGCGCGGGCAAGGCCACCAAGACCTACGTGCCGCGCCGCCTGCTGCGCATGTCGACGACCTACCGCTTGCCGGCCGTGCCGCAGCTCAAGATTGGCGCCAACCTGAACTGGCAAGGCGACATCGAACGCGCGCAGGGACCGGGCATCGTCACGCGCCAGGACAGCTACGCCACCCTGGGCCTGATGGCACGCTACGAGATCGACCGCAACATGACGCTCGCGCTGAACCTGAACAACGTGACCGACAAAAAATACCTGACCTCGCTGTACTGGAGCCAGGCCTATTACGCGGCGCCGCGCAGCGCCAGCGCCACCCTCAACTGGAAGTACTGATATGCGCCCTGCACTGGTCATCCTCCACCGCTGGTTCGGACTCGGCGTTGCGATCTTCCTGTTCATTTCCGGTGCGACGGGCGCCCTGATCTCCTTCGATCACGAGCTCGACGCGGCGCTCAATCCGGACCTGTTCCACGCCCACAGCGGCGAGACGGCCCAGCGCCAGATCCCCGGCGCCGAACTGGCGCGCCGGATCGAAGCGCTTGACCCGCGCGTGCGCATCGGCTACGTCATGACCGAGGTCGAGCCGGGCCACACCTCCATGATGTCGGTCGAAGGCACCATCGATCCGGCCACCGGGAAGCCGCATGAGCTGGGCTTTAACCAGATCGGTGTCGACCCCGTGACCGGCAAGATCCAGGCCAGGCGCCAGTGGGGCGAAATTTCGCTCTCGCGCGAAAACCTGCTGCCGTTCCTGTACAAGCTGCATTACTCGATGCATATTCCGGAAGTGAGCGGCGTCGAACTCGGCATCTGGTTCATGGGCATCATTGCCATCGTCTGGGTGCTCGATTGCTTTATCGCCCTGTATTTGTCGTTTCCCAACTTCCGCAGCTGGCGCAAGTCGTTCGCCTTCCGCTGGAAAGCTGGCGGCCCCAAGCTCAATTTCGACCTGCACCGCTCCGGCGGCGTCTGGGTCTGGCTGCTCTTGCTGGTGTTGGCCATCACCTCGGTGTCGATGAACCTGACCGACCGCGTGGTGCGCCCGCTGCTCTCGACCGTATCCACGCTCAGCCCCGATGCGTTTGCCTCGCGCACCATGAACCCGCCGGAAAAACCGATTCCGGCGCTCATCGGCCGCGAGCAGGTCATGGCGCTGGCCCGTACCGAAGGCAACAAACGCGGCTGGACCGCCCCGGTGGGCGGCGTGTTCTACGCCTCCGCATTCGGGCTGTACGGCGTCGGCTTCTTCCAGCCGGGTAACGATCACGGCGATGTCGGCCTGGGCAATTCCTGGCTGTATTTCGACGGCAAGGATGGCAAATTCGTGGGTGACCGCGTACCGGGCACGGGCAGCGCAGGCGATATCTTCCTGCAACTCCAGTTCCCCCTGCATTCCGGCCGCATTGCCGGCCTGCCGGGCCGCATCGTCCTCTCGTTCCTGGGCGTGGTGGTGGCCATGCTCAGCGTCACCGGGGTGATTATCTGGGTGCGCAAACGGCGTGCGCGCCTGCTGGCGGCGCGTGCCCCCGCTGCCAGCCCCGGCCCGGCGCCTGCTCCGGCCCGCCAGCCGCTGCCTCAGAACGCCAGCACCGTACTCGAATGAGATAGCCGGCGCTCGCGCCAGTGGCACCCGGGCATTATCCGGGTGCCACTGGCGAGGCCGGATAATCGCGTTCCTTGTACATCAACTCGCAAATTGCCGAGCGCAAGCCCTCCCCTGCCGTCGTACCCTCTGGCGCGAACGACAAATACGCCGCGCGCGGCCCCATCGCGGGCCAAGGCGGCAAGCCGCTGCCGTTCGGATCGCCCTTGCGCAGAAAATTGGCCCAGTAGCGCTGCAGCGGCGCCCAGGCGCCTTCGACCGCGGCCGCCGGCACCGCGTTATAGACGTAGTGCATCTCGCTGGTATGTTCGGGCGGCCTGCCAGAGCCGGGCACGCCAAAACCGAATTCGTAACGCCACACTTTCGGGGTCGCCTTGAGCATGCGCGATGTCAACCAAGTTACCGGGCAACGAAACCACATATCGGTCATGAGCTGGGTGGGAATGCTGCCCAGGCGCGCATCGTCGCCGTAGAGCGCGCGCGCGGCGCTTGCCTGCTCCCCGAACGCCGACGCCAGCATGGCCGGGATGACTGCCGGCTTGCGGTCGGCCCCGAGTTCCTGGCGGTTGCTGCCGATGATGATGGCAATGCCGCGCCCGGCGCCCCTGGCATATGCCTCGTGATAGGCGTACGGCAAAACATAACCATCGACGACCTGTTGTCCCCATAAAAAGGTCGGATCGATCCCCGCCCGCAGCGGCAGCTTGAGTCCGGCCTTGATTACCGCCTCGGCCGGCAACGCGCGCAACTGCGCCAGGCCGGCCGCGCCCTGCGGCAACTTGAGCCGCTCCAGCACCACCTTGCCGACCTCCTCGTTCTGCTGCGCCGTCATGGAGGCGCCCGGCGCCGCCGCTTGCAGTATGGCTTTCTGGAACAATCCCTTCGCCAGTGGCGAGATGGTCAGCAGCAGCGCATCGAAGGCGCCCGAGGAATTGCCGCTGATAGTGATATTGCCAGGGTCGCCGCCGAAGGCCGCGATATTGGCCTTGATCCACTTCAGCGCGGCAATCTGGTCCAGCAGGGCATAATTGCCAGACGACTTGTTCGGGCTTTCTTCGCGCAGCGCATCCAGGCCCATGAAGCCAAACAGACCCAGCCGGTACTGGATCCTGACCATCACGACGCCTTCGCGGTGAATCGCGTCTTCCGCCATGTTGCCCGCCCCGGCGGCGGAGTTGGCGCCGCCATGGATATACACCAATACCGGTAGCCTGGTCTTGCCGGCGGCGGGCGCGCGGATCGAGAGCGACAGGCAATCTTCGCTGGCGCCGGCGAGAAAATCGCCGTTCCAGCCGACATTTTCCTGCACGCAAGCGGAGGCTGGCTTGCGCGCGTCGAGCACGCCGCTCCACGGAGCGCGCTCGACCGGCGGTTTCCAGCGCCGCTCGCCTGCTGGAGCGGCCGCGTAGGGGATGCCGTAATAAATGGTGCTGCCGTCCGCCATGGCCAGGCCGGCAACGCTGCCGCCGCTCACCTTCACGCTTCCCGGTGGTGCGGGGGATGCCGTTACCGCCGCTGCCAGCATGCCAGCCAGCACGAAATTCGCCATTCCCGGTCCCCTTGTGATTGCACTGCAACTGATTTTGCGCCCGCCATGCTGCGGGTGCAATACCAAAAAGTGCCAGAGACAACACTTTATTCAAGCCCAAGCATTCACCTGGGCGCGTGCGCAGAAAGCGGTCCTTTCGAAATTACATCGAGCGCGTCTCCCGAAGCACCGGCTTGATCAGTTCAAAGGAAAAATGGTCCGCACTGAAGCATGCGGTCATGCCAGCCTTGATGAGAACCCGGTCGCGATTCGTAATGTAATGCGGCATTGCGTTCACCCCTGCACCGGCACCAGCCGCAGAGGAATGCGCGCCAGCACGCCAGCGCCGAAGTCTTCATAGAACGGCAAGTCCTGCCGGTGCGCGTAACCAATATAGCAGTCGCATTTGCGCAGGCGGCTGCACGGCTTTTCGACGAGCATGTTTTCCAGGCGATCCTGGTACAGATTGCCCAGGCGCTGCGGCAGGAAATGGCAGCGCTGCACCTCGCCGTCGCCATCGACCGACAGCGCCTCCGCGCCGGCCCGGCAGGCTTTTCCGCGTGACATCTCGGGATTGCGGCTGTAGCTGAACCATGGGTCGATGGCGTCGAGCCAGGCCAGGTCCTCGGCCTGATAATACCCCGGCCCGCGCCGGTCGTAGGCGTTGAGCCACAGATATTGCTGGCCCGGCAAGGCAGCGCGCAAGGCGCGGATATCGTCGAAATGCTCGCGCATGGCCACGATGCCCACTGAAAAGTGTATCCCCATGCGCGCCAGCCGCGCGCAGCGCTCGATAAAGCGCTCCAGCCGCACCTGGCTCGGATGGTAAGTGCACCACAGCCCCACCTTGCCCCGCTCTGCCTGCTCCAGCCATGCCAGCGGCCCCGACAGATTGGTCTGGATCGCCACCTGGCGCACATGGTCCATGCCGGACAGGGCCGTGATCGCATCGCGGTAATGGCGCCGGATCATGCCCTCGCCCCATGGCGTGAACAACACGCTGATGGGCCGCTCCTGCGCGCCCACCCAGGCGACGAAGCGCGCCACCTCGGCCGCGTCGCGCGCCAGCTTGGCCCGGCTGTCGCGCCGCTTGGCGAAAGGGCAATAGGCACAATCGTAATTGCATCCGGACAGCGTGCCGCGGTACAGCAGCGAGAGCACAGGCTGCGCCGATGACGCCCCGGGCTGCGCTGATTGCGCCCCCGGCTGCACCGGCTCCTCCGGCTGGCCGGACTGGCCCGCTTGCGGCGCCGGCTGCGCCTGGCCAAGCGCGGCAGCCGGCAGCATGTTCACCATGTCGTGCCGCCGTCCGCCATCAGCTGGCGCACGTCGTCCGACGCCAGCCATGGGCCAATGGTATCGGCGTATTCGTAGCCGCGATCGTTCAGGCGCAGGATCACGGCGCCCTCTTCCAGCAAGCCCAGCTCGCCCAGTTCATGCAGCTGCGGCAAGTCGCGCATGCAGTCGCCGCCGAAGCGCTGCGTGTACGCGGCAGGATCGAGCCCGGGGTCGGTCAGCAGCGACTGGATCACGTAACGGCGCCGCTGCTCGTCCGGCCCCAGCGCAAACCCGTGGTGCGCGTGGGTAAAGCTGTCGGCGTCCAACGCCAGGTAATTGTCGATGATGCCGATGGTGTCGGCCCGCCCGACCGCGTAATCGGTCGAATAATGCAGGTCGCGCGTGTACGAGCGCGCACCGGTGCCGAGCCCGACCATGCCATCGTTCTGGCAGCAGTAAGACGGCCCGCTCTCGCTCGGGGCGTGCGGTGCGCGGAACATGCGCATCGACACCTGCACGTAACCGCGCGCGCGCAAATGGTCGCGCGCCGCCTCGTACAGCTGCATGCGGCTGTCGCCTTCCTGGTTCAGCACAATCGGATCGAATGAGGCCGCCCCCTTTCTGTTCGCAATCTTGCCCAGCCCCGTATGCTGGCGCACGTACAGCGGATACAAATACAGTTCCTCGGGCCTGAACGCCAGGGCGCTGTCGATCGACGCCAGCAAGCTCTGCACCGTCTGCCCGCCGATACCGTAAATCAGGTCGAGATTAAGCGTCGGAAAACCCGCCTCGCGGATATGCCCGATTGCCCGCGTCACCACCTCGTTCTGCTGCGGCCGCGCCAGCGAGCGCATCTCGGCCGCCGCGAAGCTCTGGATGCCCAGGCTCACCCGGTCGATGCCCATGCTGCGGCATACCGCCATGCGCTCGGGCGTGACGGTTTCGGGCGAGGCTTCGATGCCGGCCGGCGTGGTCTGCAAATCGATGCCAAGAATATCGCGCGCACCATCGAGCAGCGTTTGCAACTGCGCCGCCGACAGGAACGTGGGCGTGCCGCCGCCGAGCGCGAAGCGGGCAAACTGGCGCTCGCCCAGCACCTGGTCGAGTACACGCATCTGTTGGACCACCTGCGCCACATAACGTTCCACCATCTCGGGACTGGGGCGCGCCATCGCGAACAGATTGCAGAAGCCGCAGCGCATTTCGCAGAACGGAATGTGGATGTAGGCGAACAGGGCCGAGCGGTCCTGCGCCGCCCACAGCTGCGCCAGCGAGGCCGGCGCGGCCAGCGTGCGGTACGCCGCCTTGTGCGGATAGGAATAGGAATACGCCTGGTACGGCGTGTGACGCATGCGCTGGGCGAGCGTGCCTGGGGTGGCGGGATGATTCATGGCGTCGCTCCGGTAAAGTCGATAAAGAAATGGGCGTATGGAACATTCCACACGGTTTCATGGGCGATGCGATGGCCGTGAAAGCCATCTTCCCCATACGCGCTGCCATGGTCGGAGCAGACGATGACAAAGGTGGGCGCGCGCGCCGCGCAGGCCGCGAACAGCGGCGCCAGCGCCCCGTCCACATAGCGCAGCGCGGCGGCATGGCTGTCCAGATTGTCGCTGGTGCAGCCCGGCAGGTAGCCCCGGTTGGGCGAATGAATCGCCGCCACATTAATGAACAGGAACACGCGCTGCTGGCCGAGCGCGTCCAGGCGCGCGATCGCCAGCGCCACCTGGCGTTCGGTCGAATGCAGGCCGTCCACGCCGAGCGAACGCTTCCAGTGGCTTTCCTGGAACATGCCGGGCAACACGCAACCGAGCGCGGTCTCCTTGTTGAAAAAGCCGACCCCGCCGATGCAGATGGTGCGGTACCCTGCGCCAGCGAGCCCGGCCGGCACGCTCGCGTGCGCGAATTCGTGCGTGTGGGCCGAGGTCGTCTCGCTGCCCCTGAACGAGGTGGCGAACAGGCGCGCATGGCGGCCCGGATGGTCGGGCGTGGGCAGGAAGCCGGCGAAAAACGCGTGATGCGCCGCGTACGTAAAGCTGGCAGGGCTGTGGCGGCGCTCCCAGCCGCCGGGCGGCAGGCGCGGCCCCAGCACCGGCAGCTCGCCCGCGTCGTACAGGCGCTGGGCCACGTCGTAGCGCAGGGTGTCGAGCGTGATGAACACGATGTCGTGGCTGCCGACCACCCGGTTCATGTCCGGAATCGAACGGGGATCAGGCTTCATGGGATGCAAAACCTTGCAACTGGGCTGCGTAGGTGTCATGCCCCTGCCACAGCAGCTTGGGCAGCAGGTCGCCGAAGGCGTTCGCTTCGAGCACGTGGGCGCGCCCTTTGCGCACGACCAGATCGAGTCCGATCACATGGCTCTGCGGAAAAGTCGCCGCCGCCGCGCAGGCTGTCTGCTCCAGCACGGCCAGGTCTTTTTCGCTCAGCAGGCTGGCCACATCGGCGCGCTGGTTGTCGAGGTGCAGATTGGTCATCATGCGCGTGCCGACCCGCGCCACCCGGTGCGCGGCCTGCCCGCCCAAGGTCACGACGCGCACATCGAAATGCCCATTGCCATGGCGCGGCTTGGGAATCCACGCTTCAGCATAGGTTCGCTGGCTCGCCAGCAGGTCGATCAGCTGGGCAATGTCAGCCTGCGCGTTGTAGGTGCGCAGGCGCTTGACGTTATACAGGCGCGCCCCGCCATGCCCCTGCACGAGGTCGGCCGAACTGGTCGCTTGCTCGGCTCCGCGCCCGTTGCGCCGGTACGCCACCACGCCGGACGCACTCGATCCGTAACGCGTTTTCAGGAACACCTGTTGAAGGTCGTGCTCATCCAACACGGCGCGCAGGTGCGCATAGCCTTCGATGGGACCGAGCAAACGCGGAACCGGAATGCCGCGCGCGGCAAAATGCCGCTGGCAAGCCAGCTTGTCGGTCATTAGCAGCAGTTCGTCTGGTACGTTCATTACTTGGACATGGGGCAGCGCCGAAAGTTCAGCCGCCACGCGCCGCAGCGCCAGCGACAAGCCGGCAAACCATTCGCCCGAGACGGCAATTTCGCCCATCTCCGGCAGGCGCGGCACAGCGCGGCCGAGAGCCTCGCAGCCCTGCCGCATCAGCCGCGCATGCACGCGCGCATCGTCGCCCGGCGAATCAATCTTGAGCACGCAAGGCTGCGCCAAGCTGGCCGCCAGCAGGGACGGCTGTTGCAGCCATTCGCACCAGTCGAGCACCCGCGCCGGCGGCAGCCCGAGTCCGGCGCGCGCCGCCTGGGTCAGCTTTTCGCGCTTGCCGCCACGCACGCCCAACAAAACGAAGGGCATGGATTCGCGGCCGCCATCGCCTGGCATGCACGCCACGCCGGCTGAACCCTACTCGGAGACAGCGACGTAACGATCGCCGTCGTCTTCTTCTTCGTCTTGCGGATCGGACAGATCGACAGTGATCGGCAGCGACTTCAGCTTTTCCTGCCATTCTTCGGAAATGTAGTGATGCTCCAGGTCCAGGGTCTGCAACTTGGGCACGTACGGGCTGTTGAACAGGGCTTCGGCGCCGACGTCGCCAAGGGTGCCGAGCGACAGGTCGAGGGTCTTCAGGCAACCGACCAGCTCGTAGCCCGCCAGCCACACCGCCAGTGCATCGGCGATTTCGGCATTGCGCAAGCCCAGGTATTCCAGGGTCGGCGTGCGCAGCTTGGCCACCAGTTTCTGGTACAGCGCCACATCGCCCGAAAAACCGTATCCCTCGGTACCGAGCCACAATTCCAGATGCGCCAGCGCCGGCATTGTTGAGGCGGCCAAGGCTTCGGCTACGCTGGACGGCAAGCCGCCACTTTCGATGGTCAAGGTACGCAACTTGGCGTGGGTGAACGGTTGGAAAACCAGCGAGTCGGTACCGCGCACGCGAAGCTCTTCCAGCTGCGGGAACGCGCTCAGCAGCGGCGTCAGATCGCTCTGCACAATCCAGGAAATTTCGCGTTCTTCGTACGTCATGTCGCCGATGAACAGGGCGCGCAGGTTCGGCAGTTCGCCGGCGTGCTGGACCAGGGTTTCGACGAGCGAGGCCGAGCTGACATCCGATTCGTCGCTCCACGCGCCGATGATGAGCGCGGTCAGCTGGGTTTTATCGATGCGGCCGAGGAATTCTTCGATCAGCTCCGGCATCGTCTGTTCATCTTCGTAATCGAGCGACAAACGATAGACGATATCGTCCGACAAGGTGACCGGCTCGGCGGGATCGTACTCCGTGACCGTCCGGTTGAAAAAGGTGACAGTTTCTTCTGAAATCGGCATGGTGTGCTTCCGCAAAAAGGTAGAAGCCGGTGGCGCCCGTCGCCCTGGCAATCTTGAAATTTTACCATGCCATGGAAATATTTCCGCCTTGACTACGCGGCGCAACGGACGCCAACAACAAAAAAACGCAGCCCTGGCACAGGCTGCGTTTTTTGTTCCGTACAAACCGGCTTAGGCCGCCTGCTGCTGCGTGCCCACGAGAATGAGCTCGGCAAAGGCGTCGAGGTGGTTCGCCGTCCACACCGAGGTCATGGCATACGGGTCGCTGTCGCCAGCGCCGGCGATCAGGCTATGCATGCTGATAGTAGACACCAGCACGCCCGACTGGTCGATCAACTGCACTTCCTTCATGTTGACCCTGGCATAGTCGGCGATGGTGACTTTGGCGAACGAGACCTTGTCATTGACATAATTGATCACCAAATCCTTGCCGCTGATACTGGCCTTCACGCCCTCCGCCTGCATCGTCACGCCCGGGAAAATGCTGTTGGCCGCAAACTGGAGAATGTCGTTGCCGCCCGCGCTTTCGTAGATCGTATCCTTGCCGTCGCCCATCGAGACCACGTAGGTATCGGTGCCGCCGTCGCCGCGCAAGTCGTCGTTGCCCATGCCGCTGTACAAGGTGTCATTGCCGGCGCCGCCGTGCAAGTCGTTGTCTCCGGCGTACTTGTAGCCGATCAGATAGGCGAGGAAACCGCCGACCAGGCCTTCGGCGCCATTGAAATCGCCGAAGTCCATGTCCAGCCCCAGCTTGTCGGTCAGCCACGCCAGCCCGTCGAAGGTCGCCTCGCTGCCTGCGGCAACCTTGCTGCCGAGGAAGCTGGCGCTATCGGCCAGCGCGCCGGCCACGTCGGCGTCGGCCACGTAGCCGAACCCCTTGCCGATGCCGGCCAGCGCCGTATTGACACCGGTCGAAACGCCATTCATCGCATCCTTGATGCCGCCGGCCACGTTGAAGTCGCCCAGTTCCACCCCGCTCACGCCCGACACCGCGTCCTGCGCCTTGCCGCTCACGCCGTCCAGGCTGGCGCCCAGCGCACCGGCGCTGGCCGTGGCCGCCGCCAGCTTGGCCTTGATGCCCGGGCCCATCTGGTCCCAGCCGGCCGACAGGTCCTTGAGCATGGTCTCGCCCAGATACTTGCTGACATCGGCAAAGCCGGCGCCGACCGCACCGCCCAGGGTGGCCGCATTCTTGCCCAGCAACTGGGTAAGCACGCCCCAGCCCATCCCCATCATCACGTCGTCGCCATTGCCGCCGCTGATATAGGTGCCGGCGTTGGTGGCGAACACCGTATCGTTGCCCTCGCCGCCCAGCAATACATTGCCGACCAGATTGAGTTTGCTCAGGCTGCCGCTGGTCAAGGCTTTCACTTGCGACGAAGCAAAGTTATAGTTCATCGCCGCGCCGATCCAGTCGCCGGACGACTCGTAGTCGTTCTCGACCAGGCTTTCGACCGCGTTGAACACCGTCATTTCGGACAGCCCGATGATGACGTCGTTGCCCGCCCCGCCGATGGCGATATTGTTCTGCGCCGCAGTGACGATCACGTCATTGCCCTCGCCGCCCATGCCGACCGTGGTGGTGCCGGCCAGCACCAAGGTATCGTTGCCGCTGCCGGTGTGCACGAAATTAAAGCCCGTATCGGCGTTCACCTTGGTCGACGACACCACTTCGCCGGCGCCGTTGCGCGTTTCGCTCTTGTAATCGAGCTTGCTGCCGGCATTGACCACGATCACGGTATCGTTGCCGCCGTCGGCCACCAGCACATTGTGCGAACCGTACAGCACGGCGGTATCGTCGCCGCCGCCGGTCCAGGCCACGTTCGCCTGCGTGTCGAACTTGGTGGTGCTGGTGGTGGTGGTGTCGGCGCCTTCCTTGCCGCTCTCGGTCTTTTTCTCTTGCGAGCCATACGACGCCATGACCAGCACATCCTTGCCGCTGCCGCTGATCGCGATATTGTCCTTGCCGACGACGGTCATGACGTTGTTGCCGTCGCCGCCCAGGACCACATTCAGGTTCGACTTGCTGGTCCCAAGCGAGCCCACGCCGATCGCCGTGAGCACATCGTTGCCGCTGCCGCCGCTGAGCAGGTTGCCCTTGCCGACGGCGGTGACGACATTGTTGCCCTCGCCCGCCACCAGCACGTTATAGGAACCGAGCGCGGTCACCACATCGTTGCCGGCGCCAGCCACAATGCCGGTCTTGCTGCCCGCCGCGCTGAGGACGTCGTTACCGGCCCCGGTCACCAGCAAATTGTTGCTGCCCAGCGCAGTGACGACGGTCGCACTGCTGCCGCCGACCACCACATTGTTCTTGCCCATCACGGTCACCACCTCGGTGCCGCCCTGGCTGGTCGCCGCGCCGCCCAGGCCGGCCTTGCCGACCAGGTCGACCGCTGCGACACCGGCCGCGACCGCATCGACCAGCCCGACGGCGGTGGCCGCCACCTCGGCATAATTCCCGGTGACCACCAGGTTGTTGTTACCGGCAGCGGTCACGACATCCACGCCGCCGTCCGCCCACACGATATTGTTGGCGCCGGCCGCCGTCACCACGTCGTTGCCCGCGCCCGCCCATACCACATTGGTGGAACCGAGCGTCGTGACCACGTCGTTGCCGCTGCCGGTATAGACCACATTGGCCCCGCCAATGGCGGTGACGATATCGTTGCCGTCGCCCTTGGCCAGGTTATTGCCGAGGAATTTGGAGATCGTGCTGGTGGCGCTGCCGGCCGTGGCCTTGTCCAGCTTCTTGGCCAGGTCGGCGATGCCGTCGCCCACGCCGGTCAGCACCACGTTGGCGCTGCCCAGGGTCGTCACCACGTTGTTGCCGGCTGTATTGATCACCAGGTTGTTCGCGCCGATGGCCGTGCTGACATTATTGCCGCCGTTGGCCAGCACAACGTTGTTGCCGCCGATCGCCGCCACCACGTCGTCCTGCGCGCCGGTATAGATCACGTTGGTGCCGCCGACCGCGATCACCACATCCTTGCCGCTACCGCCCTGGATGGCGCCGGTCAGCTTGCCGGTGGCGCTGTTGACGGCCGTGGCGATGGTCTTGTCCGGCACCGCGCCGGCCAGTACCTTGCCCAGGCCGCCGCTGGCGGCGTCGAGCATGGCGCCCACTTCGGTCAGGATCACATTCGCGCCGCCGACCGCCGCCACGGTGTTGCCGCCGGCCGTGGTGGCGACCAGGTTGCCCATGCCGGCCGCCAGCACGGTATTCTTGCCGCCGTTGGCGAGCACGACGTTGGTGTTGCCCACCGCCGCCATCAGGTTCGCGCCGCCGTTGACGGCCAGCGCATTGGTATTGCCGAGCGCGCCGATCTTGTTGTCGCCGCCGCCACTGGCCACCACGTTCAGCAGGCCGCCGACCAAGATGCTGTTATTGCCGCCCGCGCTGCCGAGCGCGTTGCCGCCGCCACCGGCGATGATGCTGTCGCCGCCATCGCCGGCAATCACCACGTTGACACCGCCCAGCACCACCAGCTTGTCGCTGCCGTTGCCGATGGTCAGGGTGTTGCTGCCGCCGTAGGCGTTGATCTTGTCATTGCCGTTGCCGCTCGTCACGATGTTGGCGCCGCCGCCCACGGTCACGCTGTTGGCGCCATGGCCGACCGACACGGTATTCACGCCGCCCATGGCGACCACGGTATCATTGCCGTCGCCCGCCCTGATCACGTTCGACAAGCCCGCGGCATTGGCGCTGTTGTTGCCGCTGCCCAGTTCCAGCAGGTTCGATCCGCCGCTCGCGTTGACGCTGTCGTCGTGGTTTCCGGTGCGCACGATATTCGAGGCGCCATCGACCTTGACGGTATCGTCGCCGTCGCCGGTATCGATGATATTGCTGGCGCTGCTGGCCACCACCTCATCGTTGCCCTGGCCGGTGCTGATCTCGTTCGACACGGCGCTCACGCTGACCTTGTCGGCGCCGTTGCCGCTGCTGATCTTGTTGGAGACCCCATCGGCCTTGATCACATTGGCGCCGTCGCCCGCGTTGACCACGTTGCGCCCGCCACCGACCGTGATGCGGTCGCTGCCGTTGCCGGCATTGACGACATTGCTGCCGCCGCTCAGGTTGACGCTATTGTTGCCGTTGCCGACATTCACGTTGTTGCTGGCGCCGCTCATCTCGACCTTGTCGTCGCCGTCGTTGGTATTGATGGTGTTTTTGGCGCCGTTACCGGTCACTGTATCGTTGCCGCCGCCGGTGTTGACCGAGCCCGACAGCGCGTTGTAGCTGATCGTGTTGTGGCCGTGCCAGTCGGTCACCTTGACCGCGCCGCCCGCCGCCACATTGATGCGGTCGTTGCCGCCACCGCCATCGATCTCGGCGCTCGCGCCGGCGCCGATCGAGATGGTATCGTCGCCTTCGCCGCCGGACAGGACGTTGTCTGCGCCGGCGCTGACCGACAGGTTATCGTTGCCGTTGCCGCCGTCGAGCTTGTTGTAGCCGCCAACCTGCACGCTCAGCGTATCGTCGCCGTCTTCGCCCTTGAGCACGTTGTACGCGCCGGCCGTGACGCGCAGGGTGTCGTTGCCGCCACCACCATACAAAAAGTTGCCGCCCACCGAACTGGAGGTGAAATTGTCGTTGCCGTTGCCAAAATTCTTCTTCGTATAGCCGAGTTCCGCAATGTCTTCCGCGATCTCGCGCGCCGCGTTGCCCATGTCGTTGAAGCTGTTGCCGATATCGTCGATGCCGCCGCCGATATCCTTGACCGTGTCGTTGACGACATCGTTAAACGACTTGCCGACCTTCTTGACCGTTTTCTTGACCCATTTCGTGAAACCCATTTTCTCTCCCAAATGCATGATGGCTGTCTGCCGAGCCTGCATATTGACGAGCAAATGTGGAGCAATTATGGCGTCCGGGCAAGATTGATCAAGCCGGCTGGCATTCGAAACGGTAGCCCACGCCGTACACCGAATGAATCAATTCCTGGTCGGCCACCTGCTGCGAGAGTTTCTTGCGCAAATTCTTGATCTGGCTGTCGATGGCGCGGTCGAAGCGCTCGCCGCCGGCCTCGAAGGCCAGCTCGAGCAATTGCGCGCGCGAAAAAATACGCCCGGGCTGGCGCGCCATCACGCTCAGCAGGCGAAATTGCTGGACCGTCAGTTCCAGCCGCGCCCCATTCCAGGTGGCGCACAGGCGTTCCTCGTCGATCGACAGTGCGCTGGTCGGCGTGCGCGGCCCGGCCGCCGCTTTCCCGCGCCGGCGCAGGCACACCTGCGCGCGCGCCACCAGTTCACGCGGGCTGAACGGCTTGCACAAATAGTCGTCGGCGCCCACGTCAAACCCAAGCAGCCGGTCGATTTCTTCCACCCGCGCGGTCACCATGATCACCGGCACGTCGGTAAACGTGCGCAGCTGGCTGCATACGGCGGTGCCGTCCAGCCCCGGCAGCATGAGGTCGAGCAAGACCAGGTCAGGCAGGTTGGCGCGCACCCAGTCGATGACGTCGTCGCCGCGCAGCAAGTGGTGGGTGCGCATGCCTGCCTGCTGCAAGTAGGCAAGCTGAATCTCGGCAATACGCGGTTCATCCTCGACCAGCAAAACGAGGGGTGATGTCATGGGCAATCTCCGTGGTGGGCATGCCGCGCATGGGCCGGCAGCAAGATGTCGATACGCAAGCCGCCCAGCGGCGCGTGGCTGGCCTGCATGCGCCCGCCGTGACCGGCGACAATGGCGTCGCAGATCGCCAGACCCAGCCCGGAACCGCCGCTGGCCCTGCTGCGCGACTCGTCGACGCGATAAAAACGCTCGAACAGGCGCGCCAGTGCGGCGTCGGGCACGCCCGGCGCGGAATCCTCGACCCGGATCACGATGTGCGGGCCGGCCAGCGCCAGGGTCAGGTACAAGGCGCCGCCGGGATCGGTGTAGCGCAGCGAATTGCCGATCAAATTCGACAACACCTGGCCCAGGCGCTGGCGGTCGGCCTGGACCAGGCATCCCGGCGCCAGTTCATCGATCAGTCGATAGTGCAAGGGATGGCTGGCAAGGCGCGGCGCGAAGGCGGCCGCCACCTCGCCGCACAGCTCGGCCAGATCGACCTGCTGGCACAGCAAGGCCTGGGCGCCGGCATCGGCACGCGCCAGTACGTGCAGGTCGCTTACCAGCCGCTCCATCTCCCTGACCGTGTCGGACAAGACCGCCAGCTTGTCTGGGGTCGGCGCAATGATGCCGTCCTGCATGGCGTCCAGATGGGTCGCCAGGATCGTGATCGGCGTGCGCAGCTCGTGCGAGGTGTCGGCCACCCACTGCACCCTGGCCGCTTCGCCCGCTTCCAGCTCGCGCAGCAGCATGTTGTTGCGCAAACCACGCGCGCGCAGCAGCCAGGTGGCGGCGCCGCTGACCAGCAGCACGCCGAGCATGAGCAGGCGCAGCGGCAAGGAATACGGGCGTGGCTGGTCCCAGCCACCGCGCGGACGCGCCCCGACCTGCCAGAAGCCGTCCGGCGTGGCAATCAGCGCCGTTTCCGACAGCGCATCGAAGGTCGCCGGCGCGCCGTGGAAAACAGCGCGCGGCGCACCACCCGGGCTGAGATGGCGCAGCCCGAAGACGATGTCGGGAGCGGCCAGCAGCGGCTTGGCCAGCGCCATGAAGCGCTGGTAATCGATCACCGCGCTGACAAAACCCCAGAATTGCAGCCGGCTGTCCGGATCAAGATAGACCGGGCGTCGCGCCACCATGCCCACGCCGCCATCGGCCATTTGCATCGGGCCGGTCAGGCGCAGCGTGCCGTCGCGCGCGCTTTGCTCGGCCTCGGCCAAGGTCGGGATCGCGTGCAGATGGCCGGCCTGATCGGGCGGAAACACATGGCGCACCACCGCATTCGGCGACAGGGCCAGGGTGCGCACAGCGGGCGCATCCTTGAGCAAGCCCTGGCCCAGGCGCTGGAACTGCGCTTGCGTCAGGTCCGGTTTCAGCTGCACCACGGCCGCGCCCGCCGCCAGCGGCGCCAGGTGCTGGTGCAAACGCTGTTCCAGCATCGAGCGCAGCGCCGCGACCTGCTCGGCCACGCGGGCCCGCTCGCGCGCGTGGAACGACTGCGTGGCGAGCCAGTCCAGCCGCAGGCAGGTGCCGGCCACCACCAGGCCGACGAGAACCGTGCGCGCCAGGGGCGTACTGTGCCAGCGTAAGGTCATGGAAAAGTGAACAACAGCGTACCTCGTGATTGCGCGCGCGTCAGTACGCTGGAACCGGCAATTCTATCCGAAACTATTCATTCCTAAAAGCAATCGCGAACCGATCAGTTGTGACGGCATCACCATCGCCAAGGGCGCTATAATTGCAATTCCCACAACAGTGCCGGCCGCCACAGCGTCTTCCGGAGAAATCATGCACGACATCGCGGCCAAGCTGGAGCAGCTGAAAGAAGCCATTTACACCGACTTTCCCGCCGAGGTTGGCCCTCCGGTCGTACAGACGCAGTTCGGCATGACCACCAACTTTTTCCGTAACGGCCCCAAACGCAAAGTGGCCGTCTTCACCAACGACGGCATCGACTTCCAGTATGACGACAACGCCAGGGAAGGCGATGACAGCAAACTCGAGGTGGCTATGTTCAAGGCATTCAACGTCGTGCTGGAACAGGCCGAACGCGTGCTCGGTGCGCCGCTCGGCCACCGGCCGCTTGACTGGAGCAGCGTCATGGATGTCGAAGAATACGACGACGACTTCGAAGGCGAGAGTTGCGACGACACCGCCTGGACGCCGGAGTACGACCAGGGCGCCTTGCTCGCCTGCGACGAGGACCGCACCCGCTTCTGGTGCATGAACGGGCGCTATATCTTCCTCCAGGGCGGCTACATTACCGGCGACAACGACATTGTCGGCTACGTGGCCATGACCATTACCCCCAAGCTGGGCGACGCCGAACCGGCGGGTGAATGGCCGCTGGTCACAGGCCACCTGATATTGAGCGACGGCAAACCGTATCTCACTGTCGATGAGAACGCGCAGGCCGATCCGGCGACCATCCAGGATCTGGTGGTCTACTGGCAGGGCGCCGCCCCGCTTCCCGCGCTGCTGCACCAATTACCCAAGCTGGAGGCGTTGAACCTGTCGGCGGTCGGCCTGCCGGATTTGCAGTTCCCGCTCGACGCCTTCCCCCATCTTCGGAAGATTCTGATCGATGGCGACCGCAGATCCGACGATGCCAACAGTCATCCCGCACTGCGCTGCGTCAAGGACCTGATCACGCAGGCCCTGGTTCAGGTCACCACGCTCGACATCCGCGGGTTCGGCAGCAACAAGGGCGACCGCCTCGCCCTGGCTGATCTGCGCGGCATCGGCCGCTGGCGCTCGCTCACGTCGCTTCGCCTGACCTACAATCAGTTCGCCTTTACCCAGGCCGAGTTCGACGCCTTCATTGACGAACTGCGCCAACTGCCGCTCGAACGGCTTGAACTGATCGGCAACGAGTCGATGGCGGCGCCCGTGCCAAACCATTCCGGGCGCACTTACTTCGATCTGATCAGGGAAGCGCTGCCCGCCGTCTGGGTGTCCACGGCGTTCAGCTAACGTGCGGCGCAAGATGCGCATCTGCGTTCAAAATAGCATCACTTTCATTTGACGCGGACACCCCCATGCGCATCGCCACCTACAACATCAACGGTATCGGCAGCCGCCTCCCCGCCCTGCTGGAATGGCTGGAAGAAACCCAGCCTGACGTCGCCTGCCTGCAAGAACTCAAGGCGCCGCAGGAACGCTTCCCCGAAGCCGCCCTCAACGAGGCCGGCTACCAGGCCCTGTGGATCGGCCAGAAAAGCTGGAACGGCGTGGCGATCCTGGCGCGCGGCACCACCCCGGTGGAAGTGCGGCGCGGCCTGCCGGGCGACGACGCCGACGAGCAAAGCCGCTACCTGGAAGCGGCCATCGACGGCGTCCTGGTCGCCTGCCTGTATCTTCCCAACGGCAACCCCTGCCCCGGCCCCAAGTTCGATTACAAACTGGCCTGGTTCGAGCGCCTGATCACCCACGCCGAAGGCTTGCTGGCCAGCGGCGCGCCGGTGGTGCTGGCGGGCGACTTCAACGCCATCCCGACCGAGCTGGACGTTTATAAACCCGAACGCTGGGTGACCGACGCCCTGTTCCGCCCCGAAACGCGGGAAGCCTTCCACCGCCTGCTGGCGCAGGGCTGGACCGACGCCCTGCGCACCATGCACCCGGACGAACGGATCTTCACGTTCTGGGATTATTTCCGCGATGCCTACGGACGCGATGCCGGCCTGCGCATCGACCACCTGCTGCTGAGCCCCATGCTGGCCGGCGCGCTCACGGCGGCCAACGTCGACCGCGATGTGCGCGGACGCGAAAAGCCGAGCGACCACGCACCCACCTGGATCGAACTGGACCTGAAGAAAGTCACCAGGTAGCGCACGCTATCGCGGCAAGCGCCTAACCGGGCCCCTTCAAGGGTGCCAGCTGCTTGAGCAAGCCTTCCAGCCCGCCGTACACATTCAGGTGCTCGATTTTCTCGGTGATCTTCTCCAGAGTCTCGAGTTCCTTCAGGCGCAGCGCCACCGGATTGTCTTCCATGACCTTCGCCGTATTCATCAGCGAACGGGTGGCGGCGGTTTCTTCGCGGCGCCGGATCACGTTGGCCTGCGCCGCCTTTTCCGCTTCCACGACCTTGCCCAGGATGGCCTTGATTTCGCCCGGCAGTATCAGATCCTTGATGCCCAGCGAGATCATCGCAATGCCCAGCACGGCGGCCTTGTTCTGCATGTAGCCGAGAATCTGCTCGTCGGTGTCGTTCTTATTTTCCAGCAAACCGTCCAGCGTGCGGCTGCCGATCGCGGCGCGCAAGGCGAACTGGATTTCCTTGTAAATAAAATCCTTGTAGTCGTTCAGCTTGGACGTGACCAGCTGCGCATCGGTAATCTGGTAGCCCGCCGTGACATTCACGCGCAATTGCACCTTGTCCTGCGTGAGCATTTCCTGCCCGGTGACTTCAATCACGATCAGGCGCGTATCGATGGCGGTCATGGCCAGGCGCTTGCCGCCGTGCCAGTACGCATAAAAACCGGGTTTCAGGGTCGCTTCGAACACGCCGTCCACATGGAACATGCCCACATGCTCCGATGGCACCTCGCAGGTGGTCAGATACGGTTGCAACAAGGCCGCCACCGCCGCATTGCCGCGCATGGCCGAGATAATATGGGCCGGCACCGGCAAGGGTGCGCCATCGAGTTCGATCAATTCGGCGCGCAGCTGGCGGCTGGCCAGCGCCTGCCTGGCCGGTCCGGATACATGCACCAGCTGGTTCTTGTCCCACCAGAGCGCCAGTTGCTTGCCGCCGGTTTCGACCGAAAACAGGTGCTCGCCGATGGCTGCATGGGCGCTGCCCAGGATCGACCTGACCACGTCCTTCGCTTCGAGCACCTGCGCTTGCAGCGAGGTGACCAGCCTGGTTTTCGGCAGCACGTCGAAATACGCGTGCCGCCCCGGCGCCAGGAAGTCGGCAAACATGTCGTCGACGAACAGCATGCCGAACGATGCCGCCGGAATCGCCACTTGTTTGATGCAGGCCATCGACACCCCGATCGGCAGGCGCGCCAGCCACGCGGCCGGCACTGTCAGGTCGCCGGCGGCGCGGGTGCGCAAGACCTCGATCGGCAAGCCGTTCTTCCAGAACGCCTGCAGCGCATTGGGCGGCACCACATGCTGGGTTTGTCCGCTGATCACCAGCGCCACTTCATCGACGCCGGTGCGCACAATCTCAAGGTGCGCGGCCAGGGCGGCGCCATGCATGCTGGCCAGCCATTCCAGATTCGGCACCTTGGCGGGAAAATCCGACAGGCTCAAGACCTCGACGGTTTTCGAGGACGGCAGGAAGTAGCTGCCCGCGCCGAGGATCTTGTCGAATCCTTTGGGGGTGGAAAGCAGGCCGACCTGCCGTTCTTCTATTAATTTTCGCTGGAACATGGAGTATCTCGATAAAACCCTCGCGGCAGCCTTCCACGCAACCGGGCGGATGACGGTATCGGGACGGCGCTGCCGGATCGGGCCGGGTACGCCGGGCCATGCAGACCAGCCCAAGGCGCAGGATGATCTGGATAACCGTTGATACGTCGGTTGGAAACGCAGGGCCGGCGCCGGGTGACCGCCATGCAAAGCCGGGCCACGCTGTCGTTGCGCAATGCCGCGTCGATGACTTGACGGCGCGCGGCGCAACGACCGGAAATTGGCCGCCTGAGGGATGCTGCATAAGTGTTGCACGATCCGGATGGTAAGTCCGGGAAAAACTACCAGGCTGCGTCATCAGGAATCGAACCTGAGAAAGGCCGGATAATGCGGTACGCGAACGGTAACGCCGTCGCGCCAGCCTGCGCTCACGAGCCAGGACCGCTGCAGGTATCCGGCTACTTTTCCGCCATGGCAACGCCATCGCAGTATATCGCAATCGCGATAACAAATTGCCAAAAAGATTTATCTGACAAGCACGCGCAATAACACGGCGGCGCGTTATCATCTTGCCCGTCAATATCGACAGCACATCCGATTTTTCCCATGCCCACCATTTTCTCGCATCCCGCCGTTCCACTCGCCATCGGCCTGGCGCTCGGGTCGCGCATTATTCCGGGCCGCTTGCTGGCGGCCGGCGTGCTGGCATCGATCGTGCCGGATTTTGATGTCGCCGGTTTGCACATGGGCATTGCGTACGCGAACGAACTGGGGCACCGGGGAGCGTCGCATTCGCTGGCGTTTGCCCTTGTGCTGGGATTGCTCGCGGCGGCCTTCGCCACTGAACTGCGCGCGTCGCGCCTGGCCGCGTTTTTGTTTATCGCCGTCTGCGCGGTCTCGCACGGCTTGCTCGACATGTTCACCACCGGCGGGCTGGGCGTGGCGCTGGCCTGGCCGGTATCGGATGCGCGCCTGTTCTTCCCGGTCCGCGTGATCCGGGTCAGCCCGCTGACCATCAAGACCTTCCTCAGTGCGCGCGGCCTGACCGTGATGCTGTCCGAACTGCTGTGGGTGTGGCTGCCCGCCGCGCTGGCCGGGCTGGCGCTGTATGCCGCCTGCGGCAAAGCAGGAAAAGCTGGCAAACCAGGAAAGAAGAGCAAGGCGCGCGCGCCTGGATAGATTTAGAGGCGCGCGGCCAATGCGCGGGCCTGGGCCAGCCATGCGGCCCTTTGGTCCGCCGTGGAACCGAGAATCGGGCCGCATGTCAGCGTTTTGACCGGCGCGATGCCACAAAACTCCAGCGTGGTCGTTTTCATCTGGCGAATCGCCGGTGCGCGGTACACCAGCCGGTAGTACCACGGCGGCGTATCCATCGTCACCAGCAACTGCGCAGTGCGGCCAACCAGCAGCTTGGCGGGAAACGCCTTGCCCTTCTGGTACTTGAAGGCAAAGCCGGGCAGCATGGTCCGCTCCAGGAAACCCTTGAGCAGCGCGGGAACGCCGCCCCACCAGACCGGAAACGCAAACACCAGATGCTCCGCCCACGTGATCAGTTCCTGCGCCTTTTTCAAATCGGGCTCGAGTTCCTGCACCACCTTGTAACCGTGATGCAGGATCGGATCGAAGGCCAGCCGGTCCAGCGCCAGCAGCTGCACGTCGTGCCCCGCCTGCCGTGCGGCATCGGCGTAAGCCTGCGCCAGCGCGCTGCCGAATGTGCCGTCCGAGTCATGCGCGGCGATCACCAGTACGCGTTTGGGCCCTGTTTTACTAGCCATTGCAACCTCCAGAAATGTTATTTCAGGAAGTATGCAGCTTGTCCCATGGGGCAGAGTCAAGCGCCGGCGCGATGCAATCGGCGAGGGTGCTTGGGACGGGTGTCGCCAGGCAGACTCCAATCTCGGCACTGGCCTCGTCCAGCTTGCGGTCCAGTTCCTGCAAGCGCGCCACCTCGGCACGCACCACGGCGCGGCGCTGCTCCAGCACGGCCCTCAAACGCGCCCAGTCGGGCGCGCCCTGCACGGCCACCAGCAGCTGCCCCATTTCGGCCAATGTGAAGCCCAGCGCCTGGACTTGCCGGATCAGCTGGACCTGCTGCAGGTTCTGTTCCGAATACACGCGGTAGGTGCCCTTGCGGCCCACTGTGCCCAATAATCCCAGGGATTCATAAAGCCGGATTGCCTTGGGTGAGGCATGGGCCCGGCGCCCTAGTTCGCTGATATACATGCTGGTCTGCCGATGATCGAATGAAAGAAACACGGCAGCAGTGTATCTCCGACGGCCGCCGAAGGTGAATATTGACAATGCCGAACCGGGCATGTTACCTTCGAAAATCAGACTGGAAGCGATTCCAATCGCATTCGGCACGCCACCGGGCGCGCCCCACCCTCACCACAATGGAAATCCCGATATGAAAAGCGGTCCGGCATCGTTGGTTGGCACAGTCGCATTGGCGGCGGCCCTGTTCGCCCTGCAAGCACAGGCAAGCACGCCCGAGCCCGGGTTGGGGGCGCTGCCCTTTGCGCTCGACATACGCGCCGATCCGGGCGCAGCGCAGGTGCAGGCGGGCACGCTGGTGCTGGTGGCCAAAAAAGGCACCGATCTGTACGCCAATACCGACGGCAGCGAGACGGCCGATAACACCCCGCGCGTGCTGTTCCAGCCCACCGGCGACTTCATTTTTTCGGCCAAGGCCGCCGCCGGCTTCGGCAAGCCCTTCGACGGCGCAGCGCTGATTGTGTACGGCGACAAGGCGACCTGGGGCAAGCTGCTGTTCGAGCTGGCCAAAACCGGCAAGCCAGGCATTTCGACGACGGTGGCCAAGGGTGCGGGCGATGACGCCCACCACGGTGCCCGGGAAGGCAACGAGGTCTACCTCAAGGTCGTGCGGCGCAAGGACATGTTCGTGTTCTACACCTCGCAGGACGGCGCCAGCTGGAACATGGTGCGCGCCTTCAGCCTGCCGGGCGCGGCCACCGTCAAAGTCGGCTTCTCGGCACAGTCGCCCATGGGAGAGGAGTTCCGTGCCCGTTTCTCCGACATCAAGTTCAGGAATGCGGCGTTCAAGGACTTCTGGCAGGGCGAATAAGCAAGCCGTCCTTGCTATGATATTTCCTGCCGCTTGGCGCACGTCGGCCATGCCGATCCTTACCTTTTTACGTCGACGTGGCGCGCATCGCGCGATTGCGCTTTCTTTTTGGTCGAGGGCGATTAGCCTGGCATTGATAATGTTACGCTCGCGCATCACCAAAACCCGGCGTCGCCAAGTGCGGAACGAAATCGAGCAATTCCAGGAAACCCGTCATCCTATTTCAGTTTCATGCACCCAAAAAGGCTCAGGTTCCGTAACGTCGGAATGTGGCATCTCAATATTCAAGGGATCAACCATCATATCGAAAAGAGCACCGCTGTCGTTATTATTATCAGGCTTTAATGGAGAAACATCTCCGCCGCCATCTTGCCCATCAGGTTTTCCTCCATCGTCAACACTACAAGCGAGCAGAGAGTAAAAATTCCTTATCGGGCAACAAAAAACATGCGCGTCGGTCGTGATCGCCAAGACGTTTGTGAAAGCTAAATCATCCACCTGTTTCTTGAGCTCTCCCTGCCCGCCCCCATCAGGCAAAGGCTTAGGCCCGGAACCAGAATTTCCACTGCCGTCACCGCCTGAGCCACCCTTATCTGAATCTCCCTTGTCACCTGGCTTGCTTCCTTTCGCTTTCATGAATAATTCAACATACTTGTAGAATTCAATCCCGTCACAAGTGTACTCATCTGTTAGCAATATCTCAGCCGGACTACGATCGTTACTCGCGTCCCAGTAATCGTGCGCCTTTAAACCAAGTTTCTTTTCTCCTTCCTGCGCCTCGCCGTAAACGATATTGTGAAAAGGCTTCATTTCCTTACCGTGCTTCCTGGCTTTTTTTATACTTGTTTCTGAACCCTTGAATTTTACGATTTCAACGCCGATCAGCTTTCCTTTCGTATCTTTTGCATTTGGTCCAAATCGTTTGAATTCAATGAGAAACCAACGCGCATCCGTCCTTCCAATAACATCGCCGGCACGTTCGAAATTGCCGGCCAGAGGGCATATCAGCTTGTACCCGGACAGATTGGTTAGCGCAAATAAGTACTCCACTGTTTTCTCCCACCAGATCAACTCTGCGGCCTCCGGAATTTCTTTCAATGCGATGTCAGCAACCCCAACCTTTTTCGCAGCACTTTCAACGGCGTCATCCTGCAAAGTCGTATTTGAGGCTGAGGGCTTTCGACGACTATCTTTTGAAATCATACGGGCTTTCTGCGAAGAATTTAACTCGGGTTTACTTAGATATTTTTCTGTTCAATACGTGGAAACACAGAATAGCACCTCCGCTGGAGCGAAAGTACGTGAATTGTCACTGGGCGCGCTGCCTCACGATTCTGCTGAAGGGCTAGTACTCCCAATCACGCATCTTCCGCCACCCAGACCAGGTTCCACAGATGGCCATCGGGATCCTCGAAGCCCTGATCGTACATAAAACCATGATCCTCAGGCGGATGCGGGATGCGCGCGCCGGCGGCGCTCGCCTTTGCAATCAGGCTGTCGACTTCCTGCGCGCTCTCGCAGCTCAGGCAAATGATCACCTCGTTGGCCTCCAGCGCCCGCACCACCCGTTTGCTGGTGAACGACGCGAAAAAGTCTTCTGTCATCAGCATGGCGTGGATGCTGCCGTCCACGATGTTCATGAACGCCGCGCTGTCGCTGCTCATCGCCGGATTAAAGCCAAAGCCGAGTGCCTCGAAGAACGCCTTCGATTTGCCCAGGTCCCTGACCGGCAGGTTAAAGATGATTTGTTTGTTCATGCTGTCTCCGTATTGAAAAGTGAATCCACACAAGCGTGCTTCATCCCTGCGACGAACGAGCTGGCACAAGTTCGACAAGCGCCGAATAAAAATTGCAACGTTCGGCCAATATTGTTGCAAAAACAGCCAAACAGCAATCTCGACAATTCTTGAGAATATGCAACATGTATAATCGCGCCCTTCGATGCTCTTTATTCAACATTAGTTTTTATGGTTGATCTAAGAGAACTATATAATGACAAAAAAGGATGACTACGATGCGGATGCGACTACTTGGATTGATTTCGGCGACAGCCCTCACAGCGTGCGGCGGCGGCAGTGATGCGCCACCGGCGCCAACGCCGGCGCCGGCACTTCCCACGATACCCATCGCACCGCCAGCGGTGACGCCCGTCACGCCGCCAGTAACAACGATTCCAGTCCCGGGCCTGCCCATCAACCCGCCGGTCACCGTCATCCCACCGGTCGACGTTCCGACGCCGCCGGTCCTGATCCCGACGCCGCCGACCCCCACGCCATCCCCGGTCACGCCACCGGCCAGCGGCGGCCCGACCACCCTGCCGGCCCGCACCGTGGGCGACTTTGCCACCTATACCGACGTCACCATGGGCTGGAAAGTGTCCGTCACCCAGCGCATTACCAAGGTCAACGCCGATGGTGGCTGGGAAAACGCCGATTCGGTCAGCCAGGAAAAAGGCGCGCAAACCATCGAGAAGTTCGACGCCAAGGGCGGCATGCTGTCCAGCAATTCGTACGCCGGCTGCACCGCCACCTACGCCCCGGCCGCCACGCAGGCGCCCGCCAGCGCCTCGGTCGGCGACAGCTTCGACTTCGCCAGCACCATGAGCATCCCGTGCTCGAAGGAAGAAACCTCGCGCGCGCTCACCAGCAAGGGTACCGTGGTCGGCATCGAAAGCAAGACCGTTCCGGCAGGCACTTTTTCCACCCTCAAGATCGTCTCCAACGAAACCAACCTCGACCTGCGCACCGCCAACGTCTACGTCAACTACTGGGTCGAACGAACCTGCTGGCGCGACATCGTCACCGGCTTGATGGTGGCATGCAACACCCGGACCACCTCGAAAGGTTCCGGCGACGTCAGCTTCTCCAGCGCGACCGAACTGGTCAGCTACGGACAGGCCTCGACCAATCGCGAATACCTCGATCCGATCCGCTACGCCGGTCCGTGGAGCGGCACCTTCGGCGCGTATTACGGGGCGTGCGAGCTGAACATCGGCTTTACCGGCGTGATCACAGGATCGTGCAAGGCGGATGCGCGCACGACCTCGGTCACCGGGAGCGTCGACAAGACCGGCGCGGTCAAACTGAGCATGAGCGTCGCCGGCGGCGCCACCGACACCCAGACCGGCCAGGCCGCCCTGTTCGACATGAGCGGCCCGCTGGCCGGCGCCGCCGCACCGGGCGCCTGGTCCCTCAAGCACAAGTAAGCAATACCCAACCGGCAGCGCCGCGCCCCAGCAGGCGGCGCCGCCGGCTTACAACCCACCATCGCCGCCCTGCCATCATGCTCACATCGCCCGCCGTCACCGTCCCGGAAACCTCGAAACCCGTCGGCCTGGCGCGCGCCGCCATCGGGCTGATGCAGGGATTGTTCCTGTACCTGCTGTTCAAGCATGACTACCTGTTCGCCTCGCACATTCGCCTCTCGGCACTGCTGGTCGGCGCGCTGGTGCCGGTGCTGGCCATTTCCAGCCTCGGCCACGTGCGCCCCAGGCTGATCGCCCTGTGGTGTGCGCTGGCGGCGAGCATCCTGGCCGGCATCGGCTGGCACGCCACCTGGCGCGAAACGCCGGCCCTGGATGGCGCGGCACCATTGTTGTACTGGCCTGCCATGCTGCCGCTGGTGTTCTTCTTCTGCGTGGTCATTTTTTTCATCGGCCACTCGCTGGTGCTGGCCGCTGCACAAGACCGGCGCCGCCTGGCCAGCTACGCCACCCATTTCGACATCGCCTGGAAGCTCTTCATCCAGCTGCTGTTCTCGGCCTTTTTCACTAGCGCGCTGCAACTGGCCATGTGGCTCGGCGCGATCCTGTTTGAACTGGTCAAGATCAGCTTCTTGTCGGAGCTGATGAAGTCGCCGCTGTTCGTGCTCCCGCTGCTGTGCTGCGGTTTTGCCTGCGCGCTGCACCTGACCGATGTGCGCCCCGCCATCGTGCACGGCATCCGCAACCTGCTGCTGGTGCTGATGTCATGGCTGCTGCCGGTGGCCACCTTGCTGATCGGCGGTTTCGCCCTGTGCCTGCCGTTTACCGGCCTTGACGCGCTGTGGGCCACGCGCAACGCCACCGTGGCCCTGCTGGCGGCCGACGGGCTGCTGGTGCTGCTGATCAACGCCGCCTGGCAGAATGGCTCCGTCGCCGACTCGGTGGCGCGCCTGGTGCGCCTTGCCGCGCGCGTCGCCTGCGTACTGCTGCTGCCGCTGACCGCCATCGCCACCTACGCGCTGGCCCTGCGCGTGGGCGGCCATGGCTGGACCTCGGACCGCATCTTCGCCGCCGCCGCACTGCTGGTAGCGAGCTTTTACGCGTTCGGCTACCTGTGGGCGGCGCTCGACAAAGGCGGCTGGCTGCGCCGCGTAGCGCCGGTCAACCTGGCTGCGGCCTATGCCGCCATCGCCGTGCTGACAGCGCTGCTCTCGCCGCTGGCCGACCCGGACCGCATCGCCGTCAACAGCCAGCTCGCGCGCCTTGAACGCGGCGTCGTCAGCCCCGACAAGTTCGACTACTACTTCCTCAAATCAGAATCGAAGCGCTATGGCGCCGCCGCCCTGCTGCGCCTCAAGGAGGGCAAGACCGGCCCGAACGCCGCCCTCATCGCCGCGCGCGCCAAAACCGCCCTCGAAACACCGGACAGTGGCCGGCGCTTCGTCGAACAGCACACCGTCAAGCCGGTCGACCAATTGAATGTGTGGCCGGCGGCGGCGCGCCTGCCGGACAGCTTCCCACTGTCGGTATGGAAGCGCACCGACGACGTTCCCGACTGCCTGACCCAGGCAAGCGGCCGGTGCGATGTGTTCGCGATCGATTTCGACGCCGATGGCAAGAATGAACTGTTGTTCATCGGTGACAAATCCTACACCTCGCCGACCGTGTTTACCGAATCGGCGCCAGGCAAATGGACCATCATGGGCAGGCTGCAAGGCATGGCGCGCTGCAGCCAGTTTGTCGAGCGCCTCAAGAAGGGCGACTACAAACTGGTGGCGCCGCGCACCCGCCAGATCGAGATCGCCGGCATGACGGTGCAGTTGAATCTGGCCGGCGCTGGCAGTGCCGCATCCTGCAATCAGTTCAGCGACGGTGATCCAACTTCCGGGGACTGATCAGCGCCGGCGCCGGATCCACGCGTAGCACAGGAGCGCCAGCAGGCCGAAGGCATTCAGGGCCACGCTGGCCGTGGCCAGCGTGGTCAGCTTGCCGGTAGCGGCATCGCCGGCGTGGGCATTGGCCTGCATCCTCAGCATTTCGGTGCGTACCCATTCGAGCGAGGTCGGCTCGAACGGCGTTGCCGTGCCGGCCGTGAGCGCAGCGCCGTCAAAGGCCAGTTCGACCAGATGGTCCTTGGTCAGTTGCAGCGGCAGCTTGAGCACCAGTTCCTCCTTGACGCAGCCATGCAGATGCAGCGCGGCGTCCAGCTTGCCGGCCGGCGCCACGAAGCGAAAGCCCACCGGCATGCCGGCCAGGCTGGCGTTCTCGAACAGCAGCATGTCGCCGTTGATCGTCAAGCCTACCGTGCAGGCCTCGCCCGGCTTGTAAGCCGGCGCGCCGGCCGGCGCCTTGACCACCAGGTCGATCCAGCCATGGTCGTGCGCCAGCAGATAGTCGCGCCGCGAATCCGGCATTTCCTTGGCGTTACAACCGCTATTCGACAACAGCACGGCCAGCATGCTCCATGTGGCGATACTGCGCAGGGAACGATTCATACAGGCTTTTCAGTGATCAACATCAGGGGACCGGCGGCGTGGCGCCGGCCAGGTCGATGCGGCGCTGCAGGCGTGCCGCTTCGACCGTGTCGCCGGCGGCCTGGGCGCGCTTGAGCGCGACGCCGAGCCAGGTCAGGAGCGGCCTGCGCCAGCCCTGCTCCGAGGCGGTATCGGTGGCCACCACGATGTCGGCGGGAGCGGTGCGCGCCTGGCGCATCAGAACCCCGGCGGCGACCAGGCGCGAGAGCGGATCGGCAATCGGCGCCAGCACGCTCTTGCCGTCGCCCGCGCGCGCCGCCGCCAGCACCGCGCGGTGCTGCTCGGGCAGCAGCGTAGCATCGAGGCCGTCCCAGCGCCCGCCCAGGTAGGCGGCATAGGCGCGTTCGGCCGCGGTGGCGTCCTGCGCCAGCGCCTCGAAGGCGGGACAGCTGTCGTATTCCAGGCTGGCCACGCGCGTGGCGCAGCGCACCAGCTCCGCGTGCGCCACCAGATCGGGGCGGCCGGTGCTGGCCATCTCGGCGCGCGCACGCGCAAATTCGGTGGTGGCGATGCCGCTCTCGCCGCGCAGGTAAGCATCGCTGAAGCCGGCCAGCGCACTGCCGGCGTTGCCCTTCCAGGCCGGCGGCGGCGGATTGCTGCCGCAGGCGGCGAGCAAGGCGGCGCTCAATGCGGCAAGGTAGATGGTCTTCATGGCAGTTTCAGCTCCGTCTCGCGTGCAAAGGGCCACTTGCGGTTGATTTCATCGATCAGGCGCGTCACCTTGCGCAGGCTGGCGTCCACCTCGGCGCGCAGCGCGCCCAGGTCCTTGGTCGCCACCTTGGCGTTGGCGCCCACGGCCTGCGCTTCGACCAGCACCGCATCGACTTTTTTCAGGCTGTTGCTGGCGTCCTTGAGCACCACCTGCAACTGCACGATGGCCAGCTGCGCCTCGTCCATCACGCCCTGCTTGCCGAACACGCGCTGGTCGGCCTTGATCAGGAGGTTATCGACATGTTCCAGGGTTTGCAGCAGTTTTTTGGCCTCGCCTTCGCTGCCCAGCGCCGTGCCAAGCAAACCGTACTTGCCCGACAGGCGCCCGGTCGCGGCCTGGATGTTGGCCAGGCTGGTGTTGATGGCCGAATCGCTGCGCGTCATGTTTTCCAGGTTTTCCAGCAAGGCGCGCGCGCTGGCGACCAGACGCGGAATCTCGGCGGCGGTGTCGCCGCGCAGCACCGTGCGCACCGAATCGGGCGGCAGCACCGGGTCGCTCAGGATGCCCGAAAACGCCTTGATGCGCGTGTCGCCCACCAGGCCCCGTTCGACGGTGAACACGCTCGAGGTCTTGAGCCATTTGGCGTCCTTGCGCGGCACGTCGACCAGGATGCGCACCTTGCCGTCCGGCGCCAGCTCGACCCGCTGCACCCGGCCCACCGGAAATCCCGAAAAGGTCACGTCCATGCCGGGAATGACGCCGTCCGAATCCTCCGACAGCAGCACCAGGCGCTGGGTGCTTTCGAACACCCCGCGCGCATACATCACGTACAGCAAAAAGGCGACGATCAGGGCGCTCATCAGCACCAGCAGCAGCACTGCCTTGACTTCGACGTTGGCGACCGCCTCGGGCGGCGCGTCGTCCGGGTTGGCATTGGCCGGGTTCATCTTGGTTTCCACTTGCTTGTTCACCTATATATATTTGACGGCCAGCGAGCCGGCTTCGATCAGCAGCAGCACGAACAGCAGGCGCACCGCGCCCGGCTGCACCGTGGACGAGGAGGTGCGTCCGTAGCGGTGTGCTTCGAGAATCGCCGCGCTCGGGATCACCGCCACCGACAGCCCGAAGAACACGGTCTTGAGCACGAAGCCGACGGTCACCGCCGGGTTGAAAATGCGCCCCACCGTGCGCGTATAGTCGCCCACGCCCCAGGGCGAGAGGCCGTACACGCTGGTGTAGGCCAGCACCAGCACGATCACGCTGCTGACCATGGCCAGCGAGAGGACCGCAAAAGCATTCGCGATCACCTGCGGCACCAGGTCCTGGCGCAGGCGGTTCTGGGCCTGGCGCGAACGGTCGGGCGTGGAGGCGGCGGCCAGCGCCAGCGCGTCGCCGGCATTGAACGCCAGGCCCGCGCGCAGCGCCACGAACATGGCGGCGGTCAGGGGAATGAGTTCGAGCACCAGCACCCGCACCACCATTTCGAGCGCGTAGCGCGACAGGCCGTAACTTTGCGAGGTGACCACCACCACCCGGATCAGCACCAGGCTCACCAGCGCGGCCAGCAAGGTAAACCACGGCAGCACCTGCCAGGTGCTGGTGTAGATGTAGCGCGAGGTGGCCAGGCGGTTGCTGCGGTTGTAGGTCGAGGGCGAAAACGCCATCACCAGCGCCACCGCCCCCAGGTACACCATGTACCACCAGCTGAAGAAGAAGCGCCAGGCGTGCCGGCCCCAGTCGCGCGGCTTGGAGTACAGGAACGACTTGGGCAGGATCGCCACTTAGTGCCGCCGCGCTTGTTGTACGCCGCCTACCTCCATGATCGCCCCCAGCGCTTTTTGCAGCTGCGCGGTGGAGCTGATTTCGGCGGTAAAGGTCATGCGCGCCTGCCCCTTGGCGCTCTGGGTATTGACGCCGATGACGTTGATCTTCTCGCGCGAGAACACTTCGGAAATATCGCGCAGCAGGCCCTGGCGGTCGCCCGCGAGGATGAACAGGTCGACCGGATAGACCGTGTCGTGGCCGGCGCGGCCCCAGTCGGTGTGGATCACGCGCTCGGGCGCCTTGGCGCGCATTTCGGCGAAGTTCTTGCAGGTGGCGCGGTGGATCGAGACGCCCTTGCCGCGCGTGACAAAACCGACGATGCCGTCCGGCGGCGCCGGTTTGCAGCACTTGGCAAGTGCGGTGAGCAAGCCTTCGGTGCCGACCACCAGCACGCCCGACTTGGCGCCCTGCTCCACGCTCGAGGCCCGGCTTTTGCCCAGCACCACCGCGTCTTCCGGCACCACCACTTCGCCGGTGTCGTGCAGCGCCTGCTCCACGTGGCGCAGGCTGAATTCTTCCTTGCCGACCGAGATGAACAGGTCGTCGACCTTGGCGAAACCGAGCTTGTGCGCCAGGTGCTCCAGGTTGACGGCGGTCTTGCCTTCGCGCTGGAGCGACTTTTCGACCATGGCGCGGCCGTGCGCCAGGGTCTCTTCCAGGTCGATCGCGTGGAACCAGGCGCGCACCTTGGCGCGCGTGCGCGTGCTGACCGTGTAGTCGGCATTGAGCCAGTCGCGCGACGGGCCGGCGGTGCCGGGCGCGCCCTTGGCGGTGATGATCTCGCAAGTCTGGCCATTTTTCAGCGCGGTATTCAATGGCACCATGATGCCGTCCACGCGCGCGCCGCGGCAGCGGTGCCCGACTTCGCTGTGCAGGTGATAGGCAAAGTCGATCGGCGTGGCGCCGACCGGCAGTTCCAGCACGCGCGCCTGCGGCGTAAGCACGAAAATGCGGTCGTCCAGGGTGGTCGACTTGAGCTTTTCGACCCATTCGCGCTGGATCTCTTCCTGCCCCACGACGACGTCGGCCACGTCGGTCTTCCAGGCCAGCAGCTGGCGCAGCCAGGCGATCTTTTCATCGTAGGCCTGGCCCTTGAAATTGGACCCGCCTTCTTCCTTGTAGCGCCAGTGCGCGGCGATCCCGTACTCGGCGAAGTTGTGCATTTCCTGGGTGCGGATCTGGACTTCAAGCGGACGACCATCGTCGGCGGTGACCACCGTGTGCAGCGACTGGTAGCCGTTCGGCTTGGGGCGCGAGATGTAGTCGTCGAACTCTTTCGGGATCGGGGTCCAGATATTGTGGACCACGCCCAGCACCGTGTAGCAGGTCTTGTCGTCGGCCACGATCACGCGGAAGGCGCGCACGTCATAGAGCTCGGTGAAATCGAGCTCCTTGCCGCGCATTTTGCTCCAGATGCTGTAGATATGCTTGGGCCGTCCGAACACTTCGGCCGTGATGCCGGCCGCCGCCAGTTCGTTTTGCAGGCGCACGATGGCCGACTGCACGAAGCCTTCGCGCATCATGCGTTTTTCTTCGAGCATCTTGGCGATGCGCTTGTAGGTATCGGGCTCGATGAAGCGGAACGACAGGTCTTCCAGCTCCCACTTGAGCTGCCAGATGCCGAGCCGGTTGGCCAGCGGCGCGTACAGGTCGAGCGTTTCGCGCCCGTAGGCGCAGGTCAGTTCATCGAAGCGCTTGATCTCGGCAAAGTAACGCAGGGTGGTCACGCACGAGGCCAGGCGCACCAGCACCACGCGCATGTCGGTGGCCATCGCCAGCAGCATCTTGCGCAAGGTTTCGACCTGGGCCACGGCCTGCTGGGCCGCGTTCTTGCCACGGCCCACAGTCTGGTGGCCGACCGTCATGTCGCGCAGGCGGATCAGCTGGCGCACGCCGGTCACGAGGTCGGTCGCCTCGCGTCCGACCCGCGCTTCCAGTCCCTCCACGGCCTTCGGATCGAGCACCGTCAGCTCGAACATCAAGCCGGCGATGCGGGTTTCGGCATCGCTTCTTAAATACGCCAGGGTGCTGGCCACGCCGACCGCGAAATCGAAGGCGGCCTGGCCCGAGGCGCAAGCCATGTCCTTGTAGGCGTCGCTCGCATACGCCAGCGCGCTTTCGACGCGCGCGCAGTCCTCCAGGCTGAGCCCCTGTACCAGTTCGGCCGTTGTGCTGCCGAGTGCTGCAATCGAGACCATGCGGCTTAGCGCAGGGCTGCGGTAACGACGATCTCCACCAGGCATGCGGGGTCGGCCAGCCTGGCTTCGACGGTGGCGCGCGGCGGCGTGTGGCCCGATGCCACCCATTCGTCCCACTCCGTGTTCATGCCGGCGAAATGGGCCATGTCGGCGATGAAGATCTGGGCCATCAGGATGCAGCTCTTGTCGCTGCCCGCTTCGGCCAGCAGGCGGTCGACGTGGCCGAGCACTTCGCGCATCTGGCCGGCGATGTCGGCGGAGGTGTCTTCGGCGATCTGGCCGGCCAGGTAGACCGTGCCATTGTGAATCGCCACTTCGGACAGGCGTTTTCCTACGTGCAGTCGTGTAATTTCCATAATGTCTTTCAAGTACCAATCAAAAATTGTCGTGCAACGGCGATCTGGTCGTCGTGGATGAAGGTCGGGGCATGGCCCACACCGGGGATTTCGACCAGCTGCGCATGCGGGCCGCGCGCGGCCATGCTGGCGGCGGTGGCGCGCGAGAGCAGGTCGGAGTGCTCGCCGCGCACCAGCAGGGTCGGGCAGCCGATTGCATCGTAGGCGGCCCACAGCATGGCTTCGTCGGCCCGCGTGCTCTCCGGCGTGGCCGAGCGGAACGGCAGCGCCAGGCCCATGTCGTAATGGCGCACCCACTGGCCGTCGGCTTCCTGGCGCAGCACGTCGCGCGCCAGCTTGTCCCATTCCGCTTCGGTGTGCTCGCCGAACGACTGCGAGACTTCGCGCACGAACTGCGCGGCCGCCGCATACGTTGGAAAGCGCAGCTCCTGGCCGATGTAGTCGCCGATGCGCAGCAGCGCCGCCGGGTCGAGCGTGGGGCCGATGTCGTTGAGGACCAGTTTGCGTACCGGGGTGCCGGGCAGCGACGCCAGGGCCAGGCCGATCAGGCCACCCATCGAGGTGCCGAACCAGTCGACGCCGTCATTGCCATTGCCTGCCGTGACGCGCGCGATCAGCGTCACCATGTCGCTCACGTACTGCGGCACCCGATACAGCTGCGGGTTGGCCAGGCGCCCGGAGCGGCCGCGCCCGACCACGTCCGGCGCCACCACGCGGTAATAGCCGGCCAGCGCGCGCGCCAGGTGATCGAAATCGTCGCCCACGCGCGTGACGCCATGCACGCACACCAGCACGCGCGGATTGGCCGCGTCGCCCCACTCCTTGTACGACATCTGGTGCAGGCCGGCGGGCGACATGCACTGGACGGATTTGATTCTTGCCTCGCTCATGCCGGCTCCTGTTGAGGTGTTGTCAAGCGTGTCGATCCGTCGCCATTGTCCAATGTGTGCTTCAATCTTCACTGCGTTTAGAATTCTACCTCATCCCCCCCAAACTCTTTCTGTAGAGGACACAATGAAATCAGGTATGTTGAGCGGTAAAACCGCACTGGTCACCGGTTCCACCTCCGGCATCGGCCTCGGAATCGCGCGTTCGCTGGCCCGGGAAGGCGCCAACATCGTCTTTAACGGCTTCGGCGACGCCCAGCAGATCGACAAACTGCACACCGACCTGGGGCGCGAATTCGGCGTACAGACGGCGTACCACAACGCCGACATGTCGAAGCCGGCCGAGATCGAGGCCATGATGCGGTTCGCGGCGGACAAATTCGGCGGCGTCGATGTGCTGGTCAATAACGCCGGCATCCAGCACGTGGCCAATATCGAGGATTTTCCGGCCGAAAAATGGGATGCGATCATCGCGATCAACCTCACCTCGGCGTTTCACACCACGCGCCTGGCGCTGCCCGCCATGAAGCAGAACAACTGGGGCCGCATCATCAACCTGGCGTCGGTGCACGGCCTGGTGGGATCAAAGCAGAAATCGGCCTACGTGGCGGCCAAGCACGGGCTGGTCGGTTTTACCAAGGTCACCGCGCTGGAAACGGCCGGCACCGGCGTAACCTGCAACGCCATCTGCCCGGGCTGGGTGCTCACGCCGCTGGTGCAAAAACAGGTGGACGACCGCGCCGCGCGCGACGGCATCGGCAACGAGGACGCCAAGAAGGCCCTCTTGGGCGAAAAGCAGCCGTCCGGCGAATTCGTCACGCCCGAAGAACTGGGCGCGCTGGCCGTGTTCCTGTGCAGCGCGGCCGGCAACCAGGTGCGCGGCGTGGCCTGGAACATGGATGGCGGCTGGGCTGCGCAGTAAGCGCCCGTCAGCGCCAGCGGCTATTTGGCGCTCTGCAGGGCGCGCGCCGCGACCAGCTTCTTGTTGAGCGCCGCGAAGGTGCGTTCGTCGGCCTTGTTGGCGATGACCAGCTTGTCGTTCTTGACGCTGAACTGGCCCGGGCGCTCGGCGGCGAACGCCAGGATGGCGCGCTGGGCCGGGATGATCGCATCCTGGGCCTTCTCGAAACGGTCCACCATCGCGACGACGGGCAGCACCGACTTCGCGGCGTCCGCCACGTGGCCCGTGTCGAACGGCATGTCGATCTTGTCGAAGCTGTCGTTCGCTTGCTGGACGCTGGCGCGCTGTTCGGTCACGAAGCGGCCCGCAGCCACTTCGACCAGATCGAGCCTGCGCAGGCTGGATGCGACCTTCTCCGGTGACGCGAGGTTGGCGGGCCAGAGCATTTCTCCCCATGCCATTTCCTTGACCGTGCGCAGCAGCTCCCGGTTCGCATGGGCCGACTTCACCGCGCAGACCACCATGGCGAGGGCCAGTTCGTCGGCCGCGGCTACGCCGGTATTGGTCGACCAGTATTGAATCGACACCGGCGCGCTGTATTCGTCGACCCTATTGATGTCGCCGATTGTCAGCCGCGCCACCGCGACCGCGGTTTCGGTCAGCTTGTGGAGCGCATCGGCTCCCCATTCGTTGGCGGCCTGCTCGATGGCGGGCCGGGCCGCCTTGACGGCTCCGGACAGCAGCAGCGCCGGCGGCAAGGCGTTGAACGCCGCCACATCGTCGGACTGCGCGGCGCCGGCCGGCAGCGCCAGGGCCCGTTGTCCGGGCGCAGTGGCGTAGGCTTCGGCGATACTGCGCGCCTCCTCCAGGGTCAGGTGGCGCGCCAGCGCGCGCAAGATCAGTTCCTGCTGGCGCTGCGGCGTGGTGGTGGCAAACAGGTGCTTGAACAGCGCTTGCTGGGACGGGCGCAATGCGGGGTTGTCCCTGACCGCCGCCTGGAGCAGGGTTTCGCCCTTGACGACCGACAGCATCTGGCGCACCGCCTCGACGTGGGCCGCAGGCAGCGGTGCGGGCATGGCCGCTTTCACCGGCGCGGCGGGAATGGCGCGAGTGGCGGGAGTGGCGGCAGCGGCCATCTGCAGCGGCGACAGCAGGGCAAGCAGCAGCGGCGCGCGCAGCGCCGTGCGGGTAACAGCGTGGATCATCGTGGTTGTGGTGTGCAAGATGGTGTTGATGGTAGTTATTATTGTTTGCTGGACGGGACGGTCAGCGTGGTACTGGTCTTATCGCGTTTGGCCGGGCCGCAGGCATCGGACTCGTAGCGCAGCGCGACGGCGTAGGTTTCGTCGGAGTAGCGGCTCACCAGCAAGCTTTGCGAGGAGTCGTAGCTGGCCCCCTTGGCGCGGTCGGTGAAGCACACTTCCAGGTCTTCGATGCCGTCGTTGTTGATGTCGGCGCGGCGCACCACGCGCAGCTGGTACAGCCAGCGTTCGCCGTCGAAGGTGACGCCATCGTCGCCGCTATTGGTCGGTAGCATGCCGAAATCGGCAAAGGTGCGCAGCTCCGGCGTGCGGCGCGCGGCCAGCGAACTGCGCACCGACGCCAGGTCGAAGTTATCGGCCAAAAAGCGGCCCAGGTCGAGCTGGGGGAAGAACGAAGTCACCTGCTTTGGCGCCGGCTTCGCTTTCGGTGCGGCGTACGCGATGGCCGGGGCGATGGCGGCGGCGAGCAGTAAATGGCGGAGTAGTCTCATGGCGGGTTCCCGAATGGCCGACGCAGGGTCGAAAGCACAACTATACCGCGTGCGGCACGGCCGCATGCACAATTAGGGCAGCGCCGGCGCCGAGTTGGCGACTATCTGGTCCAGGGTGTCCTGCATCTCGCCCAGCATGCCCAGCCAGCGCGAGCGCCCGGCGCTGTCGGAGGCCTCGACGCCGTTGGCGGTGACGATGAACTGGCCCGGGCGCTCGCTGGCGAAAGCGAGCATGCGATCGTGGATGTCGTACTGGCGGCGCTGCAGGATTTCCAGTTTGGCCAGCTGCGCCAGGCGCCGGTCGAAGGCGCGGTGCAAGGCGGCGATCAAGCGGTCGTGCGCCGCCACGCCATTGGTCGCCAGCTGCGCGCGCGACGCCGCCACCACGGCCCTGGCGGACACGATGAACGCTTGCGATGGCGCCCGCATCAGCGCCACCTGGCGCCGCGCGCGCGCCGCCGCATCGGCGCTGGTCATGGTCGCGGGGCTGAGCAGGTCGGCGCTGCCGAGACGGTCGAGTTCTTCGTCGAGGCGCCAGGCCAGCAGCGCGCTGTCGCGCACCATGCTGCGCGAGGCGGCCATCATGCGGTCGATGCCGGCGTGGCCGGTCGGCTGCGGCTCCGGCGGTACGGTGCCGCGCCTGGCCGGGTCGTTCAACTGCGCGTTGTACCCGGCCGTGCGCGCCGTAGCGGTGCCGGCCAGCTGCACCAGCGCAAAATCCGCCCAGCCCAGCAGCACCTCTTGCATGCGCGCCCGGTTGGCCTGTTCGGCGCCGGCGAGCAGGCGTGCCTGCGGACCGGCGTTGAAGGCATCGACAGCGGCGCTGCGTACCCCGTCCAGCGCCTGTTGTCCGACCGGGGTGGCGTAGGCAAGGGCCAGCGCGCGCGCCTGCGCGGCGTCGATCTGGCTGCGCAGGATCATCACCATCTGAGCCACCCCACCGCCGCCCGCATGCTCGATAAAATAGTGGGCATTGGCGCGCTGGCCGGGGTTGGCGCCGGCGGCGCTGTCGATCAGCGCGTGCAGGCGCCGTTCGTAGTGCAGCACCGCCATCAAATCCCACAGCGCCCTGGTGTGCTCGTCGATGGCGGCTTGCTGCGCGACTTGCGCGTCGATGGCCTTGCTGGCGGCCTCGAACGCCGCCTCACTGGCGGCATGGATGGGGTTGGAGCGCGGCGGCGCCTTCACGGGCGCACCATGGACGGCGTTCGCCAACAGCAAGAAGGCGCAGGCGGCGCCGTGCGACAGGCGATTTTTCATCGGTGACAGGGCAGGAGGCAGCGCAGAGGTCTGCGTGGGGAGCAAGAGTTTCAAATAGGAAATTATACGCGAGACGCGCGGACGTTCAGCGCAAAAACTTGCCGGCCTTGCTTTCCAGGATAGCGATCAGCTCGGGTTGCATGTACGTGTAGTTGTCGGCAATATCGAGGCAAATCACTTTCTTGCCGTTCAGATGGGCGCGGAAGCGCTCGCCCAGGCGCCGCCGGTGCGCCTTTTCCATCACGAACACGATGCTGGCCCAGGCGATCTGCTCGGGCGAGAGCGGCACCGAGGCGTCGCCACCCAAGCCGGCCGAGTCGGTCTCGACCCCGGGCCAGCTGGCGAAGAGCTGTTCGGCGGTCGGACTGCGCAGCCGGTTCTGGCTACAGATAAATAGTGCTCGGTGCATGCTGTTCCTTGAATGCCAATCCGGCATTATCCCACGCGCAAGGTCGTTGCGAAGGGCTTGAATCGACCATCGGGCATTGCATGAAACAGGGGCCGCGAAAGTCGAGGCTGTTGTTTTCCGATTCCGGTGACAGCGTTAAATATTGCCGATAATCAAGCATTATATATTTACATCTGGAAACTTCGCACTCTGCGGATATCCACAATAGATGACGTCCCGGATTTCGATAAAGATACAGATAATCAAATATCGAACGGAGACACCGTCATGAAACAACCCTTCTACAAGATCCTGTATGTCCAGGTGCTGATCGCCATCGTGTGCGGCGTGCTGCTCGGCGTGTTCTACCCGAAACTCGGGGTCGACATGAAACCGCTGGGCGACGGCTTCATCAAGCTGATCAAGATGATCATCGCCCCCGTGATTTTCTGTACCGTGGTCGCCGGTATCGCCGGCATGCAGGACATGAAGAAGATCGGCCGCGTCGGCGGCAAGGCGCTGCTGTACTTCGAGGTTGTCTCCACCTTCGCGCTGGCCATCGGCCTGGTCGTCGCCAACGTGGTGCGTCCGGGCGACGGCTTCAACGCCGATCCGGCCACGCTCGACACCAAGGCCATCGCCGAATACACCGCCAAGGCCAAGAACCAGAGCACGCTCGACTTCGTGATGAACATCATCCCGAACACCGTCGTCGACGCCTTCGCCAAGGGCGACATCCTGCAAGTGCTGCTGTTTGCGATCCTGTTCGGCTTCGCGCTGTCGATGCTGGGCGAGCGCGGACGTCCGGTCACGAAACTGATCGACGACCTGTCGCATGTGATTTTCGGCGTGGTCGGCATCGTCATGAAAGTAGCTCCCATCGGCGCCTTTGGCGCGATGGCCTTCACCATCGGTAAATTCGGCCTGGCCTCGCTGCTGCCGCTGGCCAAGCTGATGGGCTCCTTCTACCTCACCTGCGCCCTGTTCGTGTTCATCGTGCTCGGCACCATCGCCCGCATGACCGGCTTTTCGATCTTCCGCTTCATCGCCTACATCAAGGAAGAACTGCTGATCGTGCTCGGCACCAGCTCCTCGGAAAGCGCCCTGCCCGCCCTGATGCGCAAGCTCGAAAAACTCGGCTGCTCCAAATCGGTCGTCGGCCTGGTGGTGCCGACCGGTTACTCGTTCAACCTCGATGGCACCAACATCTACATGACCATGGCGGCCCTGTTCGTGGCGCAGGCCACCAACACCGACCTGACCCTCAGCCAGCAGCTCACCATTTTGGGCGTGGCGATGCTGACCTCCAAGGGCGCGTCCGGCATCACCGGCGCCGGCTTCATCACCCTGGCCGCCACCCTGGCCGTTGTGCCGACCATCCCGGTGGCCGGCATGGCGCTCATTCTCGGCATCGACCGCTTCATGAGCGAATGCCGCGCACTGACCAACTTTGTCGGCAACGGCGTGGCCACCGTGGTGGTCTCGCACTGGGAAAAAGAACTCGATCACGAGCGCATGAAACGCGAACTGGCCAATCCAACCCATATGGACGACGACAGCGAACTGTACCCGGTTCGCAAAGCCGCCTGACCCTCGCCCTCTCCCGCAGGGAACCACCCACCCTGCGGGAACCCGGCTACTTCAAACGATAGAGCACGTCGACCGGCTGCGCGAATTTCAGCGACATCACCGTCAGCAGGTCGGCGCGCTCGGTGCCGATTCTCTGGTCCAACGACGAACGTGCACCGGCCTCGCTCGGCGCCAGCCCCATGGCCCGCGTGAGGTTCTTCAAGTCTCCCGTACTGACCGCGCTCGCCGCTCCCAGCTTTCTTCCCAGTCCGGCCGCAATCCCCTCCGCCTTGCGGCGCGCGATTTTCAGCGCGTCGCCCGCCAGTTCCATCTCGATTTTTTCGCGCTGGGTCGTATCGAACACGATCATGAAACCGTCCAGGTTGGGCATGGTCAGCAGCGGCGTGGCGGCGGCGCGCCATTGGGCCAGGTTGCGCACGTTGACGCGCACCCCGGCGCGGATATCGTACTGCACCGGCGTGCTCGCCCCCGCCGGGTCCTGCTTGCGGAAGTCCTTGCGCACATCGCGAATCTGCACATCTTCCAGCGGCACGCCCGCCTGCGCCATGGCCGCGCGGATCTCGGTGGCGCGCGCCTCGACCACGCCCACCGCCACGGCCGGATCGGCGTCGAAGGCGGCGATCTCGAAATCGATCTGCCCCAGGTCCGGCATGGCGACCGCGGTGCCCATGCCGCTGACATGAATGAAGGGATAGTCGGGCAAGCCGGACGCTTGCGCGGCCATCGGCAACAGCAACAGGGCGCCGGCGGTGGCGATCGATTTGAGCATGGGTTCTCCGCAGATGATCTGAAATGAAAACCCCAGAATACGCATTGTAGACAATGTTGTCTATATAAATTTCAGCGCCAGTAAACCGGGAAGAAATTAATAGACAACTCTGTCTAGACAGATTAATCTATACATCGGACACCGCCCAAACCAAGGCGCACGACGCCCTCAAAGGAGACCGCATTACCCCATTTATCAATTCGATGGCCGTACTGGCAGTTGCGGCCTGCGCCGCCTTCAGCGCGCATGCCGCGCCGGCCGGCGCCAGCCACCCCAAGGTCGACCTGGCATCCTGCGCCAAGCCGGCCTACCCGGCCGACGCGCGCGCCGCAAAGCATGACGGCACGGTGAAGCTGGCCTTCCTGGTCGGCGCCGACGGCAAGCTGGCCGACAGCAAGGTGGAAAGCTCGAGCGGCCACGCGGCGCTCGACGACGCGGCGCACCAGGCGCTCAAGCTGTGCACGTTCCGCCCGGCCAGCGCCAAGGGCAAGCCGGTGGAAGGCTGGGCGCGCGTCGCCTATGTCTGGAAACTGTAATCAGGCGCGCCTCGCGCTGCCTAGCGCAGCGCGATCAGCAGCGCCGCGACCCCGATCGCGGCCAGCGGCAAGCCATTCATCAGCAGCGCCATCCAGCCAAGCCAGCTGCGCGTATCGGCAGGTGCGAGCGCGGCCACGGCCAACAGCGCGCCGGCCAGGCATCCCAGGCCGAGCACAATGACGCCCTGCCCCACGCAGCGCATGCCAAAGTCACCGCAGCCGCCGGTCCATCCCGAAAACGTACCGCGCGTGACCAGGACCGCCAGCGCGTAAGCCAGCACGGCGACGCCGATGCCCGCCAACGCAAGTTGAGCACTCTTCAATGAATCCTCCATCGTGTCGTTTGCATGGACTGCACAGCGATGGTACTGCCGATGCCCGCCGCTGGCAAAGCCAAACCTGCCCCCATCATAGACAATTCTGTCTATTTGCGTTAACCTGAGCTCTGTCATCAACCGAAAACGCGCCATGCCGACACTTCCCGCCCCGCCCAAGCCGACCGCGGCCGAACTCGATCTGCTGCAAACCCTGTGGCCACTCGGCGCGGCCACCGCCAAGCAGGTGCACCAGGCCATCCTCAAGGAGCGGCCCGAGGTCACCTACGCGACCGTGCTGCGGCTGATGCAGATCATGCATACCAAGGGCCTGCTGATCCGCGACGAGAGCGAACGCTCGCACGTGTACGCGCCGGCGCAGGCGCAGGATTGCCTGCAGACCAATCTGCTCAAGGACCTGATCCAGAAAGCCTTTTCCGGCTCGGCCAAGGCCCTGGTCATGGCCGCCCTGCGCAGCGGCATCAGCAAAAAGGAGCGCGAAGAGATCGAAACCATGCTCAAGGAAGAAGACAAATGACGGCGTCCCTGGTCGACAGCATCGGCTGGACCCTGCTTCACTTCAGCTGGCAAGGCTTGCTGATCGGCTCTACCTGCGCCGTCCTGCTGGCCCTGATGCGCAACACCCGCCCCGAATACCGCTACAACCTGGCCTGCGCGGCGCTGCTGGCCTGCGTGCTGTGGCCCGCCGCCGAACTGGCGCTGCGCCTGCACGACGGCGGCGCCGGCGCGGCCGCCATGCGTTTCAGCGACCGCATGAGCGCTGCCGCGCGTGGCGCCGACGCCGGTCTGGCCGCATGGCTGCAGGATCAGCTGCTATGGATCGTCGGTTTCTGGTCGGTGTGCGCGGCGCTGCTGGCGCTGCGCATGGCGGCCGGGCTGGCATGGATCGGCCAGGCCAGCGGCGCGCCGCTGGCGGGCCCCGAATGGCAGGCGCGCGCCGCCCGCATGGCCGCCGCCTTCGGCGTCACGCGCCCGGTGCGCGTGCGCGTGATCGAGAACCTGGACAGCCCGCTGACCATCGGCGCGCTCCGTCCGCTGGTACTCATGCCGGCCTCGCTCATGAGCGGCATGCCGGCCGAGCTGCTCGAAGCGCTGCTGGCGCACGAAATGGCGCACGTCAGGCGCTTCGACTACCTGGTCAACCTGGGCCAGAACGCGGCCGAGATCCTGCTGTTCTACCACCCGGCGGTATGGTGGATTTCGGGCCGCATCCGCATCGAACGCGAACAGATCGCCGACGACCTGGCAGCGCGCCACCTGGGCGAGCCGCGCCGGCTGGCGCGCGCGCTGTCGGAACTCGAACGCTTTCAGTTCTCGTCGCACCACCTGGCCGTGCCAGCAGCCGGCGGCGACCTGGTGGCGCGCGTGCGGCGCCTGGTGAAACCGGGCCGCCAGGCGCTCGACTGGAAAGCCGCCCTGCCCGCGCTGGGCCTGGCCGCCGCCTGTGTCAGCCTGGTCGCGCATGCCGGCGCCGGGCGCGCCAGCCTCGAACCGCTGCTGGCCAGCGTCAAGCCGGTAGCCGATTTTTCCAGCTGCGCCAAGCCGCTCTGGCCGCAGGCCTCGCTCCTGGCTGAACATACGGGCACGGTCACGCTCTCCTTCAAGATCGGCACCGATGGCCGCGTGGCCGCCTCGCGTGTGAAGCAATCGAGCGGCCACGTGCTGCTCGACGAAGCCGCGCGCGAGGGCATCGTGAAATGCCGGTTCAGCGCCGGCACGCACAAGGGCAAGCCGGTGCCATCCTGGATGGACATGCAGTACGTGTGGAGCCTGGACTAATTAAACGGCCGTGATCGCGCGCGCGATCGCGTCCAGCGCCACCGTGTGCTGCACGCCGCCGCGCTTGACCGCTTCCTTGGGCATGCCGTACACCACGCAGCTGGCCTCGTCCTGGGCGATGGTGCGCGCCCCGGCAGTGCGCATCTCCAGCATGCCGGCCGCGCCATCGTCGCCCATGCCGGTCATGATGATCCCGGTCGCATTCGGCCCGGCGCACTTGGCCACTGAGCGGAACAGCACATCGACCGAAGGCCGGTGCCGGTTCACCAGCGGCCCGTCCACCACATCGACCACGTACTGCGCGCCGCTGCGCCGCATCAGCATGTGCTTGCCGCCGGGCGCGATCAGGGCCTGCCCCGGCAGCACCCGCATATGGTGGGCCGCCTCCACCACCGTGATGCGGCACACGCTGTTCAAGCGCTCGGCGAAGGCCGCCGTGAATTTTTCGGGCATGTGCTGGACCACCACGATGCCGGGCGCGGTGCGCGGCAGCGCCGCCAGCACCACTTCCAGCGCCTGGGTGCCGCCGGTTGAGGTGCCGATCGCCACCACCCGCTCGGTGGTCTGGATCAGCGTGCCCGAGGCGCCGGGCGCGATCACCGCATCGGCATTGAACTTGGCCACCGGCTGCAAGGGTGCCGACGCTGGCGGACGGCGTCCGGCCAGCACCGCCACGTTTGCGCGCGCCGCGCTGAGCACCGCGCTGGTCAGGTCCTCCGACGCCGCGCTCAGGAAGGACTTGAGGCCCAGTTTGGGTTTCTGGATGATCGCCACCGCGCCGGCGGCCAGCGCGTCGATGGTCACGCGCGCGCCGGCCTCGGTCAGGGTCGAGCAGATGATCACCGGCGTGGGGCGCTCGGTCATGATCTTGCGCAGAAAAGTCAGGCCATCCATCTTCGGCATTTCCAGGTCCAGCACGATCACGTCCGGCCACTGGCGCCGCATGTATTCGATCGCCAGGATCGGATCGGCCGCCGCGCCCATGACCTCGATGCGCGGGTCGGCGCCGAGCACCCCGGCCACCACCTGGCGCACCACCGCCGAATCGTCGACGATCAACACCTTGATGCGGTTCATGGCTTTACTTTCTTGAATTGGCGCGACCAGACGTCGCCGCGCGCGATGTCGAAGATGATCTGGCGATGGCCGTCGCCGTACAGGCAGGCCGAGCGTACCGGAATCGGATACCCGGCCAGCAGCGCGCGCGCGGCGGCGCCGTTCTGGCTGCCGATGGCGGGATGGTGCGAGCGGTGGCTGGGGAACATGTTGCCGCCGCCGAACACCTTGGCCTCGCACTCGCAAGCGTCGACGCCGAGTGCGCGCAAGCCGGCCGCCATCAGGTCGAGCGCATCGTTGCCGTAGCGGGCGTCGGGATGCCCATCCTTGCTGCGGCCAGGGAGCAAAAAGTGCGACATCGCCCCGACCCGCGAGCCAGGATGCCACAGGGTGATCGACACGCACGACCCGAGCAGGGTCCGTACGCGAAACTCCGCATCGCCGACGAAATAGTCACCGGGCTGCAAAAAGATGTCGATCACGCTCGCATGCGGCATGCATTCAGGCCCTCACGTAGACCGAGGGCGCGACCGACTTGACCATGGCGCCGCTGTCGCTGAGCGACTCGGCAAGCCCGATCACCAGGCAGCCGTGCGGTTTGAGCTGCGCGCCGATGCGGTCGACCACCTGGCGCTTGGTGTCGCCGTTAAAATAGATCATCACGTTGCGTAAAAAGACCATGTCGAACTGGCCCAGTTGCGGCAGCGCCGTGTTCAGGTTGATCTGGCCGAACTGCACGCGCCGGCGCAGGCTCGATTCGACCAGCATGGTGCCTTCCTGCGCGTCCTGGCCTTTCAGGCAGTATTTGCGCAGCAGCGGCTGCGGAATATGGCGCGCGCGCTCCATCGGATAGTGGCCGATGCGGGCCTTGTGCAGCACCTTGGTGCAGATGTCCGAGCCCATGATTTCCCACGGCCGCTCACCCAGGCACTCGGCCAGCACCATGGCGATGCTGTAGCATTCCTCGCCGCTGGAACAGGCCGCGCTCCACACCCGGAACGTCTCGCCGCGCGGACGCTGCGCGCCTAAGGCCCGTTCGCGCAGCAGGTCGAAGTGCTTCGCTTCCCGGAAAAAATAGGTTTCGTTGGTGGTCAGGAGGTCGATTGCTTCCTGCACCTCGTCCTTGTGCGCCCCGCTGTCGAGCAGGCGAAAATACTCGCCGTAGCTGGCCACGCCGCAGTGCGCCAGGCGCTTGGCCAGGCGTCCGCTGACCAGCGCCTTTTTCGCGTCCGACAGGGTGATGCCGGCGGCGTTGTAGATAAACCGCTGGAACTGGACGAATTCGGCCTGGCTGATGCCGGGCCGCGCAAGCTGGTGCGGGTGCGCCGCCATCTATTGGTCCGGCGCGGCCAGTGCCGCATCGTCGGTTTGCAGGCCGGCGAAGACCTGGCCGATTTCGAGCAGGATCACGAAACGGCCGTTGATCTTGCCCATGCCGGCGATGTAGTCGTTGCGGATATGGGCGCCGAAGGCCGGCGGCGGTTCGATGTCGCTGGCGGCAATCTCCAGCACCGCGTTGACGGCGTCGACCACCACCCCGATCACCTGGCGCTCGCCGTCCTCTTCGATCTCGACGATGATGATGCAGGTGCGCTTGGTGACCGGCGTGGACGGGCGCCCGAAACGCACCGACAGGTCCATCACCGTCACCACCGAGCCGCGCAGGTTGATCACCCCGCGAATGCAGTCCGACATCATCGGCACGTCGGTCAGGCTGGTGTACTCGATAATCTCCTTGACGCCCAGGATGCCGATGGCGAAGGTCTCGCCGCCCAGGGTGAAGGTCAGGTACTGGGTCGGCGCAGGCGCCGCGGGCGCCGCGCTGGCTGCGGCCCTGGCCCGATTCTGGATCAGTTGATTCATGCTGCCCCCGCTCAGAACTTGGTGAAATCGGCTTCGTCAGGCGCACCGGCCGGCGCCGGCGCCAGGGTCAGGCCTGAGGCGAAGCGGGTCGGCGCCGCCTTGGCCGCGGCGCGCCGGCCTGGCGCGGCCGGCTTGACCGGTTTGCTGCGCGGGGCGGCCCCGGCGTCGCGCGCCAGGCGGAAGAAGCTCATGGTCTGCTGCAGCTGCTCGGCCTGGCCGCTCAGTTCTTCAGCGGTGGCGGCCAGTTCTTCCGAACTCGATGCGTTCTGCTGGGTTGCCATGCTCAGTTGACCGATGGCCGCATTGATCTGGCTCACGCCGGTCGACTGCTCTTCCGAGGCGGCCGTGATTTCCTGCACCAGGTCGGAGGTTTTCTTGATGTTCGGGACCATTTCGTCGAGCAGCTTGCCGGCGCGCTGCGCCAGTTCCACGCTGCTGCCGGCCACGCTGCTGATTTCCTGCGCCGCCACCTGGCTGCGTTCGGCCAGCTTGCGCACTTCGGCCGCCACCACCGCAAAGCCCTTGCCGTGTTCACCGGCGCGCGCCGCTTCGATCGCCGCGTTCAGCGCCAGCAGGTTGGTCTGGTAGGCGATATCGTCAATGATGCCGATCTTCTGGGCGATCTGGTTCATCGCGCCGGCGGTCGCTTTCACCGCTTCGCCGCCTTCGACCGCGCCTTCGGCCGAGCGCGAGGCCATGCCGTCGGTGACCTTGGCGTTTTCGGTGTTCTGGCTGATCGACGCGGTCATCTGTTCGATCGAGGCGCTGGTTTGCTCGACCCCGGCGGCCTGCTCGCTGGCCGATTGCGACAGCGCCTGCGCGGTGGCGCTCACTTCCTCGGAAGCGCTGGCCACCGCTTCGGCCGAGCTGTTCGCTTCCGTGACGATGCGCACCAGGCTCTCGTTCATGGTCTTCATGGCGCGCAGCAGCTTGCCGGTTTCGTCGCTGGTGGTGACTTCGATTTCGCTGGTCAGGTCGCCGCTGGCGACTTTTTCGGCCAGCGCCACCGCCACATTGATCGGCCGCGTGATCGAGCGGGTAATCATGAAGGCGAACAGCAGTCCGAGCACGGTCGCCACGCAACCCATCGAGATCAGCTCGGTGCGCGCACCTTCATAGCTCTTGCGCGCATCGATCGACGCCTGGTCGCTGCGTCGCTGTTCCAGTTCGATCAGGCCGGTCAGCTCGCCGAGCCACTTGTTTTGCAAAGGCCGCACCTCATGAATCAGCACCTTGATCGCTTCCTCGCTCTTGTTGGCCTGGCCCAGCCCGAGCGCCTTCGCCATCACCGGCAGGATGACCGACTCGGCTTCCTTGATACGCGTCAAAAAAGCCTTTTCTTCAAGCGTGGTTTCGGCCAGGTCGTTAAACATCTTGGCCAGTTTCGCTTCGTTCTCGTCGTACTTGTCCTTCTGGCGCTTGACACGCTCGATTTCCGGCGCCATCTCGTTGGGATCGGTGAGCAAGGCCACGTTACGCAGTGCCAGCATGCGGTCGGTGACGGTCACCCGCATCGCGGTGGCCAGTGCCATCTCGACGTTATTGACTTCCACGATGCGCTCCAGGCTCCCCTGCACGCCCGCCATGCGGGTCATTGCCAGCAGCACGCAGCCGATCAGCAGGGCCAGTACCAGGCCAAATCCGGCGGCCAGGCGCACGCCGATGTTCAGGTTTCCAAATTTCATAATCTCACTCCTTGTTTAGATGATTCCGGTGTCGCTTGAAACAACACGCAGTGCACGTTGACGCGGCTGGCGTGGCTCAGTTCATAAGCGCCTCGGGCCGGGGCGCCGCCGCTGCGGGAGCCGCGCGCAGCAGCGCCGGCACGTCGAGGATCAGCGCCACTTCGCCGCTGCCCAGGATGCTCGAGCCGCTGATGCAGTCGAGCTTTTGAAAGAGTTTGCCGAGCGGTTTGATGACCGTCTGCGATTCGCCCAGCAAGGTGTCGATCACCAGCCCGACCCGCTGGCCGGCGTACTTGACCACCACCACGCTCTGGCGCGCACCGGGCACGCCATCGACCGCGAACAGCTGGCGCAGGCGCAGCAGCGGCAAAATCTGGCCGCGCAGGTCGGCGAAATCGTGGCCCGCTTCGGCGCGCAGTTCCACGCATTCGTCGACCATGTCGAGCGGGATCACGAACACCGAGCGCCCCACCCCGACCTGGAAGCCGTTGATGATCGCCAGCGTCAATGGCAGGCGCACCGTAACGGTGGTGCCCATGCCTTCGATGCTGTCGATGCCGACCGTGCCGCGCAGCGCCGTGATGTTGCGCTTGACGACATCCATGCCGACCCCGCGCCCGGACAGGTTGGTGACTTTTTCGGCGGTCGAAAAGCCCGGCTCGAACACCAGTGCGAACACTTCCGCATCGGACAGCAGGCGGCCCGGCTCGACCAGCCCGCGCTCGAGCGCCTTGGCCAGGATGCGCTCGCGGTTCAAGCCGCCGCCATCGTCGGCCACTTCGATCACGATCGTGCCCGAGTCGTGGTAGGCATGCAGGGCGATGGCGCCGGCCGCCGGCTTTCCGCGCGCAGTGCGCACCTCGGCCGCTTCGATGCCGTGGTCCATGGCGTTGCGCACCAGGTGGGTAAGCGGGTCGCCGATTTTTTCGACCACGGTTTTATCGAGTTCGGTGTCTTCGCCGCTGACATGCAGGGCGATGTCCTTGCCCAGTTCGCGCGCCACGTCGTGCACCACGCGCTGGAAGCGGTTGAAGGTGGCGCCGATTTTCACCATGCGCAGTTGCAGCGCGCTGTTGCGCACCTCTTCCACCAGCGCCGACAGGGTCGAACTGCATTCCTGGAACTGCACGTTGCGGGCGCGCCGCGCAATCAGGTTGGCGCTGGCGGTGGTGATGATCAGTTCCCCGACCAGGTTGATCAGGCGGTCGAGTTTTTCGGCGTCGACCCGGATGCTGCTGCCGTCCAGGCCACGGGCGTCGCGCGCCTTGCCCTGGCGCGCCAGCGCCGCTTCGACCACCGGTGCGGCGGCGGCGCCCTGGGCGATCAGGATTTCGCCGATCGGGCGGTTGCCGTCGCCGCTGGCCTGCTCGTGCAGCGCGCTGGCCAGTTCGGCGCGCGTGACGCTGCCGGTGCGCACCAGCGTGTCGCCCAGGCGCTCCGGCGTGTCCGGGCTCGCTTCGATCTGGCGGATCGCGTCGGTCATGGTGCTGGCCGGCGGCGTGATCGCGATGTGGCAGTCGTCGCGCACGAATTCGAACACGCCTTCGATGTCGGCCTTGCTGGCAACGCTGCGCAGGCCGATCTCGAAGCCGAGGTAGCAGCACTCGGGGTCCATCTCGGCCAGCGGCGGCAAGGTGTCGGCCAGCGTCTCGATGCGTTCGATCGTGCCCAGCGTGCCGAGGTAGCGCAGGAAGGACATCGGGTCCATGCCGTTGCACAGCACCGGCGGACCGAAACGCAAGGCAATGTGCCACAGGTCGCTGGCCGGCTGCGGCGCACTGGCGCACGGCTGCAGATAGCGCTGCAGGCGCGCCAGCAAGGGTTGGCCGGCTTCGGTCAGGGACAGGTCTTCGGCCAGGCCCTCGCTTTGCACGGTGGCCATCAACAGGCCCAGATGGTCGCGGCAGGACAGCAGCAGCGCCACCAGGTCCGCATCGAGCGGGCAGTCGCCGGTGCGCACCACATCGAGCACGCTTTCGGCCACGTGGGTAAAGGCGACGATATGATCGAGTCCGAACAGGCCGGCCGAGCCCTTGATGGTGTGGGCGGCGCGGAAGATGGCGTTGACCGCTTCGCCATCGGCTCCCGCTCCCCTATCGGCGATCGAAAGCAGCGCCGCCTCCATGTCCTGCAGCAGCTCGCCGCATTCGGCGATAAAGGTGACCAGGGCGTCATCGAGTGTCATGCGGACCTCGCGTCAGTTGGCGTTGATGAAACGGGGCGCGAGCTGCGCATCGAGCCCGAGCAGCGCAAACGCTTCCCGCACGGCGTCGCTGTGGCCGGCCAGCTGCAGCGCCACGCCCTGCGCGCCGGCATGGCGCACAGCCGCCAGCAGCAGCTGCACGCCGGCGCTGTCGACTTCGCACACGTCGGTCAGGTCGAGCGTGAGCGCATCGCGCGCCACCAGCGCGTCGAGCAGCGTCTGCCTGACCTGGGCCGCGCTGTAGATGGTCAGTTCGGGCTCGAGCCGCAGCACGCGGGCCAGTGCAGCGCTCATGGCAGGATCAGCTTTTGCACGGCATTGAGCAGCACGTCCGGCTTGAACGGCTTGACCACCCAGGCCTTGGCGCCGGCGGCCTGGCCTTCGCGCTTCTTTTCCTCGGCCGACTCGGTGGTGAGCATGATCACCGGCGTGAACTTGTAATTGGCCAGCTGCTTGACCTGCTTGACGAAGCTGATGCCGTCCATGTTCGGCATGTTGACGTCGCTGATGATCAGGTGCACCTTGCGCCCATCGAGCTTGGTCAGCGCATCCTTGCCGTCGCAGCCCTCGAGCACTTCGTAGCCCGCGCCGCGCAGGGTGATGCCAATCACCTGGCGCACCGAGCTCGAATCGTCGACGATCATGATTGTCTTTGCCATGGTTCCCTCTTGTTATGTCGTTGGTGATTTCAGAAAAACGTGACTTCATCGTCAGCCGCCGCAGCGGCGGCCGGCGCGGCGTGCGCGTGGTGTTCCTCGGCCATGGTGTAGCGCGTACCCAGTTCGCCCAGCCACTGCTGCGCGCCCGGCAGCGCCGCGCCCTCGCCCAGGGCCTGCTGCATGCGCAGCATGTCGGCGCTGACCACTTCGAGGATCTGGCGGATGCGGTCCTGGAACTGCAGCGCCACCAGCAGTTCGGCGACGTCGCCGCGCAGGGCGCCGCCGTTGCTTTTCATCGATTCGGTGGAGGCGGCCAGTTCGCGCACGTGCGAGAGCACGTCTTCCATCACGTGGCCCGACGACACCATCGCTTCGCGGTCGCTCTCGTCGGCGCGCCCCGCCACTTCGAGGGTGGTGCACATGGTGCTCGAGGCCAGGTTCATGCGCTCGGTGATGCGCTTGCCGATGTCCGACGAGGACGACGACAGGCGCCGCACTTCGGCCGCGATCACGGCAAAGCCGCGTCCCGCGGTGCCGGCGCGCGCGGCCTCGATCGAAGCGTTAATCGCCAGCATGTTGGTCTGGGCGGCGATCAGGCTCACCTCGGTCGACAGTTCCTTCAGTTCGGCGATGGTGTCCGACAGCGAGCGCACGTGGCCCAACAGGCCCGCCTTGCTGTCGATGACGCTCTGGAGCACCGCGATCACCGGTCCCAGTTCGCGCTGGCACAGGGTCAGCAGGCTGATGGCGGAACCGGAGCCGGCGCCGCCGGTGTCGCCATGCGCGCCCTGGAAGCCGGCGGCGTCGAAGCGCGCCAGGATCGACGAGAACGAGGTAATCAACTGGCCGATCGCTTCTTCGGACTGGCTGCGCACCGAGGCCACGTGGTGTTCCCATACCGGCAGCACGTCGGCCAGCAGCGCCGCCATCTGCGCGCCATCCGGGGCCGGCGCGGCGGCGGCGACGGCGACGTCACCGGCTGCCGGCGGCGCCGGCGCGCGCGCGGCGCCCCAGGCGCAGGCGGCCACCACGCCGGCCAGGGCCGCCAGTTTCAGCCAGCCCGACTCGCCCAGCAGCGGCAAGGCGGCCGCGGCGCAGGCGGCCAGCGCCGGCAGGTGGCGCCAGGCCAGCAGGCGCCGCGCGGGGGAATCGGAAAAATCGAGGGTCGAGGTTTGCATCATCGCTCCTACAGGGACCGGACCCTGGCCAGCAGGTCCGCCAGCGCGGCCCTGGAAACCGGCTTGGTCATCACGCCGAGCACATTCAGGTGGTGGAAGCGCGCCATCAGCGCGGCCGAATTGAGGGTGCGCGCGTCCATCCCCGACAGCAGCACCACCGCGCCCTTGTAGCCGCCGGCGGCCATCGCCTCCATCACCTGGAAGCCGTCCTTGCCGGGCATGTGGATGTCGCAGATGACCACGTCGGGCATGCCGCGCCCACTGGCCAGGGCCGCCACGCCGCGTTCGCCGTCGGCGGCCTGCGAGACGCGCGTGACGCCCAGTTTGTTGAGCATGCTGCCCAGCAGTTCGAGCATGAAGGGGTCGTCGTCGACCAGCAGGACGTGCAGCGCGGCGAGCGTGGTCGGGGTGGAGGTGGCGGTCATGTTCTGGGCTCGCTTTTTTAGTTGAATTGATGTGGCGATCGTGCTTCGGCGCCGGTGTCGGGCGGGACCAGGTGGCTCGCCGCCAGCTCGCGCCGCAGCGTCTCGAGCATGGCCGGCAGTTGTCCCACCAGCGCCGCGGCTTGCTCGATGCCGCCGGCCTGTTCGAGCGCCTGGCAGGTGTCGGCCAGGCGCATGGCGCCGACCGCGCGCGCCGACGACTTGAGGCGGTGCCCGAGCGTTTTCATCTCATCCAGCGCGCCGGCCTTGACCGCCGCTTCGAGTTCGCCCGCAGTGCTGAGCGCGTTGTCGAGGAAGATGCGCAGCAGGCGGCTCATGGTGTCGGGGTCGTTGTCGACCAGCGCGGCGAGCACGCTGAGCGACATGGTCTCGCCCGACTCGCCGGGGGTGGGCGCGCCGGCGCCTTCGCCGTCGTCCACCGGCGCCGGCGCCAGGCGCGCATCGCCGCCGTCGATCCAGTGCGCCACCGTGCGGTAAAACAGGCCCGATTCGATCGGCTTGACCAGGAAGTCGTCCATCCCGGCCGCCAGGCAGTCATCGCGGTTGCTGTTGAAGGCATTCGCGGTCATGGCGATGATCGGCAGGTGGTTCAGGCGGGCGTCGGCGCGGATGTGGCGCGCCGCGCACTGGCCGTCCATCACCGGCATCTGCACGTCCATCAGCACGCAGTCGAAGTCGCCGCCGGCCAGCGCCACCAGCGCTTCGGCGCCGTTGCCGGCCAGCGCCATGGTGGCGCCGGCGCGTTCGACCAGGATCCGGGTCAGCTCCTGGTTGAGCGGATTGTCTTCGGCCAGCAGCAGGCGCTTGCCCGCCAGGCGCGCCATGGTGCGCTCGACCGGCTCGTAGCGGCCGACCTGATCGCTGTTGCGCGACAGTTGCGGCAGCATGGCCGGGGCCGGCGCGGCCAGGCGCACCTCGAACCAGAACAGGCTGCCCACGCCGCGTGCGCTGGTCACGCCCACGGTACCGTCCATCATGTCGGCCAGCTGGCGGCAGATGGCCAACCCCAGGCCCGTACCGCCGTATTTGCGGGTGGTCGAACTGTCGGCCTGGTGGAAGGGCTGGAACAGATTCTGCTGCTCTTCGGGCGAGATGCCGATGCCGCTGTCGCGCACTTCGACCCGCACCCGCATGCGTTCGCGTTCGGTGCCCATCAGGCAGGCGTCGATAATGATTTCGCCGCGCTCGGTAAACTTGATGGCGTTGCCGATGTAGTTACCGAGGATCTGGGCGATGCGCAGCGCGTCGCCCACGGCGCGTTCGGGCACGTTGTCCTCGATGTGTACCTTGAGCGCCAGTCCCTTCTCGCGCGCCATCGACGCGAAGCCGGCGGCCGCTTCGGCGATCACGCTCTTCATGTTCAGCGGCAGCTGCTCGATCTGCAGCTTGCCCGCTTCCATCTTGCAGAAATCGAGGATCTCGCTGACGATGGAGAGCACGTGCTGGCCCGACTGGCCGATCTTGTCGAGGTAATTGCGCTGGCGCGCGTCCGGCGCGCCTTCCAGCGCCAGCGCCGCCATGCCGAGGATGCAGTTGAGCGGCGTGCGGATTTCGTGGCTCATGTTGGCCAGGAAGTCGTTCTTGGCCTGCACCGCCGCTTCGGCGTGGGCCAGGGCACCGGCCAGGAGGCTGGTACGCTCCTCGACCCGGTGCTCCAGGGTGATGGCGGCCTGCTCGGCAGCGCGCTTGGCCTGCAGCAGTTCGCGTTCGTAACGGCGCCGCTCGCTGGCGTTGAAGATCGACATCTGGATCATCAACGGGCGGTCGTCGGCGTCGCGCCTGAGCACCGAGTTGACCAGCACCGGAATCAGGGCGCCGTCCTTGCCGCGCAGGTTGATTGCGATTTCGTTGACAAAACCCTGCATCAACAGCAGCGGCGCGTGGTGGGTGTCGAAGAAGATGCGGGCGCCCGCGCCGATCAGGTCCTGGAAGCGGATCTGGCCCACCAGTTCCTCGCGCCGGTAGCCGGTCCAGTCGAGCATGGTCTGGTTGAGCGTGCCGATCCAGCCGTCGACCGACAGGCACACGAAACCGACCGGCGCCTGCTGGTACTGGTCGACGGCGCCCTGCTCCATGAGGGACAGCAGGGCGGGTGCGATTGCGCAATCGGACGGGTTCATGGCGGTGTCCTCAGCGCAGGTAGTCATGGATCGCCGCCACGGTTTCCTGGGGCGCGCTCAGGTTCGGGCAGTGGCCGCGCGCCGCCATCCGGACCAGGGTGCTGCCGCGCAGCGCCTGATGCAGATAGTCTCCCACGCAGGGCGGCGCGATCGCGTCCTCGCTGGCCTGCAAAATCAGGGCGGGCGTGCGCAGCAGGGCCAGGTCGGGCCGGTTGTCGGACAAGAACGTGACGCGGGCGAACTGGCGCGCGCAAGTCGGGTCGGTGCGGCAAAAGCTGCTCTCGAGCTCCTGGCCCAGTTCGGGCCGCTCGGGGTTGCCCATGATGGTGGGGGCCATGGCGCCCGACCAGGCGACGAAGTTATCGTCCAAAAAGTCGATCAGGCCGGCGATGTCGCCGCGCGAAAAGCCGCCCACGTAGCCGGTTGCGCCGTCGTCGCTGTCGTTGATGTAGCACGGCGACGGGCACACCAGCACCAGCCGCGAAAACAGTTGCGGCTGCTTGATCGCGGCCAGCACGCCGATCATGGCGGACACGGAATGGCCGACGAACACGGCTTGTTCGAGCTGGAGTTCGGCGCAGATGTCGAGCACGTCGTCGGCGTACTGGACCAGCGAATCGTAACGCTGCGGGTCGTAGCAGGCCAGGTCGGCGCCGCCGGAACCAACATGGTCGAACAGCACCGTGCGGTATCCGGCGCGGAAGGATGGTTCGACGAAACGCCACATGCCCTGGTCGCAGCCGAAGCCGTGGGCGAACAGCATGGCTTGCTGCCCCGCCCCATCAACACGAACATTGTTTTTCCTCAATGCAGACATCCTGCCCCCGGTTCATACTGCGTGTAATTACGCCTTGGGTTCAAGTATTGCTGCTGGGTAAAAAACTAGCTATCGTGGATCTGTGTGATCGTATGTCGGGGCTTTGTCCGGGGGCGCTGTAGTGGATCGACTACACGCTGTCGCTTGCTTGTTAGCCTAACAAGCCGTGATCGAGGCCGTAGCGTGTCAGTTCGGCATTGCTCTTCAGGTCCATCTTGTCGAGGATACGCGCGCGGTAGGTGGTGACCGTGCTCGGGCTCAGATGCAGGGCGGCGGCGATGCCGACCAGGCTTTCGCCCGAGGCGATCATGCGGAAGATTTCCAGCTCGCGGTCGGTGAGCGCGTCGTGCAGTACCCCGCCCGGGCCGCCGCCGAGCATGCCGGCCAGCTTTTGCAGCAGCGAGGGCGTGACGTACTTGCCGCCGCCGGCCGCCTTGCGCACCGCCTCGACCAGGCTGTCGGCGCTGCAGGTCTTGGTCAGGTAGCCGGCCGCGCCCAGCTTGAGGGCGCGCAGCGCGTAAATATCCTCTCCATACATGCTCACAATCAGCACCGCCAGGCCCCCATGCAGTTCGCGCAACTGCTTGAGCAGTTCCAGGCCATTTTTGTCGGGCAAGTTGATGTCGAGCAGGGCCACGTCAAAGGATTCGCTGCGCAGCAGGTGCAGGGCGGCGGCGGCGCTGTCGGCTTCGCCGCTCACTTGCAGCTCGGCGGCGCCGGCGAGCATCAGGCGCAGGCCGTAACGCGCCACCGTGTGGTCGTCGATCAGGAGGATGCGGACCGGCCGGGTCATGGGCGAAGCCATGGACGGCTGAGCGCGCAGTTTCGCCCGCCGGACCTGCGGCGTGGCGAAGCGTGATCGTGCGTGATGAGTGGGTAAGTAATGTTTTCTCCAGTGCAATGCACGGTGACGAACCAGTACTTACATTTCTTTGGCGACAAAACCTTAAAGAAATGCAATCAAAACCCGTTGGGCAATTCTACGATCATTCCGTGCATACAGACGAAAAAAAAGCACCGGTGTTCACGCCGGTGCTGTTTCGTTTGAACCGCAATTGCGCCGCGCGGGCGCTGTATGTTATAGCGCGCTGACGTCGAGTTCGGCGCCAGTGGCGGCCAGTACTTGCTCCTTGGTCACGCCGGGCGCCAGTTCCACCAGTGTCAAGCCGGCCGGGGTAACGTCGATCACGCCCAGGTCGGTAATGATCAGGTCGACCACGCCAACGCCGGTCAGCGGCAGGTCGCATGCCGGCAGGATTTTATGCGAGGTCGAACCATCCTTGGCCGTGGCCACGTGTTCCATCACCACCACCACGCGCTTGACGCCGGCCACCAGGTCCATCGCGCCGCCCATGCCCTTGACCATCTTGCCGGGGATCATCCAGTTGGCCAGGTCGCCCTTGGCCGAGACCTGCATCGCGCCCAGGATCGCCAGGTTGATCTTGCCGCCGCGAATCATGCCGAAGGAATCGGCCGAGCTGAAGTAGGCAGCGCCCGGCAAGGCCGTCACGGTCTGCTTGCCGGCGTTGATCAGGTCGGCGTCGACGTCGGCGTCCAGCGGGAACGGGCCGATGCCGAGCAAACCGTTTTCGGACTGCAGGAATACTTCCATGTCGGCCGGCACATAGTTGGCCACCAGGGTCGGCAGGCCGATGCCCAGGTTCACATAAAAACCATCCTGCAATTCTTTCGCCGCGCGCGCGGCCATTTCATCACGAGTCCATGCCATCTTCTTCTCCTGTGCTCTTAGTTGGTGCGCACGGTGCGCTGTTCGATGCGCTTTTCCGGCGTGGCGTTGACCACGATGCGGTGCACGAAAATGCTCGGCGTATGCACCTGGTCGGGATCGAGCTCGCCCACTTCCACCAGTTTTTCGACTTCGACGATGGTGATCTTGCCGGCTTGCGCCACGTTCGGGTTGAAGTTGCGCGCCGTCTTGCGGTACACCAGATTGCCGGCGCGGTCGGCCATGTAGGCCTTGACCAGCGACACATCGGCTACCAGGCTGCGCTCCATCACGTATTGTTCTCCGTCAAACTCGCGCACTTCTTTACCGTCGGCGACAATGGTGCCGACCCCGGTTTTGGTAAAAAACGCGGGAATGCCCGAGCCACCGGCGCGCAGCTTTTCGGCCAGCGTGCCTTGCGGCGTGAATTCAAGTTCCAGTTCGCCGGCCAGGTACTGGCGCGCGAATTCCTTGTTCTCGCCCACGTAGGACGAAATCATTTTCTTGATCTGGCGCGTGGTGAGCAACTGGCCGAGGCCGAAGTCGTCCACGCCGGCATTATTCGAGATCACCGTGAGCTGCTTGACGGCGCTGTTGCGCAAGGCCAGGATCAGCGCTTCCGGTATGCCGCACAGGCCGAAGCCGCCGACTGCGATGGTCTGGCCATCGCTCACGATGCCGGCCAACGCCGATGCCGCGTCAGGATAAACTTTGTTCATTCCCTGTCCCTTTTTATAGTTAAGCTAAAATCTTCCATACTCCACTGCATAGTGGATTCTCAGCATAAAATACGCGCATCAAAAGCACAATACCGTAGAACTACGGGCTGCTTTCCGTCATGTTGACTGCCGCGTAACCCCTGAACACCGCCAATGACCGCATCATACGCCATCGATTACGAAACCATTTTTCGCCACGCGCCGGTGGGCATGTGCATTTCGATCGATCGCGTGATCCAGTCCAGCAACGATGCACTGACCTCGATGTTCGGCTATCTGCACGGCGCGCTCGATGGCGAGTCGTTCCGGGTGCTGTATCCGACCATGGATGAATTCCTGCGCACGGGCGACCGCATCATTCCGGTGATGAACGCGCGCGGCGTGTATTCGGACGAGCGCATCATGCGCCGCGCCGGCGGCGAACTGTTCTGGTGCCATGTGAGCGGGCGCGCCCTCGATGCGCGCGAGCCGCTCGGCGCCGGGGTCTGGACGTTCGAAGATGTCAGCGAAAAGCGCCCGGTCACGGCCGAACTGACCCCGCGCGAACGCGAAATCGCCGCCCTGCTGGTCGAGGGCAAGACCAGCAAGGTGATCGCCCGCGAAACCGACCTCAGCCCCCGCACCGTGGAAATGCATCGCGCCAAGCTGATGCGCAAATTCTCCGCCTCCACCTCGTCCGAGCTGGTGCATAAACTGCTTGGGGTCAGCCGCTGAGATTTCTGTTGCGCCAGGATTTCTGTTAATATATTTCCGGCAATATTTTCTTGCCAATATTTTCAGCTCATCTTACCCGCTCACAATCAGGAATAACAGCATGACTTCTCCCCAGGCAGAATGGCAAAAAGAGGTGATCGGCTATGCCGACGCCATTAACGACTTCGTGCGCATCGGCCTGGCCGACGGCTGGGACCAGGCCGGCGTAGAGCCGTCCATGCCGCCGATGGCGCATCTGGTGCCGCACTGGCTGGAAGCGCTGCATGAAGTCAACCAGCCGGGCAAGGACCAGGCCGCGCACGACGCCTTCCGCAAGGCATGGCCGCCGGCCCACGCGCCGCTGGCCGACCTGCTCGATTCGCAAGGCATCAAGAGTTCGGAACTGCTGTTGCTGGACGACGGCAGCATGCTGCTGCGCGCCGGCGCCCCCTACCAGGATGGCCCGGTGCTGCATCTGCAAGGCAGCACCTGCACCGATGTCGAGGGCATCGACTTCATCGGGCGCTGCCCGCAGCGCCGCTATTTTGCCACCTGCAATGACGAAGGCGTGACCGTCACCGACGGCTGGCTCGGCCCCAAGGTTGCCGGGCTGGCCTGGCCGACCGGACATGAAGACCTGCCCGAAGGCATGGAGGGAGAGGACCTGGAAGACCGCCCGCGCCCGACCCGCCTGATCCCCTTCCCGGACGGCCGGCGCGTGCTGCTGGTGAGCGCAGTCGGCATCTATGTACTGGCGGCCGGGGGTGCGCGGCGCCTGTGGCCGAACGCCGAGTCGCTGGAAGAAGATGGCTTGCCGGTGCGGCTGGACATGGAGCACGGCGCCATTTCGCCGGACGGCAAGTGGATCGCGGTGGGTGGGCAGGATGGCGCGCACCAGGTGTTCGATGCTGAACTGAACATGGTGTCGAGCATCGGCCGGGTGAGCGAGTATCCGCACTACGCCGCTTTCAGCGGCGACAGCCAGATGGCCATCTTCAACGCCTGCCATTTTTATGAAGGCGCCACCCTGGCCGTGAACGTCAAGGATTTCCCGGGCCTGGATACCGATTTCTACGGCAACGACCCGCGCACCCCCACCGTGCAGGAAGGCGCGCGCGTGTATGCGGCGGTGCACCGCCAGGGCGAGTTCATCATCGGCGATGCGAATGGCTATCTGCGCGCCTTCGGTCCGACCGGCCGCAAGCACTGGTTCCACTTCGTCGGCTCGAGCATCATGGCGATGGATATCTCGGCCGACGGCAACACCCTGGTGGTGTCGACATGCGCCGGCTTCATTTCCACCATCCGCCTCGACGCCGGCAAGGCCGCGCCGTGGCAGATCGGCACCGGCGGACACCGCGAGACGCAGCGCTGGCTGTTCTGGGCCAGTTTCGGGCGGCCGCTGCTCTGGTAAAAGAATCCGGTCGGCCGCTGCGGCCGCCCGCTCAGAAGCGGTGCTGCACCCCAGTGATGACGCCGCGCTGGGTATCGGCAAAGCCGGCATCGTCGCGCGAGAGGCCAGTCAAACGTGCATTCCTGGCCTTGGCATACGCCGCCGCCACGTAGACATCGGTACGTTTCGAGAGCGCATAGCGATAGCGCGCAACATATAAAACCGGATCGGCATCGGTGCCGCCGCCCACATTGCCGACATCGATCTTGTAGACCGCGCCGGTGATGGTGGTGTTCGGCAAGCCCTTCCAGGCCACGCCGGCCCACACGGTCTTGCCTTCCACATCGCGCAGGGTGCGGTTGCCCGGTTCGGCCTGGTAATCGCGCCCGACCAGATACAGTTTGAAGGCGCCGGTTTCAAAGGTCGCGCCGGCATGGATGACGGTGGTTTCGTCGCGCCGCCCGCTGGCCGCCAGCGTGTTGCCGTTGACCCGCTCCCAGGTGCCCATCAAGCCCAGGCCATTGGCGCTGTAGCTGACCGCGGTGGCGATTTTTGCGCTGTCGCGCGCCCCGCTACTCTGTTCGCCGAAGCCGTAGGTCGCGCCGTACTTGAAGGCGCCGCTCGTTCCAGAATACTTGACCATGTTGTCGAAGCCGGTCGTCATGCCGTACTTGGACGGCCCGGTGGCCGGTCCGCTGGTGGCCCAGGAATAGAAAGGCGCAAAGCCCATCGGGTCGAACTGGATCACGGTGTCGTACACGCTGGTAAACGAGCGCCCCAACACCACGCGGCCGAACTTGCCGTCCAGGCCCACGTAGGCCTGGCGCCGGAACAGCGCGCCATCGGCCCCGCCGCTATCCATCAGCACCCCGCCTTCCAGATTCCACACCGCTTTCAGGCCGGCCCCGATGTCTTCGCTGCCGCGCAAGCCCCAGCGCGAGGTGTTCATGCCGCCCGAACTGACCCGGGTGGCCGACTTGCCGCCCGCGCCCGCATCGGACGCATAATCGACGCCCGCATCGAGCAGTCCGTAGATTTGCACGCTGGACTGGGCCTGGGCCGCGGCGCCGGCGCCGAGGGCCAGGATGGCAACTGCGAACGAGATAGGTTTCATTGGTTCTCCGGTAGAGGATACGGGGCCTTGCGGCGTTTAATGAACGGCGCGCGCGCCCGGACGGCCCGCTGCCGGCGCACCCGCGCTGTCGAGCCGGAACACGCTGACCACGCGCGCCAGGTGATCGGCCTGCTCCTGCAAGGCGCCCGCCGCGGCGGCCGCCTGTTCGACCAGCGCGGCGTTCTGCTGGGTCACTTCATCCATCTGCACGATGGCCTTGTTGACTTCATCGATGCCGCTGCTCTGCTCGTGGCTGGCGGCCGAGATTTCGGCCACCACGTCGCTCACGCGGCGCACGCTGACTACCACCTCGGTCATGGTGCTGCCGGCGCGCTGCACCAGCGCGGTGCCGGCGTCGACCTGGAACACGGAGTTGTCGATCAACTGCTTGATTTCCTTGGCGGCGGCGGCGCTGCGCTGGGCCAGGTTGCGCACTTCAGAGGCGACCACCGCGAAACCCCTGCCCTGCTCGCCCGCGCGCGCCGCTTCGACGGCGGCGTTGAGCGCCAGAATATTGGTCTGGAAGGCGATGCCGTCGATGACACTGATGATGTCGACGATCTTGCGCGAGGAAGCGCTGATCGATTCCATGGTGTTGATCACGTCGTTGACCACGGCGCCGCCGTCGCTGGCGATGGTCGAGGCGCTCAATGCCAGCTGGTTGGCCTGGCGCGCGTTGTCGGCGTTCTGGCGCACGGTGGCGGTCAGTTCCTCCATGGCGGAGGCAGTTTCTTCGAGCGAGCTGGCCTGCTCCTCGGTGCGGCTCGACAGGTCCAGGTTGCCGCTGGCAATTTCGGCCGAGGCCAGCGCAATCGTATCGGTGCCGCTGCGCACTTGCTGGACCACGCCCAGCAGGCTGTCGTTCATGCTGCGCAGGGACGTCATCAGCTGGCCGGTTTCGTCGCTGCTGGAGGACACGATCACGCCGCTCAGGTCGCCGCCGGCTACCCGTCCGGCGATCGCCACCGCTTCCTGCAAGGGGCGCGCCACGATGCGCGCCAGGCCCACGGCCAGCAGCAAACCGATGAGCGCCAGCGCCACCAGGCTGCCGATGATCAGCTTGCGCGCCATCTGGTAAGTCTGCATGGCCGAGGCCGCCGAGGCCGCACTGCCGCTGTCGTTGATCTTGATGATGGCGTCGAGCGCTTCGTTAATCTGGCGGAACAGCTTGTTGGACGGGCCACGGAAGGCGGCGCGCGCCTCATCCTTCTTGCCGGCGTGCGACAGGGCCGTCACCTTCGTGCTTTCAACAAGGTAGTTGTCGAGCGCCACCGTCAGTTCCTTGTAGAGCCGCGTTTCCTCCGCTTCGGTCATCAGGGCGGCGTACGATTCCTGCTGCTTGCGCAGGGTTTCCAGGCGCGTGGCCATCGACTTGTCGGTGGCCAGCATGTCGGCTTCATCGGGCAGCAGGACGTGGGTCGCTTCCGAGATCCGGTAGCGCGACAGCGAGGCCTGCACCTGCCCCAGGTAGCGTACCGACGGCAGCCAGTTGGTGGCAATATCGTTCGAGGCGTCGCGCACCTTGACCAGCTGGCTGATCGAAAACACGCCCAGGCCACAGGCCATCGCAACGACCAGCGCAAACACCAGCATCAGCTTGCGGGCAATCTTCAGATTGTAGAACCAGGACATGGAGACCTCTTTAGTTTCCGTTGTACAACTGTCGATTCTATGCCTCGGCTTGATCCATGTCGAACTATTCGCAGATAAGCGTTGCTTTTTAAGTGTTCGCTAACAAACTTTTAGTTTCAGATGAACACACTATGTTTACGTGGAAATGCAATGCTATAGTTCAAAGCCAATTATTTCCAATAAGAAATTATATGATGTCCAGACTCGCCTGTGCTTCCCTCGCCCTGTTCGCCTTGAGCGGCTGCGCGATCCATCAAAACGTCAAGCCTGTCGCCCGGCTCGACAGCAAAACGGTCTGTATTTCCCAGAATGGGAATGTGCGCGCCACCTTCCTCGATGCCTACGAGCGCGCGCTGAGCAACAGAGGCTACGAGGTCAAGCGCCTCGAGAGCGGCGCCTCGCTGATCGCCTGCCCGGTCACCTCGACCTACACAGCCAACTGGCGATGGGACATGGCGATGTACATGGCGTATGCCGAGATCATCGTCTACAAGGACGGCAAGCAGGCCGGCAAGGCGACCTACGACGCCACGCGCGGCGGCGGCAATATGGGCAAGTTCATCGGTGCGGAAAAGAAAATCACCGAGCTGGTCGACCAGCTGTTCCCGGGCACGGCCGGATCGTGACGGAGTGCGGCATGCTGCGCTTCAGCCGGCCCGCTTGAAAATGAGCGAGGTGTTAATGCCGCCGAACGCAAAGTTGTTGGTCATGATGTAGTCGGTGTCGATGCGCCTGCCCTCGCTGCGGATGTAGTCGAGCGGCGCGCAGCGTTCATCGACCTGCTCCAGGTTGATGGTCGGCGCAAACCAGCCCTCGCGCATCATCTCGATGCTGATCCACGCCTCCAGCGCGCCGCAGGCGCCCAGGGTGTGGCCCATGTAGCTTTTCAGTGAACTGATCGGCATGCGCGCGCCGAACATGGCGTGGGTGGCGTGCGATTCGGCGATGTCGCCCTGCTCGGTGGCGGTGCCGTGCGCATTGACATAGCCGATGGCGGCGGGCGCCAGGGCGGCGTCGGCCAGGGCCAGTTCCATCGCAATCTTCATGGTCGCCGCATTCGGCTGGGTCACGTGGCAGCCGTCGCTGTTGGTGCCGAAGCCCACCAGCTCCGCATGGATGGTGGCGCCGCGCGCGAGCGCATGCTCCCGCTCTTCCAGGATCAGGCAACCGGCGCCCTCGCCGATCACCAGGCCGTCGCGCGCGCCGTCGAACGGGCGTGGCGTGCTGCCTGGCGCGTCGTTGCGCGTGCTGGTGGCGAACAGGGTATCGAACACCGCCGCTTCGGTGGCGCACAGCTCCTCGGCGCCGCCGGCGACCATGGCGGTCTGCTGGCCGTTGCGGATCGCTTCGTACGCGTAGCCGATGCCCTGGCTGCCCGAGGTGCAGGCCGACGAGGTGGTGATCACGCGCCCGGTCAGGCCGAAAAACACGCCGATGTTGACCGGCGCCGTATGCGCCATCATCTTGATGTAGGTGGTGGCGTTGATGCCGCGCGTGCTGCGCTCTTCCATCATGCGGCCAAAGTCGCCGATCGCGCTCGGGGTGCCGGCCGAGGAACCGAACGAGACGCCCATGCGCCCGCTCTTGAGCAGCGGATGGTCGAGCAGGCCGGCGTGTCCGAGCGCCATTTCGCTCGCGCGCGTGGCCATCAGCGCCACCCGCCCCATGCTGCGGATGGCCTTGCGGTGAAAGCGTTCACCCAGTGCGAACGGCGCGGCCGGCGCGCCCAGGTTGGTATTCAGGCCTTCGTAGCCGGCCCAGTCGGGCATCTGCACGATGGCGTTGCGGTACTCGCCCAGGCGCGCGCGGATCGCGGTCCAGTCGTTGCCCAACGGGCTGATGCCGGCCATGCCGGTGACGACCACGCGGCGCGTCATACCATGCCTCCATTGACCGAGATAACCTGGCGCGTGATGTACGAGGCATCGGCGCCGACCAGAAAACTCACCGCCGCCGCCACTTCCTCCGGTTTGCCGATCCGCCTGGCGGGAATCATCTTGAGCGCTTCGTCCAGCGGGACGTCGCCGATCATGTCGGTTTCGATCAGGCCGGGGGCTACGCAGTTGACGGTGATGGCGCGCTTGGCCAGTTCGATCGCCAGCGCCTTGGTGGCGCCGATGATGCCGGCCTTGGCCGCGCTGTAATTGACCTGCCCGCGGTTGCCGGCCAGGCCGGACACCGAGGCCATGGTGACGATGCGGCCAGGTTTGCGGCGCTGGACCATCGGCATGACCAGGGGATTGAGCACGTTGTAGAAGCCATCGAGATTGGTCTTGAGGACGATGTCCCAGTCCTCGCCGCTCATGGCCGGGAAGGCATTGTCGCGCGCCACGCCGGCGTTGCACACCACGCCGTAGTAGCAGCCATGCTGTTCGATGTCGGCCAGCAGCGCGCCGGACGCCACATCGCGCTCGCCGATATCGAATTGCAGCACGCGCGCGCGGCGGCCCATGGCCTCGATCTCGCGCGCGACCGCGTCGGCTTCGGCGCGCTGGCTGCGGCAATGGACGACGATATCGTAGCCGTCGCGCGCCAGGCGCAGCGCGATGGCCTTGCCGATGCCGCGCGAGGAACCGGTCACCAATACTGTCTGGTTGATACTGCTCTGCTTATCCATCTAAAAACTCCGCTGCAAAAATTCGTTAACGTTATCGGGCTGGAACACCGTGATGGTGGCGTTGGCCAGGTTCGCCGCCGTAGCGCCATCGTCGATGCGGCAGTCGAACGCGCCCAGGCCATTCTCGCCCTGGAGCACGTGCTGGACGTGCACATGCAGCACGCTGCCCAGCGTGAACAGGGGCACATTGGCCGTGTAGCGGCGCGCACCGAGCAAAAAGCCCACCCGCACCGCGTCGCCGCGCAGGCGCGCCAAAAAGCCGGCGTGGGCGGCAATCGCCTGCGCCATGTATTCGATGCCGACCCATGAACCCACACCGGGTTCGGGACCTGCCGCGTCGAAGAACACGCTGTGCTGGCCGATCGTCACTTCCGCGCACAGGGTGCTGGTGCCGGCCGTGAGCACGCGGTCGAGGAACACCATCTCGCCTTCGTGCGGGACCAGCGCGCGGATATCGGGGAAGCTGTCGCTGTTCATCGGGTCCGTCCCAGGATCAAGGTGGCGTTCGAACCGCCGAAGGCAAACGAGTTACTCAGCGCCCAGTCGAGCGGGCGGCCCAGGCGCGCACCCGGCGCGGCCACGTTCAGGACCGGCAGCGCCGCATCCGGCACGCCGTCCCACAACTGCGGCGGCAGCAGGCCTTCCGGATTGTCAGCCTGCATGGCCAGCCAGATCAGCGCCGCTTCCAGTGCGGCGGCCGCGCCCAGCGCGTGGCCGGTAAAACCCTTGGTCGAACTGACCGCCACCTCAGGGCCGAACAGGTCGTGCACCACGCGCGACTCCATCGCATCGTTCTGGATGGTGGCGGTGCCGTGCAGGTTGATGTAGTCGATCTGCGCAGGTTTGAGGCCGGCGCGCCCGAGCGCTTCGGCAATCGCCAGGCGCGCGCCGCTGCCGGCCGGATCGGGCGCCGACATGTGGTGACCGTCGGAGGCTTCGCCCCAGCCGCACAGGGCGACCGCGGCCGGCTCGCGCGTCATCAGGAACAGGGCCGCGCCCTCGCCAATGTTGATACCGGCGCGGTTGGCGCTCAGGGGGTTGCAGCGCGCCGCGCTGACCGATTCGAGCGCCGAAAAGCCGGCCACCGTAAAGCCGCACAAGGTGTCCACGCCGCCGGTGACGACGGCGTCGCACAGGCCCATGCGGATCAGGCGCGCGGCGCTGGCGATCGCCTTGGCGCCGGACGCGCAGGCGCTCGAATGGGCGTAGGCCGGACCCGTAACCTTCAGTTCATGGGCCAGCATGGCGGCGGGCGAACCCATCTCCTGCTGCGCATAGTGAAAGTCAAGCGGCAGCGCCGCACCGGCGAAGTGCGCCTGCAGCGCCGCTTCGGTTTCGGCGATGCCCGAGGTGCTGGTGCCGATCACGATGCCGATGCGGTTGGCGCCGTAGCGCGCCACGGCGGCGTCGACGGCCGGGCGGATCTGGGCCAGCGCGGCCAGGGCCAGCCGGTTGTTGCGGCTGCGCTGGCCAAGCGGGAGCGCGGCGCCGTCCGGCAGCGCGCTCATGACGCGCCCGAGCGGCAGCACGCGTCCCGGCGACCAGGCGTCGGTCGGAGCGATGCCGCTCTCGCCGGCAAACAGGCGGCGCTTGATCTCCTCATGCGAGTCGCCCAGCGCGCACACGATTCCGCATTCGTTCAGAAACAGCTTCATAGTTTAAGGCGCCGACTCGATGGTCAGGCGGTAATCGTAACGCAGGTTATCGAGGGTCACAGTGCCGCTCCAGCGCGGCATCTGCGTGTAGGTAATCGTGGCCACCACCGCGCCATCGAGGTACAGGGTGCGGGAAAGGCCGGCGTCTTCGATGCGCCAGCCCGGCGGCAGGCTGCGCGCAATCGCCTCGGCCGGCCACAAGGTGAGCTGCATGTCTTCCAGCACGTCGTCGGCGCGCACCTGCCTGGGCAGCATCATGTGGCGCCAGGAGGTCAGTTCCTTGCCGTCGTAATTCAGGCTCAAGACGCGCTGGCCGAACGCCAGGCCGACCATCTGCACCTGCTGCGGATCGACTTCGACGGCGGCATCGAGTTCGTCGATACGACCCTTGCGCTCGACTTTCAGGTGCTGCTGCACGCTGATGCTTGCCTCCAGCGCGCTCGGGGCGAGTTTGATGCCGAGGCGCGCCAGCGGTGCCGGCGGTGTGGCGCAGGCGGCCAGCAGCGCCGCGGCCAGCAGGGCCGGAAGAAGGCGGGCGTTAGGCATGGTTGGTGTCCTTGGCGTTGGTAAAACAGGGGACCAGCAGCCACGCGAGCGCGGTCCCGATCAGCATCGTCAGTCCGAATGCGTGCAGGGCCGGGGTGCCGCTCAGGCCCAGCAGTCCGAAAGACAGAATGGTGTTCGCTGCCGACAGGCCCACCGCCAGCCACGGCGTGGTATCGCGCCGGTCCGGGTGTTCCTGCATGAAGATGCCGTAATCGACGCCCACCCCCAGCAGCAGCATCAGCGCCAGGACATGGAACAGTTGCAGCGACTGGCCGGCCAGGCCAAGCACGCCCAGGGTGGCGATGGTCGCCACCGCGGTCGGCGCCACCACGCGCCATGCGTTGCCGCGATAGCGCGGGTACAGCAGCACCAGCACCACCGCGTAGGCGGCCAGCACCACCCAGCCCATGTACTGGCGGTAGCGGCCCAGCACCGATGAAATCTCGGCGACCTTGTCGACCCACTGCACGCCGTCCATGCCCTCGCCCGCGCGGCGCAGCTCGGGCAGCGCGGCCATGCTCATGCCGCGCAGCGCGACGATGCTGGCGTGGGTGCCGTCAATATCGCCCAGCCACAGATGGCGCCATGGCTCGCTCGGCGGCGTCTTGAGGAATTCCCCGGGCGTGAGCGGGGTGCGCGGCGCCATCAGGTGCGCGCGCGTGGCGGCCACCCAGGCGCTGTCTTCGTCGATGGCCTTGGCCACCGCGTCGAGCGGGCCGCCGGGCGAAAGCAATTTGGTCTCGACCAGGGCGCGCCGTTCCAGCTGGGTGCGGATCGAGGGCACCCAGTTCGACATGGCCTGGTAGCCGCCGATGCGCCTGGCCGCGATCAAAGGATCGAGGCGCCGCTTGAGCGCTTCTTCGCGCTGCAGCACCACTTCGGCGCTGGCGCCGCGCACCAGGAAGTACTGTACCGGCGTCGGCGCATCGAGCAGCTTGCCCAGTTTGATCTGGTCCTCGATCAGATGCCTGGGCGGCGTTTGCAGCGAGCGGATGTCGTCATTGACGCCCAGGCGCGACCAGCCGAAACCGGCCACCAGCACGAACAGCGCCGCGATGCCCAGGGTCGGCGCGTTCATGCGCGCGCGCGGCCAGTGCGCCAGTGCGGCGCCGTAGCGCCGTGCCAGCGCCCCGCTCTTGAGGGTACCGCCGGAGACCAGCAGCGGGAACCAGCAGGCCACCGTCAGCCACGCGAACACCAGGCCCACGGCGGAGAACACCGCCATGTGGCGCAGGCCGGGAAACGGCGTGAAACCGAGGCCGGTGTAGCCGATTACCGCCGCCAGCAAGGTCAGGCACAGGCCAGGCAGCAGGCGTTTGAGCAGGCGCACCGAGTTTTCGCCTGGGTCGGCGCTGAGGCGGTTGCATAGGTAATAGATGCCGTAATCCTGGGCCACCCCGATCAGGCTCGCCCCAAAAACGAGGGTCAGCAGGTGGATGCGGCCGAACAGCAGCCAGCACACGGAGAGCGAACCGAGAAAACCGATCCCGATCGAGAGCAGCACCAGCGCGATCGGGCGCAGCGAGCGAAAGGTAAACCACGTCAGCAGCACGATGCCGGCCAGCGAACCGACGCCAATGGTCGACATTTCGCCTTCGGCCTGGCTGCTGGCGGCGGAGGCATGCAGCACCACGCCGGCGGTGATGACCCTGGCCTGCGGCGCAGCCTTCAGCGCGGCCTGTCTGGCCTGTTCGAGCAGCGGCACCACGGTTTGCTGGGCCGTCATCGAGAACGCCGGGGCGCGCATCGTCAGCGGCATCAATACATACTGGCGTTCGGCGTCGGCCACGAACAGCTTGTCGTCGCGCGGGCGCACCGGCGTTTCCTGCGCGCGTTCCTGGACCCAGCCGGAAAACAGGCCGAACGGATCGTCGCGGAAGGCGCCCAATTTGGGGCCGGAGAAAGCGGAGTAAAGTTTGGCCAGCGCCGCTTCGGTCCAGAACTGCGGACTTTCGCTGCGCAGCTGCGCTTCCTGCTGCGCGGTCAGCAAAGCCACGCTGTGCTTCTGGAATGGCGCCAGCCAGTCGCCCTGGGTTTCGTCGGACAGTTTGACCGCTTCCAGCACGCCGGGCCTGGTCGCCAGCACCGCGTTGTAGGCGTCGGCGGCGCGCCTGGCGTCGTTCCAGTCGGCGGCGCCGACCAGCACGATCACGCGCTGCTGCGCCGCGTCCACCATGTGGGTAAACGATTCCTGCAGGACGCGGTCGCGCTCCTGCACCGGCAGCAGGGCCAGGATATCGGTGTCCGGCACGATGCGCTGCACGATCCACAGGTAGGCGTTATGCCCCAGCAGGGCGCATACCACCAGGGCCCAGATCCAGGCCAGCCACTTGTGGCGCTTTACTTCCGTGTTCACAGCAGCGCCGCCTCTTCAGCCGTCATGACGCCCTCGCCCGTTTTGATCTCGGAAAAAACGATCAGGGTTTTATCGCCCGATGCTTCGGCAATCTGGATATTCTTCACGTACGCGCCGCCATCGAGCGAGATGGCGCCGATGGCTTTGGCCAGCGCCGGCTGGCGCGCCTTGAGGGCGACGTTCCAGTTGCCGCCGTCGACATTGCCATCGACCTCGAACAGGGTTTCCAGCTGCCCCAGGTCGCCCGACAGCAGCGAGAACAGCACGCTGTTAATCATGCGTACGGTCGGCTCCTGCTTCGCTTCGAGGCGCATCGCCACGCGCTCACCCTGGAAGCTGACGATTTCGTCGCGCGTGAGGCGCAGGGTGTTCGGAAATGGCTTCAGGGTGCGCCACAGGACGCCCTTGCCGGCAACGACGCAAAAACGCCCGTTCGAAGCAAGCGGCTTTTTCATGCCGGCCAGGTGCTTGGTCTGGTCGAAGCGGCCGCACAGCATGGCCGGTTTGGCCAGCAGCGACTGTATGTTGGCGATCGGCGCGGCGGCGTTGGCGGCGGCGCACGAGGCGGCGATGGCGAATGCCAGGATCAGGCGTTTCATTGCGGGGTGACTCCTAATTTTTCAAACAGCACGGGCGGCGACATGAAGCACATGTCGCCCGTGGCGATATCGACCGCCACCTGGGTGGTGCTGGCGCGGTTCAGGCGCTTGCCGGTCGCCGTGTCGGTGATCAGGTAATCGATCTTGAGGCGGTTTTCGTATTCGACGATTTCGGCGCGCAGGGTCAGGCGCTGGCCGAACACGGCCGGGCCGATGTAGCGCAGATTCATGTCGATCACCGGCCAGGCAAAACCGGAGGCCTTCATCTGCTCGTAGTTGTAGCCGATCTTGTCGAGCAGCGCGCAGCGCACCACTTCGAGATACTTGACGTAGTTACCGTGCCAGACGATCTGCATCGGGTCCAGGTCGAAGAACTGGACCTGCATCTCGGTCTCGGCGAACCAGGGGCTGGGCGGCGCGCCCCTACGCATACAGGCTCCAGGCTTGCTCGCGCAGGCGCGCAATGAGCACGCGCAGCTCGGGCTCCAGGCGGCGGTCTTCCACCACCGGCGCCACGTCCAGGCCGATTTTTTCCATCATCTCCATCAACGCCTGCGGCGCGCGATGCTCGGGATTGACGCGCAGGCGCAGCCACATACCCTGACGCACCGTGATCAGGAGCGCGGCGACGACCTGCTCGGTCAAATCGAGCACGCGCAGGCAGTCGCGCGCGGCGATGGTGCCCATGCTGACCTTGTCCTGGTTGTGGCATTCGGTCGAACGCGAAAACACCGAGGCTGGCATGGTCAGTTTCAGCGCTTCGGCGGTCCACGCCGAAGAACTGATCTGCAAGGCTTTCAGGCCGTGGTTGATGGCCGCGCGCGGCCCTTCGGCGCCGGACAGGTTGGCCGGCAGGCCGTGGTTGTAGCGGCTGTCGACCAGCAGCGCCATCTGGCGGTCCAGCAGGTCGGCCAGGTTGGCGACCGCGTTCTTCATGCCGTCCATGGCAAAGGCGATATGGCCGCCATAGAAATGGCCGCCATGCAGCACGCGTTCGCCTTCGGCGTCGATGATCGGGTTGTCGTTGGCGCTATTGAGTTCATTTTCGATCGACTGGCGGAAGAACGGCAACGCGTCGGCCAGCACGCCGATGACGTGCGGCGCGCAGCGGATCGAGTAGCGGTCCTGCAGGCGTTTGCCGTTGCGTTCGGCCTGGCCCACGTCCAGGTCCGCGCGGAGCCACGCGGCCACGCCCTGCATGCCGGCGTGCGGCTTGACCGAGAACAGGGTTTCATCAAAATGGTGAGCGTTGCCGTCCAGCGCAAACGAGGCCATGGCGGTGATGCGCGTGCACATGCGCGTCAGGTACCCGGCGCGCTCGTACGCCAGGCAGGCCAGCGCGGTCATGACGGCGGTGCCGTTCATGATCGCCAGCCCTTCTTTCGGGCGCAGGCGCAGCGGCGCAATCCCAGCGTCCTGCAAGGCTTGCGCGGCCGGGACCTGCACGCCGTCGCGCCAGACTTCGCGCTCGCCGCACAACACCGCCGCCAGATAGGACAGCGGGGTCAGGTCGCCGCTGGCGCCGACCGAGCCTTCGCTCGGGATCAGCGGCAGCAGGTCCGCATCGAGCAGGCGCGCGATCTGCTCCAGCAGTTCCACGCTCACGCCCGAAAAGCCTTTCGAGAGCGACGCCAGGCGCGTGGCCATCACCGCGCGCGTTTGCGCAGGCGTCAGGTAGTCGCCCAGGCCGCAGCCGTGGTAGGTATACAGGTGGTGCGGCAGTTCGGCCACCAGCTCGGGCGGAATCGAGACCGTGCACGAGTCGCCGTAGCCGGTGGTCACGCCGTAGATGGTGCCGTCCTCGCGCAGCAGGCGGTCGAGGAAGTCGGCGCCGCGCGCGATCGCCGCGCGGAACACCGGATCAGGCGACAGTTGGGCGCTGGCGCTGCCGCGCGCGATGTCGACGATATCCTCGATGGTGAGGCGCTCGCGGTCGAAAATGACGGCGCGGCGGGTGGTGCTCGGTTCAGGGTGCATCGTGCTTGTCCAGATGGGGTAAGTGCCAGAAATCGTAAAAGTTGAACCACTCGAGCGGGGAACGGATGCAGTGGTGCTGCAGGCGCGCCGCATAATCGGCGGCAATGGCCGCCACCGCGTCGTCGCGGCCCTTGCGCGGCAGGCGTACTGATTCGCGCAGCAGTTCGAAGTGGACTTCGTAGCCGCCGCCAACGCGGGTGGAGAACATGGTGTAGAGCGGGCATTGCAGGATCGAGGCCAGCACGTAGGGGCCGACCGGGAATGCGGCCTGCTTGCCCATGAACGGGGCCGTTGCTACGCGCGGATCGGGCGAGACCGGAACGCGGTCGCCGGCGATGACGACGAATTCGCCGCGCCCTACCCGCTCGGCCAGCATCATCGCCGTGGCCGGGTTCATCTCGGTTACCTGCAGCAGGTTGGTCTGGCTGCGCGGATCGAGCGAAGCGAGCATGTTGTTGAAGGCCTGCGCGTGGCGCGTGTGCACCAGCACCGTCAGTTTAAGGCCCGGCACGTCGTTCGACAGCACGCGGCACAAGTCGGCGTTGCCAAGGTGCGAGCAGACCAGCACCGCGCCGCGTCCTTCATCGAGCAGGCGCCGCATCGGCGCCATGCCGACGTGGCCGACCGAGGCGGTGTCGAACAGGCCGCCCCACAGCAGCATCTTGTCGAGAATGGCTTCGGCAAAGCTGCCGAAGTGGCGCAGCACGCCGTACCAGCCGGTGGGTACCGGGGCAAAGGCGCGCACGCGCTCCAGGTAGGTCATCGAGGCGCGCCGCGCGGCCGGTTTGGTGAGCACATACCAGGCCAGCACCGGATAGAGCACCACGCGGAACGGCCAGCGCCCGAACACGCGGCACACCCAGAACAGCAGGCGCATGCCGCCCACGAAGCTCGATTCCGAGATCGAGGCCCAGTGGCTGGCGTGCAGGCGCGTCATGCGCTCCGCCATTTGCGCGCCAACAGCTTGGGCAGGCGGATCAGCATGCCGAAGAACAGCACCGTGTGCATGCGCGAAATGAGCACATTGTCGCGAAAGGCGTTGAAGTGCGACACGCCGTCGCTCGGGTAGGTGACGCGGGTGGGCAGGTTCACCACCTGTACGCCGTCCCAGAACAGGCGCACCAGGATTTCGGGGTCGAAGTTCATGCGCTTGCCCAGCGTGCAGCGGCTTGCCAACGAGAGCACCGGCGCCACCGGGTAAATGCGAAAGCCGCACATCGAATCGCGGATCGCGAACGAGAGCGTGTTAATCCAGATCCAGACGTGGGTCAGGTAGCGCGCATACAGGCGCAGCTTCGGCACCGATTCATCGTATACCGGACAGCCGGCAATCACCGCGTGCGGATGCAGGCGCGAGAGCGCGATGAAGCGCGGAATGTCGGAGGTGGCGTGCTGGCCGTCGGCATCGACTTGCAGCAGGTGGGTGTAGCCGGCTTGCGCGGCGCTGCGAAAACCGGTCAGCACCGCCCCGCCCTTGCCCTGGTTGACGGCGTGGCGCACCAGCATCACCTTGTCCGGATGCTTTGCCGCCAGCTGGTCGAGCACGAGGGCGCACGAGTTCTTGCTGCCATCGTCGACCAGCATGCAAGGCAGGCCGTGCGCGAGCACCGCCTCGACCACGGCGCCGATGGCGTGTTCGTGGTCATACACGGGGATCATCACGCAGGGCTTGAACACGGCTTACTCCGCGCGGCCAAAGCGCAGCAGCGAGTGGCAGTAGCCGATGCCGTCGCGCGCGGTGAGCAGGGTGAGGCCGGCCGCTTCGGCCAGGCGCACGTAGTCGCCGCTCTCGTAGATCTTGCTGTTCCCGCTGGCCATGGCGGTGAAGTACGGCGAGGTGTTGATCAGGCAGTAGGAGGCAATGTCGTAGCGCTGGCGGTCCCAGAAGGTGTCCATCACCAGCAGCTGGCCCTGCGGCGCCAGGGCGGCGGCGGCGCGTTGCAGGATGGTGGCGATGGCCGGCTCCGAGAAGCAGCTCAGGAACTGGCTCATCCAGATCACGTCCATCCCGGACGGCAGCGCCAGGGCCGGGTCGAGCAGGTCGGTCGGATGCAGGTGCGCGCGTTGGCGCACGCCGGCCGCCTCGAGCGCGGTGGCGGCGACCGATAACTGGCGCGGCAGGTCGACCAGGTGCAGTTCGACGCTGGCGTTGTAGTCCAGCGCGACGCAGCTGAATTTGCCGGTGTTGGCGCCCACGTCCATCACCTTGCGCGGCGCGGTGGCGAAGACGTCGGGCATGATCGACGGGAACGAGGTGTCCGAATAATAGTGGTCGAACGCGAACCAGCTGGTCTTGGCCGGCTCAGACAGTTCCGACAAGCCCTGGTACAGGGTGGGCCACTCGCCTAAAGCTTTTAAGCCGATCGGCTTTTCGGCGTCGAGCGATTGGTCCAGCTTGAACAGGCCCTGGTAGCAGACGTCGTGATTGAAGTCGATATTGATCTGGGTGATGCTGTCGGTAAGGACGCAAAAGCCCGCCTTGTCGAGCGCATAGCGCCCGCCATGCACGAACACCACCCCGGCCGACAGGCAGGTTTCCAGCACCACCTTGAGCGCGTACTCGGTCCAGCGCCCGCTGGCCGCCATCTCGGTCACAGTCAGCCCCGTTTCGCCGGCGTCGGCCAGCGTTTGCAGCATGCCGCGCTTCCAGGCGTAGCGCACGCACTGGAAGACCACCGGTCCGAAGGCGATTTTCTGCGCTTCGAAACGGGCGTCAAAGGCAGTCTGGCGTTCAGGGGAGAATTTTTTATCTAGCATGCGACGCTTCAGGTTAAGGACCAAACAGAATACGGCCGCCGGCATGCTGCCCGGCGTCGGAGAAGTAACGGAAATGCAGGGTGCAGCTTGCGCTGTCGTATTTGAGCTCCAGGTGGAACGGCACGTCGGGCCGCACCACTTGCTGGAACTTGAGCGCGTTGATGCCGCGGAAGGCCGGCGCCAGCGCGAAGTATTCGCGTCCATAGCGGATCGCCCAGTCGACCTGCACCACGCCGGGCAGCACCGGCGCCTGCGTGAAGTGGCCGTCGAAGTAGAACAGGGTCGATGGGACCACCAGTTCGAGCAGGACGCGCTGCTGGTCATGCTTGTCATCACGCTCGATCAGGCGCACCTGCGGCAGGCGCGGACGGGCGTCGCCCACGCCAAGCAAGGCAAGCAGCTGCGCCTGCGTGGTCTTGCCCTGGGCGTTGAACGGCAGTTGGTCGAGATAGCGCCAGCGGCGCGGCAGTGCGACCGCCTCCACCACGCGCCCAAGGTGGGCGCGCAGCAGCGCATTGAGTGCCTGCTTGCCCTCGGCATCGAGCAGCGCGCGGCCGCTAGCCGATGGAATGACAAAGGCGGCCAGCACCTGGCGCTCGCCGGCGCGCTCGGGGCAGACGATCACGCGCGCTTCGCTGGCAAAGCCGGAGGCCAGCAAGGCCGCTTCGATGGCGTCGAGCGAGATGCGCTTTTCTTCGATCTTGACCAGGCGGTCGCCGCGTCCGAGCAGCAGGAAGCGTCCGTCCGCGGCGGGACTGACGCGGTCTTCCAGTTCCAGCCAGCCGTCGTCGCCCAGGTGGCGCGAGCGCACTTCGAGGCGGCCGCTGTCCGGCGCGATGCGCCAGCCGACTCCGGGAAGCAGCTCCCATGCGCCGGGCGAGCCGGGATGGTGGCGGCGCCAGGCCACGCCGCCGGTCTCCGAACTGCCGTAGATTTCGGTCGGCACGTGGCCGAGCAGGTGGCCGGCCGCCACCGAGGCCTCGGGCGCCAGCGGGCCGCCGGACGAGAACACCGCGCGCAGGCAGGCCGCGGCGGCGCTCCAGTCCAGGTGGGACGGCAGGCGTTTCAGGTGGGCCGGGCTGGCCACCAGCACGCACGGGCGCTGGCCCAGCAGAAGCGCCAGTTGTTCGGGGAAGGCCAGGCTGGCCGCGTGGATGGCGCGGCCGGCCGCGAGCGGCCACAGGACCTTGAACAGCAGGCCGTAGATGTGCTGGTGCGAGACCGTGGCGACGATGTCGGCATCGATCATGGCGGGGCCGAACAGGGCTTCGAGCGTAGCCACTTCGCAGGTCAGCTGCGACAGTTTTTTGGGGATCGCCTGCGGCTCGCCGGTGCTGCCGGAGGTGTGGACCACCAGCGCGGGGAAGCCGGCATCGGGCCCGCTCCATGGCAGCGCGCAGGCGTCGTCGTCGCTTGGGTGCAGTGCAGCCCAGCGCGCCGGGAACTCGCCCAGGAAACAGTCGACCGAGCGCGCCAGTGCGGCGCAGCTGGCGTCGAGCGTGTCGGCGCTGAGCCAGACGGTTTTGCCGGCCTGCCAGGCGCCAAGCAGCGCGGCGCAAAATTCCAGGCTGTCTTCGATGTACAGGGCGGCGTTGACGCCGGCCGTGCGCAGGGCTAGCGCGCGCCATGCGCCTGCCCGCGCGCGCAAGGCGGCCACGCTGACAGGTGCGCCGTCGCGCCAACCGGCGATGGCGGCGCCATCGCGCGCGCCCAGAACAGAAAAAAAATCAACCATGATGCAATCGCTTAAAGCGCAGGCGTACCAAAAATTCGGCGGCGAACAGCACGCCCATCAGGCCGTACGAAATCACGCCGTTGTACAGCGACCAAACCTCTTGCGAAGCCCACAGCGCGGTGCCCAGCGCAACGGCGCCGTTCACCACGAAAAACCCGCACCATACCTTGGTGACGGTGCGCGTGTACGCCACCGCCGCCGGCGGCAGGTCCGGCTCGCGCATGCGCGCAAAGCGTTCGACCATCGATACCGGGGTGCTCAAGGTGTACCCGAAGGCCGCCAGCAGGCCGGCGTTGACCAGCACCGGGTACAGCTTCAGGGGCAGCATGCCGTTGCCCAGCACCGTCAGCGCCGCCAGCAGCAGGGCGCCAGCGGCCGACCAGCGCGCGCTCACGCTGGCTTTCATGGCCGGCAGGCGCGCGCAAGCGGCCAGCACCAGCAGCAGTGCCAGCCAGCGCGGCTCCACCCTCCCCTGCCCATACCAAATGGCCAGCGGATAGCACAGCGTGAGGACCACCGACAGCGCGGCCAACAGGCGCATGCCGACTACGCCTGCTCCAAGGCGAGGCCGTCGAGCGCATTGACCACGTCACCGATGGTGCGGATGGTCTTGAAGACTTCCGGCTGCAGGCGCTTGCCGGTCAGCTGCTTGAGCTTGACCGCCAGGTCGACCGCATCGATGCTGTCGATATCGAGATCGGCGTACAGGTTCGAGTCGGCCGTCAGTGCCGATTTATCGAGTTCGAACATCTCGGCCAGCAGATCGACGACCCACGCTTGCAGCTCGTCGCGGCTCATCTTGTTTACGTCTACCATACAACCTCCATTACTTTTTGCGGTGGGTTTCAATCAGCGCCGCCAGCGCGTGCACCGACGCGAAATGGCTGCGCGTGTCGTCCGAATCGGCCGACAGCGAAATGCCGTAACGCTTTTGCAGCGCGACGCCCAGTTCCAGCGCGTCGATCGAGTCCAGTCCCAGGCCTTCGACGAACAGCGGCGCGGCACTGTCGATGTCGTCGACGCCAATATCTTCCAGTTGCAGGACGTCGATGATCAGTTGTTTCACTTCTGTTTCAAGCATGGCCTTGGTACTCTCCAGTAAAAAATCGTTGCAGGTGATCCGTCAGATGACGCACCGCCATCACGTCGCTCGCGCCGGCGCCCAGGAAGGCGTCGATCGCAATATCGTCTTTCACTTCAAGCCGGAACTGCACGAAGCGCTCCGGCACGCGCCACCACCTGTCGCCCTTGCCGAGCGTGGGCGGCTGGCAGTCGATGACGACCGGCGTCACGTCGCGCGCGCCGCGCACGGCGATGTTGGCGGCGCCGCGTTTGAGGCTGATGGCGCCGCCGGCCGGGGTGCGCGTCCCTTCCGGGAAGATGATCAGGTTGTTCCCGGCGCGCAGGGAGGCGATGCACGCCTCGACCAATTGCTCCCCGCTGTCGTTGCTGATGTAGCCGGCGGCGCGTACCGGGCCGCGCGTGAACGGGTTGTTCCACAAGTGGCTCTTGACGATGCAGTCGGCGCGCTTGACGAAGGCCATCAGGAACACGGTGTCGATCAGCGATGGGTGGTTCGCCAGAATCAGCAGGCCGCCGCGTTCGAGTTTTTCGAGGCCGATGAATTCGTAGCGCAGCACGCCCAGGCCGCGCATCAGGCCCACAAAGGCGCGGAACGTCAGGCGCAGGATGGCGCGCGCCGCGGTCACCCTTGCGCTGCGCTCGCGCACCACCAGCTGCAGCAGCGGGAACACCAGGATGCGCAGCAGCAGCCCGCCGATCCCGAAAGCGAGAAAACTCAGGCCGGTGGCGAGCACGCGCCAGTACCGGCCGATCCGGTTAACCATTGCGCGTCCAGGTCCATCTTTGCGGGCCGGAGTGGCGCACCAGGCGTGGCGCGCCACTCAACTGAAAACGCAGCACATCCAGGCCACCGGGCTGGGTGGACGATGCGGCGTCGCCATCGCTGCCATCGCAGGCCAGGCTGATGGCATCATGGCCGGGCGCGGTCACCAGCCATGCCCACGCGTGCGGCTGTTCGTCGCAATCTTCAAAGTGCGCCAGCGCCGGCGGCAGCGCGCAATCGTACGCCACCAGCAGGACCATCGACGCGCCGTCGGCCAGCAGGCCGCAGGCTTCGACCACGCCATGTTCAACGGTCGCCGTGCCGGCCGAGAGGGCCATGTGATTGGCGCGGTCGGTGCGCGCGATCGAGAACAGACCCGCGCTGGCGTTGTGCACGGCCAGGCCGAAACCGGTCGGCGACATCGGCTCGCCGCGCGCAAGCTCGCCCAGCAGGTCCACAGCGCGCGACACTTCGCCGTGGCGCGAGCAGAAGACCGCCGGAATATCGGTGCGTCCGTCCAGGCAGCGGTAAGCCACTTCGAGCGCCATCTTGCCCAGGAAGCCGGCGCGGCGGCGCAGCATGGGCGGCATCGCCGCCACCGCCGGGTCGGCGCCGGTGCCGATCCGGGTCGGTGCCTGCGCCCATGCGGCCCATTCCTCGGCGGTTGCCAGACCGGGCGCCCACGCCGAATGCGCAGCAATGGAAAACGTCAGCCCGTCTACTCGCATTGGGTAGTAATTTCTCTAAGGTACGTACAGCCTAAATTATAAACTGCCGGTAATACTGGCTCCTAGAGGAATACTTCCATCCGAGAAACTAAAGTAGCGCCAAGCAACACAAGTGCGAATTGTCCCACTGTTACCGGATTATATGCAAACAAATATCTGATAAACAACAGAAGGAAGGGCTTGAGAGGGACTGGGGAGCAACAAAGACGATTCTCGGCCTGTGTGAAGGCGGAAAATACTAGCAGGATAGTGGGTGTTGCAAAATAGCGAGCTGCAAAATCCAGCCCCGCCCCTCGGTGTCAGGTCTGACACCAGTTGGGGGACACCGGCTGGGGGATCACGAACTTTTACATTACTGCGCGGTCATACCATCATCGGCGGTGATGATGGCGCCGTTGATGAAGTGGCTTTCTTCGGCGGCAAGCAGGAGCAGCAGGCCGTCGAGGTCTTCCGGCTTGCCAGGGCGCTTGCGCGGCAGCATGTCGATCAGTTTCTGGCCTTGTTCGGTGGCAAAGTAATCTTCGTTGATTTCGGTCGAGATGTAGCCGGGGCAGATGGCGTTGGTGTTAATGCCGTATTTGCCCCACTCGACCGCCATCGCCTTGGTCATCTGCACCACGCCGGCTTTGCTCATGCAGTACACGCCGATTTGCGGCAGCACGCGCAGGCCGGCTACCGAGGCAATATTGATGATGCGGTGCTGTTTTTTCGGATCGCCCTTGGCGCGCTGGATCATGCGTTTGGCGGCTTGTTGCGCCACAAAAAACGCGCCGCGCAGATTGGTGTCCATGACGTAGGAGTAGTCTTCCGGGGTCACGTCGACCAGGCGCTGGGTGGTCGATACGCCCGAGTTGTTGACCAGAATATCGATCGGGCCGGCTTCGGTCTCGGCGTGCGCAATGGCCGACTTGATGCTGGCCAGGTCGGTCACGTCGAGCGTGACCACGTGCGCGGCGCCGCCGTCGGCTTCGATCTCGGCGCGCAGCTCTTTGAGGCGGTCGGTACGGCGCGAGGCCAGCACAACCTGGGCCCCGGCGCCGGCCAGGGCCTTGGCGAAACGCGCGCCCAGCCCGCTCGAGGCGCCGGTAATGAGTGCGATTTTTCCTTCGAAATTTACTTCAATACCCACGATCGGCTCCTGTGCGGTGGTCTTGCGAAAGCATAATGATGTCACAAATTGCCAGTATTAGATGGCAGCGTCTAATATTGTCCGTAAAATGGCGCAACGTTTGCAATCCTCGACAAAAAGCCGCACACTCGTGCTTAAATTTTTCTATCCCATGAAGAGACCATGACAGAGCCTATTAATATCCTCGAACAATACGGTCCGCGCGAAGCAATGGAGTACGACGTTGTCGTCGTCGGCGGCGGCCCCGCCGGCCTGGCCGCCGCCATCCGCCTGAAACAGATGGCGGCCGACAAGGGCCAGGAAGTTTCCGTGTGCGTACTGGAAAAAGGCGGCGAAATCGGCGCCCATATCCTGTCCGGCGCCGTAATGGACCCGCGCGCATTGACTGAACTTATTCCTAACTGGAAAGAACTCGGCGCGCCGCTGAATACCGCCGTCACCGAAGACCGCATCCTGTTCCTGACCGAAAGCAAGGCCTATCAGACGCCGGGCTTCATGGTGCCTGCCTGCTTCGAAAACCACGGTAATTACGTGATTTCGCTGGGCAATGTGGTGCGCTGGATGGGCCAGCAGGCCGAAGCGCTGGGCGTGGAAATCTTCCCGGGCTTCCCCGCCGCCGAAATCCTGTACAACGAGAACGGCTCGGTCAAGGGCGTAGCGACTGGCAATATGGGCGTCGACCGCCATGGCAAGCCGACCGCAGCCTTTCAGCTCGGCATGGAACTCCATGCCAAGTACACCTTGTTCGCCGAAGGTTCGCGCGGTCACCTCGGCAAGCAGCTCATGGTCAAGTACGACTTGAACAAGGGCAAGGATCCGCAGTCGTACAGTATCGGCATCAAGGAACTGTGGGAAATCGATCCGGCCAAACACAAGCCGGGCCTGGTGATCCACACCACCGGCTGGCCGCTTAAATCAGATACGTATGGCGGTTCTTTCCTGTACCACATGGAAAACAATCAGGTCATGGTCGGCTATGTGATCGGCCTGTCGTACGAGAACCCGTACCTGTCGCCCTACGAAGAATTCCAGCGCTACAAGACGCACCCGGAAATCCGCACCTTCTTCGAAGGCGGCAAGCGCATTTCGTACGGCGCGCGCGCGATCACGGCAGGCGGCCTGCAAGCCTTGCCGAAGCTGGTGTTCCCGGGTGGCGCGCTGATCGGTTGCGAGGCGGGCTTCCTGAACATGAGCCGCATCAAGGGCAGCCACGCGGCGATCAAGACCGGCATGCTGGCGGCCGAATCGGCCTTCGCGGCGCTGGGCGAGCAGCGCCAGCACGATGAATTGTCGACCTTCCCGACCGCCTTCGAGCAATCCTGGCTGCACGAGGAATTGCACGTGGCGCGCAATGTGAAGCCGTGGCTGTCGAAAGGGCTGTACCTCGGCTCGATCATGACCGGCATCGACCAGTTGATCTTGCGCGGCAAGGCGCCGTGGACCTTGCACCGCGATTATGGCGACCATGAGTGCCTCAAGCCGGCGGCCAATTATGCGCCGATCGCCTATCCGAAGCCGGATGGCAAGCTGACCTTCGACCGCCTGTCATCGGTGTTCATTTCGAACACCAACCATGCGGAAGACCAGCCGATTCACCTGACGCTCAAGAACGACAGCATTCCGGTGTCGGTCAACCTGGCGCAGTATGCCGGTCCGGAGTCGCGGTATTGCCCGGCGGGCGTGTATGAGTATGTGAAGACCGACGATGGCAAGGACCGTTTGCAGATCAATGCGCAGAACTGCGTGCATTGCAAGACCTGCGATATTAAAGATCCGACCCAGAATATCGTCTGGGTCACGCCGGAAGGCGGCGGTGGTCCGAACTATCCGGGCATGTAAGCCTGCCCCCCACTGGTTGCGCCCGCAGGCGCCGCAACCAGTGGCGCAGCGTCAGTGCGGCAAGCGCGGCACGCCGGCTGCCGCCATCGCTTCGAATTCCTGCGCCGGCATCGGCCTGGCAAACACATAGCCCTGCGCGTAGTCGCAGCCGGCATCGACCAGCAGCGCGCGCTGCACCTTGGTCTCCACCCCTTCCGCCACCACTTTCAGGCCCAGCTTGTGCGCCATGACGATGATCGCTTCGCACAGCGCCAGGTCGCCGACGTCGTTCTCTAAGGTGGCGACGAACGACTGGTCGATCTTCACGTAATCGATATCGAAACGTTTCAGGTGCGACAGCGAGGAATAGCCGGTGCCGAAGTCGTCCAGCGCCACCTGCAGGCCCATGGCGCGGAACTGGCGCAGGCGCTCGATGACCTGGGTTGTCCCTTCGAACAGCACCCCTTCGGTAATCTCGATGACAATGCTGTGCGGCGGCAAACCGAGCTCGTTGAGGTAATCGAGCCAGCTTAAATACAGGTCGGCATCGCGCCGGAATTGCACGGGCGACTTGTTGACGCTGATCTGGAACGACGGGTCGATGCTGTGCTGCCAGCGCCGCACCTGCTGCGCCACCTCGCGGAACACCCAGTCGCCGATCTCGACGATCAGCCCGTTCGACTCGGCAAACGGGATGAACTCGGCCGGCCCCAGCAATCCACGGGTGGGATGGCGCCAGCGCAGCAGCGCCTCGGCCTTGTGCACGGCGCCCGTCCGGAGCGACACGATCGGCTGGTACACGATCTCGAACTGGCGTAGCGCGATGGCCGCGCGCAAGTCGTCGGCAATGCTCTGGCGCGCCTGCGCCGCCTGCTGCAGATTCGGGGTGAAATAGCTGAACTGGTGGCCGCCGGCTTCTTTGGCGGCGAGCATGGCGCGGTCGGCGCGCGCGACCAGCTGGCCGGTGTCGCGCGCATCCGGCGGATACAGGGCAATGCCGATGCTGGCCGTGAGGTACGCTTTTTCGCCGCCCGCCTCGAACGGCAAGGCCAGCGCGGCCACCATGGCGTGGGCGATGCGCTCGACGCTGCCGATATGGTCGAGGCCGGACAAGATCACCGTAAACGCGTCGCCGCCGAAGCGCGCCAGGGTGTCGCTCGAGCGCACGCAGCTGGCGATGCGGCGGCTGGCCTCGATCAGGATCAGGTCGCCGCGCGCATGGCCCAGGCGGCCGTTGATTTGCCTGAAGTCGTCGAGGTCGATGAACAGCAGCGCCAGGAAGGCGGCGCCGCGATCGGCCTTGCGCGTCTCGTGCCCGAGCCGGTCCATGAACATGTGGCGGTTGGGCAGGCCGGTGAGGGTATCGTAATTGGCTTGATGCCAGATCAGCTCGGTTGACTGCTTGCGCTCGGTGATGTCGGTGACCAGCGCCAGTACGCCGAGGCAGGCGCCGTCGGCGTCGAGGATGGGGCTGGTCGACATGGTGGTCCAGACTTCCCTGCCATCCTTGCCGATGAATCGGTATTCGCAGGACACCGGTACGCCCTGGGCGCGTTCGGCGATGCACTGCTCGAGCATGGCCATGCCGGCGTCGTCCATGAACGAGAGCAAGGGTCGCGCCAGCATCTCTTCGATGCTGTAGCCAAGGATCTGCGCCATGCGCGGGTTGACAAAGGTGGTGCGGGCGGCCGCGTCGATCTCCCAGATGCCTTCACCGGCGCTGTGGACGATGCGGCGGAAGCGTTCTTCGCTGCGTTCGAGCGCAGCCTGGCGGCCTTCGGCGCGCTCGACGATCAGGCGGCAGGCCTGGCCGCTGCCGTCGGCGCTGCCGTGCAGGGTGACATCAAGCCCGCCATTGTCCGGCGTACGCAGCCGCATGCGGCAGGTTTCGCCCTTGCCGCTGTTGAGGGAACGGGCAAAAAAGCCGTCGAAATCGGCCAGGAAGGCGGCTGCCACGAACGAGCGGAAATGATGCAGGCCGGGATTGGCGCGCGCCACCCCGAGCATGGTGGCGCCAGCCAGGTTGACCTGCAGCATGGTCGTATCAAAGGCGAGCAGGAAGTAGCCGACCGGGGCCAGCAGGTACAGGTCGCCCGAGCGCGCCAGGTCTTGCTCGTGACGCAGGCGCTCGACGGTCACGCCTGTGCTGATATCGAGGGCCGGCGCCGGCGCGCCGGCGCGCACGCCGCTGACGGCATCGGCGGGACCGGGCGCAGGCTGGCCGGCGTGAAAAGCGAAAGCGCCGCCGGGCAAGGCATGGTCGGCGCGGCGGGCGCGCGCTAGCGGGGAGTTGCTTTGTGCCGCCGGATCGTGATCGTTGTCCATCTCACCTCGCACACATTGCACACGCCAGCGGACAGCTGCCACGCAGCGGCACGCAAGCAGCGCACAACGGAGAGTGGAAGCACTGTCGACTAGACTAGCATGGGCAAAGGCGCGATGTCGAGCGCGATGTCGAGCGACAGCCGCGATCGCGCCGCAGATTCGCGCGGGGCGCTGGAAACGTTAGCGGTGCGCGCGGTTCAGGCGCCGTTCCAGATGGCGCTGCAGCGCTTCGAACAGCAGGCTCAGGCACCAGTAAATCAGGGCCGCTGTCATATACAGCGGCAAGGGATTGGCGCTGCCGGCGACCGCTTCCTTGGTCGCAAGCATGAGCTCGCTAATGGTGACGACCGAGACCAGCGAGGTATCCTTGATCAGGCTGATCAAGGTGTTGCTCATCGACGGCACGGCCACGCGCAAGGCTTGCGGCAGCACCACGTGATACAGGGTCGGCCAGTAACCGAGGCCGAGGCTGAAGCTGGCGCGCCACTGGCCCTGGCTCACGCCGAGCACGGCACCGCGGATGCTCTCGGACAGGAACGCGCCGGCATTGAGCGAGAGCGCCAGCACGCCCGCCACCACCGGCGGGAAGTCAATGCCGATGCTGGGCAGCCAGTAATAGATCACGTACAACTGCACCAGCAGCGGCGTGCCGCGCATGGCGCTGACGTACAGTTCGGCCGGGGCGCGCACCAGTTTCCAGCGCGACAGGCGCATCAGCGCCGTGGGAAAGCCCAGCAACAGGCCGCCGAGCATCGAGGCCAGCGCAAACAGTACCGTGTAGCCGGTGCCCTTGAGCATCGACGGCGCGGCATCGCGCAGCAGTTCGGCCAGTCCCGCCCAATCCATCGGCAGCGCCCCGGATCAGGGCTGTGCGGCCGGGCGGCTGACGTCGCTGCCGAACCACTTGACCGAGATCTTTTTCAGGCTGCCGTCGGCCTGGGCTTCGGCCAGCGCGCGGTTCAAGGCGGCCTTGAGCTGCGGGTTGCCTTTGCGGAGAGGAATGCCCATGCGCTCGACATTGCCGACGCGCGCGCCGGCCTGGATCGGCAGCTTGGAATGATTTAACAGGTAAGCCACCATCAGGCTGTCGTTGAGGGCGGCGTCGATGCGGCCGAACGCCAGGTCCTGCAGCGCTTCCGGCGCGGCGGGGTAGCTGCGCACCTCGATGCCGGGCACGGCCTTGGCCTGCTGTTCGTACACGCTGCCCTGCCCCACGCCCAGTTTCTTGCCCTTGAGTTCGGCCAGGCCGGCGTAGGTCGCCTTTTCGTTCTTGCGCACGATCAGTTGCGGGTTGGAATAGGTGTACGGCTCGGAAAAATCGAAGGTTTGCTCGCGCTTGGGATTGATGCCGACCTGGCTGATCACCACATCGAACTTGCCGGCGGCCAGACCGGCCAGGATGGCGCTCCACTCGGTCGTGACGAACTCGGGCTTGAGGCCCATGCGCGCCGCCAGCAAGGTGGCGACATCGACATCGTAGCCGGCCAGCTGGTTGGCCTTCAAGTCCTTGAAATTGAAGGGCGGATAAGTGCCTTCCATGGCGATCTTCAAGGTGCCGCGCGCCTTGACGGTGGCGAGCAGGTCGGCAGCGCCAGCCGGCATGGCCAGGGCGGCGCCAATCAGTCCGAGGATCAGGGTCAAGGCAAAGCGGCGGGAGCGAATGGGCATGGAAGCGGCAATGTTATGGAAAAGAAAAACAGTTTAGCGCGAATAGCTCGCCTTACGGTGGCGTCCGCCAAAATTGTGTCCGACCACCAGGGTGGTGCTCTCAACCAGGGTCGACAGGCCAATGATGAGCTGGACCAGTTTGTCGTCCGGCAGGATCCATAGCTGGCCCTGCGGCGCCTCGACGCCGGTGGCGGCCATGATCAGCGGCGCGATCCACGCGGCATCGTCGTCGACATCGAGGATGACGGCGTCAGCGCTGGTCTGCATATAGATATTGCCGCCCACGGCCAGGGTGAAGCAGACGCCGTAGCCGGTTTCGTGCGGGGCGATGTGTTCGGTCAGGCTCTGGTTGTGCTCGTCGATCCACAGCTCGACGTCTTGCGCGGTTTCCAGGGCGGTCCAGGGACGGGGGCGAAAGCGCGGCGCCGGCGCTGGCGCTGGGCCGGATGTTTCTGAGTTCATTGCGTCCTGACAGTTAAGCGATAACGGCGCGTATCGTACGGCATTTTCAGCCGCGCGTACATGGAACCAGCGTGGAACCATTGCGCGCATGGGTGGTCATAGTAGCGTTAACCGGAGGACTGATGATGAAGCACAGCGAGAAATACCGTCCTGCGGGCAGGGGCTACGTGTCCGAATTCGATCGATTCATCCATGACTTCCTGGCGCGCCATCCGGAAGTGGAACAGGAGCGCCGGCGCGGCTGGGATATCTGGTGGGATCAGCGCGTCGATCTCGATGAGCTCGACAAGCAGCGCGAGAATGCGCTGCCGGTCAAGCCCTATGTGTACGATTGAATCAGTTTATTGACAAACGTAAATTTTAATTGCATTTTTGAATTTTCTGACTATGATGAAAGTGCGCGGTTCGCTTATCCGGTAAAGCCCAGTCGGGAAGGTCTCAGGCCGAATGACTGATAACCAGGTTCGATTCCTGGACCACGCACCAGATTCGACAGCGTTCACGCAGCCAATCGCGGAGTCATTGCGCGCCCCGGCTGGCAATCGCCACGGCGCGACTGAAGGTCGCATGATGACAAAGCCCAAGCCGAGAAGAAGTCGATGCAAAGCTGAAAGTGCTCGAGACGAAAGTCGACGGCAGGCTCGCTTCGATCGAACTCACCCTTGAAAGCGGCCTCTCGTCGCTAAAAACCAATATGGACGCGCAGTTTGCGCGGTTCGAGGCGTCATTGCACAAATCGCAGGCCGACACCCTCAAATGGCTTGTCGGCATCGTCCTGTTACTCGGGACGATTGGACTCGCTATCATGACATTTCTTTTCAATAAGGTGCCGCCAAAGGCCCCGTCGGCGATGCCGCTGATCGTGATTACGATCCCGACAGCTCCACACTCAATGCCAGGCGATTCCCCCGCCAGCTCGACTTCGCACACGCCTGACGAACGCCACTGACACCCGCCGCCCGATTCGCTCCGCTCCGATCTTCACACTGGCAGCCTGGTCTACACCATATCGTCTCAGGTAGCACTTCGCCCCTGACCCGCCGCCCTCATGTTTTTTCCAGTTTACTACTGTACATTCATACAGTATATTAACTCCCGGTTACATCCAATTCCAGCTCCCACCCACAGGGCCTGGCCGCCGGCGTGCGTCCATTTCGCTTGTGTCTCGAGCTCAACAATTTTGACAGGGATGCTATGAAGAACAAACTCGCGCTTGGCGTGATGCTGGTGTTGATGGCGCCCGGCGCTTCACGGGCAAGCGCCGGACCGGCGACCATTGGGCGTACGGAGCCGGCATTTGGCGCTCAGCGGCCGATGTGCGCCCCTCCCGGCCTGATCCGCAACGTGGCCGGAGGCGACCCGCTGGCCAACCTGCGCGACGCGCACAAAGATCCGCAGCGCTGCAAGGTATCGATTTGCATACCCGCCTCGATCAATCTGGATGTGGTGTGCGAGCTGACCACCGCGCGCGACAGCGAGGGCCGCTACAACTGCAGGATGGTGATCAACGATTTCCTGCGAAATTGCGCGGCGAGCTGCCATAGCGGCGACTGGACCTGGCTGGACAGCTATCGCGGGCCCTATTAAAAGAAGCCGCTCGCGAACTCCCGGTTCCCTTGCCCGGTCCAATCCATTTCCCTAACGTGGAGATGGCATATGGAGCAGCTGAAGGAAACGTATATCAGGGCATGTCAGTTAGTCGTGCAAGGCAACTACCCTGACGCACTGGAAGCATTCGTCTGGCTGCACGACAACCCGGTGCCGGACGAACCCATCTCGGAAGTGTTCCGGCGGGCGTGCGGCTTCCAGGCGTGGGGATTATTGGGCAGGGTGTATGCGCCGGCCAGGGAAAGGATGCAAGAGATCCTGTCGGTAAAGGTCGCTTCCATGAAGAAAGGCAAGCCGGACAAAGCGATCGCATCCGACGTACTTGTGATGAAAGGAATTCTGGACAGCATCGCCTGAGCATTTCCTGAAAGAAATGGTCCTGATGTCGAGACACCACCCGTCCTGGCTGGCGCGTCAGGCCGGGTGGCGCTTGCGGTTGAAGCCATTTGCAAGGGCTCGGCCAGGGCTAACTCAGCGGCCAGGCATCCGCGCGACCGCCAGTTCGGCCTGGATCTGAGCGGCAATCCGCCTGCGGTAATCTGGCCCCAATTTTTGCTGCAAATGCGCGTCCATCACCGCATTGAAGGCCATCGTGTAGTTATACGCGGAAGCGGCATCCCTCGGGTCGCAGCCGGCGCCGCTCGGCTCGTACGCGATGCCACGGGCTTTCATGACCCGCTGTCTCACCGTCAGTTCAAACCGCTCTTTCTCCAGTTCTTCCTGCGGTCGCGGCGCGCCCCCGCCGTTATACTGGTACAGGCGTTCCGCCCCTTGGGCAATCGCGATGCGGGCATCGCGCTCGCCGCGCTTGGTCGAGAAGCGTCCAATTTCCTCAAGCGCTTGTTCGGCGGGCGATGTGGCGCGGTCGGCAGCGCAGGCCGGGGTGGCGGTCCACGCCGCGGCGCTGAGCGCGAGGAGAGCGAAAAATGAGCGCATATTTAATCTATCAGCAAGTAAAAATGCATCTTGGCATAAATACAGGCGTTTGGGAATTGTCATGCGCGCATGTTGGCGCCTGGGCTGGCGTCCTCACTCTGGCAAACAGGCCACTGGAGGCGGCCTGTGCTGAAAGCAAACGTCTTAAGCCATGCGCGTGGCCGGCCCTTCCGGCTCGAAGCCGATCTCGGTCACCAGGCCGGCGTCATCAAGGAAGAAGGTAATCCGGCCAACCATATATTCCAGCGTAATCACGTCATCAGGCCGCACCGTGCGGACAGGCCGGCCGATCAAATCGCGCAGCGAAAGCGGCACGCTTTCCGGAAGTTTCCAAGGCCAGGTGTGATGATCCATGTCGTTCTCCATTCATTGATATGGTTGGACTGCGGCAGCCAGCAAGGCTGTTTAACGATCATAGCGGCGTGGCGACTCCGGCATAGCGAGCACATCAACGATCTGCGCAGTCGGCCGCATCCTGTGCTCAACCGTGCGTATGGATGCACCGCGCTTGCCTGCCGCCCTCCGAAGGTTTTACCAAAGCGCGCCGCAGCGCCACTGCGGATGCGGACGGCCACTTCACATTCACCAAGTTGCCTGCGGGCTCATAGTACATGCGTAGCGAATTGACCTGGACCGTGCCATTTCACGGCGTTCAGGGCGGCTTGTTGACCTCGAAGGAAGATGTTGCTGCTGGCGAAACCAAAACCATCATGCTGAACGGCACGAAGTAACGCTTGCCCGGCCGGCGCCCGCGCTACGCATGGCGCCGGCCGGGTGTGACACTTAGCGCTTGTCCAACGCGGCAAGTGCCGTGCTCAACTGCGCCGCGATCTCGGCGTCGATGTCCTTGCGGTAGTCGGGGCCGCGCTTTTTGCGCAAATGCGCGTCCATGACAGCGTTGTAAGCCGTAGCATAGGCCGCCTGCCGGCTCGCCGCCTGCATATCGCAGCCGGTGGAGCTGACGACCGCCTCGATGCCATGCTTTTTCATGACCTGCACCGGAATCTCGGCGTGCAGCCGCATGGGCTCCACTTCTTCCGGACGCGGCGGTGGCCCGCCACCCGCACTCAGTTGCAACCGGTCCTTGCCTTGGGCAATCGCCATGCGCGCATCGCGCTCCCCTTCCCCGGCGCGCTTTGTCACTTCCGGGTCGGGGGCGGACTGGCCAGCCGCAGGCGTGGCCTGCCGAGCCTTGTCAGCCGACCAGGCCAGGGTAGCCAAGCCGGATGCTGCACTCAACGCAACGATGGCGAAAAACAGACGCATGATTGTCACTCGGCAATTAAAAATCCATAGTGACATAAATACAGCCGAATGGAAAGCGGCGCGGCAATTAACCTTTCCAGGTCCGTTTCAGCCCGGTATCGGCATGAATCCAGCCGCCGCGCGGTCCGGAACGGTAGTAGTAGCCCACGCCGCCCTGGCGGAAGCTGCGCACCAGCCCGCCGAGCACTTCGCTGTTGAGGTTGGCGATGCGGATATCGGCCGCTTTGCCTTCGATATGCAGCGACTGGCGCGCCGCCGGTACACCCGCTTCGCGCAGCTTGTCGTTCGACCTGGAGGTGCGGTAGCCAGACAAAATCTCCAGCGGCTGCTCGATCCCGTAGCGTTCCAGGAAAGCCTGGGTGCCCCACAAGGTTTCGAACAGCTTGGGATCGATCGGCGCGGTTTCCTTGCCATTGACGTCACGCATCAAGTGGCACAACTCCTGATAGGCGGCATCGATGACATGGCCATCCTTCCAGTACAGCACCTTGGTTTTTTCGCCGCTTTGCGGACGAATCATCGTCAGCACGCGCGGCTTGAGCCAGAAATCGAGATCGAGTGCTTGCGCATCGAAAATGTCGGGAGGCGGCGCCAGTTCGGTCGACGCGGACGCCGCGCCCGGCACCGCCGCACGGGACGCCGGGGCCAGCGGGGCGCTCTTGCCCGCTTTGCTGGCCTGGACCGGGCGTTTGGGTTTGTCCGCCGCCGACGGCGCAGCGCTTGCGCTGCCGCAGCCAATCAGTGGAACGGAAATCATGCCCATGGTGGACAGGCATAAACCTTGATGTAAAAAATCTCTGCGCGTGGCCATGTCGAATACTCAGTAAACAAGGCGCACACTATAGCGCAAGCTTGCCTTGCGCACAGGGCGCACGCGCCTTATTGACCGCTACATTGACAAAAACGCTTGCTCGGGGCCGGGTTGCAGGCGTCGGTCACGTTCAGCTTCTTCCAGAAGAAGTCGCATTCCAGCCCGTAACAGCTCATTTCCTTGCCCGCGAGGATGTAGCCATTGCGCTCGTAAAACTTGCTGGCGGTGACCGTGCTATTCAGGCGCAACACGCTCACGCCCCAGGCGCGGGCCTGGGCTTCCACGCCTTGCAACAGCGCCTTGCCGACGCCGCAGTACAGCGCTTCGGGCAGCACGTAGCACAGAGACAATTTGCCGGCCTGGGTCAGCAGGGCCACGCCCACCACCACCCCGTCGCGCTCGGCGATGAGGACGTGGTTGGCGGGCGACACGAACCAGCTCGCCACATTCTGCGGCGTCTTGTTGCCCAGCCACGCCTTGAGCCGCTCGGGATCGTTGCGATGATCCGCCACGCAGCACTCGGCAATCGAGCGGCGCAACACATCGCACGCGGCGAACGCGTCATCCGGCCCAGCTATGCGAATCTCAATACCCATGTGCAGTCATAACCAATAACAAGAAGAAATAATTGTTGCCAATACTCAAGCGCAACTCACCAACTATACCAAGAATCGACGAAGTGGCCTGTTGCGAATCAGCCCAATCCAATCAGCCTACCCCGACCCGCGGCCGAACCCAACGAAGAAAATCAAGGAAGCTTATGCGACACTACCCGCATCGTGCTGTCTAAGCATATGACAAAACAATCCTTCCGTTTTGGCTGCGGATTTTAGACCATGCGTCTTGGTTCCTACAATAGAAAGCCCAAGAGAACACCATGAAAACAACATGCAATTTGCGTACCCGCCGCGCCCTGCTGGCGCTGGCGGCCGGCCTGGCCATCCTGCCGCTCGGCGCCAGCGCCGCCGACGCCCAGTTGCTCAACGTGTCCTACGACGTGGCCCGCGAGCTGTACAAGGAAATCAATCCGGCCTTCATTGCCGACTATAAAAAGACCACCGGCGAAACGGTCAGCATCAACATGTCGCACGGCGGTTCGAGCAAGCAGGCGCGCTCGGTCGCGGACGGCCTAGAAGCGTCGGTCGTGACCATGAACCAGGCCAACGACATCGACATGCTGGCCGACCGCGGCGCCGTGTCGCCCGACTGGGCCAAGAAATTTCCCCACAATGCGGCACCGTTTTATTCCACGATGATTTTTTTGGTGCGTAAAGGCAACCCGAAACAGATCAAGAACTGGGACGACCTGGCCAAGCCGGGCGTCAAAGTGGTGATTCCGAACCCGAAAACGGCGGGCAACGGCCGCTATACCTATCTGGCCGCCTGGGGCGCCACCATCAAAAAGGGCGGCACCGAAGCGCAGGCGCGCGAACTGGTCACGCGCATCTTCAAGAACGTCCCGGTACTCGACGGCGGCGGGCGCGCGGCCACCACCACCTTTACCCAGCGCGACATTGGCGACGCCCTGGTGACGTTCGAGAGCGAAGTGCAGATGGTGCGCACCGAATTCGGCGACAACTTCGAGGTGGTCTATCCGCCCGTGTCGATCCTGGCCGAGTCGCCGGTGGCGGTGGTGGACAAGGTGGTCGACAAGCGCGGCTTGCGCAAGCAGGCCACCGCCTACCTGAACTTCCTGTACTCCGATGCGGGCCAGACCATCGGCGCCAGGCACTTCCTGCGTCCACGCTCGGAAGCGGTGGCCAGGAAGTTCGCCGCCAACTACAAGCCGATCTCGCTGTTCACCGTGGACGACGTCTTCGGCGGCTGGAAAAAAGCCCAGAAAACCCACTTCGACGACGGTGGCGAGTTCGACAAAATCTACCAGGCCAAGTAAGCATGGCCACCGCTTCCGCCATCGGCGCGGAAGCGGTTTTCAACACCCCTCTTCCCCCTTCCGGTAGCATTTTTACCACCCGAATAGCATACGAGAAACTTTGCTTTCTTGAAATAATTCAGTCACTTACGCGACTTTATTAAGGTGTTTATTGCGCTCGCGCTCGTTTTGCCGCGTGCACGCTAGACATGTCCGCGCCTTTGATGCTATCGTGCCCCTATAGTAGTTGCCGCATAGAATTAATCCATTCAGCAACTGCCGCGCACCTCGCGCCGCCCTTGACCCAAGCCCTACTGCAAAGACCCACCACATGATCAAGAAATTGCTTGTCACCCTACTGATGTCGATGTCGGCCGCGGCCGCCGTGGCCGTGCCTTTCGGCTCGCAATCGGTACTGGTGATTGAGGACGCCACCGGCAAGGTGCTCCTCGAAAAGAATTCAAACCAGGTCGTCTCGATCGCCTCGCTGACCAAGCTGATGACCGCCATGGTCGTGCTCGACGCAAAGCAGAACATGAACGAGCTGATCGCCATCGACGAGCGCGATGTCGACATCGTCAAGCACAGCAGCTCGCGCGTGCCGGTCGGTGGCGTGATCAGCCGCCAGGACGTGCTCACCCTGGCCCTGATGAGCTCCGACAACCGTGCCGCCGCCGCCCTGGGCCGCACCTTTCCGGGCGGCGTGGTCGCCTTCAAGTCGGCCGTGCGCGCCAAGGTGGCTGCGCTGGGCATGACGCAGACGGTCATCGAGGAGCCGACCGGCCTGTCGCCGAACAACAAGTCGACGGCGCTGGATTTGGTCAAAATGGCCCGGGCGGCGTCGGCGTATCCGGAAATTGCGCGCATCACGACCGAGTCGAGCGACACGATCAATATCAGCGGGCGCGATGTGGAGTACCGCAACACCAACCGCCTGGTCGGCGCCAAGGGCTGGGAAATCGGCCTGTCGAAGACCGGGTATACTGAAGAAGCGGGCCGCTGCCTGATCATGAAAATCAAATCGGCGGGCAAGAATGCGACGTTGGTGCTGCTCAATGCCAAAGCCAGTTCGGCGCGCATCGTCGATGCGCTGAGTATTCGCCGTTTTATCGCCGGCGATGAAGCGCCGGCGCCGGTGATTGCGCGCGCCAGGACGCGCCAGCGCAGCAACGCGCCGGTGATCGTGCTGGCGTCGGCGGCGCGTGCGCCGGTGATCAAGGCCAGCCTGCGCGGTCACGGACGCCATCAGCCGCGACTGGTGGCCTCGGCCAAAACCCCGGTGGTCAAGGCGCGCCTGACCAGCCGCGCGAAGTTAAAGCAGAACAAGCCCGTCATCCACGTTCACCGCCGCGCTCGATAGACACGGCACGGCTCCGGGGTGCTCGCGCAAGCGATCACCCTGCAATCATCTCCCTGAGTCCGCTGGCCCGCTGCGTGCGCTGCGCAATCGACTCACCCAGAATCGCCGTCCCCGGCGACACCAGCGTGAACTGCGCGCTGGCCCGCGTAATCCCCGTATAAATCAGCTCGCGCGCAATCATCGCCCCGCGCTCGCGCGGCAGCACCAGCACCGTGTGGGCAAACTCCGAGCCCTGCGATTTGTGCACCGTCATCGCGAACGCCGTTTCCACATGCCGCAACCTGGTCGCCAGCACGCTGCGCACCTTGTCGCCCTCCAGGAAGTACACGCGCAGCGATCCCGGACGCGCCGGGTCGCCCAGGGTCAGCCCGATATCGCCATTGAATACGCCGGTGCCGTAGTCGTTCCGGGTAATCATGACCGGCCGCCCCACATACCACTCGCCGCGGCGCCGGATCAGTCCCGCGCCGTCGAGCCGCTGTTCGATCGCCTCGTTCAGGCCGCCCACGCCCCACTCACCCTCGCGCACCGCGCACAGCACGCGGAATGCCTCGAAACGGTGCAGCACCGCGCGCACCCAGGTCTCGTGCGCGGCGCCGCCATCGCCCTCTTTCAACAGCGACAGATACGGCGCATAGCCGTCGAAGGCCAGCTGCACCACATGCTGCTGGTGGCCCTGCTCGATCCAGCGCACCGTGCCGTCGCCAGCGCGCAGCACTTCCTCGGCGCGCGCCACGTCGCCCGCATTCACCGCCAGCGCCAGTTGCCCGATCGGGCCACTGAAACGGCGGCTGCTGCGCAGCATGACGGTCTGCTGCGCCAGCGCTCCGCCCGTGCCGCCATAGTCGGCCGGAATGGTCTCGCCGCTGGCCGCCAGCGCATACGCCATGGTGGCCGCCGAGTAGCCGCCGGCCTGGGCGTCGCGGCACAAGTCGCCCAGCACCGCACCCGCTTCCACCGACGCCAGCTGGTCTTTGTCGCCAAGCAGGATCAAGGTCGCGCCGGCGGGCAGCGCGTCCAGCAGCGACGCCATCATCTCCAGATGCACCATCGACGCTTCGTCGACAATGAGCACATCGATATCGAGCGGATTACCCTTGTTGTGCGCGAAGGTGCGGGTGTCGGGACGCGCACCGAGCAAACTATGCAGGGTGCGCGCCGCGCCCATGCGGGCAGTCAGGTCGCGCAGCGGCAAGGTGGTGCCGACCTTGTCGGCCAGCTCGGTGAGCGCCTTGTCGATCGATTGCTTGAGGCGCGCCGCCGCCTTGCCGGTCGGCGCGGCCAGGGCGATGCGCTGGCGTCCGGCGTCCGGCGCCATCGCGAACAGCAATGCCAGCAGGCGCGCCACGGTGTAGGTCTTGCCGGTGCCCGGCCCGCCGGTGATGATGGCGATCGAACCGCGCAGCGCGATCGCGCAGGCCAGCTTTTGCCAGTCCGGCCCCTTGGTACGGCGCTCGGACGCAAACAGCACATCGAGCCAGATGCGCACCGCCGGCGCATCGACCTCGCGCACTTGCCCGGCGCGCGCGCGGATGGTGTGCGCGACCAGCGTTTCGTCGCGCCAGTAGCGGCGCAGGTACAGGCGCTCGCCGTCGAGCACCAAAGGCTGGTCGAAATCGAGGTCGCCCACGCGCCACACCTGGTCGGAGGCCGTCAACTGGTCGATCCAGCCCTTGCGGTTCTTCGGCAGTGCCCCGGCCGACCTGGCCAGCGCATCCCACTGCTCCTTGTCCCAGGCCATCAGGGTGGCCGGGTCGAGCGCCAGCTGGTCGAGCATCAGGCAGCTGTGGCCGCGCCCCTCCAGTTCCGACAGCAGCACGCAGGCGACCATCAGCGCCGGCGTGGCCGTGCCGAGCGAGCCGACGAAGCGCGCAAAGGTGCCGGACAGGCGCCGCAACTGGCCGTCTTCGGTCAGCGCGGCGACCTGGATCCACAGGGCGTCGAGGGTGATCGCCGGTTTCATGCGTCACCCCGCTTTGAGACGCCAAGCAGCGCATCCAGGGCGTCGAGCAGCATCACGTCCGGCTCCAGCAGGTAGCAGCCGCGCGTGCTGGTGTTGGCGATCCCGCGCAGGAATAGGAAGATCGCGCCACCGAGCTGGCGCGCCGGCTGGTAAGCGTCGCCGAGGCGGCTCTTGAGCAGGCGATGCAGGGCCAGCATGTAGATGGCGCCCTGGATATCGTAGCGGTGCGCCGCCATCCCCAGCGCCATCCCGGCCTTGCTGTAGGCGGCGTCACCGGTGCCGAGCGCGTTCGATTTGTAGTCGATTACCCAGTAGCGCCCCTCGTGCTCGAATACCAGGTCGGCAAAGCCCTTGAGCATGCCGTGCAGGTAGCGCTCCGGCAGCGACGGGCGCGCTGTCTTGCCGAGCAGGTTGGCGCTGCACAGCCGGTCCAGCGCGGCGCTGTTCAAGTGCTCGCTGGGGAACCAGAATTCCATCTCGGGGATCACGCGCCCGATCGCCGCCAGCGGCGCGCCCAGCTGCGGCAATGGCGTGGTCGCCACCGCGTGCAGCCAGGTCACGGCATCTTCCTGGCGATGGCCCCAGCCGGCGCGCTCGCAGCGCTGGCCAAGACGGACGCTGAACTGCTCGTCGTCGGCGATCGAAAACCCTTCCTGCCCCATCCACTCAAGCTGTTCGTGCAAAAAATTACCGGGCACGGAACCGCGCGGGAAGCGGTGCCAGGGCGCGTCGTCGGTGCGCGGCGCCTGTTGCTGCTGTTCTTCGTCGAACAGCGTCTCTTCCTGCGCGCGCATGGGCGCCGCGTTGGTCTGGCGCGTGAGGGACGTAAACGACCCCACCGCCCAATTACGCTCGAAACTGGCGCCAAAGGCGGCGGCGTCCACCAGCGCCGGGCGGGCTTCATCGCGCGCCAGCATGGTGATGTGCTGCGGCGTGTCGAGCGCTTGCAGGTCGATCGCCTGCGAGCCGCCGCGCAGCGCCTCCCAGCGCGGGGCGATGTCGGCCGCGCCGATCGGCTGCCCGCCGGTGAGCAGGTAACCGAGCGCCGATTCGTGCAGCTTGTTGTCGCCCGCCTTGCGCGCCGTGACCGCCGCCACGCCCAGCCACAGGAAATGGCGCGCACGCGTGAGCGCCACGTACAGCAGGCGCAGGTCTTCTTCGATACGGGCGCGGTCGACGGCATGCATCGCTTCGTCCGACAGCGCCAGGTCGATGCGGCGCACGCCGTCGCGGCCGACGAATTCGAAAAAGCTGCGGTTGCGCCGGTCGGTGGTGCGCGCCGTGACCGCGAACGGCAGGTACACCAGTGGATACTCCAGTCCCTTGGACTTGTGCACGGTGACCACCTTGACCAGCTCCGCGTCGCTTTCGAGGCGAAGCACGCGTTCGTCGCCGCCCTCGCCCACCCCGGCCAGCTGTTCGGCGAACCAGCGGATCAGGGCCTGCTCGCCTTCGAGCTGGCTGCTGGCGCTTTGCAGCAGTTCGGCCAGGTGCAGCAGGTTGGTCAGGCGCCGCTCGCCACCGGCCTGACGCAGCAGCGCGGCGGGCAGGCGCATGTCGTGGATGAAGCGGCGCAGCATGGCCAGCACGCCCTGGCGCTGCCACACGATGTGCAAACCCTTCAACTGCTCGACCCGCACTTCCCAGGCCAGTTCGTCGGATGAGAGGCGCGCCAGTTCGCCCAGCGACAGGCCGGAGGTGCGGGTGGCGAATGCCGCCCGCGCCAGCGCCCCGTCGAGCGGATTGGCCACCGCCTGCAGCCAGCGCAGCACGTCGGCCGCTTCTTCGCTTTCGATCACCGAGTCCTTGTCCGACAGGTACACGCTCGGGATCTTGCGCTGCGCCAGCGCGCGCCGGATCGCGGTCGCCTCGCGCCGGTCGCGCACCAGGATGGCGATATCGGCCGGCACCAGGCGCGTGAAGGCGCCGTTTTCGACAAAGCCCGCCTGCGGGTCGTTCAGCAGGCCGACGATATGCTCGGCGCTGTGGTGGGCAAAAAATTCGCGGTAATCGTCGGCTTTCAGGTCGTCGCGGTCGGTGCTGCAAATGGCCAGCGCCTGGTACGGCCCGTCGACGCCCACCAGTTGCTGGTCGCGGCCCCTGGCCGCCACCGCGTCGAACGGCAGCGGATTGAGCGCGCCTTTGCGGAAGCGGAAGGCGCCGGCGGGAAATCCAGGATGGCCGTCGCGCCCTTCGGCGTGCAGGAACAGCTGGTTGACCGCTTCGACCAGCGCCGCCGTCGAGCGGTAATTGGTGCCGAGCTGGTAGTGGCGCCCTTCGGTGGCGCTGCGCGCGTCCAGGTAGCTGTGGATGTCGGCGCCGCGAAAGCCGTAGATCGACTGCTTCGGGTCGCCGATCAGGAACAGGCCGCGCGACGGATCGTTGTCGGCCACCCGGTACAGCAGGTTGAAGATCGCATACTGGTCGGGCGAAGTATCCTGGAATTCGTCGACCATCGCCACCGGGAACTGGTCGACGATGCGCTGGCGCAGCGCTTCGCCGTTGGCGCCTTCGAGGGCGCTTTTCAGGCGCTCGAGCATGTCGGCAAAGCCGAACTGGCGCTTGCGGCGTTTCAGTTCCATCATGCGCCGCGCGATATGAAAGGCGGCGTGCCGGTACAGCGCGTGCGCCAGCGGGTCGATCGCCTTGAGCGCTTCCCACAGGTCGGTGGTGGCCTCGAAACAGGGCGGAATCTCGGCGCTAAAGCCCTTGCTGAAAGCGTCCGTGATGCCGTCGGGCGTCAAGCGGTGCCAGGCCGTGTCGGTCAGGGCCGGCATCAGCATGGCCGGTGCGCGCGCCCAGCTGCGCAGCGCGTCGAACCACTTCACCAGCGAATCGGCGCGCAGCTTGTTGCCGTTGAAGCACTTGGCGGCAATCTCGCGCTGGCCGGCGATCCACTGCTCCATGGCGTCGGCGCGTTCTACCCAACCGGCTTTGAGTTTGGCCAGTTCGGCCGCCTGCGTGCGCTCGACCCGGTCGATGGCTTCTTCCAGCGATTCGTCGGGCGCCTCGCCCAGCACGGCCACCCGGCGCACCAGTTCGCGCACGGTGTTCTTGAGGGCGCGCACGTCGGGCCAGCACGCCAGCAGCGCGCCGAGCGCACCACTGTCGAGCGGGTACACGTTCTGGCGCCAGTAATCGTGCGCGGCGTCTTCGAACAGCGCGTGTTCGTCGCTGACCAGTTCTTCGTCGAACAGGCTGCCGCTATCGAACGCGTGCTCGCGCAGCATGCGCTGGCACCAGGCGTCGATGGTGAAGATCGCCGCTTCGTCCATGGTGTCGGCGGCCAGCATCAGGCGGTGCGCGGCGACCATGCGTTCGCCTTCGCTGCCGCAGGCGCCGGCCAGGTCGTTCAGGTAAGGGTCATCCAGATCGAGCTCGCCCCGGAAAAATCCCGCGGCTTCGACCAGGCGCTCGCGCACCCGGTTCGACAGCTCGCGCGTGGCGGCGCGGGTGAAGGTCATCACCAGGATTTCGGACGGCAGCAGCGCGCGCGCAAAGCCGTTCTCGCCGCCGTGGCCGAGCACCAGGCGCAGGTACAGGGCGGCGATGGTCCAGGTTTTTCCGGTGCCGGCCGACGCCTCGATCAGGCGCGTGCCGAACAGCGGAAAATGCAGGGCGTCGAGCAGCTGGCTCATGGCGCATCCCTGTCCATGGGCGCGACTTCGATGTGCTGGCCGAGCCAGCTCGCCAATGGCCCGTACAGCGCTTCGGCCACCGCCGGAAACTCGCCGCTGGCGCTCAAGGCCGCGTAGTCGGGCCACAGGCGCGCCAGGCACTGGTCCAGCACTTCGCCGGACAGCTCGAAGCCGCCATCGTAGGTGCTGCGCGGTTCGCCCTGCTGCAACAAGGCCAGCGCAGTCTTGCAAGCCACCGGCAGCGGCTGATCCATGTTGCGGCGCCACAGTGCCACCAGTGCGGTCAACTGCGCCAGCGATTCGTCGCGATCGAGCGGCGCCAGCATGACGATGGCGTCGCGCGCCACCAGATAGCCGGTGACCGGCTGGCCGACTGCCGCCGCCGCCAGCTGGCGCAGCCACGGGGCGATCAGTTTGTCGCCGCGCGGCGCGCCTTTTTTATCGAGCACCTTGGACGAGATTTGCAGCAGCCACGCCGTTTCGCTGGCGTTGCTGCGCAGTTTGTCGACCCAGTCGTCAAGGTGCACGCCGTTCAGGTCCAGGCTCACCGCCAGCTTGGGCGCGATGTCGCCGAAGCGCGCGCCCAGGGTCAGCCAGGCGGTACGCACCGGCACCAGGCCCTCGACCAGCTGCTCCTGCCACTGCTTGCCGACCAGGCCAATCGGCAGTACGCCTTCGCGCTTGAGGCGTTCGGCGCGCGCCGTCAGGCTGTCGCGCACTTCGTGCAGTTCCTCGGGGGTGGCGGCGTCGTCGAGCAGGCTGTCTTCCAAAAAATAGCGTTCCAGCGCGTCGAGCGAGAACGGTTCTTCGTCCTCGCCCACGGCCTGGGCGTCGCCGAAGGCCACGCCAAGACGGCGCCGGAAGAAGTAGCGCGCCGGCTGGCGTAAAAAATTCGCCAGTTCGCCCAGCTTGAGGCGGTATTCGGCTTCGAGCTCGAACGGCGGCAGCACCGCGTCGTCCAATGTGTCGCCGGCGCCGTGCGCGGCGCGCCATTCGGCCGCATACGTGAGCATGCCGCCCTGCTCGAAGTAGCGCCGGCTGAACGGTTGCAGCGCGTGCTCGGTGGTCATGGCGGCCAGGTCCAGGTCCCAGCCTTCGGCCAGGTAGTCGCGCAGTTGCGAGACCAGCACCGACGCCGGCTGCTCGCTGTTGTCGCGCACATTGCGCCCGACCCAGCTCACATACAGCTTGTCGCGCGCGGCCAGCACGGCCTCTAACATGAGGTAACGGTCGTCGTCGCGGCGCGAGCGGTCGCCCGGGCGCGCCATGCCGGGCAGCGCCAGCAAATCAAAATCGGCCTGGCGCGCGCGGCGCGGGAAGTCGCCATCGTTCATGCCGAGCAGGCACACTACCCGGAACGGCACGGCGCGCATCGGCATCAGGGTGCAGAAGGTCACGCCGCCGGAGACGAACTGGTGGTTCAGGGTCGGTTCATCAAGCGCGCCCAGCCACGCTTCGCGCAGCACCGCGAGCGGCACCGCTTCGTCAAAACCGGCGCTGTCGCAGGTCTCGAGCCAGCTTTGCAGGGCATCAATCAGTTGCACCAGGGTGAGGCGGTCGCTTTCTTCGGAGGCGGCGAAAAACGCCGCCAGCAGCGCGCGTGCCTGCTCGCCCCACTGCGCCGGCGTGCGCGTCTCGGCCAGGGTGGCGCGCCAGGCCAGCAGGGTTTCGATCAGCTGCGCCAGCGAGCCGGCCAGGGCGGCGTCCAGTCCGCCCACTTCGGCGTACGGTTCGATTTGCTGGAAGCTGCCGCCGGCGCCGCTGGCGTAACCGAGCAGCATGCGCCGCACCCCGAAAATCCAGGCATTCTGTTCGCCCGCCGAACCGAGACCGAGGCCGTCGCGGTGCTGCTGGTCGAGGCCCCAGCGCACGCTGGCGCCTTCGATCCAGTTGCCGAGGATCGGCAGTTCGTCCTCGGTCAGGCCAAAGCGCGCGGCCAGCGCCGGTACGTCGAGCAGGTCGCGCACTTCGCTCTGGCGGCAGCGCTGCTGCGGCAGCCGCAGGAGCCATTCGAGCGCCACCAGCAGCGGGTTGACGCTGCGGTCCTTCACATCCCCGATTTCGAACGGGATGAAGCGCGCATCGCTGCGCTTGTGCTGGTCGAAGACGGCGTGGATGGCGGCCGAAAAGGTATCGATGTCGGGCACCATGACCACCACGTCGCGCGGACGCAGTCTGGCGCCGGGCGTACCGAACCACGACAGCAACTGGTCGTGCAGGACTTCGACTTCGCGCTGCACACTATGGGCGACGTGGAATTCGATCGAGTCGTCTTTGGGCGCGCAGTCGGGTTCCGCCTGTCCGCGCGCGCACGGGTGCTCGCGCAGCGGCAGCATGTCGCGCACGGCCGCCTGCACCTGCGCCAGCAGCGTGTCGCCCTCGCCTTCGCTGAACAGGTCGATGCGCAGCTTGTCGGCGCGCTCGGCGGACTCGGTGTCGAATTCGTCGAGCATGCGGATGAAGTCGCGCCCTTGCCTGCCCCAGCTGGCCAGCAGCGGATGGCTGTGCGCGTGCAGTTCTTCGAGCGGCACGCCTGATAAGTCGATGCCGCCGCGCTGGCGCTGGCGTTTGTGGGCGGCCTTGAGCAGTTCGCGCCCTTCGATGATGTCGCCCCAGTAGAACTGGCATGGGTTCGGGACCGCCAGCAGCACCTGGGTGTGGTGCGAGAGCGAGGCAATCGCCTGCAAGGTCTGGTACGGCAAGGCCGACATCCCGAACAGCACCACGCGGCGCGGCAGGCGCCCGGCCGGCGCTTCGCCGCTGTCGGCCGCGCGCACGAACTGCTGGTGGATGGTGGCGCGGCCCGAGTCGCGCAACTGGGGCGGCAGGCTGTCGTTCACGGCGCGCCACAGGCAGCCCTGCCAGCGCTGGTCGGGCGTGAGGGGAATCAGCTCGCCGCGCGCGCTGCGCAGGCGGTCGCGCCCCGCGCTCCAGTCGTCGAGCCAGTCGGCGCGGTACACCTGGTACTGGTCGTACAGGTCGGCCAGGCGTTCGGCCAGTTGCAGGCGCCGTTCGGGGTCGCCGTCGCCCAGGAAGTGGCGCAGCGGGGCGAAGGCGTCGTCGGCCAGCAGCTGCGGCAAGAGGCGCATCAGGCGCCAGGTGAGCGGGCCCTTGTCGTACGGGGAGCGGGTTGGCACCCGTTCGCGGCCAAGCATGCCACGGTAGGCTTCCCACAAAAACCGCGCCGGCAGCGCCACGCGGGTGGCCGCGCACACGCCCATTTCTTCGGCCAGGGCGATTTTCAGCCACTCGGCCACGCCGTTCGATTGCACCAGGATGATTTCGGTTTCGAGCGGGTCGAGCGGGTGGTTGCGCAGCCAGGCAAACAGCGCGGCGCGCAGTTGCTCCATCTGGTTTCCGTGAAGGATAAGGAGGCCGGGTGTGACAGAGGAAGACATGGCGCACAGCATACTAGCTTTGGGCTGGGCGCGGTAGGGTGATACGTGCGGTCAACGGTTCAAAGCGGGCTCGGCTTCGGGTTGCGAATACCGCAAGTTTGCTTTTTTTTCGACGGAAAAGTGCCTTGAATTCCCGCCGAGGCCGCCTTGGCGCGGGAAGTCATTTCTGCCAATGGCAGAAATGACGGCTCTACGGCAAGCGGGCTCAGCTTGCCGATTCGGTCAGTTCGTGCGCGATGTGCTCGTTCAGCTGGTCGAGCAATGTATACATGTTCGCCACCAGGGTGCGCGCCTGGTCCATCGTGCCGCCGTCGCGCAGGCGCTCCAGGTCCTGGCACAGGCCCGCAAACCGCATCGCCCCCACCGCCTTGGCCGAGGCCTTGATGCGGTGCCCCAGGTCCGCCATGCGCTCCACATCGGCGCGGTCGAGCGCTTCGCTCACGTCGGCCAGGCCGTCGCGCGCCGAGTCGAGGAACATGAACGCGTATTTGCGCATCTTGACCGGATTGGCCCCGAACGTGAGCGACAGCGCGCTCATGTCGAGCAGGCCGGCGTCGGTCGAGACCACCGGCGCGGCCGACATGCGGGTCGGCGCCTGGTCGGCCGCCACCGCCACCCGCCGCCGCCCGTTGCGCGCAGGGCGCGTGGCCAGCCAGCGGGCGATGACTTCGAACAGCAGCTTGGGCGAAATCGGCTTGGTCACGAACTCGTTCATGCCCGCCTCCAGGCAGCGCGCCTGGTCGTCGCGGCCGGCGTTGGCGGTCATGGCGATCACCAGCGCGTCGCGCAGGCGCGGGTCGGAGCGGATCATGCGGGTCGCTTCAAAACCGTCCATCACCGGCATCTGCACGTCCATCAGAACGCAGTCGAAGCGCTCTTTGAGCATCAGGTCGATCGCTTCCTTGCCGTTATTGGCCACCACCACCGTGGACCCGGCTTCTTCGAGCAATTCCTGGCCCACCTGCTGGCTGAAGATATTGTCTTCGACCAGAAGGATATAGGCGCCGCGCAGCTGGTCGAGCACCGCCGGGTCGACCGCACTGCCGCCGCCCTGCAGGAAGTTGACCGCCTTGCCCAGGCGCGCGGTGAACCAGAAGCAGCTGCCGTGGCCGGGAATGGAATCGACGCCGACGGTGCCGCCCATCAGCTCCGCCAGCTGCTTGCTGATCACCAGGCCCAGGCCCGTGCCGCCGTACTTGCGCGTGGTCGAGGGGTCGGCCTGGTGGAAGGACTTGAACAGGTCGGCGATTTCGGCCTCGCTCATGCCGATGCCGGCGTCTTCGACTTCGAAGCGCACCATGATCTCACTTTCGCTCCCGCTTGCGCTCCCGCTCTCGCCGCCGGCCAGCGCGCGCACGCGGATACGGCCGTTTTCCGAGAACTTGATCGCGTTCGACGTGAAGTTGAGCAGCACCTGTTCGAGCCGCAGCGGGTCGCCCCGCAACTGCTGCGCCAGCGCCGGGTCGATCTCGAATTCGAGCGCCAGGTGCTTGTTGGCGGCAGCGTCGCCAAGCTGGTTGGCGATGTTCTGCATCAGCGCGTTCAAGCCGAAATCGAGCACTTCGAGTTCCAGCTTGCCCGCTTCGATCTTGGAAAAATCGAGAATGTCGTTGATGATGCCGAGCAGGTGCTGGCTCGAATGATGGATCTTTTCCAGGTAATCGCGCTGCTTCGGATTGGCCACGGTGCGCAGCGCCAGGTGCGACATGCCGATGATGCTGTTCATCGGCGTGCGGATCTCGTGGCTCATGTTGGACAGGAAGTTGCTCTTGGCCTGGTTGGCGGCGTCGGCCTGCGCCTTGAGCTTGTGCAGTTCGGTCACGTCGGTCGACAGGCCGATCACGGCGCTCACCTCCCCATCGAGCAGCACCGGCACCTTGACGGTCCAGAGCTGGCGCACCTCGCCGTCGGGCTGGGCGAATTCGACCTGGCTGGCGTGGCGCGCGCCGTCGACGAAGATCCGGCTGTCCTGGCGCCAGTAGAAATCGGCCTGCTCCGGCGTCATCACCTCGCGATCGAGCTTGCCGATGATGTCTTCGGCCGGCTGGCCCATCGCTTCGGCGGTGCGCGCGTTGACGTAGATGTAGCGGCGCTCGCGGTCCTTCATGTACACGTGGGCGTCGATGCTGTCGAGGACCGAATCGAGCAGCACGCGCTGTTCGATGGCGGTGCGGCGCGAGCGGTACAGGGTAAAGAAGTAGGCGTAGGCCAGCATCGTCACCAGGAAGCCGGCGGCGAAGGCGGCCGGCGGCAGGATCACGTCGAACTCGCTGTACAGGTCTGCGCGGGCGATGCGGAAATGGGCCTTCCACAGGCTGCCGTTGTAGTCCACCGGGAGCACGGTGTCGAAGCGATCGTCCTCGGTCTCGCCGACGGCCACCGGATCATGGTCGTTGTACAGCTGGCGGTCGTCGCTGCCCAGGGCCAGGGTACGGCGCTCGGGGTCGCTGGCGCCGTCGGCGAACAGGGCAAGCCGCAGGCGCCGCTGCGGCATTTCTTCGAGCGCGCTGCCGACCAGCGCCGGCACCGAAAACCCCACGCCCACGCTGCCGATGTAGGCCGCGCGGCGCGCCTCCACGCTATAGAGCAGCGCGCCGCTGCGGTACACCGGCATGCGCATGCCCAGCGCCAGGTGCGGGCGCGGTTCGTTGACCAGGATCGGCAGGCCGGAGGCGCTGATCTTGCCGCTGTCGCGTGCCTGGTCGAGGTGGATCGCGGCGAGCGGATTGGCGCCGATGTCCAGGCCCAGGCGGCCGTTGGCGCGCGCGGCCTGCGGCTCGATATAGGTCAGCACCGTGTAGCCGGGGCGCTCGCCTTCGGGATGGATGCGGAAGCCGGGGTAGCCGCCGGCGTCGACGCTGCGGTCGGCGGCTACCGTCGCGACCAGTTCAGCGCGCCCGGCCGCCGTCACGTGACGGGCAAAGGTAACGCTTTCGATGGCCGGATAATGGGTGCGCATGCCCAGGGCCTGCACGTAGCGGTGAAAATGCAGGCGGTTGGGCGCCTCGGTGCTCTGGAACAGGGCCGACAAGCCGCGCGCCAGGTCGGAATACGACTTGATGCGGGTCGACAGGCTCGATTGCGCGCTGCGCGCGAGCGCGTCGAAACGCTGGCGCGCATCGGCATCGACCAGCCTGGTCGCGCCCACGTGCAGCAGCGCCGCGACCAGCGTCGACAGCGACAGTCCCACGCCCCACCACACCAGGCGCGAAACAGGACGGCCGCCGACGGTGCCCGTCATGCTGCGCTTGATCGCTTGCGTCATTGTCCAACCCCGTTAATTTTCGCTCGCCGGTGGGTCGAAACACCCCGGCAGGCGGCATACTATTGACGAAACAGAAGGCGCGCGCGGCCCGGCCGCACGCATGCATCACTAACGCAAGGGTACTTTGCAGCAAGAGAACATGCAATTGATAAATTTTACTGTCGCGTCCGCGCCATGGCAGAACGTCAATACAGACACACTACAGGAGCAGGAATGCGGCAATTGATTGGTGAAACTATATCGGAAACGAGCACAATGGCGCGCAGCGATGGCGCCGACGATCCCCATCTGTGGCTGGAAGACACCAGCTCCGGCGCGGCGCTGGACTGGGTGCGCGCGCGCAACGCCGTGTGCGAGCGCGAACTCGAAGGCCGCGGCGGCTTTGCGGCGCTGCGCGCGCGCCTCGGCACCATCCTCAACGACAAGGCCCGGATTCCCTATATCAGCGAGCACGCCGGGCTGGTCTACAACTTCTGGCGCGACGCCGTGCATGTGCGCGGGGTCTGGCGGCGCACCACCCTGGAGCGTTACCGCGCCGAGGCGCCGGAATGGGAAACGGTGCTCGACCTCGACCGGCTGGCCATCGACGAAGGCGAAAACTGGGTCTGGGCCGGCGCTTCTTCGCTGCCGCCGGCCGGCATGCGCTGTTTGCTGTTGCTCTCGCGCGGCGGCGGCGACGCCCACGTGGTGCGCGAATTCGACCTGGCCGCCAGGGCCTTCGTGGCCGGCGGCTTTGCGCTGCCCGAGTCCAAATGCAGCGCGCGCTGGCTCGACATCGACCGCCTGGCCGTGGCCACCGACTTTGGCGAGGGCAGCATGACCACATCCGGCTATCCGCGCATCGTCAAGGAATGGCGGCGCGGCACGGCGCTGGCCGACGCCGTGACCCTGTTCGAAGCGCGCGCCGACGACCTGAGCGTATCGGCCTACAAGGACTTCACGCCGGGGTTCGAGCACGAATTCGTCGAGCGCCAGACCGGTTTTTACAGCAGCGAACTGTTCCTGCGCAGCGGGGACCGGCTGGCGCGGGTCGACAAGCCCGACGACGCCAACGCCTACACCGTGCGCGACCAGCTGGTGATCGAACTGCGCTCGGACTGGCGGGTGGGCGGGCGCACCTATGCGCAAGGGTCGCTGGTGGCCACCGATTTCGCCCGCTTCATGGCCGGCGAACGCGATCTTGCCGTGCTGTTCGCGCCGAGCGCCACCAGTTCGCTGGACGGGGTGGCGATGACGGCCAGCGCCCTGCTCCTGACCGAGCTCGATAATGTGAAAAACCGCATCGTCGAGCTGCGCCATGCGGACGGCCAGTGGCTGCGCCGTGAGGTGGCCGCGCCCGCCTTCGGCGCGCTGGCCGTGAGCGCGCTCGATCCGGCCGCTTCGGACCAGTATTTTCTGACCGTGACCGACTTCCTGACCCCGACCAGCCTGTACCTGGGCCAGGCCGGCAGCGACGAGCGCCAGCCGCTCAAGGCGATGCCGGCGTTTTTCGAGGCCGCCCACTACGTCGTCAAGCAGTTCGAGGCGGTATCGACCGATGGCACGCGGGTGCCGTATTTCGTGGTCATGGATCGCAACACGCCCATGGACGGGCGCAATCCCACCGTCTTGTACGGCTATGGCGGTTTTGAGATCGCCATGAAGCCGTTCTATAGCGGCGTGACCGGGGAAGCCTGGCTGGCCAAGGGCGGCGTGTACGTGCTGGCCAATATCCGCGGTGGCGGCGAATTCGGCCCGCGCTGGCACCAGGCGGCGCTGAAGGACCAGCGCCAGCGCGCTTTCGACGATTTTTTGGCGGTGGCGCAAGACCTGATCGAGCGCAAGGTGACCAGTGCGCGCCATCTGGGCATCATGGGCGGCAGCAATGGCGGCTTGCTGGTCGGGGCGGCCATGACGCAGCGGCCGGACCTGTTCAACGCGGTGGTGTGCCAGGTGCCGCTGCTCGACATGCGGCGCTATCACAAGCTGCTGGCCGGCAGCTCCTGGATGGACGAATACGGCGATCCGGACGTCGCTAGCGAGTGGGAGTATATTGCGCGCTATTCGCCGTATCACAATGTGGCCGAGGACAAGCGCTATCCGCGCATGCTGCTGACCACCTCGACCAGGGACGACCGGGTGCACCCGGGGCACGCGCGCAAAATGGTGGCGCTGATGGAGGCGCAGGGCCATGACGTGCTGTATTGGGAGAACCTGGAGGGCGGGCACGCGGGGGCGGCCAACAACGATCAGCAGGCGCAGATGTGGGCGTTGACCTACACGTTCTTGCTGGAGCAGTTGCGCTGAGCGGCAATCAGGGCAGACCCGGCGCCACCTTCACTTTTTTAGAATCATATAATGGTCACACAACATCTGCAAAATCGCGTCGACCCATGGGGCCAATTGCGCACCGTTGCAAGCAGGGGGACGCGGATGGGGAACCGCGGCATCTTGCATAACGACGCCAATCAGATCGTGCGGCCGTGGAAGCACAAGCGGTGGGTCACGTGCATGCTCGAGTTTAAGCAAATCAAGCGCCCCAAACCCTTTTCTCGAGGGAATTATTCGGAGCTCTTTTTCCTCGATGAAGCAACTGCCTTTGCCGCCGGACACCGGCCGTGCGGTGACTGCCAGAAGGCACGTCACCTGGATTTCAAAGAAAAATGGCTCGCCGCCAATGTGGATGCGCAATTGCGTTCGGCACTATCAATGGACGATGTCGACATCGTACTCCACGCCGAGCGTTGCGTGCGCGGCGGGGGAAAAACGAGGTTCGCGGCGACCCTCGGCGAGTTGCCAAAAGGAACAATGTTCGAGTTCGACGCGGCTGCTTTTCTCGTCACCGCCGCAGGCTACCTGCCCTGGTCGTTCGACGGTTATGGCCCCGCAAAGCGCATTGACGGCGCCACGGCCGTGACCGTGCTCACGCCAGCATCCATCGTGCGCGCTTTCGAACAGGGATTCGTGGCGCTGGTCCATGCCTCCGCGGGGCTGGATGACCCCGCCGCTGTCGCGTCAGCGCAAAAAAATCCTTCCTGAATATCGACTGGCGCAAACTTCCACGCGATTGTTTGCGCCAGGCCAGCGTGCCCGGCGGCGCCACGACGCCCGTCCCGCCCCGCTGCGCACCCGCCCACCCTGACAATCCTGCCAGCTTTCCGCACTGGACGGACGGGTTTGTAATAGTTCGTCAAGCGAACTTGTCCACCCGCCGATCAATCCAACCACGACTGGAGCCAGCACCATGGCACACCTGGCAACATTTTCTCCCCAGCTCTCTCCCGCCCAGCCGGCCGCCCTGCGCGAACCGTCCCCGCACATGGCCGGCGGCGGCATGTTCTGGAGTCCCGGCATCGGCCTCGGCGCGGGCATAATCCTCGAACTGGCGGGCGATATCGACAGCCTGTCGCAGCGCATCGCCCAGTTGCCGGAGCGTGCCGGACGGGGCCGGCCGATGGTCACCCAGTACCTGTTCATGGTCAAGACCCTGGCGGCGGCCTGGGCCACGCGCAGCCGGCCCGGCCTGCACACCGCCCTCGACGGCCTGCGCCACCTGGGCGAGACCCTGCTTGCGCAGGATGCCGCGCTGCTGGCCACGGCGCTGCTGAACATGTTCCACGGGCGCCCCTCGGACGGCAGCGGCGCGGTGCGCCTGATCGACGGCCTGGTGCGGCGCCTGGCCGCCCCGGCAGATGCCCTGTCGGACCTTGAGCAGGATGTCGGCAGCTATCTAGCGCAGATGGGGCGCGCCTCGGGCGACCTGGAAACGGACACCGTGGTGGTGACCCAGCGCCTGCAGGCCGACCATGTGCACGCATTCATCCTGGCGCAACAGGTCAATACCTTGCAGGGACGGCTGGCCGAAGCGCATGCGCGTTGCCACAGCCACTGGCTGGCCGGGCCGGATGCCGGGGAAGCGCGCGCCGATATCGACAAGCACGGCAGGGCACTCGACAGCGTCATGCGCCAGCTCGACCATATCCGCGAGGGCCAGAGCGCGATGATGGCCGAAGCGGTGTATCTGCAGGGCTTGCTGCCGACACTGTCGGCCTACTTGAGCGGCATGGACCGCATCGGCGCCGGCATCCGCATCGCCGCCGCCGGCACGCGCACCCTGCGCGCCGGGCTCGACGACCTGAAAAACGTGTTGCTGGCCGGGCCCGCAGCGAGCGGCAGCGCGCACGCCCAGTTGCAGGCGGCCCTGCCGTCCTGGCGCATGCTGGCGGCGCGCATTGCCGCCTTTCCGTCCGCCCCGGCCGTGGGCGGCGCGTGACTCAGGACGCCAGGCGCGACTCGAACATCGCTTCGTAGGTGCCCGCGATGTCCACATACAGGGCCACCGCGCGCTCCACGCCGATCTGGACCGGATCGCCGAAGCGCGTGGTCAGCACCCCGGCGCGGCGCAGCAGGCGCTCGATGGCGACCGTGGTGACCGTCACATACTGGTCGAGCCCGGCGTGATGGCCATAACTGATGATTTCGCCAATCGATTCCATGGTAATCTCGGAAAAGCCGAAGCGCGGGTTGCCGTCGGTTTCGATGGCGAAGCGCGACAGTTCCCAGATACGGGCGTTCTCGGGCGCGTCCTGGCCATGCAGGAGCTGCGCAAAGGAATCCTTGAGCATGTACGGGCCTTCGGTCGGCAAGATGCGCCAGCAGCCGCGCAGGGGTCCGCCGCCCGGCTCGCGGATCATCATGTACAGCGGCTCGAGGGCGTCGTAACCGTCAATCTCCATGCCGCTCATGATCGGCACTTCCCAGCCCAGCCGGTCCTTGAAGACCTTGGCGCGCAGTTTGTGCATCTCCCACAGGTCGCGCGACTTGAATTCGCGCCGTGCAGCGATTCGAATATGCAGAGCCATCTTAGGTACCTCGCTTTATATATAAAAGTTATGCTGCTTGCATGAAGAATCATGCAAAAATTGCATTAGCATAACTAGTAGAGTTGCTAGGTGGCTTGTAAGGACAGTGAATGGAATACTGCCCTTTTGTTTGCGAGGAACGGTATGGCTCAGGATTTCAACTACCAGACGACGGCCGTGGCAGAACAGCGCGGTGAGATCGATCACGATGGCGGCGCTGCGCTTGCAGGTACCATGGCCAGCACGCCCCACAGCGAGTTAAAACGGTTCAGGATCAGCAAGCGCGAAAGCCAGGAAAAATTCTGGGGACGCTTCGGCGTGACGCAGTCGAGCGGCAGCCGCTTCGAAACCGGGCTGGGTATTCCAGCGCCGGTGGCCATCCTGGTCAAGCTGTATGTGAAGGGTAAGCTCAGCGATGGGGATCTTCCGGGCTGATGATGCCCATGCTGATCGCCTTGACCAGTGCCTGCTGCCGGGTGTTGACGTTGAATTTCACGCGGATGTTACCGATGTGAAAATTCACCGTCGCCTCGGAGCAGAGCACGATCTTCGAGATTTCCCATGACGACTTGCCGACCATGACCCAGTTGAGCACCTCCAGCTCGCGCTTGGTCAGGCGCGGCAGCGCTTCGGCGCCCGGCTTGGGCGCGACGAATTTGAGCGAGGACTCGAAGGCATAGTCGCGGATCAGCGACAGCGACGGCATCAGCTGGCTGATGGTACTGTCGAACTCGCCGTTGGGCGGGGCGTCGGAAGCAAAGCTGACCACCCCGAACTCCCCGCTCGGCCCGTGGATCGGGAAGGTAATGCCGGAGCGGATGCCGTAGCCGCAGGCTTCCTCGTACATCTCGCGCTGGCCGGGCGCGTGGAAGGTATCCGGTTCCCACACGATCGGCAGCGAGCTGGTCATGCAGTGGGCGACGGTCGGATCGACGTAGTGGAGCTTGTCGGCGTCGTAGCGGGTGCGCCAGGCAGGCGCGTAATTGCTGTGCAGAAAAGCGGTCTCGAGCTTGACATGCTTGGACCCGACCGCGCCATACAATACCTGGTCGAATCCCTGGTCGTGTGCCAGCGAAAACAGGGCCGAACTCCAGCCATTCTCCTGGTCGCTTTTCAAAAGCGTCATCAGTTGTCCCATTTTCACCATTGCCGTCACTCCCTTTTGTTGCCCATTTTACACAAATATCGCGTAATGACACTAGCGGGTGCTTTGTGATTAACTAAAACGCTGAAGAATGTAACCATTTGTTAGCATTTTAGGCTGTTCACCATGGCTGTGTTGGACAAATTTGCTTCACGATTCCAAGAGGAAATGAAACTAACAGTTACGTCGGGTTGACTTCAGCCATGCGGCCAAACCCGTAGCGCAATCACAACATTGCATTGAATGGCAATGAACTGTGCGTCGTGGAAATTTATTCTCAGGTAGGCTCTGGCAACTCAACGTTACCATAGTATTCGAATAGGGTAAGCTACCCGACCGGGACATGCCCGTCCGGGACGTGCCCGTCCGGGACGCTGATGAGGCTGCGATATCCCGGCCCCTTGACTGGCTGGCGCACTGGTATACAGTTGCTGTTCCCGTCGTAAAGAATGTGATCGGCAGCCAATGACAACCAGACCTACCGCACCGTGCAGATCATTCCGAAAGTATTACTAGTCAACGATGACGCAGCCAGCCTGCTGGCGCTCGAAAGCCTGCTCTCCGAGGCCACGCGCGCGCAGCACTACCAGCTGCTCAAGGCCAGTTCCGGCCATGAAGCGCTGCGCATGGTGCTGACCCACGATTTCGCCGTGATCCTGCTGGACGCGAACATGCCCGGCATGGACGGCTTCGAGACCGCCGAGGCGATTCATTCGCACCCGCGCTCCTGCGCCGTGCCGATCATCTTCATCACCGCCCACTACGGCGACGAACGCCACCGGCTGGAAGCCTACAGCAAGGGCGCGGCCGACTATTTGTTTACGCCGGTGATCCCGCAGGTGCTGCAAACGAAGGTGGCGGTGTTCGTCGACCTGACCCGCAAGAACCTGGAACTGCAAGCGAAAACGCGCGAACTGTCGCTGCTCAACCAGGACCTGCGCGTGCAGCGCGTGCAGGACCTCGAGCGCATCAACCGCGCCCTGGAGCAGGAAGTCGCCGAACGCAAGGTGGCCGAGCAGCGCGCGCAGGCGCTCTCGATCCGCGATCCGCTGACCAACCTGGTCAACCGGCGCTCGCTGATCGCCCAGCTCGAACACGCGGTCGCTGCGGCCGACCGCCACGGCGGCGAATTCGCGCTGCTGTTCCTCGACCTGGACCGCTTCAAGCAGATCAACGACACCCTGGGGCACGAAGTCGGCGACGAATTGCTGCGCCAGGTGGCCGCGCGCCTGCTGGCGGCGGTGCGCGTATCGGACGTGGTGGCGCGCCTGGGCGGCGACGAATTCGTGGTGCTGCTGGAGGGGCGCGGGGCGGGGGCCAACGCGGCCCGGGTGGCGCGCAAGATCGAGCAGGCCCACACGCGCCCCTTCGAAATCAATGGCCAGCGCATCGCCACTTCCACCAGCATCGGCATCGGCCTGTATCCGCAGGATGCCAACAGCGCCGCGCAGCTGATGAAAAACGCCGACACCGCCATGTACCACGCCAAGCAGCACCGGCGCGGCAGCATCGAATTCTTCCGCGAAGAGCTCAACACGCGCGAACGCGAGCGCGCCCAGTGGGTGGCCGAACTGCACGCCGCGCTCGAAGGCAGGCAATTCGAACTGCTGTTCCAGCCGCGCGCCGCCCTGCCCGATGGCGCGGTCGTAGCGGTCGAAGCGCTGCTGTACTGGCGCCATCCACGCCACGGCCTGATCGCCGCCGCGCGCTTCTTGCCCGACGTGGCCGACAACCTGCTGCTCGAACAGGTGTGCGAATGGATGCTGGGCGCGGCCTGCGCCGAAGTGGCGGCCTGGCGCGCCGCTTCATCCCCGGCAGCGGCGCAAGTGGCGCAGGTAGTCATGGCGGTCGACCTGGCGCTGCTCCAGATCCGCCCCGAACTGGCCGCGCGCGTGCTGGCGCACCTGCGCGGCTGCAAGCTGTTGGCCGGCTGGCTGGAACTCGAAATTCCCGAGCACCTGCTGTTCGACACGCGCGACAGCGCCGCCGTGCTGCACGAGCTGAAAGCGGCCGGGGTGCGCCTGACGGTCGACGACTTCGGCAGCGCCGGCGCAGCCCTGGCCATGCTGCGCGACCTGCCGCTCGACGCCATCAAGATCGACCGCGCCTTCGTGCGCGCCATCGGCATCGATCGCGGCACGGACATGGCTGCCGCCATCGTCCATCTCGGGCGCGCGCTCGGCCTGCGCGTGCTGGCCCAGGGCGTGCATACCACCGAACAGCTGGCCGTTTTAAAGTCGCTCGGCTGCGACGAATACCAGGGCGAACTGCTCAGCCCTCCCCTGCCCGCAGCGGCCATGCTGGCACTGCTGCAGGCCCGGACAACCCACCAGATAACGAGCTTGAACCCGCATCAAGCCGCTCTTTCAACTCCCAAAAAACGAGGACAAAGCCGATGAACAACATGACCGACATGGCCGAAGAACTGGACATCAAGCTCCTGCTATCGACCCTGATGGCGCTCAAGAAAGGCGACTTTACGGCGCGCATGCCATCCGACTGGAGCGGCATTTCGGGCAAGATCGCCGATACCCTGAACGACATCATCGAGACCAAGGAAAAGATGGTGGAAGCCGTCACCGAAGTCTCGCGCGTGGTCGGCGCCGAAGGCCGGCTGGAAAAGCGCGCCTCGGTCCCGAACGTGGTGGGCGGCTGGGCCACCATCATCAGTTCCGTCAACACCCTGATCGACGACCTGGTGCGCCCGACCACGGAAATGGCGCGCGTGATCGGCGCCGTGGCCAAGGGCGACCTGTCGCAGACCATGGCGCTGGAAGTGGACGGCCATCCGCTCATGGGCCAGTACCTGCGCGCGGCCACCACCGCCAATACGATGGTCGAACAGCTCTCCTCGTTCTCGTCGGAAGTCACGCGCGTGGCGCGCGAAGTCGGCACCGAAGGTAAACTCGGCGGCCAGGCGCAGGTCAAGGGCGTGGCCGGCACCTGGAAGGACTTGACCGACTCGGTCAACTCGATGGCGGGCAACCTGACCTCGCAGGTACGTAACATCGCCGAAGTGACCACCGCGGTGGCCAACGGCGACTTGTCCAAGAAAATCACGGTGGACGTGCGCGGCGAGATCCTGCAACTGAAAGACACCATCAACGTCATGGTGGACCAGCTGCGCTCCTTTGCCTCGGAAGTCACGCGCGTGGCGCGCGAGGTGGGCACCGAAGGAAAGCTCGGCGGCCAGGCCTACGTGCCGGGCGTGGGCGGCACCTGGAAGGACTTGACCGACAACGTGAACTTCATGGCGTCGAACCTGACCGGCCAGGTGAGGAACATCGCGGCGGTGACCACCGCCGTGGCGAACGGCGACCTGTCGAAAAAGATCACGGTGGACGTCAAGGGTGAAATTTTAGAGCTGAAAAACACCATCAACGTGATGGTGGACCAGTTGTCTTCTTTCGCCTCGGAGGTCACGCGGGTGGCGCGCGAGGTGGGCACCGAAGGCAAACTCGGTGGCCAGGCGCAGGTGAAAGGCGTGGCCGGCACCTGGAAGGACTTGACCGACTCGGTCAACTCGATGGCGGGCAACCTCACCGGCCAGGTACGTAACATCGCCGACGTGACCACGGCCGTGGCGAACGGCGACCTCTCTAAAAAGATCACGGTCGACGTCAAGGGCGAGATCCTGGAGCTGAAAAACACCATCAACGTGATGGTCGACCAGTTGAACTCCTTCGCCTCGGAAGTCACGCGCGTGGCGCGCGAGGTGGGCACCGAAGGTAAACTCGGCGGCCAGGCCAACGTGCCCGGCGTGGCCGGCACCTGGAAAGACTTGACCGACGGCGTGAACTCGATGGCGGGTAACCTCACGGGCCAGGTGCGTAACATCGCCGACGTGACCACCGCCGTGGCGAACGGCGACCTCTCTAAAAAGATCACGGTGGACGTCAAGGGAGAAATCCTGGAACTGAAAAACACGATCAACGTGATGGTGGACCAATTGTCCTCCTTCGCATCGGAAGTGACGCGCGTGGCGCGCGAAGTCGGCACCGAAGGAAAACTCGGCGGCCAGGCCTATGTGCCGGGCGTGGGCGGCACCTGGAAGGACTTGACCGACAACGTCAACTTCATGGCGTCGAACCTGACCGGCCAGGTGAGGAACATCGCTGCGGTGACCACCGCCGTGGCGCGCGGCGACCTCTCTAAAAAGATCACGGTGGACGTCAAGGGCGAGATCCTGGAACTGAAAGACACCATCAACGTGATGGTCGACCAGTTGTCTTCGTTCGCCTCGGAAGTGACGCGCGTGGCGCGCGAGGTGGGCACGGAAGGTAAACTCGGTGGACAGGCCAACGTGTCCGGCGTGGCCGGCACCTGGAAGGACTTGACCGAGAACGTCAACCAGCTGGCCGCGAACCTGACCAACCAGGTGCGCGCGATTGCCGAGGTGGCGACGGCCGTGACGCGCGGCGACTTGTCGCGCTCGATCCAGGTGGAAGCGCGCGGCGAGGTGTCCTACCTGAAGGACAACATCAACGAGATGATCCGCAATCTCAAGGAAACCACGCAGAAGAATGCGCAGCAGGATTGGCTCAAGACCAACCTGGCGCGCTTTACGCGCCTGCTGCAAGGCCAGCGCGACTTGCAGGCGGTGACGAAACTGATCCTGTCCGAACTGGCGCCGCTGGTGTCGGCCCACCACGGCGTGTTCTACATGATGGACTCGCAGGAGCTCGACGCGCGCCTGCGCATGATCGCCAGCTACGGCTACCGTTCCAGCCGCAAGCTGGCCACCTCCTTCCTGCCCGGCGAAGGGCTGGTCGGCCAGTGCGCGCTCGAAAAAACCCGCATCTGGCTGACCGACGTGCCGCGCGATTACATCGTGGTCTCGTCGGGCCTGGGCGCGGCGCCACCGACCAACATCGTGGTGCTGCCGATCCTGTTCGAGCAGCAGGTCAAGGCGGTGATCGAAATCGCCTCGCTCGATCGCTTCACCGAAACCCACCTCTCCTTCCTCGACCAGTTGATGGAGTCGATCGGCGTGGTGCTCAACACGATCGAAGCGAACAGCCGCACCGAGTCGCTGCTGACCCAGTCGCAGTCGCTGGCGCAGGAACTGCAGCAGACCAACCAGGAACTGGCCGAAAAAGCGCGCCTGCTGTCCGAACAGAACATCGAGGTCGAACGCAAGAACCGCGAGGTGGAACAGGCAAAGCTGGCGCTGGAAGAAAAGGCGACCCAGCTGGCGCTGTCGTCCAAGTACAAATCCGAGTTCCTGGCGAACATGTCGCACGAGTTGCGCACCCCGCTCAACTCCCTGCTCATTCTCGCGCAGCAGCTGTCGGATAACCCGGAGGGCAACCTCTCGGGAAAGCAAGTAGAGTTCGCAAAGACGATCCACGGTTCCGGATCGGACCTGCTGACTCTGATTAATGACATTCTCGACCTGTCCAAGATCGAATCCGGAACCGTGACACTCGACGTGTCGGAATACCGCTTCTCGAACTTGCGTAACTACGTCGACCGCACCTTCCGCCACATGGCCGAAGCCAAGCACCTGGGCTTCACGGTGCTGCTGGCAGACGCCCTGCCGACGGCCGTCATGACCGACACCACGCGCTTGCAGCAGGTGCTGAAAAACCTGCTGTCGAACGCCTTCAAGTTCACCAGCCATGGCGAGGTGTCGCTCGACATTTCGCTGGTGACGAGCGGCTGGACCAGCGACCACCCGAACCTGGTGCACGCCGACGCGGTGCTGGCGTTCTCGGTGCGCGACACCGGCGTGGGCATCGCGGCCGACAAGCTGCAACTGATTTTCGAAGCCTTCCAGCAGGCCGACGGCTCGACCGCCCGCAAGTACGGCGGCACCGGCCTTGGCCTGTCGATCTCGCGCGAACTGGCGCGCCTCCTGGGCGGCGAGATCCGGGTCGAATCGGTGGTCAACGCCGGCTCCACCTTTACCCTGTTCCTGCCTTACAACCGGGCCGGCTTCATCAACTACGACCAGGCGCGCCAGCCGCAGCCTGCGCGCCTGGCGCCGCCGCCATCGACCGTGGTCGTTGCCAGCACGGTGACGCCATACGACAGCAGCGTGGCGCCGGAAGCGGCGGCGCAGGCGCAACTGGTCGACTACGCCTCGGTGCTGGACGACCGCGGGCTGATCGCCCCGGGCGACCCGTCGGTGCTGATCATCGAAGACGACGAAGCCTTCGCCAAGGAACTGATGGAGTTCGCGCGCGAGAAGAACTTCAAGGCGATCGTGACGCACCAGGGCGATTCGGCGCTGTCGCTGGCGCGCGACTACCTGCCGTCAGCCATCCTGCTCGACCTCGACCTGCCGCATATCGACGGCTTCACGGTGCTCGACCGCCTGAAACGCGACCCGAGCACGCGCCACATTCCGGTGCACGTCATGTCCACCATGCGCGAACGCGAACGGGCGCTGCGCCAGGGCGCCATTTCATACATCGGCAAACCGGTCGAACGCGACGCGCTGCAGGAAGAATTCACGCGCATCCAGAAATTCCTGTTGGGCGGCAAACGCAGCCTGCTGGTGGTCGATGACGAAAAAATGCAACGCGACTCGATCGTGGCCCTGATCGGCGACAGCGACCTGCGCATCGTGGCCGTGGAAACCGGCGAAGCGGCCCTTGAAGCGCTGCGCGGCTCGCACTTCGACTGCATGGTGCTCGACCTGACCCTGCCCGACATCAGCGGTTTTGATTTGCTCGACGTGATCGGCAAGGACCCTGCCCTGCGCGACCTGCCGATCGTGATCTACACCGCCAAGGAATTGAGCCGCAAGGAGGTGACCAAGCTCAAACGCTACGCCAAGACCATCGTCATCAAGGATGCGCGTTCGCCCGAACGCCTGCTCGACGAAACGGCCCTGTTCCTGCACCGCTCGCACGCCTCGCTGCCGGAACTGCAGCGCCGCATGCTGGAAGAAATCCACGCGGCCGATGGGGGCCTGGCAGGGCGCAAGGTCTTGATCGTCGACGATGACCTGCGCAACATCTTCGCCCTGTCGTCGCTGCTGGAACGCCAGCAGATGCAGGTCTCGTTCGCCGAAAACGGCCGCGACGGCATCGAGGTGCTGGAAAAGGATCCCACCATCGAGATCGTTTTGATGGACATCATGATGCCCGAGATGGACGGCTACGACACCATGCGCGCGATCCGGCGCATACCGAAGTTCAAGTCGCTGCCGATCATCACCCTGACCGCCAAGGCGATGAAGGGCGACCGCGACAAGTGCATCGCCGCCGGGGCCTCGGACTACATCACCAAGCCGGTCGACGTGGCCCAGCTGCTGTCGCTGATGCGGGTGTGGCTGCATTGAACGGGCCCGTTCGGCAGGCCAGTGCGCCGGCCGTCGAGGAGCTGGAAATCGCGCTGCTGCTCGAAGGCGTGTTCCAGCGCTACGGCTTCGACTTCCGCGCCTACGACCGGCCCGGCCTGACACGGCGGGTGCTGGGGCTGATGGGCGAGCGCGCACTGGCGACGGTGTCGCTGCTGCAGGACCGGGTGCTGCACGACCCGCCAACGGCGGCGGCCCTGCTGCGCGCGCTGAGCGTGCGCCCGGCGCTCTTGTTCGACGACCCGGAGCAGGTGCGCCAGACGCGCGAGGTGCTCGCATGCCTCGGCGCGTCGGCGCTGCCGAAAGTGTGGCTGGCCGAATGCGCGCATGCGGAGCAAGCGTGGTCGCTGGCGATTCTGCTGGCCGAGCAGCGGATGCACCATCGGACCGAGATTTTTGCCACGGTCGCCAACGAGGAACTGCTGGCGGAAGCGCTGGAGGCCAGCATTCCGATGGAGCGCATGGCGCAGTACCAGGAGAATTACCTGAAAAGCGGCGGCACGGCCAAGCTGGCCGACTATTTCGAGGTGCGCGGCAAGCACGCGGTGCTGCTGCCGGCGCTGCGCAGCCGCATCACGTGGGCGCAGTACAACCTGGTGACGGATGCCTCGTTCAACGAATTCCAGCTGATCGTGTGCCGGCACGCGCTGGCCGATTTCGGGCCGCTGCTGCGCCAGCGCGCCCTGCGCCTGTTCCATGACAGCCTGGCGCTGTTCGGGGTGCTGGGCATCGACCGCGAACTGGCGCCGGGCGACACGCTGGCGGCCAGCTACCGGCCGGTGTTTGCGCACCAGGCTTGGTACAAGCGCGTCGCGTAGCGAAAAGTGTCGCAGGCTACGTCTACTAAGTATCTGGCCCGAAGTCGAGCACCACATCGCCCATCGGATATTCGCCGCCGCGCGTCTCCCACGCTTAGTCGCCGCTTTTGGCGCGGTAGCTCTCGAACAGTTGCGGCAAGCCCTCGCTGGCCATGACGTCCGGCTTGTCCGTCACCTGAAAGTGCAGGTGCGGCCAGCGAGCATCGCCCGAATTGCCGACGCGCGCCAGCAACTGCCCTCGCCGCACCCGGTCGCCGGCCTTGACGCCGACGCTGCCGGGCTGGAGATGGTAATACGCCGCGAACTGCCCGTTGCCCAGGTCGATGATGACCTGGTTGCCGCCGATGGTATCCAGGGTGACCGGGAGCGCTGTCTCGAACCCGGCTTCGGTCTTTGGAATATTGTCCGGAAAGCCGTCGCGTGCGCTGACCACGGTGCCGTCGGCCACGGCCAGCACCTTCTGGCCGTAGGCGTAGTAGGCGCGCACATCACGCGCGTCGCCGGAATACGGTTTGCGCCCGGCGTCGAACTTCTTCCAGTCGATCGCATAGCGGCGCGAAATCTGCGCGCTGCCATCGACCACCCACAAGCCCATCCGATGATGCGAATGCAGGCTCGGGTTGTTACCTGGCGTCCAGTTGGTACCGACCAGCGGCCGTCCCAGTACCAGCAGCGGCGTGGCATGCGTGCCGATCACGGGACCGTCGGCCACCGCTTTGTCGAGCAGCACGCGATGGCGCAGTGTCGCTGGCACCGCCACCTTGTCGTCGAACGCCAGGCACAGGAAGGCAACGGCGCCCTGGCCCACACCCAGGCGCTGCAGAATGGCCGGGTTGTCGCCGATGCTTACCTGGCGCAATTGCGCGCCTATCTGTCCATCCCTGATTTCGGCGATGGGGGCCGAGTCAGGCTGGCCGGCGTCGAGGACCTCGATGCCGCGCACGGTCACGGCTTCCATCGAAAAATTCTGCACATGTAGTTCGTAGAGCAGATAATTGCGACCGCCGCTGGGCAGCACAGTCGGCTGGACCGGCGTGCGTACCTGCACCTGAACCGGCGGGAACACCGACTGGACAAGCGCTACCGCCGTTGGCGCGGGCTTGCTCGTGCCAGCGCTGTTGCATCCAGCGGGAAGCGGCACCTTGGCCGCCGCCGCGGTGCCGGCCAGCGCGCAGGCGACGGCTGCGACGAGGTAGCGAAAGACGCTATGGCGCGCGGCTGGCTTGAAAACGGTGGTGGACATGGAAGAGCGTTTCTCTGGTTGCACAAGCCGGCAGCTTATAGGAATTGGCCTTGACAGAAATGTCTGTCATGGTTGAATATTTGCCAATATGAACGCATCTACTGCCACGATTGACATCTGGCTCCTGGTTTTTCCTGATTTCTTGCTGCTCGACGCCACCGGTCCTGTCCAGGTTTTTTCGAGCGCGAATGACGAGGCGCGCGATGCCGGCCTGGCGCCACCGTATCGGCTCCATCTGGTCGCTGCCGGTGGCGGCGCGGTCGCGTCGTCGTCCGGTGTGAGCCTGCTCACGTCTCCCTTGCCGGATCCGGACTTGCATGGCGCGACCTTGATCGTGTCCGGCGGCCGAATCGAGGCGCTGCCGGCGGCCGCGCAGGCGAATGGCAGCGCGACGCTGGCCTGGGTCGCAGATGCGGGCGCTACGGTTGCGCGCTGCTGCTCCGTCTGTACGGGCAGTTTTGTGCTGGCGCGGGCAGGCCTGCTTGACAGTGAGCTGGTAGTGACACACTGGGCCGACGTGGCGGCGCTGCGCGCCGAGCATCCCTGCCTGTCGGTGCTGGACGATGCGCTGCACGTCAGGGACGGCAAGTTTTATACGTCAGCCGGCATCAGCGCGGGCATGGACCTCGCACTGAGCCTGGTCGAAGAAGACCTGGGACGTGCGGCGGCGCTGGCCGTCGCCAAGCGGATGGTGTTATTTCTGAAGCGACCGGGCGGGCAGCGCCAGTTCAGTTCCGAGCTGCTGGCGCAGTCGCAGGCTCAGGGCGTGAGCGCGCAGCTGACCGCATGGCTGCGCCCACGGCTGGCGCAATCGCTCGATATCGGCCAGATGGCCAGCGCCTGCGCGCTGTCGGTACGCTCGCTGTACCGCAAGCTGCGCGAGGAAGCCGGCCTGACGCCGGCGCAACTGCTGGCGCGCCTGCGGCTGGAGGTAGCCTGCATGCTGCTGGAACAGCCGGGAATGATGGTCAAGCAGGTGGCACGCGAGAGCGGCCACGGCACGCAATACAATCTGCGGCGGGCGTTTGCGGCGCAGCTGGGGGTGCTGCCCAGCGAATATAAGGCGCGCTTTGCGTGCACCGGGGCGAGCGGCGGGTGAGCAATCGCGCGACGCCAGTCAATTTTCAAGCTTTTCCGCATCGTCATCGATCAGGCAATCAGGCAATCAGCCCCCCTCTCCATCAGTCCCGTCCTTTTCCGGGAGCGCCGTATCGCCTTTGTCGCCATGCCCAGGGCAAAGTTAGTGTCGGCCCGTCGCACCAGCACCCCCGCCTGACAAAATCCCTTGCAATGATCTACAATTTGCGACAAGAATAGCAGTGAAGGCATACACGCTGTCGTTGGAAAGGAGCAATGTATGACACAGGAACCCATTGATCACGCCACCTTATTTATGCTGGTGGGAACCAAAAGTGTGCGCCGAGCTCGCATTGTAGGTCAGCCTGGCGGCTGGGGGATCGTCATCAAGCAAGGCACAACGGAACACGTTCTGACGACCCAACGCAGTCAAGAGATTCGCCTTTTCCGGAAATTCGAAACACTGGTCGGCTATCTCAAGTCAGTTGGAATCGTTCACTTCGATGTTGACGCCGCCAACTGGAATGCTGACACCCTCACGACCCGACAACGTCCGGATACATCCGTCGCCATGAAACAGGCGCATGAAGCGGCCGCCTACGACAAGTGGCTTAGAGCTGAAGTGCAAGAAGCCATCAATGATACTAGTCCGACAATCCCCCATGATGAGGTAATGCGTAGTGTTCGCGCAGCCATCAAGGCGGTAAGGTCGAAACGTGTACCGGCTTGAATGGAAAAAGCAGGCCAAGAACGATCTGCTCGAGATCGTTGAATATATTGCGGAAAATAACGAGCACGCTGCTGAGCAATTTGTCAAATTAATAGAAAGCAAAGCCGAAAAGCTGCTTGGTCGACCTCAGTTGTATCGGACTGGCCGCCAGCGTGGTACCCGCGAGATGGTTGTCCATCCTCACTACCTTGTCGTCTACCGAATAAGGAAAGAGATGGTTGAGATCCTGCGAGTAAAACACACGGCGCAACGCTGGCCGCCTAAACCGCCGACATGACGAACTAACGGTGGCGCACTATCCATACGCCGCACACCTGCTCGCGATTGAAGGGGGCCGCAGCAATTCGGACCTACCGCCCCGCCGACGGCCGCTCGGCCATCCGGTCGCGCCAGGCCTGCAAGTGCGGCATGCCTTCCGCGCCCGGCCTGAATTTCATCAGCCCGCGCGCAAATTCGAGCGCGCACCAGGCCGTGATATCGGCCACCGTGAAGCGCGCGCCGGCCACGAACGAATGCCTGGCCAGTTCGCCATCGAGCCAGCGCGCGTGCTCGCGCATCTTCTCGCCCTGCGACGCGCCAAACTCGGGAAACTGCGGCTGCTCCAGCACCGCCAGCCCCGGATGCGTGTGGCGCACGCTGTTGGCGATGCCGAGGAACAGATGCATCTCCACGCGGCGGTCGGCCATCTCGATAAAGGCGCGCTCCTCGAAACCCTCGCCCATCAGGTTCGGTTCCGGATGCAGCCCTTCCAGATAGGTGCAGATGGCGCGCGTTTCGCACAGCACGCGGCCGTCGGCCAGTTCCAGCGCCGGCACGCGCGCCAGCGGGTTCTTGGCCACGAACGCCTCGCTCTTGTGTTCATTGGCGGCCAGGTCGATCATCACCTGTTCGATCCCGGCGATGCCTTTTTCGGCGATGAACATGGTGACCCGGCGTGGGTTGGGCGCAAACGTGCTGACGTACAGTTTCATGGCATCCTTGCGAGTGGTTAGTTGTTGCGCGACTGGCCGGTTTCGAGCATGGTGCGGGCGGCGGCGGAAAATTTGGCGGCTTCTTCTTCGTTCGACGAATTCAGTTCGCGTGGCGATGGCGGCATCTGCAAGCCCTTTTCCACGGCCGGGCGGGCGCGGATGGCCTCGATCCAGCGCGCCAGGTGCGGCAGTTCCTCGATCGAGACACCCGACCATTTGTGCGTGCGCACCCAGGCCCAGTTGGCGATATCGGCAATCGAATAATCGCCGGCCAAGAATTCGTGATCGCGCAAGCGGCCGTCGAGCACCTTGAACAGGCGCCGGCTCTCCCCCTGGTAACGGTCGATCGCGGGCTGGATCTTTTCGGGGAAGTAGCGGAAGAACACATTGGCCTGCCCCATCATCGGACCGACCCCGCCCATCTGGAACATCAGCCACTGCATGACCTGCGAACGGCCCTTGGCGTCCGCCGGCATCAGCTGTCCGGTCTTTTCGGCCAGGTAGACCAGGATGGCGCCCGACTCGAACACCGCGAAGTTGTCTTCGGCGCGGTCGACGATCGCCGGAATCCGGCCGTTCGGATTAATCGCCAGGAACCAGTCTTCCTTCTGCTGGTTCTGATTGAGTTCCAGGGCGTGCAAGCTGTACGGCAAAGCCAGTTCTTCGAGCGCGATGGAGACTTTGTGGCCGTTCGGCGTGGGCGCCGAATACAGGTCGATCATGGCATTCCTTTCGTGGTTGATGACGAAACAGCAAGTCGCATCATAGCGCCAATTTGGCGGCCATGCTCACGCTGTGCCACAATCGCCGCATGACCCGCCACCGCCCTCTTCCCGCCCTGCTGCGCGCGCAGCTTTACCAGCACCTGGCGGCGATGGAAAAGGCCGGCCTGCCGCCCGACCGGGCATATGCGCTGCTCGACCTGGGCCGCGCCGGGAGCGCACGGGTGGCGGCTTTTCGCAAGCTGGCGGCGCGCCGCAACGAGCCGGCCGGCGCCGGCCTGGCAAGCGGCTTGTTCACCCAGTTCGAAGCGCGCCTGCTGCGCGCGGCGTTCGCCGCCGGCAGCCCGCTGCCGACCTATCAGCGGCTGGCCGATTTTCATGCCGCCAGGGCGCGCCAACTGTCCACGCTGCGCTCGCGCATGGTGCTGCCGGTGGCGATCCTGACGCTCGCCCTGTTGGTCCAGCCGCTGCCGGCGCTGGCGGGCGGCACGCTGTCAGTGGGCGGCTACTTGTGGCGCGTGCTGGCGCCCTTGCTGGTGCTCGGCGGCGCGGCGCTGCTGGCGGCGCGGGCAATCGAATGGTTCGGCGGCGGCGCGTCGCCGCCGCGCGCGACGGTCGAACGCGCGCTGATGGCGCTCCCGGTCTTCGGCCCGATGCATGTGCGCCGCAACATGCGCGACTTCGTCGACAGCCTGGCGCTGCTGCTCGACGCCGGCCTGCCGCTGTTCGACGCCATGCCGGTGGCGCTGGACACGGTCGACAACCGCCTGGTGCGCGCCGACCTGGCGGCGATGCTGCCGCAGCTGATCGCCGGCGCGACCCTGGCGCAGGCCATCCGGACGCTGCGCCTGGCCGATACCGGCCAGTGGCACGCGTTGGCGCTCACCGGCGAACAAAGCGGCACCCTGCCCGAGATGCTGCGCCGCCACGCCGCCAGCGAGAGCGACACCATCAACCGCTTCCAGCTCGAGATGATGGCCTGGCTGCCGCGCGTGTTCTACGCGCTGGTGGCGCTGTGGATGGCGCTGGGCATCCTCGGCAGTTCGCCGGGTCCGGTGGCGCCCTTGTGAGCCGCGCAGTGGCCCGATTCGTGCCACAATCGTGCCATGAAACCGATCCGAACCTACCTTGCGCTGCTGGTCCTCGTCGCCGGATGCGCCAGCACGACCGCGCCGCCGCCGGCGCCCACGCCCGCCGCCCCGGCTTTTGGCTGGTACCGGGACGCCGCGCGCGCGCAGCAGGTGCTGCGCATCGATGCGGCGCTCTCGCTCATCACCGTGACGGTACGGCGCGGCGGCACGTTTGCGCGCATGGGCCATGACCACGTTGTCGCCAGCCGCAGCATCGAGGGCTTTGTCGCACCCGATGCAGGGCGCGCCGACTTTCGCTTCCGGCTCGACCAGATGACGGTCGACGAGACCGACTTGCGCACCAAGGCCGGCCTGGCCACCCAGCCCGACCCTGACGCTATCGCCGGCACCCGCACCAACATGCTCACGCGGGTGCTCGACGCAGAGCGCTTTCCGCTGGTGGAACTGCACGCCGAACGCGCCGCCGGCAAGGGCGACAAGGTTCAAACCTTGCGCCTGACCGTGACGCTGCATGGCGTCTCGCGCACGCTCGACGTGCCGACCACGATCGAACGCGGCGCCGGCGGCCTGACCGCCAGCGGCACATTCATCCTGAACCAGAGCGATTTCGGGATCACGCCGATGTCGGTGATGGGTGGGGCGCTGACGGTGCAAGACCCGATGGAACTGGCGTTCCGCATCGTGGCGGCGCCGCAGGGTTGATGGCGATCGGATTGCCCGGGTCGGTGCTCCACTCGTACCAGCCGCCGTCGTACACGCTGATGCGCTCCCAGCCCATCACCCACGCGTAAAAGAAGGCCAGCGAGGCGCGCCAGCCGGTACCGCAGTAAAAGGCATTGTGGCTGGCGCGATGGATGCCGCCGGCGCGCCACAGTGCCTCGATCGCCGCGCCGTCGAGCATGCGCCCGTCCGGGTGCTGGAAGTGGCTCATGCTGTTCACATCCCCCTCGCGCCCGGCCCTGCCCCACAACGCGCCCGGAATCTCGCCGCGCGCCTCTATGTAGCTGTAGCCCGAGGTGGCGCCGGTGTATTCGTTCCAGGTGCGGATGCTGACCAGGGCGCAATCGGGCCGCGCCTGCATCGCGCGCGCCTGCGCCATGCCGGTCAGGTAGTCGGGACGGCCGGGAAACGGCGCGCCGAAGTCGGTCGCCGCCAGCGCTACCGCGGCAGGGCCCGCGACGCCCGGCAGGCCGGCCGCGCCCCATGCCGCAAAGCCGCCGTCGAGCATGCGCACGTCGGTCACGCCGGCGTACAGCATCAGGTGCGCCGCGCGCGCGGCCGCCAGCGGATTACGGCTGTAGACGACGACGGTGGTGTCATGGCGCACGCCGTGTGCGAGCAGCACCCGCAGCAGGGCGGCGTCGTCGACCTTGTTGAACAGCGGCGCCGCTTCCAGCTCGCGCGTGTCGAGGTAGCCGGCGCCGTCGATGTGGGCCTGCTCGAAGACGGCAGCGCCGGCGCAGCCGGCTTCCAGCAGGCGCAGCGCCGGATCGCGCAGCAAGCCGGCCAGTTCGCCTGGTGCGACCAGCGCGCGTGCGCGGGCCAGTGCGCGGCGGGCGGCGGGCATGGGCGGGCAGATGGGCGGGCGGGCATTCACGGCGGACTTTTCAGGGAGCAAACCCGCTATTTTAAATGGTCGGGCGCCGGCTGCCCCGGAACAGCCTGCCAACACTTTCATCGAACACAACAATTCGCGCTTTATTACTCCTGCCCGATCTGATATAACAGACGTGAAAACAGGGTCAAGAATGCCATGGCAGGCGCCGCGCAGGCCCGCTCAATCGATCAAGGTGCAATTCAATGAACCCCTTTTTTTCTCTCCGGCTCGCCAGCCGCGGCGAGCGCGGGGTCACGTTGCTGGTGCTCGGCTTTGCCGGACTGATCTTCGTCGGCATCGTCGTCAATCTCGTGTTCGAGCTGGTCCAGTCGCGCGACAACCTCATCACCCAAAAAAGCAACAGCGCGCGCGTGCTGGTCAAGGTGCTCGAGGAACAGGCGGTCGACAGCATTTTCGCGGTCGACCTGGCCATGCAGACCACCATCAAGGCGGTGCAGATGGTGCCGCAGGGACCTGCCGAGCGCGACCGCCTGGTCGATGAATTGCTCGACAGCAGTATCACCAACCTGCCCTTCATCCGCGCCATCTGGCTGCTCGATGCGGACGGCAAGATGATTCACGACAGCCAGAAATTGCCAGGTAGCTACAACCTGTCGGACCGCGCATATTTCCGCGTGCACCGCGACCAGCCGAGCTACGGCATGCACATCGAAGGGCCGATCATCAGCAAGCTGGGCGTGCCCTTCATCAGTTTCAGCCGCCGCATCAACCGGCCCGACGGCAGCTTTGGCGGGGTCATCGTGGCCGCGCTGGAGCCGAAGTATCTGCGCCGCTTTTACGATGCGATCAAGGTCGGCAAGGATGGCGTGGTGGCGCTGGTGCGCACCGATGGCGTGCTGGTGCTGCGCATGCCGGTGGCCACCATGGCCGAAGGCAAGCGACTGACTTTCTTTCCGAATTTCCACGATACGCCCGGCGCGCCCGACGCCGGCAGCTACACGGCCGACAGCGGCATCGACGGGATCCGGCGCCTGTATTTCTACCAGCGCGTCAGCGGGCGTCCGCTGGTGGTGGTGGTCGGGCTGGGCGAGGCTGAACTGCTGGCCGACTGGTACGGCATGGCCGGCGCCTACATCGGCGTGTCGCTGGCCTTTTTGGCGGTGCTGGCGGGCATGAGCACCCTGGCCCTGCGCGAGTTGCACAAGCGCTACAGCCTGAACCAGGCGCTGCGCAACAGCGACGATGCCCTGCGGGCGGCCCAGCAACTGGCGCTGATCGGCAGCTGGCGGCTCGATCTGACGACCCGCAGCGGGCACTGGTCGCAGGAAATGTATCGGCTGCTGGGACTGCCGCTGGCGGAGCAGCCGCCGCCGCTCGACGTGTTCCTGCAAAAAATCCACCCGGACGACCGCCATCTGGTCGAGTCGGCGGTGCAGCATGGCATGAACTGGTCGGGCGAACTGCGCAGCAATCCCGCGCTCGGTCCGCAGCGCTACTTTCATTCGCGCAGCACGGGCGTGCATGACGCGGCCGGCAACGTGATCGCGCTGATGGGCACCTTGCAGGATGTCACCGAGCGCCGCCAGTCCGACGACAAGCTGGCACTGGCCGCGCGCGTGTTCGAGTACACGCACGACGGCATCGTGGTGACCGATGCGGCCGGCAACATCGTGGCCGTCAACGCGGCGTTCGAGCGCATCACCCTGTACAGCGAGGCCGACGTGCTGGGACGCAATATCCGTATGCTGCGCTCGAACCTGCACGATATGGATTTCTACCGGCAACTATGGAACACCGTGGCGCGCGACGGGCATTGGCGCGGCGAAATCTGGAACCGGCGCAAGAATGGCGAAGTGTTTCCCGAGTGGCTGACGGTGAGCGCGGTGGCGAGCGCGGAACACGGCGCGGCCGGCTATGTGGGCGTGTTCACCGACCTGAGCGATATCACTGAAGCCAATGAACAGTTGCAGTTCATGGTCAACCACGATCCCCTGACGCGCTTGCCGAACCGCTCGCTGCTGAACGACCGGCTGGAACAGGCGATCGAGGCCGCGCACCAGGGGCAGCGGGCGATCGCCGTGCTGCTGCTCAATATCGACCGCTTGCAGCGGGTCAACGACAGCATCGGCCACGACGCCGGCGACCTGCTGCTGCGCGAAATGGCGCAGCGCCTGCTGGCGCGCCTGCGTCCGGGCGACACCCTGGCGCGCATCGGCAGCGACGAGTTCGTGCTGGTGCTTTCGCACATGGACGACAACGACGACATCAACGCCGCCGCCCAGCAAATGCTCGACACGGTGGCCGCGCCCTGCCAGCTGCTGGGACACGAGGTGGTGGTCACGGCCAGCGTGGGGATTGCGCTGTTCCCGCTCGACGGCGTTACTCCCGGCGACCTGATCAGGAATGCGGATACGGCCCTGTCGCACGTCAAGAACAGCGGCCGCAACAGTTTCCGCTATTTCACATCCGAAATGAACACGCGGGCCTTGCACTGGATGGCGCTGGAGCACCGGCTGCGCAATGCCCTGGGGCGCGCCGAGTTTTCGCTGTTCTACCAGCCCCAGGTGCGGCTGGCCGACAAGCGGGTATGCGGCGCGGAAGCGTTGATCCGCTGGCGCAGCGCCGAGCTGGGCATGATTTCGCCGGCCGAGTTCATTCCGCTGGCGGAAGATTCTGGCCTGATCATCGAAATCGGCGAATGGGTGATCCGCACCGCCTGCGCGCAGAACAAGGCGTGGCAGGATGCCGGCCTGTGCGCGCTGCCAGTGGCGGTGAACGTGTCGGCGCACCAGATCACGGCCGGCACCCTGCCCGCGATCGTGCGTAGCGCGCTGCGCACCAGCGGCATGAAGGCGCGCTACCTGGCCATTGAACTGACCGAAAGCGTGCTGATGCAGGAAGCGGAGCTGGCCATGGCCCAGATCGCCGAGTTGCGCGGGATGGGGGTGGCGGTGGCGCTGGACGACTTCGGCACCGGTTATTCGTCGCTCAGCTACCTGAGCCGCTTCGCGCTGGACAAGCTGAAGATCGACCAGAGTTTCGTGCGCAATATTACCGACGATGCGAAAAGCGCGGCGATCGCCAAGGCCACCATTGCGCTGGCGCATGGCCTTGGCATCACGGTGGTGGCGGAAGGCGTGGAAACCCGCGAACAGCTCGATTATCTGGACGACGCGGGCTGCGATGAAGTGCAGGGCTATTTCTTCAGCCGGCCGGTGCCGGCCGGGGAGTTCGTGGCCCTGCTGGAGGCACCCGAAAAGATGGGCTAGTGGACTGGTGAGACGAGCGGAGACGTCTTCATGAGCTCTGTTGCGCAATGAATTTTTCAACCGCCAGCTCGGCGCTACGCGCAGTCGAATCGGTTTGCTCTCGATGCAGTGCCATCGCGCGGTATTTATGCCCATCCATGATCATTTTCTTGGCTTGCGCAGAGAGGTCAAGGACCGAGGTATCGATATCCGGGTGCGACATTAACAGCATCTCGATTTTTTTCAATCTCTCGGATTGCGTACCGGCCTTGGAGATTAAAAAAATAACACCTGCCAAAATTGCGAAATTTAATATCCAACCCGTATCTAAAGTGTCCATTCTTTACTCCTTGTGGTGTCGGCCAGGGGAACGAGGTGGCGCTGCCCCTTGCCGGCAAGGTAATTGTCTATTTGGCCGTCCAGCCGGCCGATGCCGAGGAGTTCATGGCCCTGCTGGCTGCGGACCAGGCACCGCCGATCAATCGCGGTGCGCGATGTAGCTTCTGATAACGGACTCGGCCTCGCCGAACGAAATCGCCTCGATGCTCCGATGCAGGATGATGGCCGCGCTGATCTCGCCGGCGACAATCTTGGCCATGACCCGCGGGTGAATATCCTTGTAGCCGTCGCCAACGCCAGGAACCGAGCTGAGCATGTTCTCGAGGCGGGTGAGCTTCTTGTACTGCTCTTCCTGCTTCAAGTACATCATGTACAGAGCGCACATGAACATGAGGAACATCGTTAACGCCAGATCGTGTGATTCCATGCTGGATTCTCCGGAGTAAGGGGGATGGCAATGAAGTTGCCGCATTCACAGTAATTGAATGGCTACGCAAGTGCCAGCGCAACGGCCGTTTTCGGTGACAACCATCAACAACGGCAGGCGCTCAGGCCGGCACGGCCCCGGCCGGCGTCAGCGCGCTGCCCAGCACATCGAGCAGCAATTTGACCTTGGGAAGATGCTGGCGCGCCTTGAGCCAGACCACGTTCATCGGCAAACCGTCGGTCGCCAGCTGCGGCAAGACCTCGACCAGCAAGCCGCGCTCGATCGGCTGCCGGACCAGCCAGGTCGGCAACTGGGCGATGCCCAGGCCGGCGAGCACGGCGGCAGTCTGCCCTTCCCCATCACCCACGGCAATGCGTCCCGGCATGAAGCGCTGCTCCATCGCGCCCTGCTCGCTGCCCGCGAACAACCATGAATTGACCAGCCCGTCCGCGCGGCCGTACACCACCCGCTCGTGCTGGTCGAGGTCGGCGTCGGTCAGCGGCACGCCCTTGCGCTCCAGATAGGCTGGTGAAGCGCAGAACACCAGGCGCTCCGAGCCGAGATAGCGATGTCCCAGCGCCGCCGGCCACACGTTCGAGCCGCCGATGCGCACCACGATGTCAACCCGCTCCTCGACCAGGTCGATGAAATGGTCGGAAAAGGAAATGTGCGGCAGCAAGCGTTCGTGGCCGGCCAGGCAGCGCAGGATCACCGGCAAGGCGTGCAGGCGTCCGTACGAGGCCGGCAGGTCGATGCGCACTCTTCCCGTCGGTTCCACGTATTCGGCGCCGATCAGGGTCTCGGCTTCTTCCAGGTCGGCCAGCACGCGCAGGCAGGTCTGGTAGAACAGGCTGCCGGCGTCGGTCAGCGCCAGGCGCCGCGTGGTGCGGGTGAACAGGCGCGTGCCCAGCCGGCTTTCGAGCCGCGCAATGCTCTTGCTGACAGCGGAGCTGGTCAGGTTGAGGCGACCGGCGGCCGAGGCAAAGCTGCCGCGCTCGACCACGCTGACGAAGACGTCGATGCCTTTGAGGCGTTCCGAAGAGAACACGATTAATGAATCCAATTCATTGATATTGGTAAATCTTACCATCAATACGAACGTGATTCCCCAATACACTGACGGCCTTGTTCCTTTCGCATAGAATCATATGAATACATCAACACTGACCGCCGGTACGGCCGAGCTGGACAAGCCGCGCTCCGGCCTGCAGATTGCCATCATGGCGGTGGCGGCGTTTGTCATCGTCACCACCGAATACCTGATCCTGGGCCTGTTGCCGGCCCTGGCGCAAGACCTGAAAATTTCCATTTCGGCCGCCGGGCAACTGGTGACCCTGTTCGCATTCACGGTCATGCTGTTCGGCCCCTTCCTCACGGCGCGCCTGTCGCATGTCGGGCGCAAGGGACTGTTCGTGGCGATCCTGCTGGTGTTCGGCGCCTCGAATGCGCTGGCGGCCCTGTCCGCCAACATCTGGGTGCTGGCGCTGGCGCGCTTCATCCCGGCACTGATGCTGCCCGTGTTCTGGGGCACTGCCAGCGAAACCGCCGGGCAACTGGCCGGCCCCAAGAACGCGGGCCGCGCCGTGGCCAAGGTGTACCTGGGCATATCCGCCGCCCTGGTGTTCGGCATTCCGCTGGGCACACTCGCGGCCGACACCTTTGGCTGGCGCAACACCTTCTGGATCCTGTGCGGCTTGTCGGTGCTGATGGCGGCCATGATCCAGACCTTCATGCCAACCCTGCCGGCGCCGGCCACGAAAGCCGGTGAACAGCAGACCGCGATTTTCAAGGACCGCCGCTTTTTGGCGCACGTGGCCCTGTCGGTGCTGGTGTTTACCGCCATGTTCACCGCCTACACTTACCTGGCCGACATGCTCGAACGCCTGGCCGGCATTCCCGCAGCCCAGGTCGGCTGGTGGCTGATGGGATTCGGCGCGGTCGGCATGATCGGCAACTGGATCGGCGGGAGGGTGGTCGACGGCAGCCCGCTCGGCTCGACCGTGGTGTTCCTGCTGCTGTTAATCGGCGGCATGCTCGCGACCTTGCTGGCGGTGGGCAGCCACGCCTGGCTGGCACTGGCGCTGGCGGTATGGGGACTGGCGTACACCGCGCTGTTCCCGATCTGCCAGGTGCGCGTGATGAAAGCCGGCTCGTCGGCGCAGGCATTGGCGGCGAGCATGAACATTTCGGCGGCAAATGCCGGCACCGGACTGGGCGCGATTGCCGGCGGTGCGGCCATCCACCAGATCGGCCTGCCGTCGCTGAGCTTCCTTGCCGCCGGGATTGCCGTGCTGGCGATCGTGCTGGCGCTGGCGATGGCGCGCGCGCGTCCGGCTACGGCAAGATGATATCGACCAGCGCGAAATGCAGGGTGACGAATTCGAAGCGGTCATGCAAGTCCAGATGCGGCAGGCAGCGCACATCGTCATGCGCGCCCCAGAAGGTCAGTCGTTTCAGCCGCGTCATCGTGCTCCTTCGGTTTGCCAGGACAACTGCGGCGAGGCCTCTCCCGCAGCGTGAAAATAGTGTATCGCAGCCAGTGCTACGGCCGTGGACACGATCTGGTTGGCCGGAAAACTGCCCAGCTGGGCGCCGACCAGCAAATCCTCGTGCGCCGTGTCCGCCTTGCCGGGGTCGAGCAAGGTATGCAGTTCCCGATCGACATCGATGCAGATCATCACCGAAAAACGGCCGGCCCCGCCCCCGATGAGCATGCTGCGCTCCTGCCCCACATCGAGTTGCAATTGCGTCAGCCGTCGTCCATCCAGCCGCGCCAGGGCAGCTTGTGCCAGCGCCGGGTTCCAGTCCTCATGCACGACGGGCTTGAGAGCGCTGCCGGTCCACGCTTCTTCACTGAGCATTCTCTTGTTCATCGACTTCCCGCCAAGCACATTCCCAGCCCCTATTATGCGGCGCCGGCTGTCCGAAACGCCGCCTTGGGAGCAAAAACAGTACACTTCAGGAGGACCAACTCTTGTCGCGATCACTGTCATCATGCAATTCGATTTACTCAACAAGCCGGACGGACGCACGGCGATCCTGCTGCCGTCGGGCTTCGTGCTCGACCTGCTCACGCCCGACGCGACCGGACTGCCGATTACCGACATCGCCCTGTGCCTGGCGTCGCAACCGCGCTGGGGCGGTGCCGCGCGGCCCTGGTATTCGGTGGCCGAGCATTCGGTGATGAGTTCGCGCCTGGTGCCGCCAGCGCTGGCATACGCCGCGCTGATGCACGACTGCGAAGAATTCCTGGGCGACTGGCCGTCGCCGGTCAAGGTCATGCTGGGGCGAGATTATGTGAAGCAACGGGTCCATCCCATCAAGAATGCACTGCGGCAGCAATTCGGCTTCAACGACGATGTGCCTGCGATCAAGGAGGCCGATCTGGTCTGCATGGCCACCGAACTGCGCGACTTGCTGCCGGCCGCCTGGATCGACTGGGGCCACCTGCCGCCGCCCCACCCTGCCAGAATCATCCCCGTCGGCCCGGATCGCGCCTACACGCTGTTTCTCGACCGCTTCGAGGAATTGAAACACCTGGCGCAGTTGCCGAGTCGCAAAAAAATCAGGCGCAGTGCTGCTGCCCAGCCGTCCGGTATCGGCTAAGCCCCGGATTTTTCAGGCTTTTTGAGGATATCCACAAGAAGTGTGGATAACATTGTGGATAAGCCTCCCCCGGCAGCCCTTAAGGCCTGCATTCAAGCGGGTTTCTACAAAATGCCCGTTCAAAAGGCAAAAAAAATCATGAATGAAATCAGTCACTTAAAACTGGCGGTAGCGCCACTATAAACTGTCCATTCGGCAAATTCCTACAAACGGGCAAAACAGGGGATAACTCGTGTGGTCTTTGACAAAGTGCCCCGGCTGACATAGTGTAGCTGCATGTCCGCTCCCGCTTCCGACGACGCAAATCTTGGCCTCCTGATCATCGAGGACGACGACCCGTCCGATCCGCTTGCGTCCCCGGCGCAAGAAAAGCCGCCCTGGCGCATCCTGATCGTGGACGACGATGTCGACGTGCACGTGGTCACCAAGTTCGCGCTCAGCAATACCCAGTTCCAGGGACGGCGCCTGAGCTTCCTGCACGCCTACAGCGGGAAGGAAGCGCTCGACACCCTGCGCGCCATGCCCGATATCGCGCTGGTGCTGCTCGACGTCATCATGGAAACCGAAGATGCTGGTCTGCAAGTTGCGCACAAGGTGCGCTCGGAACTGCACAACCAACTGGTGCGCATCGTCCTGCGCACCGGCCAGCCGGGCCAGACGCTGGAACACAGCATCATTTGCGATTACGACATCAACGACTTCTGGTGCAAGGCCGACCTGACCACGCGCAAATTGTTCACCACCGTGATCGCCTCGCTGCGCGCCTATGCCAGCCTGCAGGCGGCCGCTGCCGACCGGGCTGCGCTGCAAATCCAGCTGGCCGAGGCGCGCAAGGTGCAGGAACTGTTGGGGCAGCAAGCCCTGGTGATCACCTTCGATCCACAGGGGCGCCTACGCGACGCGAGCGAACGTGTGTGCGAGCTGAGCGGAAAGCAGCGCGATCAACTCATCGGGCGGGAGCTGGATGCCTTGCACGCGGCACCGTTTCCAGAGCCGCTCACCAGCCAGATCCGCCTGGCGCTGGCTTACGATGGGGCCTGGTCGGGTGATATCCATACGCAAGCGGCCGATGGCGGCGCCCTGCACTTGCGCTGCTCCGTGCAGGCGCTGAGCGAACCGGGCGGTGCGCCCTACGAGTACGTGGCGGTCGCGACCGTGCTGGTGTAACGGCGGGCCGGCGGCGCGCGCTTGCTTCGCACCTTACTTCCAGGCATTGCGGGCACGGTCGCGCACCAGCATGCGCACGCTCTCGGGCATGGGTTTGCGGCTTTGCCGGGTGTCGGCCGTCATCCACACCGATTCCTCGAAATGCTTGAGCATGGCCGGACTGATGAAGCGCGAGCGCGCCGCATACACATGGCGGTCGCCCATCTGCGCCTGCTGCTTGATGAAAAACCGGTTCGGCACCACCAGGTGCAGATGCTCCTTGGCGCGCGTCATGGCCACGTACAAGAGGCGGCGCTCTTCCTCGATATCGTCCGAATTGCCGGTGCTCATATCCGAGGGGATGCAGCCGTCGACCACGTTGAGCACATGGACCGATTTCCATTCCTGCCCTTTGGAAGAATGGATGGTCGAGAGAATCAGGTAATCCTCGTCCAGATGGGGCGGCCCGGCGCGGTCGCTGGTCGCTTCGGGCGGGTCGAGGGTAATTTCGGCCAGAAAGGTTTCGCGCGAGCCATGGCCAGAGGCGAGGCGCGCCAGCTGTTCCACGTCGGCCACGCGCACCTGTGCATCGTCATGCATGCGTTCCAGGTGCGTTATACGACACGAAAAACTGTTCACTCTCTGTGTTGGCCGCGACGACGCCATTTTTGAAACCTTGCAACGCAAAAAACATAAAGGACTTCGCCTCCTACGTAATTCGCTTAATAAGAAATAGCGTAGCAAGTGGTTGACTCATTAATCAAAATAATACACTAATCACCACCAAAAGGGTCACAAACCACCCCTCTAAAGCTTGGGCCTACAGTGTGCATTAGGCCCGACTTACGGCGGATAGCTCTAAAAAACGTTCAGCGGCGGTTTCGAACTAACTTTATCTTCATTAAGGCCATATAAATTCCGCTAACCTAAACTTTATGCAATAGGGAGTCCACCAGTTTTGTTTAATATAGCATTATTATCATACTTGCAATTCTTCGAGCGGCGGGTTAAGATATTCATTTTTTGACCCGTTCCGTGTGACAACACTACTAATATGTCTGAACTTAATTCAACAGAAGCACATGCACCAGATGATTCGATATATTGGGTTATCAGCCATGCACCGGCAAGCTCGGTTTTGCCAGAAAGGTTTCCCATCATTGTTGACGAACTAACTCGAGTTGTATGCGAGCCGGCCCTTCTATATTTATACGAAAAGTTCGTCAAGAATAATTCAAATAAGATTGTTGAAAATACGCTAGATGCTTCCGCTGAAGATTTAAAGGAATGGTTCCGCTTCTGTGAAGAGTTCGGACTTCCGTGGACTTTCGCATCTGAAAGTGACATTACTGCGTTCAATAAAGCTATGCGCGCAACTATATCGCCTTTAACGGGACAACGATACAAAACTGCAACTATTAATCGACGAAAAACAACCATCCGTCAATTCTATGTCTGGGCCCGTGGTAATAAGATGTATCGTAAAGCACCTCCCGCCGATTCCCTGCTTGACCCTGAATTGGATTTCACCGCAGTCAACGCACGCATCAGAAAACCGTTGAAAGTGGCAGCAGACGAAAACAAAGAGGTATCGGTAATACAGGCCACGCAATCCCAAAAGATTCTGAAAGCATTAGGGCCTCTGCCGAGTGAGCGTACCGCTCAAAGAGATTTTAATCAAAATTCAGCACCTCCTGTTACTGGTGAAATTATTCCTAAGCCGAAATCGTCACGCGACCGGATTGCTACGCAGGTTTCCTTAGAAACCGGAATGCGCATATCGGAAGTCTGCGGATTACCGCTAAAAAAGTTTGCCCGTCTCGCAGACCCAGCGAGCGATACTGTTGACGTACACATAAAAATCATCGGCAAAGGCAATAAAAGCCGACGCGTCGACTTTCCGGGTTGGTTAATTCTGGAAATAAAAAACTATATCCGTTGCGAGAGTCAAGAGATATTGACAGCGTTGAATGGGTCCAACGAACCACAAGCGCTTTTTATTAATCCCCTATCAGCGGGTACTCATGCCGGGAAGCCCCTTCAGGTTAGGACACTCCAACGTGCATTTTTAAACGCTTGTCGGAGCGCTGGAGAGACTAAAGTCGAGAAAATACAGAAGTTTGATTCGTCGGGTGTTCTGACCGTTCACCACGTCGATACACCGCTTTTTAACTATCACGATACGCGTCATACATATGCCGTTTGGACCTACTATACGCGCAAAAAAACCGACCCGGAACCATGGCTTTATATCCAAGCACGACTTGGTCACGTCGACTTAAAAACTACGCTACAGAGATATCTAAAGCTCGCAAGCGATTTTGAACCTGACATTTCCGACCGATATTTGAAATTAGTGAAGCCAAATGCGTAAGTCACGTTACACGCAGCTTACTAAAGAGCAGCGAATCGAAATCACTGACAGCGGCAAGAATGTCGTCATACGTGAAGAATTAAACTCGTACCTAGGAAAAGCGAAAAATGTAAAAGCTTTCCAGAAAGCTCTGTCGAAAGTTCGCGCAGTCACAGAGGGGTGGGCCACCCAGCAATATTTCACGCAAGCCTTTGCGACTTGGTGTAATAACGAAGAGAGAGAGTCGCCCAGGACGATAGCAACAGGCGCCACAAATTTCGTAAACGGCTTTGCGCGCTTTATTTTGGCAAAAAAACATACCGCAGTAATTTTAAATCAAATCGATTCAGATTTTATCACTTCATTCCGCAACGGCCTCGCCTCACCAAATCCAGCTACTGGGAAAATCTCAAGCGAAAATACGCAAAGGAAGCAGTTCGGTGTACTGAAAGCTCTACTTGACATATTAGCTGAAAACAAAGAAAGCAAAAAGTTGATGTCGGCTGACTTGAGCTACCCCCAGAATTTTTATTTAGGGGCGCATGGCTCAACCAAGCAGACGGAGGTAATCGACGATATCGATTGGACTAGGATTATCTTAGCTTGTCGTGACGCCATTATTGAGATTATCTCGCAAGTGTTGGCAGGATGGAAAACTCTAGGGGGACACGAGATTTTTCCCGACCTTACTCGTCGAGGCCGGGGTCAATACTCGTCACTGGAAGCTACACTCTGGGAGGTGAAGCGTACATTTGGCGCCACTATTCCCAGTATGGTCGACATCCGAAAAATCAATCCGGCGCTAGCGGACGCCATTCAGCACACCCACGGAAAGGACGCGATAACTCGCGCTTTCTATCCTAGGGCAGAAGACATTATTCCATTCGTCGTACTTCATTCAGTTTACACGTCGGCAAATACTGGCGCCCTCCGGGCGCTGAAATGGGGAAATGTCGAGCTCGTTGAAATACTTGAGTCGCGACGGGTACGGTACACGTTTGTAAAACCGCGGGCTCACCTTACGTATAAACGAAGTTTCCCGATTCAGGTCGGTGAAATCTTTTCGCCCTATGAGCTGCATCAGTTTTTGAAGAAGTGGACTTCTTCAATCCGAGCCCACGCAGGGCTCTTCGCTGACAACATCTACATATTTAAAACGTTCACCCAAACGGTACGCGGTTTTTTCTCATCGCAAGATAACGGAGACGACTCGGACAACACGTGGAATAGCGTGCTTAAAACATTCTGCAAATGCCACGGACTTCCGTACACAACCATAAAGATATTGAGGATGACGGGACTCGACATCGTTCGGGAACAAAACGGCAACGATATCAGAGCAGTCATGGCCGCGGGCGGTCAAACAGCTGAGGGCACCATCGACTTGCACTATAACGGCCCGGGTGCAAAACGCCGAGGAACCGAGGGCCTCTCGGAGGTGATGTCGACGCAGGAAAGATGGGTCGACACCGGTGGCATCCGCGACATCAGGGCGAGCCCGGACACCGCAGACATGCACGCAGCTACACCGGGGTGGAATTGTTTGGACCCATACGACTCTCCGATTCCGGGCGAGAAAACAGGCAGGCTATGCCAGGCGTTCGGGCAGTGTCCCGGCTGCCCACTGGGAGGTATAGACAGGGAGTCTGGGTATGCCCTTGCGAGAACGCTACAGCTAGCCGATGAGATTCGCCACGCCCGCTTCTATCTCGACGCAACCCGATGGCGGGTAGTGTACGAGCCTGTCATGGCAATCTTGATAAACAAGTGGATACCATCTTTTACTAATCCTGCGGTTCTCGACGATGCATCTCTCGCAAACCTTGGACCCATAGGAGTATTGGAATGAAGAAAACAAAAGTAGACGAGTTTGCACAAAAGTTGCCCCGTCCTAAGACTGGCCGTGCGACGTTCGCGATATCGAGCATATCCTTATGGCCGGACGAAGTGTGGCGGCTGGACACGAAGACTCCGGGACAACGGTACTCTATCGGCTGGAAATTTCAACTGCCCGACGGGACGTATTCAACCCACGAATGCAACGCAATGCTGCTCGAATGTTTCAAGGTAGTAATCTGGGGTATGCTTTCTCATGGTGGCACCTACGGTAAATCTCTTAAACCCGGAAGTGTTATTTCTATGGGCGTCGGAATGCGGGAACTGTTTAGGTGGATGGTTCACTGTAATTATTCAAGCTTTGCGGAGCTTGACGCGGCGGCTCAGGCAGACTTTCTTTTAGACTTACCAATCATCTTAGCCAATCGTCGAAGGTTCTACGGCTCTAGCATCGTCGATGTTAACGATTACGGTGATACCGCCCTCGTTACCGGAGCGTCAGCGACATCAGATTTCGACGTACCGAATGATGCAGATGATGAGGAGACATTTAGCTACAGCCAAGTGGTGTATCGTATCAACACGTTCTACCATATATTTTATCAACAGAAGGCTTTGTTGTCTTGCGGATTGTCGGCTCTGCTCGCCTCACCCTTCGAAGGAAAATTGGTCGGTAGTGTTACCTCGAAAATCTCAAAGTATTTAGTAAAAAGGATTCCGCCGCTGCCAGATGAAGTTGCCCTTCCGCTCTTAAAAAAAGCATTAATCTGGATTGATTTTAAAGCAAAGGACATATTACATCTGCAGACCGAATTTGTCACCTGTCGCAACGACGCAATTGCCGCTGGCCTCAGTAACAGCAGAGCGATAAACCGGACCAACAAAATATTGCAAAGTTTTGAGTTTTCTAAGGCTGAGAACAACGAATTCCCGTGGAGAGAACCCCTACCTAAATTAGAAAGGGTTAGTCATCCAGCGAAAGCGGAAATGGAGTATGACTCTACACAAAATCTCCGAAACATGGTTATGAGGGCAAGGGACGCAAGCGTCATCGCGTTGCAGTATATGGTAGGGCTACGTGCCAGCGAAATATGTTCAGCCAAGGGGGGCTGGGCTGCAGGAAACGACCTTCCAGATTGCGTAATTCGACGCTATTCCAAAAATGGTATCGTAGAAATGTTTTTCTTCAAAGGTATTTTATCCAAGGGCGTGCCGCATCCTAGGGACGAGGAATGGTTACTAGGCTGCAGGCCTGTAGGCTCGTCCTACTTCCCTATGCCGGTTAGGGCATTGATGCTACTGGAGCGCCTCTATAGACCTTGGCGAAAATTGGGTAGTAATGGCGACCTGATTGTAAGCTTTGCGCAGAAGAAAGGCCTCCCACTGGCGTCCGAGTCTATCTCGAAGATAATGTCCGGCGCTCTTCTGCGAGGTACCAAGCGATTTATCTTCTCAGAAGTTGACCTTTCGCATTTGCCCGACACCAACATCCATGATGAAGATTTGGAAACATATAGGGATTCAAAAGGCCTATGTATCCGGACTCATCAAGGACGGAAGACGTTCGCCGCATACGTTCTTGAGTCCAAGACTTCACTGCTTAGGCCAGTTAGTGAGCACTTTAAGCACATGAGCGTCGCCATTACGGAAGCCGCTTACTTCCCTGCTGTAAGTAGGCTCAGAGGCGATGCGGAGTCAATGCGTTTTGCCCAATCAGTTGCGTTCTTCGTTGAGGCGGCACAAGGTAAAAAGGTGTACGGTCGGATGGGGGATGTAGTGGAACGGTATTTTGGTGGCAAGGAATGGAGAGAGACCATGTCGCTTCGCGAATTGGAGAATAAGGTTACAGAATTGGTGCAGGTGCACGATTTGCGCATATTTTTCTCCTCCTACGGAAATTGTCTAATTAAAACGAATCCATTGCACTCCCGATGCAGAGCCGCCACCGACACTGTGTCGTGGGATGCGACGACGCCAGACTTTTCAGCAAGGTCTCCCGGATTATGTGCTGGCTGTGGATGTTTCGCCATGGACTCGACGCATCGTCCTTTTTGGGAAAACCGGGTTCATAAAATGACATTGGTTGTAAATGCAGCGAGCACTGAACAACAATCTCGTGGGTTTAGGGTCCACCAAGTAAGGTTAGAGCAGGCAAAAAACGTGTTAAAAATGTTTGATAACGAATCCGCGCGCATAGGCTCTGACGAAATTTTGAATGAGGTTTCTCCATGAGCCAATCAAAAAACGAAGTTCTTCGGGCCGCGATTCAGGCGGTCTACAACGGATGTCCTAAGAATGAGAGACTGGCAAAATTGGCTGCGGTCAATAAGCTTAGATTTAGTTCTTCAGCCGTCGCTGAAGAAGCTGGTGTATCGCGCACGCTGATAAGCGGCGATGACTGTACGTACCCGCACATTCGGGATGAAATCTCGGCACTACGTCCTAGCAAAACGCCTTTAGTACAAACCTTAGATGGCTTGATTCTTCGAAATGAACAGTTGCTGACTACGCTTAAGCTTCAAAGGCACAGCTTAGGTCTCCTATTTTCAAAGTTAGGACAAAAAGCACGCCCGCCAGATGCTCCAACGTTGTTGCCACGAGCGTCTACAATTCGTATCACTAGGTCCACACCGCTCTCGAAAACGGCCAGCCCGCTCAGAGTTCAGATTAAATTGGTTAGGCTGCTAAACCAGAACATTGAGAAGACGATAGCAAGAAGAGATGCTCTCTACGCAAAAATCGTCATCACAGCTTTAGCATACGAGCAAGGCCGACATACGGATGGACGGCGACTGAAGCGGATTTCACGAGAGGAGCGGATAAATGCTTTATCCCTAGTGCAGTGAGCATGTCGCCAGTGGAGTTTGAGCCCGACCGAATGCAGGTTTTTTCAATAAATCCAGGATGCTGAATGGCTTGCCTCAGCATCAGAATTTGCTGTATTAGTTCCGGTTGCTCCCAAGACCATAATGCCTGCTGTGAGTGACGTAAATAGAGAAGTGAGGACCAAGTGTTGGCGCCGACACCAGATTGACCCATGATGCCGAAATCCGCTGACCCAGACGAATGCGCGCAAACGCAGGCGCCACGCGACTCCCGGCGGCAGTGCTAGGGTCAGGCATAATCGGCGCTGTGGGCCAATTTGGCGTCGGCGCCAACACCCCGGGCGGCCCGAGTATCTGACCACATCGCTCGGCAACAAGAGCCTGGAGAAAGTGATTGGGGACATCGTAGAGCTTCTCACTGCACCGAGGACGGTCGATGGCGCCACCGAGCATAAAACAAAGTAAATCGTTTATACGATATGCCCGCAAGGCGAGTATAAAGCTCAATTTTCAAAGGTAATTTTCGAACAATGGCCACACCCCACAAATGGCAGTTCGCCCCGCGCTTCCGTCGCAACGCCTTCGGCTGGAAGTCCGACACGCCCATCCAGCGCATCAAAGAAGCGCTCACTGAAATCAAGCCCATCGCCAAGAAGGAACCAGTCCTGGCCGCCGAAGGCGCGGTGCTGTTCTTGGAGAAGCTAGCGCCGGCAATTGAGCAGGTCGACAGTTCCTCGGGAGGCATAGGCAGCGCAGTGAACCGCGCCATCGAAACGCTCGTCCCTATCATCGCGAGGGCCGACGTCACCCGCGCGGTGCGCGAGAAATGGCTAGAGCGTCTGTGGGACGCACTCCAGGAAGACGACATGCCCTACCTCGAGTACCTCGGGGAGTTTTGGGGCGACCTTTGCGCGACGCCGGAGATTGCTTCCAAGTGGGCTGACTATACGTCGCCGACGCTGGAAACAATGTGGGACCACTGCGCACGCACTGGAGAATACGGATACTACAAAGGTACGGCAGCTTGTCTGAGCGCGTTGTACGCATCTGGTCGTCACGACGAGCTGTTAGAGCTGATTGCAAAGTCTGAGTACCGGCACAAGTCATGGCACAACCGAGTGTGGGGCGCCAAGGCCCTGACCGCAGCCGGCAAGCACGCAGAGGCCATCCGTTACGCCGAGGACTCGAAGGGGCTGAACGCGCCTCTCACGGCCATTGCGGCCTTCTGTGAGGGAATCTTGCTGGGCTCAGGGTTTGCAGATGAGGCGTACGCGCGCTATGCAGTCGAGGCAACATACGCGACGACCAATCTGGCGACATTCAAGGCCATTGTGAAGAAGTACCCGGGTAAGCCACGGGAGACTATTTTGCGTGACCTGGTGGCGAGCCAGCCGGGGAATGAAGGCAAATGGTTTGCCGCAGCCAAGGATGCGGGCTTCTTTGAGCTTGCTCTCGAACTAGCTAATCGAAGCCCGTCAGACCCGCGGACGCTCATACGGGCTGCGCGGGACTATGCGGCGGAGCGGCCGGAGTTTGCACTGGCGGCCGGAATGACAGCGCTACGTGGTATCGCCAATGGTTGGGGTTACGACATTACGGGTATCGACGTGCTGGACGCTTACGCGGCCGTGATGGCGGCGACCGGCAATGCGGGAGTGGATGAGAGCGTGGTGAAAGCGAATGTGCGGGCGTTGATTGCTGGCAGCGGTACCGGCGGCGACTTCGTTTTAAGAATTCTGAACCGACAGTTGACGGACTGAGAAACCTGGTTCCTGAAGCGGTCACCACCTTGACACCAGCGACTCAAAGTACGTAAGAGAGCTTGCCCTCGTTGAGGGTGACCGTCCCCGTTGACTGCAATTTCTGAATAATCGCTGCGATTTCGTCTCCGGCTATCCCGTTCGGAAAAATCGTGGCAATGCTGGTTGTCAGCGTTCTAATTGTACGGGGTCTAGCGTTGCCGCGCAGCTTAAGATTGGCGACAACAAGTGCGAGGTTGTCGGGCCTGGCACTCTTACTGGCAGACTCATTCGACGAAACGATGGGCGGCAACTTGGCCTTGACTATGGCTGCGTCGGCCGCGTCTTGGGCAGCGCCAACACCTCTTGGGCACTTGAAGTTGCCCTTCTGGTTGAGGACGACCTGAACTTTTTCTTTGAGCGACATGCTCCCCAAGATTGCGTTCAGCGATTTGCAGCAGACAACACAGTTTTCCTCATTATTGCCTCCACCGTTTGCGGTGGCAAAGAGGTGCTCAATACTGGCGTCGGCCTTGACCAGCGATGATTTACAGAAGAAGCAGTTTCCGCCCTGGACAAACATAAGGCGTTCAAGGCGTTTCGTTGGCATAGGTTTGGCGCTGGCATGTTAAATTGCACATATACTCTTTTGCAGAATTAAGTCCATTCAATTTTTCGGAGAAAACATGACATCTTACGCAGAGTATGTTGAACAAATCGAAAAATTGCAATCGTTGGCAGAAGCTGCCCGCAAAAATGAAATTGATGACGCCATCAAGAAAATTAAGGAACTGATGCAACTGCACGGCGTAACCGTCGACGACCTCTCCTCCGCGCGCACTGCGAAAGCCACGAAAGTCAAAGGCACAGTTGCCGCGCAATTTAAGAACCCTGAATCGGGCGAGACTTGGACGGGCCGTGGCCGCGCGCCGCGCTGGCTTGATGGCAAAGATAGGGAACAGTTCCGAATCAAGAAATAAGCCGTGGCGTCTGACCTGTCCCGCCTCCAGAGCCCATCGGCGGTGCAAAGTGCTTTGGATGAGTTCTCGTCACTCGGCCGAACTGGATTCCTTGCCCGCTACGGGTTTGGAAAGTCGCGCGATTTCCTAGTTCGAAACCCGACAAACGGCGAGCTTTGCGATTCCAAGGCCATCGTAGGAGCCGCTTTCGGATTCCAGTACCCAGGCGAGGGGCCACTGAAACCAGCAGATTTCTTCCGAGGCGAGGCCACCGTCGCGCCCAAACTGCAGAGCCTCGGATTCGACGTCGTCCGAATCGGCGAAGACTGGTCACAGTAAGAAGTGGACGCTACCGTTACGGCTTACTTCGAAATGCTGCTCCTGGAAGCAAAACAGGAGAAATTCAACAAGTCGGAACGTAACGCCGCCTTGCGTCAGGTACTCAAGGTGCTGTGGTCTAATTTGCTCGGACACCTCAATAGGTGGAAAATCCACCATCTGAGGAGTAATACATGGCAACAAGAAAGCGGAAGACATTCGATCCCAGCCTGAAGCTGGAAGTGGTTCGAATGATC
>NZ_VVIW01000014.1 GCF_011682045.1 Massilia aquatica | reverse complement strand
TAGGAGGATGGACCGGCTATGCCAGCGAAGCAAAACCGGGACCGATCACCATGCTGCATGGGCTACAGCGCTTCGACAGCATGGTGCACGGCTGGAAACTTGCAAAAATGTGGGCATAGCATAGCGCCTGCGCGGGAAAGACGGCATTGAGGTTTGTGGTCTTAAAACCGCTTAACTTAGCGGCAACAACGGTGATGGGGCGAACTTGGGTTCCCGCCGAGGGCCGCCTTGGCGCGGGAAGTCGTTTCTGCCAGTGGCAGGAACAAAGAGCCAGCCGGAGCAACGAGTTAGCAGTGGTGCGGATTCCTACGACTGCGCGGTGTACACCATCGCAAAGCCGCCACCCGGCGTGCGGAAGTTGGTGGTCTGGCCCTGGTACACGCGCGCCGCTGTCCATTGCACCGCGCCGTCGTAGGTGTAGCTGCGGATGTCGAACTTGAGCCGGTCGGGCGCTGCGGCGCTGCCGCCGGTGCGTGCCGGCGGCGCCATGATCGCCTGCGCCACGTAGTCGCCGCCGAGGATATCTTCCCAGGCGCGTTTGGTCAGCTTGTCGCCACGGTAGGCGGCGCGGCCGCCGTAGCCGGCCACCGGCTTGAAGAACCAGTCGCGCCGCGTGCGCCACAGGCGATCGGCCTCGCTGGCGCGCACCAGTTGCGTATGCGGAATCGCGCCCAGCAAAATCGCCCGCGTCTCGTCAGGCACGCCCAGTTCAATGAGACGCGCATCGTCGGTCAGCAGCGCCAGGTTGCGCTTGTCCGCGTACAGCGCGTGCGCGCGCGGATGCGGGGTGAGCACCACGGCATTGGCCAGGTAGGCGTCGCGCAGGGCCGCGTGTTCGGGCGCGTCGAGCATGAAGTCGGTCAGGCGGTTGTAGACCAGGTCCACAATCAGGTCGCCGCGCCACAGGCTGCCCGCTTCCCAGCGCAGCATGGAAGGGTCGACGATCAGCGCGTCGATATCGTGGCGCGCGAACAGCTGGCGAAACAGCAGGAACTCCGGATACAGATACTGGTTTTCCGGTTCGTCGTCGACGATGACGATGGTGCGCAGCGGCGTGCTGCGCCCGCCCAGCCGCCATTCGTTGCGGAACATGGCGACGATGTCGTCTTCCAGCGTTTGCGCGCGCGCCGTGCCGTCGCCGGCGTCGCCAATGGCGCTGCAACCACGCCCGGCCCGCGCCAGCGCGGCGTTGAGCAGGGCCCCGCCGGCGTTGGTGTTGATTTCAATGAGGCCGACCGCGTCCTCGCCCACATGAAAATCGTAGCCGTAAAACACGCCGCGCGCGCCCGGATCGTGGCGCGCGATGGCCGGCGCATCGGCCAGCACCGCGCTCTGGTAAGCCGGCAGCGCCACTACCTGCTCGACCGCCTCGATCAGCTGCGCCATGCGCGCCGCCTGGGCCGGCGAGACGAACACCGGCAGCGCCGCGAACAGATGCGGGCAGCGCTCGCTGATCAACTCGTACACCTGCGGCCCCGCATGGTTGTTTTGCAGCGCGCCGGCCAGCGCTTCGGCCGACGGTCCGGCGCAAAAGCAGCTGGCGTTCAGTTGGGCGGCGTCTTGCGTGGCGCAGCCTGGCTCGCAGCGGGAATCGGGTGTCGCTAAGTCTTGCATGATGCTGCCTCACGGTTTCTCGGTCTGTTGTTATACCTCAAAACCGGCAAACGCATCGTTGATTCAGGTCAACACTAATAGTCGGTTAGTATGCCGACTAGTTCTTTTGGCCTAGTCGGCTAGCCAGTTTGCATCAAAAAACTCGCCCTCAGGCTAATAGTCGTGCTCTACGGCAGCACGTAAGCTTCCTGTATCAGGTCATCGATCCGGGAGAAGAACGTGTCTAGCAAGAATCAACAACAGAATAAGCAACAAATCGCGGTGCTGGCGAGCAGTACTTTCGCCTTCACCATCTGCTTCGCCATCTGGATGATGTTCGCGGTACTGGGCATTCCCATCAAGGCGCAGCTGGGCCTGAACGAGACCGAATTCGGCCTGCTGGCGGCAACGCCCGTGCTGAGCGGCTCGCTGGTGCGGGTGCCGCTCGGCATCTGGACCGACCGCTACGGCGGACGCATCGTGTTTTTCATCCTCATGCTCAGCTCGGTACTGCCGATCTGGCTGATTTCGCATGCCACCGCCTACTGGCACTTCCTGGTGCTGGGCCTGTTCGTCGGCCTGGCCGGCGGCTCGTTCTCGGTGGGCACGCCGTACGTGGCGCGCTGGTTCGGCAAGGAGCGGCGCGGGCTGGCGATGGGCATCTTTGGCGCCGGCAATTCGGGCTCGGCGCTGACCAAGTTCGTGGCCCCGGCCATCATCGCCGCTTTCGGCTGGCAGATGCTGCCCAAGGTATATGCGGTGGCGATGCTGGTCACCGCTGTCGCGTTCTGGCTGTGTTCGTTCAGCGACCCGACCCACAAGATGCCGGCCGGCGTGTCCTTCAGCGAGCAGATGAAGGTGCTCAAGGACCCGCGCGTGTGGCGCTACTGCCAGTACTACTCGGTCGTGTTCGGCGGCTATGTGGGCCTGGCCTTGTGGATGACCAAATATTACGTCACCGAGTACGGCTTCGACATGCGCCTGGCCGCATTGCTGGCGGCCTGCTTCTCGCTGCCCGGCGGCGTGCTGCGCGCGCTGGGCGGGTGGATCTCGGATAAATACGGCGCCTACAAGGTCACCTGGTGGGTCATGTGGGTGTGCTGGGTCTGCTTCTTCCTGCTGTCGTATCCGCAGACCAACATGATCATCAAGACCGTGACCGGCAGCACCACCTTGCAGATTGGCCTGACGCCGCTGATGTTTACCGTGCTGCTGTTCGTCGTCGGCGTGGCCATGGCGGTGGGCAAGGCCTCGGTCTTCAAATTCATCGGCGACGACTTTTCCGACAACATCGGCGCGGTCTCGGGCGTGGTCGGCCTGGCCGGCGGCCTGGGCGGCTTCGTGCTGCCGATCCTGTTCGGCGCGCTGGTCGACCTGACCGGCGTGCGCTCATCCGCTTTCATGCTGCTCTACGGCACGGTGTGCGTTTCCCTGGTGTGGATGCATTTCAGCTTCAAAGACAGCGCGCGCCCCGCCGCGCCGGCCCGCCTGGCCGTGGTTGCCTAATTCAAAGGAGAACATAACATGAGTAAATATGTCATCGCCACGTGGGAACCGGAATTGCCGGCCTTCTGGCAAAAGAGCGGCAAGGCGACCGCCAACCGCAATCTGTGGATCTCGATCCCGGCGCTGCTGTTCGCCTTCGCGGTGTGGATGGTGTGGAGCGTGGTGGTGGTCAACCTGCCCAATATCGGCTTCAAGTACAGCACCAACCAGCTGTTCTGGCTGACCGCACTGCCGGGCCTGTCCGGCGCGACCCTGCGCATTTTCTATTCCTTCATGGTGCCGATTTTCGGCGGGCGCAAGTGGACCACCATCTCCACGGCCTCGCTGCTGATTCCCGCCATCGGCATCGGTTTCGCGGTGCAGGATGTCAACACCAGCTATCCGATCATGCTGATCCTGGCCTTGCTGTGCGGCTTTGGCGGCGGCAATTTTGCCTCGTCGATGGCGAACATCAGCTTTTTCTATCCCAAGGCGCAAAAGGGCTACGCACTCGGCATGAACGCCGGGCTGGGCAATCTGGGCGTGTCGGCGGTGCAGTTCGTGGTGCCGCTGGTCATTACCGCGGGCGTGTTCGGCGCGCTCGGCGGCGACGCGCAGCAGTGGGTCAAGGGCGGCGCGAGCAAGGCCATGTGGCTGCAGAATGCCGGTTTCATCTGGGTGCCGTTCATCGTGCTGACCGCGCTGGCGTCGTGGTTCGGGATGAACGACCTGGCCTCGGCCAAGGCGTCTTTCTCGGAGCAGGCCATCATCTTCAAGCGCAAGCATAACTGGCTGATGTGCTGGCTCTACACGGGCACCTTCGGTTCGTTCATCGGTTATTCGGCCGGCTTTCCGCTGTTGATCAAGACCCAGTTCCCGGATGTCAATCCACTCGATTACGCCTTCCTCGGACCGCTGGTCGGGGCGCTGGCGCGGGTGGTGGGCGGCATCGTGGCAGACAAGCTGGGCGGCGCGAGGGTGACCCTGTGGACCTTCGTGCTGATGATCGGGGCCGTGGTCGGCGTGATCCGGTTCCTGCCGCATGGCGACGTGGCCGGCAACTTTACCGGCTTCTTCTGGATGTTCATGCTGCTCTTTGCCGGTACCGGCGTGGGCAATGCCTCGACCTTCCGCATGATTCCGGTGATTTTCCTCACCGAGCGCCAGCGCGCGGCCGAGGGCAAGGGCCATGTGGCCAAGGAACAGGCGATTGTCGACGCCAACAAGGAAGGCGCGGCGGTGCTCGGCTTTACCTCGGCGGTGGCCGCCTACGGCGCCTTCTTCATTCCCAAGTGCTACGGCACCTCGATCGCCATGACCGGCGGTCCGGACGCGGCGCTGTGGTGCTTCGTCGGCTTTTACGTCTCGTGCATCGCGGTCACGTGGTGGTGCTACGCGCGGCGCAACGCCGACATGCCTTGCTGATCATGGGAGCGGTCATGGAAAAGACCCGCTTCGCGCCCCAGACCTTCCTGGCGCGATTGCCGCTGTTCGATGCGATGTCGCCGGAGGAACTCGACGCCATCGCGGCCGGCACCAGCGAACGCCACGTGGCGCGCGGCGAGATCATCTTCCAGCGTGGCGATGCTTGCCGCGGCTTTCACCTGGTTATTTTCGGCCAGGTGAAGCTGGCCGCCGGGGTGGCCAACGGCGCCGAAAAGATCATCGAACTGATCGGCCCCGGCCACAGTTTCGGCGAGGCGCTGATGTTCATGGAAAAGCCGTACATCGTCTCGGCCACGGCGCTGGCCGACTCGCTGCTGCTGCACGTGACCAAGGAAGCGGTGTTCGAGGGCATTGCGCGCGACCCGGCGTTTGCGCGCAAGATGCTGGCCGGATTGAGCCGGCGCATGCACGGCCTGATCTGCGACCTGGAATCGGTCGCCTTGCAGTCGGGCACCCAGCGCGTGATCGGCTATCTGCTGCAGGATGAAGGCGCCGCGCAGGGCGCGCAGTTGACCCTGCCGGTGAGCAAGGCGGTGGTGGCGTCACGCCTGAACCTGACGCCGGAACATTTTTCGCGGATCCTGGCCGACCTGAGCGTGCACGGCCTGATCGGCGTGCAGGGGCGCAACGTGACCATCATGAATATCGACGGCTTGCGCGAGTACGCGGGCTGAACGGAGCACGACATGCAAGACATCGAAAAATTCGTACGCGGTTTCAGCCGCTTCCAGGAACAGTATTTCAGCGAGGAACATGGCGTCTACGAGAGCTTGCGCGGCGGACAGCGCCCGAGCACCTTGCTGATCGGCTGCTGCGATTCGCGGGTCGACCCGATGCTGCTGACCGGCAGCGGGCCGGGCGACATGTTCGTGGTGCGCAATATCGCCAATCTGGTGCCGCCGTGCACGCCGGACGCGCCGCCCGGTGTCAGCTCGGCCATCGAGTTTGCCATCTGCAACCTGGAAGTGGCGCGCGTGATCGTGCTCGGGCATGCGCGCTGCGGCGGCATCCGCGCCTTGCTCACGCCGCAGCCGCGCTCGCCCGAGCAGCAGGAAACCGGTTTTGTCGAGCGCTGGATGCGCATCGCCGAACCGGTGCGGGTGCGCGTGATGCGCGAGCTGGCGCACAAGAGTTCGGAAGAGCGGCACAAGGCATGCGAACAGGCCAGCATCTTGCAGTCGCTCGACAACCTGCTGACTTATCCGTGGGTAAAACGCCGGGTCGAGGAGGGCAAGCTGGTACTGCACGGCTGGTATTTCGATATCGACAGCGGCGCGCTGATGGGCTATTCGGCGCGCCAGCACCAGTTCTTGCCAATGGTTTGCCCGATTGACGCGGTCAAGGGGCGGGTGATACCGGTGGGAACGCCCTGACTGGCGGGGCGATGGCTCGATCGGGTCTTCTGGACGCGACAAGTGTATGGCGAGCAGTTTTACGAGTAAAAAGATTCCCCGCAGCGCGATTGCGCGGCCTGCGGCATGAAGCCGCTTCGCGCCGGCCGGTTGGCGCAGGGCGGCGATTAATATGACGCAAACAGCGCCAGGGGACTCCACCGAATAATGGATGAGAGTGGCAGGCGGTATCCACGTTGCAGGCCGACGTTTTGCAGCCGATCCATTCTCCCTTGCATGTTCTTTTTATGAAGAAAGAACATGCTCATTTCTATTATTCTCAGGAGGCTATTATGTGGATTGGATCCATCGGATTGGTCGCAGCGACCAAAAATGTTGCCAATGCCGGCACCGATAACCTGATACAGGCAACTGTGTTAAGAAACGGCACCCCGATCCGGGTGCTCAACCTCGATTATGCGGAATTAGACGACCATGAAATCGGCGACGACCGCAGCTACGTGTACAGCGGGCCAGCCAAGCTGCCGCGCAGGAACGATCTGACGCCGGTGCTGCCACCCGGCATCGGCACGATTCCGATGCCCTATCCGGGCTACGGCTTCGAGTTTTCGCAAGGCCTGAGCGGCCACCTGCAAATCCAGCTGCGCATTAACGGCGACGATATGTGGATCAAGGACAGCATCGATCTGTACGTCAAGCTGATCCGCCTGCGCGCCAATTGGTACGATGGGCTGAACTGGATTGAAGACCAGGAATGGACATATATTGCTAGCTGGAACCAAGACGTGCCCATGTCCACCGATGCCGATGAAGGCGTGACCACCTGGACACTGAATCTGGCGTAATGCGGCCGCGGGCGATCCATCTTGCAAGGCTGCTGCATGTCACTGGCCGGGTCTGTTTATCCCGGCCATTGTCATTTTCATTCAACTTTTCCCCACGCCTGCCGTTAATCAAAGACGAGCACGGCAAAATGCCGTCCATTCCTGTCAAGATCGCACATTTATGGCGCGCCATGCGCCAACAAGGAGAGGTCATGAGCATTACCATTTCCAACACCACCCCGGCGGCCGGCGCCGCACCGATCGTCCTGCGCGATGTGGCGCGCCGTCCCGGCGAGGGCGCCGAGGCGGACGAGGCTGTCAAGAGCGACAAGGTGACCCTGAGCGGGCCGTCCGAGCCGCCCCTGACCTACGGCGTGCCACGTTCATCGGCCGCGGTGGTGCAGCCGCCGCCGGATCTGGACGCCTTGCTGGCCGAATCGGACCGCCAGGCCCAGGAAGTCATCAACCTGATCCTGCCGGCGGTCGAGCAGCAGGGCCTGAACCTGGCCAAGGTGGTCAGCGGCGAGCAAAAGCTCAATGCCGACCCGGCCACCATCGCAGCGGCCAAGGCGGCCACCGCCGACGATGGCGAATTCAGCGTTGCCAAGGTGTCGGAACGGATCCTTGACTTCGCCAAGGCGGCGATCGGCGACGATCCATCCAAGCTGGCCGCGATCCGCGCCGCCGTGGAGCAGGGCTTCGACGATGCCGCCAAGGCCCTCGGCGGCACCTTGCCCGAGCTGAGCGAAAAGACCCGCGCCACCATCATGGCCACCTTCGACCAGTGGCAGGATGATGGCAGCACCGTGGCCGACAAGGGCAGCGCCAGCAAGGGACCGGCGAACGTTGCCTGATGAGCCCGGCATGCCGCAGGCATAAAAACTTGCTAAATGTAAAGTAAATTATTGCCGATTCTCATCAGTTTCAGCACAATAGGGGGCCACGCGCCATTCCGGCGCACCTAACCCAAGGACTGTATGCACCCCGGCCGCCTGTTTGAGTATCTATCGACCCTGATCACGCACCGCGTCCAGCACAGCGTGATGATCTGGGGCCCGCCGGGGATCGGCAAGTCGAGCGTGGTGGCGCAGGTGGCGGCGCAGCGCCAGATCGGCTTCATCGATATTCGCCTGAGCCAGCTGGCCCCGACCGACCTGCGCGGCGTGCCGGTGCCGCGCGACGGCATCACTTACTGGTTCCCGCCAGAATTCCTGCCGCGCGATGGCGAAGGTATCCTGTTCCTCGACGAAATCAACCTGGCGCCGCCAGCCCTGCAGGGCGTGGCCCAGCAACTGATGCTCGACCGCCGGGTCGGCAATTACACGGTGCCGCCCGGCTGGTTTGTGTGGGCCGCCGGCAACCGCAAGGAAGACCGCGCCGCCGTGTTCGACATGCCGGCGCCGCTGGCGAACCGCTTCCTGCACTTGCGCGTGGAGCCCGACCTGGACAGTTTCCGCCATTACGCGATCGGCAGGAACGTACACGAGCAAATCATCGGTTTCCTGAACTTCCGGCCCTCGCTGCTGCACAAGCCCGACGCCGCCAGCGAATCCTGGCCATCGCCGCGCAGCTGGGAGATGGCCGACACCCTGCTCAAGCTCGATCTCGACCTGGCGCCGGCCATTGGCGCCGGCGCGGCGGCCGAGTTCCGCGTATTCCGCCAGGCGGCCGCGCAGATTCCCGCTATCGACGCCATTTTGAAGGGCAAGTCCAAGGAAGGGTTTCCGGAAGAGCCATCGGTGCAATATGCCCTGAGCAGCGGGCTGGTGAGCCGCATCGCCACGGTCGAGCAAGCCCTGCACGCCCTGCGCTGGCTGAGCCGCAACGCGGCGCCCGAGTGGGTGCAGATGGTCGCTGCCGACCTCTTCCCCAAGCTGCGCACGCGCCGCTTGTTCGATGAATTTGTGCGCCAGATGCAGGATGATGCAAGCCTGATGGCATTCCTTGCCGATTTCCTCGCCCTGGCCGAATGAGCGGCGGTGCTGCCCTGGAAGCCCTGTCGCGCTGCAAGATCCGGCTGCGCCAGCGGCATCCGTATTTTGCGGTGCTGACCCTGTTCGCCATCTATCGCACCGACCCCGAGGTCGCGCTGGCCGATACCGATGGCAAGGTGGTGCGGGTGAACGCCGACGCGTTCCTGGCGCTGCCCGATGCCATCGCCACCGGCTTGCTGCTGCACCTGACCCTGCACGCGGCCTTGCTGCACCCGCTGCGCCTGTCGGGACGCAATGCTGAACTGTGGAATATCGCCTGCGACGTGATCGTGAACCACATCATCACCACCCAGACCACATTACCGGTGCCGCCCGGCAGCTACGTGGCCGGCCACATCGGCGAGCGCTTCGTGCCGCAGAGCGCCGAGCAGGTCTACGAGCATCTGTTAAAGCACCGCATGAGCGCCGGCCAGCTTGAAGACAAGCGCAACACGCCGCCATCGGCCGATGCCGGCAATGCATCCGGTCCGGCATCGCCGCATGGCGCGGTGCGCGCCGACCAGACCCGCCAAGGCGGTTTGTCGGCCGCCATGGCCAAGCGCTTTGGCGGCGCAAAAACCGCGCCGGCGCAGGTCGAGGCCCCGGCCCCGGCCCCCGCGCCGCCGGCCTCCTTGCCTGGGCCTGTCGCACCGCTGCGCGACATCCGCCAGCCGCAGGCTGCCACGGGCAACGAGGCGCTGCGCCTGCACTGGGAAGCGGCCCTGTTCAAGGCGCGCGACCAGGCCGGCGCGCGCCAGGGCGACACCGAGCGCAGCAGCTGGGCCAAGGAGCTGGAAGCGGCCTGCCAGCCGCAGATTGATTGGCGCACCGTGCTGTGGCGCTTCACGATCCAGACACCCACCGACTTCGCCGGACTCGACAACCGCTTCGTGCACGCCGGCCTGTACCTCGAATCGCTGGTGCAGGAAACCGTCAACATCGATGTGGCCATCGACACCTCGGGCTCGATCGGCGCCGACGATCTGGAGCAGTTTGTCTCGGAATTACGCGCCATCATGAGCAGCTATCCGCACATCGTCTGCCGCATGTTCTTCTGCGACGATGCATTGTATGGTCCCTATCAGGTGACGGCGGACTTCAGGCTGCCGCGCGTGCGTGGCGGCGGCGGCACCGATTTTCGCCCCTTCTTTGCCGCGCTGGAGCGCCAGCGGGGCGAGCGCCAGGTCGATGCCGCGATCTACTTCACCGATGGCGAGGGGCCGTTTCCGGTCACGCCGCCGAACTACCCGGTGCTATGGGTGGCGCTGCCGGGAGCGATTCCCAGCGACAGTTTTCCGTTCGGACAGGTGATCCGGATGGCCTAGCCAGGGCCAGACCGCCCCCGGCACCGACTCATTCCACTTTTTGCATCGAAGGCTCCCATGACCGCCGAAGAATTCCTCAACATCGTCAAGATCAGCCAAGAATACAGCCAGGACACCAGGCAAGAAAAGACCATGGCGCAGCAGCTGAACTTTTCCTACGAAATCCACTGGTACGACTGGAATGTGATCGCCACCTTCATCGCCCAGCCCGACGCCGACCTGGCGCTGATTGCCGAAGCCTGGCGCTTCGCCCCCGCCTTTGTCGAGGCGCAGCCGCGCTGGACCGCGTTGTCGCAGCATCCGGACTGGGCGGCGGCCGTTGCGCAGCCGCAGCGCGCCATGCCGCCCTCGCGCCATGGCTGGGGCGGCTTGCCGGCGTTCTTCATCGCCCATCTGATCGCGGAAAAGAACATCAAGTCGCTGTGCCTGGTGCTGGAGTCGCATACGGTCGACAGGGGTTTCTTCGAGCGCTGGGGCGAGGACTTGCTGGCGTTCGGGCACCAGTCGATCGACTTGCGTATCATGGAGCAGCACATCATCAGCGCCGAGCGCATGCGCCCGATTCTCGACAAATTCTCCACCAGCAAATATGCAACGGTCAGGCTGGCGGCGGCGCGCCACGAGCATGTGAGTCCCGAAACCTTGCGCCTGCTGTGCACCGACCGCGACGAAAAGATTGCCAGGGCCGCCGCCGCGCATAAGCTGTTTCCGCAGGACGCGCTCGATGTCCTTGCACAGCACGAGGAGGAGCGCCAGGGCGAGCGCCTGGACCGGCTCGAGACCCTGGGCTGGAAGGAACTGGGCGACTTCCTCGGCAACCCCGGCTTTCCGCAGGAAGGGCTGGACATTCTCGCCGCGCGCGACGACGCGGCCATCCGCTTCGCCTGCGCCATGCACCCGAACGCCAGCGACGCCTTGCTGACGGCGACGTTGGCCGAGCCGGAAGACTGGCGCAAAGCCGCCGCCGCCCTCAACCCGGCATTGCCGCCAGCAATGATGGAACAACTGGCGGCCAGCGACAGCGTCGACATCGCCTTTGCCCTGGCCGGCAATGCTGCCTTGCCCGAAGCGTTGCAGGTCAGGCTTGCAAGCCATCCCTCGCGCATGGTGCGCCTGCACCTGGCCGACCACAGCAGTTCGCATGCGGTGCTGTCGCTGATCGCGGCGCAGCCGGGCAGGGAAGACGTGCACACCAGCTTCGAGCAATTGCTGGCCGTGGCCATCGACCCGGCCAGTCCCGCCAGCAAGATCGGCAACCTGCAAGCGGCCACCAATACCAAGCGCAGCAACGGCGAAGCGCTGGCCAGCAGCCTGGGCTATGCGGTGGCGCGGCATCCCAAGGTGCCCGAAAAACTGCTGGGCAAAATGCGCCATGCCTTGCCGGAGTTGATTGCTGCCAATCCCGGCGTCAAGCTGCGCCTGCTGGAAGGCTTGCCGCTGCCCGAGCCGGAGCCGATTCCCGACTGGAAAATGAACGGGCCGGAAGTGGCCAAGTATCCCGGCTACGCCATCAACGAACTGCTGCGCAGCAAGGAGCTGAGCGTGCAGCGCATGGCGTGCGACCACATCGGCTGCGACAAGGCGCTGCTGCTGCCCTTGCTGCTGGTGCCGGACACCGTCCTGCTCAAGAAGCTGGCGCAGCGCACCGACATGCCGCGCTTCTTTTACGAAATGCTGTGGCTGCTGGGGGGCGAGTCGGTCAAGGCTGCGCTGAAAGCCAACAAGGCGGCGCGCGAGCTGAGCGATTTCCGCAATGGGCCCGCCGCTGCCGCTGCCGCCGCGCCGGCGCCACAAGTGAAGGTCGATGCAAGGGGCGGGATCAAGGGCAGCAAAAAGGACAGAATCGCGCTGGCGGCCAGTTCGACCGACGAGGCAGTGCTGCTGGCCCTGGCCACGGACAAGCTGGGCGAGGTGCGCGATGCGCTGACCCGGCAAGCGGCCTTGCCGTTGGCGGTCGTCGCGCTGTTGTCGCGCGACACCGAGCAAGATATCCGGCGCCAGATGCCGGGCTATCTGGCACATTTCCCGCTTGAGCAAAGCGAGGCCATCGAACGCACGCTGCTGGGCGAGGGAGGCGGCATTGCCGAACGCATCGCCGAGTGCACGCGAAATCCGGTCTTGCAGCAGCACCTGGTGGGCAGCTACGACCGGCAACTGGCCTACAACGATCACCTGGCGCCAGCCGTTGCCGAGCACTTCCTGTACCACGCCAGCATCGACACCGTGCAGCGTGTCGCGGCCAACCTCGCAGGACAGCTTGCATTTTCGCGCAAGGCGGCCGACTTCCTGTTGCAGATGCTGGACCACCGGCGCGACGATCCGCTGGCCAGCCTGCGGGTGCTGTACAGCGCGCCAGATGAAGAACAGCAACGCCATCATCTGGCGCGTGTCGCGGACTATCTGGCACTGGAAGGCGACCGGATTGAGAACACCTACTACGTAACGCAATGCATCATCGAGCGCGTCGTGGACGATGCCGGCATGCAGGCCCTGATCGCGCGCTGCCTGGGGCCGCAGACCAACGAAGAAAATCGCCACTGGGCGGCGCGCCTGAGCACGCGGCTGGACGACGATGTCATCGCGCGCCTGCTCCAGGGCGCCAGTGGCGGGCGCGAGGCGCTGGCCGGCAATCCGGCCTTGCCCGAGCACGCGGCGGACGTGCTCAAGAACGACGCGCAGCCCGAGGTGCGCGCCGCGCTGGCCGCCTGGAACACCCGGCTGGCCGGCCATTTCGTCAGCGATGCGTCGGAAGAAGTGCGGGCGGCGCTGGCAAGGACGACAGGCGAGGTCGCGTTGCAGCGCCAGCTGCTGGCCGACAAGCAGGAACAGGTGCTGGCGGCGCTGGCCGATAATCCGCATTGCGACAGCGCCATGATGGCCGCACTGGTTGCCGCCAACCGCAACTATGCGGTGCGCAGCCGCGTCGCTGGGCATCCGGCCACGTCGCCCGAAACGCTCAAGCTGCTGTTGCAGGACCGTCACGCCCACGTACGTACCTACGCTGCGGCTGTCATCGAGCAACGTGCGGCGCAGGCCGACGCCGGCGTTGCGTGAGCTAACCTGGACGCGGCGGCGAGCATGGGGTGCCCATGACGATCTTCCTGACCCTGTGCCTGAGCTGGGCCATTGCGTCGTACCTGCCGATCCTGGTGGCCGCCTGGATCGCGCGCTCGTTCGGGGTGGTGGTAGAACAACTGACCCTGGGCACGGGACCCGTGCTGATGCGCCGCAAACCGCTGGTCATGCGCCTGCTGCCAATCAATGCCTCGGTCCAATTCAAGCATTGCGGCGCCATCCCGGCGCCCGGTCCGCACGACAGAGCGGGCTCGCTCGACGCCCGGCCGGTGTGGGTGCAATTGCTGATAGCGGCCAGCGTTCCCGCCTGCCTGCTCGAGATGGCTTGGGCACTGCTCGGCGGCGAGGGGCTGGACTTGTTCCGCAGCGCTGTCGCGCAGTGCGTGCGCGGCGCGCTGTCGCCGCTGTCGGAGGCACAGTCGCTACTGGCCGCCTATCACACCGCACTGGCCCAGCAGTCGTTCGGCTTCGTGCTCGGGCTGACGGCGGCGAAAATGGCAGCGTTCAATCTGCTGCCGACGGGCTTTTCGGCCGGCTACCAGTGCCTCGAGATCGTCGCGCAGCGCGCCTTTCCGCAGGTGCAGCGCGGCTTGATCGCCCTGACACTTCTGATGATGGGTTCGTGGCTGGTGGCCGTGTGCGTGTACCTCATGCCTCTGCTGGCCCACTATTGAGTCGCGGCAGTCCTTTCGCCACGCCCCGCGTACCGGCCTTGCGCCAGTCAGCGGGAAGCACGCGGCGGCGTCGCGGGGCGTGCTCCGTCCTCACGCTGATGGGCCAGGGCAAGATTAGCGAGAATAGGGAGATCATACGAGGCACGATCGATTGGCATGGTGTAATCCGACTCGGTGATTTCGGTGTCGGCATTCGAATCCCGGTAAATCAGCCATTGCTTCGGCAGCACGGCAGGCTTGAGGGTGCGGCCGTCAATCATCCACGCCGGCTTGTTGACCACGCTGACCGCACACATGCTGTAGGCCGTTAGCACCAGCGTGTCGCCCGGCCGGGAGCGGCCTTTGAAGACACGCTCGACCCTGAACGTCGCCTGCTCGACATTGTACGCACGGCCCGGAGGATTGCGTTTCTTCACCTGGCGCGCTTTGATCACGGTGACCAGTTCGACCGAGTCGACACTGTCAAAGCGTTCCTTGACGCGCTGTGGCGTGTGCGCCCAGTGAGCGTCGGGAATGGGTGTGCAGGCGGCAGCGCAGCAGCTTGCCAGCACAAGAGTGATGCTGGAAAAAGGTTTGAGTAATTTCATTTTGGAAAGAATTGCACGCAATGTCCGTCTTGTAGTGAAGACAGTATTGCTTCGCCGGCACGCGATTTCCTTGCCGTTTGGACGCACATTGATGACAATGCAATCCTGATACCATCCAGAGAGACCCAAGATGACCATGCCGCACCGAGGCGCCGCCCGATGACCGTGTCCCAGCCTGGCTACCAGGAACGGCTTGCTGGCGGTCTGGTCGGCCTGCTGGTGGGCGACGCGCTCGGCGTTCCCTACGAATTTCGCAAAGCGTGCGACATTCCGCCCGCCGGCCTGATCGATTTCGTCCCACCGCCGCAATTCGACCGAGCGCATGCCAGCGTGCCGCCGGGAACCTGGTCGGACGACGGCGCCCACGCGCTCTGTCTGCTGGCCTCGCTGCTCGAGTGCGGCCGCCTTGACCTGGATGACCTCGGCGCGCGCCTGCTGGCCTGGTACGAGCACGGCTACATGGCGGTCGACAGCATGGTGTTCGATGTAGGCCTGACCTGTGGCGCCGCGATGCGCGCCATGCGTGCCGGCGCAGCTGCGGCCGAGGCCGGACCCGCCGGCCAGTACGACAACGGCAACGGCTCGCTGATGCGCGCCTTGCCGCTGGCGCTGTGGCACCGCGGCTCGGACCAGAGCCTGGTGCATGACGCCCACCGGCAATCCCTGCCCACCCACGGCCACCTGCGCTCGCAGGTATGCTGCGCGTTGTACTGCCTGTGGGCGCGCCGGGTGTTGGCGGCCTCAGGCGACGCCTGGGGCGAGGCGGTGAACAGTCTGCGCGCCATCTACGCCAGCATGCCGGATGCGCTGGAAGAACTCGAATGGTCGCTACGGCCGGACGATGCGCCTGTGGGCAAGGGCTCCGGTTACGTGGTCGATGCGCTGCGTTCGGCGCGCATGGTGCAGGAAGCCGGCACCTACGACGAGGTCGTGCGCGCCGCCATCGGGCTGGGCAACGACACCGATACCACGGCCTGCATCGCCGGCGGCATTGCCGGCCTGCGCTTCGGGATTGAGGGCATTCCCGAGCGCTGGCGCACCCAGCTCAGGGGAAGCGCGTTGTACCAGCCGCTGCTCGACAAGCTGCTGGCCGCCACGGTGGATGCGCGATGAGCATTGCCGATGGCGACCCCGCACCCAACCTGGAACGGGTACTGGAATCCGCGTTTGCCGCCTGCCGGCGCGAGCACGACCGCCGTCTGACGCTGGAACGCGTGCTGCTGCATCTGATCGAGGATGATGCCGCCGCCCACATCCTGGCCGACTGCATGCCGGCCGGGAAGGTGGCGCAGCTGCACGCGCATGTGCGCGCCATGGTGGCCGACCAGCTTGCGGCCGAGGCCAAGGCGCGGCGCTGGCCGACCGGCGCCCATGCGCGCCTGCTGGCGCTGCTCGCGCATTGCCTGCCGTTCGGAAATGCCAGGCTCGACGCGTATCTTGGCCGAACCATCGCGCATGGCGAGCAACTCGAGCACGCACTGTGGAAGGCGACGGTGCGTGGCGTCGCCATGGAAAGGCCGGTCGACACCGGCATCCTCTTGCTGGCGATCGTGCGCAATCGCATCGGGCTGGCCGCCGTTGCCTTGGAAGAGCATGGGCTTGACCGCTATCGGCTTGCCTGTCGCCTTGCGTATGGTGCGGCGGACACTGGCAGCGTCGATGCGTTGTTGGCCGGCAGCGAGACGGCGCGCTTGCTGGTGCTCAACGACGATGTCACGGAGATGGTCTTCGTGGTCGAGGTATTCGAAACGCTGCTGGCCTTGCCGGCGGACCGGGCGAATGCCCTGATGATGCAGATTCACGACGAGGGAGAAGCCGAGTGCGGCGTTTTTCCGTTGGCCGTTGCGCGCGCCAGGGTGAAGGACATCGAAGCACTGGCGGGCGAGCGCTGCCAGCCCCTGCGCGTCCGGCTGGCCGCGCCACGCCCAAGCGCGTGATAGGGCTTGTCGAACCGCGCGACTTTCCAGCGCTGCGGCGGCGCCCTCTTGCGGGCCGCCAGCGGGGCTGTCGGCAAGGCCGCCCACCTCAATGGTGTCTACCCCAATGGTGTCAGGTCCGACACCGGCTGGTGGGTTACTGGGCCAGCTGCCTTAACTCTCCATCCCGCCCGAATGCCAGGAATTGCCCGATCTGGCCGGTATGAATGTAGGTGACCATCATGTTCAGCGGCGCTTCCGCCTCGCTCGAGGCCGGCGGCTTGCCGTTGCGGCCGGACATGGTGGTGACGAATACCATGTCCCATTCCTTGCCGGTATGCTTCGATTCGGCCACCAGGTCGGCGAAGCTGCCCAGTTCGTCGATGGTTTTGTCGACGCACATGACGGGGGCCAGGGCGCCGCCGCGCTGTTCGGCAAATCCCGCCCGCTCGGCGTCGCCAGCGTTATCCGGCAGCTCCGCCTTGGCAAAGGCGAACAACAGGCGCTGCGGTTGCGGCTGGGCCCGCGCGGCCTGGATCAGGTCGTCGTAACTGGTGATATTCATTGCTCATTCCTTCAAAGTCAGATTCGGATAGCGCATGTATACCGTATCCATCTGGCACCCTCCATAGCCACAAAGGACTAGGCGGCCTACTCCTTGTCGCCGCCCCGGACCGACTTCTTGCCAATATGCACCATGAGTGCCGCTGCGTAGACTGGGTTCAATCGGGTAGCGCCTGTTTAACGGCGCCCCTCTCATCCAAGCGGAGGCAGCATGAGTCATTTTCTGGATCGTCTGAAGTTCTTCAATCGCCCCAAGGAGACGTTTTCCGACGGCCACGGCGCCGTGGTCCACGAGGACCGTACCTGGGAAAACGCCTATCGCCAGCGCTGGCAGCACGATAAGATCGTGCGTTCGACGCACGGCGTCAATTGCACCGGTTCGTGCAGCTGGAAGGTGTATGTCAAGAATGGCCTGATCACCTGGGAAACCCAGCAGACCGACTACCCGCGCACCCGGCCCGACCTGCCCAATCACGAGCCGCGCGGCTGCCCGCGCGGCGCCAGCTATTCCTGGTACGTGTATTCGGCCCAGCGCGTCAAGTACCCGATGGTGCGCGGCCGCCTGATGCAGATGTGGCGCGAAGCGCGCCTGACCATGGACCCGGTCGCTGCCTGGGCCTACATCAGCCAGGACCCGGAGCGGGCCAAGTCGTACAAGTCGATCCGCGGCCTGGGCGGTTTTGTCCGCGCCAAGTGGGATGACGTGAACGAAATCATCGCCGCCGCCAACGCCTTCACCATCAAGAAATACGGCCCGGACCGCATCGTCGGCTTTTCGCCGATTCCCGCCATGTCGATGGTCAGCTACGCGGCCGGTACCCGCTATCTGTCGCTGATCGGCGGCGTGGCCCTGAGTTTCTATGACTGGTATTGCGACTTGCCGCCAGCGAGCCCGCAAGTGTGGGGCGAACAGACCGACGTGCCGGAATCGGCCGACTGGTATAACTCCACTTTCCTGATGGTGTGGGGCTCAAACGTGCCGATGACGCGCACGCCGGATGCCCACTTCTACACGGAAGTGCGCTACAAAGGCACGAAAACGGTGGCTGTTTCTTCCGATTTCGGCGAAATGGCCAAGTTCGGCGATATCTGGCTTGCCCCGAAGCAAGGCACCGACGCCGCGCTGGCGCTGGCCATGGGCCACGTGGTCCTCAAAGAATTCCACGCCGAGGGCGGTTCGGACTATTTCCGTGGCTACGCCAAGCAGTACACCGACTTCCCGATGCTGGTCATGCTCAAGGAAACAAACGGCACCCTGGTGCCCGATTATTTTCTGCGCGCATCGCACCTGGCCGATAACCTGGACGAAACCAACAATCCCGACTGGAAGACCCTGGTCATCGACGAAGCCACCGGCAACATCTGCGCGCCGGCCGGTTCGATCGGTTTCCGCTGGGGCGAGTCGGGCCGCTGGAACCTGGAACAGAAAGAGGGCACCAGCGGCAAGGCCATCGACCCGCTGCTGTCCCTGATCAAGTGCAGCGATGCGGTCGAGGAAGTCGGCTTTGCTTACTTTGGCGGCAAGGATGCGAGCGACATGCTGATGCGCCGCGTGCCGGTCAAGAAAGTGTTGCTGGCGGACGGCTCCACGGCATTGGTCACCACCGTGTTCGACCTGACCCTGGCCAACTACGGCATCGACCGTGGCCTGGGCGGCGCCAACGTGGCCACCAGCTATGACGACGACGTGCCGTACACCCCGGCCTGGCAGGTCAAGCACACCGGCGTGAAAGCGGCGGACGTGATCACCGTGGCGCGCCAGTTCGCCGACAACGCCGACAAGACCCAGGGCAAGAGCATGGTCATCGTCGGCGCCGCGCTGAATCACTGGTACCACATGGACATGACGTATCGCGGCATCATCAACCTGTTGATGATGTGCGGCTGCATCGGCAAGTCGGGCGGCGGCTGGGCGCACTATGTGGGCCAGGAAAAGCTGCGTCCGCAAACCGGCTGGACTCCGCTGGCCTTCGCGCAGGACTGGAACCGGCCGATGCGCCAGATGAACGGCACCTCGTTCTTCTACGCCCACACCAGCCAGTGGCGCCATGAAAAGCTGCACACGAGCGAGATTTCGTCGCCCTCGGCCGGAGACGATGTGGCGCCGATGGCGCTGATCGACTACAACGCCAAGGCCGAGCGCATGGGCTGGCTGCCGTCCGCCCCGCAGCTGGAAACCAATCCGCTGGAAGTGACCCGCGCCGCCGCGGCCGCCGGCATGGACCCGGCCGCCTACGCGGTCGAGCAGATCAAGGCTGGCAAGCTGAATTTTTCGTGCGACGACCCGGATAATCCGGCCAACTTCCCGCGCAATATGTTTGTGTGGCGCTCGAATATCCTGGGCAGCTCGGGCAAGGGCCATGAGTACTTCCTCAAGTACTTGCTGGGCACCCAGAACGCGCTGATGAGCGATGAAACCCACTGCGTCAAGCCGCGCGATGTAAAAATCCGGCCCGCCGCCGAAGGCAAGCTGGACCTGGTGGTGGTGCTGGACTTCCGCATGTCCACCACCTGCCTGTATGGCGACATCGTGCTGCCGACCGCCACCTGGTACGAAAAGGACGACCTGAACACGTCCGACATGCACCCCTTCATTCACCCGCTGTCGGAAGCCGTGCAGCCGCTGTGGCAGTCGAAGTCGGACTGGGAAATCTACAAGGGTATCGCCGAGAAATTTTCGGAAATCGGCGGCGCGTACCTGGGCACGCAGCAAGATCTGGTGCTGACCCCGCTCATGCACGATACCCCGGGCGAACTGGGCCAGCCGTTTGATCCGAAAGACTGGCGCGCCGGTGAGTGCGAGCCGATTCCGGGCAAGACCATGCCGAACCTGACGGTGGTGACACGCGATTACAAGGATGTATTCAAGAAATTCACCTCGATCGGCCCTTTGCTGGAAAAACTGGGTAATGGCGGCAAGGGCATCGGCTGGAAGACCGGGCACGAAGTCGATGTGTTGCGCGGTATCAACCGCACGGTGCTGGAAGAGGGCGTCTCGCAAGGGCAGCCACGGCTGGACACCGCCATCGACGCGGCCGAAATGATCCTGTCGCTGGCGCCGGAAACCAACGGCCACGTGGCGGTCAAGGCCTGGGCGGCATTGTCGACCATGACCGGACGCGACCACACGCACCTGGCGCTGCCGCGCGAACACGACACGATCCGCTTCCGCGATGTACAGGCGCAGCCGCGCAAGATCATCTCGTCGCCGACCTGGTCGGGGCTGGAGTCGGAAGAAGTGAGCTACACCGCTGGCTATACGAATGTGCACGAACTGATCCCATGGCGCACCCTGACCGGGCGCCAGCAGTTCTACCAGGATCACCGCTGGATGCGCGATTTTGGCGAGGGATTGTGCGTGTACAAGCCGGCCATCGACACCAAGACCACGGCGGCGATGCTGGGCGCGGCGCCCAACGGCAACAAGGAGATCGCGCTGAACTTCCTGACGCCGCACCAGAAATGGGGCATCCACTCCACGTATTCGGACAACCTGCGCATGCTGACCTTGTCGCGCGGCGGGCCGCACGTGTGGATTTCGGAGATCGACGCCAAGGACGCCGGGATTGTCGACAACGACTGGATCGAAGTGTTCAACGTGAATGGCACCCTGACGGCGCGGGCGGTGGTCAGCCAGCGCATTCCGGAAGGCATGACCTTGATGTACCACGCCCAGGAAAAGATCATCAATACGCCGGGCGCGGAATTGTCGGGCAAGCGGGGCGGCATCCACAACTCGGTCACGCGCACCGTCACCAAGCCGACCCACATGATCGGCGGCTACGCCCAGCTGGCGTGGGGCTTCAATTACTACGGCACGGTGGGCTCGAACCGCGATGAGTTCGTGCTGGTACGCAAGATGGACAAAGTGGAGTGGCTGGAAGGCCCCCTGGTGGAAGAAACGAGTGGAGCAAACAAGGGAGCACACGTATGAAGATCAGAGCGCAAATCGGCATGGTGTTGAACCTGGACAAGTGCATCGGCTGCCACACTTGTTCGGTCACCTGCAAGAACGTCTGGACCAGCCGCGACGGCGTCGAATACGCCTGGTTCAACAACGTTGAAACCAAGCCCGGCATCGGTTACCCGAAAGAATGGGAAAACCAGGATAAATGGAATGGCGGCTGGAAACGCAACGCGGCCGGCAAGATCGAACCGCGCCAGGGCGGGCGCCTGAAAATTCTCGCCAACATCTTCGCCAATCCGAACCTGCCGGCCATCGACGAGTATTACGAGCCGTTCACCTACGACTACGAGCGCCTGCAAAACGCGCCCTTGTCGGAAACGCCGCCCACGGCGCGCCCGATCTCGGTCTTGACCGGCAAGAAGATGGACAAGATCGAATGGGGTCCGAACTGGGAAGACGACCTGGGCGGGGAGTTCGCCGCCCGCAGCAAGGACAAGCTGTTCGACAACATGCAGAAGGAGATGTACGGCACCTTCGAGAACACCTTCATGATGTACCTGCCGCGCCTGTGCGAACACTGCCTGAACCCGACCTGCGTGGCGTCCTGCCCGTCGGGCTCGGTGTACAAGCGCGAGGATGATGGCATCGTGCTGATCGACCAGGATAAGTGCCGCGGCTGGCGCATGTGCATCTCCGGCTGCCCGTACAAGAAGATTTACTACAACTGGTCGTCCGGCAAGGCTGAGAAATGCACCTTCTGCTATCCGCGCATCGAAGCGGGCCAGCCGACCGTGTGCTCGGAAACCTGCGTCGGCCGCATCCGCTACCTGGGCGTGCTGCTGTACGACGCCGACAAGATCGAAGCGGCGGCATCGGTGCCGGACGAGCGCGACCTGTACCAGGCGCAGCTGGGCCTGTTCCTCGACCCGCACGACCCGGCCATCATCGAGGAAGCGCGGCGCCAGGGCATTCCCGACTCGTGGCTGGAGTCGGCCAAGAAGTCGCCGGTCTACAAGATGGCGGTCGACTGGAAAGTGGCTTTCCCGCTGCATCCGGAATACCGGACCCTGCCGATGGTGTGGTACATCCCGCCGCTGTCGCCGATCCAGGCTGCGGCCGAGTCCGGCAAGCTGGGAATGAATGGCATTTTGCCCGACACCAACAGCCTGCGGATTCCGGTGCAGTACCTGGCCAATCTGCTGACCGCCGGCGACCAGCCCCCGGTAATCCGCGCGCTCGACCGCATGCTGGCCATGCGCGCCTACATGCGCAGCAAGACGGTGGACAAGGTCGAGAACCTGGCCGTGCTGGAACAGGTGGGATTGAGCAAGGACATGGTCGAAGACATGTACCACATCATGGCGATCGCTAACTACGAAGACCGTTTCGTGATTCCGAGCAGCCACAAGGAAATGGCGGAAGACAGCTTCAACGAAAAAGGTTCGTGCGGCTTCAGCTTCGGCAATGGATGCTCGGACGGCGTGACCGACACCAGCTTGTTCGGCAAGAAAAAGCAGGGTTCGGCCATCTTCATGGCCATGCCCAAGTCGCGTAAAAAGAAAGACGTCCAGGAGGCATGATGAATACCAATCGACATTATCAAGTGTTGTCCAGCCTGCTGCTGTATCCGGAAGCGGAGCTGATCGCCGAATTGCCGGCCCTGGCCAATGCGATCGCCCATTCGCCGGCCCTGCATGCGCCGCTGCTGCCGCTGTTCGCCTACCTGAGCGACGGCGTCCTGATCGACCTGCAGCAAAACTACGTAATGACGTTCGACCGCAACCCGTCGCATTCCTTGCACCTGTTCGAGCACATTCACGGCGAGTCGCGCGACCGCGGCCAGGCCATGGTCGACCTGATGGAGGAATACAAGCAGCACGGCCTGTTCATGACGGGCGACGACTTGCCCGACTTCGTGCCGCTGTTCCTCGAGTTCCTGTCGCAGCAGACCACGGAGGAGGCCGCGCGCCTGCTGTCGGACGCGGTGCACGTGCTGGCGCATATCGGGCGCAAGCTGGCCGCCAACGGCAGCCCGTACGCGGGCGTGTTCGCGGTGCTGGAACATTTGAGCCCGGTCGCGGCCGAGGAACTGACCGAGCCGCCGGTGCGCGACATGGACGAGGCGCTGGAAACCTTCGGTCCGGGCATGGATGGGGTCGAACCCTTGCTCAAACCGGGGGCGCCCGGCACGCATACGATCAATTTCTATCCCCGCACGGCGCGCGCCGCAGCCGGCGCGTAAAGGAGGCATCATGGACTACCTGCATCAATTTCTGTTCGGGATTTATCCCTATATCGCGCTGGCGATCTTTTTGCTCGGCAGCTTGATCCGTTTCGACCGCGAGCAATACACGTGGAAGTCGGAATCGACCCAGGTGCTGCACCAGGGCAGCCTGCGCTATGGAAGCATCCTGTTCCATATCGGCATCATCGGCCTGTTCTTCGGGCACATGGCCGGCCTGCTCACGCCGGTGTGGGTGTGGGATACGCTGGGCGTGAGCCACGGCCTCAAGCAACTGGTGGCGATGGTGGCCGGCGGCGTGATGGGACTGCTGTGCCTGGCCGGCATCGTGATGCTGCTGGCACGGCGCTTCGGCAACGACCGCCTGCGCAAGGCAACCACCTTCAAGGACAAGATCGTGCTGCTGTGGATTCTCGCCACCTTGCTGCTGGGACTGTCGTCGATCTACGTGTCGGCCGGCCACATGGACGGCCACACGATGGTGCTGCTGATGAACTGGGCGCAGCATATCGTGACCTTCCGCGCCGATGCGGCCGCCTTCATCCTGGATGCGCCGCTGCTGTTCAAGCTGCATCTGTTCATGGGCATGTCGCTGTTCGTCATCTTTCCGTTCACCCGTCTGGTGCACGTGTGGAGCGGCTTCGGCGCGCTGACCTACCTTGGCCGCGCTTACCAGCTCGTGCGTAGCCGTTAATCAGGAGAATCATCATGGGTATTTCTGTGAATGGCGTGGACATCGACGACGTGGCGATCGAACGCGAACTGCCGCACCACCAGGAGGCGGGCAATCCGCTCAAGGAAGCGGTGCACGAACTGGTGCTGCGCACCTTGCTGTTGCAGCAGGCCGATGAACTGGGCATGACCGGGGGGGACGACGACGCCCGTATCGAGGCACTGCTGGCGCTGCAGGTCAAGGTGCCCAAGGCCGACGAGCCTGCCTGCATGACGTGGTACCGCAACAATGCGCAGCGCTACACCAGCGGCGACATGGTCGAAGCGCGCCACATCCTGTTCCAGGTGACGCCGGGAGCGCCGCTGGAGTTGCTGCGCGCCACCGGCGAAGCGGTGCTGGAAGAGTTGCAGGCGCATCCGGAGCGCTTCGGCGAACTGGCGGCGCAGTATTCGAATTGCAGTTCGGGCAAGGTGGGCGGTAGCCTGGGGCAATTGTCGCGCGGGCAGAGCGTGCCGGAGTTCGAGGAACTGGTGTTCCGCCTGGGTGAAGGCGAACTGGCCGGGCGCTTGCTGGAAACCCGCTTCGGCCTGCACATCGTGCAGGTGCTGCGGCGGGTGGCGGGGCGCTTGTTGCCGTTCGAGGCGGTGAAAAGCGAGATCGCGGCCTATCTCGACCGCCAGTCGAGCCAGCGCGCGACCCACCAGTACCTGCATATTCTGGTGGGGCAGGCGAACATCGAAGGCATGAGCATGGAAGGGGCGGATAGCCCGCTGGTGCAGTAGCGCAGGTACGGTTGCGGGTCGCCGACCCGCGTGCTCTGGTGTCACGAAGAGCCGGAGGTGCCCGACGTGGTCGATTCCGGGCTTACCTCGACGCGTGGATCAGCATCTATGTCGAAGACGCCGACGGCGTCGCCGGGGCGCCAACGGCGTAAGCGGCGGCGGGGGCGCGGCGCAAGCCGTTGTTGTCGATGCGGCACAGCCATCTGGCGGTAGGAGCCCAGCGTGGCGCAGGGCTTGCCGGCTGCGCATGACCGTCGGCGATGACATGGCCCGGTTGCCCCAACTGGCCGGTATCGTGATCGAAGATGGCGACCGGCATGCCACGATAAAAGTCGTGCAGCGTGCCGGCGGAGTCGGTTTCGGCGTCGCCATGCGACAGCACGACGAGGTTGTAATCGACCATCTCGCCGGCATCGACGCGGATGCGCGGCGACAGCTGCGCCGGCAGGGGCAGGCAGGGCGCTGGCGGGCGGCCAGGCAGGCGCATGTCGGCGGCGCTGGCAAAGGTGAACGGGCCAGTCACGTCAGCTGCACCATTGCGGCCTTGCCGGTGACGGCACAACGCGCACTGCATCACGAATTCGCCGGAGGCGAGCCCCTTGTAGGTGGCGACATCGTCGTAACCGCATTCGGGGCAACACGCGTCGATGCGCAGCGTGATCAGGCGTTCAAGGGTGTCTGACAGCAGCGCCATGATGGAGTGCAGATTTTCCCGCACTTCATAGCCCAGCATGTCCTGCTTGACCTCGCGCCATTCGTCATCGCGCATCGTTGATTGCGCGACCGGGTAGTCGGCCGCCTGCATGTTAAAAAAGCGCGCGAAGCGCAAGTGCGAAAATGGCTGGGTGGTGAACTGCGGCCGGTATTGCCTGATGTACGCCACCAGCGTGCGGAAAATGGCTTCCGGCTCGGCGTGATCGTCGAGCAGCAGCAACTGATCGCGCAGATCGTGCCACTGGAGTTTCATCAGCTTGCGCATCGGTCGGACCTGGATGCGCGCTTACACGTACGGTTTGCGCGCCGGATTGAAGACGTGCGGATGGTCGTTATCATCGAGCAGGTCGAGAAACTCGCCCAGGCCTTCTTCGCTGTTGCGGACCAGCGCATATTCGCTGTCCGAAATCAGGTGCACGCACAGGGTGCCGATCGCATGCCCGTCGTGTTCGATGTGCTCGAACAGTTCGCGGTCGGTGCGGATGATCGGCGGCAGGAACAGGAAGGTCTTGAACGGGCAGCCTTCCAGCGGCGGCATCGGCATCGGCACCGTGTGGCCCTGGCCGAACCAGGTACGGTCGATGTCGGGCAGCTTGGCGAGCCAGCGCAAGGTGGCGAAATAGGCCGGATTGAGGTCCGGTACGTTCCACACCAGTTCCGCTGCCAGGGTGTCGTCCACGTCGGCGTCCGCCGGGCCGGTCATCAGGCGGTCGCTCATGCCCGAGGTGACCAGCACATAGCCCTCTTGGTCCTCGGCGTCGACGTCGCATTCTTCGACAAAGTTACGGCCGAATGCATAGATATTGATGCGCAGGGCGGTATCGTCGTCCAGATCCATGTGATCGGGTTCGCCCAGTTCGCTGGCCATGGCGCGCAGGCGCATGGCGGGAAGGGTGTCGTCATTGGCTTCGGCAATGCCATACAGGATGTCTGATTTCTCGGCCATGGATCGTTTTCCTGGAAATGAAGAGAAAATGAAGATAAGCGGACTATACAACGCGGGCGCGCAAACGTCGATGCCGGCCAGCCAGGCAGATGCCGGTTGTCAGGCCAGGTTCCATTCGGCAGGCAGATCGGCATCGCACATCGCGCAAACGAACACATTTTCCTTGATCACGTTCAGTGCGTGGCATTGGCTGCATTTGCGGAACAGGAAATTGACATGGAAACCGGCAGGCGCCGGCAAACCGGCTTTGCCGATGGCGGCCGCGACCTGCGGCCAGGACGCTGGCTCGGGGCAATATCCGGTCGATTGATTGGTCACCGCCTGGACTTGCACCTCGTGTCGGCCGACCTGAAACGTGATTTCGCCGGCCGACAGCACCGGCTGGCCCCCGGCGCAGGCAAGGTGTTCGCTGCAGCGGTCGGCAACGCGCAGGGTGCCATGGCGGTCGACGACGAATGTGGCGATGACGTGACCGTCGCCATCGGCGTGCTGCCGGTCGTCTTTCAACCATTGCATCAGTGCGGCGGGCGAGAGGACCGCGAAGCCGGGCGCGATTGCCGCTACGGCGTCGGCAATCTCTTGCGGCCCCACATAATTGTACAGTTTCAAGTGCTTCCTTCTGGCGAGGGCGGCGGACCCGCCGGGCCTGCCTGTCGCCAATCGACGGTGGAGGTGAAATCGATTTCCCACGGCCTGTGGATCGGGAAGCGCCACAAAACCTCATGGGTGCTCATGGCTTCCACATGGTCGCCGACGATATTGACCTCGTAAAATGGATTGGAAAGGCTGAAATAGATCGCCCAGACCAATCCATGATCGTTGACGACGGCGACGAAGCCTTCATTTCCCATGGGACCTTCGCCACAGACTGCGCGCGCGCTGGTGCCGGGAATGGGCGGCTGCCGGACATACTCGCTCATTTCGATGAATTCCATGCCGTATTCGCACAGGCTGTCGATCGTCGTTTCGCACACCGGCCAGACGCGGCATCGATAGTTGCCTTCGACATAGTGCGAACGTTCTTCCAAGACCAGGACCGTGCCATCGCCAGTGAGAACGCCGCAGAAGTGAGGCAGCCGGAACGACTTCCAGTTCTCGCGCACCAGCTGGTGGGAGCATGGGGCGTTGAGATCGATGTTCAGCATGGGCTGAGTTCCCGCATGCGGACACGCTTGCCGATAGCGTAAAAGTCGCCAATTTGCCGCACTTCCTGAAGCGACGTCGGGCCGCTGGTGGAGGCGTAGTTGCCATCGATATCAAGACAAATGACGTCGCCGTAGTCGAGGATGCGCACGCCCAGTAAAATGGGGTAGAACTGCCCGTATTGCACCACCGTACACAGTTCGCTCACGTCATCCACGGTCAATTCGACATGGCGCCAGGAATTGCCGGGATCGCGATGGTCGCGCGCGTACATCACCATGCTGGCCGAGCGGCTATGCCCGTTATCCATATAGGAAAAGGACTGCATGACGCCGTCGTCGAAATCATGGTATTTGTCGAGTATGTCCCGGGCGTGAGCGATGTCCGCACTCATTTTGATGAGATTATTATCCATGAAGGGTTCCAATTCATTTGCCTGCCAGGCTTTCCCGCCGACATAGCGACAGCGCAAACTCAGGATCGAATTGATCCTGGAGAAAAGGAGTACTGACCGTGACCGATCCGGGCGATTCAGCGGTCATGATGATGATTTCCGTTCCGTCGGCGCCAATGATCGCCAGGCCGCATTCGGTGATGAAACCGTCTTCCTCGTACGTGATCTTGTCGATCCGGCAGGCCGACAGGGCGGGCAAGGGGATCTCCCGGCTCGCCAGCAAGACGCCAGCGGAAACGCGGCCGGGGACGTAGCTCACCGCGATATTCAGCGATCCCATCTCTTGCCATCCGGCAGTCATTGTGCAGGCGGAAGAAAACTCAACGCCGAGCTGAGCATCGAAGAGGAGTGTCCAACCCCAAGCCGCGCCAAACGTGTGGCCGTCATGCATCCGATACCCGAGCACCGTGCGCGATGTCAGATGGTCCGACAAGGTAAGCCGGCCAAGGCCTTCAAGCTGCCATGCAAGCAGCTTTTTTCCGTCAGGCGTTGTTTCAGGCGTGACGTACGGGTTCACCAGCGTCGTCCTCCCATATGCCATCCAGGTCGGACATTGAAAGAAAAGGGCCAAGCCCGTCTTTCGAGAACAGGCGCGTGTTCGCATCCCACGCCGCGTCCAGGCCTCCATAAAAATCTGTTACGCAATATCTTTCGCTGATTTTCCTGGCCCATTGATAGAAGTCATCGGCTGCATTGAGGCCGGCATTCTTGCAGTCGCCTCCGAAGAGGACGATGGAGAAGTCGGACATATCATCGTAATGCATCATGATCAGGGTTGGCCGGGCGACCTGCTTGCCGCCGATATCCAGCATCCTGAAGTTAATAATGCACGCGGCATCGCCGCTCCGGGCAGCGATGCCGCGCCAATAGACCGGGTCGAGAACAGACGCCGGCAGCAGGTCAACGCCGTCTTCCATTGCATCGACAACCTGGTCCGCCGTGCGGATCAAGCCGATGATGAGGTTTCCCAGACTATCGGCCGGGATGCCATCGAATGCGAACTCGAACAATTCGTTCATTTGTCAATCAGCCTTAAAAACCGAAGTCGCCGCATGCGCCGCGTTCGTGATCCTTCGCGCGGACCCAGCTTCAATCAAGCATGGCGCGCCCTGAGGACAAGATACTCTCGATATAGCGCGTGCGACAGGTGTCCTCATTGGCGATCGAGCGCGCCAGCTCGGCTGTCTTTGCCGCGAATTCGCCTTCACTGCGATGCAGTCCGATGGCGATCAGCGGAACCAGGGTCGATCCGCTTTGAATGTAGCGAATCCACACGGCTTCATCCACCGGAGAGTCCAGGACGATAAAGAGTGCATAGTCGCGCCAGAAATTCGCTTCGTCGGATTCACCCAGTCTTTCTTTTATCTGGGCAGGGATTTCGCGGATCCGGGTGAGCCCAACGTCAAAATAGTGCTCCGGTATATCCAAGTCGACATTGTAACCATAATCCTGTATGACAAAATAGACCGCCATTAAATTGATGTAGTCGGCCAATTGTGCCGTCTTGTCGGCAATTTTTTTCTCATACGCGTCGATCGCGTTGATCGACTCATCGTTCATATCGAAATGAAGGGCGCAGTCTGCATCGTCTTTCATCTTGTCTCCGACAATCCGGCCTGCCTGAGCATCCGGACGGTGTTGCGGGTGGGCTTGTATATGGATCGAGGTTCAGTCAGGAACCTCGTTGACTTCCACAAAGCGGCCGATGACGTAGCATTCACCATCTTTGCGGACTTCATCCAGCGAGGCGGGGTCCTTGCCGTACAGGTAGGTGCCATCCACATCGACGCACCATAATTCGCCGAAGCGCAGGAGTTTGACGCTGGACGAGATCGAATTGAACTGGTTTCCTTTTACTTTCGCGCAGAGTTCCTGCACATCGCGCACGACGATCTCGACATGGCGCCATGTATCTCCGCCGATGCGTTCGTTTCGCGCATAAAGAACAATTCGCGCGGCTAATGGCTCATCGGGCACGTAAAAATACGTGAATGACACCAGCAATCCGTCATCGAAGTTGTGATAATCCTTAAACAGTCTGATGTTGTTCGGGGTTGTATCGTTCATCGCGAAATTTTTCTCGATTGTGCACGGTGTCGAATGTCTTCATCCACCTCATTGTCAGTCGGGAAAAGCTGCGCTCATTAATTCTTCCCATACGTCGTCACCGTCCTGGCGCCACCAATATGGTATGTCTTCCGCCGGCTGAAAATGATCCTGAAGAGCGACAAGGCCAAACAGTTCGATCGGATTGTCCGCCAAGAAGCGAAATCCGTCTTTCTCGGCAATCCACCGCGCCTCTGTAGGCCAGCAGCCGTCGTCGCCCAGTTCGCCCTCGACGCGCAGGGCAAAACCCCGCTTGCGCAGAATGCGCAAGCACGTGTTATAGACATTGGCATGGCTGCCTAAACCCATACATTCCCGCTGCTGACCTTAGTAAACATGAGTTTCTTCTCCAAATATGTATTTGCCCCACCCATACCGGTGGATATCATCGGGGCTGGCCCATGCTGCCTGATCGCCAAAAATCGCTGCGCCCAATTCAGCTGCGCCGAAGTCGGGCTCGGTCAGGTAAAGGGCATTCGCCGTCGTGATTTCACCTGGGTTCGTCCAGACAGCTTCACATTCATGGCAGGCGATCACCATGGTGCCGGCGTCATCCAGCCGGCGAATGCCCAGAATGCCGGCGGCGCACACCGGGCACAGGGACTCCAGATACGCTATGGGCCGCGCCGGCCCCCATTTGCACGCGCGTGCCCATACCGCAAGATGATCGGCCACCAGTCCGCATACGACGTCCAACACATCAAAGAGCTTGTCTTCCACCGCCTCGGGCAAGGCCAGATCGGCAGGGCCGTCCTGATGTTGGCGCACCACCGCCATCAGGAAATGCCCGATCTGCGGTGCGCGCACACCCTTTGCCTTAAACGTCAGCAACAAATCGCGGATCTCGGACAAGCTGGCGTCGCCGGCGATCTTGTTCAGCAACTCGTCGCACATCGCCTGCGACTCCACAGGCTGACTACTTTTCATGGGCATATCAAATCGACGCGCTGTCCGGCCGCAGCTGCACCGTCGCGAGAATACGGGCGAGCACATCGTAGTCGCAGGTCGCGTGTGCGCCGCTCCTGGCGTCCAGCGACAGCAGATTGCCGTTCTCGTCGTACTCGCACTTGCCCGCGACGACCGGCACGACGCCTTCGCCCACCAGCAACTGGCCGGCCACGTGCGGCAGCATGCGCAGGATGGGATCGTGGCGGAAGCGGCTGCTCAGCACGCCCTGGGTGCGGCCTGCCGGGCGGTACAACTGGTCGCGTTCCATCCCGGCGATGGCCTGGCCGACGTGATCGCTCCGGTGCGGCTGCGCACAGCCCGCGACCACCTTGTCGAGCACGCACCGCTCCGGCACGGTGGTCTGGATGCGTTTGCCCAGCGCGTCATAGGCGTGGCGCAGGATGGTCGTTGCACCGCCACTGTCGGCCTGCTCGGATACCAGCCGGCCCATGGCGTCGTATTCCAGGTCCACGATCGCATCGGCGCTGATGGCTTGCGTCAGCCGGCCCAGATCGTCATAGGTGAAGCGCAGGCGCGTGTGTTCCGCGCTGGCGTCGCCGGCGGTGCGCGTCATGAACATGTCGACCACCCGCCCGGCGCTGTCGCGCGTGTAGGTGGTGTCGGTGCAGACGCCCTTGTCGCGTTCTTCTTTTGCTGCCAGCAGACCGCTGGCGTCGTAGCGGTAGCGGGTCTGGCGGGCGTCGAAGCCGGTTTCTTCAATCACGCGGTCGAGCGCGTCGTACACGAAGCGCTGGGTGGCGCCATGCTCGTCGATCAGCTCGGCCACGCGGCGCGCGCCGTCGTAACGGTACTCGAGCACGCCGCCATGCGCGTCGATGCGCTTGAGCGGCTTGCCGTCCACATCGAGCACGCGGCTGCTGCGCTGGCCGGCGGCATCGGTGTGCGCCAGCAGGCGGCCCAGTGCGTCGTACTCGTAGCGATCGGTGGCGCCGTCCGCTTGCGCCGCCGTGGTCAAGCGTCCGGCCGCATCGTAGGTGAAGGCGGTGGTGTTGCCGTGCGCATCGGTCATGCGCAGCAGCTTGCCATCGGCGTCGTAGCTGAAGTGGCTGGTGTTGCCCGAGCAATCGGTGTGGCTGAGCAACTGGGCCGCGCGGTTGTAAGTGAGCGTGTCGATGGCGCCGATGGCGTTTGTTACCGTCAGCGGCATGCCGTGCGCGTCGTACTCGTAGGTGGTACGGTGGCCGAGCGCGTCGGTCACGCTGAGCAGGTTGCCGCGCTCGTCGTAGCGCAGCGCCGTGACGGCGCCGAGCGCATCGGTCAGCAGCGCGGGTTTGTCGACCCTGGCGTCGTACACGATGCCGGTGCCCTTGCCCTTGCTTTCCACCCGCACCACGCGGCTGCGGCGGTCGTAGCGGTAGTGGGTGGTGCGTTCGCCCGGCGCCACGATCCCGGTCACGTTGCCGTGCCTGTCGAGCTGGCGCACGGTTTCGCCGCCGAGCGCGTCGATCATGCTGGTGAAGCGGCATTGTTTATCGAAGCGGAACAGCTCTTCGCGGCCGAGGTGGTCGTAGACCAGGGTTTCGCCGCTCAGGTAGCGGAAATTCCATGACATGCCATTGTTGGTCCAGTTGCGCGTGACCTTGCCGGTCCACTCGTATTCGTCGTACTCGTAGTGCGATACCAGCCCGCCCGGCTGCGCGTGTTCGACCATGATGTGGTTCATGTAGGCGAACTGGCGCGTCACTTCGCCGGCGCGGTTGACGACCTGGAACAGGTTGCCCAGCTCGTCGTAGCGGTACTTCATCACCACCTCGGTGGTCGGCTCTTCGTAGTCGACCGCGTCGCGCTGCACGCTGATGCCGCCCAGCCGCATCTGGCCGCGATGCGTTATATAGTCGAGCACGAAGACGCGCCCGGCGCTGTCTTGCACCGTTTCGGGCAACTGGCGCGCGTTCCAGTCGATGCGGATCTGGTTGTCGTTGGCGTCGATCATGCCCACCAGCACCGCGCTGTCGTAGGCGCGCGGCAGCATGGCGAACAGCTTGCGCAGTCCATCCTGGTCGATCAGTTCGAAGCTGCGTTCGCCCGTGCGCTCCAGGGCGATCTTTTCAGTCAGCGAATACAGGGCTTCGCCGGCGCGCGGCAGCGCGAACGTGATGTCGCGCTGGAACGGGTCGAGAATGGTCACCTGGCCATCGCTGATGTGCAAGGTGTCCGACAAGGGCGTGCTCCAGCCCTGGCCGAGCAGGCCGGTCTTGCGCTGTCCCGAACTGTAGATGCGCTGCCAGCGCAGGGGCAGGGCGGCCGGCAGGACGAAATCGAGCTCGCTGGCGCCGGCCAGGATCTTGCTGCCAGAAATAGGATTGACCGGATTGGCGATCAGTAAACACAGCGGAGAAGAAGTTATGGCGTCGCCTTCCATGTTTGGCGTGGCGCGGCTGCGCTCCCTGAGCAACAGATCGTTGAAGTTTGGACAGCTGTTTGGATCGGGATTTGTTGTCATGCGGGCGAGATTTCGACGCGTGGAAGTAGGTGACCCGTAAAAAAGTCTAATATCTAATGATTAATTTCTTTGTGATAGTATACACACTTTCCAAAACGATAACCTTCATTTTCTTGCACTGGCAGGCGCGACACGCCCGGCGGGCAGGCGAGCGACGAGGGCGGGCGAGGGCGGCGCTACGGGGCGCATGCCTGGCCGCGCCGGGGAATCGATTCAACTTTGTAATTGCGGGAGTACGAGCGATGTCTTTTCAACCCTTAGATAACAAGTCCGCCAATCCTGACGCACTTGACGGCCTCAAACCCCACACCACCGTTGCCACCACGCCTCCGGCGTCGGCGGCCTCGGTCGCCGGCCTGGCGCTCGGTGCTGCCGGCGTGGCCGGCGTGGCCGGCGTCGATGGCTCGAAGCTCGCTGTCGCGGGCGCCGCGATCGAGGCGGCGTCGGCCCTGCAAAGCGGCGCCGGACTGGGCGGCGTGGCCAGTGCCGGTGCCGCCCTGGCGGCCCAGGCCAATCCGAAAGTGGCGCAAGCGATGAAGGTCGCCGGCCAGGCGCAGGCGCTGCTGGGCCAGGCGAACGATATCGCCGGCAAGATTCCGCACATGCCCTTCGTGCCGGACGCGCGCGGCCTCGGTGACGCCATCGGCGGCCAGCTCCCGCACATGCCGTTTGTACCCGATGCGCGTGCCTTGGGAGACACGATTTCCGGCAAGATTCCGAACATGCCCTTCGTGCCCGGCGCAGCCGGAATGGGCGAGGACATGTCGCAATATCTGAACCTGTCGATCGCCGAACACCCGCTGGCCGGTCAGGCGGCGATGGACTTCAGCGTGCCGGTTGAGAGCTTCATGCCGGCGGCGATCGATCCGGTCGCGCTGTCCGCTCCCGGCGCTGGTGCTGGTGGTGGTGGCGGTGGCGGAGGAGGCGGAGGAGGCGGCGCCGCCGACTATGTCGACACCTCGCGCCTGCTGCGCTTTTACTCGCCCATCAAAGGCTTGCTGATCGAGTCGATGAGCGGCACGACGACGATTTCGGACCAGTACATTTTTAACCTGAGCCTGATCTCGAAAGACGGCGCCATCGAGCTCAAGACCCTGATGGGCAAGAACGTCAGCGTCGGCGTGCTGATGGCCGATGGCAGCGAAAGCTATATCAACGGCTACGTCAACTCGTTCGGCTTCAGCCATTCAGATGGCGGCTTCGCCTTTTACCACGCCGAAATCGTGCCGTGGCTGACGTACCTGAAGCGCCGCGTGAACTCGCGCATCTTCCAGGACCTGAACGTGCTCGGCGTGCTCGACAAGATCTACAAGGGCGATCATGGCGGCCTGGCCACCTACGAATTCCGCACCAGCAAGAGCTACCCGCCGGAAAACTACATCGTCCAGTACGACGAGACCGACGAGCACTTCACGTGCCGCCTGATGGAAAAGTACGGCCTGTTCTATTACTTCGAGCACAGCGCCGGCAGCCACATCATGGTCATCAGCGACGACTCCTGCAACGCGGGCTTCTGCCCGCCGCAGAAAGGGCACGCCACAGTCAAGTTCAACGGCGGCAACCGGGTTCAAAAGGAAGATGCGGTCACCGCGTTCACGGCCGAGCGCATGGTGCAGTCGACCAAGATGGCCTTGAACACGTTTAACTTCAAGGAACCGAACACGATCCAGCTGGTCGAGCAGCCGACCGTGGCCGTGCAGGGCGACGTGCCGAAGATGGAAGTGTACGACGGCAATCCGGCGTTCTTCTTCAAGAACAAGGGCGAAGGCAAGGCGGAGGCCAAGCAGCGCCTGGAAGTGCTGGAATGGCAGGCCAAGATTTTCACCGGCACCTCCGACTGCCGCGGTTTCGCGTCGGGCCATACCTTCAAGCTGCTGGACCACCATTGGTTCGAGCAGGGCGGCGACAACGACTTCCTGGTGCTGTCGGTGCAGTACAGCGCGCGCAACAACTATTTTGAACGCGGCGCTAGCGACGTGTACCGCAACAGCTTCAGCGCAATCCGCCGCAAGATTCCGTATCGTCCGCGCCAGTCGCACCTGCGTCCCAACATGCCGGGCCCGCAGACGGCCACCGTGGTCGGCCCGAAAGGGACCGAGATCCACACCGACAAGTTCGGGCGCATCAAGGTGCAGTTCCACTGGGACCGCTACGGCCGCCGCGACGAACTGAGCTCGTGCTGGATCCGCGTGTCGCAACCGTGGGCCGGCAAGAACTGGGGCACCATTTCGATTCCGCGCATCGGGCAGGAAGTGATCATCGATTACCTCGAAGGCGATCCGGACCGTCCGATCTGTACCGGACGCGTGTACAACGACGACCAGCCGGTGCCGTACGACCTGCCGGCCGGCGCGCACATGATGGGGTTCAAGAGCCGTTCCACGCCGGGTGGCGGTGGACACTGCGAGATGGTGATCCACGATCAGAAGGGCAAGGAGCTGATCAATATCCATTCGCAGAAGGATATGGTCACGACCGTCCTGAACAACCAGGACACCCTCGTTCACGGTCCGCACCAGACCAATACGGTGAGCAAGGGTTTCCACGTCACCAAGGTCAAGAAGCACATCGAGACCACGGCGGAAACGGCGCACATTCACGATACGGCCAAGACCAATATCGAGGCCACAGCGCAGACCGAGCACGTGCATGTGACAGGCCACACCAATGTGGAGCTGACGGCCGAGACCGAGCATATTCACTTGACCGCGAAAACCGATATCACCTTGCAGGTTGGCAGCAGCAAGATCGAGATGAAAGCGGACGGCACGATCACCATCAGTGGTGTGAATGTCAATGTCATCGGCAGCGCCAGGATCGATCTGAACAGCTGATCGACGCCTTTTCGCCAGCCCGGCGCCGGTGGCGCGGGCTGGTTCGGGCGCGCTGTGCGCGCCGCCGCCATCCCCTGAGACATCACCGCTGCGAGCGCTCTCGTGCGCGCGGCCTGGCACGTCACGATCAAGCCGATCAGGGCTGGTGGATATTGCCCCAAAGAGAACCAAGATGAAAGAACCGTCAAGCATGCCTTACCATACCAATCACGCGACCTTTGAGCTGCCGGCGCAGCTCAAGGACAAGACAATGCACATGTTCACGCTGGCCGACGAGGGACCGAGCGAATTCAGCGTGGTGATGTCGCATGCGGATGCGCAGGGTGACGATTCGCTGGTCAACTTCGCCGACCGCCTGGTCGCCGAACTGGGCAATTCGTTACCGGATTTCCGCTTGCTGAACAGGGTGGAACGGACGGTGGACGAGACGCCGGCCGTCGAACTGGCGTACCGCTGGCGCAGCGCAGGGCACATGATGCACCAGCGCCAGGTGATCACCATGCTGCCGCGCACTGAAGCGGGCGAGGTGAAGGCGATGCTGATCGCCGCGACCTGCCTTAGCCAGTTCACCGACGAGTGGAATGCGGCCTTCGATGGAATGCTGGCCAGCGTCAAGTTGCGCCACAAGACAGCGCCGGCGGCGACCGAGGTCGCCAGTTCGGCGCCGGCGATTGCGTCGACCGTGTTTGCGTTGTCCGAGCGGCGCCGCACCCTGCACGCGTTCGCCAACCATAATGAAGCCTGCCGCAAGACCGATGCGCGCGAAGTCGAGCATGACGCCTGGGCGTTTTTTGACGCCGCCGGCACGCCGCTGCACCCGAGTTTTGTGGTGCCCAATAGCGGAACGGTGTGGCGCAAGGCTGGCAGCTATGTGCTCGAGCTGAGACCGGAACGCGGTGGGGTGTCGCTGCGCGCGCGCCTGCACCAGGCTTCGATGTTCGTGGCGGGGTCGGCGGCGGTGCGGCTTTCCAGCATTGCCGAGGTGCAGGCCATGCTCGATCAGCCGGTGGAGGGTTAAACATGCCTCAAGCAGCGCGATTGGGCGATCCGATCGGCCACACCAAGCCTGGTGATGGTCCGAAAGGCGGTGGAGGTGGGGACAAGACTGGCAAGATTATCGGCCCTTGTTCCGGGAATGTGTTCACCAACGGCATCAAGGCGGCGCGGGCGAGCGTGGACGAGACGGTGTGCTCGAAGCACGACAGCGCTCCACCGCCGATTGCGACTGGCAGCCCCACTGTATTTATCAACGGTTTGCCGGCAGCCAGGGTAAGCGACAAAATCGCTTGCGGCGCATACATTACCGAAGGCTCGCCTAATGTTTTCATTGGTAGCAATGGTGCCAAAGCTGAAGCGGAGATGGCGAAAAATCAAACTTCGCCGGCGCTACAACAGGCCTTGTTGATGGCTGAGGCGGGAGCGGACGCCTTGCAAAGTAGCGCTGCGCAGAAGGACGCGTCGGGGCTGCTTGGGAATGACACACGACCGACTATTGCCAGCCTCAGCGACGCCGGCGCGAAGCTGTTTGCCCAGGCATACCAGTTGAACCGTGCATCGGAGCTGGCCTATGCGAGTGGTCATAAAGCATCCGGTGCAGCGTACCGCGAAGCGGCTAGCAATGCATCCGCCGCGAGTGAGATCTATTTCCGCAGCGCTGCGAAAATGAGTGACGACGCTGAGCGCATCGCCCAGGCAGCACGCTCCAACCCCTTTGGCCCTGGGTGGAACTATATGGGGGCGAAATCTGCCGGGTTTGATCATCCTAGCCCGATCCGTCCGAATTACTATACAGGTGGGGTTGGTTCTTTGAGTGGCGCCGCGTCTGTAACGGTAAACACCTATGATGGAACTGTGTATAAAGCAGCCGGGGTGGTTCTGAGTACCGAATCGAACACATCTGTCAAGCCGTCACTTTCTGCTACCGCTGGGTGGATTTTTGGAGCGAACGACGCGGATTCTACAAACAGTTTTTTAGCTGGTAGTGGAAATCAAGTATTTTTGTCAGTTCCGACACCTTGGAGAGTAAATGCGATAGTGGCTGTATCCCATGCATATGGTGGGGCGTATGCGCTCGAGTTGGGCGTGGGCAGCCCAGGCAAGCTGGCGTATGGCGCGTCGCCCTTCACGTACTCTGCGCCGCTAATTAAACCTAAAGATAAGGAGTAGAAAATGGCAGGTCAAGGTGGTCCGGATGATGAAACCTGGAAAAAAATGAGTCGCAATGAAAAACGTGTCTACTGGTGCGCAGTATTCATAATGGTTACCTTGATAGGTGGAGCATTTTTGAAGCCTCTATTTGACTGACTCGAATTTTTTTTGGGTGCGGTATTTTGGATATCTCCAACAACATAGCGACAAATATTAAAATCGACGTGATTGCATAGCTCAGAGAAAACACCGTCGGTGTGACAAGATCTACAAGGGCGACCACGACGGCCTGGCGACGTACGAGTTCCGCACCAGTAAGAGCTATCCGCCGCAAAACTACATCGTCCAGTACGACGAGACCGACGAGCACTTCACGTGCCGCCTGATGGAAAAGTACGGCCTGTTCTATTACTTCGAGCACAGCGCCGGCAGCCACATCATGGTCATCAGCGACGACTCCTGCAACGCGGGCTTCTGCCCGCCGCAGAAAGGGCACGCCACAGTCAAGTTCAACGGCGGCAACCGGGTTCAAAAGGAAGATGCGGTCACCGCGTTCACGGCCGAGCGCATGGTGCAGTCGACCAAGATGGCCTTGAACACGTTTAACTTCAAGGAACCGAACACGATCCAGCTGGTCGAGCAGCCGACCGTGGCCGTGCAGGGCGACGTGCCGAAGATGGAAGTGTACGACGGCAACCCCGCGTTCTTCTTCAAGAACAAGGGCGAAGGCAAGGCGGAAGCCAAGCAGCGCCTGGAAGTGCTGGAATGGCAGGCCAAGATTTTCACCGGCACCTCCGACTGCCACGGCCTGGCGTCGGGCCATACCTTCAAGCTGACGGACCACCATTGGTTCGAGCAGGGCGGCGACAACGACTTCCTGGCGATATCGGTGCAGTACAGCGCACGCAACAACTATTTTGAACGCGGCGCCAGCGATGTGTACCGCAACAGCTTCAGCGCGATCCGCCGCAAGATTCCGTATCGTCCGCGCCAGGCGCACCTGCGCCCCAACATGCCGGGTCCGCAGACGGCCACCGTGGTCGGCCCGAAAGGGACCGAGATCCACACCGACAAGTTCGGTCGCATCAAGGTGCAGTTCCACTGGGACCGCTACGGCCGCCGCGACGAACTGAGCTCGTGCTGGATCCGCGTGTCGCAACCGTGGGCCGGCAAGAACTGGGGCACTATTACTTCCAAAATTGGTCAGATCCCATCCGAGCGCAGTTTTTGGAATTTATGTCATCTAAAGGGGTGAGCATCAATTACAATCCTGGCATGTGATTTTTGTAGGACTAGGAGTTTTTATGCTAATTAGTAAAAAAAGCATCAGCGAGATGTTGAGAGTAAATTCAAAAATAGTGTGGGATCACTATGCCAAGGACGGCGCTACGTTTAAGTGGGTTCCCCTTCTGACGCTGGCGGGATTTTCTGGAAATTCGCTTGGGCTGGCAGATGATGGGTCCTGGGTTTATGGAACCAGTAAAGGAATTAGGAGGTTAGATTCTGTTGATAATTGTTTTTTCATTTTACCGGCGTTGGTTTATGAGCGAAAGGAGTTTATTGTTGAGTTGCAGCGTTCATTTGATCGGGTTGGTGTTCAAAATGTGTTAATTAAAACATTCCCTTTTGATTCGATGATATTATCCGCTATTCAAGATGGTGCCCAATTTCTGAACGACGCCATGAGATGGATTGATGGTGGCTATCCTATGAGTGATGGGATTTGTTCGGCGTTATTGGCGAGAAATCTGAATTTTTCGTGCATAAAGAAGTACGAAGAAGATAGAATAAAAAGTATTCTAGACGTTGGAAAGTTGCTGACTGCCCCGTAAAATGTTCGAAACGGCATTTATGGATCTCGTTTGACGCCAGTTTTTTGACGTCAAACGGGGCAAATAGCACAACTCAAGCACTTAGACAATTCGGCATGGCAAGACCTGCGTTGCCTCGCACCGAAGGGTTGGACTCAACTTCAACAACTGCGGAGCTGCTATTCCTGGTCGGGAAGGAGTGATCTTGCAACAGCGCACTGTGCCCTACGCTGATATTTGGCAAATGTCCGAGAAGTCTGGCGTGGAAGGCATATATCCCTTCTCACGGACTCATGCGCGACGATATTGTCGAAAATTATATCAAGGCGATGAAGGACACCATATTTAGGACTTGGTAAACCGACAGCGTTTCAAAGCGAGTGGAAAATATGCAGTTGGTGATCGCCGAATGGACGAAGGCGGGCAAACTACCTCGCCTCACAGTCGTCGCTGACAGCGATTAATTCCCAGTCGGAAGCTGACTAATGCGAACGGTCAATTCGAACCTGACCGATGGCGTATGGTAATTCGCGCCGATCTATCCGAAGGAAACTCCGTATCCAAAGAGAACGCGATGGCGTTTCCCGGTACGCTATTTCACGAGACTCGTCATTCCGAGCAGAGATTTAATGTGCTACGCTACGTAGAGCCGAACGGTTGGCGTTTTCCGGGAGTTAATGCGCCTAAGCACGCAGTGGATTTAGCACGAACGAGTCCGCCGAACTCTGATTCCGCAGCTAGAATCCAAGCCAAGATGATGAATGAGTCTGTATATGGAACTGGACGGGCACGGCGCGCTCAAGTGATGGCTATGATGGATCAAACCGGTAGTGCCTCCAACCAGGCTGTACCGAGCCACGGTGTCGAGTCGCCACAAGCCGAAGCTGCGTGGTTTGAGCATTCCCCTTGGTATGACGCTTACCGTGAACTTCCGGAAGAAGCGGATGCTTTTAAGGCAGGTACCAAAGTCGGATTGATGTGGAAGGAATCAAATTGATGAGTATTCCAGAGAACGTGCGAACCGCCCTAGTTGTCTCGCTTAGCTTGATGGCCGTCTGCTACGCCGGTAGCAGCAGCAGTGCGCAACCGGTGCCCGCAGCATCCGCGAAGACGACTAACAGAGAAAATATGAACACTCCGCTCGCTTGTATGCAAAAAATGACTGACGGCTTTCTGACTTCCGGAACGTCAGTTGATGAGTTTACGCGCCGATGGCAGGGCAAAGGCGGGCGGCAGTATCAGCAAAATGGGCGCGATTTTAAAAACATAAATCCATGTCCTGAATTTTTTGTTAATGTCTTGTATTTTGTGCCGTTTGCCACGGCTGACGATGCATCGTTGGAGTTTCAACTCCGTGAAGATGCAAATTTGCAATTGAGCGACTTAAATGCTAATTTCGGAAGAAATCGTCGGTCAGTCGATGTGCCTAAAGCGGAGTACTTCCGTATATCAAGGGCGAACAACCAATTTGATGCCACAATCATTGCGTATTTCCAAGAAGATCAACCGGTTTCCCATAGCAAGCCCGTTATACTCGTCTTCCAAAAAGAAGCACGATAATTGCCCAAGTGCCGGTATGCGGGCAACATGTTCTCAAAAAGGTATTTTATAGTGCATGATACCGTTCGGCTTCAGCCATTCGGATAGCAGCTTCGCGTTCTATCACGCCGAAATCGTGCCGTGGCTGACGTACGTGAAGCGCCGCGTCAACTCGCGCATTTTCCAGGATCTGAACGTGCTGGGCGTGCTCGACAAGATCTACGAGGGGGCGACCACGGTGGCCTGGCCACCTACGAGTTTCGCACCAGCAAGAGCTATCCGCCGCAGAACTACATCGTGCAGTACGACGAGACCGACGAGCACTTCACGTGCCGCCTGATGGAAAAGTACGGCCTGTTCTATTACTTCGAGCACAGCGCCGGCAGCCACATCATGGTCATCAGCGACGACTCCTGCAACGCGGGCTTCTGCCCGCCGCAGAAAGGGCACGCCACAGTCAAGTTCAACGGCGGCAACCGGGTTCAAAAGGAAGATGCGGTCACCGCGTTCACGGCCGAGCGCATGGTGCAGTCGACCAAGATGGCCTTGAACACGTTTAACTTCAAGGAACCGAACACGATCCAGCTGGTCGAGCAGCCGACCGTGGCCGTGCAGGGCGACGTGCCGAAGATGGAAGTGTACGACGGCAACCCCGCGTTCTTCTTCAAGAACAAGGGCGAAGGCAAGGCGGAAGCCAAGCAGCGCCTGGAAGTGCTGGAATGGCAGGCGAAGATTTTCACCGGCACCTCCGACTGCCGCGGCTTCGCCTCGGGCCACACCTTCAAGCTGCTGGACCACCATTGGTTCGAGCAGGGCGGCGACAATGACTTCCTGGTGCTGTCGGTGCAGTACAGCGCGCGCAACAACTATTTTGAACGCGGCGCCAGCGACGTGTACCGCAACAGCTTCAGCGCGATCCGCCGCAAGATTCCGTATCGTCCGCGCCAGTCGCACCTGCGTCCCAACATGCCGGGTCCGCAGACGGCCACCGTGGTCGGCCCGAAAGGGACCGAGATCCACACCGACAAGTTCGGGCGCATCAAGGTGCAGTTCCACTGGGACCGCTACGGCCGCCGCGACGAACTGAGCTCGTGCTGGATCCGCGTGTCGCAACCGTGGGCCGGCAAGAACTGGGGCACGATTTCGATTCCGCGCATCGGGCAGGAAGTGATCATCGATTACCTCGAAGGCGATCCGGACCGTCCGATCTGCACCGGCCGCGTGTACAACGACGACCAGCCGGTGCCGTACGACCTGCCGGCCGGCGCGCACATGATGGGCTTCAAGAGCCGTTCCACGCCGGGTGGGGGTGGGCACTGCGGGATGGTGTTCCACGACCAGAAGGGCAAGGAGCTGATCAATATCCATTCGCAGAAGGATATGGTCACGACCGTACTGAACAACCAGGACACCCTTGTTCACGGTCCGCACCAGGCCGATACGGTGAGCAAGGGTTTCCACGTCACCAAGGTCAAGAAGCATATCGAGACGACGGCGGAAACGGCGCACATTCACGATACGGCCAAGACCAATATCGAGGCCACAGCGCAGACCGAGCACGTGCATGTGACGGGCCACACCAATGTGGAGCTGACGGCCGAGACCGAGCACATTCATCTGACCGCGAAAACCGATATCACCTTGCAGGTTGGCAGCAGCAAGATCGAGATGAAAGCGGACGGCACGATCACCATCAGTGGTGTGAATGTGAACGTGATCGGTAGCGCCAGGATCGATCTGAACAGCTGATCGATGCCTTTAGCCAGCCCGGCGCAGGTGGCGCGGGCTGGTTGGGCGGTGCTGTGCGCGCCGCCACCATTCCCTGACATGTCACCGCCGCGAGCGCTCTCGTGCGCGCGGCATGGCAAGTCACGATCAAGCCCAACATGAAAGAACCGTCAAGCATGCCATACCGAGTACGTCCCACGGGACAGCTATATAAATACGCTGAACAAGGACGCAGGAGTAAAATATTTTGGCACTTGTGCTGAAATGCAGAGTTATACTCAGTTTACAAATAGTGTTGGTAAAGCGCCAACTGGTAGATATACCGGCGCTGGTCACGTAGGTGTTCGAATGGGTGTGAGTTCGGTTACTTCAGTTCCGGCCTGCCCAAGTTGTTCATGCGTGAGTGGTAAGTTGGGTATTGGACGTATTAACTGTAAAGGGAAAAGTGGCTCCTCCAGGTGAAAGATAATTGATGAGCATTCAAGATCTTAGTAAAGAGAAGAATTATTTCATTGAGCTTACAGCTAACCTAGATATTTTTTCAAATCGCAAAAATAACTTTTTTAAGGAATATCATATTTACTTAAATAGTGCGTTGCGGCTTGTTGAGAGTAAATTCCCTCCAGAAGCGTACGAATGGATTGGTGTTGCCGCCGCGTGCGTAGACGGATCTGCTACAGTAGACGAAGTGAAAGATACACAAAATGACATTTATGTGTACCGAAAGAACATTTTGGGTTTAAATGAGATTTCTATTGAGCCAAGTAGTGAGCTTGACGCACTGACCCTACTTTTTCTGTTTTGTGTTGAGCATGCTGATGATGAATATGGAATTAATTGCTCCATCAAAAGCAGCGTGATCCAAGCCATTGACGAATTTTCCACGATTTTTATTGAAGCTTTCGAGAATGGGGAGAATTTAGTATTGCAACTTCATCGCGCATTTGGTATGCCGGAGTAATTGGCGGCATCTCGACGAAAACAGAATGATCGGTGTGGAGTTTCGGAGGAAATTGACGAAGAGGTACAAGATCCCACGCGTCCCGACACCTTTATTTGTGGTGGAGCTGTCAGCACTAATGCCGTTGATTTATTTTTGGTGATAATCTAAGTAATCGCTAGAGTTTTCTTATCAAATTGCAATTTATAACGATCAGGATGGTCGCACAGATGATGGCGGATAGATAAAATATACAAACAATGAAAATTGACATATTTGGATGGATTAATACTGGCGAATTGGCGGGAATAGTTCCTGGAGATCAAAAAGATACGATTCGAAAAAAGTGGGGAGATCCTATGGGCTGGGCTAGTACATCCGACTCTGCAGAAATTCAAGATTGCATGAATGCAGATATTTGGAGTCATGGTGTCTGGACCACATTTTACGAGGGAAACATCTTAGATGGAATTTCCTGTTGCTTTGAAAACTTGGATCAAGTTGGATGGCACTTCGATGTGAGTGAAATTGATCCCTTACTCTTCCGAAACGTTGGCGAGACCGAGAAAATTCTTACGCAACAGGATATTCAATATATTATTGTGCCGAAAACTTTCCATCTTCAAAATTCAAATACAGGTGAAGTGGTTGAGCGCAAAAGACGGCTAGCCGCGCCAGTGATAATGGCAGGGAAGAAACTCACGACACGGATAATATTTACTCCTGGAGGTGGGGTTGGTTTGATTACCAATCCCGTCGGCCTCAGGCGGCAAGTTGTCGGATTTTCCAGATTGGACTCGGACAACTACGTGTTTATCCCTGAGCGAAGAGGATCTTGACAGCTGGCCGAGCAAGTGAAACGCATTAAGCGTGAGCTAAACAAGGATAAGAACCCAGTCGCGATTGAAATGGAAGGTGGAGAACTCATGATGATCTCAGGAGGCCAGCTCATAAGAATGTTGACACACCACATACTAAGTACAGTTACCCGCACACGTCCCCGATGGCAAATTTTCCGGAACAAGGATCGAACGGCAGTTGATCCGATTGCGCAGGAAAACCTCGACTTTATAATCAGGCATCTGGAACGGTTTTAACAGGCGTTGAAATGGAATTGAACAGCAATTTTACCAATCAGGATTTTTCAAACATGGGATGGAACAATAGCCGTCTCTATTCCATGTCGTTTCCGGATGAGGAATGGCAGCTAGGCTTTGATATCGACTACATATTTGAGTCATCAGAAGCTGGGTTCCTGGTGGCGCCATGTCATCTGCAGTTTGCTAATGTTCACAGCCTTAAGATCGATGCGGATTTTGCAATGGATATGTTGATTTTTATTAGTGAAATTCGCCGCTCATGTCCTGAAAAATCACCAAACGGCGAGGTCGAGATGTGGGATTTTGAAATCGAATGCGACAACGCGACTTTTACGTTCACCGCCAGCGGTTACCAGATGACAGTAGGAAAATCTCCGACGCTTTCTGAGACTTTCGATATTGGAAGGTAAGAGCGCCGGCGCGGGGGCAGGTCCGATGAAAGTCTCAGATGGCTGGTAAAATGAATAGGTCGATCACCGGGCACCCGCTGGCCGGGCAGGCAGCGATGGACTTCGGGCATATCGTTATACACAACTGCGCAAACGTCGGAAGAAACTGTTTACTTTCAATGCCTTGCCAGCACGGCTTGTAAACGTCGGGAAAATCGCGTTGAGTCTCGTCTTTTGAGCGGACGCGTGATGAAAGTAGCACAGCAGTGGACAAAGCAGGAATTTGCGGCACTCGACCTTGGCGATGTGCGTCTTGACAAGAGAGCGAAAAAATTGATGGAACGACTTGCAGCCAAACCGACGGCCAGCATGTCGGAAGCATGCGACACCTGGAGCGAGACCTGCGCTGCCTATCGATTTTTGCGCAACTCGGACGTTGCTTGGGAAAGCATCCTGCCACCACATTGGGCGCGCACTCACTGTTGAACAGTACGTCCCCGAATCGGATAACGTCTTTGAAAAGAGGTAATGGTGCTTAAAATGATTGCCTTGGCGGCTTCCTTGCTTGCCGCGACTCCTGCGTCGGCCGGGAGCGACTTGGCGTTCCCGCTTATCGAGAGAAAGAGAGTGGCGATCGGGGGGGATGAGTTCGAGTTTGGTTTGTATGACGCAAATGACAAATCGGTCACAAATTTCGTCTATGCTGTATATCGGGATAAGTTTCTTATTAAAATAGGCGTCCTGGACGGGGCTGCGGCTTCTGTCGTGCCGGCTGGAAAATTCCAAATACCACCGACGCTCGTCGGCATACAATTCATCCAGGGCGGCCACCAGCGTACGTTGATGTATTTCTCTCTTAATACTAATGAAGTCAGGGAAATCGGATCAATTGGCACTAATTCCGCCTGCATATTTCAACGTCCAGGCAAGAACGGTTTGTTGGAATCCGTCGACGAGGATCGTGGAAAACTGACACTCACAAGGTATAAGGTGGAGTCGTCCAGAATTCGTAAGGTTGGATCAACTAAAGTGACGGATTCGCAAACCGCCATCCTCGATAATTTATGTAAAAAATATAACCTGCTGCCGGTAGAAGAATAGGTATCGCCATTCAAGTTGTTTTATCTCTGATTCTGGTATGTGACGATTCTTTCCGATCGCAGGAAATGGCATGGTAAATGGAAATGCAGAACCAGGTATTTGCTACGGAAAGACTATGAAATCAACGTTAGTTCGAATGGCGGGTATTGCGATGGCGATCTTCCTGCTCGGTTTCGTGTGGTCCATCCGATTCCTTCCGGCGTGGGATGTGTCTGCCGAAGTTTCGGCCTTTGATATCGGTATTTTCGCCTCGGCCATCTCGATATTTTTTCAATCCATGCCTGGCCTGGTATATTATAATTTCATATTCCTGCAGGAGCAAAAGGATTGGCGCGATTTTTGGTCAGGCGATGTCCTGGAGTATTTTCATAGACCCGATGATCGGCGCGAGGTATGGATGTTGGCCAGAGGGAAATTCATTTTGTATTTCCTGAGTTCTGTGCTGAGCTTAGGATTACTGATTGCGTATATCAAAATTCGTCACTAAGATGAACCATGCTCAAGCCCAACGGACTGAGGCCGACTGGCCTTGTTGAGGTGACGTGTGTTTGTGCATGTTGATATCCCGCTCATTTCGCGGAGAGCCTCGTCACTGGAATGGGTAAATCATTGCCTCACGCCTGTTCGCTGAACGTATTCGCATTTGCGAAACAATGAGGGTCAAATCTAATGACGTATGCGTACGCGCGTGTGGACGAGGATCTTCTGGATGCAGATGATGATCAGTTGCGCCGCTGTTAATCTAAGTAAGTGCGCATAAATTCTTGCGATTTCTTAGTCGGCAACAAAATATAGAATGTCTTTGCACCTGGCCACGCAGTTCATAATGAAAATCCGTCGGATCTTTCTTAAAAAATCGTTTATTTAGTTTCATTATGGTGAACATCGGGTCGATTTGATTAATAGGAAAGTTTAATATGGTTACAAACCTGTTCTATGTTTTTCAACCGACTGTCGCGTTGACGGATGCAATGATGGTTGCCGAAGAAAAATATACGGCTGAGGTGTCGGTCTGGACGACCAAGTTTCATGACCGAGTTGGGCAAGAGCACAGTCAGGAGCGCATCGAATCATCGTTCTGGACCGTATTTTTGAGTAAGCTCGTCGCTGAGGCACCCGAGCCAGTTTTGCTCTTGCAGTTAAGAGAGAAGATACTGAACCTGGGCTTTGACGGATGCTGGTCAGTTGTTTGCACAGGATCTGGTGGGCCGGCCAGCGAGTTGATTGACGACGCGGCCGATCTGGCTTGGCAAATGAGGATGGATATGACTGAATCACAGTGCTTGCTGCTGGCAGAGCAATTTTTGCGTTCTCGTGGTATTGGATATTTGCCTTCTGGGAGAATCGGTCGCAAAGAGGGAAATCGCATGGAAGCCATATTCGACATTCGAGCGTCAATCGATCCAGCGGTAGCGGTTTGTGACCCTCCCAATGTGCGGGTGTGGGTGATGCCGTCCGAAAGTTTTGTCGAACTGATCCATGAAATGTAGTCGCGCGATGCCGGCGCGGGGAAGATGCAAAATGTGCCGAAAACGTGGCATGCAGAACGCCTCCGCGCAGCAAAGCGCCTGCTGCCGGGCAGCCCGGAAAACCCTTGCACTGCAAATGGGCTTAATGCCTGGGCAATTCTTATCAACAAATCCTTATCAGGGGAAGCGGATGCGGGTTGAAGATGAAAGACAGTGTGGCAAGGCGCTGCCCGCAGCGGCCGAGCGCAACTATCCGGCCACACTCGCGGCGTATGCGGTCGCGGTTATTGCCGGCTTTGTCACAATGACGTCTGCGTTCGCCCTGCAGCCGTCGTCCGATGTGTACGTCCACCTGGACAACGCGACTGGGGAAATGTTGAGTGTCTGCGATGCCGATGGCACCCGGTGTAAACCGTTGGCGCCCGGTGCAACCGCGATGAACGGCTATGCCACCGGGCGTCCAAACGTGGCGTTTATCGGTCAATGGATTCCCAGTTACGCGGTCCGGGTGTGTGGCAGAGTCATGCCGCTACAAACGCTGATCACTGAACCGGCGATCAGCGAAGATTGGAACTCGCTGACCTTTCACCTGACTATGTCACGAAAAAACTATGAGCGCGAATGCGGGCAGATGGAGCCGAAACGCGCCGCCCGGCGTTGAAATCGCCCGCACCGCCGGGCCGATAGCGCTGCCACACTGCCTTACATCGCGATTTTGCCTTCGATCGAATCATCCAGCGTTTTGCCGATCACCGCGCCGACCAGCATTTTCACGCCGGCCACGGCTTTACCGTGCTTGTTATCCCAGTAGTAGCCCTGACCTGGCGTGATCTTGATCGCGGTAATGCGCGGATCGTCCTCGCCTTCGGTGAACCAGGTTTTCAGGATGAAGTTCCACAGTTCCTTGATCTTGGCTTTGTCGCGCGTGATGGTGGCCATGCCATCGAGTACCAGAAATTCGGAATTGGTCGAACCCTGGAAATACAGTTTGACCGCCGGATTGGCCACGATTTCCTGATTCTTGTGGCTGTCGTCGGCGCTCAGAAACCACAGGTTGCCTTGTTCATCCACCTGGCGCACGCTCATCGGCCTGGCGCTGCCTTCGTGCTGAGTGCAGAAGAAACAGGTTTCGGCGCTGTCGACCAGGTCTTTCAGTTTATCGAGCGCTTCCTTGCCGCCCAGGTCCTTGTAGTTATCTTCCGGCTGGTTCTTGTTAATCGAGTCCATGTCGTTCTCCGTGGTGGTGTCATTTGTCCGTGCCCGCAGTGCGGAGCAGCCAGACCCGATGGTACGGAACAAGCGCCCTAACGTATGTGGCATACCTAACCTAGCGGCGACCCCGTTGCCGCTTTTGCAATGTAGAATCCCGTTCACCTTCTTCGGAGAAAACCCCATGCGACTCGATTGGCTCTTCGGTCTGTGCCTGTTCCTGGTTGTTCCCGCATATCACTTGTGGAGCGCACTGCGACAGAGGGCGGCGCCGCCGGGCCGCATCACGCGCTACTGGTCGATGATCGGGACCATGGCAATGTTGTTGCTGCTCCTGCTGGCCCATGCGTGGCAGCGGGGGCAGGGCATCGAGATGCTCGGCCTGCGCTTCGACCTGCCGTCCACCCAGCGCTACCAGCTCGCGGCCGCCATCGTCATCGTCGCGCTCTGGCACCTGGTCATGCATGGCGCCATGCGCATGCTCGGCGCCGACGCCGGGGGCGCGCAGGCCTTCGACAAAATCGCCAGTAACCAGTTGATGCCGCGCACAGGTGCCGAGGCGCGTGTGTTCGTCCTGTTTGTGATCGTGATCGGACTCGGCAGCGACCTGCTGTATCGGGGTTTTCTGATCAACACGCTGGCGCCCATGACCGGCGCGGTCGCGGCGATCCTGCTGGCGTCGCTGGCCGATGCAATGACGTACGGCTACGACAAGCCGCGCGACATTCCCGGCAACTTTTCCCTTGCGCTGGTGCTGGGAAGCGCTTTTTATCTGTCCGGGAGCCTGCTGTGGATTATCGTGCTGCATCTTGGCCTGGGGCTGTCCACCGCCCGCATCGCCTGGCAGGCCATGCACCGGGACGGCGGGCCCGGGTAATCGGCCGCCATCAAGCGGGCGCGGCAAGCCGCCCCCTCTAGTCCTTTATGACTAGTCCCGCTAGCCCGTCGTGGGCACATTCAAACCGCGCCCGGCCCGCTACAATCGGCCTGTCATCAATCTTCAGGAGCAGGGCCATGTTGCGCGACCGGTATGGGCGATCCATCGAATACCTGCGCCTGTCGGTGACGGACCGTTGCGACTTGCGCTGCAGCTATTGCATCCCCAAAGGCTTCAAGGGCTTCGAGGAACCGCAGCACTGGCTCAGCTTCGACGAAATCGAACGCCTGGTCGCCGCCTTCGGCCGCCTCGGCACGCGCCGCCTGCGCCTGACCGGCGGCGAGCCGCTGCTGCGCCGCAATTTGTCGGAGCTGGCCGGGCGCCTCTCCAGCCTGCCCGGCATCGACGACCTGTCGCTCTCGACCAACGCCACCCGCCTGGCGCACCACGCAGCCGACCTGCGCGCGGCCGGCGTTTCGCGCATCAACGTCAGTCTCGATTCGCTCGACCGCGCCTGCATGCAGCAGATCACCGGGCGCGACAGCCTCGGCATGATCCTCGACGGCATCATGGCCGGCAAGGCGGCCGGCTTCGATCCGATCAAGATCAACATGGTGGCCCTGCGCGGCGTCAACGAGCACCAGATCGACGCCATGGTCGCCTTTTGCATCGAGCACCAGTTCGTGCTGCGCCTGATCGAAGCGATGCCCATGGGCGCCACCGGGCGCGACGCCACCTGGCTCGACCTGGGGCCGGTCGAACGCCACCTGCGCCGCCATTTCGGCCTGATCCACCAGCCGGCCACGCTCGGCGGCGGGCCGGCGCGCTACCTGGCCACCCCGGACGGACGCACCAGCGTCGGCTTTATCACCCCGATGTCGCAGCATTTCTGCGCCGACTGCAACCGGGTGCGCCTGGCGGTCGACGGCACCCTGTACCTGTGCCTCGGCCAGGAAGACAAGGTCGAGTTGCGCCCCTTGCTGCGCGGCGGCGCCAGCGATGCCGAGCTGGAACAGGCGATCCGCGCCGCCATCGAACTCAAACCCGAAAAGCACGAATTCCGCGAGCAGCCGGGCAAGATCATCCGCTTCATGTCGCAAACCGGCGGATGAGCGGCAACGCGGCGGTGACGGCGGTTACGATCAGCAACGCGGCAGCGTATCATGGCGACAGCAAGGAGACCGCATGCCCCTCAACACCCTGATTCCCTCGCGCCAAAAGCTCTCCGCCAAGATCGTCGGTGCATTGCTCGGCTTTCTCGCGCTGGCCCTGTGCGCCATCGGCGTGACCCTGTACCTGTCCTGGCAACTCGAAGGCAGCGCCGCCGCCATCAACGATACCGGCAGCCTGCGCATGAGCAGCTACCGGCTGGCGATCCTGCTGGCCCAGCCCGATGCGGTCCCGGCCATCCGCCAGGCTGCGGCCGGCCGCCAGATGACGCAGATCGACGCCACCCTGGCGCAATTGCACCAGGGCGACCCGCAGCGCCCGCTGTTCCTGCCACCGACCCGCGCCATCCTCGGCGAGTTCGATCACATCGAGTCCGAATGGCGGCGCGAACTGCGTCCGGCCGCCAAACTGCTGGCCGGCGGGCAGGGCGCGGACGCGTTGCGCAATTACCTGGCGCACACCGACCGCTTTGTCGAGCGCGTCAACGCGCTGGTCCAGCTGATCGAGCGCGACAGCGAAACCCGCACCTTCTGGCTGCGCGCCTCGCAGCTGGCCCTGCTGGCCCTGGCCCTGGTCGGCACCGTCAGCCTGATCTACCTCATGTTCAGCCTGATCATCGAACCGGTCACGCGCCTGCACGACGGCTTGCACCGCATGAAGGACAAGGATTTCGAAGTGCGCCTGGCGGTCGACAGCGGCGACGAATTCGGCCAGCTGGCGCAAGGCTTCAACCAGATGGCCGACCGCCTGCAGGCGCTGTACGGCAATCTGGAGAGCCTGGTGCACACCAAGACCGCCGCCCTGGAACACAACAACCGCGAACTGGCCTTGCTGTACGACAGCGCCGCCTTCCTGCAGCGTCCGCAGCCGGTCGAACCGCTGTGCGAGGGCTTCTTGCAGCGCATCAGCGACTACTTCCAGGCCGACGGCGGCTCGGTGCGCGTGCTCGACGCCGGCCGCGACAACCTGCACATGGTGGTCCACCACGGCTTGTCGAAGCGCCTGGTCGAGCGCGAGCACTGCATCAAGGTCGGCGACTGCCTGTGCGGCGAAGCGGTCCAGAAAAAGGTCACCGTCATCCACGATCTGCGCAAGCTCGACAAAGGCTACGAGCTCGAATGCCACCGCGAAGGCTTCTCCACCGTCTCGGTATTCCACATGTATGCGCACCAGCAGCACCTGGGGTTCTTCAACCTGCATTTCCGCGCGCCGCGCGAACTCGACGCGCGCGAGCAGGGCTTGCTCGAAACGCTCGGCCAGCTGCTCGGCACCGCCATCGAAAACCTGCGCCTGGGCGAGCGCGAACGCGAAATGGCGGTCTCGGAAGAGCGCAACCTGGTGGCCCAGGGCTTGCACGACAGCATTGCCCAGGGTCTCAACTTCCTCAATCTGCAAGTCCAGATGCTGGACCAGTCCGTGCGCGACGGCAAGCTGGACGACGTGGCCGAGATCGTCCCGGCCCTGCGCGCCGGCGTGCAGGAAAGCTACGAAGACGTGCGCGAACTGCTGCACAACTTCCGCAGCCGCCTGGCCGAGGGCAACCTGATCGCCGCGCTGGAAACCACGGTCGACAAATTCCGGCGCCAGACCGGCATCGCTGCCGAGCTGGTGGCCGATGTCGACGGCGCCCCCTTCCCGCGCGAACAGCAACTGCAACTGCTGTTCATCGTGCAGGAAGCGCTGTCGAACGTGCGCAAGCATGCCGGCGCCAGCCGCGTCACGGTGCGCCTGCAAGACAGCCACGATTTTTTACTCAGCATCGAAGACAACGGCGCCGGTTTCGATCCGGCCCTGCTGGAAGGGCGCGGCGACAGCCACGTCGGCATCCACATCATGCGCGAGCGGGCCCAGCGCATCGAAGCGACGCTGGCGGTCAGCTCGACCCCCGGGGTCGGCACCAACATCGCCCTGACCCTGCCGCAGGCGCACCGGCGCGCCGCTTGACCACCAAATGGAGAACCCCATGGACACCCCCGAGCAACCGATCCGCGTGCTGCTGGTCGACGACCACAGCCTGTTTCGCAGCGGCATCCGCTCGCTGTTGCAGCGCCACGCCGAATTTGCCGTCGTCGGCGAAGCGGCCGATGGCGTCGAAGGCATCAAGCGCGCGCGCCAGCTGCAACCGGACGTGGTGCTGCTGGACCTGAACATGCCCGGCATGTCCGGCGTGGAAACCTTGCAGCTGATGCAGCAGGATTGCCCGGACGCGGCGATCGTCATGCTGACCGTGTCGGAAGAGTCGCAAGACCTCGGCACGGCATTGCGCGCCGGCGCCAGCGGCTACCTGATCAAGAATATCGACACCGAGTTCCTGCTGCGCGCGATCCGCCGCGCCGCCGCCGGCGAGACCGTGGTGGCCGAGGCCATGACCGGCAAGCTGGTGGCGCAGCTGCAGGCCGGCACGGCCGGGGAAGCGCCCGCGTCCGAGCTCGACAAGCTGACCCCGCGCGAACGCGAAATCCTCGACTGTCTGGCGCGCGGCGAGAGCAACAAAGCCATCGCCCGCAACCTCGACCTGGCCGAAAGCACGGTCAAGATCCACGTCCAGAACGTCTTGAAAAAGCTCAAGCTGGCCAGCCGCGTGCAGGCGGCCGTGTTCGCCGTCGAACAGCGCATGAAATAGGCTTCGCTGTCCATGAGTGGAGGTTGCGCCGGCGCGCTTGCCGGCGGGCGCTCAGCCGCCGCAGCCGCCGCAGCAGCCACCGCTGGCCGGCGGCGCCACCGTAAAGCCGGCCGCGAACAAGGCATCGCGCAACTGCTCGGCCGAGGCGCGCCCCTCGTCGAAGCCGACCCGGGCGCGCCCGGTGGCCAGGGTCAGGTGCACGGTCTCGACCCCGGTAACGGCTTCCAGCGCCTGGGCGACGGCCAGCGCCACGGTCTGGTTCTGCATGGCGGGAATGGTCAGTAAAGCGGTTTGCATACGTTCTCCAATGGTTGGCGTGGGTTGATGCGAACAGCCTAAAGCGCCGTTCGCCCATCGTCCAGAAGCGTGTGCGATTTGTTCGGAAAACACGATCTGCATCAAGAATGCCCGACTTAAACCGCGCTGCCGCCGCTGCCTCATCAAAACGGGCGCGTTAACCATTGCCGCAGGCGGCGCATTTAAGTAGTATATTGAATATATCTTTAAAGGATGAATGCCATGAGCCTGCTCACAATCGACGAACCGGCCGCGCCGCTCCACCATGCGCCGTGGAGCGCGCAGCACCCTGTGTGGGCGCTGGGCTTTCGCCCGTTTTACATCCTCACGGCTGCCTTCGCCGCGCTCGCCGTGCCGCTGTGGCTGGCGCAATACTTCGGCTGGCTGAGCTGGCCGCACGGCGGCCTGGGCTGGCATGCGCACGAGATGGTGTACGGCATGGCGATCGCCGTCATCGTCGGCTTCCTGTTCACGGCCGGGCGCGCCTGGACCAATCTGCCGACCCCGCGCGGCGCTCATCTGGCGTTTCTCGCCGGCGTGTGGCTGGCCGGGCGCGGCGCCATGCTGGCCGCGCCGCCGCTGGCGGCCGCCGTGGTCGACCTGCTGTTCCTGCCGCTGGCGGCCTGGCCCCTGTACCGCGTGCTCAAGCAGTCGGGCAACAAGCGCAACCTGTTCCTGGTGTTCCTGCTCGGTTTGCTGACCCTGGCCAACGCGCTGTTCCATGGCGCCACCCTGGGCTGGGTCGCCATATCGCCGCTGGCGCCGGTGCATGGCGCGATCCTGGTCATCGTCATCATTGAAGCGGTGATCGGCGGGCGCGTGATTCCCATGTTCACCAACAACGGCGCGCCGGGCAGTAAACCCGTGGTGCGGCCGCGCTACGACAAGGTGGCGCTGGGCCTGACCGTGGCCGCCAGCATCGCTTACGTGCTGCCGCTGCCCGGCGCGATCGCCGCCGCGCTGATGATGGCCGCCGCCTGCGCCATGCTGGTGCGCCTGACCGGCTGGCAACCGCAACGCACCCTGCATGTGCCGCTGCTGTGGATTTTGCACGTGGGCTACGCCTGGATTGCGCTCGGCTTTGCGCTGCTGTCGCTGGCCGCGCTTGGCTTCGGTGCCGCCAGCGCCGGCTTCCACGCGCTGGCGGTCGGGTCGATGGCGGGCCTCATCATCGGCATGATGACCCGCACCACGCTCGGCCACACCGGACGCATGCTGAAAACCGGCCGCTACGAGCCGTTCATGTATCTGCTGATCCAGGCCGGCGCCGTGCTGCGCGTGCTGGCCCAGTTCGCGCCCGTTGATTGGCGCAACGGCGCGCTGCTGGCCTCGGGCGTGTGCTGGAGCCTGTCGTTCCTGCTGTTCCTGCTGGTCTACACGCCGTACCTGTGGCGTGCCCGCATCGATGGACGCGAGGGTTGAGGCGAGATGGTAGGATAGCGGCCTTGCCCGGCAAGTTCCTCTTAACCAACTGAAGTGATCAAGAAAAAATGACAACCGTATTTGCGATGCCCGTGTTCGATGCCACGGTCATCTTTGAAGGAAATGAACTGTTCAAGGGAAAAGGTTCGGCCAGCATGTGGGCCGAAAAACTCGCTGCCGAGATTGGCGGCGAGGTCGGTGTGCAAAAAGTCGGCACCGGCTGGGTCATCACCGGCCGCGTCGACGGCGACGACTGCCAGTGGGGCATCCACGGGCAGCGCCTCAAACGCGTGGTCAGTGCGCCAGCGCAATAGCGTCGCTGCGCACCTTTAACAATTTTTCCAGCCCCGGATCGCGTTTGTACACGTCTTCCGGAAACAAGGCCAGCCCTTCGCGGTCGGTCACGGCCGTCGAATAGAACAGCACCACCGGAATCGGCTTTTTGATGCCGACCGTTTTCATCGGCGCCGGCTTCATCAGCGTGTCGATGGCGGCCGGGGTCATCTGCGGCTGGTCGCCGAACACGAACTTGGCCAGGCCCAGCGGGTTTTCGACCCGGATGCAACCGTGGCTCAGATCGCGCCGGCCGCGCTTGAACAAGCCCTGCGCCGAGGTCGAGTGCAGGTAGATATTATCGGTATTGGGCATGGCGAATTTCACCGCGCCGAGCGCATTGCGCGGACCCGGACGCTGGCGCACGCGGTACTGGCCGGCGCGCAAGCCGTCCAGGGTGGCCGCATCGACCATCGACACCGGCGCGCCGCCGCCGAGCGGCACCAATTCCATCTCGTTCTTGCCCAGGTAGCCCGGATCGCGCGCCAGCTTGGGAATGATCTCGCCTTTTTCTATACTGCGCGGCACGTTCCAGTATGGATTGAACTCCACATAGCGCATCGAGCCGACGAACAGCGGCGTCGGCGTCTTGGCCGACGCCCCGACGATCACGCGCATTTCGATCAGCGGATTCTTCGCGCCCGGACCGAGTTCCAGCGCCCACAGGCGAAACGAGGGCAGGTTGACGGCGATCAGGCGTCCGTCCGGAAAGTCGGGCAGCCAGCGCAGGCGCTCCAGGCCCAGTTCGAGCTGGCGCACGCGGCGCGTCAATGGCACGTTCAGCGCCGCCAGGGTGCCGGCCCCGATCACGCCATCGTCATTGAGCGCGTGGCGCAACTGGAAGCGCTTGACGCCTTCAGCCAGGGCGTCGGTATAGATGCCAGCCTGGGCGGGCGGCTCGGCCGCTGCGGTGGCGCTCAGGTCGCCCAGCTGGACCAGGCGCGCGCGCAGCACGGCCACGCCGCTGTATGCCGTGCCAGGTTCGAGCTTCTTGACGCCGGCGGGCAGCGCCGGCAGCGCCGTGAAGGGCTGTTCGGCCAGCTTGCGGTAGGTCGCCAGGGTCGCCATCACGCGCCGGTACAGCGGAATGCGCGGCTCCGACGCGGCCACCGCCTGGTCCAGCCGCTGGCTCAAGAGCGCTGTGCGCAGCTGCTCGACCGGGTCGGTCTTGGTCAGGCGCGGATCGGGCAGGGTAGTGTGGTACTCGGACTTGACCCGGCCCACGCGCAGGTCGGCCAGGTAGTGCAGCATGGCTTGCGTCATGCCGGCCTCGAAGCGGGCGCCGGTGCGCTGGGCCGGATCGGCCAGCTGGCGCGCCAGGCCATCGACGTTGTACTCGGCCGGCGAGAGGCCATGCACGCCGGCGTTTTGCAGCAGCGAGAGGGCGGCGCTGGCTTGCTTGTAGCCGCGGTCCTGCCATGCCGGCGCATAGGCGCGCGCGGCGTAGAAGCGGGCCAGCCAGTCGCGTTCGTCGTACGGGCGCGAACCGCGCGTACCGACCGCCGCCGCACTGATCGCCAGCGTGCGCAGCTCGGCCGCGATGCCGGTCGGCGTCGGGGCGGCAGCGCTTAGCGCGGGCGTTGCGAGTGCTGGCGCGGCCGCGCTGGCCGCACCGTGGGGAAGCCAGACCACAAGCGCCAGCGCAATGGCGCTAAGGCGGAAGCTTCGTTTGCCGACGATCATTTAAGTTTCCAGACAGTAAAAATCCGACCATCTTAAACGAAGCGGTGGGTAATAACATGACGGTTGTCAAAAAAGTTATAAAAATGGTAGCGTCAGCGCAACAAACTGTCGTTGATCGCCAGCGTCGGACGGTATTCGGCGCTGACGCGACGGCGTGTATCGCCTGAAATAGCGGGCCACCGTCCATTTTGCCACGGCCGCCGTATGGGCTGGCGGTGCGACGGTGAAGGCATCGTGATTGCGCGTAAAATATTATCGCAACGGCATTTAGTTGTCGTTCAGACCTCTTCTGGGACGGGATGCTGACGGCCTCTCAGGGACCGCACAGGAAAAAAAGCGGTCGCTCAACAACGCGCGTCTCGGCCAGCAAGACCTCGCCTTTGAGGTCGGGGAGAGCCTGTTTGCGGGCGTGCTCGAACGCCGCCAGGCCGCGCCGCAGTGCGATGTGTTCTCGCGGGTGTAGACGAAGTCGCCAATGCAGACCGCACGGCCGACCGGGGCGATGAAGGCGGGCGGCGTCCGGTCCTCGGGATCAGGTTCGCTCGGACGACGGATACAGCTTCCGGCCGGAGCGGTGCCGGCACGGTTGGAAAAGGGTACATCGGCTTCTTGACAGATGCGGATAGCGGCGGCGGACATGCCGCTCGCTCCCATTGCCAGTTAGACCATGGAATCAGCCTGGCGGCCTAGTACCCGATTTCTTTCAGGTAATCCGCGCGCGCGGCCAGGGCCGTATCGGCGAAGTCCGAAAACACGCCATCGACGCCAAGCGCGTAGAACTGCTTGTATTCGAGCTTGGGATCGCCCTTGTAGTCGAGCGGCAGGCGGCGCTTTTCGTTGCGGAAGGTGTAAGGATGGATCAGCAGCCCGGCCTTGTGCGCGTCCGCCACCAGGCTGGTCGGCGCGGTCGTGGTGCTGTCGGCCTCGTTGACCTTGCCGTCGCCGTTGGCGTCGACCAGCTTGCCGTCGGCGCCGACGGTGCCCTTGGAGCTGACGATATAGCGCTTCCATGGGCCGATGCCGTCGGCGTAGGTCTTGATCTCGGCCAGGCCGGCCGGCGTGACCATGGCGCTGAACAGGCGCTTGTCGCCCGCCACGGCCCAGTCGTACGGGCGGTCGAACGGCGCGGCGTAGGTGAGGGCGCCGGTTTTCAGGTCGACATCGTCGGCGTCGATCAGTTGCACCATGCGCAAGGTCGAGCCCTTGCTGCGCATGTATTTCAGGCTGCCCGGCTCGAACGATTGCACGAACACCGGCGCCGTGCGGCTGTTCCAGCCGGCCGCTGTGAGCAGGGTCAGCAGCTTGTCTTCGAGCGGCAGGCCGGCGTCGCGGTGGAAGGTCGGGTTTTTGGTCTCGGGGTAGAGAATGATGTTGCGGCCGCTCTTCTTGATCATGTCGACGATTTCCTGGATCGTCGCGATCTTGTAGCGCCCGTTGAATTGCTGCGGCCGCTCGGCGTCGGTGGAAATGCCGCCCAGGGTCTTGATTTCGGCCAGGGTAAAGTCGCCGGCGAACCAGCCTTCTTCGAGCAGTCCATCCACGCTCATCTTGCGCTTGCGGCTGGCAAACTCGGGATGCGAGGCGACATCGGTGCTGTAGACCAGGTTGGGATCGTGGCGCGCGATCAGTACGCCATCCTTGGTCGAGACCACGTCCGGCTCGATCGCATCGGCGCCTTGCTCGATCGCCATGGCGTAGGCTTCGACGGTGGCTTCCGGCAGATAGCCGCCGGCGCCGCGGTGTGCCACCACCAGCGGCGCCTTGCCGTCGAGGGTGTTGAGGACCACTGGATCGTTGCTGTTGCATGCGCCGAGCGCGACTGTTGCCGCGCAGACCACTGCCAGATTCCGTTTGATTGCCATTGCCGAGCCTCCGTGAATTAAACGCGGAATTCTAAATAGTGGAAATGACAAGCTGATGACCAGCCATGATCGGTCGCCAGCCGACCCGGACTTTGTGGCCCTTCAACCTGACACTGTGCTCCCAACGTTGTTTGCGAACACCTCCGCTCGCAAATGAGGTGCGTCGATGCTGGCCACAGGCTATGATCAGTCTGCATTCCAGCACTCATCCAGCCGGGCAGCGCCCCGGCCCAGACCAGGGCGGACCCCTTATGAAGATACGGCGTTGTGCAGTGCTGTTCATCGAACCGCGCGAAGACCTTGGCATCGACTGGGCCGCGTTATTCTCGGGCGCGGGCGCGCTCAGCGCACAGCTGCGCTGGGTGGCGCTGGCGCCGCACCTGGACCGCGAAACGACCATTGACGGCGCCCAGGTGGCCGCGCTCGGCGCCATCGGCCAGACCGCCTGGACCGAGCGCCTTGACGCCGACCGCCAGCTCGGCGCCGCCATGGTCGACAGCCTGCTCGCGCTTGGCCTGCTGCTCGACGACGGCAGCGACGCTGCCGCCAGCGCTAACCCCGCGCGCGAACGCGACGCCGTACTGCGCGCCCAGCACTGGCGCCCGCTCTCGGCCGCCGCCCACATGTTCAGCCGCTGGGACGGCATGCTGGTCGACAAGGGCATGCACTTCCCCAGTTTCGAGGAACTGGTCCAGTCCTATGGCGCGCCACCGGAGCCGGCCATCGAACGCGGCGACAGCGCGCATGCCATCGCACTGCCGGCCGCGCAGCCCGGCCCGCTGGACGCGCAGCTGCTGCGGCGCTATACCGGCCGCAATTACGACCCCGACGCGCCGCTGCCGCCCGAGGTGCTCGCGCGCCTGCTGCAGCGCACCTTCGGCGCCCAGCTCCAGAGCATGGTGGCGCAGGAAGCGCTGGTGTTCAAGAAAACCAGTCCTTCGGCCGGCGGCCTGCATCCGACCGAGGCGTATGTGCTGGTGCGGCGCGTGCCGGGCATCGCGCCCGGGCTGTACCACTACCACGCGCTCAGGCACGCGCTCGAACCGATGGCGCAGCTCGACCCCGCCGACGCGGGCGAGCTGGCGCGCCAGTTCGTGGCCGACCAGCACTGGTTCGTCGACGCGCCCGTGATGGTGGTGATGGCGGCCCGGGTGGCGCGCAATTTCTGGAAGTACCGCAACCATGCCAAGGCCTACCGCGCCCTGATGCTCGACGCCGGCCATCTGTCGCAAACGTTTTATCTGCTGGCCACCGAAGCGGGTATGCCGGCCTTTGTGACGGCGGCGGTGAACGAGAAGGTGATCGAACGCGTGTTCGGGCTCGATCCCTTATCCGATGCGGTACTCGCCGTGTGCGGCTGCGGTGTCGCAGCCGCCGGGCAGGCCACGCTGGAATTACGTTATGAAGAGTGAAGGGCGGGGAGGCAAGATGGACGGCGCCGCTTACGCGTTACCGGGCGCGCTACCCGATAAAAAGAAGGGAATCGCGCCGGCTGCGCTGTCGAGCTTGGACATGAAGGTCATGCGGTCGAGCGCGATCGCATCCTTGCCCGGAAGGCAACGTTGCGATGGAATTTGCCCGGGCGCGAGCGCAATGCCAAGGCTGCCCAGGGCTGCCACCGGATCTCCCAGCAGGCGCGCGCGGAATACATCATCGCTGGACAATTTTTGCAGCAGGGAGTCCAGATCGCTATGCAGGTGGGTAGTCATGATGGGGGACCTTTTCGTGTAGGAGAATGACGAGTCACGTAAGAGAAGCACCTAACCATCGTAGGATAATTATTGACCGGTATCAAGCTTTAGTGAGTATAGCTATGTGTTTTCTTGGTCATTGTTGGCGCCATCCATCACTTCGTTAAACAGGTCTAAGAACCCCGGTAACAATTGGGCGGCGACGGCGCCATCGCGCGCCATCAGGCGTTCTTCCAGCTCGCCGGCGGCGCGGTACAGGCCTTGCGCCGACAGGTTGCCTGCCGCGCCCTTGATCTTGTGGACCAGCAGTCCGGCCTGTTCCAGTTCGCCGCCACCCATCGCCTGTTCGATGGCGATGCGGCTGCCAGCGAAGTCCTTGGCGAACATGGCCAGCAGGCGCGTGAGCAGCGGGCCGTTGTGGCCCAGGCGCGCCATGGCGGCCTCGACGTCGATGCCGGGCAGGTGCAATGGCGCCTCGCCGCTTGCGGCCGGCTCGGGCACCGGCGGCGGCGCCACCCGGGTCGGGTCGGGGCGGATCCATTCGGCCAGCACGGTGTACAGGATGGCCGGCTCGATCGGCTTGGACAGGTAGTCGTTCATGCCCATCGCCAGGCAGCTGTCGCGGTAGCCGGCCACCGCGTGCGCGGTCATGGCGATGATCGGCAGCTCGGCGTGGCGCGGGTTGGCGCGGATGCGCGCGCTGGCCTGGTAGCCGTCCATTTCCGGCATCTGGATATCCATCAGCACCGCGTCGTACGCGTTCTGGTCGACCAGGCGCACTGCGTCCACCCCGTTGCCGGCCAGGTCCACGTGCACGCCGGCGCGGCGCAGGATTTCGCTGGCCACCTGCTGGTTGACCAGGTTGTCGTCCACCACCAGCACGCGCGCGCCCAGGATGCGTTCGGCCGCCTGCGACGGAAACGGCGCCGCGTCACACGCCGGCACGGCGGCGTCGAAGCCCATGGTCGCCAGCACGCTGTCGAGCAGTTGCGAGGCGGTCACCGGCTTGACCAGGAAGGCGCCGATCCCGGCTTCTTCGGCGGCCGCCTTGATATGGTCGCGCGCAAAGGCGGTGACCATGATGATCGACGGGATCGCGGCCAGGGTCGGGTCGTCCTTGATGCGGCGCGCCGTTTCCAGGCCGTCCATGTCGGGCATGTTCCAGTCCATCAGCACCAGGTCGTAGGCCTCGAGCTGCAGCGCGAACAGGGCGGCCGCGCCCGAGCCGACCGCGCTGGCGTCAAAGCCGAAACTGCGCAGCTGCAGTTCGAGCATCTCGCGGGTCGGCGCGCTGTCGTCCACCACCAGCACCTTCTTGCCGCGCGCGCCGGCGCCGGCCTGCAAGCGCACCGCGCCCTGCGCCGGGGCCACGTTGAGCGTCAGCGTGAAATGGAAGCGGCTACCGGCGCCCAGTTCGCTGTCGACGCCGATCTCGCCACCCATCTTGCGCACCAGCTGCTGCGAAATCGCCAGTCCCAGCCCGGTGCCGCCGTAGATGCGGGTGGTGCTGGCGTCGGCCTGGGCAAAAGCCTGGAACAGGCGTGCCTGCTGCTCGGGGCTGATGCCGACCCCGGAGTCTTCCACCGAAAAGCACAGGCGCACCTGGCTGGCGGCGCCTTGCCGGTCCAGGTCCCATTCCCGGTCCCAGTCTTTATCGCGCTCCACCCGCAGCTGGATATGGCCGTGCGCGGTGAACTTGAGCGCATTGCCGACCAGGTTGATCAGCACCTGGCCCAGCCGCAGCGGGTCGCCCATCAGGATCTGCGGCACGTCGGGCGCGGCCCAGATCACCAGTTCGAGTTCCTTTTCGGCGGCGCGCCAGGCGAACAGGTCGACGATATTGGTGAGCGTGTCGGGCAGGTCGAAGGGCACCACTTCGAGTTCCAGCTTGCCCGCTTCGATCTTTGAAAAATCGAGAATGTCGTTGATGATGTCGAGCAGGTTGTTGCCGGCGCGGGCGATCTTGCGGAAGTAGTCGCGCGGCTTGGGCGCCAGCTCCAGGTGGCTGCCCAGGCCGGCGAAGCCGAGAATGGCGTTCATCGGCGTGCGGATTTCGTGGCTGATATTGGCCAGGAATTCGCTCTTGGCGCGCGTGGCCGCTTCGGCGCGGGCGCGCGCCTGTTCGATCAGGCGCAGCGCATTGGCCTTCTGGAAGGCCGATACGAACGGTTCCTTGAGGGCCTTGAGCAGTTCCAGGTCGCCATCCTGCAGGGGCACCTGCGGCGCGCGGTTTTCGAACACCAGAAAACCTTCGATGCGGTGCTCGATGCAGATGCGCACCGCCAGCTGCGCGTGGCCGGCGTGGAGTGGGGTGGCGCCGGCGCGGGTCAGGTAAATGTCGGTGGTGAGCATCTCGGCCGTGTCGACGTAGCGCGCTTCGGCCTCGCGCAACGCCATCCCGTCTTCCACCGGCACGGCGCCGTCGCGGTCCCAGTACGCGCGCATGGCCAGGGTGTCGGTCTCGCTCTCGCGCACCAGTGCCCAGGCGGCGTCGATGCCCTTGATGAACATCGATTCGCGCAGGATGGTGTGCAGCAGCGCGTCGAAGTCGAGTTGCTCGTTGATCGACTTGACGATGGCGTTGAGTTTTTCCAGGTGCTGGGTGCGCGAATACACCAGCGCCTGCAGCGCCGCGCGGCTGCGTTCGAGCTGTCGGATGCGCCAGCGGTACAGCCCATACATGGCCGCCAGCGCCGCCAGCACATACGCCAGCTTTGCCCACCAGGTCTGGTGCCAGGCCGGCAGCACGCGCACCCGGATCGACAGCTCCTCGTCGGCCCACACGCCGTCGCGGTTGGCGCCGCGCACGCGCAGGCGGTAGTCGCCCGGCGCCAGGTTGCTGTAGGCCGCCACGCGGCGGTTGGCGTCGTTCTCGACCCAGGCCTGGTCGTAGCCTTCCAGCAGGAACGCGTAGCGGTTGCGCTTGGCGTCCGAAAAATCGAGGGCCGCCACTTCGATCTCGAAGCCCTTGATCCCGGGCGGCAGGATCAGGCGGCTGTCGCGCTGCGCCAGCACCTGCGCGCCCGCCACCGGATGGCCATCGGTGCGCAGGGAACTGATCGCCAGCGGCGGGCGGTATTCCCAGTTGGCCAGGCGCTCCGGATGCACCACGGTCAGCCCGCCGGTGGCGCCGAACAGCAGGTCGCTTTCGGGCGTGGCGGCGGCCGCGCCGATGAAGTAGGTGGGAAAGCCCAGGCCCTCGGCGCGCGCCAGCGCACGCGCTTTCAGGCTGCCGCTGTCGATGACGGCGATGCCGTTGCCGGTGCTGGCCCACATGCGCGCGCTGCGGTCCAGGCGCAGGGCCGACACCGCGCTGCTGGGCAGGCCGTCGGCCAGGCCCAGGCGCCGGAACACGGGCGCGCCGAGCGGCGTGCGCATTTCCAGCACGTTGATGCCGCCACCGTGGGTGGCCACCCACAGGCGCCCGCGTCCGTCCATGGCCAGGGCGCTGATCACCGGGTCGGACAGGGCGCTCTCGTTGCTCGGGTTGGCCAGGATCTGTTCGATCTTGCCGCTGACCGGGTCGAGCCGGTTCAAGCCGTTGCGGGTGCCGATCCAGAGCGCGCCGCCGGGGTCCGCCATCAGGGCCTGGATGCGGTTATCGGTCAGGCCGCCCGGCCCGCTGGCGTAGGTGGTGAGCGTATGGGCGGCCGGGTCGTAGCGCAATAAACCCTCGAAGGTGCCGAGCCACAGCTGGCCGGCCTGCGCAACGATGTTGCCGATGCGCGGATAGGCGTTTGCCTGCGGCAGCGCCACGCGCGCCACGCTGCGGCCGTGGTCCGAGGTGCGGTACAAGCCGAGCTGGGTGCCGATCCAGGCTTCCTGCGGACTGGCTTCGGCCAGCGCCAGCAGCATGCGGTTGGGCAGGGCGCTGTCCAGGCGCGCCGGGTCGGGGCGCAGGGCGGCGCTGCGGGTGCCGTCGGCGTCGACCAGATCCACGCCCTGGTCGGCCAGGCCAAGCCAGACGCGCCCTCCGGAGTCGGTCATCAGGGCGCTGATGGCCGCTTCCGGCAAGCCCTCGGCGCCGAACACGGCGGCCACCGCGCGGTTGTTGGGGTCGTGAAAATCGACGCTGCGTTCGTTGCTGACCCAGATCAGGCCACTGCGATCGCGCAGCAGGGCGGCGGCGCGGTCGTTGGCCAGGCTGGCCGGCACCGCCGCCTGGTGCACGATGCGGCGCGCGCGTCCGCTGGCGGCGTCGATGTCGATGATGCCGCCGCCGTAGGTGCTGGCCCACCAGCGGCCCGGCATGATCTCGGTAATCGCCAGCACCATGTTGGCGTGGGCGTCCTTGATGCCGTCGAGCGTCATCAGGCGCGCCCGCGTGGCGCCGGGGTCGACCACGCCGATCCCGCTTTTCAGGGTGCCGAAAGCGATCTGGCCGCGGCTGTTTTCGCCGAACGCGAGTACCGCGTCGCGCAAGGCGCCGTCAGGGCCATTCTCGTCCAGCGCGACCGCTTCGAAGCGGCCGCTGACGGCGTCGCGCCGCGCCAGGCCGCTGCTGGTGCCGATCCACAGATTGCCCTTGCGGTCCAGGTGCAGTGCGCGCACGCGCGCGTCCGGCAGGGAGCCCGGCACGCCGGGATCGGGACGGTAGTGGCGCACGGCGGCGCGCGCCGGGTCGACGTAATCGAGGCCCGAGGGCGTGCCGACCCAGACCCCGCCCACGCCGTCGCTGGCGATCGCATTGATGGCGGCATCGGCCAGGCCGGCCGCCCCGGCCGCGCCGGCGGCAAAACGGATGAAGCGCTCGTGCATCTTGTCGTACATGGCCAGCCCGCCGGTGGCGGTGCCGATCCACAGGCGTCCGCGCCGGTCCACGTGCAGCGCCTGGATGAAATCGGCGGGAACCGAATACGGGTCGGCGGCGTTGTGCACGAACGAGAGCATGCGGTAGCCGTCCCAGCGCGCCAGGCCGCGCTGGGTGCCGATCCAGATAAAGCCGTCGCCGTCCTGCGCCAGCGCCATCGCCACTGGATGCGGCAAGCCCTGGTCCAGGCCAATATGCTCGAACAAGGGGGTGGCCAGCTTTTCCCAGCGGTCCGGCGTGCCAGCGGCCAGTGCGGCCCCGGCGAACAGGGTCAGCGCGGCCAACAACGGCGCCAGCCAGCGGTGCCGCAAGGCGCGGGTATAGAGACGGCCTGATGTGTCGTGGACGTTCAAGTCGGGACGCGCTCCTGTCGGTGAAATCGGATGCTGCGGCGTCCCCGTGGACGGGCTCGCCTTTCCTGAAAGCATACGCACTTGTCCGGACACTGTCTATTCAGTGCACTCGTGCAGTATTCCTTTGGCAATGTTGCACGCGCGTTTGGCCCCCAAGTTGTTGCGATAATCCAAAAGGATGCCGGAACGGCAAGCGGCACGCGGCCTGGCCGGCGAAATTGCCTCTTGTTATTGCTGAAAAAAAATTCGTAACAATGCCGAACCTTGCTTATTGAGCAGCCTCAAACCTAGCCATTCACGATTTTGGAAGAGGAACTTCTAATGAGTAAGATTACCTTGATCACCTTGGAGCATCGCGCCGTGACACTTGCCAGCAGCAGTTTCGCCTTGTTATTAAGTGCCTGCGGCGGCGGCGGCGACGAGCAGCGCGCGCCGGCCCAGGCCCAGACCGCCGCCGGCGCAACGGTCCCGCAGCAGGCCAGGCCGCCCGATCCCGGCACCGTCGTCACCAGCGGCGCCGGCGGGCCGGATGACGCCGACAGTGCCGACGCCGCGCCGGCGCCCGCGCAGCTGCCCGACGTGGCGCCCCAATCGTTCGCCATGGCCGGCTACACGGCGGCGCCTGGCGCCGAGGACCAGGCGCGCGCCGCCGCCAGCCCCGGCGCCGCGCTGTATGTCTCGCCACAAGGACACGACGACAATCCCGGCAGCGCCACGCGGCCTTTCCGCAGCCTGGCACGGGCCGCGCGCGCGGTGGCGCCGGGCGTGACCGTGTACGTCGCGCCGGGCACCTACAGCGGCGGCATCAGGACCAGCGCCAGCGGCCGTGCCGATGCCCGCATCGCCTTCGTCTCCACCGAGCGCTGGGGCGCCCGCATCGTGCCGCCGGCCCGCTCGGCCGGCAAGAGCGCCTGGGACAACCGCGGCGACTACGTCGACATCGTCGGCTTCGACATCGATGGCGCCACGCATCGGGAAGGCACGCGCTGGACCAGCGGCATCTACAGCGGCGGCTCGCACGACACCATCCGCAGCAACCACGTGCACCACATCGCGCAGCAAGCCGCCTGCACCAGCGCCGGCGGCGCCGCCATCGGCGTGGACGGCTACTACCGCGGCGTGGACTCGCACGTCATCGCCAACCTGGTGCACGACATCGGCCCGGCCGGTTGCCGCTTCGTGCAGGGCATTTACGTGAGCACCACCGGCAGCGTGAAGAACAACGTGGTGTACCGGGTGGCGGAAGCGGGCATTCACCTGTGGCACGACGCGCGCGACGTCGTCATTGCCAACAACACCGTGACCGGTTCGAACACCGGCATCGTCGTCGGCGGCGGCGACTTTTATCACACGTCCGGCCCGAACGACCGCACGGCGGTGTACAACAACATCGTCTACGATAACAAGATGGGCATTTCGGAGCAGGGCCGCACGGGCCGCAACAACAGCTACCGGAACAACCTGGTCTACAAGAACAGCAGCTACGACTTTCGCCTGAAGAACGGCCTGACGCACAGCGGCACGGTCAGTTCGGCGCCGCTGTTCGTGGGCGAGACCAGCGTGGCCTTGCCGGACTTTAGCCTGAGCGCCAGCTCGCCGGCGGTCGGTCGCGCCACGCCGCAGCATGCCGCCAGCACCGACTTCAATGGCCGTCCACGCAACGTGTTCACCGGCTTTGACATCGGCGCCTACCAGCACTGAGCACGCGCGGCGCCGGTGCTGCGCGCCTGCGCGACGGCCGGCGCCGCGTGTTCAGATTATTCTTTACATTTTTGCAAAAGGCGGGTTAGACTGCGTGCCTTCGCAAGAAAACTCACTACTGAATCGAGAACCTGACGTGCCTGACCACAGCCAACCTGTCTGCTGACGATATCGGATTGACCTGCCCGCGCTGTAGCTAAAAATAGCTAAAACCAGCACCCGGCAGGCTGTGCATGCCGCTTTCCCACGACCCTTGCGGTGGTGGCGTAGTTCTCCCTTTGTCGTCGGCTCCCATCTACAACATGGAGCGCATCATGACGAATTTCGTCCACAACCTGGAATTACAAAAATACCCGTCCACCCGCCATCTGGAGGGTTCGCAACTGCAGCAGGGCGACGACGGTTACGCAAAAACAAGCAAACGCAACGACCCGCGCGCGGCGTACGCCTCGCTGGCCGGCCGCACCATCGTGGTCGAAGAAAAACTCGACGGCGCCAATGCGGGCCTGAGTTTTTCCGAAGGCGGCGAACTGCTGCTGCAAAGCCGCGGCCATTACCTGGCCGGCGGTGGGCGCGAGCGCCAGTTCAGCATCTTCAAGCGCTGGGCCGCCGCCCACGAGAGCGCGCTGGTCGAGCGCCTGGGCGACCGCTACGTCATGTACGGCGAGTGGATGGGCAAGAAGCACAGCGTCTTTTACAACCACCTGCCTCACCTGTTCTGCGAGTTCGATATCTACGACCGCGACAAGCAGGTATTCCTGTCGACGGCCGCGCGCGCCGCCTTGCTGGGCCAGGCGCCGGTGCTGCCGGTGCCGGTGCTGTACGCCGGCGTCGCGCCGCCTCGGCTGGCCGACCTGAAAGCGCTGATCCGCTTTTCGCTGGCCAAGACCGCGCGCTGGCGCGAGGACTTCGAAGCGACGGTCGCACGCGAAGGGCTGGACCTGGCCAAATGCTGGACCCAGGCCGACAAGTCCGACCTGGCCGAAGGCCTGTACATCAAGGTCGAGGAAGACGGCGTGGTCGCGGCGCGCTACAAATGGGTGCGCAGCGACTTCGTGCAGGCCATCCTGGACTCGAACATGCACCACTCGCAGCAGCCCTACGTGCCGAACCAGCTGGCGCCCGGGGTCGATATTTACGCACCGCGCCTGAGCACCACATGGGAAACCGCATGGGAAGACCTGGGCCTGGTCACCGAAGGAGCCGCATGATGGACAAACTCACTTACAAAGCCATGGCCGCGCACGTGCCCGCGCCCGGCCAGGCGCCCGACTGGGCCTGGTTCCTGCATGCGATTCCCGAACTGGTGCTGCTGGCATCGACGCCGCAGGACCCGTACTACCACGCCGAAGGCGACGTCTGGATCCACACGCGCATGGTGGTCGACGCGCTGATGCGCGGCGGCGAGTACGTCGACGGCAGCGACGAGGAGCGCTTCATCCTGTTCTACGCGGCGCTGCTGCACGATATCGCCAAGCCGGCCACCACCGTGATCGACCCGGACAGCGGGCGTATCGGCCAGCCGGGCCACTCCAGGCGCGGGGCCATCGATGCGCGCATCCTGTGCTGGCACGCGGGCGTGCCGTTCGCGCTGCGCGAGCACATTTGCCGCATCATCACCGTGCACCAGCTGCCGTTTTTTGCGCTGGGCGGGAACAAGAACGGCCAGTCGGCCGAATTCCTGATCCGCAAACTGTCGCACGAACTGGACCTGCGCCTGTTGTCGGCGATGGCGCAGGCCGACATGGAAGGGCGCTCGTATGAAAAGAAGGACGACTGCCTGGTCGACATCGCCCTGTTTCGCGAGATGGCGCGCGACGAAAACTGCTACGGCACGCCCAAGGCCTTCGCCGATGCCCACACGCGCCTGTCGTACATGCGCGGGGCCGGCATTGCGCCCGGCTTCGTGCATCACCAGAACGCCGGCTCGCGCGTGACGGTCATGTCGGGCTTGCCGGCGTCGGGCAAGAACCACTGGGTGGCGGCCAACCGGGCACGCCTGCCGGTGGTGTCGATCGACGACGCGCGCGAAGAACTGGGGCTGCGCCATGGCGCCAACGAAGGCGCGGTGGCGCACCGGGCGGTCGATTTCGCCAAGGAGATGCTGCGCGAAAAAGCGCCGTTCGTGTGGAACACCACGCACCTGAGCGCGCAGATGCGCAAGAAGACGCTCGACCTGCTGTATGCCTACGATGCCGAGGTCGAACTGGTGTACCTGGAACAGCCGCCGCAGGTCATCTTCAAGCGCAACAACCAGCGCGACACCAGCCTGCCCAACAAGGCGATCGAGCGCATGCTGTTCAAGTGGGAGGTGCCGCTGCCGACCGAGGCGCACGCGGTGAGTTACTTATGACGGCCATACCGACGCTTGCCATCAGGATGACTTGCGAGGCGCCCCGGCATGGCTGGATGGGCGTGACCCTGACGGTCGGCGCGCAGGTGGTGGAGATCGACACCTCGGACGTGCCCAACAACCCGGTCGCCGACCTGCTCGACGCGCTCGACCTGGCCACCTACGGCACGCCGTCGCGGGTGTGGTGGCACATGGAGCCGGACGGGTATTTCATGTACTTTACGCCGGATGGCGACCAGGTGCACTTCAGGATCGACTTCGCCCCCGACAGCGACAGCACCTCTGCGCGGGTACGCACGGTGGCCGAAACGAGCGGCAGCCGCGCGCAGGTGCTGCTGCCGTTCTGGCGTTTCGTGCGCAATTTCCAGTCGCGCGGGTACACCGAGCCGCACTGGCCGCCCGACGCTTTCGAACGCATCGATGTGGTCAAGGCCCGAATCAGGCAGCCTTGAATATTACGCCACTGCCATCCAGTGCTGCTCGCTGGTGTACGCCAGTAGCCTGCGTGCGCCGCTGGCTCGGCTGGCGGCATCGTCCAGCGCATGGCCGGCGGCGGCCAGTTCCAGTCCAGCCAGCGCAGGGGCAAGGCGTTGCCGCAACCGTGGCGACTCCTGCGCCAGGTGCCCACGGGTCCAGGCGATGAAGCGGTCGTGCGACGACATGTCGGCCATCGACAGGAAAAATACCATCTGGCGCCACGCGTAGGCCGCGTTCCTGATGGCGCGCAGGTCGCCCGGCCATGCGTTGAGCGCGTTCTGCTGGTTGCGGCAAATCCATTCGAAGCACTGCTGCGCCATGCGCTCGTAGTGGGGCTGCAATTGGCCGTCCAGATCGAGCCTGGCAACCAGGGCAGCCAGATTGTGCGTGGTGAGGATCTGCTGCTGTTCGATAATCATGGCGTTGTTGATGACGGTACCGAGGCCGCAGCGCACACCCGCGCGGGTTTCGCACAGGCCGGCCAGACCGCTTTCGATCTCCGGGGTTCGGATCTTTGCCTCGCCTTGTTGCGCCAGTTGGCGCAACTGGTCACGCACATGTTCGCCAATGCCGTAGTAGCGGCTGTACAGACTGCCGTCGAGCATGGCGGTGGCGTGCGCCGCGACCTTGGTGAACTTGTGCGCGAACATGCCCATGAAAATGTCGGCCGCCAGTTCCTCCACCAGCGGCAGGTCCAGTCCCGCGTTGCCGGCCAGGGTGTTCAGTTCTTGAATCAGCGGGTTGGGAATGGCCGTCTGCGGGAACGAGGTCAGTGTCAGCAAGGTCAATTCGTCGAGCGTGCTGCGCGCCACCGTACGTGGGGCCAGGCCTTGCTCGCGCTGCGCGTTGATGGCGGCAACCCACGGCAATTCGCCCAGGCGCACCTGGCTTTGCAGGTTTTGCAGCAGCAGCGAACGGCGCCGCCGGAATGCCTGGTACAGGGCGCCGTAAAGCTGCTTGAGCGATGCTTCCGTAATCGCCGCAGCGTTGATGGCTGCGCTTAGCTGCGGCAGCACCGCCGCCAGGACTTCGGCTGACGCAATAACGCCGCGCTCGACCAGCACGGTCACGGTCTCGATGCTGCACCGATCAAGCTTGGCCAGCAAGACTGCGGGGATCTGCGCGCCGGAGGCTTCGCCCAGGCTGTCCGCCTCGGCGGCGCTGACCGCTACGCCGAGCGGCGCCGTGTCTTCCAGGCCGCCGTTCTGCGGGAAGGCGCGCAAGCGTTCAGCCAGCACACCGGCCAGCAAGTGATACGGCATGGCCGCAACCTGCCTGGCCTGTTCGCTGCGTAGCGCAGCCAGCCGCGTCGATCCGGGCAAGCCACGCTTGCTGACGTAGCGGCCCAGGATCAGGCGAATCCGGCCGACATCGCGCCCGTTCAGCGCGGCCGGTTCCGTAACGCACAGGTGCAGGTAGCCGAACAGTTCCTTCATGCTGTCGTCATTGCGCGCGGTGGCGGCGTGTGGCTGCCATTCGTGCAGCAGCGCCTCTCCGCGTTCGCGCCATCGGGCAGGGTAACGGCGGCACGGCCAGCCGCCGGCAATGCGGAATTTTCCGGTTGCCGGGTCGCGCCATGCGCCGTCGGCGCCGATATTGATGGACGGTGGCGCGCCGTCTACGCTGTCGAGGAACAGTTGTACGACGCGGTCGTACAGCGGCAGGCGCACGCGCACGGCCTCGCGCTGCGCCAGGATGCGCAGGTTGACCTTGCGCTGGCGTTCTTGCATGGCGTCCACCACCGCGCGCACGGGCGTGAGGAACACACGTTCGCCGAAGCGGCGCGGCTGCGCGGCGGGCAGCGGGTAGAAGCGCAGGTGCGCGAACCATGGAACGATCGCATCGAGCAGTTCGCGCGCATGCTCAGGCTTGCGGTGCCGGGTAAGCCAGGCGACGACAAGCAAGGCGCCTTCTTCCGGCGCGTTGATCTCATAGCAGCCCGAATCGAGCAGCGTGTACAGGCTGGCCAGTCCGTCGTCTGTCAGCAGGCGCGCGTTGAGCCAGCGGCGCGCGTCGGGCGCGGGCGCCATGCCGGCTGCGGCGAGCGTGGCCAGTTCATGGTCTTGCAGGGGGCCGCCGGCCTTCAAGTCGCCGGTCGCAAAACCGCCCTTGGCGACCTCGGGCGTGACCCAGGCCGGGGCGCCATCGAGCGGCGTACGCGAGCCGACCGCGATCGCCCCCGTGAACATGCCCACCATGATCTGTTCCCATTGCTGGACCTTGAGCGCGGCGCGTGCGCGTGTTTGCGGGTCGGGATGGTCGCTCGCGGTGCGCAAGGCGGCAGACAGTTGCAAGGTCGCATAGCCGGGCGCAATGCGGATCCGGCTGCAGCCGGTATCGTCGTTATCCACGTGTATCCAATGAAATGAGATGTTGGGTCCAGAAGCTGGAATCGAACCAGCACCTACTTAGTCTCAAGCCAAGTGCTCTGCCATTGAGCTATTCCGGAATTGTTCTTTGCATGGACGCGGCGCCCAGCAGCATTGATGAAGATCAATGCTCAGGCGATTACCTTAGCAGTATTGGTAACATTGCTCAATCTATTTTTGGCGGGGCGGGTGACGCTTACTCGGGCGCTTGCGGCCGATACAGTCCGGCGGACCGTAGTGCATCGCGCATGGCCAACACGGTGGCCACCTGGTAGCAGGTGACTTTGGAGTCGGTCTGATGATACTCACCGCCGACCACGCGAATGCGGCAGCCGCTCAGGTAGTCGCCGTCGAACGCCTCTTCCGCCAGCACGTGCTTGATGCTGCTGATGACGGCGTCGAGGAAGCGGACGGGAATTTGTGCTTCCGTCACTTCCCAGCTCAGCGTGCATGCCGCGTAGTCCGATTCGGCAGGTTCGAGAATCAGTTCGATCACGCCGCAGCGGCCAGGCGGTCCGTTCTGGCGCACGTACTCCCCCATGGCGGTGCACGTCGCGTGCAGCTCCACGCCACGTCCACCGCTTGTTACCAATGCAATTTCCATCATTAACTCCTTGAATCGTATGTCAGCGGGGGTGTGCCGCACGCGCCGCACGGGTACAGTCCTGCGGCACTCAGGGCCTCGCGCATGGCGAGGGCGCTTGCCATCCGGTAGGAATTCTCATCTGAATCGACGTGGTTATATGCGCCGTCGACCACGCGAATCCGGCAGCCGCTCAGATAGTCGCCATCGAAGGCCTGCTCTGCAAGGACGCGGGTGATGGCGTCGATAACCGCATCGAGAAAGATGACTGGAATTTTGTCTTCCGCCACTTCCCAACTGAGCGAGCAACCATGCTGGGATGGCGCCGGTTCAAGTACCAGCGTAATGACGCCATACCTGCCGGGGCTGCCGGACTGGCGAATGAAGACGCCGCGCCCGCTGACGCCGGTGTGCAGCCCGACGCCACGTCCGCCGCTGGCTACCAAGGCTATGTCCATTTTCATCTCCGGGCATGAAACACCTGAAAAAAAGGCCGGAAATCGCTTTCCGGCCCCGACCTACCTGACTACAGCGTTACGCCGCCATCGCCTCGGTGCGCTGCTGCATGCACGGCGCGTGCCTTGCATACACCGCGCTGGCGAACGCGCGCCCTTGCGAGAGCGAGCGCAAACTGGTGGTGTGGCCGAACAGTCTGGCCAGCGGCACGTCGGCCACGACTTCCACGCGGCCAGTCTGCTCTTCGATGCCGAGCACCTTGCCGCCACGGCGCTGCAGGTCGCCGATGACGTCGCCCGCATTCACGGCCGGCGCGTCGACGCTCACCGTCATGACGGGTTCCAGCATCAGCGGATGCGCTCGCTTGAGCCCGGCCAGCGTACCTTCCTTGGCCGCGACCATGAACGCCATGTCGTTGCTGTCGACCGTGTGGTAGTCGCCATCGAGCAGGGTCACCTTGACGCCCGTGACCGGGTAGCCCAGAGGACCTTGCGCCAGCGCATGCCGCACGCCTTTTTCAATGGCCGGAATGAAATTCGCAGGCACCACGCCGCCCTTGATCGCATTCTCGAACGCAAACACGCCCTCGAACGGCTCCACCCGCAACACGACTCTTGCATACTGCCCGCTGCCGCCGTTTTGCTTCGACACTTTGCCTTCCAGTTCCACCGCCGGTCCGGCAATGGTTTCGCGGTAGGCAACCTGGGGCGCACCGACCGTCACTTCCACGCCGGTTTCACGGCGCACACGTTCCAGCACCACTTCCAGATGCAGCTCGCCCATGCCCCACAGCACCGTTTCGCCGCTGAGCGGATCGCTTTCCAGGCGCAGGGACGGATCCTCGCGCCGGAAGCGATCCAACGCGGCCAGCATCTTGCCACGCTCGCCACCTTTGCCTGGCTCGATCGCCAGCGCCACCACCGGTTCGCCGGCGTGGATGGTTTCGAGCACCAGCGGCACCGCCCTGGTCGAGAGGGTATGCCCGGTGAGCGCCTCTTTCAGGCCGGCGATGGCAATGATGCTGCCCGCCCGGGCCTCGGCCACGCCGGTGCGGCGGTCCGCATGGATCACATACAGGCGACCGACGCGCACGCTGGCGCCGAGCGACGCATTCCACACCAGGTCGCCTTCGCGCAGGGTGCCGCCGTACAGCCGCACATACGACAGCGAGCCGTGCTCGTCATGCACCACCTTGAACACCAGCGCCGCCAGCGGGTCGGCGTCGCCGGTGCCGACCGTCACCTTGGCGTCGTCCAGGCGCGCCATGGGAGGGGCGCGCTCGTCCGGCGAAGGCAGCCAGTCGACGACAGCGTCGAGCAGCGGCTCGATGCCGGCGTTGCGGTAGGCCGAACCGGCCAGCACCGGCACCGCGCGGCGCGCCAGGGTCATGGCGCGCAGCCCGGCACGCACATCCGCCGGCGACAGCGTGTCGTCGGCCAAGAAGGCGAGCGTGAGCGCGTCGCTGGCATCGGCCGCCACCGCGGCGGCGTGGGCGTAGGCGGCCCCCGCCTGTGCTTGCAGCTGCGCGGGCAGGGCGGCCGCGCTCATCAGCCCGGCCGGATTCCACGCCAGGAAACGCTGGCCGAGCACGTCGATGACGCCCTCGAAGGCGTCGCCGGCGCCGACCGGAATGGTCAAAGGCACGGCCAGGGCGTTCAGGCGCGAGGCGATCTGACCCACCACGCGGGTAAAATCGGCGCCGGCGCGGTCCATCTTGTTGACGAACACGATGGTCGGCACGCCGTGCTTTTGCGCCTGGCGCCAGACGGTTTCGGTCTGGGGCTGGATGCCGGCCACGCCGCACAGCACCGTCACGGCGCCATCGAGCACGCGCAGCGAACGTTCGACTTCGATGGCGAAGTCGATGTGGCCGGGGGTGTCGATCAGGGTGAAGGCGTGCTCGTTCCACGAGACGCGGGTGGCGGCCGCGCCAATGGTGATGCCGCGTTCTTTTTCCAGGTCCATGCTGTCCATGGTGGCGGTGCCCTCATGGACTTCGCCGGAGCGGTGGATTTCGCCGGTTTTCAGGAGGATGCGTTCGGACAGGGTGGTTTTGCCAGCGTCGATGTGGGCAATGATACCGAAGTTGCGCGAGTTGGCGCGAAGGACTGTCGCAGTCATGATGGTGCTTTCTAAACATAGCGGGCGGTCGTTAATTGTCTTTGAGACAAGCGCCGCGGGAGCCATGCGACCACCCTTGTTCAGTGATCCCGCGCGCGTTCTTCGTCGGCAAACTTCATGATATATATGCTCCTAAGCAACTATTAAGTGGGAAAAGCGGAATTGCAAAAACAAAAAAGGCCCGGAGTGGGCCTTTGTGATGGGTGCTCGTTACGAGCGAATCAAGGGCGCACTATCGCGGCCCGGGACGTTGTGGCAACGTGCCGGGAAGGGCGAAGGTAAAAAAGAGGATGTCCATTGAGTTCATGGCCGCAAGCTTAGGGCGGTGTTTGAGAAATGTCAAGCGTTTATTTTGTTGCTGGTTTAACACGAACATCAGGTTGGGGGCCGGCTTCTGGCGCACCGCCGCATGTATTTTGCGTAAAACATTGAATTTAGCCAACATTTTCATGGGCACTGATGTAAAAATACCGCCTTGTTGCACAATCACTATGTCGACTGGCGCGCAGCGGGCGCGCGGGTTTCCGATTACACAGAACAAAAGAGCAGGAATTTGACTATGAACACCCTTACCAGCCGCTGCGCGAGCGGCCTGATCGCCCTGGTACTGCTTTCCGCCTGCGCCACGCAGGAAACCGGCACTGCCGACGCGGCGGCGGGCGCCAGCGGCGCCGCACCCGGCAGCCTGGTCGCCAACGGCAAACTGACCACGGAAGGCGAGGCGCGCCGCGAGCGCGCGTTCAAGGCTTATCAGGCGGGGAACAAGGCGCTGGCGTACTCCGAGTGGCTGGGGCTTGCCGAGCAAGGCTATAGCGAGTCGCAATTTAACATCAGTGTGATGGACAGCGATGGCGACACCGGCACGCCGAACGTGGCCAGAGCGCTGGTGTGGCTGCACAAGGCAGCCGACGGCAACTATCCCGAAGCCCAGTTCCAGCTGGCGCAGCGCTACAACAAGGGCGATGGCGTGGCCAAGGATGTCCCCAAGGCCTTGCTGTACTGGCGCAAATGCGCGGCGCTGGGCGAAAAACGCTGCGCGTTCAACGCCGGCGTGGCGCTGGCGGGCGGCCTGGGCGTGGCGCAGGATGAAGCGGCGGCGCGGATTTTGTTTGCCGAGGCAGGCAGCGGTGCGGGCGCGCTCGTGTCCGCGCAGTCCGAACTGGGCAAGATGTACCTGCAAGACAACAAGGAACGCGACTTCGTCAAGGCGCGCCAGTGGCTCGAGCAGGCCGCTGCCGGTAACGATGCCCAGGCCCAGTACAACCTGGCCCTGATCTACAGCAACGGGTATGGCGTCAAGGCCGACAAACGCAAGGCGCTGGGGCTGTACCAGCGCGCCGCCCGGCAAGGCGAGCCGATGGCCCTGAACAACCTCGGCGCCGCGTATCGCTTCGGCGAAGGCGTTCCGAAAGACCAGAAAAAGGCGCATGACATGTTCAAGCAGGCGCATGACGCGGGCAACATGCAGGCCACGGTCAACCTGGCCGACATGACCTTCAAAGGCTGGGGCGTGCGTGCCAACAAGACCGGGGCGGCGGAGCTGTACAAGGCTGCGGCCGATGCCGGTCATCCGGCGGGACGCTGCCGCTATGCGCAGGCGCTGCGCCACGGCGACGGCGTGACGCGTAATCCGGCCCAGGCCAACCGCCTGCAGGAAGCGGCGAACAACGCAAACGCCCCGTGCGACAGCGACGCGCCGCTGGGCGAGTACCTGCTCAACCGGCGGGTCAAGGGCCGCAATTGAGCTGACGGCCCGGCCCGGCCGGCGCCACGCCGATACACCCGGTGTCAGGTCTGACACCGTGGTGGTATATGCAATCCGGTTGCATTTGAGTCCGGCTTGGGCTATCATCCTGTTTTGCAACACAGTTGCACCAAGCGGCAGCGCAAGGCTGGTCAGGTCGATGATAAAACGCGTAATTGGAGTGGCGGACTACGCCGGAATGACGGCAGCCGCATTGTGCCTGCTGCACTGCCTCGGTCCGCCGCTGTTGCTGGCCGCTTTTCCCCTGGTTAACTGGTTCCCGCATGACGATGGCCTGCACGCGTGGCTGCTGATCCTCGTTGCGCTGCCGGCGCTGGTGGCGCTGGTAGCCGGCTTTCGCCAGCACCGGCGCTCGCTGGTCCTGGCCCTGGGCGCCTGCGGATTCGCCTGTTGCTGCGCGGCGGTGCTGGTAGCCGGTCCGCTCTACGGCCATGGCGCCGAGGCCGTCCTGACCAGCATCGGCGGCTTGTTCATCTTTGCCGCCCATCTGAAAAACCGTTCGTTCTGCGCCGGCTGCACGCTGTCCAAACAGCCAGGCTGCTGCTGACCGACCGAACAATCTGACAGGAAGAGGAAGCCTCGAATGGTGCGTGACAGACCCTGGATCGCCGCGGGATGTGTGATCGTGATTGCGTGCGGCATGGCGACGCGTACATATCCGTCGGTGTTGTCGCATTACTTCGGCAACTATCCGGGCGATGCGCTGTGGGCCTTGCTGGTGTTTTTGCTGTGGGCGTTCTGCCTGCCGCGCGCCAAAACCGGCACCCTGCTCATGCTGGCGCTGGGCACCGCTTTCGCGGTCGAGTTCTTGCAGCTGTATCAGGCGCCGTGGATCAGGCAGCTGCGCGCCACCAGGGCGGGCTACCTGGTCCTGGGCAGCGGCTTCGACTGGCGCGACCTGGTCGCCTACACGGTGGGCGTGGGCATCGGCGGCTTGCTGGACCGGGTGCGCGGCATGCTGCGTTAGCGCGTCGCCTTGGCCTTGGCCGGCGGCTCCTGCAAACGCTGCTGCAAGAACGCCACCACGGCCGCTTCTTCCGGCTGCAACTCGTGCAACTCTTCCACCAGCTCGCGCCGGGTGCTCTCGCGCATCGCCTCTAACACGGTGCCATCCAGATACGCTTCCAGAATGGCCGGATGCACATAGCACTTGCGGCAGATCGACGGCGTGTTGCCCAGCTTTTCGGCCACCGATTCGATGGCGCGCACGATATTCTTCTTGGCCTGCGCCTCGGAGTCGAATTTTTCGAATTCCTGCAACGCGAGCGCGGCCAGCACCGTGCCCGACCAGGTGCGGAAATCCTTGGCGGTGTAGTCCTCGCCGGTGATCTCGCGCAGGTAATCGTTCACGTCGGATGAATCGACCGTGTGCGCATTGCCGTCGTCATCTTCGTAATGAAACAGTTCCTGCCCCGGCAGGTCGCGGATGCGGCTGATGATGCGCGCCAGGCGCTTGTCTTCCACCTTGACGTTATGGAACACGCCACTCTTGCCCCGGAAGCGGAACTCGACCGCCTTGCCGTCGATGCGCACATGGCGGTCGCGCAAGGTGGTCAGGCCGAAGGATTTGTTGGTGCGCGCATATTCCTCGTTACCGATCCGCATCATGGTCGCTTCCAGCAGATACACGATGGTGGCGAGCACCTTTTCGCGCGGCAGGCCGGTCCGCTTGAGGTCGGCGTCAACCGTGCGCCGGATGGCGGGCAGGGCCTTGCCGAAACTGATCATGCGTTCGTATTTGACTTCGTCGCGCAGGTTGCGCCACTTGGCATGGTAGCGGTATTGCTTGCGGTTCTTGGCGTCGCGCCCGGTCGCCTGCAGGTGGCCGTTGGCCGATTTGCAGATCCACACATCGGTCCAGGCCGGCGGAATGGCGAGCGAACGGATGCGCGCCAAGGTGTCTTCGTCCGTCACCGGCTCGCCGGCGGCATCGAGATAGACAACGCTCTTGCCGCGCGCCGTGCGCGTGAGGCCGGGCGCGCTGTCGCTGACATAGCGCAAGCCGGCGGATTTGGCGGCGGCGAGCACATCGCCGGATGGCGCCGGACTCGCGGCGCTGGGTTCGTCTCTTTTCATGGTTGACTCGGTTGTGGTTGGAACATGCAAAAGCGCTGTGGCAGCATGCCAAATACTACACGCCGCTGCCTTGGACAAGCGCTTCGCTTGGCAGCCGTGCGCGGCCCGCCGTCGCGGCGCCGTTCTCCCCGCTGTGCTACATTGCTTCCCCCTCTTTTTGTGAAGTGTGCGCATGCGCGTAGGCGACCTTGACCTGAACGTCCGCCCGGTGGGCAGCGGTGCGCCCTTCCTGTGGGCGCACGGCATGCTCTCGTCCATGGCGGCGGAAGACGCGCACGATCTGCTGCGCTGGCGCGAGTTTCCCGCCTCGTCCAAGCTGGTGCGCTACGACGCGCGCGGCCACGGCGCCAGCCCGGCAAGCGCGCCGGCCACCTGGCGCGATCACGGGCACGACATGCTGGCGCTGGCCGACGCCATGGGCGAGCAGCACTTCATCGCCGGCGGCTGGTCGATGGGCGCCGCCGGCGCGCTGTACGCGGCGCTGCAACAACCGGCGCGCGTCGCCGGCCTGGTGCTGGTCCTGCCGCCAAGTCTGTGGGAGGCGCGCGTGGCCCAGGCCGCCCTGTACCGGCGCGCCATTGCCCTGGCGCACTCGGCGGGCGCGGCGCGCTTCGCCAGGCTGGTCGCGCGCCAGGCAGCCGGGCTGCCGCCGTGGCTGCTCGACGCCGCGCCGCACCTGGCCGCAGGCGGCGCGAGCGGCCAGGACCCGGACGCCATGCTGGCGCTGTTTCAGGGGGCGGCTAACTCCGACCTGCCGCCGCGCGCAGCCTTGGCAGCCTTGTCGGCCATCCCGGCCCTGATCGTCGGGTGGGCCGGCGACGCATCCCACCCGTTGGCCTCGGCCCAGGAACTGCACCGGCTGCTTCCCAGGTCAAGCTTGTTCATTGCGCACGATTATCATGACGTGCTGCGCATTCCCGCCCACCTGCGCCGGTTCGTCGAGACCGTATCCGCCACGCGCTGATCGCTCGAGATTGCGATAAGGCAATCTCCATTGCGGAAACTGTTGTTGTTGTGTCCCATGGTGATATTTTCGATGGGAAATAATGTACACTCCAGAGCATCAGTATTCCGGCGCCACACCTTTGCGCCGGCAGTGCCCCGGGGCGCGCGCACGCGTGGCGGCTACCCGGTTCCCCGGCCCAGCCCCGCCGATTCGTCGTCCCTGCCAACCCGTCCGACAATCGCCAAGCCCATGTTGAAACGTCGCCGCTGGATTTCTGGTCCCGTCTCGCTGAAAGCGCGTTTTTCGCTGGCGGTGGGCATGCTGATCGTCCTGACCGCGACCGTGCTGACCGTCGCCGCGGTACTGATCGTGCAGCGCGGCATCGAAACAGTGGTCGGCGAGCGCGAAGCATCGCTGATCAGCCAGGTCGCGCGCGGCCTCGACAACAAATTCATGATCCGCCAGCAAGCCCTGGTTCGCCTCGCGCGCGATCTCGAACGGCGCCCGCTGCCATCGTCCGCCTTCCAGGACAAGCTGGAGGAGCACCACAGCATGGATGGCTTTTTCAGCAACCTGTCGGTGCTCGACGCCCAGGGCGAGCACGTGGCCAACATGGACTTTCCGGACACGCGCGGCCAGGTCAACTTTTCCACGCGCGACTATTTTCTCGATACCATCCGCAGCGACGGCCCCATCATTTCGCGGCCGCTGCGCAGCCAGATCAGCGGCCGGCCGGTGGTGATCATGACCGCGCCCATCCACGGCAGGGATGGCCAGATCAGCCACATCCTGCTCGGCACCATCGACCTGGCCAAGGACAGCTTCATCAAGGAATTGTCGATCGGGCAGGTCGGCAACACCGGTTACTTCTATATCCTCAGCCGCGAAGGCGAGTTCGTCGCGCACCCCGACGAGCGGCGCATCCTGCAACACATCGGCGAGAGCGGCCAGCGCGCGCCCTCGGTCGACCAGGCCATGGCCGGCTTCGAAGGCACCCTGCGCACGACGGCCGAGAACGGCGCCGATGCGCTGGTCTCGTACAAGCGCCTGGCCAGCACCGGCTGGCTGCTGTGCGCCGTGTATCCGACCGCCGAAGCGTTCGCCTTTGCCAACAAGATGCGCTGGAATGCGGCCATCATCGCCGCCTTGCTGCTGCTGGTGATCGGGCCGGTGGCCTGGTTGCTGATCGATCGCCAGTTGCGCCCGCTCAAGCGCCTGGGCCAGCAAATGGCGGCCGGGCGCGGCGCGGTGGCGCCGGGCGCGCCCTACGCCGACGATGAAATCGGCGAACTGCGGCGTGCCTTCGATACCCTGATGACCGAGCGCGACCAGGCCGAGCGCGCCGTCGCCGACAGCGAACGCAACCTGCGCATGGTGGCAGACAACGTGCCGGCCCTGGTCGGCTATGTCGACAAGCACGAATGCTTCGTCTTCGGCAACGAGCGCTACAGCGCCTTTTTCGGCATCTCCGCCGCCCAGCTTCCCGGCAAGCATGTGCGCGACGTGCTCGGCGCGGCGGTCTACAATGTCAGCAAGCCCTACCTGGACGCGGCCCTGAGCGGACGCGCGGTGCGCTTCGAGCGCCAGGTGCAGCGCCACGGCGTGACCCAGTGGGACCGGGTCGCCTACAATCCCGACACCGACGCGCACGGCGTGGTGCAGGGCTACTTCGTGCTGGTCGACGACATTACCGAGCTCAAAGCGACCCAGCAGGTGCTGGCGTTGAGCGAAAAGCGCATCCGCACCATCGCCGACAACATGCCGGCGCTGATCGGCTATGTCGACACCGAATACCGCTACGCCTTCTGCAACCGCGCCTACGGCACCATCACCGATATCGCGCCGGAGCAGATCGTCGGGCGCACTGTCAGCGAGGTGTTCGGGCCCAAGGTGTTCGCGGCGGTGGCGGCGCAGATGGCGGCGGCGCTGGCCGGGCGGCGCGTCTCGTTCGAGCGGCCCGCCGCCGAGCTCAAGGGCAACCGCTACCTGCAGACCGAGTACATCCCCGACATCGGGCTCGACGGCAAGGTGGCCGGCTTCTACACCATGGTGATGGACATCACCGAACGCAAGGCGGCCGAGCTGGCCCTGGCCGCGCAGCAGCGCCTGTTGCACACGGTGACCGACAACCTGCCGGCGCTGGTCAACTTCATGGACCGGGACGGTCGCTTCGGCTTCGTGAACCGCCATCACGAAAGCTGGTTCGGGGTGCCGCTGGCGCGCATCCACGGCAGCCTGGTGAGCAGCCTGTTTACCGAAGCGGAAGCCGAGGTCCATCAGCGCGCCTTCGACCAGGCCATGACCGGGCAGACGGTCAAGTTCGATTTCGCGCGCGTGCAGGGGGGCGACAAGCGCCACTACCACGCCACCTACATCCCGCAGGTCGATTGCGCCGGCCACGCGGTCGGCGTCACCGGCCTGGTCAACGACGTCACCGACGCCAAGCTGCTCGAAGAGCAACTGAGCACGCTGGCCCGCTTCGACGCGCTCACCGGTTTGCCGAACCGCACCCACCTGACCGAGCGCATCGCGCGCGCCCAGACCCGCAGCGCCCGCAATGGCAGCGTGATGGCGGTCATGTATCTCGACCTCGACAAGTTCAAGTCGATCAACGACAGCTTCGGCCACAGCGGCGGCGACACGGTGCTGATCGAATTCGGCCGCCGCCTCTCCGCCTGCGTGCGCCAGAGCGACACGGTGGGCCGCTTGGCCGGCGACGAATTCGTGATCCTGCTCGAAGGCTTGCAGAACGCGGCCGAATGCGCGGTGGTGGCGCGCAAGATCATCAAGGTCATGGAAAAACCGTTCGAGATCGACGGCGTGGCGCGCATCGTCAGCACCAGCATCGGCGTGGCCACCGCCGAAAACGGCCTGGCCGGGGTCGACACCCTGCTCAAGCATGCCGACGACGCCCTGTACCGCGCCAAGGATTCCGGCCGCAACCGCTATGCGATGACCTCGGTAAAGTAAATGCAGCGATTGAGCGATTATCCAGCCGGAATGATTTCTGATGTTTTCTGCAAGAAATTCGATATTCAGGCATGCTGCCAATCCGATCACCGGTTAGCAGGCTCCCCATGAATTACCTCGCCCATATTTACCTGGCCCGCTACAGCGACGAGGCCATGCTCGGCGCCTTGCTGGGCGACTTTGTCAAACCGGGCGCGGACGGCCAGTTCAGCGCCGTCACGCAAGCCGAAATCTTGATTCACCGCAAGGTCGATACCTTTACCGACAGTCACCCTGTGGTGTTGGCCGCCAAAAGCCTGTTCGATGGACCGGGGCGGCGCTATTCCGGCATTTTGCTCGACGTGTTTTACGACCATGTACTGGCGCGGCGATGGGCGCGCTATTCCGAGGTGCCGCTGGCCGAGTTTATCGCCGGCTTTTACGCCACCCTGGGGCGGCATGCGGCGGTGCTGCCGCCCAAGCTGGCCGAGCTGGCGCCTTATATGATCGAACAGGACTGGCTCGGCTCCTATCAAAGCTATGCCGGCGTGGACCGGGCGGTGCGGCGCATTTCGACCCGGCTGTCGAAAAACGGCGACGTGATGCGCGCCGCGCTGGACGACCTGGAGCGGCATGCGGCGGCGATTGCCGGCGGCTTCGACGCGTTCTTCCCCGAATTAATCACTTTTGTAGAAAGCCAGCGCCATGAAAGACAATAAACACTACGCGGCGATTTGCCGGTTTTATGGCGATAAACGCGCCGAGCGCTCGGGCGTGCCGCTGATCGCGCATATCGACGAAGGCCTGGCGCTGCTCGACGCCATCGGCGCGCCGCAACGGGCCAAGGAAGCGTTTTGCCTGCATCCGCTGCTTCAGGACGACGCTGCGTTAATGAGCGCGCTGGCGCCGGACTCGATGTTCGCCGCGTCCCGGCCCGACCCGCTGGTGGTGTTGCTGGCAATGGAATACCGGCGCGTGGCCAACGATTACCTGTCGCACCACTGCGAAGGCGAGAATGATGCGATCGCGCTGAGCTGCGTGGACGAGGTCAACCAGATGCTGATCGCCGATAAGATCCAGAACCGCAAGGATTTCGAGCGGTTTCATCGCGGCACGCATGCGCGCAGCGATGTCCTGGCGCTGTATTTCGGCAACTGGCTGCGCCGGCTCGGCGTGTCGGACGAGCGCTACGCGCAATTATGCGAGCGCGTCTCGTCCGCTGCATAGGGTGTCGCGCCGGTGTCAGACCTGACACCGGATTGCCGCTCATCGCATGCGCACGCGGCGTGAAAAATTCAGCGCCACGGCCAGCAGCCCGAGCGCGCCGCCGAGCAGCAGCGCCGCCGTTCCCACGTGCGCCAGCAGCAGTCCGGCCACGCCCACACCCATGGCCTGGCCCATGAAAAAGCACGAGGCAAAAGCCGATACCGCCGCGCCACGCCGTTCCGGCGCCATCTGGGTCGCATTGGTCTGCAAGGTGTTGTGCAGCATGTAAAAGCCGAGGCCGGCGCAAAAGCTGGCCGGCATGGCCAGCCACCACAGCGGCGCCAGGCCGACCGCGGCCAGCGAGACGGCCAGCAGCACGCCGCCCCAGCGCGACAGGCCGCCTTCGCCGAGGCGCGCCAGCAGCGCTTTCGAGCCCATGGCAAAGGCAAAGCCGCCAAATCCGAACAGCATGATCACCGCGCCGGCGAGGGCCAGCGAGATGCCGTGCCGGTGGTGCAGGTGGCTGGCGATGAAGGCAAACGGCCCGTACAGCAAGCCGCCTTCCAGGAAGGCCGTCAGCAGCACCAGCCGGGCCCAGGGCAGGGCGGCGATGTGGCGGAACTCGGCCAGCATGTGGCGCACGGCGCTGCCGGCGATCGGGCGCACGCTTTTGGCGTGCGGCGGCAGGCGCCGGTTCAGCGCCAGCAAACCGGCGCCCACCAGCAGGAAAATCGCCGCCACCAGCAGGAACGGCAGGCGCCACTGATAGGCGTCGGCCGCAAAGCCGCCCACCAGCACGCCGGCCGAGACGCCCAGGATCTGGCCGATCAAAAAGCGCGCCAGCACCGGCTGGCGGTGTTCGTAGTCGATCACGTCGCCGATCCACGCCATCGACAGCGGAATGATGGCGGCGGCGGTGGCGCCGGCCAGCAGGCGCACCGCCAGCAGCAGCGGCAGGCTGGTGGCGGCCGCGCACAGCAGGGCGGTGCCGCAACTGGCCAGCGCAGCCAGCGCGATCACCAGGTATTTACCGTAGCGGTCGCCCAGCGGGCCGAAGCCCAGTTGCGCAAATCCATAGGCAATCGAGAACACGGTGATGACCAGTGACGCGTCGCCCAGCGGCACCCCGAACTCGCTCGACAGCAAGGGCAGCAGCGGGTCGGCGGCGCGCATCGAGATACCGCTGCCGAAGGCGGCCAGCGACAGCAGCGGCACGGCGCTGGCGGGAATCGGAGAGGGTTGGGGCATCGGCCAGCAGCTTCTATTTCAAATGTGCAATTATCCACCCAATCGGACGTGCTTGCATCGCACTGCGGCGTGGCGCTAGACTGCTACGCACGAGGACCGGACCGGTGGAGGAGAAGATGAGCTTGCAGGGAGGATGCTGCTGCGGCGCGGTGCGCTACGCAACGTCGGAAAAGGTATTCCATCAAACCGTTTGCCATTGTCCGACCTGCCGCCGCGCCAGCGGGGCGCCGCGCGTGGCCTGGTTCAGCGTGGCGCGCGCCGATTTTCGCGTCACGGCCGGCACGCCGGGCCAATTCGCGTCCAGTGCGGGCGTGACGCGCAGCTTTTGCGGTGCCTGCGGCACCCAGCTGACCTACCAGCGCAGCGACAGTCCGGACCAGATCGACGTCACCACGTGCAGCCTGGACGATCCCGAACTGGTAGCGCCGCGCGACCACACCTTCAGCGTGTATCGGCTACGCTGGGACCGTGGCGACGATGGCACGCCGCACTACCCGCGCCTGCGCGATCAGAACGAATAGACCAGGGTCAGCGAGGTCTGGGTATCGGTGTTTTTCTTGTCGGCTGGCACGTTGGTATCGTTGCGGGCGCTGAAGGCGGCCTTCATCTGCATGGTGCCGTTGATCTTGGTGCTCAGGGCCGCCTCGGCGATCGAGTGGATATTCGAGGTGCCGCGCTCGACGCTGACCACTTGCGAAAACTGGGCGCTCGGGCTGACCTGCCAGCGCATGGCGGCCGCGCCGCGCACCGTAAAGCCGCTTTCCGGTTCGCCCGTGGCGCGTTCGCCGCTGAAGTAGCCCGGGCCGATTTCGACATCCACGCTGGCCGCCGGCGACTGGTACCAGCGCGTGCTGCGCCCGACCGCCATGGTGGTGTAGGTGGTGTAGGCGCCGAATTTGTCGCCCACGTGGGCCGCCAGTACGAACAGTTTTTCGTTGTCCTTGACCAGTTTGTAGGCCGCCTTGGCCGACAGCGAATAGCGTTCGGCCGAACGGGCCGAGCTGCGGTTGCCCTCGCTGTCGCTGACTTCGTCTTCCTTGAAGTGGCCGGCCACGATGTACTGATTGCTCCAGTCGTCGAGTTCCTGGCGCGCGTCGATCTTGCCGGAGACGGAGGTGCCAGCGGTGTTGCCGGAGGTACTGATGGCGCCCAGTTCGGCGGAGGTGTGCCAGCTGTCGTCGATGCGGTCGCTGGCAAGGGCAGGGGCGCAGGCCAGGGCCAGTGCGATGAGCGGTAAGAGTTTCATGAGCTTGATGCGGGTGAAAGATTGCCCGCATTGTAACCGAGCCCGCTTTTGTCCGCCCGCCAGGCCACCGTTCCGGGCCCGGCGCCACGAAAATTCTTGGGTTATTGCAAGCCGGCGAGGCGCTGCGAACGGGCTGCCTGGGCGGCGCTGTCTTGCAGCATCAGGCTGTGGCGGGCCGCCTTGAGCGTGGTCACGTCGCGCGCCAGCGTGCCGCTCGCATACTTGCGCACACCCGGCAAGTCGCGCTTGGTCCACACCGCCGCGCTGTTGTAGCGCTCGACCGTGGGCGCGCTCACCGCAACCGCTGCCTGCGGCTTCGCAGCGTCGCCGCCGAGCGCCAGCGCGTAGTCTTCCTCCGCTCCAGCGCCCGCTGTATCGTCGGCCGTGGACGGCTGCGCACTGGCGGCAACCACCGCCACCGCCTGCGTCGAGGCCGGGCAGCGCGCGTCGGTCAGCGTTACTGCGCCGTCGCTGCCGATGCATTTGACGATCTCGGCGTCGGCAAACACGGTCGATGACAACATCAGTCCGGCGAAGAACATGCTGCGGGTGAGGGCTCGGTGAATCATGGTAGTGCTCCTGTTTGCGAATGAATCCATTTTGCGCATTTCGTCGTTCCCTATCTGTTCGTTACCACACGCTGTTGTTTTTGCATTGAACTTTCACGGATGAAATTATTATTCCGGCGCGAAATGTGGCGCACGCTTGGGCTGAGCGACAATGCGCCGGATAAGGAAAGTAAAATGGTTTATATAAGCGGACTCAGCAACCACTTCCAATTACAGGCGGCAATTCGCAATGCACATTCGCGCTTACCTGTTCCTGATGGCCGCCGGCATCCTGGTGCCGGTGATCGTGTTCGCCGGGCTGGCCCTCTCCATGTTGCAGAACGCCGAGCGCGACGCGGCCCTGCGCGGCCTCAAGGAAACCACGAACAGCATCGCCCTGCTGGTCGACCGTGAGCTCTACAGCGCGGAAGCGGGCTTGCGCGTGCTGGGCGGCTCGCCCTCGCTGGCCGGGGGCGACCTGGAAGCTTTCTATGCCCAGGCGCGGCGCGCCAACCGCGGCAGCACCGGCTGGACCGTCCTGCTCGATGCGCAGGGCCAGCAACTGATCAATGCCTATCTTCCGTACGGCAGCGCGCTGCCCAAGCCGCACGCCGCCGAACTGGTGCGGCAAGTGATCGCCACCCAGAAGACGTATGTGTCGGATGTGATTCCCGGCCCGGTGGCCAAGGGGCTGGTGACCACGGTGACAGTGCCGGTGCCGCTCGACGACGGCCAGCGCTACGTGCTGACGGTGGCCTTTTCGACCGACCATTTCACGCGCCTGATCGCGAGCGTGGACGTGCCGCCGGGCTGGCTGGTGGCGATTATCGACAGCGAGGGCCGCTTTATCGCGCGCAACCTCAACCCGGGCGCCATGATCGGCAAGACCGCCCGCCCCGAGCTGGTCGCGGCGGCGGCGCGCGCGCACAGCGGGCAAATTCGCCACAACACGCTCGAAGGCATCGAAGCCTACGACGTCTTTACCCATTCCGGCCTGTCCGGCTGGACCCTGGCGGTGGCCGCGCCGGTCGAGCTGATCGAGCGCTCGGCGCGCCAGGCCTCGTTTGTGGCCGCCATGGGATTGCTGGCGGCCATGCTGTGCGCGGCGTCGCTGGCCCTGTATTTCGGGCGCCAGCACGTGCGCTCGATCGCGCGCGCGGTCAAGGCCGCCACCGACCTGGGTGCCGGCCTGTCGCCGCAGCCGGTCCGTTCGCGGGTGGTGGAAATGAACGAATTGCATACGGCTCTGCACGCGGCCGGCGAGCAGATGCTGCAGGCGCAGGCCTACCGGCGCCATGCGGAGGCAGACCGCCAGGCCTTGCTCGAAGGCGAAAAGAAGGCGCGCCAGATGGCCGAGCAGCAAAACAGCGCCAAGGACCAGTTCCTGGCCATGCTCGGCCACGAGCTGCGCAATCCGCTGGCGCCCATCAGCACCGCCGCCCAGCTGCTGCGCCTGCAACCGGGCGACGCACGCCGGGTGCGCTATGCCAGCGATGTGATTTCGCGCCAGGTCGAGCACATGAACAGCCTGCTGGGCGACATGCTCGACGTCTCGCGCGTCACGCGCGGCCTGGTCACCCTGGACCTGGACGACATCGAGCTCGACGCCGTCATCGAGCGCGCCCTGGAACAGACCCACAGCCTGGTCGAGTCGGCGCAGCACCGGGTCGAGGTCAACTTGCCGCCGGCCCCGATCCGGATGCGCGGCGACAAGACGCGGCTGGTGCAGATCTTTGCCAACCTGCTGGGCAACGCCGCCAAATACACCCCGCCGAACGGGCGCATCGGGATCGAGGCGCGCCTCGAGGGCGAGCACGTGGTGGTGGTGGTCAGCGACACCGGCGAAGGGCTGGCGCCGGACCTGGCGCCGCGCGTGTTCGACCTGTTTTCGCAGGGCGAGCGCAAGCCGGACCGGGCCCAGGGCGGGCTCGGCCTGGGGCTGGCGCTGGTGCGCAGCCTGGTCGAGCTGCACGGCGGCACGGTGACGGCGGCCAGCCCGGGGCCGGGGCAGGGCAGCAGCTTCACCGTCACTTTGCCGTGCGAGCCGAATGCGCTCGCCCCCGTGGTTCCCAGGCGCCGCCGCGGCGACGCGCGCGGCCCGGCGCTGCGCGTGATGATCGTCGACGACAATGTCGACGGCGCCATCAGCCTGTCGCTGTTCCTGGAAGCGGCCGGCGGCCACAATGTGTGCACCTATTACGATGCCGGCGCCGCGCTGGCCTGGGCCGAATCGGAAGCGCCGGACGCCTTCATCCTCGACATCGGCCTGCCCGATATCACCGGCTACGAACTGGCGCGGCGCCTGCGCGCGATGGCGCAGTTCCGCACCTGCCTGTTCATCGCCCTGACCGGCTACGGCCAGCCGCACGACCAGCAACTGGCGCGCGAGGCCGGATTCGACCATCACCTGGCCAAGCCGGCCGATCCGCAATACGTGCTGGAACTGCTGCGCCTGCCGCGCAAGGGAGGCACGCGCCGCGCCGCCGGCAAAAGGGCTTAGCATCGACGCGCCCAATTTGTTACCATGTGGCCTCATCAGCCACCGATCCGTCTCCCCATGCCCAAAAACAAGCGCCCCGTCCCCCGCAAATCCGCCGTCCCGCCGCAGGAGGATGACGATGTGCTGGCCCAGCAACTGGCCGACGCCGCGCTGGCCATTGCCAATGAAGAGGGCGACGCCGCCGCGATCGCCCTGCGCGACCTCGAATTCGGCCGCCTGATCCGCAACTCCTTGCGCAAGAAGAACGACGACGTCCTGTACGGCGCCATCGAGCGCGCGCGCTACACCGACCCGGTCGCCTATCAGTTGCTGCGCGAGCGGGTCGAAGAAGCGGCCGGCACGGTCAGTTCGCGGCGCGAAAACGGTCCGGAGATGGAAATCAACGCGTTTGCGCTGCCGGTCTTCGTGCACAGCACGGGCGGGCTGAAAGAGGCGGAAGGCTTCAACGACGGCGATGCCTTCGAACAACTGGTCGAGAGCATCAAGCAGGGCGGGCTCGAAAGCCCCCAGGCCACGGTGGTCATGATCAGCCACGCCTACGACCTGGACGAAGTCGACGCCATCACCTACAGCCACCTGAACGACATGGTGCGCGACGCGGCCGGCTCGATGACCGAGAAAAAACTGGTGGCGCGCCCGGCGCTCGAACGCAGCATGACCGGCTGGGCTGAAACCCATTTCGGCCCGGCCGACACGGCGGTCGAACTGCGCTTTTTGCTCGGCTTTGCGATGAAGCGCGCCGACGACCCGTTTTATGCCGCGCCCGACGGCGAAGCGGCGGCCGACGCCTGGTTCGAGGCGCGCATGGAGCGCTATCGGGCCTGGACCGTGGCGGCCGGGCCGCTGGTCAAGCGCTGCCTGGCGCAAGATCCGTCCTCGGTCGAGCTGCACTTCCTGTACCAGGACCTGTTCTACGGCGCCAAGGAGCAGGGCGTGGCCGAACTGGCGATGCTGCAAATGATCAGCGACGTCAATGCCGCGCTGGAAGAGGGCGGCGTGGCGGCCGCCGAGGTGCGCGCCGTGGTCGGCCCGGCCGCGGTGGAAGACGAGATGGTGATGCGCGTGAACCTGAGCGATCCTGCCGGCGTCTTGCTGGCGTCGCTCGAAAAGCCGCTGGATGTGGCCGCCGACCTGCGCGGCGAGGTGGACGATGTGTGCGATGCGCTGGCCTCGCTCGGGATCAGCTTGACCTCGGTCGCGCTGCGCTTCGGCGAAGACGGCCAGGCGATGGACGCGAAACCCTGGGAAGCGTAAGCTTATTGCATCCGGGCGTTCGCCAGGAACGCCCAGGCGACCAGCATCACCACCATGCCGCTCATGGTAAGGCAGGCGCAGGTGAAAAACCAGGCCGGCCACAGGCTGGCCTGCATCAAGCGTTCGAACAGGGACCCCATGCCGAAACCGAACAGGGTCAGCACCGACCAGCGCCGCAGGTAGGTCGGGAAATAGCGGCACATGGCGCGGTTGTGCTGCAGCGCCGCGTGGCGCTCGTAGACATTGCGCGCCGCGCCCAGGTCGGCGAACAGCCAGTCGAAGAACAGGAATCGATACCACAGCGTCAGGAAGGGCAGTTCGCCGTCGGCGCCATGCTCGGAGGTGGGCGTAGTTGCCATGGTGGGGCCTTTACTGGACGGTCGACGCGGCGGACCGGGGTTCCCCGACTATATACCCATCCTTTCCGCTCCGGTGCGCGCCAGCTCAGGGCGTCAGCGGGCGCGGCTTGCCGACCCAGTAGCCTTGCGCAAAGTCGACCCCGATCGCTTTCAGGCTCGCCAGGATGGCCGAGTCGGTCACGTATTCGGCAATCGTCTTGCGCCCCATCATGTGGCTGATGTCGTTGGTGAAACGCACCATCTCGAAATCGACCTGGCTGGACGACATCATCTGGATGAACGAGCCATCGATCTTGATGTAATTGACCGGTAATTGCTTCAGATACGCAAAGGAGGTCATCCCGGTGCCGAAATCGTCCAGCGAAAAGCGGCAGCCGCGCGCCGACAGCGCTTCGATGAAGGAAATCGTCTTTTGCATATCGGCAATCGCACCGTTTTCGGTGATCTCGAAACACAGCTTGTCGGCCGCTACCTCGGAGGCATCGATCAGATCGGCCGCGAATTTGTGAAAGCTGGGGTCGCCCAGCGAACGGCGCGACAGGTTGATGCTGCACATTTCGAGCGCATCCATATGCTCCGGGTTGCTCGCAAGCCACTCCAAAGTGCGCGTCAGCACCCAGCGGTCGATCTTGACGATCACATCGTAGCGCTCGGCGGCCGGCAGGAACACGCCCGGCGCGATCGGCCCGTTGCGGCCGTTGCGCATGCGCAGCAGGATTTCGTAGTGGCGCGGCCCGTCGTCATCGTCGAGCGGCAGGATCGGCTGGTAGTACAGCTGCAACTGCTCGTTCTGGAAGGCGTGCGTCAGGCGCGTGACCCAGTGCATGTCGCTGCGCCGCTGGGCAAAGTCGAGGTCGCCCTTGTAGTGCACGTATATGCGGTTGCGCCCGCGGTCCTTGGCGATGTAGCAGGCGTGGTCGGCGCGCCGCATGGCTTCTTCGACGCTGATGGTGCCGGCGTCGATCGGGGTCAGCCCGATCGAGACGCCGAGCTGGAACACGCGCCCCTTGCACACGTAGCGAAACGAGCGGGTGGCGTCGAGGATCTTTTGCGCCACCGCCATCGCTTCGTCGACGCCGCAGTGTTCGATGATGAGCGCAAACTCGTCGCCGCCGATGCGCGCCAGGGTATCGCGCTCGCGCACGTGCTCGCTGTAGGTAGTGGCCAGGCGCTTGAGCAGCTCATCGCCAGCCTGGTGTCCGCAGGTATCGTTGACCACCTTGAACTGGTCCAGGTCCATGTACAGCAAGGCTGCGCAGGCCCCGCCCGGATGCTGGGCCCGCTCGATGGCGCGCTGCAGGCGCAGTTCGAACTCGCGCCGGTTGACCAGGCCGGTGAGGGCGTCGTGGCTGGCCTCGAAGCCGAGGCGGCGCAGCAGGCGCTTCGATTCGGTGACGTCGTGCATGATCAGCACCGCGCCGATCAGCTCGCCGCTATCGAGGATCACCGGGGCCACGGCGTTCTCGACCGCGAAACGGGTGCCGTCCTGGGATACCAGGGTGGCGTGCGGCAGAGCGTCGGTGGTCTGGTGCTGGCCCAGGCAGCGCTCGATGGCGCCGAAGGTGGCCTCGGCGGCGGCCGGCTCATCGATGTGCAGCAGGTCGCGAAAGCGCAGCCCGCGCGCAGCCTGCTCAAGCACGCCAATCATGCGCTCGGCGGCCGGATTGACGGTCATGATGGCGCCGTCGCGGTCGGCCGTGACCACACCGTCGGTGAGCGCCGCCAGGGTCACCAGGGCGCGCTCCTTTTCGGCGGCGGCGGCCATTTCCGTGTGTTTCAGCTGGCTGACATCGTGCAGCACAGCAATGGCGACCCGCGCCACGCCATCGCTGTCGACGATCGCGGCGGTGGTGACATCGATATGCAGGCGTTCGCCATCGGCGCGTTCGTAGATCAGCCCTTCGGTGCGCGCCACGTCATGGCCGCGCACGGTGCGCGCGAGCGGCAAGTCTTCCAGGGCGATGCGCGCGCCCTGGGCGTCGACGAACACATAGTCGCGGTAATCGTGATAGCTGTCGACCCCGGAAAAATCGCGCCCCATCATGCTGGCGGCGGCCCGGTTCTGGTAGGTCAGGCGGCCGGAGGGCACGTCGGCCAGCACCACGCCCGAGGGCATCTGCTCGAGAATATCGGAAAAGCGCGAGCGTTCCTGGCGCAGCTGCGACAGCAGGCGTTCCTTGTCTTGCTCGGCTGTCTTGAGGCTGTCGATGCCGACGCACACGCCGAGGAACTGCATCGGCCCGTCCTCGATGCTGCGGTGCCAGTTGGCGCGCAGGAAAAACCACTGGCTGCGGCCGTCGCTGCGCAGAAAACGCAGTTCGGTTTCGATGGGCGCCGTCAGGGGATCGCGGCAGGTGTCTTCGAGCAAGGTGCGAAAGCGCGCGCGCTCGTCTTCGTGCACCAGCGCCAGCCAGGCGTCAAAGTCGAGCTGTTCCGGCTCGCCATCGTAGCCGAGCAGTTCACGCAGGTGGCGCGACAGGTCGATCTGGCCGCTGTCGACATGCCACTTCCAGGTGCCGGCCTGGGCCGCGCGAAGGATCAGGTCGATTTCCTGTTTTTCTTTCGTGCATGCTTCGAGCAGCTTGTGGTGGGTCAGGTCCATGGTGATCTTGGAAAAACCCAGCAGTTGGCCATCGTCCCCGCGCAGGGCGGTGAGGGCGATGCGCGCCCAGAACAGGCTGCCGTCCTTGCGCTTGCGCCACGTTTCCTCGCTGTAAAAGCCGGTCTCCGCGGCCTTGGCGAGGTTGTGCTGCGGCCAGCCGCGTTCGCGATCCTCGTCGGTGTACAGGCGCGCGAGATGGCTGCCGATCGCTTCGTCCGCCGTATAGCCTTTCATGTCCTGGGTGCCGCGGCTCCAGACGGTAATATAACCGCCGGGGTCCATCAGGAACACGGCCACCTCGCGGATGCCGACCACCATCAGCCGGTACAGTTCGGCGGCTTCATGTTGCGGCAATGCGGACGCCAGGAATCGTTCAGGCATGCGATACCCCCACCTTGCAAAGGTGCAAACAGCTTTGGAGAGGGCGTGACTGCTGTAAGTTCCCAAACTTTAAAAATATTCTTTGATTCTTGCACAATTGACTTTTTTTCATCTTCGGCCTACATTGCGCTCTTGACCTGGGCGATCGCCACGAGGCACATCGGATACCCCATGCTCAACGAGAACAGCACGCCCCAGGCCCAGATCAACGGCAGAATCAATATCCTGCTGGTGGACGACCAGGACGCCAACCTGCAGGTGCTCCAGGCGGTGCTGGCCGAGCTCGACGAAGTGCTGGTCAGTGTGACCTCCGGCGAGCAGGCGCTGCGCGAGTTGCTGGTGCGCGAATTCGCGGTGGTGCTGATGGACGTGCACATGCCGACCATGAGCGGCTTCGAAGCGGCCGCGCTGATCCGCAGCCACCCGCGTTCGCGCACCGTGCCGATCATCTTCCTGACCGCCGCCGGCGACGACCGCGCCCACGTGGAGCAGGCGTACGCGCTGGGCGCGGTCGATTACCTGACCAAGCCGATCAGTCCGGTGATCCTGCGCGCCAAGGTGGCCGTGTTCATCGACCTGTACCGCAAAACCGCCGAGATCGCCCTGCATGCGCAGGCCAGCCACCTGGCGGCGCTGCGCACACGGGACGAGCGGATTCGCCTGATTCTCGACAACACCCGCGATTACGCCTTCATCGGCACCGATACCGACGGCATCGTCACCGAATGGGAAGGCGGCGCCGAAACCATCACGGGCTGGTTCGCGGCCAAGGCCTGCGGCGAGCCGAACGCCATCATTTTCACGCCGGAAGACCGCGCCGCCGGCGTACCGCAGCGCGAAATGCGCATGGCGCGCGAGACCGGGCGCGCCGACGACAAGCGCTGGCACCTGCGGCGCGACGGCGCCCGCTTTTTCGCCGATGGTGTGATGGTGCCGCTGTGGGACGACACCGGCAAGCTGCGCGGCTACGCCAAGATTTTTCGCGACGCCACGGCCGAGCGCCTGGCCGCCGAGCAGCTCGAAATGTCCGAGCTGCAACTGGGCGAATCGCGCCAGCGTTCCCAGCGCGCCGAGGAAGGCATGCGGCGCCTGGCCGCGGTGGCGGCGCAATCGTCCGACTTCATCGGCATCGCCAGTTCGGAGGCGCGCACCAGCTACGTCAACCCGGCCGGGCGCCGCCTGGCGGGGCTGGCCCCGGATGCGGCCTTGGGCGACGCCTTGGGCAACTACCGCCTGGGCGACTTTTTTGCGCCCGAGTGCCAGGCCTTTGTCGAGGCGGTGGTATTGCCGGCCGTGCGCGGCCCGCAGGCGCGCTGGGAAGGCGAACTGCGCATGCGCAACTTTGAAAGCGGCGCCATCCTGCCCATCTATTACAAGGGTTTTGCCGTGTTCGACGACGAAGGACAGAATATCGGCCTGGCCTCGATCATGCGCGACATTACCGCGCAAAAGCAGGCCGAAAACGAGCTGCGCCGGGTGGCGGCCGACCTGGCCGAGGCCGACCGGCGCAAGTCCGAGTTCCTGGCCACCCTGGCGCACGAGCTGCGCAACCCGCTGGCGCCGATCCGCACCGGGCTCGACCTGATCCGCATGGCGGCGTCCGGCGCCCCCAAGCTGGCCAAGGTGCACGAGATGATGGACCGCCAGCTCGGCCATTTGATTCACCTGGTCAACGATTTGCTGGATGTGGCGCGCATCACGCGCGGCAAGATCGAACTCAAGCGGGAAGCGAGCGATGTCGCCACCCTGGCCGCGATGGCCATCGAAACGAGCACGGCGGCGCTGAACGCCGGCCGCCATGCGTTCACCGTCGAAATGGCGGCCGACACCTTGCCGCTCGACGTCGACGTGACCCGCATCGTGCAGGTGCTCAGCAACCTGCTCAACAACGCCGCCAAGTACACCCCGGCGGGCGGGCGCATCGTGCTGCGCGCGCTGCGCGAGGGCGATGAGGCGGTACTGTCGGTGCTGGACAACGGGGTTGGCATTTCGCAAGAAGACATGGGCACCCTGTTCGACATGTTTACCCAGGTCGGGCGCAGCCTGGAGCGCTCGCAGGGCGGGCTGGGAATCGGGCTGTCGCTGGTGCGCCGCCTGGTCGAGCTGCATGGGGGCAGCGTCAGCGCCGCCAGCGCCGGACGCGACCAGGGCAGCACCTTCACCGTGCGCCTGCCGCTGCACCTCGGCAATCCTGCGGCGCTGGCGCCGCCGCCGTCCGGCGCCAGCGCGGCCGGCGCGCTGCGGGTGCTGGTGGTGGACGATAACGTCGACGCCGGCGCGACCCTCTCGACCCTGCTCGAGGCGCTCGGCCACAGCACCCGGGTGGCGCCCGACGGCGAGCAGGGCCTGCTGCTGGCCTGCGCGTTCCGCCCGCACCTGGCCTTTCTCGACATCGGCCTGCCCGGCATGAGTGGCCACCAGCTGGCGCGCGCGATCCGCGCCAGCGGCGAGCTCGATGGCGTGTTGCTGGTGGCCCTGACCGGCTGGGGCGCGCGCGCCGACGTGCTCATGTCGCAGCAGGCCGGGTTCGACCGCCACCTGACCAAGCCGGTCGACATGAACGCCCTCACCAGCGTGCTGGCGGCGGCCGCCGCCTCCGCCTTGTTTTCCGATCCATCCCTTGCCAAGGAGCAGTCATGAACAGCAGTATTCCCGTGATCGTCCCCGCGCGCGTGGCGGTGACCGCCGTGTTCGGTCCCCTCGATGACCTCAACGGGGCGCTCGGCGCGCACGCCATGAAGGAGGAGGAAATGCTGGCCCTGTTTGTCGCGGGCGACTGGTCCTGCGCCGGGGCCGGGCCGATGCACATGGAAGACCTGTTCGCCGGCCTGCTGGCGCAAGTGCCTGCCGACAAGATCGTCTGCGCGGTCGTGGTCACTGGCAACCTGGACGCGCCCGCCGCGATCCTGGTCGATCGCGACACCGACTGGGCGCCGTCCCTGATTGTGGGCGGCAAGCTGGCCGTGCACAGCCTGTGCCTGGGCGGCGGCGCGACCCAGGTGGTGGGCGACCTGGCGGTCCAGTCCACGATTTACGGCAAATACAACCACGGCTCGCTCGAGGTCGGTGGCGACACCCGCGCCGACACTATCCTCAGCAATGATTTCGAGATGACCTTCCATGGCGAGGTGGCGTGCCCGCACGTGATCAGCGCGCTTGGCCACCTGAATATTCCGGCCCACTTCAGCGGCGACGCGCTTGGGCAGATCCTGGCGCCGCGTTTCCTTGACGCCGACGGCGATCCCATCGACGACCGCATCCTGGATGCGGTCAACGATGGCCTGTCCCTGCTGCGCTGAGCCGATGAGCACGCCGAAAAAAATACAGACCGTCTCGTGCGGCACCTTGGTGGTCAATCCGGCCGGCCAGTTGCTGCTGTGCCACGTGACCAACACGCCGAGTTGGGACATCCCCAAAGGCATGCAGGACCCGGGCGAGAGCACGCTCGAGTCGGCCATGCGCGAGCTGCGCGAGGAAGCCGGCATTGCGTTTGCGCCCGGGCGCTTCGAGGACCTGGGCGGATTTGCCTACCGCAGCGACAAGCGCCTGCACCTGTACCGGGTGCGCGCCGGCGACGAATTGAGCAGCCTGGCGCACCTGGTCTGCACCAGCTTCTTTCCCCACCCCGTGACCGGCCAGCCGACCCCGGAAACCGATGGCTTTCGCTGGGCTGCGCGCAGCGAACTGAGGCGCCTGTGCTGGCCGAGGATGGGCAAGTTGCTGGTCACGCTGGACTGGTAGCTGCCAGGATCGACCCCAGCGCGGCGATATCGACCGGCTTGACCAGATGATAGTCGAATCCCGCCGCCAGCGATTGCGCCCGGTCTTTTTCTTGGCCGTAACCGGTTACCGCCACCAGTCGCGCGCCGGCGCTGGCGTCCATCGCGCGCAGCTGTTGCGCCAGCTCGTAGCCGCTGGCGTCCGGCAGGCCGAGGTCGAGCAGGCAGACATGCGGGCGGTCGTGCCGCGTGCGTTCCAGCGCCGCCTGTGCCGTGTGTTCCACCCACACCTGATGGCCCGATTGTCCGGGCAGCATGGACAGCATGTCGGCCGCATCGACGTTGTCGTCCACCAGCATGATGCGCAGGCCGCGCCCGCGCGCGGTCGTCGGGATGAACGCCGTCATAAAAATCGTCCAGGGTGACCGGGCACTCGGGCGCAATGCCGAACATGGCTTTCACGCGCGCCGGCCGTCGATGCGCAGTCCCTCGTCATTGATCTGGAGCACCCGGAAATCGGCATGCATATACAGAAAACCCTGGGGAAGGCAGGCCAGGATGCGCTGGCTGCGTTCTTGTTCGCGGCGCTGTGGCTCGTGATGGTTCATGATGCCGCAAGCGCCGTGGCGCCTGCCCGCCGGGCGTGTTCGGCCAGCAAATCGGCCAGGGCGGAAAGGTCGACCGGCTTGGTCAGGTGCACATCGAAGCCGGCGGCGCGGGTGCGCTCGCGGTCCTCGCCGCTGCCCCAGCCGGTCAGCGCCACCAGCAGCACCCCGGCGTGGCGGCCATCCTGGCGCAGCGCGCGCGCCAGCGCGTAGCCATCCATGCCGGGCATGCCGATGTCGAGGAACATCACTTGCGGGCGCAGCCGGGCCGCCATGGCCAGCGCCGCCGGGCCGTCGTTGGCAACCTCGGCCGCGTGGCCGATCAGGGTCAGCAGTTCGGCCAGGGTGGCGGCGGCGTCCACATTGTCATCGACAACGATCACGCGCAGGGCGCTGGCGGCGGGCGCGGCGGCGTCGCTCTTGCCTGGCGCCGGGATGGCGGGCGGCGCGCCGGGGGGAGCGAGCGGCAGGCGCACGCTGAACACGCTGCCGTGGCCCAGTCCGGCGCTGGCGGCGCCGACCTGGCCGCCGTGCTGTTCGGCCAGGCTGCGCACCAGCGACAGGCCGATGCCCAGCCCGCCCGCCTGATGCGCGCTGCGCCCGACCTGGGTAAACATGTCGAACACGGCCGCGAGCTTGTCGGCGGCGATGCCGATCCCGTTGTCAGTGACCGAGATCAGCACGTCGGCGCCGTCCTGGCGCGCCGACAGGGTGATGCGCCCGCCCTGCGGGGTGTACCTGGCGGCGTTGTTGAGCAGGTTGTTGATGACCTGGCGGATCCGGGTCGGATCGGCATACAGCGCCAGCGGCTGCGCCGGCAGGTCGACGCGCAACTGGTGCCCGGCGCCATCGATCAGCGGGCGGCTGGTGTCGACCGCGTCGGTGACGACCTGCTGCACGCTGGTCCACTCCGGCTTGAGCGCGATCTGGCCGCGCGTGATGCGCGCCACGTCGAGCAGGTCGTCCACCAGCGCCACCAGGTGGTCGAGCTGGCGGTCCATGATGTCTTGCACGCGCGCGGACACGGCGGCGTTGCCGGCGTTCAGGCGCAGCACTTGCAGGCCGCTGCGGATCGGCGCGAGCGGATTGCGCAGTTCGTGCGCCAGGGTAGCCAGGAATTCGGTCTTGCGGCGGTCGGCTTCGGACAGGTCGGCCGCCAGGCGGCGCAGTTCGGCGTCGGCCGCGACGCGCTCGCTGATGTCGGTGAACAACACCGCCACCAGCCGGCTGCCGGGACCGCCCACGCGGGTGGCGTACACATCGAACCAGCGCCCCATGGCGCGCGCTTCCTCGACCAGGCGCACCGGCACGCCGCTGGTGACGACCCGGCCATAGGTCGAAAACCAGTGGCTGTCGTGGCCGGGAACCATCTCGAGCACGGTCTTGCCGACCGCGTCGACCAGCCCGGTGTGCTTGACGAACGCCGGGTTGAGCTCGATGAAGCGGTAGTCGAAGGCGGTGTCGCCCTCGAACAGCACTTCGATGATGCATACGCCGGTGTCGACCGACTCGAACAGGGTGCGGTAGCGCTCTTCGCTGGCGCCGAGCCGGGCCTCGGCCTGTTTCTGGCGCGTGATGTCGATCACCACGCCGCGCAGCTGCTGGCCCGGCGCGGCGGCGTCGCCCACCACCTGGCCGCGCGCGATCACGTTGTGGTACAGCTTGTCGCTGCCGCGCACGCGGTATTCGACATCGTACGGCTGGCCGCTGGCGAGCGCGCTGTCGATCAGGGCCGTGGTATGGGGCAGGTCATCCGGGTGGATCGCGTTCAGGTAATGCTGCACCGGACCGCCGGCGGCAATCTCGGGCGGGACGTTGAACAGGCGCGCCATGGCGGCGTCGGCGATGACGCGGTTGGCCGCGACATCCCAGGTCCAGGTGGCCAGCTCGGCCGCGGCCAGGGTGATTTCGAGGCGGGCGCGGGTGTCGCGCAGGTCGCTGTCGCTGCGGCGCTGGCGCGTGGCGGTCTGGTGCGCGTCGATCAGGAAGGCCAGCTTGGCCTTGAGCGCCACGGCCAGCACCGGGCTGGGCAGCACGTCGATGGCGCCGGCCGCGTAGGCTTGCGCGAGCGGGAAGGACGGGGCGCCTTCGGGCGCGATGACGATCAGGGCCAGGCCGGAAAGGCCGGGCGCGGCGCGCAGGCGGGCAATGAGGGCGATGACATCGGTACCATGCGCACTGGCGGCGCCAGAACCCGCGCCGCCACCAGTGCCAGAACCGGAACCGGCACCAGAACCGGGCCCGGCATCGGCACGAGAACCGGCATCGGCACGAGAACCGGCAGCAGTCATGCTGGCATCAACGACGATCAGGGCCAGTTCGGGACTGGCGGCATGGGCGATCGCGGTTTGCGCGTCGAGCCGCAAAGGCGTGTGGCCCAGCTCGCTTAAAAGTTGCGCCAGCACTTCACTGGCGGCATCTTGCTGTTCAACCAGCAAGATGCTCGCAGCATTGCTTGCCCTCATCGTGCAATCCGCCCCGTGGCGATGGTGGTGTCGGGAGCGGAGAGTATCGGCATTGCGTGCTTTTCGGTGGTGGAAGACAGTTTGTTAATGGTGGCGGGTCACCCTCCGAAAGTCAATCGAACACAGCTTGATGTGGCGGGGCGACAGCAAACCCGCAGGCAGGCGGCCGGCCGTGGGTAAGGCGGCGCAGGCAATCGACCCGCTTGCGGCTGCCGCTTGTCTGTACGCGGGCGGTACGGATACCGCATTTGCGCCGTCAAGACATGGCCTCGCTGCGGCGCTGCGGGTTCAGGGCGTGGCGTGCTTCGGATCGGCCGGCGGGGGCTGTGCGGTCTCGTCTGGCGCGAGCGTACCGGCCACCGCACCGGCCAGGTCTGCCTGGAGTGGGGGATCGGGCGGCAAGGCCCCGACCCGGCGCGCCTGGTCCGATTGCTGGTCGAGGCTGACTTCTTCGGCGACCGCATAGCGGCCGTCTGCCTCGTCTTCCCCGGCCGGCAGCAAGGATTCGGAGCGGACCTGCGCCGCGCCGGGAGCGGCCCCCGGTGGCGGGTGCGCCGCCGCGCCCGGCTTGTCGCTGTCGCTGTCATTGGCGGTCGCTGGCATGATGGCTCCTTCGGTTGGCTTGATGTCAGTTGGAGACCTCGCGCTACCGAAAGTTCAGCCCATCCCGTCTTATTCGGGCGCCTTTTTGCGTGGCCAGTTCTTGCAAGCAATCGCCCACAAGATCAGGCAGTAGGACAGCAAGCGCAGCAGGAAGTGGAAGGGCGAATCCTCGCTCATGCCGGGGCTCAGGCTGGCATACACGCGATGCCCGCCTTCGATCAGGAAAGAGAGCGCGAAATACAGGAAGAAACGGTCGCCCGAGTTGCGCCAGAAGCGCAGGAAAAACAGGCCGATGACCATCGAGCCCATGGCGCCGGCGCCGGCCAGCATCAGATCCATACATTGCTCCCTCTGTTGCTCCCGGTTTTGTTCACCTGTCACTCCTTCTCGTAGACCAGCCCGTACAGCAGCAGGGCAACCGAGATCAGCGCCGTCGCCAGGCGCAGGGTCAGCAGGTCGACCTGCGGGAACACCAGCTTGTCGAGGACCAGCAGCAGATTGTTCAGGGTCATGCCGCAAAAACACAGGCCGCTCCAGAACAGCAGGCGGTGCCGGGTGCGCGCGTAGCTGGCCAGCAGCAGCCAGGCGCAGGCAAACGAGGTGAGCATGCAAAGGCCATAAATCGCTGCCGCCATTACGGTTCCTTTCGCCAGGTGAACGCGTCGGCAAACTGTTGCGCCTTGCGCTCGAGTTTCGAGTGAATCAGATGGGTCACATCGACCAGGCGCCGCGCATACAGGTCGGCCAGCGCGTCGATCACCTGGCCCAGCGCCGCCGTGGCCGGCTGGTAGCGGAACACCGGCTCACTGCCTTCGTGGCGCAGGGTCACCGTCATGCCCGCGCGCGACAGGTCCGCCAGCACAGTCGCGGCCAGCTTGTCGCCAATGTAGAGACGTTCGGCTACTTTCTGCACAGTCCAGTCCTGATGCACGCTGTTGCGCAAAAGCAGTAGCGCCTCCAGGTGGGGAACGGAGGCAATGCTGGTCAGCAGGAAACGGCGCAGGTCTTCGGGAATCGGTTGGGGCACCATGATGTACGAGAATCCATTGCGCCAAGCTAAGCCAACGCGGTCCAAAAGCCGTATTCTAGTCGATTTTGCTTATCAACCATGCATCATTGTTGTGTGTTTACGTGTTAATCCGTCAATACCTGGAGCGCCGCGACGGCTTACAACAGGCTGCGCACCCCTTGCGCCGCGCTCAGCGCCGCCACCAGAATCAGCAGTACTCCCATGGCGCGCGCGAGCAGGGTGGCCGCGCCCGGACGCTGTTCCACCCAGCTCCCGGCGCCGCCGCCCAGCCAGGCCAGCGCGCCGTAGATGCCGGCCTGGGTCAGCGCGGTGATGGCGCCCAGCAAAGCGGCCTGGGCCCACAGCGGCTCGGGGCCGGGCCTGAGGAACTGCGGAAAGATCGCCAGCATGAACAGGTAGGCTTTGGGATTGAGCAGGCTGGTGACCAGCGCGCGGCGCAAGGTGGCGCCGGTGCTGCACGCGCCGGACGGCAGGCGCTGCGCAAACGTGCTGCTGCTGCGCAGGCAACTCCAGCCGATCCACGCGGTGTACACGGCGCCGGCGGCCAGCATCGCATGGAATAGAAACGGCCACAGCCGCAGTAGCGTGGCCACCCCCAGCGCACTCATCGCCAGGTGGCAGAAGCCGCCGCAGACGATGCCGGCCACCGCCGCCAGGCCGGCGCGCCGGCCGCCCAGCACGGCGCTGCCCATGACGAAGGCCATGTCGAGGCCGGGCAGGGCGATGATGCCGAACACGACCACAAAATACAGCCACAGGTTGGCGTGCGCGCTCATGCCGGTACCGGCGGCAGGTGAAAGGCATGCTTCGGGGTGGGAAATGGCATGGCAGGGCTCGCTTTCGCTTGGTGGTGGTGCATCGAAAGGGTGCAGATTAAAGGTGCATCAGGGCAGATTGCGCCCTGATTGTCTGCTATGGTTGCGCCATGTACCATCCAACCACCCGCGTGCTGGCAGTGCTCGAACTGCTGCAAACCCATGGCCGCCTGAGCGGCGCCGAGATGGCGGCACGGCTCGCCGTCGATACGCGCACCTTGCGCCGCTACATCGTCACGCTCGACGAGATGGGCATTCCCATCACCACCGAGCGCGGGCGCCATGGCGGCTATGCGCTGATGGCCGGCTTCAAGCTGCCGCCGATGATGTTTACCAACGATGAAGCGCTGGCCCTGGCGATCGGCCTGCTTGCCGCGCGCAGCCTCGGCTTTGCCGAAGCCGCGCCGGCGGTGGCCAGTGCCCAGGCCAAGCTTGAACGCATCATGCCGGCCAACCTCAAGCGGCGTGTGCGCGCCATCGACGAAACGGTGCGGCTCGACATGATCCGCGCGGTGGCGCCGCAGGACAACGACGCGCTCGTCACGCTCAGTTCGGCGGCGCTGGCGCAGCAGCGGGTGTGCCTGCGTTACCGCGCGCCCGACGGCGGCGAGACCGAGCGCGATTTCGACGCCTATGGCCTGGCGTTTCGCGGCGGCTGCTGGTACGTGATCGGCATGTGCCATCTGCGCGCCGGGATGCGTTCGTTCAGGATCGACCGCATCGTCAGGGCCGAACCGCGCCCGGTCTCGTTTGCGCGTCCGGCCGGGTTTGACGCGCTCGGTTACCTGAACCAGTCGCTGGCCCTGATGGCACGCGAGCACGCGGTGGAAGTGCTGCTGCACACCGACCTGAAAACAGCCAGCGCGCACTTCCATGGGGCGCTCGGGGTGTTCGAACAGGTGGCCGATGGCGTGCTGCTGCGCTGCACCGCCGACGACATCGACTGGTTCGCCGGCTACCTCGCGGGCCTGCCGTTCGACTTCGCCGTGCGCGCGCCGGAGCAGCTGCGCACCAGTCTTGCAAAATTAGCTGAACGACTGCTTCGCATGACGCGCACGCTCCGCTAGAATGCGTCGCTCAACTATTTTTTGTTTTGGAAAACATGATTCAGAAAACCCTGGCCGGCATCGTCCTCGGATGGACCTTGCTGGCGGCCGGCAGCGCCTTTGCCGGCGGCTGTCCCGCACACTATATGGATGGGCGCCTGCCCGAAATCCGCAACCCCAAACTCGCCAAAGCGACCACCGAATTGTGCTACGGCGTGTTCGGCGTGATGCACTCCGGGGTCACCCGCACGCCGCTGTGGTCGGCCGAACGCCTGCTGCCGGCCAACCTGAAACTGGCCAAGAAACTCTCGCGCGACGACTCCTTCCACGCCGAAGAACGCCTGTCGCCGTCGCAGCGCGCCGAGCTGTCCGATTATGCCCGCAGCGGCTTCGACCGCGGCCACATGGCGCCCAACGGCAACATGCCGGACCGCCAGACCCAGCACGAGAGTTTTACGCTGGCGAACATGGTGCCGCAGGATGCCGACAACAACCGCCATTTGTGGGCGGGGCTGGAAGGCCGCGTGCGCGACATGGTCCGCAAGGAAGGTACCTTATATGTGATCACCGGGCCGGCGTTCATTGGCGGGCGTTTGCAAAAGGTCGGCAACGTACTGGTGCCGAGTCATTTGTACAAGGCCGTGTATAGTCCGAGCCAGAAGGCGGGCGCGGCGTGGATCGTGGAAAACCGTTCGGCGGACCAGCTGGACGTGATGACGATCGCCGAGCTGGAAGAAAAGATCGGCATCAACCTCATGCCCTCGCTGAGCGCGCGGCAAAAGTCCGCGATGCTGGACCTGCCGCAGCCGAAGCAGAAGAAATCGCGCCGCTGGCCGTTTTAACCATCAAAGGAGACGCAATGAGCGACAAGAAACAGGGTTTTGTACCGTACGCGAACGAGGCCGACGTGGTCGCGGTCGGCAAGCTGATGATCGAAAACCGGCTCGACCGGATCACCATCAGCGGCGATGTCGACCTGACCGCCGACAAGGCCGGCCTGGCGCACGCGCGCAAGCTGCAGGCGCTGCTTGGCGGGATCGTCGCCACGCTGGAAGGGATGAGCTTGCCGGCCGAGTTGCCGCCGCCGGCGGTGGGCGAAGTGGACAATCCCTTCAACTAAGCCGGTGCCAACCCGGTGTCAGGTCTGACAGTGCCTACCTGCTGCGCGGTTCGGTCATACATCTGCGGACGATCGGCGGACGCCTCTACGCCTGCGGTAGCAACAGGACTGTGATCGACCGGGTCGGCAAAGACGTGTGGAACTATCATCTGAGCTTGCCGAAAAAGACAGATGATCTGGACGCGTCCGGTTTTCAGGACATCGACGGCTTCTCGCCGGAGGACATCTACGCCGTCGGCGGAAAAGGCGATGTGTGGCATGTCGACGGGCAGCAGTGGACGCAGTTGCCGTTCCCGAGCGAGATGAACCTATCGAGCGTTTGTTGCGCGCCCGACGGCGTGGTGTACATCGGTGCCGGGTCGGGTACGGTTTTCAAGGGGCGCGCGGCGCGGCGCGGCATGACGGGCAACAATGGCAGCGGATCATCGACTACAGTGGGTTTTGAGCTCCAATATACGAGGTGAACCATCGGAACAGGGACGGCAATGGGATACTTGCGATTAATGCGGCGCCAGGCCGGGATGGTCTACACCGACAGCGAGCAAAACGCCCTGTTGGCACTGCTCAGCCGCTTTGGCGGCGTGACGGCAGCGATCGACGGTATGCACCCGAAGGGGGGCTACCGGGTGCGCTGTACGGTACCTGGTAAGGCGTTTGACAGTCTCATCCTTGAGCTTGAGAAGCATGACTGGTTTTGCGCAATGTAGGGCGCACTCTGGAAAAACGCAGCGTCGTTGAAACCGCTGGTAGTGCTGCTTTGGGTGATGGAGCAGGAAGGCCTGCCGCAGCGCGCCGACGCTCGAAACTTGAGAAAGGTCAATGGTGCGCAGGGTCGGCGCGCTTTGCGGTACTCTCAACGGCTCCTGCTGCGGCGTCTTTCGGGGAGCGAACTTCATGGCAACAGACATTGCTGAATCCTATGCCGAATCCGGCGGCGACACGCTCACCGTGCCGCTGCACCGCGAAGAGCTGCGGGTGGAAACGCGCGTCGTCGATACCGGGCGCGGCGTGCGGATTCACAAGACGGTCAGCGAACATCCCCGGCACATCGACGAAACCCTGCTGTACGACGAGCTCGACGTCAGGCATGTCATCGTCGACAAAATCGTGCCCCTGTCCGCGGCGCCGGCGACGCGCCAGGAAGGCGACACGCTGATCGTGCCGGTGGTCGAAGAAGTGCTGGTGACCGAACGGCGCCTGCGCATCAAGGAAGAAGTCCACATCACGCGCACCCGGCGGACCCGCACCCAGACCGGGACTGTCATGCTGCGCGAGGAAGACGTTGTCGTCGAACGGTTCGACGAAGGCCCTCACAAGTAAGCACGTTCAATAACATGGAGTTACTCATCATGGAACACACGCTGGTAGCGGTATTTGACAATCGCGGCGATGCCGTGCAGGCGCTTGACGACCTGATCGGGTCGGGTTACGCACGCCAGGACGTGCGTTTGAGCGATGGCGATCCGGACGCATCCGGCAACCCGGTCGAAGGCGGCGACGAATCGCTCGGATCGAGCATCAAGCATTTTTTCACCGACCTGTTCGGCGGTGAGCGCAGCGAGCATGCGCGCATGTATTCCGAAGCGATGGAGCGCGGGCACTACGTGTTGAGCGTAACCACCACGAGCGAGCACGAGGTCGAGCGCGCCGCCGACATCGTCGAGCGGCATGGACCGGTGGATATCGACGAGCATGCCGGCCAGTGGCAGGGCGCCATGCAGGGCGGCGACGCCATGCGCGCGCAGGCGGTGTCGCGGCAGTCGACCCTGGGCTCGGCGCAGGGCGGCATGGGTGGCAGCGCGCAGGGATCGGCCATGGGCGATTCGCAGCAGCGCGCCGCCGACACCACCATTCCCGTGATCCAGGAAGAACTCAAGGTCGGCAAGCGCGAGGTGCAGCGCGGCGGCGTGCGGATTTACCAGCGCATCGTGGAAACGCCGGTGAGCGAAAGCATCGGCCTGCGCGAAGAGCGTGTCAATGTGCAGCGGCGCGTGGTGGACAGGCTGGTTGACCCGGCCGACATTGCCGCCTTCCAGGAAACCACGATCGAGCTGCGCGAAACGGCGGAAGAAGCGGTCGTCGAAAAATCCGCGCGGATGGTCGAAGAGGTCATTGTCGGCAAGGAAGTAACGCAGCGCCAGGAGCAGATCAACGACACGCTGCGCCATACCGAAGTCGACATCGAGCAGCTTGCACCGGACGACGACGCCTACTTCCGGGGCCACTGGACCAGCAATTTCTCGCGCGAGGGCGGCAGCTACGACGATTATGCGCCGGCCTACCGCTACGGCAGCAGCCTGGCCAGCAGCGAGCTGTATCGGGGACGTCCGTGGGAACAAATCGAACCCGGGCTGCGCACCGATTGGGAGGCGCGCAATCCCGGTTCGACCTGGGACAAGATGAAGGCCGCGATCAGGCATGGCTGGGAGCGCATGACTACGTAGGAAAGGCGCGCCGCCGCGTGATCGCTGACGCCGATAGCGCGTTACGGCGCCGCTTTGCGGCGGCGAGTCATACCCGCCAGGCCGAGCGCGCCGATGGCAAACAGGGCCAGGCTTGCTGGCTCGGGTACATTGTTAGCGCGTCCGACATAGTTCGGGACGATGCGGGGAACGCCGGGATGGTAGCCATTGTTGGCATCCAAATAGGCCGCCAGTTCGGGATCGATGCTGGTTCCCTCGAGGATTCCGGTGTACGTATCCGAATAAATGATCGCATCAGGATCCTCGCTACGGGTGAACGAGTTCGTTGCGGTGTAGATGAACATGCCGGAGGGGTGCTCGATAAAGCTGATGTTGAACTCTGCCCTGCGGTGTCCGTCGTAGTCATCGCGGATAGAGAAGTTACTCGGCCCAAGATCGACGCTGGTATTGGTGAAATTGGTGCTTGCACTTGTTAGGCAGACACAGCCCATGCTGGTGAAGGGGTAAAACTGGGTTGCTATGGCAGGGTCGTCATCTTCCAGCCTGAAATCAAACATGGCGATCGACCCGTCATCGTGTTGAATGATGTACCCGAAGATGTTCCCCCAGCTTGTTGCTTCGAAGTTATATTGCGTGTAACCGGCCCAAGCGTTGAACGAGCACAGTACCGTGGCGGCGAGGACGAACAGTTTCTTGATCATGGCGGGTATCGGAAAGTGGTTGGAATGCTTACCACTTGAGCAATTTCCATGCCGCTTCAAAACAAACGATATAGATCAACGCCTTAACCGGGATTGCGATCATTGATGTTGCGTCTTGTGTAAGGTTTCCCGACATGAAACCTGCGCGATAGGCCGGCCAGGTGCGTGGCGGCAGGTCAGCATCTGGCAGCATGACAGCAGCGGACAAGCGAGGTTGAAATGAATCGCCGCTAGTGGCGGTGGATATGAAATGCGGGCGCTGACAACCGAACCCGAAGCGTGCCCTGAGCGCCGCAAGGCGCCAGGGACCCAGTAAATCTTCTTGAAAATCGGCCGCTGTCAGCCTGAAAAAAGGCGATCAACTTTGCGCGATGGTCATGTCGGCAATAGCTGGCGAAACCGCCGAAAACACGCATGGATCAGTGCTTCCTTAACGATCCGCGCCAGCATACGCCCTGTGACTGCTTTTATTCGGCAAACACCGCGCTGGCTGGCGTAATCCTGACCGCCTCCGGCTTGATGTTGAGCTTCATGCTGCCGATGACCTTGTCTTCATCGAGCAAGCTCTGCGGCTTGTTGCCGTCATACTTGATCGTCGACACTGCATCGCTCACCAGTTTTTCTTTCAGCCCGGCGGCATCCTTGGTAATGAACACGAGCGACAGGTTCTTGGTCGACAGGTGCTTTTTGATAGCGGCGTTCAGGTCGGCCAGGGTCAGCTTGCCCAGGCCGTCACGCATCATCCTGGTGAACTCGGGCGTGCCGTACCACTGCGAGTCGAGCGCGTAACCAAGGTACTGGTCCTGCGTGGCGGTCATCACGAACACGTTTTTCATCAGGTAGCCGCGCGTGATCTCGAACTGTTCCTGGGTCAGTCCCTGCTGGATTACCTTGTCGAGCTCGGTGAGCGCGATACGCAGCGCCATATGGGCATTGTCCGGCGCGACCGGGCGAATCCACACTTCGAACAACTGGCCCTTGCGGCCGACGTTCGGGTTCGGGAAGAACTGGAACATGCCGCGCGGGAAAGCTTCGATATAGGTGTAATCGCCATAGTTCATGCCGCGCAGTTCGCGGATGCGCTGGTACAGGTAGGCATTCGAGGCGCGGTGTTCGCCGAGGAAGGTCTTGGCCAGCCACAGTGCCGGGAAGTCCGGATGGCCACGGCGCACCTCGATCGGCAAGCCGAACGAGAGGGCGGTTGCGCGCGTGTTTTTCTCGATGATCTCCACTTCCAGGCCGTTCGGCATCTTTGCCAGCGGCGCGGTGGTGACGGGCAAGCCCGGGCCGGCCGGCAGCTTCGCCAGCGCCTGCTTGAGCGCGGCCGTCATCTCATCCGATACATCGCCCGAGATGCCAACCCGCACCGAGCCCTGGGTGTAGGCTTTCTTGTAGAAATCCTTCACGTCGTCCAGGGTGATCGCGTCGATGCCCCTGGCGGTGCCGAGCACAGGATGGTCGTAGGCCGTGCCGGCAAACACATTGGTTTGCAGGCGTTCCTTGCCCAGTTCTTCCTCGTTATTGTCCTTCAAGTCCACCAGCAGGGCGTTTTTGAGGGAATCCTTGAGGCGGCGGAAATCTTCCTCGCGAAAGCCCGGCGCGACCAGCTGCGGCATGGCCACAGCCATGTACTTGCTCCAGTTATCCTTGTGGATCGAACCGGTGAAGGTGGTCATTTCCTTGTCGGTCTGCTCGCTGAACGAGCCGGCCAGCGGGAACAGGGCCTTGGTCACTTCGTCGATCTTGCGCTCGCTCGATCCGGCCGAGGCCACCATCATGGCGGTCAGCGCCGCCAGGCCTTCCTTGCCTTTTGGATCGTGCGCGGAACCGGCCGCGAACAACAGCTTGAAGCGGATTTGCGGCAAGGCCGATTTTTGCACCAGTACCTCGACCTTGGCTTCGGCGCCGGTCGCTGGCGCCGGCGTGGTCCGGGCTGGCGTCGCTTGCGGCGCAGCGTTCACTGCCGGCATCACGGTGGTGTTCGCGGCCAGGGTGGTCAGCTTGGGCAAGCTGGCCATCGTTTCCGGCAGGGGCTGGTTCGACAGGGTGGTGACGATCATGCCGTCATCGACCAGGTATTGACGGGCAGCCGCCAGCAGGTCGGCCGGGGTCAGGCTGTCCATGACGCGGTAGAACTGGTTGAGCGTGCCGTAGGAACGGTTGTAGTGCACATACGACGCCAGGGTGCCGGCGATCTGCTCGGTATTGTCGAGCGAGCGGATCAGGCCGTATTTCTGGGCCGACTTGGCGTCCGCCAGTGCCTGCTCGGTCACCTGCACGGTGCGCAGATGCGCGATGGTTTGCATGATCTGGTCGCGCACATAGACGGTGTCTTCCATCTTTTTCACGCGCGCGATGATGGTCGCCAGGCTCGGGTCGACCCGGCCAGGGGTGTAGTCGCTGAACTGGTCGACCCTCTGTTCATCCTGCACCAGCCGCTTGTAGAGCGGCGAGGTGCGGCCGAACGAGAGCGAGAGCAGCATCGACAGGGCGGCGTGATCCTTGGCGGTGGCGGAAAACGCCGGTGCGCGAAAACCCACGGTGACGAACGGCAGCGTCTGGGTCGGCCATGGTACGTGCTTGTAGAGCGCCCCGCGCGCGGCCGGCTCCACCGGTACCTCGCTCTTGTAACTGCCTTTCTGCCATTTGCTCCAGTATTTCTCGACCAGGGCGATGGCTTTTTGCGGCTCGACGTCGCCGGCGATGATCAAGGTGGTGCGTTCCGGGCGATACCAGCGGTCGAAAAACACTTTCGAGTAGGCATACTGGTTTGGCATGTCCTCGATGTCCTTGATGAAACCCATGGTGGTGTGCTTGTACGTATGCGTGGTATAGGCGGCGTCGCGCTGCACTTCGAACAGCTTGGACATCGGATTGGCGCTGTTCTTGTTGTACTCGCCCAGCACGGCGCGCGATTCGGTCTTGAACGCATCTTCGCCATACGACAGGCTCTGGAAACGGTCGGCCTCGACCTTGAGGATGGTTTCCAGGTCTTCCTTGGCGAAGGTGGTGTGGTAATTGGTCAGGTCGTCGCTGGTGTAGGCATTCTGGCGCGCGCCCGACTTGGTGATCACGTCCTGGTATTTTTCAGGCGGATAGGCTTTGGTGCCGCGAAACATCATGTGCTCGAAAAAGTGCGCAAAGCCCGATTTGCCGGGTTCGATCTCGTTGCGCGAACCGGTCTGCACGGGAATCTGCACGGACACCAGGTTCGGAAAACCGGTCGGGACGACGATGATTTTCAGGCCGTTGGCCAGGGTTTTTTCGGTGGCTTTAAACGGAAGCACATCGGCTTTGCCGGCTGGCGCCGCTGGTGCGGCCGCCAGCGCGTTCATGGCGAACGCGGGCAGGGCAAGCAGGCTGATCGGGATGAGTTTCGACACATTGTCTCCTGAGGCTAAAAATAGTAGCCGCAGGATAAAAGAATCGGACCAGAAAGAACAGCGGAAATTTGTGCATACACCTGCTTTGACATGTCCACTGCGGTGACAGGCACGGCGGTAGGCACGGCGGTAGGCACGGCGGTAGGCACCGCAGTGGACACGAACTCAGCCGGCGTTGATGGCGGAATGGCTGTCCGGACGCGCGCTGGCGATGATGTCGGCCTCGGTCGCCGGCAGGCTGATGCGGTTGCGGCCCATGTGCTTGGCGCGGTACAGGGCCGCGTCCGCCGTCGCCACCAGCTGGCAGGCGCTGGTGTCGGACGAGGCAATCGCAGTGGCCGCGCCGATGCTCACCGTGACATGCTCATTGTCGCCGCGTCCGTTCGGCACCTTGAGCCGCTCGACCCGGCACCGGATGCGCTCGGCCACGATGGCCGCGCCCTTGAGCGACTGGTTCGGCAAGATCACCGCGAATTCCTCGCCGCCATAGCGCGCCACCAGGTCGTTGGCCCGCATTTCGCTCGATACGGCAATGGCGATGCGCTTCAGGCATTCGTCACCGCCCAGATGCCCGTTGGCATCGTTGTACGCCTTGAAATTGTCGACATCGACCATCAGCAAGGACAGCGGCTGCTGCTGGCGCAGCGCGCGCGACCACTCGGCGCCCAGGGTGTTGTCGAAACAGCGCCGGTTGGCCAGCCCGGTCAGGCCGTCGAGCGTGGCCAGTTGTTCCAGCGCGACCTGGGCCGCCTTTTCGTCGGTGATGTCGCGCAGGGTCTGCACCACCGCTTCCAGCCTGCCGTGCTCGCCAAGGATGGGGATGGCATCGACGGCCAGGTAGCGCCGCTGCCCGAAACGCGGCATGTCGCACCAGCTTTCCGCCCCGAGCTGGCCGGCCACATGGCAGCTCTTGGCCACCTGCGGATACAGCGAATCGAGCTCGTCGCCGCGATCCTGCACCACCAGGTCGGCCAGGGTCGGCCGCGCTTCCTGGTAAAAACTCTGCCAGTGGTCGCGCGTACCCAGCACTTCCTCCGCCGCCACGCCGGTCAGGCGCTCGCAGGCCCGGTTCCAGATGATCACCCGCCGCTCCTTATCCAGCACAAATGCGGGAACGGCCAGCATCTCCATGAGCTTGTAGGCAAACGCGTGGCCCTGTTCCGGTGCGGCCTGCGCGCTTGCGCCCTGGACTGTCATCGTGCTCATCATGTGCCGCCCCTGTGAAATAGTTCCTGACAATATCTTGAAGGCAAAATATTGACTGCCGACAAGACTTAATTTTGCCCGTGGGGCACGGCGCTTCTATTGATAAAGCACAAGGGTGAGCGTGATCGGTCTTCAGTGTGCGGCAAACGCAACCGTCAAGGGGATGGACACCGACAGCACCACGCCGCTGCCGGGCAGGCTGTCGATGGCGAAGCAGCCGCCGATGGCGCGCACCCGCTCGCGCATGCCGGGCAGGCCGCAGCCGCGCCCGTTGCCAATTTCCACCATGCCGACCCCGTTGTCCTGCACGCGCAGGGTCAGCATGTTGCCGAAGCGTTGCAGCTTGATGTCGACCTCGGTGGCATGGGCATGGCGCGCCACGTTCGACAGCGCTTCCTGCGCGATGCGGTACAGCATTGCGTCGCGTTCGGCGTCCTCGGGCGCATGCAGCGCGTCGGGGTCGGCGGTGAAGGCATGGCGGATGCCGTGCATGCGGGTAAATTCGCTCAGTTGCCACTCCATCGCGCTCTGGAAGCCCGCTTCCAGCACGATCGGGCGCAGATCGTAAATAATGGCGCGCAAGGATTTGATGGTGTTGTCGAGATTGCCGATCATGCCGTCGATTTTTTTCGTGATCAGCGGATGGGCGCCGGTGGTGCTCACGTGCATCAACTGCAGGTCGATCTTGAGCGCCAGCAGATTCTGCCCAAGGTCGTCGTGAATGTCGCGCGCGATGCGCTGGCGTTCGCTTTCGCGCACGGTTTCCTGCTGCTTGGTGGCCTGGCACAGCGACAAATGGGTGTTGGCAAGCGCCAGTTCGGCCACGGCGCGCGCGTGGCGTTCGACGGCCAGCTGCGCTTCGGTGTCGACCAGCTGGTCGTCCAGGCGCAGATGGCGTTGCAGCAAGGCATAAAATCCCCAGCCGATGAACAGCATCCAGAACAGGGCGAGGAGGGCGGTGGGCGTAATTTGCATGAGGTCCTTCCGAGTAAACTGATAAGACAAGCCGATAAGACAAGCTGGCAAGTGCAAGCTGACCTTGATCAAGTTACTCCCCGTCATCACTAACGATATTGTCACGGATCAACTCTATTTCATTCGGGAATTTATCTGTAGTATCGGCATCATTTTTAGTGATTTCCAGGTGCCCCACGCGACCTTGCTATAATGGAGGGTTGACGATTAGGACAATCAAGTGACTTACAGCATTAAAGAGATTTTCTACACCCTGCAGGGAGAGGGCGCGCATGCGGGCCGTCCCGCCGTGTTTTGCCGTTTCTCGGGTTGCAACCTGTGGACCGGACGCGAAAGCGACCGCGCCAGCGCCACCTGCACCTTCTGCGACACCGATTTTGTCGGCACCGATGGCGAACGTGGTGGCAAGTTTGCCAATGGCGCGGCCCTGGCCGCGCTGATCGACAGCCTGTGGCCGGCTTCCTACCCGCAAAGCAAGTACGTGGTCTTCACCGGCGGCGAGCCGCTGTTGCAGCTCGACGCCGCGCTGATCGACGCGATGCATGGCGTCGGCTTCGAGATCGCCATCGAAACCAACGGCACCTTGGCGGTGCCGCCCGGGGTCGACTGGATCTGCGTCAGCCCCAAGATGGGGTCCAAGCTGGTGGTGGAAAAGGGCAATGAGCTCAAAGTGGTCATTCCCCAGACCCACCAGGACCTGGGCGCCTATGAAAAGCTCGATTTCGAGAATTTCTTCGTGCAGCCGATGGACGGCCCGCTGGGCGAACACAACACCCGTCTCGCCATCGAGACCTGCAAGCGCAATCCCAAGTGGAAGCTGAGCTTGCAAACCCATAAACTTTTACAGATACCTTAAAGCACTTCATGCTCACCATTACACGCAAGCTCGAATTTGATGCAGGGCACCGCATTCCCGACCACAAAAGCCAGTGCCGCAACCTGCACGGACACCGCTACACGCTCGAAATCACGCTCACGGGCAAGGTCATCCAGGCCGAGGGCAACTCCGACAATGGCATGATCATGGATTTTTCCGATATCAAGGCGCTGGCCAAGGAACATCTGGTCGATGTCTGGGACCACGCCTTCCTGGTCTACGAAAAAGACGACAAGGTGCGCGAGTTCCTGGCGTCGCTGCCGGGCCACAAGACAGTGGTGATCGACCGCATTCCAACCGTCGAAAACCTGGCGCAGATCGCCTTCGACATCCTCAAGGCGGCCTATACCGACCACTTCGGCACCGGTTTGCACCTGCACAAGCTGGTGCTGCACGAAACCCCGAATTGCTGGGCAGAGATTACCGATGCCTGATCCAGCCTTCATGCAACTGGCGCTGGAACAGGCGCAACATGCATGGAGCCTGGGTGAAGTGCCGGTGGGCGCCGTGGTGGTCAAGGATGGCGAGGTGATCGCCACCGGCTTTAACCAGCCGATCGGTCGCCACGATCCGACCGCGCACGCCGAAATCGTGGCCTTGCGCGCCGCCGCCGACAAGCTGGGCAACTATCGGCTACCCGGATGCGAGCTGTATGTGACCCTGGAGCCGTGCGTGATGTGTTCCGGCGCCATGATGCATGCGCGCCTGGCGCGCGTGGTGTTCGGCGCGCCCGATCCCAAGACCGGCGCCTGCGGCTCGGTGCTCAATCTGTTCGAGCAGGAACAGTTGAATCATCACACGGAACTGGTCGGCGGCGTCATGGCCGATGAAGCGAGCAGCATGCTGCGTGCATTTTTTGCCGAGCGGCGCCGGGCGGCGCAAGCGGCGCGGCTGGCGGCGCAGGCGGCCAGCGCCCAGGACACAGCGCCGCAATAGCGCCTCGCCAACCGGTAGCAGGCAGCACGAATGGCCGGAAAGCCATCTTTCCCGCGCAGGCGGGAACCCAGGTTCAATGTGCGGCAGTCAGCCCTGGGCGCGAACGACGGCCCCCGGCATGCCCGCACGCACGGTATGCCTGTCGTCCCGCAAAAATGGTATGCTCAATCGGGTCAGTGCATGCGGTCTTGTTGTTGCGCATGCATGGCGCGTATCGCGCGACTTAACCAATTACTCGTCTCCAGCCTGAGCATGCCTATTCTGACCGCCAACGGGATCCGGATCGCCTACGAAACAGCAGGCGACCCCAAGGACACGCCGCTGCTGCTGATCATGGGCCTGGGCATGCAACTGACCGCCTGGCCCGACGACTTCGTCGAAGGCCTGGTCGACCTCGGTTTCTACGTCATCCGCTTTGACAACCGCGACAGCGGCCTGTCCACCAAATTCGACCACGCCGGTACGCCCAGCCTGCCGCTGGCCTGGCTCAAGCGCCTGCTGCGCTGGCCGCAGCGCAGCAGCTACACCTTGTCCGACATGGCCGCCGACGCGCTCGGCCTGCTCAATACCCTCGGCATCGCGCGCGCCCATGTAGTGGGCGCCTCCATGGGCGGCATGATCGCGCAGATCCTGGCGGCGCGGCATCCCGACCGCGTCCGGAGCCTGACCTCCATCATGTCCGACAGCGGACGGCGCGGCCAGAGCGGCCCGAGCAAGGAAGCGCGCGCGCTGCTGATGCGCCCACCGCGCAAGCTGCGCGATCTGGAGAGCCTGATCAACCACATGGTGCACACCATGCGCGTCATCGGCAGCCCCGCCTATCCCACTCCCGAACGCCTGCTGCGCGAACGCATCGCGCGCTCGATCAAGCGCAACCTGTCGCCGGGCGGGCTGGCGCGCCAGCTGATCGCCATCGTGGCCACGGGCGACCGCAGCGAACTGCTCAAATCGATCCGCGCGCGCACGCTGGTCATTCACGGCGCGGCCGATCCGCTGGTGCCGCCGGCCTGCGGCGAAGACACGGCGCGCCTGGTGCCCGGCGCGCGCCTCGAAGTCATCGAAGGCATGGGCCACGACCTGCCGCCGCAGCTGATCGAGCGCCTGCTCGCCTTGATCGATGAGCACGCGCACGGTAAGATAAGCCCCGACTCCACAGCGCGGCTTTTCGAAAAACAGTGAACATACCCCCCATCGGCATCGCCATCGTTGCGCCAAGCGGCTTTGGCAGCGACAACGCCGCCATCGAACGCGGCATCGGCTCCCTCGTCGCGCAGGGCCACACGGTGCACAACTACTTCGAGGCCGACAAGGTGTTCCAGCGCTTCGGCGGCACCGACGACGCGCGCCTGGCCCAGCTCAACGCCGCCGCCAGCGACCCGCAGATACAGGTGGTGATGGCGCTGCGCGGCCAGTACGGCCTCACGCGCCTGCTGCCGCGCATCGATTTCGCGCGCATGGCTGACAGCGGCAAGATCTTTGTCGGCTACAGCGACTTTACCGCCTTCCATATGGGCCTGATGGCGCAGACCGGCGCGCAAAGCTATGCCGGGCCGATGCTCTACAGCGACTTCGGCGCCGCCGAACCGGTGGCCTTCACGCAGCACGATTTCTGGCGCTGCCTGCAAGGCCCGCGCCATGTCATCCGCGCCTGCGCGCCCGATAATCCCGATCTGGAGGTCGATGGCACGATCTGGGGCGGCAACCTGGCCATGCTCATTTCGCTCATGGGCACCGAGTGGTTCGCGCACATCGACGACGGCATCGTTTTTGTGGAAGACATCAACGAGCACCCCTACCGGGTCGAACGCATGCTGCTGCAACTGCTGCAGTCGGGCGTGCTGGCGCGCCAGAAGGCCCTGGTCCTGGGCGACTTTTCGGGCTACCGCCTCACGCCGGCCGACAATGGCTACGATTTTGCCGCCATGCTGGCCTACCTGCGCGCCAATCTGCCGATTCCCGTGCTTACGGGCCTGCAGTTCGGGCACATGGCGCAGCGCGTGACGATTCCCTTCGGCGCGCAGGCGCAGCTGGTCTCCGACTGCGCCGGCTTCACGCTGACCATGAGCGGCTATCCGACCATCGCGCATGCCTGAGGCCCGGGCGGCGCACGACTACTATCGGGCCACCTCGCCGGGCGACACGTATGCGCCGCTGGCCGGACCGCTCGACGCGGCCGTTTGCATCGTCGGCGCCGGCTTTGCCGGCCTGGCCACGGCGCTTGGCCTGATGGAGCGCGGCGTGCGCGACATCGTCCTGCTCGACGCCCGGCGCGTCGGCCACGGGGCCTCGGGACGCAACGGCGGTTTTGTTTTCGGCGGCTTTTCGCGCGGTGAGCGCAGCATGGCGGCTGCCATCGGCGTCGATGCCGCGCGCAGCCTGTACCGCATGACGCTCGATGCGGTCGAACGCATCCGCCGCCGCATCGACCAATACGGCATCGACTGCGACGCCCGCCACGAAGGGGTGTATCTTGCCAACTGGTTCGACGATGCGCGCCTGCTCGACGACCAGCAGCGCTTCATGATGGACGCCATGGGCGTCGAATGGCAGCGCGTCTCAAGCGCGCAGCTGGCCGGCAAACTCGCGTCGAAACGCTATTTCGGCGGCCTGTTCGAGCCGGCCGCCTTTCATTTTCATCCCCTTAAGTATGCCCAGGGGCTGGCCCGCGTGCTGGCGCAGGGCGGCGTGCGCGTGCATGAACACAGCGCGGCCACCAGCATCGCCGCCGACGGCGAGGGCTGGATCGTGACCACCGCCGCCGGCAAGGTGCGCGCGCGCGACGTGGTGGTGTGCTGCGGCGGCTACATCGAGCAACTGGTGCCGGCGCTGTCGCGCGCGGCGCTGCCGATCGCCACCTACGTGATGGTGACCGAACCCTTGGGTGAGCGCCTGCACACGGCGATCCGCACCGGCGCAGCCGTCTACGACACCCGTTTCGCGTTCGACTACTACCGCCCGCTGCCGGATACGCGCCTGCTGTGGGGCGGCCGCATCGCGGTGCGCGAGCGCAGCGGCGCAGATGTGGCGCGCCTGCTGCACCGGGACATGCTCAAGGTCTACCCGCAACTGGCCGGCGTGCGCGTGGCGCATGCGTGGAGCGGCATGATGAGCTACGCGCGCCACCAGATGCCGCAGATCGGACGCCTGCCCGATGGCCTGTGGTACGGCATGGGCTTCGGCGGCCACGGCGTGGCGCCGACCACTCTGGCCGGCGACGTGCTGGCCGCCGCCATTGCCGGTGACGGCGCCCCGCTGGCGCGCTTTGCCGCGTGGGGCCTGCCATCGGCGGGCGGACCTGCGGGCCTGGCTGCCGCCCAGATGACCTACTGGTACTACGAACTGCGCGACTGGATGCGTCAATGAAGGCCACGCGCTCGCTGCGCATCGATACGCTGCGCGGGATCGCCGTCTTCGGCATCATGCTGGTGAACGTGTGGGGCTTCGCGATCGGGAACAACTTCTCGCGCTACGGCGTCATCGGCGCCCAGGCGCCGCTGCTCGACCAGCTGGTGGTGTTCATGGTGGCCGCGTTCGCGGAGCAGAAGTTCTATCCGGTTTTTGCATTCCTGTTCGGCGCCGGCTTCGCGCTGCAAACGGGAGGGCGGCATTTTCCGGGCCCGCGGCTCGATCGCATCAAGACCACCTATCGGCGCCGCGTCACCTGGCTGCTCGGATGCGGCGTGCTGCATGGCTCCCTGCTGTGGTTCGGCGATATCCTGACCGTGTACGCGATCTGCGGCTTCTGGCTGCTGACGCATGCGGGCCGCAGGCTCTCGGGCATCGTCGCTGCGCTGCACCGCGTGGCCGCGCTCAATGTGGCGGTGCTGGTGTTCATGGCCTACCTGACCTACCAGCTGATGACCATGCCGCCCGAAGCGGTCGCCTGGGGCGTGGACGAAATCGCGCGCACGCACGCGCTCTACAGCGAGGGGACGCTGGGCGAAATCGCGCGCGAGCGGCTGTCCGACTATTGGGGCAACCTGGCCAATTCGCTGTTCTTCCTGCCCAAGGTGGCGCTGCTGTTCCTGATGGGCGTACTCAGCGTGCGCATGGGCTGGCTCACGCGGCCCGAGCGCCATCGCGCCTTGTGGGGCAGGGTGCTGCTGGCCGCCCTGTGGGTGGGGCTGCCGCTCAACCTGTGGTGGGGCTGGGCCGCGCTGCGCGACGCGCTCGATCCGCACGCGGGCGGGCCGATGGCGGCATTCGTCTCGTTTTTTGTCGAAGTCGCCGGACCCCTGATGGCAGCCGGCTACGTGGCCCTGGTCATGCGCGCGCCGCAATGGCTGATGGCGGCCCTGGCGCGGTCGCTGGCGCCGGTCGGGCGCATGGCGCTGACCAATTACCTGGCGCAGTCGGTGCTGTTCGGATTCCTGCTGCAAGGGACGGGTCTGGGCCTCGGCGCGCGGCTGTCGCACGCCGGACTGGTAGGCGTGTGCCTGCTGCTGATGGTGGTGCAGGCAGGGTTCAGCCGCTGGTGGATGCGGCGCCACACGCAAGGCCCGATGGAGGCGGTGTGGCGCCGCTTTGCCGCGGACGCCTGAGGTGCCTCGCCGATCAGGCGATGCTCATGTGGCCGGCCAGGATTTGCCAGCGGCCGTCATCGCCCTGGCGCCAGGTGCGCGTGCAACGCAGGTCCAGGTTGAACGGCGACTCGCCGAAACTGCCGACCAGCTTCATGCGGGCCGAGACGACGCCCACCGGCCCGTGCGCCGCCACCAGGCGTTCGCCCGCCTCGATCGCGCGGAATTTCAGCAGTCCGGAGCGGTGCATGTCGAGGTCTTGCTGCTTGCCGATGACCTGGCCCATGTGCGTGGTAAACAGCAAGTCCGGGGCAATCAGGCGGTCGAGCGCATCGACGTCGGCGCCGAGCATGGCGACCCGCAGTTGTTCTTCCAAAGCGATCATCTCTTCCTGTGCTGCGTTCATCGTGCGCTCCTTTGGATTGACCGGGTCAGAACTGATAGCGAAAGCCGGTCGAGATGACCGTGACCTTGGTTTTGGTAAAACGCATCGCTTCGGCCGTGATCGCCCAGTGCTGGTTAAAATCGTAACGCATGCCCCCGCCGATGCTCGGATCGGTTTCCTTATAATCGTCCTTGCCGAACCCGACAGCATGCATTTTGGTGCGGCCGATACCGGCGCGGCCGGTCAGGTTGAAACGCTCGCCCAAGGGAATGGCGCCCGTGACCGCGATCCCGTAGTGTTCTTCCGGGTGGGCCGGTTCGTTGCGGTTGAAACTATATCCAACTTCGATAAAGCTGAGCGACGTGCTAAATATTTCGACGCCGAGCTGCTTGTTGAACTGGTAGCCGGCGCGCGGGCTGAACGACAAGTCATCGCGTTCGATCCGGTCATTCGACGACGACGCCTGGCCGGCCTGAAAACCGACGTACACGCCGGGTCCGTTTTGCACCGCAACAGCTGGCATGGACACGCCGGCGGCCAGTGCGACAAGCGCGCTGCTCAATATCATTCGCATAAACTATCCTGATTAGGTTTTGTGCGATAGCCTGACGAGTAATTGGCTATTGCTGCGCGAAATTATAGCCGGGCGAATGATAAATGTGGCAATCCTGCTATCCATACAACATAATACGGTAAATTTAATGCGTTTCTTGCGCATACTTCGGGTCTGTATATGTATGAATACGGCTACCCGATCCATAACCAGGGCAGGCGCGAGCCGATGATCGCGCCATAAAAGGACCATATGAAGAAAATCGTCTCTCTGTTCCAACGTAACTACGATGGCGACCGCCAGGTGCGCGACGAGATCGTCCCGGCCGCCGCATGGGTCGCCGCCGGCGAAGGCATGGCGACGCGCAAATGGGATGGCATGGCGGTCATGGTGTCCGCTGGACTTGTCTACAAGCGCTACGACGCCAAGGCCGGGCGCACGCCACCGGCCGACTTCATGCCGGCGCAGCCGGCGGCGGACGAGGCCACCGGGCATTGGCCGGGCTGGGTGCCTGCGGTGGGGCCGGATTCGGCGCGCATCGACGAGGGCATTGCATGGGGCATGCGCGAACTGTTCGGCGGCGGGGCGGTGCCGGACGGCACGTATGAAGTCTGCGGCCCGAAAATCGGCACCCGCCACGGCGCCAATCCGGAACGCCTGACGGAGCATATCCTCGTTCCGCACGGCAAGGACGAGTTGCCGGACTGCCCGCGCAGCTTCGCGGCTCTGCGCGAGTACCTGAGCGCGCATGTTATCGAAGGCATCGTCTGGCACCATCCGGATGGGCGTATGGCAAAAATCAAGGCGAGCGACTTCGGCATCAAGCGGGCGCCGGCTTGACGTTGTGAACCAGCCAGGGGCGTCTCAGCCCGCCGGGACGCGCAGGGCGCCCACCGCATTGAGCGTCACGGTCGCCTTGTAATGCGTATCGCCGAGCTTGAACCACAGCCTGGCTTGGGGCGGGTCGCTGGTCTTGAGCAGCTGCGTCGATTGGATGTCTGCATTGAAGCTGGTTCTCCTCCATTGCGCGAGGTGGCCCGGGGTAAACTTTGGCGCTGCCTGCAAAATCCGCCCAATGGAACGAGCGTGCGCAGGATTGTCCCGTTCAAGCTGCGCCATTGCGCCAGGTTCGTCAAGATTGACAGTGCCGGAAGCCATCGCCGGCAACGACATGGCGATGGCAAGGGATGACAGCAAGAACACAAGTAATGACGGCATGACTCATTCTCCTCTGCGTTGCCTGTTAATTCGTCGGATGTGTTTTTGACCGTCATTTCACGCCCAAGTTCGTGGGCAGCGGCCGCCGCAAACGCCAGAATCCCATGTTTTAGACAACACCAGATCGGTCAATGAATGGTCATTTCAAGTAGGGCAAGAAAAATCATCATTCCAGCGTTATGGATGATTCTGCTCATCGGAATTTTCAAAGTGCTGGGCGCGATATTGTCGCCGTTTAATGGAGACAAGTTCGATCCGGCCCGATGGAAAGCGCCGATGACCAGTTACGAACTGGAGAATTGCCTGCGCGGCGGGATGGCGGACGACATCGTCAATCACGTCATCAACGTGGACATGCGGCGCGAACGCGTGGTTGAGCTTCTCGGCAAGGCGCCTGAGGGTCACGGGAACAAAGAGCAATACCCGCTCGGTTATTGCAGCGGTCTTGGAGCGGATGTGGATTATCTCGATCTCTATTATGATGGGACGGGCAAGCTTATTGAGATCGATATCCATCAATACTAGATCGACACAGGGGATAACCTACCGTCATCGCGGCCTGGTTCAGACAGGGCGCCATCGGCTGAGCTGCCGCTGGCCGCCGCACGGCACGGATGAGCAATCCTGCACTGCGAAAGGCCGCAGCGCGCCATCCTGCGCTACCAGCCTGGTCCATACAGACTGTGCCATCCGTCCCCCGTTTTTCGCCCAAGCTTCCTATGGCAAGCGTCGCATTTTGTATAATGGCCGATTCGCGCCCAGCGCCTGTTTCCATTCGCAAAAGGCCCAAAACGCATGTTATCCACAGCATAGCAGGCTATGCAAATGGACCTTAGAGGCTGTAAGGGATCTCGAATTATCTATAAAATTCGCTTAATATTCTCATAAACTTAGTGCTTTGATCAACTGGTATTCTTGGCCTCGCATATCGTCATATTTTGCTGTCACTGCCGCTAACCTTGAGCTCGATGATTCGCTTACGTATGACGGGCCAAGAATTTACAAGGAAATCAGCGCCGAGCTCGATGCTGGATTCGCTTAATAAATTGTCGATTGTGTCGATATACTTGTCGGTGCGCTCTGATATCGAGAGTCCAATCAATTCCTGCGATAACGATTCTTTGATCTCTGCGCGTGAAATAGGGGCGGGCGCCGCAACGTCTTTGAGAATATTCGGATGCCAGAGTTTCAGGACTGTTAGCGCCGATTCTCCCAGAGTCAGCGCGGCGTTGCCTTCACCTTCTACTAGCAGTTGATCAAGCGAGAAATCGAAAATCAAAGTCTCACCATCGACCTTCACGTGAGCAACTGAAATGCCAGATTTGTCGTTGATGTAAATCTCGATGCGAGGAAGTCTCATTTTTTTTCCTTAAAAAAGGCAAACTGTAGGGCAGCTTGCCTAGAATTTTTAGTCATCTTTATGGCAGCTCCGCAGCGCGATGGCAATCCGCATAGTATTGCGCTGCTCTATCTTTGCACGCTTTGAACGAGCGGTAGTCCATTGCTCGCGAATACGCTTTGCACTCGTCCATATCTCGGTCACCTTTCCGATCACACCGTTGTTTTCGCTCCTCCACGGTTTCTGCCGGAGGCAGAAGGGGTTGCCCCGGAGCAGCGCAAAAAAAGCCGGTGATACCGCAAATCGTCGGAGTACTTGGACCCATCGACGGTAAGCCACCATCTTCCGGATATGGGCTTGGATGTGGCAACGTCTCGGTAATTGTGCACACCGAAATTGGCCCTGTTGTGCATTTATATGTTCCGAAACCTCCTCCATCGTAACCATCAGGACCCCAGTCCCATCCGCCCCCAGGGCCTTCATCATCATTGTCGCATTGGCTTTTTTGCGGGCGATCCTCGTCGTAGTCACAGTTCCATGAATTGTGCATCGGCGGCTGCTTAAGTTGACTTTTAAGACGGTGGATCGAAGAATTCAAGGCTGCTGAAAACTGCGCTACATCATGATGAAGCTCATCGGAATTTTTTGACTTAGCGTCACTCGATGGGACGAACTGCAGCACATTGATTCCCCCTGCGAGAATTTTTGCGCTCATTGAAACCCCAACTGGAAGGCGCGCTTTGATAGGCTCGCAAAGCACAGAATTCTGGCCTCTGCGCAAAGCGCAGACAGTCGAACCTTTCTGCGAATGAAGCAAAAAACTAATGCGTCCAGGGATGAAATTTCCCTGCATTACTCCGCCAACTTCCCCTAATGCGGCCGGAAGCTTGCAGTTTCGCACGTCACGCCAGAATTGGTAAAAGCAGTGCGCTGAGAAGACATCTCTCGGAAATCGCTGTCATGGGTTAGATGGACGCCGTGCTGAAAGGTTCCGTGCGGTTCGCAGTCGCGTTAAATTTTGCAAAAAATTCAAATTCACAAGGCGGGAAGTTGAGATGTACTGTCTGAATGCCAGTTCTGTGAAAACACTGTGGGAGCGCGGGGCGCGCCGGCTCGATCGAGATATCTACGCAGACTCTGGGCCACGGAGCCACCTCGCGATGTGCAAGGTGGCGAACTGGATTGAGTTGACGTTGTAAGCACCTGGAGCTGATGCGCGTCCGGAGCCGATCATTCGTGTCTTGATCGACCCGGTTCTAGTATCGATGCACGGGAACAGGATGTCGTTTCGGGGGACAGAGCGGCAAGGTGACCAGGGGGATCCGAACTCGGCAACTATCATGGAGTAGTGGTCAGTGCAGGTCATGGTCGAGCCGCCGGCGGAGATAGCACAGCAGTCTCATCGCGTGCCTTCATGATGCTGCCGACGCTCATACGTGCAAACCAGCGCCGCGCGCGCCAGGTCGTCCGACACCAGTTCCTTGCGAAGTAGTTTCGTCGCGGCATCCTGATCGAATGCTCGCTTCCTGTGTAGCGCCTCCAGAAGGAAGGCCGCAGTCTTGCTGTCCTGGCGACAGTCGGTCATGGGCGAACCTTCCTGCCGCAACTCTACGTCGGACAGTGACCGCGCAACTGAGCAATACCAGGCATCCTGTCTGTGTCAAATCGTTTGAAATACAGCGCTAAGTCATTGTTTTTCACGGTGTTGTACAGTGGTTTGTGGTGCGTATTGTATAATGGCCGATTCGCGCCCAGCGCCTGTTTCCATTCGCAAGAGACCCATCACGCATGTTATCCACAGCAAATATCACCATGCAGTTCGGCGCCAAGCCGCTGTTTGAGAACATCTCCGTCAAATTCGGTGACGGCAACCGTTACGGCCTGATCGGCGCGAACGGCTGCGGCAAGTCGACCTTCATGAAGATCCTCGGTGGCGACCTCGAGCCATCGGGCGGTACCGTCATGCTCGATACCAACGAGCGCCTCGGCAAACTGCGCCAGGACCAGTTCGCGTTCGAAGACATGCGCGTGCTCGACGTGGTGATGATGGGCCACACCGAATTGTGGAACGCGATCTCCGAGCGCGACGCCATCTACGCCAACCCGGAAGCGACCGACGACGACTACATGCACGCGGCCGAACTCGAAAGCAAGGTTGCCGAATACGACGGCTACTCGGCCGAAGCGCGCGCTGGCGAACTGCTGCTCGGCGCCGGCGTCTCGATCGACCAGCACCAGGGCCCGATGAGCGCCGTGGCGCCGGGCTGGAAGCTGCGCGTGCTGCTGGCGCAGGCCCTGTTCTCGAATCCGGACATCCTGCTGCTCGACGAGCCGACCAACAATCTGGACATCAACACAATTCGCTGGCTCGAAGACGTACTCAACGACCGCAATTCGACCATGGTCATCATTTCCCACGATCGCCACTTCCTGAACCAGGTGTGCACCCACGTGGCCGACATGGATTACGGCACCTTGAAGGTGTATCCGGGCAACTACGACGAGTATATGTTCGCCTCGACCCAGGCGCGCAACCAGCAACTGGCGAACAACGCCAAGGCGAAAGAAAAAGTCGCCGAGCTGCAAGACTTCGTGCGCCGCTTCGCCGCCAACAAGTCCAAGGCGCGTCAGGCCACATCGCGCGCCAAGCAGATCGACAAGATCAAGGTCGACGACATCAAGCCATCGTCGCGCGCCTATCCCTTCGTGCGTTTCGAAGCCGAGAAGAAATTGCACCGCCTGGCGGTGGAAGTCGAAGGCATTTCGAAGAAGTACGACCGCCAGCTGTTCAAGAATTTCAGCATCATGGTGGAAGCCGGCGAGCGCATCGCCATCATCGGCGCCAACGGCGCCGGCAAAACCACCTTGCTGCGCTCGATCGGTGGCGAACTGACCGGTCTGCAGCCGGATACCGGCCGCGTCAAATGGGCCGAAAACGCCAATGTCGGCTACATGCCGCAAGATCCGACCGAAGAATTCGCCACCGATGCGGTCCTGACCGACTGGATCGGCCAGTGGACCAAGGAAGGCGACGACGACCAGGCCGTGCGCTCAATCCTCGGCCGCCTGCTGTTCGGCGGCGACGACGTAAAGAAATCGGTACGCGTGCTGTCCGGTGGTGAAAAAGGCCGGATGATGTACGGCAAGCTGATGCTCGGCCGCCACAACGTCATGCTGATGGACGAGCCGACCAACCACATGGACATGGAATCGATCGAGTCGCTCAACATTGCGCTCGAAAAATACACCGGGACCCTCATTTTCGTCTCGCACGACCGCGAATTCGTGTCGTCGCTGGCCAACCGCATCCTCGAAATCAAGGAAAACGAAATCGTCGACTTCCGTGGCAACTACGAAGACTATCTGACCAGCCAGGGTATCGACTAAACATGGCAGCGGGGCGTTCGCGCCCCGTGAAGTTGATGTGGCAGAGCGGGCACCACGGTGCCCGCGCGTCATTTTGCGGGCACTCCCTGCAACGAATCTTCTCTTGTGAGATAGTACCGATATGAATATTCTCCCTATCAAAGCCGTTGAATACGAGCATCCCCAAGCGGGCCTGAGCTGCACCGCGCAAGCCTGGGCCCGCGCCCCGGCCACGCCGTCCGCCGCCGAAAAGGTAGCGCTCAAGGAGCGCATCAAGCGCCTGCTGAAAGAACGCGAAGCGGTGCTGGTCGCCCACTATTATGTCGATGGCGACCTGCAAGACCTAGCCGAAGAAACCGGCGGCTGCGTCTCCGATTCGCTCGAAATGGCGCGCTTCGGCCGCGATCATCCGGCAAAAACGCTGGTCGTCGCCGGCGTGCGCTTCATGGGCGAGACCGCCAAGATCCTCAGTCCCGAAAAACGCATCCTGATGCCGGACCTGGACGCAACCTGTTCGCTCGACCTGGGTTGCCCGGCCGATGAATTCTCGGCTTTTTGCGACGCCCATCCCGACCGCACGGTGGTGGTCTACGCCAACACCAGCGCCGCCGTCAAAGCCCGCGCCGACTGGATGGTGACCTCGTCCATTGGCCTGGACATCGTGGCCCATCTGCACGCCCAGGGCAAAAAAATCCTGTGGGCGCCGGACAAGCACCTCGGTTCCTACATTCAAAAGCAAACCGGCGCCGACATGCTGCTGTGGCAGGGGTCGTGCCTGGTGCACGACGAATTCAAGGGCATCGAACTCGACCTGCTCAAGGCCGAGCATCCCGAGGCGCGCGTGCTGGTCCATCCCGAGTCGCCCGCCAACGTGGTCGCCCTGGCCGATGTGGTCGGCTCCACGACCCAGCTGATCAACGCCGCGCAGACGATGGACGCCACCACCTTCATCGTTGCCACCGATAACGGCATCCTGCACAAGATGCGCGCCGCCGCACCGGGCAAGCATTTCATCGAAGCACCAACCGCCGGCAACAGTGCCACCTGCAAGAGCTGCGCGCACTGCCCCTGGATGGCGATGAACGGCCTGCAAAACCTGGCCGACGTGCTCGAGAACTTCAGCAACGAAATCCATGTCGACCCGCAAGTGGGCAAGGAAGCCGTGCGCGCCATCGACCGCATGCTCGATTTTGCGGCCGCGAAAAAAGCCAAAGCCTTGCCGACCAGCGCGTTGGCCAATGAAGCATCCCTGTTTTCCGGAGTCGGCCCAGCATGAGCAATTTACGCAATCCCTACGCTGTCTTTGACGAAGCCCTGCAAACCGCGTTCGAATCGAACCTGCTGGCCGCCCTGCTCGAGGACGTCGGCAGCGGCGACCTGACCGGCAAACTAGTGCCGGACGACACCCGCGTGCGCGCCCGCGTGATCGTGCGCGAAGAAGCCGTACTCTGCGGCGGCCCATGGTTCGAAGGCGTGATGCTGGCCCTCGATCCGAGCATCGATGTCGACTGGCAATATGCCGAAGGCGACCTGATGAACGCCGGCAGCGTTGTCTGCACCATCGAAGCGCCGCCGCGCGCCTTGCTGACGGCCGAGCGCGCCGCGCTGAACTTCATGCAATTGCTGTCCGGCGTGGCGACGGTGACGCGCAGCTACGTGGAAGTGGTCGAAGGCACCAAGGCCTCGATCCTCGACACGCGCAAAACCCTGCCGGGCCTGCGCCAGGCGCAGAAATACGCGGTGCGGGTCGGCGGCGGCAAGAACCAGCGCATGGCTTTATACGACGGCATCCTGATCAAGGAAAATCATATCGCGGCCGCCGGCGGCGTGGGCAAGGCGCTGGCCGCTGCGCAGGCGCTGGACGCCGGCGTATCGATTCAGATTGAAGTGGAAACCCTGGCCCAGCTGGGCGAAGCGCTGGACGCCGGCGCCACCTCGATCCTGCTCGATAATTTTGAATTGGCGACGATGCGTCACGCGGTCGCGCTCAATGCCGGCCGCGCCTTGCTGGAAGCCTCGGGTGGGGTGAATATGGATAGCGTGCGGGCGATTGCCGAAACGGGCGTCGACCGTATTTCCATCGGCAGCCTGACCAAAGACATCAAGGCCACCGATTTCTCTTTGCGGATTATTGACTGACGGCGGACTGATCGACGTAAATCAGTTTCGATGTATTGAAACCAAGCGCCTGGGCTTTATCGACCAGGCGCTTTTTTGTTGCCTCATCCATGGTCGGGGTGCGCGAGAGCAGCCAGAAATTGTCGCGATCCGGTCCGCTCACCAGCGAATAAGCATACTTCTCGCGATCGAGGTCGAACACAATATACGAGCCGTAAAAGGGGCCGAAGAATGACACTTTCAGATAACCGACATCGGGTTTCTCGACAAAATACGCCTTGCCCTCGGACTCTTTCCATTCCTTTTTCTCGGCGTTATAGCCGCGGTTGATGACCTTGATGCCGCCATCGTCGCGCATGCTGTACTCGGCCGATACACGGCTCAAGCCGCGCTCGAAAGAATGATCGAGGCGCGCGATTTCGTACCATTTGCCGAGATATCTGGCCGAGTCGAAATTGGCCACCGGTTCGATGCCCTGCGGCTTGGAAACGCAGCCGGCCAGCAGGAACGCCATTACCGCTAACAATGTTTTCATCATGAACTCCGCATAGTAAGAATGTTGAGTTCGATTGTAGCCCAAGGGGTTGCCAGCCCCTTGCGCGATTGCTACAGCAGCGTAGCGAGCGCGAACGCAGCCAGTCCGATGGCGCCGGCCGCCTGCGCCAGCCGTGCCACCCGTTGCGGCGCATAGGTCAGGAGCATCATCAACGCCAGCGCCGCCGTGGTCATCCCGCCCAGCCAAGTCAGGGTGCCGTGCCCGCCGCCGCCCTTGAGCACCGCCGCCGCGAACGCCAGTACCAGCGCGCCGGCGCCGGCCGCCTGCAAACGCCGCCTGAGCTCGGGCGGCGCTTCCAGGCCGCGGCCATGCATATCGGCGTAATGGCGCTGCATCGCCACGCTCAGCGCGCCAAAACCGGCATGACACAGCGCGAACACCGCCACCAGATAGCACACGCCGCTCATGATGCCGCTCCCACTCCGGCGTTCACGGCAGGCGCTTTTTTCTCATCGGGTTTGGCCTTGCCCCGGCCCAGACGCAGCGCACCGTACCCGAGCAGCAGCCCCAGTGCCAGCACCGTCAGGTCGAACCACGCCACCGCGCTCGGGCCGTCGATCAGGGTCACGCCCAGGTGCGACGAGGTCGTGAACACATTGAGAAGGGGGATCGCGCCGAACAGGACCGCCCCGGCGGCCAGCTGCAAGCGCCACATGGCGCGGTCCGGCTTGATCTGCGCCAGCAGCGCGGCCGCGCCCCAGGCGGCGAAGAAGACCGCGATTTCATTTTCCGGCCGTTTGTCCATCCCGACCGGCAGCAGGCGATTGGCCCAGAAGTAGCACGCCATCGCAATCGGCAAACCGGCGATCGCGCCGATGTTGAGTGCCTCCACCAGACGCGTACCGAGCTTGACGCGCGCGCCGGCCTTGAGCGCCTTGGCCTGCGTCTGGCGGCTCTTGACCGCCCACAGGATGGCGCCGGTCGCCACCATCGCGTACCCGGCCAGGCCGGAGATGAAGAACAAGGCGCGCAGCAGCGGCTCGGCAAAGCGCGCCACGTGCAGGCCGTACATCACGCCGTGCGTGGCCGCCGGCGGCGCCAGCTGCTCGCCCGCGCTGGCCAGCAGCGCGCCAGTCACGCCGTCGAACTGCATCGCCGGCTGCTTGTAAGACAGGTCGCGTCCACCGGCGCGCGTCACCGAAATGCTGGCGTTGGCGTGGTTCGGATGATTGACCGTGATCTGCCCGGCATGGCCGCCGGCGCCCCAACGGGCTTCGGCCTGTTCGAGCATCGGCCGCAGCGGCGCCAGCACGGCCGCCTCGCCCGGCTTCTTGGCCGGCTTGCCCGCGCTCGGGAATACTTCTTCGGTAAATTTGTCGCGGTCGCCCTTGTACGCCACCTGGGCGGCGCCCGGCATGTACATGAACATCAAGGTCACGAGACCCGTGTAGGTGATCATCAGGTGGAACGGCAGCGCCAGTACCGCCGTCGCATTGTGCGCGTCCAGCCATGAGCGCTGGCCCTTGTTGGGGCGGAAGGTGAAAAAGTCCTTGAAGATGCGCTTGTGCGTGATCACGCCGCTGATGATCGAGACCAGCATGAACATCGCGCAAAAGCCCACGATCCAGCGCGCCCACAGCGGCGACATGTAGTGCAGATCGAAGTGCAGGCGGTACAGAAACTGGCCGCCGCGGGTGTCGCGCGGTTCGGCCAGCGCGGCGCCTGTGACCGGATCGATCAGGGCCGACTTGAGGCGCTGGCGTTTGCGCGGCGCGCCTTCGGGTGGCGGCGGCGCGGTCCAGGCGATGCGCACCGCGCCATTGCGCGCGGTCGGCAGGTTGATGAACCAGCGCGGCGCATCCGGCGCGCGCGCCTGCAGCGCCTTGACCGCCATCTCGGCGGCGTCGACGCTGCCGGCCTTGCTGGCGGCCACGCCGTGCAGTTCCGGCTCCATCCAGAAGGTGATCTCTTCCTGGTAGTAGCTGGCGGTGCCGCCGGCGAAGATCAGCAGCAGGACCCAGCACGTCAACAGGCCGGACCAGGTATGCAGCCAGGCCATCGACTGGCGAAGATTTTCTTTCATGGGACGTTCCGGTACAGAAGATAGACGATTGTCGCCATGCCGGCCGCGGGCAGCAGCAGGCCAAGCCAGGCGCGCGTGGCGCTGCGGGCGGCGAATACCCAGATCACGGCGCCGGCGTAGATGGCGAACGAGGCCAGGGTGGCGGCGATGACGGCGTCGGCGCGTCCGGTACCGATCACGCGCGGCAGCAGCAGCGCGAGCAGGGCGCTGGCCGCCGCCGCCAGCAGGTAGCCGCCGAGGATGGCGGCGAGCGCGCGCGAGCCGACGCCGAGCCGGTAAGCGAGAGGGGCGGACAGGCGCATGTTACGGCGTATTGACGTTCGGTTTGGCCGCTGGCGGCGCCGCGATGGCGGCGGCTCCCACGCTCTGCACCATGCTCATGGTGGTGACGTAGTTGGCCACATCATACGGTTTGCCATCGCGCTGGCCGCCGGTTTTGTCGGTGTGGTGCGCTTCGAGCACGTAGGTGCCTTTCCACGGCATGGCAAAGCTGACCATGCCCTGCTCATCGCTCTGCGCTTCCTTGCCCCAGCCCGATTGCGCCACCACGCCGACCTTGGTCTTGGCTAAGGGTTTACCCTGGTAGCTCAGTTGGAATTGGCCCGGTTTGCCGGTCGGGACGATGTCGAGCGTCAGGCGCGCCGGCTGCGCGGCGCCGCTGGTGACCAGGCGCGCGGCCGGGGTCCAGATCGAGCGCACCACCGTGTCGCCGGTTTTCTTTTCGAACGCCGGGTAGCTCGCTTCTTCGGCGATGATGCTCTGGCCCTCGGCGGCGCGCGCCGACAGCACGAAGGCGCCGGCGGTTTTATCGAGCTTGAGTTTGCGGTCGGCGCCGGCGCCGATCAGGGTGGCGCTGGGCGACGTGAATTTGTCGAGCAGGCCGGGCGAGGCTTCGCGCAGGTTTTCGCCGAATTCGCCGAAGTAGACCGAGGCGGTCTTGCCATCCTGTTCGATCCAGATCTGGTGCGCGTTGGCGCTGGCAAAGGCGCCGCACAGCAGCGTGGCGAGGAGGGTACGTGTGAGCTTGTTCATGAGTTGTCCTTGTTTTGATTAGTATTGATAACGCAGGTTGGCCGACACCGAACGCGGCTCGCCGTAATAGCCGCCGTTGTAGAAGCCGATGCGGCGGTAGTAGGTTTTGTCGAGCAGGTTGTTGACGTTGACCCCGGCCGACAGCTGCCGCGTGATCTGGTAGCGGCCCATCAGGTTGAGCAGCGTGTAGGCGGACTGGCTGGCGCGCAGCTTGCCGGCCGGCCCGGTGGCCGTGGTGTAGGTTTCGCTCTGCCAGTTCACGCCGCCGCCGATGGTCACATCGCGCCATTCGCCCGGCAGGCGCCAGGTGGTGGTGATGCGCACCATGTCGCGCGGCTGGGTCGTGTTGACCAATACATCCTTGGCGTTGCGCGAGGTGCTGCGCGTGACCCCGGCCGAGAGCTGCCAGCCTGTCATCGGCGAGCCTGATACTTCGGCTTCCACGCCACGGCTTTTTGTGCCTTTGCCGGTCGAGATGTAAGGGCGTGTGCCATCGGGCAGCAGCACGCCTTGCGGCACCGAGGTGTCTTCCTCGCCCAGGTTGTCCTGCTTCGCTTCGAACACGGCGACGGCGGCGTTCAGGCGGCCGCCGAAAAATTCCGCCTTGACGCCGGCTTCGACATTGCTGCCGGTGACCGGGTCGAGGAAGTTGTTGTCCTTGTCCTTGTAGTTCTGAGGCTTGAACAAATCGCTGTAGCTGGCGTACAGGGAGGTGTTCGGCGCCAGGTCGAACACCACGCCGGCGTAGGGTGTGAGCACATCCTTCGAGGCGTAGCGCGCGGTGGCGTTGACAAAGGCGCCGCTGGTATTGAAGTTATCGGTGCGGGTCTTCCAGGTGGAGAGGCGCGCGCCGGCGATCACTTGCAGCGGGTCGGCCAGGCGCAGGCGCGCGGCCAGGTAGGCGCCCGACTGCTCCGTCACCGCTGCGCTGCTCGCGCCGGTGCGCCAGCTGGTCGGCTGTGGCACCTTGCCGGTCCAGTTGCGGTAGTCCGCAATCGTCAGCGGGAACGGCAGCGGGTCTTGCAGCTGCACGGCCGGGCTCACGCCCTCGCGGCGCCAGCCGTTCCAGCCGGCCACCAGTTCGTGCTTGCGTCCGAAGAGATTGAATTCGCCGGTCGCATACAGGTCCAGGTTATCCTGGGTTTCTTCGTACGGGAACACGTTGGACCACACGCCCAGGCCGGAGCCGTCGCGGTTCGGATAACCGCTGCCGCCGTAAAACAGCGCGCCGTCCGAGGTAGAGTCGAGCCGGTTGTACGAGACTTTCACTTTCCAGTCGTCGTTGATGCGGTGTTCGAGGTTGGCGTATACGTTGCGGTAGGTGCGTTCCCAGCTGCTCCATTCGGCCGCTACGTTGAAGGAACGCGGCAGCTTGGCCAGCGAGCCGTCGCTGAAGTACAGCGGGGTGGTGCCCCAGGTGGTGCCCTTGGGCGTGTTGTGCTGGTAGTCGGCGCCGACGGTCAGGAGGCTGCCCTTGCCCAGGTCTGCCTCGACCAGCACGCCGGCGACGATCTTGCGCTCCTTGTACAGGTCCAGGTACGAATGGCGGTTCTGCACCACGCCAATCAGGCTGCCGCGCACGGTGCCCGCTGCGTTCAGCGGCGCCGAAATGTCGGCCTGCACGCGCCGCGTGTCCCACGATCCGGCGCTGACCGAGGCCGAGCCGCTCAACTGGCGCGTCGGGCGCTTGTGCACCATGTTGATAGTGGCCGACGGGTCGCCCGCGCCGGTCACCAGGCCGGTCGCGCCGCGCACCACTTCGATGCGGTCGTACAGCGCGGTGTCGAACAGGGCGCTGTTGCCCGAGCTGTAGTTGGCAGCCACGCCATCGACCTGGAAGTTACTGATCGAGAAGCCACGCGACGAGAAGCCGGTGCGCTCGGTATCGTTTTCCTGCACCGTGATGCCGGGCGTTTGCACCAGCACGTCGGCGATGCTGGTCAGGTTCATGTCGTCCATGCGCTGGCGCGTGACAACGGTGACCGACTGCGGTGTTTCGCGCAGCGACAGCTTGAATCGGGTGGCGGTGCTGGCGGCCTTTGCGCCGTAGGACGCGCTGTCGTCCTTGTCGCCACGGATTTCGACGATGCTGACAGGGGCGTCATCGAGCGGCGCTTCGGGCGCCGCGGCGTGGGCCGTGCCGGCGATGGACAGCAGAAGCGCCGAGCGAACGGCCAGCGCGAGGGGATGTAAGGTCATGGTCATGTCAAGGAAGCTTAAAAGGTGTAGCGGGCGGTCAGGGCGACGGCGCGGCGTTGGCCGTAGAAGCAGTCGCCGCGCGCCAGGCAGGTGGATATCTGGACTTTGTCGGTCAGGTTGGTGACGTTGAGCGCGAGGCGCAGCGGTCCACTGCTGTACGAGAGCATGGCGTCGAGCAGGGTGATGTCGGGCGTTTCGAGTTGATCGAGGCCGTCCATGGAGGACCCGAGGTAACGCACACCGGCGCCGGCACTGAAGCCGTCGCGCTGCGCGACCGAGAAGCGGTGCGTCAGCCAGGCCGACACGTTGTGCTTGGGGATGCCGCTCAGGCGCTTGCCGTTGTCGGCGCCATTGCTGCGCGAGACGGTGGCGTCGGTGTAGGCATAGCCGGCGGTCCAGTCCCAGTCGCGCCCCAGGGCGCCGGCGCTTTCCAGTTCCAGGCCGCGTACATGCACTTCGCCGATCTGGATGTTGTTGAGCGGGTTGGCGGGGTCGGCGGTCTTGCGGTTGGTGTCGCGCAGGTCGTATACGGCCAGAGTGGTCATCAGGTTGCGGCCGGGCGGCTGCCATTTCAGGCCCGCTTCCCATTGTTCGCCGCGCTGCGGTTCGAAGGCCTTGCCTTTCAAATCCACGCCACCGAGCGGCAGGAACGATTCGGCATAGCTGATGTAGGGCGACCAGCCGCCGTCGGCCAGGTACAACAAGCCCACGCGTTTGGTGTTGGCGCTGTCGTCGGTGCGCGCGCTGGCGCGCCCTTCGACATCGTTGGTCACGCCGTCGTGGCGCAGGCCGAGCACCGCCACCCAGTGCGGTCCGTACTTGACCTGGTCCTGCGCGTAGTAGCCGTTCTGGCGCAGGTTGGTGGTCGGCAGGTGGGCCAGCGAGGCCGGCCTGGTGTAGTTGCCGTATACCGGCGCGTACACGTCCAGCGGCGCGGCCACGCCACGGCCGCTGGCCTGGCGCGTTTCGACGCGCTGCACGTCGGCGCCGAACAGGATGGTGTGCTGCAGCGCTCCGGTGACCAGCTTCGCTTCCAGCTGGGTATCGACCATCAGCGTTTCCAGGTTGTTCAGGTTCTGGGTCAGGTCGCGGTTGATGGTGCGCTGGTCGGCGTTGAACACCGGGCGTGCCGGACGGCCGGTCGCGGCAACGGCGGTAAAACTGGTATACGCGCTGCGGTAATCGACTTCGCTTTTGGTCTTGCGCATGGTCTGGCGCAGGCTCAGGGTATCGCTGAAACGGTGGCTGAACAGGTAGCCGAGCGCGGTTTGTTCGGTGTCGTAGGCGTCGTAGCCTGGCTCGCCGGTGAACAGGCTGGTCGGAATCTGGCCGAACTTCGTTGGCAGCAGGGTGCCTTGCCACGGGAAGAAGCCGATCATCGAGCCGCTCTGGTCTTCCTGGCGCAGGGCCAGCAGGGTGAGCGAGGTGTTGGCATTTGGCGCCCAGGTCAGCGAGGGGGCGATCAGTTTGCGGTCGTCGTCGACCATGTTGACCTGGGTGCCGCTGTCGCGGCCCACGGCGACCAGGCGCGCCAGCCAGTGGCCGTCGTTGTCGAGTACCTGGTTGATGTCGAGCGAGAGCTGCTTGCGGCTGTTGCTGCCGATTTGTACCTGCACTTCGCGCTGCGAGCTCGCCATCGGGCGCTTGGAGACCAGGTTGACCACGCCGCCGATGCCGCCCTGGCCGTACAGGACCGACGACGGCCCGCGCAGCACTTCGACCCGTTCGAGCGTGTAAGGATCGGGACGGGTAGTGTTGTAGCTGCCGAAGTTTGATTGCACGCCGTCCTGCAGCATGGCCGGATTGCCGCCCCGCGAGGTGACCGAATCGACCCGGCTGTCGAAGTAGCTCGATACCAGGCCGGCGCTGTAGTTCAGGGTCTGGCGCAGGGTCTGGGCGCCTTGTTCCTCGAAGCGTTCGCGCGGGATCACGCTGATCGACTGCGGCGTTTCGATCAGCGGCGTGTCGGTCTTGGTGCCGGCGCCGCTGCGGCGGGCGACGTAACCATTGTCTTCTTTTTTGCCGTCGACGGTGATGACCGGCATGGCGACAGCGTCGTCGACAACGTCATTTGCCCAGGCCAGTGCGCCGGGACCGGCGAGTGCGGCGAACATCAGAGCGGAGCGGACCGCTGCGGCCAGCGGGAGGGGATTACAGTGCGCGGCGCCGGCGTACGCCGGGCCGAAAGGTGCGTGGTGCGCCATGGAGCCATCCTGAAAGTGAGTGCAATGGCTGGCTGGACGACACTGTGGCTGGCTATTGAATGAGAATTATTCTCAATTATAGCTGTTTGATTTCAATCGGGCAATGGACGCTTATGCAAATCGGCTTAACAGCGCGGGCAGCGTGCTCTCGGCACCGGCTTCGATTTTGAGTGAAATGAGCTCGTCGGCACGGGTTTTCCCGAGGTTGATGGCGGCAATGGGTTTGCCGCTGTCCGCCGCCATGCGGCAGAAGCGAAAGCCGGAATACACGATCAGCGAGGAGCCGATCACCAGCAGGGCGTCGGCGTCCGACATGCGTTCGAGCGCGTCGCGCGTCACGTCGGCCGGCACGCCGTCGCCGAAAAACACCACGTCGGGCTTGAGCGTGCCGCCGCAGTGCACGCAGTAGGGCAGGTGGAATTCGGCCAGCGCGTCCGGTTCCAGGTGGGCGTCGCCGTCCGGCGCGGGCGTGGCCACGGCGCCGGCCAGCGCCGGATTGGCCTCGACCAGTTGTCCTTGGACGAAGGTGCGCGGAAAGCTCGCGTGGCAGTCGAGGCAGACCACCTTGTGGATGTTCCCGTGCAGTTCGAGTACACCGGCGCTGCCGGCGCGCTGGTGCAGGCCGTCGACGTTTTGGGTCATTAGGGCGCCCAGCTTCCCGGCCGATTGCAGGCCCGCCAGCGCAAGGTGACCGGCGTTCGGGGCGGCGGCCGACAAGGATGGATACCCGACCATGCTGCGCGCCCAGTAGCGTCGCCGCACGGCTTCGAGCTTGCGGAATTCCGGCCCCTGGACGGACGTTTTCCCGCGCCGTACGCCATCGCGGTCGCGGTAGTCGGGAATGCCGGAGGCGGTGCTCATGCCGGCGCCGGTGAGCACCAGGATGCGCCGGTGGCGCTCCACGAAATCGGCCAGCAGGTCGAGTGCTTCGCTGTCAGCAGTCATGCGAATGCACCACCAGTTCGTCGAAGCCGGATGCGGCGTCCGGCTCGCGTGCGAAACGATGATCGGGCAGCAGGGCGATCAAAATCTCGGCCGTGGTGCGGATGGTGCAGCCGGCCAGCACGTGGCCGCCCATTACGCGCCCGTTCGCGTCGGCCAGCGCCATGTGCAGGTGCGGGCCGTCCGGTGAGAGCGAGCCGGCCAATGTGAGGATTTCGATGTCGCCTTCAAGCTCCGTCGCATCGGGCGCACCGGCCAGGCGCAGGCGCGCGCCGAGCAGGCTGCCGATGCCTTGCACGACGAAGCCGGCGCTCGCGCCATGCCCGGCCAGCACGCCGGCCAGGGTGGCGCGCAAGTCCTGGCCCGGCATCAGTCTGAGGGGAAGTGTCTTCATGTGCCCGATTCTACCCGGCCTTGCGGCGCGACGAGAACACGATCCCGCCGACGATCAGCGCAAACGCTACCCCGTGGTACAGGTGCGGCAGTTCGCCCAGGAAGGCCGACGACATCATGGCCGCGAACAGCGGGGTCAGATTGGTGAAGAAGGCGCCCACGCTCGGTCCGGCGCGCTGCACGCCCGCGCCCCAGCAGCGAAAGGCGATGATGGCCGGACCGATGGCAACGTACATCAGTGCAGCCGCGACGGTCCAGCTCCAGTGGATGGCATGGGTGGCGCCGGCCCATTCGACCCCGGCGAACACGCCCGACCACAGGACCCCGTAAATGACCTGGGCCAGCAAAAAGGCGGCCCAGTCGGCGCGCACGGCGGGTGGGTCTTTTTGCTGGGTCAGCAGCCAGCTGTAGAACGACCAGGCGATGGTCGCCAGGATCATGTACAGGTCGCCGGCCACCAGGCGCATGGCCGCCAGCTGCTGCCAGTCGCCCCGGCACAGCACCACCAGCACGCCGACGATCGACATGGCCGCGCCGATGACTTGCTGGCGCCCGACCTTCACGCCGAAAAACAGCGCGCCGATGGCCAGCATCCAGACCGGCATGCCGGCCGCCACCAGGGTGACGTTGATCGGGGTGGAGCTTTGCAGGGCCAGGTACTGGAGGGAGTTATACAGGCCGATCCCGAGCAGGCCGAGAAGGGCGAAGCGGCGCCAGTTGCTGCGCAGGGCGTCGCTGGCGAACAGGCGCCGGCCCAGCGGCAGCAGGATCAGCATGGCGATCGACCAGCGCAGCAGGTTGAGCGTCATCGGCGGCACCGCCTCGCGCACCAGGCGTCCGACGATGGCGTTGCCTGCCCACAGAAGCGGGGGCAGGGTCAGCAAACCGATGGTGGAGGGGGACAGTTTTTGGTTCATGGCCGCGCCGTTCGCGGGAACGACGGGTTAGCGGCGCGGTGGCGTGAGCACGCTCGGCAAGGCCTTCGGCAAGGTGTTCGGATAGTCGCGGCTGAAATGCAGGCCACGACTTTCGCGCCGGGTCAGCGCGCTGTTGACGATCAGCGAAGCCACGTCGACCAGATTGCGCAGTTCCAGCAGATCGTGGGTGATGCGGAAATTGCGGTAGTACTCGTCGATTTCTTCCTTGAGCAGCGCAATGCGGTGCTGCGCGCGTTCCAGGCGCTTGGTGGTGCGCACGATGCCGACATAATTCCACATGAAGCGGCGCAGTTCGTCCCAGTTGTGGGCGATAACGACTTCTTCGTCGGCGTTGGTGACGCGGCTTTCATCCCAGGCCGGCAGGTCGCGCGTTTCGCCTTTCGGCATGGCGGCGATTTCGTGCGCGCAGGCGCGGCCGACCACCAGGCATTCGAGCAGCGAATTGCTGGCCAGGCGGTTGGCGCCGTGCAGGCCGGTGCAGGCGGTTTCGCCGACCGCGTACAGGCCCGGTACATCGGTGCGCCCGGCCAGGTCGGTGACGATGCCGCCGCAGGTGAAGTGCACCGCCGGCACCACCGGAATCGGTTCCTTGGTGATGTCGATGCCCAGTTCCAGGCAGCGCGCGTAAATGGTCGGGAAATGCTCTTTGAGGAATTCGGGCGACTGGTGGCTGATGTCGAGGTTCACATAATCGAGGCCGCGCTTTTTCATCTCGAAGTCGATGGCGCGCGCCACCACGTCGCGCGGGGCCAGTTCGCCGCGTTCGTCGTACATCGGCATGAAGCGCGTGCCGGCGGCTGCGCCGGCTTCCGGCGGCAGCTTGAGCAAGCCGCCTTCGCCGCGGATCGCTTCGGTGATCAGGAAGGACTTGGCGTACGGGTGGTACAGGCAGGTCGGGTGAAACTGGATGAATTCCATGTTCGAGACGCGGCAGCCGGCGCGCCAGGCCATGGCGATGCCGTCGCCGGTGGCGGTGTCCGGGTTGGTCGTATACAAATATACCTTGCCGGCGCCGCCGGTGGCCAGCACCGTATGCTCGGCCTCGAAGGTGAGGACCTGGCCGGTCTTTTCGTCCTGCACGTACAGGCCGTAGCAATGCGGCTGGCCGGCGCTGGCGGCGGCCGGTTTTGGTCCGAGTTTGTCGGAGGTGATGACGTCGATCGCGCAGTGCTGTTCAAACAGGCTGATATTCGGATGTGCGCGCACTTTTTGTTCGAGCGTGACCTGGACCGCGTGCCCGGTGGCGTCGGCCGCGTGAATGATGCGGCGCTGGCTGTGGCCACCCTCGCGGGTCAGATGAAACCCCATTTCGGCGGTCGGGTCGCGCGTAAACGGCACGCCCTGGTCGATCAGCCATTCGATCGCTTCGCGCCCGTGTTCGACGATGAAGCGGGTGGCCGCTTCGTCGCACAAGCCGCCGCCGGCCACCAGGGTGTCGTCGATGTGCTGGGCGTGGCTGTCGCCCGAGTCCAGCACCGCGGCGATGCCGCCCTGGGCCCAGTTGCTGGCTCCGTCGAGCAGCGCCCGTTTGGAGATGATGGCCACAGTGCGCGTTTGCGCAAGGTGCAGTGCAACCGACAGACCGGCCAGTCCGCTGCCGACGATAGCGACGTCAAATTTCATGTTGGGCGAGTAATAAATATCGAAGCATCACTATAGTCTATTTGGCTGGACCGTGTCTCGCCTTCAAGAAATGACCGGAAACGCTTGTTTCTAGTCAATACCTCTTGTGTCTCTGTAAGCGATTATTTACCACGCCGTGTCGTCTGGCATGGGGGCAACAAGTATCGCTGGCATGGAGGAAGCGTGATCCGGATTTTCAGTCACTATGTATCCAAAATGGCGTTCGTGCTGTTGCTGCTCGAACTGCTGATGTTGCTTGCTTCGGCCAGCGTGGCCTCGGTGCTGTGGTTTTCGGACCAGCACGGCAGTTTCAGGGCCGATAACCTGTATCTGTCCTCGCTGACCTTCGCGCTGGTGATCATTTTCAGCATGAGCGCGCTCGGGATGTACCAGCACAGTTCACGCGAAGGCATCCGCACCACCCTGATCCGCATCATGCCCTCGTTCGCGCTCGGTTTCGCTCTGCTGTCGGCCCTGATCGCGGTGCGCCCCGAGTTCTATTTCGGGCGCGGCATCAGCAGCGTGATCTTCGCCATCGGCGCCACCGCCGTGGTGCTCACGCGCCTGGTGGTGTTCAAGTCGGCCGAGTCGGCGCTGCTCGAAGCGCGCCTGATTTTTGTGGGCAGCGGGCCGCTCGCGCGCGAATGCATGGATCTGGCGCACAGCAAGATCGGCTTTCACCAGTTCAGCGTGGTTGGCTGCGTGCCGATCAGCGGTGAAGACAGCTGCGTGCCGGCTTCGCAGCTGCTGCCGGTGGGCGAGTCTCTGCTGTCGATGGCGCGCCGTTACGAGGCGCGCGAACTGGTGGTGACGGTGACCAACCGGCGCAGCAAGGAGTTCCCGGTGCGCGACCTGCTCGCCTGCGCGCTCGGCGGCGTGCGCGTGATCGACGCGGCCACCTTTTTCGAGCGCGAAGCATGCCAGATCCGGCTCGATTCGCTGCAACCGAGCTACCTGATTTTCGGCGGCGGCTTCGACCAGAGCTTCTGGCGCGCCAGCGTCAAGCGCAGTTTCGACCTGCTCGCCAGCGGCTTGATCACCCTGGTCTCGCTGCCCGTCATGCTGGCGGCCGCCGCCGCGATTGTTCTGGAAGACGGCGGGCCGGTGTTCTACCAGCAGGAGCGGGTTGGCAAGGATGGCGCAATCTTCAATGTGCTCAAGTTCCGCAGCATGCGCAAGAACGCCGAAGCGCTGGGCGTGCCTACCTGGGCCAGCGCCAACGATCCGCGCGTGACCCGCGTCGGCCATTACCTGCGCAAGCTGCGCATCGACGAACTGCCGCAGATGCTCAATGTGTTCAAGGGCGAGATGAGTTTCGTCGGCCCGCGCCCGGAACGCGCCTTTTTCGTGGACCAGCTGGCGCGCGATATCCCTTACTACAACGTGCGCCACAGCATCAAGCCGGGCGTGACCGGGCTGGCCCAGGTGCGCTACCAGTACGGCGCCTCGGTCGAAGACGCGATCCAGAAACTGCAATACGACCTTTACTACGTCAAGAACAATAGCCTGTTCCTCGATCTGCTGATCCTGATCGACACGGTGCAGGTGGTTTTGCTGGGCAAGGGAAGCCGCTGAAGGCGACCCACCTCTTACAAGGAGCTGCACAATGGGCAAAAAGAAGCTGTTGGTAGTCGAGGATGACAAGGGCCTGCAAAAGCAGCTGCGCTGGAGCTTCGATGGCTACGACGTCCTGATCGCCGAGGACCGCGAAAGCGCACTGGCGCAGCTGCGCCGGCACCGGCCGGCGGTGGTCACGCTCGACCTGGGCCTGCCGCCCGATCCGGACGGCGCCACCGAAGGCCTGGCGACCTTGCAGGCGCTGCTGGGCGAAGCGCCCGACACCAAGGTGATCGTCTTGTCGGGCAACCAGGAGCGCGCCCACGCGCTCAAGGCGATCGGGATGGGCGCCTACGATTTTCACCAGAAGCCGTTCGACGCCGATACCTTGAAGCTGGTGGTGGAGCGGGCCTTTTATCTGCACGCGATGCAGGAAGAGAACCAGCGCATGCTGCAGATCGCGGCCGATTCGCCGCTGGCGCGCATCGTCACGCGCGATCCGGCCATGCTGCGCCTGTGCCGCAGCGTCGAAAAGCTGGCGCCGTCGTCGGCCACGGTGATGCTGCTGGGGGACTCCGGCAGCGGCAAGGAGCTGTTCGCGCGCGGCCTGCACGACCTGTCGGCGCGCCACGACAAGCGCTTTGTCGCGATCAACTGCGCCGCCATTCCGGCCGACCTGCTCGAGAGCGAATTGTTCGGCCACGAAAAAGGCGCATTCACCGGGGCCGGCCAGCAAACCCTGGGCAAGATCGAGATGGCGCAGGGCGGTACGTTTTTTCTCGATGAAATCGGCGACATGGCGATGGCGCTGCAAGCCAAACTGCTGCGCTTCGTGCAGGAGCGCGTGATCGAACGAATCGGCGGGCGCAGCGAAATCGCGATCGACGCGCGCATCGTCTGCGCCACCCACCAGGACTTGCCGAAACTGGTGCGCGAGGGACGCTTTCGCGAGGATCTGTACTACCGCCTGAGCGAAGTGGTGCTGGCCATTCCGCCGCTGCGCGAGCGGGTCGGCGACGCGGTGCTGCTGGCGCACCATTTCAAGCACCAGGCCAGCCTGATGGAGCGGCGCAACGTGCCGGCGTTGACCGAAGACGCGGTGCTGGCGATCGAGCAGTATGGCTGGCCGGGCAATGTGCGCGAGCTGGAAAACTGCATCCGGCGCGCGGTGATCATGGCCGAAGGGCCGCAGATCAGCGCGCGCGACCTGGGCCTGGGCGGCGTGCCGCAGCCGGATGCCCCGGTCAACCTGCGCCAGGTGCGCGACGCCGCCGAATACAAGGTGATGGTGACGGCGCTGGCGCGCACCAACGGCTCGATCGTCAAGGCCGCCGAGCTGCTCGGCGTGAGCCGCCCGACGCTGTATGACCTGATGCACCATCACGGCATCCGGATTTCTCCGTGAAGTGCATCATCAACGTCACCAGGACGCGATCCAGTTCGCGCTGATCTCCGCCACTTCGTCGCGCCATGCGCGGCTGGCGAAGGTGCGGCCGGCGCCGGCGATGGTCACGCATTTGCAGCGCAGCTCATAGCGCGCCGCCAAGGCCGGCAACTGCTGCGCGGCCGGATCGTCGGCGCCGAAGATCACCAGCGCCGCCCCATCGAACGCGGCAAGGCCCGACAGCACGCGCTGCGGCAGCGCGCCCGGCGCGAGCGCCGATTCAGCCTGGTTCGGCGCCACCCAGGGATTGAGCAGCACCACGCCAGAAACGCGCTGGTCGGCTTGCGCATAGCGCAGGGCCGCCATGGCGGCGTCGCCCAGCCCCCACAGCACCAGTTCGCGCATCTCGGGCACCTGGGCGAAGAAGGCGCGGGTGGCGGCGTGGATGTCGTCGCCGAGGGCGTCGAGGGTGCGCGCCTCGCCCTCGGAATCGCCCATGCCGCGGTGGTCGAAGCGCAGCACCGGAATGCCGCGTCCGGCCAGCACCCGCGCCAGCAAGGTGAAATGGCGGTGGTGGCCGATGCGGTACTGGGGGCCGCTGGTGACGACCAGCACGCCGCGCGCGAGCGCTCGTTCGGGCAGGTCGAGGATGCCGATCAGGGAATGGCCCTGGCAGGTGAACTGGAGTGCGCGTTGTTCGGCAAACATTAGCCTTCCCCCGTAAAGACAGCACTGGTGGCGGCCAGCAGGGCCGGGCATTCGGCGATCTGGTTGGCGCCCCAGAACGGCGCCCCCTCGATCGCGTTAAAATGCAGGGTGGCCCCGCGCGCCTGCCAGCGCCGCGCGATGCGCCCGGCGCTGGCGGCCAGGCGCTGCGGCGCCGGCGAGCCGCTGGCGAACCAGTGCACCTGGCAGGGCGGCAACGGCAGCGCGGCGGCGTCGCAGGCGTCGATGGCGTGCACCAGCGGCGCGGCCAGTTCGTAGCCGCCCACTTCGAGCATGCCGCGCGTGGTCAGCTCGGCGCGCAGTTGGCCGGTGGTGCCGAGCAGGGACGGATCGGCCGGGTCGGCGCCGTGCATGCGCGCGGCCAGGTCCTGGCGCAGGAACTGGTTGATGCAGGTGCGTCCGTTCAGAAAAGGCTGCCACAAAATGACGCCGTCGACCGCCATGCTGCAGGCGGCGTCGAGGGCCAGCAAGCCGCCCAGGCGCACCCCCCACAGATGCATCGGGCCGTCGCTGGCGCGCTCGCCGAGCCAGTCGCGGGCGATGGCAAGGTCGCGTTTCCAGATGTCCCAGCGCGCCAGGCTGAGGTCGCCGCAACTGTCGCCGCAGCCGAACAGGTCGATCTGCAGCACCGCGTAGCCGGCCGCGGCGAAACGGCGCGCTTGCAGGGTGGCCATGCGGCGCGCCTTGTTCAGTTCGTCCGCGAACGGATGCACGTACAGGATCGCCCCGCGCGCGCGCGCCTGCGGCGCGGGCGCGTGATACAGGCTGAAACGCGTGCCGGGATCGACATCGAAGAAAAACGGGTACACGCGCGGTAGCGGCAACAGGGGCGCATTCATGGTGTTCTGATCTCCGGTACGGTTCCCGGCAGCCTGCCGGGACACCGGTTTCATTAAACACCCCCGAAATTGCATGCCTCTTGCGCGCGCACAAGCTCAAGAGTGCCATGCGCTTGTTTGACCCGCGTCAAGGACAGCGCGGCCGTTTTTCCCAATGATTGATGCCATTGAGAAATTATTTTTTGTAGGGGAATTTATGGCCCAGCTCGTGTACGAACTGATCACCGAAGCCGCCCGCCGCACGCCGCAGGGCCTGGCCTTGCGCTATCTCGACAATAGCCTCGGCTATGCCCAGCTGGCGCGCTGTATCGATGTGGCGGCGCAGGGTTTGCTGGCCCTGGGCCTTGCGCGCGGCGAGCGGGTCGCGATATTTCTCGACAAGTGCGAGGAGGCGGTGCTGACCCTGTTCGGCGCGGCTGCGGCCGGGCTGGTGTTCGTGCCGGTCAATCCCTTGCTCAAGCCAGCCCAGGTCGGTCATGTGCTGCGCGACAGCGGCGCCCGCGTGCTGCTGACCTCGCCGGGAAGGCTGGCGCGGCTCGACCTGGAACTGGTCCAGTGCCCGGCCCTGCGCTGCGTGCTGCAAACCGGGCGCGAGGATGGCATGCTGCCCGGGCTGGGCGTGCTCGGCTGGGATGGCTGGATACGGCGCGCCGCCGCCGCACCGCTGCGCGCGCCGCACCGCTCAATCGAGTCCGACATCGCGGCCCTGCTGTACACCTCGGGCGACAGCGGCGCGCCCAAGGGCGTGGTGGTGTCGCACCGCAACCTGGTGGCGGGCGCGGCCAGCGCCGCGGCCGAGCTCGGGCACACGGCGCACGACCGCATCCTGGCGCTGCTGCCGCTCAGCCTGGCCTACGGCCTGAGCCAGCTGACCGGCGCCTTTGCGGCCGGCGCCGCCGTAGTGCTGATGAATCCGCTATTGACGCGCGATATCCCCGAGCTGGTGGCGCGCGAACGCATCACCGGCCTGGCCGCGCTGCCGCCGCTGTGGATCCAGCTGGCCGAGCTGCACTGGAGCGCACCTTGCAGCCTGCGTTACCTGACCAGTTCGGGCGGGGTGTTGCCGCGCGCGACCATGCACGCGCTGCGCGCGCGCCTGCCGCAGGCGCGCCTGTACCTGATGTTCGGAATGACCGAGGCGTTCCGCTCGACCTGCCTGGCGCCCGAACAGCTCGACCTGCGCCCGGACTCGATCGGCAAGGCCATTGCCAACGCCGAGGTGCTGGTGCTGCGCCCCGACGGCCAGCCGTGCGCGCCGGGCGAGCCGGGTGAACTGGTGCACCGCGGCCCGCTGGTCGCGCTCGGCTACTGGAACGATCGCGCCCGCACCGCCGAGCGCTTCCGCCCGCTGCCGCCCTGCGACGGACTGCCGCTGGCCGAGCTGGCACTGTGGTCGGGCGACACGGTGCGCATCGACGAGGAAGGGTTTTTGTATTTTATCGGGCGCAGCGACGAGACCATCAAGACCGGCGGCTACCGGGTCAGCCCGAGCGAGATCGAGGAAGTGCTGTACGCGACCGGGCTGGTGGAGGAGGCGGCGGCGCTGGGGCTGGATCATCCGGTGCTGGGCCAATCGATCGCGCTGGCGGTCACGCCGCGCTCGGGCTGCCTGCTGGACCCGGCGGCGCTGCTGGCCGCCTGCCGCGCCAAGTTGCCCTCTTATATGATGCCGCTGCTGGCGCAGGTGCGGGCGGCGGCCTTGCCGCGCAGTCCCAACGGCAGCTTCGACCGGCGCCTGCTGGCCGCGCAGATGGCGGGCGCGGCCTGACCGGCGGGCAGAGAATCAGCCGCGTGTAAACAGATTGCCGGCCAGGCGCAGCAGAAAGCCGCCATTGCCCGGCTCGCACGGGCTAAAGCGCGGCAGCGCGAACAGGTCGCTGCCGCTGCCGGCCGCGCCGCGCGCGCTGCCGACGGCCGCCTGGAAGCCCTGGGCGCGCAGCATCAGGCCATGGCGCTGCTCGAAATCCTCGCCCGGCTTGCCGCTCGGGTAGGCGAACAGGCTCACGCGGGCGCGGATCAATTCTTCGATGCGGCACTGGCCCTCGGCGATTTCGGCGCGCGCGGCGGCGTTCGACAGGCTCGAGAGCACCGTGTGGTGTAGCGGATGGGCGCCGATCTCCATGCCGGCGCGGTGCAGGGCCAGCACCTGGTCGGAACTCATCATGGTCGGGGTCGGGCGGCGCGCCATCGCCAGCACGCGCGCGGCGCGTTCGGCCGGCGGCAAGAGGCGCAGCGTGGCCAGCAGCATCTCGATCACGGCGCGGCGCCGCACCGGGCAAGCGATGTCGTAGCTGGCAAAGCCGCTGCGGCCGAGGTTGAGGCGCTCGCCGGGCGCGTTGCGCACCACTTCGGTGACGATGTCGCTCCAGGTGCAGCCGCCGTCGAGGTAGCTGGCGGCGACAAAAAAAGTGGCCGGCACGCCGTAGCGCTGCAACAGGGGCAGCGCGACCGTGGCGTGTTCGGCGTAGCCGTTGTCGAAAGTCAGGCAGGCGGCGCGCGCCGGCAAGGTGCCTTCGGCCAGGTGGGTGACGGCGCGCGAGAGCGGCATCAGGCGGAACCAGCGGCGCAGCAGGCGCAGCTGCTGCTCGAAACGGCGCGCGTGCAGGCACTCGGGAAACAGCGGGTCGGGCGTGGCCAGCACGCGCTGGTAAATGAGAATCGAAAGCGGAACGCGCATGTGATTTTCTTTGGTGAAACTAATTGACTTGCCTCAATGATGCGCCTGTGCCCGTCGGTACACTGAAACTCTTAAGTTGAGGCAATACTAAATCAGCGCGGGTGGCGACTTGTTGAGCATTCTCATGCCGCCCGCCTTGCTGGTCCCCGGCGACCGGCCCGTGTTGACAATGGAGGCGTGCATGCGTATCGGAATTTTGTCTTATCCCATGTTGTTCGAACGTGAAGACGGTGTCCAGCAGCAGGTCCGCGAGACCATCCGTGCGCTAGTGCAACTGGGCGCGCAGGCCGGCTCCGGAATCGAGGTCGAGCTGGTCAATCCCTACGCCAGCCGGCTCGACGGCTATGACCTGGTCCACGTGTTTTCCGCCACCCACGGCAACTTGCGCCTGGTGGAAGCGGCCGTGGAGCAGGGCGTGCCGGTGGTGCTCACGCCGCTGATCGCGCCGGGCTGGAACCGCGCCAGCGGCACCAGCGCGCGCGCCGCCGACCATCGGCTGGGCAGCCTGACCTCATGGAATGTGCAGTCCGGCTACGCCCAGACCCGGCGCGCCTTGCAGCAGGCCAGCCTGATCGTGGCGCTCGGCGAAGCCGAAAAGCTTGCCATCGGCGCCGGTTTCCTGATCGATAGCGGCCGGGTGCGGGTGCTGCCGAACGGCGTCAACCCGGCCTTGCTGGCGGCCGATGGCGAGCTGTTTCGCCAGCGCACCGGCATGAGCGGGCCGTTCGCGCTGATGGCCGGCCCGATTTCGCCGTACCAGAACCAGCTGGCGATGGCGCAGGCGATGGCGGCGCTGTCGCTGCCGATGGTGCTGGTGGGCGAGGTTGTCGAGCGCGACCAGGATTACCTGCGGGAATTGCGCAGCGTGCGCGGCCTGACGTGCCTGGGCGCGCTGCGCCAGGATGAAGCGATGCTGGCCAGTACCTACGCGGCGGCGGCGCTGTGCATCGCGCCGGGCGACGGCCAGGGCACGGCGCTGGCGGTGCGCGACGCGCTGGCGGCAGGCAGCCCGATGCTGATCGCGCGCGACTCGCCTTTCAGCCTGGCCGGGGCCGAGTTCGCGCTGGCGCGGGTCGACTGGGACGATACCGACGCCCAGCAGCGCGCGGTGCTGCGGCTGCTGGTGTCGCCGCCGCCGCGCGAGCAGGTGCGGGCGCTGGTGCGCGGCGACAGTTGGGAGCGGGTGGCGCGGCAGGTGGCGGCCTGCTACGCGCAGGTGCACGCGGTGCACGCCGGGCGCCAGAGTGCGCCGGCCTGGGCATGAGCGCCGCTTTCAGGTATGCGTGGCCGGGCCCGGGCAGCCACCGTCCGGGTGCGCCAGCGCATCGTACACGCGCAGGTAGCCGCGCGCCATTTCGGGCAGGCTGTGGCGGGCGATGACCTGGCTGCGCGCGCGCATGCCGTGGCGCGCCGCCATGTCGGGAATCCGGCAGTAATCGGCAATCGCGGCGGCCATCAGGTCGGGCGCGCGCGGCGGCACCAGGATGCCGGTAAAGCCGGGATGGACCAGCACCGGATTGCCGCCCACGGCGGTGGCCACCACCGGCAGCCCGGTGGCCATGGCTTCGAGAATGGTATTCGAACTGCCTTCGGCCAGCGAGGGCAGCACGAACAGGTCCATGGCGCGCAGCAGCTGGGCGATGTCGGTGCGCTCGCCCGGCAGCCAGGCGCGGTGCGCGGCGCCGGCGCGGGTCAGCGTATCGAGGCAGGCGGCGCGCTGCGGGCCGTCGCCGACGATCAGGAGGCGCATGCGTTGGTGGGCCGGATGAGGCGAGGCGATCAGGCGCAGGAAGGCTTCGACCAGGGTGCCGTAATCCTTGATTTCCTCCATCCGGCCGACGCTGCCGATGACGAAAGCATTGTCCTGCATGAAGCCGGCCGGGCCGATCGCGGCCGGCGGGCCCAGGCGCGGGTGGAACTGGATGCTGTCGACCCCGTTCGAAATCTGCGACACTTTTTCGGGCTCGGCGCCGACGCTGTCGATCAACCAGTGTTCGAGGTCGGCGCTGACGGCGATGAAGTGCCCGATCAGCGGGCGCAGCAGGCGGCGCAGCAGCTTGTATTTCAGGCGCTTGCCGTACAGGTCGCTCATATCGCGGCCATGCTCGCCGTGCACGCGCAGCTTGACGCCGGCCAGGGCCGCCACCAGCTGGCCTTCGATGCCGCACAGGTTGCGCGTGTGGATCAGGTCCGGCTGCAGCGCGCGCAGGGCGCGGAACAGGCGCAGATAATGGCCCCAGTCCTTGCCTTCGCGCTTGTTCAGGCTGATGATCTCGACCCCGCGCTGCTTGATGTGCGCATGGTACTCCGAATAATCCTTGAGGCAGACGATCGCGTGCCGGTAGCGTTCGGGCGGCATGTGCTTGATCAGGTTGATCAGGCCATTTTCGAGACCGCCGACGTCGAGCTGGTGGATCAGATGCACCACGAGGCGCGGCGGTTCAAGGGAAGTAGTCATGGTCGACTCCAAAGGTTAATCGGGCGAACGGGAACAAACAGGATGGCGCGGATAGCGCCGCCCTCAACTACACACCGGTGTCAGGTCTGACATCCGGACACGAACTCAACTTCAAACCCCGGTGTCATGTCTGACACCAGCTTGTTGTCTGGCATCGGCTAGTCGTAGTAGCCGTGGTAGTCGCCGCCGTTGAAGGCACGCGCTTTGTTGCAGATCAGGTCGACGCGGGCGCAGTTGTCGAGCCGCAGCAGCGCTTCCTTGACTTCGCGCTGGGTCGTCGTCTCGGACTCGACCACCATCACCACCTGGCCCATCTGGGCCGCCAGCACCGCCGCTTCGGTGGTCAGCAGCAGCGGCGGCGAATCGAAAATCACGATCCGGTCCGGGTAGCGGTTGGCAATTTCCGAGAGCAGCTTGCTCATCGCGTGACTGGCCAGCAGCTCGGTGGCGTGCTTGTTGTTGCGCCCGGCCGGCAGCAGGCTCAGGGTCGGGATGTTGGTCTTGAGGATCACGTCCGTCAGGCTCAGGTCTTCGTTGAGCAAGACGTCCATCAGCCCCAGCCCCGGCGCCAGGCCAAGCGTGCGCAGCACCGAGGGGCGCGCCACGTCGGCGTCGACCAGCAGCACGGTGTGGTCTTTTTCCATGGCGATGCTCATCGCCAGGTTGATCGCACAGTAGGTCTTGCCTTCGCCGGGCAGGGCGCTGGTGACGACAATCAGGTTGCCGTGCCGTACCCCGCCGGACACCGCCGCACGCGCATTGCGCAGCAGCGGGCGCTTGATGATGCGAAAATCCTCGGCCACGCTGGTGCGTCCGCCGTCATGCGTGACCATGCCCATCTGCTGCAGGCGCGCCAGATTGATGTCGACTTCGCGCAGTGGCTCGGCGCCGGCGGGCGCGTCGGGGCCGTGCGGCGCAGCGGCCGGAGTGAGGGAACTGTCCACGTTGTACTCCCTTGGGGCTTAACCCGTGAGAAATCCGGATGCCATGATCGCGCCGTACAGGCCGAGCAGGGCGGTGAAGGCGCCGCCGAGCAGGTATTGCCCCCGGCGCAGCTTGTTGCGTTCGGCATCGTTCCAGGTCATCGAGACCGTCCCGAGCACGTTCAGTCCGGTGATCTCGCGCAGCGCGCCTGGGCTGATAAAGGTCGGACGGATCTGGCTGACCAGGGTCGCCACGCCGAGGCCGGCGCACAGGGCAATCAGCAGCACGCCGGTATGGAACAGGCGGCGGTTGGGACCGACCGGCGAAATCGGCATGGTGGGCGGATCGATGATGCGGAAGGTCATCATCTCGGTCGAGGAACTCAGGTCGCCCGAGATCCTGGCCGACTCGCGCCGCGCGATCAGCTTTTCGTAGTTGTCCTTGTTGATTTCATAATCGCGGTTGAGCTGGGCCAGTTGCGATTCGACTTCCGGCACGGCATTGCTCTGCTCGCGCAGGCGCTCGTGGCGCACGCTGTATTCGTGCACCCGCACCCGCATCGAGGCCACCTTGGCATCGGCCTCGGTCAGCGCCACCTTGAGCTGCTGCAGCATGGGGCTGTAGAAGCGGCCCGGGTCGCCATCGCGCTGGGCCAGCTTGCTTTCTTCGACCTTGCGCGCTTCGAGCTGGGCCAGCAGGCGGCGCGCGCTGACCACGTCCGGGTGCAGGTCGGTGTATTGCAGGCGCAGGGTGTCGAGGTTCTTGTTGATGGCGGCGATGCGGGCGTCGATGTCCGGGTTGACAATGGCGCGCGGGCGCGGATCGGCCCCGGCCGGCAGCGGATCGCCGTTGATGCGGGCCTGGATCGCAATGCGCGCCTGTTCCGCTTCGAGCAGGTCGATGCGGGCGGTGCTGAGCGCGTCGCTGGCAATGGCCAGCTGGGCGCTGTAATCGACGCCCTGGCGCGGCAGCAGCGCGCTGTTGCGCAACTTGAATTCCTTGACCGTGTTTTCGGCCGCCACCAGGCGCTGCTCGTAGTTCTTGATCTGGTCGTCGATGAAGCGGATCGCGTTCTGCGAATCGGCCTTCTTGCCCTTGAAGCTGCCTTCCAGGAAGATCGTCAGCAGCGCCTGCACCACATCGTGCACCTGCCTGGGGTTGTCGCCGCCGTAGGTGATCGAATAGATATCGTTGGTGCTGGTGCCCGAAATTTTCAGGCGCATGGCCAGCTCGTCGATCTGCCGTTCGCGCTGGCGCGGCGTGGTGGCGTCGACATCGAGGTCGACCGTGCGCAGGACGCGCTCCAGGTTGGGCCGGCTGAGCAGGGTGCGGCTCATGATCGACACTTGCTGTTGCACGTTCGGCATGCTGGTCATGCTGGCCATCAGCGGCTTGAGGATACTCTGGGTATCGACAAACACGCGCGCCGAACTCTGGTAATCGTTCGGCAGGCGCAGTACCACCACCCAGCCCAGTCCGGCCACGACCCACATGGTGCCGATGGCAAGCCACCGGTATTTCCAGATGCCTCGTACATGCAGCAGCAACTGGCTGATGAAGTCCTCCATATCGTGTGGGTCTCCGTAAGTCGGGCGGCGATGGGAAGCGACACTGCCAGCTTCACTACTCGTTCGATTATATGTCCGTGGAAACTGTAAGTTTCCTCTGATCACGGGCGCGTTGATTCGCGTCAAGAGTAAAAAGAGCATGCGCCCGTCGCCTGCCCCGAGCAAAAAAATCGCCCGGCCAGGCGCGCTCCTGACCGGAAAAATGCCGGCTGCCAGCGAGCCGTGCATCAGGGTCCCCCGGGGCGGTCCGACGCCCGCATCCCCAGCCGGCGCCGACCGCGCAGCACCGGCTGCGGGCCCTGGAATGACCGCCAACTGCGTGGCCACCTTGTTGTTCTTGTCCGCATGGCCGGCTTAGTTGCGGCGCCGGGTCATCAGCGACATACCCAGCAGGCCCAGGCCGAACAGCGCCAGGCCGCCCGGTTCCGGCACCGCCACCCGGTCCTGGGTGGCGTTGGCGAGGGTGGTCTGGTTGATGGTCAGCTGATAGTTTTCATTGGCGTTGAGCATGAGCGACGTGGCCGAGAATGTCAGCCAGCCTGGATCGAATGTCGAGTCGCCAGCGTAGTCGCCATTGCGGCTGCGCTGGCTATTGCCGTTGAGGTCGTCGGGCGCATAGTTGAGCATGATTGTGCCGGTATCGAGGTTGATGATGTTCACGCTCCACGCCAGGCGGGCGATGGCGTTGGTCCCGCCGCCGCTGCCGCTGCTGGCATACGCCTGGGTCATCGGCCTGCCGTCGAAGGAAACCGACATGGTCTCGCTGGCGCCGAGGGTGAAGCGGAACATGGTCGAGGTGCCGACGTCGGACTGGCCGCCGGCCTCGCCAACGCTGCGCAGGGAAGCGTCGGCGCGCGTTTCGACGCGGGCCCCGGCCAGGCGCGAACCGATCGTCACGGCGTTGCCGCTCATGTTCTGGTCGGCATAGCCGAAGGTGCCGGGCAGGCTTGGCGATACGGAAAAATAGCCAAAATCGTTTTCGGCGCGCGGCGGCGTGGGCAGCCCGATGAACTGGTGCGCCACATCGGGCATGGTGCTGCTCAGGATGCTTGTGCTGGGCGCATTCGCGATGATGCTTGCGCCGTTGAGGGAAGCGGTGGCACGGGCGGTGACGGCGCCGTTGAGCGAGGTGAAATCCGTCGACTTGAAGGCGTCGCCGGTGTGATGGAGCAGGCGGAAATTGTCGATCAGGAGAACGGACTGGGCGAATGCATCGGCACGCGCGCCGTTCATTGCGGCCAGGCAGAGACCGGCAATCGCCGCATGTTTCATCAGGGATGTCGGGACTAGTTTCATAATTAACTCTCCGGTGGGATCAGGTGGGGAAGCGTCGACAGCTTGCGGCGCCGCCGTGCCAAGCCTCTATGCAGCAACCGTGCCAGCTCGATTTTTCCTTGATAATCAATGACTTGGCAAGTCAATCTCGGCACTGGCCTGTAGTTTCCCCACGGATGCAAAATTTCCCGACATTCCACGTTTGTTGCAGAACAATGTCCGTGCGGACAGCGTGAACTTCCTTACTGATGGCCCTGTCTGACTTACACAACTTTGCGCGCGGACCGGTAGGCGGACCGTGCGATCACGTGGAAGGAAGAGAGCCATGTTTCAAGACGATCTACCGATTGCAACCTTCGAGATGCCGGCGGGCTTGCGCGTGCCGGAACCGAGCGAGGCGCCTCCGGCGGCGGCCCACGAAGCGGGGCAGCAGTTGCAGGTTTTTCATATCCGGCTGGCCAATTCGGCCGGACGGCGCGAGGCCGCCAGCCTCTTGATCCGCAAGATGTACGGCTGGCGCGGCTATGCGTTCGAGCCCAGCCTGCAACACGATCCGAACAAGGTGACCCTGTACGCCGAAACCGGCGGAGTGCTGGTCGGCACCATGAGCTTGTGCCTGGACAGTGCATTCGGGCTGCCGGCCGATGACAATTTTCGCGACAGGCTCGACGCGCTGCGCAGCCAGGGCCGGCGCTTGTGCGAGCCGTCGCGGCTGGCGATCGACAAGGGCGTCACCAAGCGCGTGTTCGCCGCGCTGATCCATATTTCGTATCTGTACTCGCACAAGCTGCATGGATTTACCGATTACGTGATCGAAGTCAATCCACGCCACGTGATGTTCTATAAGCGCATGCTCGGTTTTTCCGACTTCGGCGGCGAGCGTCCGTGCAGCCGGGTCGGCGCGCCGGCGGTCCTGCTGCGCCTGCCGCTGGAAGAGATGGGCGTACAGATCCGCAAATGGGGCGGACTGATGGAGCAGCACGGCGAAGAGCGCTCCTTCTACCCGTACTTTTTTCCGGTGTGGGACGAACCGGGCATCAGCGCGCGCCTGAATGGCGGCCATCACTGACACGGGGGCGAAATGCACATTTTCGATGAGCAAAAATTCCGACACACCGGACCGTACGGGGCCGCGGTCGGACAGGACCGGCTGCTGGCGGCACTGGCCGCGATCGTCGGTCCGGCCCATGCCAGCGCTGAACTCGATGCGCTCAAGCGCTACAGTTGCAGCACCGCCGCGCGCGCCACCAGGCCGCTGGCGGTGGTCGCGCCCGCCACCGAGGCCGAGGTGGTGGCCGTGGTGCGGCTGGGTGCGGAGCTGGGCTTGCCGCTGTATCCGATCAGTACCGGGCGCAACTGGGGCTACGGCGACGCCTGCGCGGTGGGCGAGGCGCAGCTGATCGTCGACCTGGGCCGCATGAAGCGGATCATCACCGTGGACGCCGAGCTCGGTTACGCGGTGATCGAGCCGGGCGTGACCCAGCAGCAGTTGTCGGATTATTTACAGGCCGAACATCTGGACTGGTGGATCGATTGCACCGGCGCCGGTCCGGATACCAGCTTCATGGGCAATATCCTGGAACGCGGCTTCGGCCACTCGCCGTACGGCAACCGGCTGCAGCACGTGTCCGGCATGCGCGTCGTGCTGGCCAGCGGCGAGGTGCTCGACACCGGCTTCGGCCACTATCCGCAGGCCCGCGCCACCCACCTGTTTCCCTACGGCGTGGGGCCGTTCATCGATGGCATGTTCACCCAGTCGAATTTCGGCATCGTCACGCGCATCGGCATCTGGCTGGTGCCCGCCGCCGAGTGCGTGAACCATTTTCTGTGCTCGGTGTCTGAGCATGAAGACATCGGCGCGGTGGTCGACGCGCTGCGGCCGTTGCGCATGAACGGCACCTTGCGCAGCATTGTTCATATTGGCAATGACTTGCGCGTGATTTCCGGCGGGCGCGTGTTTCCGCGTGCGCTGGCGCCAGGCCAGTCCTGTCTTCCGCAGGCGCTGCGCGGCGCCCTGCGCGAGGCGGCGGCGATTGGCGCGTGGACCGTATCGGGCGCGCTGTATGGCAGCGCCGCGCAGGTGGCGGCGGCGCGGGCTGCGATCAAGACGGCCTTGCGCGGCACGCGCGCGCGCACCGCGTTCCTGAACGAGCGCAAGCTGCGCTGGGGCGGCGTGCTGGCGCGCATGCTCGGTTCATCGCGGGCCGGCCAGCGTCTGCGCGCGCAGGTCGGGCTGGGCGAAGCGCTGTTCGCGATGAACCGGGGCAAGCCGAACGGACGTTTTCTCGCGGGTGCCTACTGGCGACGGCGCGCGGCACTGCCGCCCGGCTTCCCGCAGCGGGCCGATCCGGCGCAGGACAATTGCGGCATGCTGTGGATCTCCCCGGTGCTGCCGATGCGCGGGGCCGATGTGCTGGAGTTGCACGCGCTGGTCGAACCGCTGTTCGCGGCGCATGGTGTCGATTTGTTCGTCACGTTCAGCATGATCAACGAGCGTTCGCTGGGCGCGGTACTGACGATTGCCTACGACAAGGAGGATGCCGATGAAGTGATGCGCGCCAGGCAGTGCTACCAGGCGGTGTTCGACAGCGTGATGGACGCCGGCTATATTCCTTATCGGGTCGGCAACCACTCGATGGGGCAGCTCGATCCGCACGGGGATGTGTACTGGAAGACGGTGGCGCGGATCAAGAAGGCGCTCGATCCCGCCGGGATCATTGCGCCGGGCCGGTACGAGCCGGGACGGACCTGAGGCCCGCCGCTTCGCTGGCCGCAGGATGCACGATGGCGACTTGCCATGGCGGCGCTACCGTGCAGCGTCGTTCGATGGCGATCGACGGCCGGCTGTGGCGTTGCGGCGCTGCCGCCCACGCCCGCCGCCGGCGATCGGTGGCATAAGATTGTGTGGCGACGCTGCGACGCGACGCCGGGTGCGGTGATGTCAACGCAGCGTCCGTGCGCCTGACTGGCTGGAATCATCGGGCCAGCCCTGGCGGACGGGCCCGGTCGCGCAAGGCGCCGGCCTACAGGGTACGCAGCAGGGCGGCGGCTTGTTCGTGATGCGCGGAACGCTGCGGCTTCGCAAGCAGGCGTTCGAGTTCGCGCCGCGCACCGCGTTTGTCGCCCGAACGCGCCAGCGCCATGCCCAGGTGGAAGTGAATATTGCCGGCCGCGGGCGCCAGCGCATTGGCTTTGCGCAGCAAGGGCACGGCGCGGGCGAAGTTGCCGCGCTCGACGTCAATCCAGCCGAGCGTGTCGAGGACGGCCGGGTTGCCAGGCGCCAGCGCATGCGCGCGCTCGGCGTAGGCTTGGGCGCGGGCATCGCCGCTCTGCTGGCAGGCCCAGGCGATGTCGTTGAGCGCAATAACGTTGTCGGGATCGGCCTTGAGGATGGCTTCCAGATGCGCGATGGCGCCCTTGTGGTCGTTCGCGACCAGCTTGCTGCTGGCATAGTACAGGCGCGCCGGCACATCGGCCGGATGCTCCTTGAACCACCGGGCCATGCGCGCGTCGGCGTCCGCAGCGCGCCCGAGCTTGTTGAGGGCGCCGTGGATCTGGATCAGCAGGCCACCGTCGGCCTTGCGGGCAAAGGCGCGTTCCCACGCGGCGAGGGCGGCCGCATGCTGCCCCTGGGCTGCATGGACGTCGCCTTCGAGCTTGTGTCCGGTTGCGGAATCGGGTGCGCCTTGCTGGGCGTCGAGCGCGACGGCGCGGGCGTCGGCAAATTTCTGTTGCCTGGTCAGCAGATTGACCAGGGTAATCCGGGCGTCGAACGAGGCCGGGTCGACGGCGATGGCCTGGCGCAGCAGGGTGAGCGCGGCGCTGTCGTCTTGCATCTCCACTTGCAACTTAGCCATCCGCAACAGTGGCGCGGGCGAGGCCGGGACCAGGGCTGCCAGGCGGCCGTAGGCTTCAATGGCGGCGTTCAGGTCGCCGTTGAGCACGTAGGCCTGGGCCAGCATCCCGGCCGCTTGCGGACTGGAGGGATTGGCGGTCTGGAGGGTGCGGGCAAGGCGCAGGGCTTTGTCCTTGCTGCCGGCGCGGGCATACATGTCGGCCAGACGCAGCGCCAGCGGCAGGGCGTCGGGCTCGATGTTGCGCGCGCGTTCCAGCCAGGCGATGGCGTCGCCCATCTTTCCTTCACGCTGCGCAAGGTCCGCCAGCGCGTCGAGCAGCGCAACGTCGCGCGGCGCTTTTTGCAACGCCGCTTCGTAGCGTTTGCGGGCGTCGGCCGGCTTGCCTTCGACCAGGTCGAGCTGGGCCAGGTTGGCCAGCGCGGGCAGGTACAGTGCTTCGAGCAGCAGTGCTTTGTCGAAACTGGCGCGTGCCAGGCCGGCCTCGCGCCGCGCCAGGTAAATACCGCCCTTGAGGTTCTGGACCAGTGGATTGTTGCCGCGTTGCTCCATATCCTTCACGGCCGCGAGCGCCTTGTCGGTGTCGTTGGCGCGCAGATGGGTCATGACCAGCAGTAAACCGGTGCGCGGCGCGCCGCCGTCGAGTGCGGAGGCGCGCTGCAATTCGGCGGCTGCGCGTCCGGTGTCGCCGCTGCCCAGGCGGCTTAATGCCAGCGAGGTGTGCAGCGAGGTGGCTTTCGGATCGAGCGCCAGGGCCTGTTCAAAGTAGGCGGTGGCGGGGCCGAACTTGAGCGCGCTCAAGCTCGCTTCGCCGGCCAGGGTCAGCAGTTCGAGGTCGGCGGGGTTTTTCTCGAGCAAGGGTGTGAGCAGGTCGAGGGCGGCCTGGGGGGCGTTGGCGCGGATGTGCAATGTACTCATCAGCTTGGTGGCGTACGGATCGCCGGGATAGGCGGCGAGAAATTTTTGCAGATGCTGCTCCGCCTGTCCGGTCGCCCCCAGGCCCAATTGCACGGCCCCGGAGAGCAAGATGGCGGGATAGTATTCTGGCGCGACGCGCAGCACTTGTTGCAGCGAAGCCAGGGAGGAGGTCAGTTTTTTCTCGCGAAAGTCGGCCATGGCCTCGGCGAACACCACCGGGAGCGAGGCCCCGGCCAGTTTGCGGGCGGCGCCCAGCGCCGCGCGCGCTTCCGGGAAACGCCCGGCGTCGCTGTGCAGGCTCGCCACGTCCAGCCGGGCTTGTACGTTGTACGGTTGCAGAGCCAGGATGCGCTCGTGCGCGGCCAATGCCTGTGCCGGCTTGCCGGCGGCGCGCTGCAAGTCGGCATGAAAACGCAGGCACTCAACGTGGTCCGGATGGGCGGCCAGGGCGCGCTTGATCAGTGCGGCGGCCTCGCCGTCCTGCTTACCGGCCAATGCCATGCGGGCCATGCCGAGCAGGGCGTCGGGCAAGTCCGGTTGCAGGCTGAGCGCTTGCGCGAACAGCGCGCCGGCCTGGACGCTGTCGCCGCTGGCGAGCAGGGCGTTCGCGCGCAGGGCCAGGATGGCGGGACGCTCGGCCGCCGGGGCGGTGGGGCCGATTTCGGCCAGCAAACGTTCATGCTGGCCCTGCATCAACATGGCCCGGCCCAGCAAGAGCGGCAGACCGGGTGCGGCCGCGCCGAGCTGGCGCGCGCGCCGCAATTCTTTCTCGGCCGAGGCCGCATCGCCTTGCTCGAGATACACTTCACCCAGCAACAGGCGCGCATCGCGGTCGCTACCATTTTTCTGAATGGCAGTTTTTAGCACGATCACCGCCGCCCGCCAATCACCCTTCACGCGAAGTTGCCTGGCCTCGGCCATCAGGGCGGCGGGGTCGCTCGACTTGCATCCGCCGAGCACGCCTGCCAACAGCAGGGCAAGCGTGATGGCCGCAGCGGCGAGCGAACGCGGCCAGCGGGAAATGGAATGGGACATGAGGTTCTCCTGACGCGCCAGGGTGCTGGCATCCTGCCTAGGGTAGGCAGTCGGCGTCGCAACTCATTGTGTTGCGTCAATATTTTGCGTCTGTGCAAATGACGATCTGATCGGCATGAAGTTGCTCAAAATCAAAATTTAGCACGCCGTGCTCCGTAGAATTTCCTGAGACGCCAGCGTGGTCGTGCCGGGATGGGCGTCGGCTTCCCCGGCGATGCAAGATAGTGCCGTTGCCGGTCTGTTGTTGCCGGTTTCCCGATCATTGGCATCCTGCCGGCCCCGCGCCGGTGCGATGTCGCTGTACGTGCAGGTTGGCCGCTGGTGCTGTCTGCCCTGCCTGGAGATGTTAATGCTGAGCACCCCCGAAAACAGGCGTTACCAGCAGGTCCTGTCGGACCTGCGCCAGACCCCGCACCACTGGCTCATCACCGGCGTGGCCGGTTTTGTCGGGTCGAATTTGCTGGAAACCTTGCTCAAGCTCGGCCAGCGCGTCACCGGCCTGGACAATCTGATGACCGGCTATCGCGCCAACCTGGCGCAAGTGCGCGCCGTAGTGCCGTCATCGGCCTGGGCGAATTTCGACTTCATCGAGGGCGATATCCGCTGCCTGGACAGTTGCCGGCGCGCCTGCCAGGGCGTCGACGTGGTGCTCCACCAGGCGGCGCTCGGTTCGGTCGGCCGCTCGATCGCCGATCCGATCCTGACCAGCGACGTCAACCTGATCGGTTTCCTGAACGTGCTGGTGGCCGCGCGCGACGCCAGGGTGCGGCGCGTCGTGTACGCCGCCTCGAGTGCGACCTACGGCGACCATCCAGACTTGCCCAAGGTGGAAGAGCATATCGGGCGGCCGCTCTCGCCGTACGCGCTCACCAAGCACGTCAATGAAGTGTATGCCGAGATGTTTGCGCGCTGCTACGCGCTGGACGCCATCGGGCTGCGCTACTTTAATGTGTTCGGGCCGCGCCAGGACCCGCGCGGCGAGTACGCGGCCGTGATTCCACAGTGGTTTTACGCCATGATCCACAACCATCCGCTGCATATCAATGGCGATGGCGACAGCAGCCGTGATTTCTGCTTTGTCGATAACGTGGTGCAGGCCAATCTGCTGGCGGCCCTGGTCGGCGATCCGGCGGCGGTCAACCAGGTGTATAACGTGGCGGTGAACGCGCGCACCAGCCTGAACGAACTGTACGCGATGATGCATGCGCTGCTGGCTGGCCGCTTCGCTCACCTGCAAGATTACAAGCCGGAATATGGCGCGTTCCGGGCAGGCGATGTGCGCCATTCGCAGGCCGACATTTCGAAAGCTGCGCGCCTGCTCGGTTACCAGCCCACGCACCGCCTGGAACAGGGCTTGCGGGAAGCGCTGGACTGGTATGTGGCGCATCTGGGCGCGCCGCGCGCCTAGTTTTCGGGCAAGCTGCCGCGCATGGCGCGCGTGAAAAGCGCGCGACCGGCATCTGCAGGAAGTCGCCGGCGTACTGGTCTTCAAAACGCGCGCGGACGCGTAAACACCCCCAGGCGCTCAATACGCAAACTGATACACATCAATGTGCGCAGTTGAACCAATGGGGAGTTTTACGAGCTGACGTAGTGAGAGACGGTGCGCGCCATGCTGCCCAATAAGTTCGCTTGCGCACAGAAGCACTAGAGTATTGCGATTACGATACAGTTTCTTAATAACCTAGAACTGCGTGAAGGAAAAGCCCATGTCAGCATATAACCATTCCGATCAAGTGGCTGAGTTGAAGTCCAAGATCAAGTCGATTCGCTTCGCCATGTTCACCACCGTAAACGAGCAGGGCCGCCTCGTGAGCCGTCCGATGACCAACCAGGAAACCGATACCGAAGGCAACCTGTGGTTCTACACCTCGACCGATACCGAACTGTGGGAAGACATCGTTTCCCGCCCTGAAGTCAATGTCAGCTTTGCCGAGCCGGAAGACCACACCTACGTGTCGGTCAGCGGGCGCGCCGAGCGCATCGTCGACCGCGCCACGATCAAGGCCATGTGGAACCCTGCGGTCCAGGCCTGGTATCCGCACGGCCCGGATGATCCGCACGTGGTGCTGGTGCGCGTGGTCTCGAGCAACGCCGAGTACTGGGATTCGACCGGCGGCAAGGTGGTCAGCCTGTTCGAAATGGCCAAGGCCGTCCTGACCGGCACCACGCCCGATGTGGATCCTGGCGAACACGGCACGATCAAGCTCTGAGTTTCAACCCTGATACGCCACGCTCCGTGCGTGAAAGCGAACAGCAGGCCGGGCTGACGCGCATGCGTCTGATCGCCACTGGCTTGCTGGTGGCGATGGCGGTGCTGTTCGTCGCCGCGCGTGTGCTCGAGCCGCGCCATGCGGCGTTTGCCTTCGTTGCCGCCTTCGCGGAAGCGGCGATGGTGGGCGCGATCGCCGACTGGTTCGCCGTGACCGCCTTGTTCCGCCATCCGCTCGGCTTGCCGATCCCGCATACCGCCATCATTCCGACCAATAAGGAAAAGATCGGGGAAAATCTCGGCAATTTTCTCGAAACAAATTTCATGAGCTACGATGTGGTGCACGCCGAACTGGTGCGCATCGACTTCGCCGGCTCGGCCGCGCATTGGCTGGCGCAACCGGCCAACAGCCGCGCCGTGGCCGACCAGGCCGTGAGCGCGGTGCCGGTGCTGCTGCGCATGATCGACGACAAGGATGCCGCCGGTTTCCTGCGTGAAGCGCTGTCCGGCGCGCTACAGGACGTCAAGCTGGCGCCGATCCTGTCGCAGGTGCTGTCGGTCTTGGTGGCCGGCCGTCAACACCATGTGCTGCTGGAACGCCTGCTCGGGCTCATTTCAAGCGCGCTGGAAGCACACCGGCCGTATATCCGCCAGAAGGTGCACGAACACAGCCCGCGCTGGTTGCCGCGCGCCATAGATGAAAAATTCTACGAGCGCCTGATGGAAGGGGTGCAAAATACGCTGGAAGAGATCCAGGGCGAAGACAGCGAATGGCGCGTGCGTTTCCAGGCCGCCACCGAAGAGCTGATCGAGAACCTGGCGCATTCGCCGGAATACGAGGAAAAGCTGCGCAGCCTGCTGGAAAGCAGCCTGAACCACCCGCTGTTCCGCACCTATGTGGGCCAGGTGTGGGAAGACGTGCGCGACCGCCTGCTGGCCGATGCCGAATCGGACGATTCGCAGCTCTCGGCGCACCTGCAATCGGCCTTGCAGGCGTTCAGCCGCGCGCTTGAGCGCAATCCGGCGATCCAGCAGCGCATCAACGACTGGCTGCGCACCTTTGCGGCAGAGACCATCGTCTCCAAGCGCGAACTGATCATCGCCCTGGTGCGGCGCGTGATCCGCAGCTGGGATGCCGACACCATCGCCCGCAAGTTCGAGCTGCACGTGGGGCGCGACCTGCAATACATCCGCATCAACGGCACCATCGTCGGCGGGCTGGTGGGGCTGGCGCTGCATTGCGTGTCGCTGTTGTTCACCTGAGGCCCACCGTTCGCGGGCCCGACTATTTCATCTGTTTGACCAGGCGCCAGGCCATGAAGCCCAAGACGCCCACGCCCGCCAGCAGCGCCCCCCACAGGGCGAACATGCGGGTGCGCGCGGCGGCGGCCGCTTTATCGGCGGCGCCAGGCCCCTCTGCAACAGCGGCCGTGGCCGTTTGCAGCGGCCCCGCCACCGCGCTTTCGAGGGCGGCGATTTCGGTGGGACTGAAACCGGGCGCCACCTGCGCCAGCGAACTGGCGCCCGGCTTGGCGTCGGCGCGTCCAAAGGCCAGCCGGTAGGGTGGCTTGCCATTGGCCAGAAACACCAGCGTGGACGGCGTCCATGACAGGCCCAGGCTCGGTGCTGGCGCTCCCGCTGCTTCCGTGCGCAGCACCCATTCGGCCTGGTGCGCCGGCGTGATGCCGATATCGCCCGAGGCGCGCCGCTTTCCGCCCTGGGTCAGCTGATAGAACGTGGCGGCGGCCAGCGGTTCGAACTGCCAGGTGCTGGTCTTGCCGCCCTGGGGATCGGGCAATTCAACGTAACGGCCGAGCTGGGCCGGCATCACCACGTTCTGTTCGCCCAGGTCGACGCCGATGCGCTGCACCGGAATGGCGACCGAGGCCGGATATACATGGTCTGTGACAAAACGCCCGGGCTTCGGCTGGATCAGCAGGCGCTCCACCTGCGGCGCCAGCGCTGTGTCCAACGGCGACTCGGCGGTAATGGCGGCGAACTGCAGCGGCTTGCCCTGGCGCCAGCTCAGGCGCGCATAACGGAAGGCGCGCGCCTCGAACTCCATGCGGTCGCTGGACAGGGTTTCGGAACGCTCGTTGACCAGCCAGGACAGGTCGGTCTCGCCGGCCGTATCCCAGTGCTTGAGATCGTCGCTCACTTCGAGTACCACGCGCGCGTTGTAGCTGCTCACGCCGGCCGGCAAGGTAAACCGCAGGGCATCGATAGTGGCGGCCGCGGCATTCGCACCGAGGTCGAGCACCAGCGTGTCGATGCCGCCAGCGGGCGTGCCCGCGGCCGGCCGCGCGCGCGCACTGACCGACAGCACGGTGCCGTCGCCGGAGCGCTGCACTGCGATATCGGTGTCGGCCAGCGAGCCGGCCGGACGCGTCGTTTGCACCCCGAACAGGCGCACCGGCAGGTCGCGCCGCGAGCGCTCGGCGCGCGGCAGCGGTTCCTGCAAGCTGAACGCCAGCTTGTTACCCTGCGCATCGAACAGGCGCAGGTCGCGCAAGTCGACCGTGCGGGCGTGCAGGTACACGTCCTTGGGCAGGCGCAGCTGGACCACCGATTCCTTGCCGCTGACGGTCAGCGGCAGGACATGGCGGTAGTCGCCCGGCAGGTCGGTCGCCGGGGCGTCGGCCAGCGCCACGGGAGAACTGGCTGCGGCCAGCGCCGCCAGGCAAAGCGAGGCAAGAGGTGAGTTGGACATCGACATGGATCCTTGGTTCATTGCGCCGGTGCTTCCGGCGCGGTTTCTGGTTGCGTTGGGAACGGTGCAATATAGCCGATCACGAGCATCAGCAAGCCGACCCCGACAAAGCTGACGATGCGCGCCATCCCGGCCACATTCGACAGGTCGATCAGGAACAGCTTGCCGACCACCACGCCGAGCAGCAGCGCGCCAATCACCCACTGCTTGCGCGATGCCTGCTTTGCAGCGCGCCACATCAGCACCAGGGCCGAAATGCTCCACACCAGCGACAGCATGGCCTGGATGAACTGCGAGGCGAACAGTTGGTCGACGTTGTACGGAATGCCCAGATAATGCGCCGCCGTGCGCAGCAGCATCAGGTTGAACCAGGCATAGCCGGCCCAGGCCAGCAGCGCCGGCACGCGCGCCAGCACGGCGCGCTCCTCGCCGGTACCTGCGTCCATCAGGCGCATGCGGTAGCACGCCACCGCCAGCACCATGGCAAAGCCGCTGGTCAGGTCGAGGGGATTAAGCACCGGCAGGTAGGGCAGGGGCGCCATGGCGCCATCTTGCGTCAGGTTCCAGACGGCGGCCAGCATCAGCGACCAGCCGGTCGCCAGCGGGATCAGGGTGGCGCGGTGCCAGCTGGCGACCGGGGCCGCAGGCCACTTGCCGGCGCGGGCGCGGGCGATCAGCCAGACGATGGCCAGCATCATCAGCCAGGCCGGGATGAAGCGCGCCCAGCTGCCGCTGGTTTGCCAGCCGGCCTGGCTCAGCAGCAGCGCATCGGCGTCGTCGACCCCGAACAACCAGCGCGATACCGCGATCGAGACGGCCGGCCAGATCATCAGCCATGGGCCGGCGGTGCGCACGGTGTGCAGCACCTGTAACCATGGCGCGGCGAGGTTCCAGCCGCTGGCGGGCCAGCGCTTGAGCATGTATTCCGAGGTCAGCCACAGGCAGGCCAGCGCCACGCCGGCTTCGAACGCCACCGTGTCGCCGCCGTACAGCACTGCCAGGATCCAGACCGTGGCCACGGCCAGGCCGGCCCAGGCGGCGGCGCTGAACCAGCGCAGCGCCGGCCACGCCAGGCGCCTGGCCAGCGCCGCGAACGCCAGCGCCGAGAGCGACAGCGCCACGCCATAGGCGTACAGCATGGCGGTGTCGCGCGAGTAGCCGCCGCCGATCAGCTGGTAGTTGCGGGTGGCCCACACGCAGAACAGCACCAGCACCGGCACGAACCACCACCCCGCCGACCAGGCCAGCATGATGCGCGACAGTACCGCTTGTTGCGGCTGCGGCCCGCGTTGCATGGCCCAGCTGCTGAAAATGGCGCCGGCGAAAATCAGCAGCGCTGCCAGGAATGGCGTGCGCAACAGGTTCGCGTCGGGCTCGAACGCGACCAGCAGCATGATGCAGATCAGCATGGCCAGGACCGCGCCGGCCACCACCTGCACGGCCAGCGCCAGGGCGCGCGCCAGCGGCCACTGCATGCGTTTGGCGATGAACGCCAGGATCATCGATGCCACCAGGGCACTGGCGGCCATCAGGCTTGCTTGGGTGGCGCCGCTGGTGCGCAGCACCGCTTCGGTCCAGGCACCGGCGACCAGCCAGATCGCCGCCACGGTCAGGAAAGCGCCGCCGAGCCAGCGCGGCAGCGGCGACGGGATGTCGGCCTCGCGCGAGCGGAAGTTGGTGGCCATCAGGAAGGCGGTGCCGGTCAACAGCAGGAAGCCGAGCCACAGGTTGGCCTCGGCCGCGTCGGCGCCGATGCCGGTGATCGCCGCCAGGAAGGAAATCCAGGCGCCGGCTTGCACCAGCAGCCCGAACGCGCAGGTGAGCGCCTGGCGCTGGCGCAGGCCGACCCAGACCACGCCGGCGCCTTCCAGCGCCCAGGCGGCCGAGGTCCAGCGTCCGTCCAGGGCGAACGGCAGGGCCAGGGTGCCGAACACCAGGCCCATGGACAGGAAGGATTCGACCATCAGCCTGAAATTCTGCGCGCCGCGCCGCCACATGACCAGCGCGACCGTGGTGTAGAACAAGCCCAGGCCGAGCGCCGAGAAGGCCACGCCGAAGCGGGTGTCTTTGACCATGCCGTACTGCAGGCCGAAGGCGACCAGCGGCACGCCGAACACCAGGGTGGCGTCGACGTAGTTTTTCAGTGCGCTCGCCTGGCGCGTGGCGTAGGCCACCGCGATGGCGACGTAGAACAGCACGAAGACGATCAGGAACAGCTGGGTGGACAGATAGTTTTCGGGGACGTAGCGCAGCACGCCCCACGCGGTGCCGATGACGAAGGTGAAGGCAAAGCCAATCAGGTTGAGCGAACGCCAGGCGCGCTTGAGCGCAATGGCGAGGATGCCGGCATTTAACAAGGTGTAGTACGAGAACAGTCCGATGTGGCTGCCCTGGCCGGTGGAAGTCATGATCGGCGCCAGGAAGCCCCCGGTTATGCCGAACACGGCCAGCCAGAAGGCGTTTTGCAGCACCGCCAGCAGGCAGGTAAAGAAGGTCAGCGCGAACAGCAGGCCGAACGCCATGCCGCCCGGAATCAGATCATACATGCGGAAGGCGGCGAAGGTGACCAGCATCAGGATGCCCAGCGCCGCCCCCTGCACCGGCAGGCCGATGCCGCGCCGGCTGTCGCGGATGCGCCAGCCCCAGACCAGCAGGGCGATATCGGCGATGACAATACCGGCCAGGCGCAGTTCGATCGGCACGATGTTGCGTTCGACCGCGTATTTGAGCAGGAAGCTGACGCCGATGAACAGGATCAGCAAGCCGAGCTTGGCGACCAGGTTGCCACTGAACATCCATTTTTTCGCCGCCGTGATCCAGGCCGGCGCGGTATCACTGCGATCCGTGTACGTTACGGGGCGTGCCGGCGCAGGCGCGGGGGCCACGGGCGCGCTGCTGACAGTAGCCGGCTCGGCGGGGCGGGGTGCGAGCGGAGCAGGAGTGGCCGGCACCGGCCCGGCAGGCCGAGGCGCGAGCGGAGCGGGGGTGACAGTGGCCGCCTCGGCAGGGCGAGGCGCACGAGGCGCGGGAGCCGGCGTTGGCGCCGGCTGGGGCGCCGGCACCACCGCTTCGGCGGCGTCGCCGCCGGCGGCCATGCGCGCCGCCCTGGCCGCTCTGGCAGCCTGGTTACGCAGCAGCACGTCCTGCACCGCCGTTGCCGTCGTGCTCTCTGCGGCGGGGTCCGTGCGGCGGTTGACGTTATCCCTGAGCGCGACAACTTCCGCCGTCAGTTCCGCCAGCGTAATTTCAAGCGAATCTACCCGCCTTCGGGCATCCCCTCTTGCTCTGAGGAAGTGCACGTAGGACGCCACCACCAGCAATAACAAAAATACATCCATCGGTTTTCCTTGGGTTGCATACTAGGCAATTTTGCATATTATCATTCCCAAGAGAAACCGCTACTGTTCAATTTTTGGTGGCTTGTTACGCCTCCCCGAGTTTCAGCTCCCAATACCCGACGTCGATCCAGCGCCCGAACTTGAAGCCGACTTCGCTGAAGTGGGCGACTTTCCTGAAGCCGAGTTTTTCGTGCAGCGCCACGCTGGCCGGGTTGGGCTGCGCGATGCCGCCGATGACCATATGAAAGCCGCCCTCGCCCAGGCGCGCCAGCAAGGCGGCGTACAGCGCCGCCCCGTGGCCCTTGCCGCCGTGGCCGGGCAACAGGTAGATTGAACTCTCGACCGCGAAGCGGTAGGCGTGGCGCACGCGCCATTTGGTGGCGTAGGCGTAGCCGGCGATGGTGTCGCCATCGGTCAGCACCAGGAAGGGCAGGGCGCCCGCCTGGATGTCGGCAATGCGGCTGGCCATGGCCGGTTCGCTGACGCTTTCTTCTTCGAATGAAATGGCGGTGCTGAGAATGTAGTGGTTATAGATCGAGACAATTGCGCCGGCGTCGACGGCTTCGGCATCGCGAATGTTCAAGCAGGACTCCCATGGTGATTGATGGTTTTTCGGGCAGCGCCATTGCTGCGACGCTGTTCCCGCCCAATTGTATTAGTATTCATGCCTTGAGAAACGGTATGAAGACTGTTTCACCGCTCCGACCCGAGGTGTTATTTGAAGAGATTAATCAACTTGGCCGCCAGTTTGCTGCTGGCCGGCGCCGCTGCAGGTGCAGCAGAGGCGGCCATTCCCGTGTACGGCTTCCTTGTCAAAAATACGTACCCGCACGATACGGATGCGTTTACCCAGGGCTTGTTTTACACCGACGGCGTTCTGTACGAAAGCACGGGCCTGAACGGCAAGTCCTCGGTGCGCAAGACCGACCTGAAAACCGGCAAGGTGCTGATGAAGACCGACATCGCGCCCGACTACTTCGGCGAAGGCATCACCGATGTCGGCAACACCATTGTCGGGCTGACCTGGACCTCGCACGTCGGTTTCGTGTTCGACAAGGCCACGTTGAAGATGAAGCAGACCTTTTCGTATCCCGGCGAGGGCTGGGGCCTGGCCAATAACGGCACCGATGTGTTCATGAGCGACGGCACCGCCGTCATTCGCGTGCTCAGCCCCAAGACGCTGGCGGAGGTGCGGCGCATCCAGGTGACGGCCGACGGCAAGCCGATCGACCGTCTCAACGAGATGGAATGGGTCGACGGCGAACTGTATGCCAATGTGTGGGGGTCGGACGTGATCGCGCGCATCGACCCGGCCAGCGGCAAGGTGGTCGGCTGGATCGACCTGGCCGGCCTGCTCGACGAAAAGAGCCGCGCTAGCGGCGCGGTCGATGTGCTGAACGGGATCGCTTACGACAGCAAGAAGAAGCGCCTGTTTGTCACTGGCAAATTGTGGCCGAAGCTGTTCGAGATCGAACTGGTGCGGCGCCAACCGCGTTGAGCGTCATCAAGCGCGGGAAAACCGGTCGCCGGTAGCGCGCGCCAGGGTGAAATCGCGCCAGCCGCCGGGTGGGTCCCATTCGCCGGCGCCGCGCAGCACGCCCGGAAGCGCGGGCTTCGGTGGCGTCGTCATGCGTTACAGGCAGATACGCAGCGTGTTGCAGAGCACATTGAGCAGGTCGGTACCCAGGATCGGCGACTGGAAGACGGTGTGCTGTCGCGGCAGGATTTTCTGTGCCAATGGCGGCGCCAGTTCCAGCCCATTTTCGCTGTTGGTCAGCATCACAAAGCCGTCGCCGCTGCGCACCGAGGCCATGGCGAAGGCGCGATAACCGGTGTTGTTTCCCCAATGCCAAATGGTCGCATCGTCCCGCCCGCGCTCCATGCCCCAGCCCAATCCCCAGCTGATCCCCAAGGCTGGATCGACAGCGACAGGGGACGCGGTCGACTGTGTCAGCAGGGCGTCATCGTTCATCAGCGCGACCAGGAATTTTGCGTAGTCGGCGGCGCTGGTGTGGAGCGAAAAGGCGGCGTTCGGGTTGGTCAGCGTCATCGCCGCCCTTGGCGCGCCATTCGCTTTGGTCCCCGGCAGCAGGTTTTTGGCGACGCGCTCATTGCATGCATAGTCGCTGTGGTTCATGCCCAGGGGCTGGAATACCTGCGCAGCCATGAATCGGTCCAGCGGCTGGCCGGTGACGCTTTCCACCGCGCGCTGCAACAGCACGTAGCCTTCGCCCGAATAATTCCATGTGGTGCCGGGAGCGGTGCCGACACGCAGTACGCCGGAGGTCCAGTTCGGCAAGCCCGAGGTGTGGTTCAGCACCATGCGGATGGTAATGGCCGCCAGTTGCGGGTCGGTGACCAGATCGGATGGTTCGGGCGTTAACAGGTTGCGCTGGTGCCGGTAACCTTGCGGCAAATATGTCATGACCGGCGTGTCGAGATCGAGTTTGCCTTGCGCTACCAGTTTCAGCACCGCGTAGGCAAACACCGGTTTGCTGAGCGACGCCGCCTGAAAAACGCTGTCCGGCGCAAGCGTGGCCGGCGGCGCGCAAGCGCTCGCCGTCTCGATCGACGCAAGCTGGCGGTCCCTGATGACAGCGACCACTACGCCGCAAACATGGTGCCGTTCAGCGAGAACCTGCAAGGTCTCTGGCTGGTGCAGGGGCGCAGGAGCAGGACAACCAGGCCAGGCGCACCCTGCCAGCAAGACCGACAGCAGCACGACGGGAAGCCGCGCCGCCGATAAAACACGTCGCCTGGACGGCGGCACGCGTGAGGATGGCATTGAGCCCTTTCAATCATCAAAACACCCGGCATCCTAAAGTATCCCGAAGCGGGGTTCAAGTCGAGTTTTGATGAGCGCAGGCGCTGGTCGGCGCGATCTATGGCTCGATCGTCAGCGCAAAATCGCCATGATCGGCAAAGTCGGGCATGCGCGCCTGGCGCAAGGCCATCAGCAGCGGCAGCGGCGAACAGGTAAAGCGCACGGTTTTATGCTGTGCGTACATGCGCACCTGGTGCGATGCCAGTTCGAACGCCAGCACCTCGTCCAGATGCGGAATGGCGAGCCCCTGGGTGCGCAGGAATTCGGCGAAATTAAGCGCTTCTTCGGTCGCAAACGGTTCCGGCGGGCGGGTTTTCCAGAAGGCCCGCAGCAGCGATAAAAATGCCGGCTCGCCGAGGCTGAGCACAATCAGGCGGTAGCTGAGCGTCATCGAATCGACAATGGTCCCGCTGCGCACCGCCGCCACCAGTTGGCGCAGGACGGCCACGCCATTGTCGGCATCGAACACCTGCGCAAACGGCGCGTCCGCGTCGGATTCGAGCACGCGGCCGGCCAGTGCGCGCTCCCACTCGGTTGGCGACGGCAAGGCGCTGTCGGCGGCCGTAATGGTGCGCGCCATGGGGCGCGGCGTGCCGCATGCCACCTGGAGCGACTTGCTGCGCTCGTTCCAGAGCTGGCGCAAGTCGCGCAGTTGCGCCGTCAGTTCGCCCTGGCCGATGGTGCGCGCCGACATATACGCGGGCACGATCTCGAACAAGAGCGCCTTCAGATTGGGCAGCCGCGGCAGTACCTTGTGTGCCAGCTGCATCAGCTCCGGCGGCACCAGGCCGGAATGGGCGTCGAGATAATACCCGTCCAGGTGGTCGCCGCCGGCCAGGTGGACTTCGCACACCCGCTCGAGCGGCATGTCGTCGAGCGCCGCCAGCACGCCCTGGCGCCCATTGCGCTCGTTGCACCAGAGGTTATGCAGGTCGAGCAAGATGGCGCAATCGGCTTCTTCGGCGATGGCGCCGAAGAAGGCGCCGTCCGACATTTCGCCGGGGAGCGGGCGCAGGTAGTTGACGCCGGTTTCGAAGGCGAACGGCACCGGCAATTGCGCGCTCAGGGCGCGGATGTTGGACGCGGCCAGCGCCACGCTTTGCGCGCTTTGCAGGGGCGGGAGCAAGAAGCCGGTATTGAACATGCCTGCGGCGCCATCGACCCGCGAAAAACTCAGGTGCTCGCTGGCCCAGGAAGCGCCCAGCGCCTTGATCACATCGACAAACAGCGCCACCTGGTCCGGCTCGGGCGCCACGCTGCCGCCGACCGGAAAACCGATGCCATGCACCAGTTTGGGATGCGGATCGGCGCACAGCTGCGCCAGGGCGCCGGTATTGACTGCGTACGGCACCGCGGCCGCCGCCGACTTGAACCAGAGCGGCTGGGGTTCGATTTCGATGACGTCGATCAGCTCGTGCGCGGCCTCGATGAAGGCTTCGAGGCCGGGCAGGCAGACCATGCCGACGCCCAGTTCGGGCAGCTCGCGCATGTCAGGGCGAGAGCTGGTCTTGCGCCAGCCCGGTTGCCTGCACCGCCAGGTTGGCGTCGACGATGAAGCGGCGCTGGATATCGTAGCGGATATCGAAGCCGGAGGTGCAGGCCGGGCAGCCAAGCTGGCCGAGCAGCTCTTTCTGGACGCGCTGGAACTGGTCCAGGTCGAAATACACCTGGCTCGGCACCGAGACGCTGACGCTGCGGTTGACGGGTTGTGCGGCCAGGGTGGTACGCAGATCGACGGCGTTGGTATCCATGACGTGACGCTCCTGTATGTGGGTGATGTGTCTCCTCGGAAAATGCGGCGCATTTCCCCGACAGCAGGGCCTCCAGCGTTAATGCTGAGGCTGGCTGTTGTTCAAAGTATAGGCATCCGCCTTCACTCACCCTGCATCAAGTGCAGCGTCTTTGCGCAGCGTCAAAGGCAGGTGCGGTATGCCTTTGATTTGCGACATTTTGGACGTTTTTAACGACGACCCTTATTGTCCAGCTTGATGGAGGCGCGCTGCAAGACCGCCAGCACCCGGGCCGGGTTGCAGCCATAGAGGCCTGCGCCCCAAGCCGCGTTCTGCTCCACGCAGGCCCAGCCGAGGCTGGCGATGGCGCCGGCATCGACCACGGTGGCGGCCGGCAAGGGCTGCGCTGCAGTCCGATCGCGGCCGCTGTCGCCCCAAACCGGAAGTTCAGGTTTACCGAAGCAGCCTCTCGCAAACCTTCGCCAGGACCTCTGGCAAAGACGACTCGTGCAGATCTACGCTCACTGATTCGGCGACACACTCGAACGTCACATCATGAAACCCGAAAAAGTAGTGTGACAGTCGGCGCCACCGTTCTGGCGCATACCCGTCATGAACCGAGTTGATGCGCTGAAGCTCTGCGATCCACGCAGAGTTTTCGATTCGCATGGGACGATACCCCTCAAGCCCCTTTCCGTAGAGCGGGTGGCCATGTAGCACCTCGTCATTGGGAGATCCCATCATCGTCGATACGCAGCCCTTGAACTCCACCACAGCCAATTGAAAGGCGGCAGGGCTGTCGGGGCGACGAATGTTCACGGATGACCCGTCCCAACTCGGATCGGCATCCCGAACGAAGAAAATCAGGAACGCCTGATAGTCGTTCTGAAGAAGATGGGGTAGCGGAGCTCCTGTGTCCCACAGCACCGGAAGCTCAACGGGCACGGCGTATGCCTGGTTTTGGGCAGCAGCGAGCGCACGCTCAGCGACGAGCTCTGCCTTGACAGCAGCATGGAACTCTTCCCATTCTCCGCCTTTGTGCTTCGGCGCAAGTGCTATTGCAGCGGCTTCGCGCCGTTTGCCAGCAGCTTCAAGCGTTTCTTGTAGTTGATAAATTTGATCGGTAGATAGCATGTGAAATCAAACCTGTAATAGATCGAAAAAACGACGAGTTAATATGGACGTCAGCGATATAACATCGCATGCTGTGAAGCGAAAATGTCACTTGCCCGACGGCGCGGGGTCTGGTAGGGAGAGGAGGGGCGCCCGGGGGAAAAGCACGCTAAGCCTACGGCGCAACGTAGAAGGTCTTCCAGCCCGCATGGAAGGCCGCTTACGCCCCGAAGCGGACGGTCATAAAATATCACCGCTTTCGAAAATGAACGCACCGCCGTTCGCCGACTGTTGGAATTGTACTTGACGGCTCTGCGGCTGCCGCTCCATTGCGGAGCTTCGCGCCGCCCCTCGAGCCGCCCCTCGCCATCCGTTAGATCGCTTTACAAATCAACGCTACGGCAGCGGGATCATGCACCATGTCGCTGCATTTGACCAAACACTTCGTGTGCCGCAAGCCTGGCAGCGGCGTCTTGCTCCGTACTTAGCCGGTCGAGATTGACGCCATCGCGACCAGCGACATAGGCAGACCCACCAACATCGTCGTCGTAGCCGGAACCATCCTCGTGAATCGCGAAGTACGCATCCTCGGCCAGATCCGTCCCCACGAGCTGCGAGAGATACACCCACATCCAGCAACGGAGCAGATCATCTTGATCGTGTTTCTCGATAAGCTGGAGCATGGCATCCGTGTCCCCTCTCTCGGCAGCAACGGTCAACCAATGCTTGGCATCGGTAGAACGCCCGATGCGCTCGGCGATAGCGGCCACTACTGCCGGGTCTGCGTCAACATCGCGCCGCGACTGCTCGAAGAAGGACGGGTCATCAAACCCGTCAGCCAAGTCGAGAAGCGCTTGCTGATTGCCCAGTCGACCAGCCTCTCGAAGATGGCGTAAGTGCTTTTCTGTTCGCGTGAGACGAGCCTCGTACGCTTCGGCCCATTCCTTTTCCACCCCGATAAGCACGCGACCTTGTTGCCCCTGCGCGTGCCAGTAGGCGCTCCCAGGGTCAGCTTCGTCGTCTTCATTGTCGGGGGCATTGATCAGTGCGAGCGCGTAATGGGCCAGGGCATGTCCCTTACTGGCGGCCGCTTCCAGAGCGCTCCCCAAGACCTGTCCGAATCCAACGTTGTCAGCAGGATCGGATAGATCGTCCTGGTCGTCGCTGAACAGCCTGTTTGCTTCGCCTGCGAGGTAATCGTCTTGATTGGGGGGCTCGCCTCGGAGGCAGCGGATTAACGACGACATGCTTGCGACACCAATCTGGCGCTGAGCCAGGAAGGATTCCAGCACGGCCGGGATCAGAACCGCTTTGTCAGGTTGAAATCCAAGTTCGATGCAACGCCGCGTGATTAACGCGCGTTGAGGTGGCACCGGTGTGTCGTTCTGGCGAAGTTGCATGAATACGGTATCAACACCGAATGCGGCGTATGAATTGAAGCCGAAGCAAGCTGCCAACAGCTCGTATACATGGGCTCGCTTGAATATGCCTCTGGTGTTGACTTGAAGGTGTTGCTGCGCGGCGTACGCGAGTTCCCTGATTGTCATGAAAAACCTTTCCTAAATGCCACGCCGATGTCGGGTCAGGCGCACACGTTTAAGACCCCGACGACGAGGCTCAAAAGAGAAGTTTTCAGTGAGAGTGAGGCAAGGCCTTTTTTTACTCGTGTGCAAGTAAGGTGGGCACCTTGCACAATTCTATACCGCCGCCTTTGTCACGTCTACACAAGCGTATGCATTGTCGTTCCGGCGCTCGACTGGAAGAACGGCGTCGCCTGCGCAGCGCCAGCCAGTGCATTGGGTGTCTATCTCCATCTGGCTACGTTGGAAAAATACCATGGACATACGAATCCCATAGCCGGCGGATGAAAGCAATATCAGCGCCATGGAGATTGGCCTGGGTAATGAGATCAAAATCATCGGAAACATAGGCGGCCAAGTCTGGATTGGCCGTTAGTCGAAACACGGTCTGAAAGACCGCTTCCCTCACCTCCATGGTCGCCGTCTCGTCTACCGGATAGCCGACCGCCAGCTTTTCGTTGCTCTCAAGCCAGTCGGCATCGAAGGCGGGACTGTCTCTTGCGTCGAGCGCTGCATCCCAGTCGCGCTCCTGCCCGAAAATTCGTTCGAAAAATACGCCGTCGTTGATCTTGCCTAAAATGTCGCTGGTTTGCATCGCTTCTCCTATAAGCCCTTACATGGTGGATCCACAGTGTGGGCCGACGGAGACTCTTTTTCGAGAACAACGAGAGATCGTCTTTGTTAACTCTCCGCAGCTTGAGGGTTACACCTGGAAATCTACTTACATCAAAATGACGTATTTTCATGGTTTCGCGAGTAGGTGTCACACCGGATTTTTGATCCAGCAGTATTCCACTGGCATTCCATGTCAGTTTACAACGCCTGCTGATGACCGAAAGCGGAAGTTCTTCGCGGCCAGTTGGCAGTCGGAGGTTAGATATCGTTTTGAAAGCGGCTTGCGGTCTGGGTCTTTGATTTGCGACATTCTGGACGTTGTTAACGACGATCCTTGTTGTCCAGCTTGATGGAGGCGCGTTGCAAGACCTCCAGCACCTGGGACGGGTCGCAGCCGTAGATGCCTGCGCCCCAGGCCGCGTTTTGCTCCACGCAGGCCCAGCCGAGGCCGGCGATCGTGCCGACATCGACCACGGTGGCGGCCGGCAAGTCGACAGCCGGATCGGCCAGCAGGCGCCCAATGAATTCCTGCACTTGGGCATCTTCTTCGGGGGTGCTGTGGAAGTCGGCATCGCGCTGCAACTCGCCCGCGCGCGCATAGACCGAGAAGGTACGCAGGGTGCGGTCGAGGATGAAGCAGCGAAATTCCTTTTCCCAGGTGACGACATCGGACACCAGCACCGGCATGTCGTCGTCGTATTCCGTTGGTAGATCGGCGCCCTTGTAGACGGCGGCCGGGAAACTCTTGTCGTTGGGCGGCTTGACGAACGCCGGCGCCGTTAGCTGGCGCGCCTGCCCGAGCGTGCTCAGCGAAATGGCGCGTTTGCGGTAGGCGAACGGCAGCCGCACCAGCCAGTCTTCCGGCGGACCCAGCAGGTCCAGACCCAGTTCGGCAGCGAGCGCGGGGCCGAACAGTGCTTCGCCGTACAACACCGGCTCGGACAGCGTTTGCAGCGCGGCCGGCACGCGCCAGCTGACCAGGCGCTCGACTTGCCAGCCAAGTGCGGCGGCGGCTTTCCACAGTGCTTGGGCGTCGTCGGTGTAGCGGGGCGTGAGGATCAGGGTCGGCATGGTGCAAGGTTCGGGAGTGGCTGTTCGGGATAAGGCGGGCTGCGCCGCGTTTCAACGTAGCAATTCTAGCCTTCCGCCAGTCTCTGCGCGCAATCGTCGAACTGCTGCGTAATCAACGCGTCCAACTCCTTGTTGGGGAAGCTGTTTTCATCGGATGACACAGTGGCGATCTCGGCCAGTGTGCAGGCGCGCCGTGCCTCAGGGGACAAGCCCATGGAATCGGGCGGGATGATGTTGACCAGTGTTTCGAGCTTCCAGACGTTGTAAGCGCCCTGGTCCTGGTCGAAATACAGGCTGCCAAACAAACCATTGCGGTCGAAATACCAGTACTCGTAGACGTCGTCGCTGATGCATCGCTCGCCGAAAACGATGTAGTTTTCGTTGATTATTTTGGCCGATTCCGCGTCGATCACGTCCAGCTCCGTGCGTCCTCCCCACACGTCGTGAATATATCCAAGCAGTCCGACGGCTGGCTTGGTACCGGCGACCGCATGCAGCCAGGTCAGCAGCGTGCTCACCGGGTATAGCTGTACCGTATTCCAGGTCTGGCAGTGCGAAGCGTGTTTAAATGCGCCGCACTGCTGGTACAGTTCCTTTAACGGTTCGTCAGGAATCCTGACAAGGCGTTCGTTCAGTTCTTCAATCTGGTCGCGCGTCAGCATGGTGGAAACTTGGTATTAAATGGCCATTATAGATTGGTGCATCCGGTTTGGTCAGGCTCGATAAGCTGCTGCGCCTCGGGGTAATTTCATATACTGGTGATGCATAGCCGAGCTCACTATGCGGCATGCCAGCGCCGGCAGGCTGCTTGCATGCCGCGCGACTGCATTACGGCAGTTTGCGTTCCCGGCGGCGGCGCGCGGCGGCGCCGAGCACGGTCAGGCCTCCCAGCAGCATCGCATACGTAGCCGGCTCGGGCACTGCGGCGATGACGCCCGAGGTCAGGTCCAGGCTCACATTGCGGGTGTGCAGCTCCCATCCCGGATAGCCCCACGCATTGGTGTACATGCGCACCGTGACGCCGGCGCCCCATTGGGCGTTGTCGAGCGCGGCATTCAAGCCGGCAAAGTCTGCGGGGTTTGAGGTCAGGGAGTAAAGTTCCGTCTTCCACTCGTGATTGGCACCGGCCACATGCAGGGAATAGATCTGGGTTTCGCCTGCAAACAGCCTGACGGATACACCGTTGTCTGGATTCTCGCCGCCCCATCCCTGGTCGATTAATGTGACCGATGAGTTGAGGCTGATGATATCGACGATGTCCGATTGAAGGGAAAAACGGCCGATTTCAAAGTTTCCGGGGTTGGACATCCAGGATTGGTCCGTATCGGAGGCGGTCAGCGTATAGGTAGCCGCCGCCGCCGAGAGCGGCAAACTCAGTGCAGCGACGGTAAGTGCGGTCAGTAGCTTGTTCATGTACGACGTCATGACTGTCTCCAATAAGGTTGGCCAAATGGCGGTACCAGTATGGAGGGGAAGGTCACAATTAATACATTGATAAAATTGATCGAATTTCATTTGTCAATACAGGATTAACGTAATTATTCTCTCGTGGATATTTTAATTTCCCTATCATATTTTAATTTGTGTGTATGTCATGATTTATTGGCGCCGGCGGAGCGTCTTATTTCACAGTGCAACGCATTTGGCCATTAAGCCAACATGAGTTTCCTGAAAATAATAATTTTGACCTCGACGAGGAGTAAAAAGAATGGTGAAGCTGTGGTATTTTTGTACCAGCGCAGTGAAATGGCGCCACAGTTCGCCTCCTGTCGCCGCGCTCATCGAGACAATTCACGTGGTCAGAACGTGTTCGTAGCGCGCCGCCAGTGCATCTCGTTGCGCCGAAGTGGGGGTGATAGCATCAAGCCAGATGCGTTTTTAGCGACGGCAGCGCCGACAGAGGTTTGCTCGGCCATGGCGTCGTCGAACTGCCAACCCTCCAGACGGCCTGGTTTTACGACGTCGAGCACATCCAGCACGCGCAATCCAGGAATCGAAACGACGTGGCGCATCGCAGTACGCGTCACTCGCACCACAGCCACACATGGTCGACCGACGGCAAGGAAGACAGGCCCGTGGCAATGCGCGCAGTCAGCTTGGGCATCTTGGTCAGGCAAAGCTTGCCGATCGGGCCATTTTGGGCGAGTGAGCGCAAATCGGCTGCGCTGATGGTCCCCTCAAGATTCACGATGTTGTCGTTCGTAATCTGAGTCGTCATGAGTGTGGTCAGGAGTCTCCGGGTATTGATGAAATGTCAGTCAAGAATGATGATCCAGACTTTGATGTCGGGATGAACTCTTTTAAGCTCGCTCAGGAAGGCGCTCAGGTTTTCCGATTCTTCGCGGATTACCATACTCATTCGTGCCCAGCCTGCGAATGTGATCGATATTGGCAGCGCTGATGCAGGCAGTCCGCAAATGAGATCCCGCAGGATGTGCCAGGTGAATTCCCGGCCGAGGGGGATACCAAACGCCTGTGCAATGGTCTGGCGCACGTAGAGCGCCGAGCGAGCGTAGGTCAGGTCGATCCTTAAATTGTCGTTGCGCATGTCGGTATTCATTCATTAAACAGCCCATCAATACTAGTCTGAGCGTGTGCGGCCACGAGAGACTGTAAAAACCTAGTCCACATCCCTGAGCCAGCCTCTTTGATCTAAATAATGTTTCACTTCCCCGAATGGCGCGTCTGACACATGATAAAGGTAAGCGAACGCATAGAGCGAGCTCACGCATTTTTCATGAATGGCATTCAGATCGTCCAAAATATGTTGAGGAAGATTCTCCAGGCTGTGCACCGAATTCTCGGGTGGAATACTTCTTCCGGTCGCCGCTAGCAGTCTGCGCGGCAGACAGTTTTTTCGCTGAGCATGCCAGGCGCGTCTTCGCCGCCGTCGATAGCGATTCACTTTCGCGTGCGAAAGTCGAATGAAATAGAAGCTTCCGGCCTCGAATTGGGCGATTT
>NZ_VVIW01000013.1 GCF_011682045.1 Massilia aquatica | reverse complement strand
GTCTTGCAAAGCATGGGGAAGCAGCATTTGCTGATGCTGATCGTATGGAAGGTAGCTCGTCGTCATTTGACAAGTTTACCTCGTCACCATTCGGATTGCATCAGTTTCTGCCGCGCAGACTCCTAGCTCGCGTGCGCGCCGGGGTTGTGGTAGGCAGATGGGAGAAATATCCGCCCGTTACTTAACTGCGCGCTTCAACGGCCGCCACCGGGCGCGGTTCCGACAGCCACAGCGCCAGTCCCAGCGCGGGAAACGCCATCCCCGCCAGCAACACCGCATGCCAGCCCCAGGTGGCGAAGACCCACCCGCCCAGCGCCGAGCCGAGCGCGCCGCCGGCGAAGAACAGCGCGATATACACCGAGTTCAGGCGGCTGCGCACTTCCGGCGCCATGCCGAAAATGGCGCGCTGGCCCAGCACCAGGCTGGCGGCCACGCCCATGTCGAGGATGATCGAGGCCAGCACCAGCACGCCCAGCGCCACCTCGCGCGAACCGGGAATGAGTAGCGGCAGGGCAAACGCCACCACGCCCAGGGTCAGCGCCACGCCGGTGGCGGGCAAGGTTTTGCCGGCATCGGCCAGGCGCCCGGCGACCGGCGAGGCAATTGCGCCGGCCATGCCGACCAGCGCGAAAATCGCGATGCCGGTTTGCGACATGTGGAACTGTGGCCCGGACAACATCATCGGCGTGACGGTCCAGAACAGGCTGAAGGCGCCGAACAGGCCGGCCTGGTAAGCGGCGCGGCGGCGCAGCACCGGAGTGGTCTTGAACAAGGTCCACATCGAGCCGATCAGGCGTGCATACGGAATCGAGGCGGTCGGCATGCGCTGCGGCAGCTTCAGGCGCAGCAGGGCGGCCAGCATCAGGGTCAGCACGGCCGCGCCGCCGAACACCACGTGCCAGTTGCTGGCGTCGGCCACCAGGCTGGCGACCGGACGCGCCAGCATGATTCCCATGAGCAAACCGCTGACCACCTGGCCCACCACCTTGCCGCGCGTCGCTTCGCGCGACAGGTGGGCCGCGATCGGCACCAGGATCTGCGCCGCCACGGAACCGAGGCCGATCGCCAGCGCCGCCGCCAGGAACACCCAGCCGCTGGTGCTGAACGCCGCCGTGAGCAGCGCCACGGCGGTCAGCAGCAGGGCGCCGATCACCAGGCGCCGGTTTTCCAGCACATCGCCGAGCGGCACGATGAACAGCAGGCCGATGGTGTAGCCGACCTGGGTCAGGGTGACGATCAGCCCGGCGGCCGCGGCGGACAGGCCGGTGGCGCGGCTGATCGGTCCGACCAGGGTTTGTGCGTAGTACAGATTGGCCACGATCAGGCCGGCCGCCACTGCCAGCAGCAGCACCATGCCGGACGAGATATCGGCGGATTGTTCGGTGTTCGGTTTCATATTGCATCCTCTGTTAATCAACTTGCGTTGAAGTGATGCCATTGTAGACAAAAGCGGTCGGGCGATTATATGCTCATAATGCGCCTATACTTTTCGCATAATATGAACAATCATTGGGGAAACACGCATGGACAAGGTCAAGGCAATGCAGACATTCGTGCGCATCGTGGAGGCCAACAGCTTTTCGCGCGCGGCCGAAAGCCTGCACCTGCCGCGCGCCTCGCTCACGGCCACCATGAAGAACCTGGAAGCTTTTTTAGGCCGCCAGTTGCTTCAGCGCACCACGCGCAAGCTCTCGCTCACGCCCGACGGCGCCCAGTATTACGCGCACTGCACCGGGATCCTGGCCGCCATCGACGCTTCCGAGCAACCGTTTTTTGGCGCGGAATCGGCCCGGCCCAGGGGCAAGCTGCGCATCGACCTGCCGTCGGCGCTGGCGCGCCACCTGATCCTGCCGCACATCGCCGCCTTTCATGCGGCGTATCCCGAGGTCGAGCTGAGCATCAGCATCACCGACCGCCTGGTCGACCTGATCCAGGACGGCATCGATTGCGCGGTGCGGGTCGGGCAGTTGCAGGATTCGTCGATGATCGGGCGCCAGATCGGCCAGATGCGCTTTGTCACCTGCGCCGCGCCATCCTACTTTGCGCGCCATGGCGTGCCGCACAGCATCGACGACTTGCACGCGCACCGCAGCGTGGTGCATTTTTCGGCGCGCACGGGGCGCCCGTTCGACTGGGACTTCGTGGTGGGCGAGGCGGTGGTCAAGGTGGCCATCAGCGGGCCGATCGCGGTCAACGATGCCGACGCCAACCTCAGCTGCGCACTGCAGGGGCTGGGGCTGACGCAAGTGGCCACCTATCAGGTCCGCCAGCACCTGGCCGGCGGCGCGCTGGTGCAGGTGCTGGCCGGCACGCCACCGACGCCGATGCCGGTCTCGCTGCTGTATCCGCAAGGACGGATGGCGGCGCCCAAGCTGGCCGCCTTTGCCGGCTGGCTGATGGCGCTGTTCGACAGCGATCCCGATCTGGCCCTGGCCGGCCGGGCCTGATGCTCAGGGCCGGGAATGGGCGCTGGCCCACGAACCGATCAGCTCGAGTGCTTCCGGGGCGATGGTTTCCTTGATGCCGGCCACTTCCGAGAAGGCGCCCGTCGACGCGCTCTGGAAAAAGTGGTTCAGGCCCGCCATGCGCCGCACGCTGGCGTTCGGATTGGCGGCCAATGCGCGCGTGAGCGCAGGGATATTTTCTTCCGCCATCACCACCTGGTCCTTCTCGCCGACCAGGGCCAGCACCGCGCAACGCGGGCGCTGCAGCACCGGCACCGGGTCCGACGCCAGGAAACTGCGCATCCACGGCGTGAGCAGGGGCGCCAGTTCGTCCGGCGACCAGGGGCGGCCGTGGGTTTTCTCGGCATCCAGATAGACCTGGCGGGCGCGCCGTTCGCGCTCGGCCGGCGACGCGTCGGCGGTGACGGCGCCGAACACGGCCTTTTGCAGGGTCAGCTCGCGTTCGGTGTCGGCGGCGCTCTTGCCGGCCAGGCGCTGCTTGCGGGCGCGATCGAGCAGCATCTGGTCGCCGCGAATGCCGTTGCCGGCCATCATCACCACGAACACGATGCGCGGGTCCTTGCCGGCCACCATCGGCGCGATGATGCCGCCTTCGCTGTGGCCGATCAGGCCGATGCGTTGCGGGTCGATGTCCTTGCGCGTGCGCAGGAAAGCCACGCCGGCCTCGATATCGCTGGCGAAGTCGGCGGTGGTGGCGGTGTCGAAGTTGCCGTTCGACTGGCCCAGGCCGCGCTTGTCGCTGCGCAGGACCACAAAGCCGCGCCGGGTCAGGTCGTCGGCCAGCACGCGGTAGAACTGGTGGCCGAACAGCTCGCCATCGCGGTTGACCGGGCCGGAGCCAGGCACGATGACGATGGCAGGGAATGGGCCGGGGCCGGGTGGCGTGCTCAAGGTGCCGGCCAGATGGCTGGGACCGAGCGGGTTGGCAAAGGTGACCGCGGTCTCGGTGTAGGGAACGGCGGCGGCGGGCGCCTGCGGGCGCCTGGGTTGATCGCTGGCGTACAGCGGCGCGGCAATGGCGCCGGCGAGGAGGGCGATTGCGCCGAGAATGCGGATCGGGCCGTGCTTGAGCATGTTGGCTTTCGTTGTTAGCTTGGTTGGTCGACTGTGCCCTGCCAGGAGGCAATTGCTCCCCCAGAATCGCACCGCTCCTTGGTGATTTTCATAATTGAACTTACTTCCCGTGGCTTGCAGAATAAGCCACAGCCTCGCACCTGTCCATTGATACTAAAGCAATTAATTTTAATAATACAATAAATATGGGGACCTCGAAAAACCGCCGTTTCATGCTCGACGGCGCGCCGGTGCAGGCCACCGTCAACGACTGCGGCAACCGCCTGCACGGCGGCGGTGGCCGGCACGCCCTTCGACTTCCGCCCGCCGGCCGCGATCGGACCGCGCCTGGGCTGGCCGGATGCGCAGATTCGCCTGGTGGGCGGCTTCGACCATTGTTACTGCGTCAAGCCGCATGCGATGGGCAGGACCGGGCCGGCGTTTGCAGGTATCGACCACCGAGCCGGGATGGCAGTTTTATAGCGGCAATTTACTCGAGGGGGTGCAGGACAGGGCGGGGCGTCCGTATGCGCGGCACGATGGGTTTTGCCTGGAGGCGCACGCCTATCCGGATCAGTTGAACGGGCAGTGCGCCTCGGCGGTGATTTTGCGGCCGGGGCAGGTGTACCGGCAGACCACGGTGTACCGGCTGTCCTTGCAGGCCTGAAGCTGGCGCGCCGGCTGTACAACACCGGCGCTCCTGCACTCTGGGGTGCAATCAGGGCGGCGCCAGGTTTTTGGTAGCGTAGATCAATTCCAGTGCACGCTGGTGATTGGTATCGGCGATGCAGGCCAGGCGGATGATTTCGTGCGCGTTGCCGATCCCGCCCCCCACCAGCTCGTCGTGGAATGCGCATTTGGCCTCGCGATACGCGGCAAAGGCCGTGATCGATCCCCGCAATTTCGATTTTGCCAGATTCTTGAAATTGGGGTTCTCGAACCACTGGTTGATCATCTCGACTGCCTTGGCTTCGGCCTGTTTGAGCGTGACGGCACTGTCGGCCGCCATCTTGGTCAGGCATGCATGCCGGTCGGCCTGCGAGAACTGGTCGCATTTTTCGGCCGCGTCGAACTGCGGTACCGCCTTGGCGGCGCCGGCCTGCGCCGCAAACGCCGGCGCAGCGGCCAGCAGTGCGACAGATAACAGGCTTATTGCTCGCACTTGGCACCCTGCTGCTTGCGCACCAGGCCTATTGCAAACTCCAGCTTGGTCAGATAGCGGGCGTCGCCGTTGCCGTTGTAATTTTTCGCAATGCTGGCAAGGTTGATCGGACTCCAGCCGGTGATGACCTTCTCTACCTTGGCCTTCTGGAACCTGACCACATCGCCAATATGCAGGATGTTCGCGCGGGGGTTCAGCTCGCGCATCACCTCGACCGTGCTGCCCACGCGCCTGGCGATTTTTTCGAGCGACTCACCCGGCCCGACTTTGGTCTGTTCAATGGGCGCATTCGGCTCGCGAATGCTCTTGTGCGCGAAGTTCGCCATCCGCATGAGCAGATAGCCGATGCCGCCGCGAATATTGTGGGCGGGATTGCTGCGGATGGTGTGGGTGTTGATGCTGGAGCGCAATGCCGGAGGCATGATCAGGTCGCCGCCTTCCTTGTCTCCGAGCACAGCGTTCATGCCCGCGTCCGTCCCCACGCCGATCTGCAGCGGCTTGATTTTCCATTGCGGGTTCTCGCCGCCGGACTCGGTCCACAGCATTGCCTTGATGAGCATCCAGTCCATTGCGATATATCCCGGCGTGCCGCTCAGGTGGCGGTTGTAATCCCCTAACGCGGCTTTCACCTCGCAGTCGTACATTTGCCAGTGTGGCTTGCCGCTATGAAGTACGAGCCCTTGCTTCCACTTTTCGAAATCGGTCATTGTCATTCCCACAGAATATTGTTTATGCGCTAGTGCAGGTGCTAGGGTATCATTTATGTGATAAAAATGCCAATATTCGAATCCGGCGACGACCCTTGCTGCGCCCGGCGCCCGGCGCTCCCCGGAACGCCTCAGATGGCGGAGGAGGCGGGAACGCGTTTCACGTTTGGCAGGGCTTCGTTCTGAAGCCAGGAAATGAATTTTTTCATCTCCGCTTCGCCGCCGCGGCGCATCAGCCGCACTTGAATCAGCCGCAATAAACCTTGTTCGCTGTAGCCATGCAGGCCGGTTCCGCCCACGATGGCGTAGTCGGCGCCCAGCAGGCGTTGTTCGCGTTCGGTGACGGGCGGAGACATGATTGCGCGCACATCTTTTTCCACGATCCAGACCATCCCGTCGACCAGGCACAGGCGGATCTGTGCGCCGTAGTAAGCGTAGTAACGCCCGTTCCATTTTTCGGCTACCGAGCGGCGCGCGGCGTGCCGTATCGCCGGAAACAGATCGACGATATCGGCCGCAAAGTGCACGCACCCGGCGCCCCCCCACAAGATCAGGACGACCGGCAAGGCCGCGCCGAACATGCCGCCGAATGGCATTGCGATGAGCCAGGCGATGGCGAAGTAGCCGGCGAGGCGAAGCAGCACATGTGGCCTGGGGCGCTCTTGCCCTGCTTGAGGCATAGGAACATTCTCCTGAAAAACGTGTTTGCACGAAGGGGGCAGCGCTGCGCTGCCGCGAAAACCACACATCATACAACTTGCTGATTGTTTAATCATTTTTTCAAGCGTAGTATCGCTTGCTTGCCGTTACAGCCCCGCTTGGGGTTGCTGACGCCGATCCCGGCCTGCGCGACCCGGTTCCCCACCGTGCTGGCAATGGCGACAGGTACGCGAGGTATCTGTCTCAGACATCGCTGTCGGATGCTGATTGTTTTTCCCTACCCATGATCTGGCCGCACCCAGGCTGGTCGCCGCCATCAGGCAAGCCTGCAACGTGCCGAAAATCATTTGCACGGTCGGTCATATCGATGTGCGCTGGAGCGAGAACAACATGGTGCTGCGCGAGTCCACCAGTGACGCGGACCAGAACTGCGGCGGTTCGATCAACCTGCCGTCGTACGCCACCCTGGTTGGCATCAACGACGCCCAGGGCCGGCCGGTGCGCATGACCGGCACCTCGCTTTTCTCGCCCGCGGATTAACCGTCTCGCCGGAGAACATATCCCCGGAGGCTGCGCGCAGAAGACGCCAGGCGTGCTCGAAAAGCAGTGGCTGTTGGGATGACGCTGCGGGAGGATTTGTGACTGAACCCGGCTCCGGCAGTAGGTGTAGTATGCGGTTTGTTAATTTATTGAAAAGAACAATGATCAACCTCGCCAGCATGCGCCTATCGTTCGCCGTCCTCCTCGCCGCCGCAGGTGCGCTCTGGCCCGTTACCGCTTTTGCCAACACATACAAGCTCGAATGCGCGGGGCCGGCGGGCGAGCGATTTTACCTTCAGACCGAAACCCGCAACGGTGGCGCGTGGGGAACCTCGTTCATGGCGGACAAGCGTGCCCTCACCGTGCAGCAGCAGAACTGGCAAATCCGTTACCAGACCAAGTGGTACGACAAGATCAAGGTGCCGGGCTATTTGAAGCGGCATTCCTTAAATGAAGCACACTGCCACCAGCTCGGTGTGATCGACGGTACGCCGGTAGTCAACAAGAGTTACCTGAAACCCAATCGCACCTGGTTCGACAGCGCAACCCTGCCCGAAGCATTCTCGCTCCATATGCCGGAAAAGAATGCCCCCGCACTGTACGGGCAGATCGTGGCGCTGCACGCCGAAGCGAGTGAAGATCACGGTTTCCTGGTTCCGCGCGGCGCCCGCCTGGTGTATGAAATTGCTCTCACCAGTGTTGCCGACAAGTCGCGCGGCAAGGTCGTCGGCGTGGTCCAGAGCACATCCGGCGATAACGGCAAGAGCTGGACGCCACTGGCCGTCACCACTGCGGCGCAAATCTACGAGCTGGGCAAAACTACCCGCGCACAGGGTTTTGCCGCGCGTTGGGCGTTGAACGGCGTGCCGGTAGCCGATAATCCATGCAAGCAGGAATGCCGCTGATCAGGATCGCTGTCAGCCGCTTGCATTCACACCTTGAATCCGCCGACGATCTGTTCCAGATTGGCGGCCTGCTGCTGCAATGACAAGGCCGCCGCCGCCGCTTGCTCGACCAGGGCGGCATTCTGCTGGGTGGTGTCGTCCAGCTCGGTGATCGCCTGGTTGACCTGGCCGATGCCCAGGTTCTGCTCGGCGCTGGCACCCATGATGGCGCCGATGATGCTGGCCACCTTGTCGGTGCTGGCGACGATCTGCTGCATCGTGGTGCCGGCCTCGGCCACCAGCGCGGCGCCCTTGTCGACCCCGGCCACCGACTCGCCGATCAGCGCATTGATTTCCTTGGCCGCCGCCGCCGAGCGCTGCGCCAGGTTGCGCACCTCGGAAGCGACCACGGCAAAGCCGCGTCCCTGCTCGCCGGCGCGTGCCGCCTCCACGGCTGCGTTCAGCGCCAGAATGTTGGTCTGGAAGGCGATGCCGTCGATCACGCTGATGATGTCGACAATCTTGCGCGACGATTGCTCGATCGCGCCCATGGTCGTCACCACGCTCGAGACAATACTGCCGCCCTGCGCGGCCACGCTGGAGGCTTCGCGCGCCAGCCGGTTGGCTTCGCTGGCGTTGTCTTCGTTGTTCTTGACGGTGCTGGTCAGTTCTTCCATCGAGGCCGCCGTTTCTTCGAGCGAACTGGCCTGCGCCTCGGTGCGCGCCGACAGGTCCTGGTTGCCGGCTGCGATCTCGCGCGAGGCCAGGGCGATCGACTGGGTGCTCATGCCGATTTGCTGCATCATGCTTTGCAGGCGCGCGATAAAGCCATTGACGCTGCTCGAGACGGCATCGAACTCCATGCCGCCGCCGGCCGGCAGGCGCCGGGTCAGGTCGGCGTCGCCGGCCGAGAGGGCGTCGATGTTGCCCTTCAAAACGGCCAGGCGGCGCATGATCATGCGGATGCCGAACACGATCAACACCAGCATGGCGATAGCGATCGGAATCTGCACCGCCCCCAAGGTGTGCAGGATACGGTCGCTCTGCTGGCTCAGCAGATGATTCGGCAGGCCGGTGGCCAGCAGCCATGGGCTGCCCGGAATGGTGGCGAGGAACAGGGTATGGCCGCTGCCGTCGCTGCTGTAGGACGATTCCAGGCGGGGTTTGTCGCCCAGTTCCGGCAGGACCTTGGCTACCTGCGCCGCAAAAGGCGAGGTCGCGGCCAGGTCGCTGATGTTCTTGAGCACGATCTCGCTCTTGATATAGCTGCTGTTGCTGACCACCTTGCCGTCATGTTCCAGGATCAGGATCTGGCCGTGCACGGCCGCTTCCATATCGGCCACCAGGCGGTTGAAAAAACCCAGCGTGACGTCGACCGTCGAGACGCCGAACAGCTCGTCGCCCTTGTAGATCGCCATGGCGCAGTTGGTGCGCGGCTGCGGGCTGGCGTCGTCCTTGTAGGCCTTGGCCCAGGCGCACTGGCCCTTGGGCGCCTTGGCGCCGCCCTGCCACCATGGCTGCTCGAAATACTTGAGCGACTCCGGCGAATTCCAGTGGGTATTGACCTGCAGCTTGCCGCCGGCGTCGCGCGCGTAAAAGGTGCTGAATTTTTCCTTTTCCGGATCGCGCTTTTTGGGCACCGGCCAGATGCCGCCGCCGAACACGTTCACGTCGCCGTACTGGTCGACCAGGCCGGGCAGCAGGGTGTCGATGGCGGCGCTGTCCATCAGCGCCACGGTCTGGGTGATGGCGCGCTGCTGCGCTTCGACCTGCTTGAGCTGCTCGGTGATCTTGACGGCAATGTTGTTGACATCGTCGCCGATCAGCTGGCCTTCGGCGCGTTTCAGCTCCGGCGTGATGAACACGGCAATCGCCGCCAGCGTAATGATCAGCAAGGCGACGAAAATGGCGGAAAACAGGAGCGTGAAGCGCGATTGGCTGGAGCGGAAGTAGTCGTTCAAGGCGGTCCTCTGGAGTGAATTGACTGCTGGTGTGAGGTGCGTCCAACGCACGGGATACCTGAACGTCGTCCCCTTGCGCCAGTATGGGCGCTCTGGAAGATTATGCCTGTAAGAAACTTCTGTCAACGCTGCACGCCTGTCCGGGTCAATAAGCAACACTGAAGGCAGGCAGTGCTGCTGATAATCATGATCGCCCTTGGTGGATTTCATAATAGAAAAAACCTGACACTACGTGCGCCATCTATCTCGTGATGCCGGGCCTTGCTGGTCGGCCGCGCCTGGCGCGCCGGCGCGGGCCCGTCGCTGGTGGTGGTGCGCGGCGGCCAGATCATCGACATCAGCGCGCACGCCGCCACCATGGCCGAGCTGCTGGAGCGCGCCGACGCGCCCGAGACCGCCCACGGCGCTCCCGGCGATGCGATTGGCACGTTGGCCGGGCTGCTGGCCAACGCAAAAAATACCGAAGGCACGCGCCTGCTGGCCCCTAGCGACCTGCAAGCGATCAAGGCCTGCGGCGTGACCTTTGCGATCGGGCCGACCGTGCATGGCGCCGGCGAGATCGCCTGCAACACCTACAGCCTGCCGCACACGCAGGCGCTGATCGACGGCCTCAATCGCGACCAGCCCGGTACGCGCCAGCTGATTTTGCCGCGCTCGGGCTTTGCCGGCATCCAGCGCAATGCGGTGGCGGTGTGGAGCGGTTGGTAGCCGGCTTGTCTAACCATTTCGCCGCCCTCATGCATAAATTGTAGTAGTTCCGATTTGAGCTGGCAGTAAGGCCTTGCCATAGGGTGGGGTTAGCTGTAGCAGCTCAAACTTCATCTGATAAATTGCGTCAGACGGGCGGCGGGTTTCGCCCCGAACCGGACATGCGAAATTTTACAAAGCTCATCCGAAGTGTGGTTTAAGATTGAGCTGGGTCACGACCGACCGCTTCTGGCACAGAGGGGGTGGCGAGCACCCGGCGTCACTAGTGAATCAGCTCACGCCACGGATCTGGAAGAAGATGTTCCCCGCGAATCCGCTCAGGTTGGACTTGCATGAGCTCGGCGGTCGACGCAACTGCGCCGCCGCGTGGTCGCTTACGTGCTAACAATACGGGCCCGACTGAGTTGACGGCATTACAATACTGGTTTTCCATCAACGTAGTACCTCAACCCATGCCTCAAATCCGCCCATTGCCACTTGAACTGGCCAGCGAAATCAAGGAGTTTCAACAGATCGGTGCCGACGCCATTGGAATCGACCAAGGCGCGGCGCCGGCCGAGATCGTCCGCATGATCAAGGAAAAGGCCGCACACGTGCGCGCCGAAGGCCAGGTGCTGGACGAGGATGCGACCGTTGCTCTGGGCGTGCTGCTCGGGGAACAATATGTGCGCGAATTCGGCTGGCACTGGGCGCACGTCAACCATGAGGATGATGGTGATGACGACAACTATTTCGTCTGCGTGCTGCCCGCCGACAATAGCCTCTCGACCAATCCAATCGGCTGGGTCAGTTCCGTCCTCTCGCAAGAGACGCCAAACAACATCCTGCTGCACTTCAATATGGTCGCGGCGAATCGGGTACCGCCGGCCGCACCGGGCCAGGCGCTCGGCTATCATTAGTTGTAGCGGCTTGCGTCTGAAAAGGGCCTTGCTCGCATTTAACGTGTTTTCCGGCTCGAATTAATTGCGACTGACGGTATGGCCGTGCTTATGCTATTTGCAAACGTGCTTGCAATCGACCGAGCTGGCTCGCATTCGACGACGATGTGCTCGCGCTAACTGTAAAGGAAGCCTGCGCGTTGAATGGCAGCTTACGCCCCAATGCCGACGTTCGGGGCCGGCCATACCATGCCTGTGCCGACCGGGACCTTCTACGAGTACGTAAAAGCGAAACAGTCTTTCATACCGGCTTTCTTAGGCGTGAAAACCGCGCCTTTAATGTTGCGCGCGCCCAGCAGCGAGATCATGGGCACGCGAAGCCGGGCAATGCCTTGTTACCCGGTGCCTTCGTCAAACCTGGCGGCGGCATCAGGGCGGTTGGTTTTGCGCTACAGAGCGCGCAGGAGTTCCCTGCTACGCTTGGCAATGGGCGCCGCCGGGGGCAAGACGCTGCCAATCCGGATCGAGCGTAAAAGTGATTGTTCGGCCAGCGCGTGTTTGCCCATCGCGGACTGGATACTGCCCAGGTTATTAATCCGGCGCTGGCTGGACGCGCGTCCGCGCATGGCGGACCTGCGCTACCAGGACAACACGGTGGCGAGCACCAACAAGGCGGTCATGATCGACCTGGGCGGCTACGCCAAGGGCTACGCGCTCGACCGCGCCGCGCTGATCCTGCGCCGCAGCGGGGTCGAGGCGGCACTGGTGAATGTGGGCGGCAACCTGATCGCCATCGGCCAGCCGGGCGAACGGCCATGGCGGGTCGGCATCAAGGACCCGCGCAGCGGCTATCCGATCGATCTGGTGGCTTCGGTCACCATCATCACGGCGGGCGGGCTTGATGCCGGATTGCGTTCGGACGGCAACTCGAAACCGATGTTCATCACCGGCCCGGCCGGCTGGCAGGCGATGGCCGCGCAAATGGGCCTGGCCGAGGTGATGCTGATCGACGCCCAGGGACAGGTGCCCACGACGGCGCCGATGCGGGCGCGGCTGGCGACCGCGCAGCAGGGCAGGGTGGCTTCTGAATAGTTTCCGTGCGGGAATCAAAATAAGTAAAAAATGACTTACGGCTACAATGGTGATTCGACAACATGCGGCTGCATAGCCGAGTTGATTCCACTAACACCACCGGAGAAACAACTTGCGTAATCACTTAATCAAAATTTCAATGCTGTGCGCCGCGGTACTGATGGCAGGTTGCGAAACCACCGGCACCAAAGAGGCCGATCCGAACGCGGTGGAAGCGCCGTCGCCGAAGAATCCCGATTTCGCCGGCGAGATGTCCAAGTTCGACGCCCAGTTCCCGAACGCCAAGGCGACCAAATACGAAAACGAGTCGATTGCCTTTAACAACGAGCGCAAACTCGACCAGAAAGGCAATTGCCACGGCAAGTCGAAATATCCGGTCACGATCGTGCTGGTGCTCGACGCCGAAGGCAAAGTCACCAAAACCATGACCGACGTCGAAAACGCCAAGGCCGCGTGCTTCCGCAGCGCCTACACCGGCGTGCAGTTCCCGCGTCCGCCAATGGCGCCGTACCGCAAGGCGATCCTGCTGAAGTAATCGCTTTTCTCCCGCCGCGATCGACCGCCTTTGTCGCTTTGCGCGCAAGGCGGTAACATGCAGGTCTTTCACCCGGGAGAATAAGCATGAGTATCGGATACTGCGCCGCCGCACGGCGGCGCTTTGCTGCAAGGCCGATCCGATGAAGCGGCCTCGTCGCAAGCGCCCGAATCCTGCGCATTCTCCCGCCTATGTCCCGTATGTCGAGCCACCCAAGACGTTCGGTCATACCAGGCTGGTGCTGCTGGTGGGCGTGCTGCTGACGGTCCTGACCGTCTTTCTGATGGTCAACCGGGTCGAACTGCGCAAGATGCTGCGAAGCGTCACGGCGGTCAACACGCAGGCCGCGCCCGCGCCCATGCCGGCAAACTTGCTCCCTCATGAGGAGCGCGAGTTCCGGCATCGGGAAGTCGAGCAGTACAAGTCTGCGCACCGTACCGCAGGCTTCATGCATACCATCGGACTTGTGGTGATTGGCTGCTTTCTGTTTTGGGATTTTCTGCGGCGATGTGAAAACGACGCGTTCAGCGCGATCGGGCCCAACTTTTCCGGTTACGTGGCGGTGGTCGGGATCGGTCTGATTTACATCAATGTTTTGATCCTGTTGGGGCGTTTCGTCTACTATCCCTTGTTCGACTGGAGCTGGGAAGCGCTCGGGAACCAGATGGTCGAGTACGAGCACACAACATCGCGCAGGTGGCGGGGACGGTCGCGCGCGTCGTCTTACCAGGGCGGGGTAAGTCTGGCCATCGCGTTCCTCATGTTGCTCGTGTTTTTGTGGCATGCGGCGACCAAGCTCCTCGCGCGCGACGCATCCGATCGACGGTAGCAATCTCGAAATACCGTGGCGGGCAGCGGGCGTGCCTTAATCACCAGGAACCGAATGTGAAACTCATACTTGCCGGTGCAACCGGATTGGTCGGCAGCCATGTGCTGCGGCTGGCGCTGGACGATGCGCGCGTTGCGTCCGTGCTGGCGCCAACGCGACGGGCCGTGGCCGCGCATCCCAAACTGGTGGCGCCGCTGGTTGATTTTGCCCAGTTGCCGCCGGACGCACCGTGGTGGCGCGCCGACGCCGTCATCTGCACGCTCGGCACCACCATGAAGCAGGCCGGCAGCGAGGACGCGTTCCGGCGCGTGGACTACGACTATCCGCTGGCTGTGGCGCGCCTGGCTGCCGGGGCGGGCACGCGCACGTATGTGTTGAACTCGGCGATCGGCGCGGACCCGGCGTCGCGCTTTTTCTACAACCGGGTCAAAGGGGAGCTCGAGCGCGATCTGGCCAGCCTGGGCTTCGCTTCGCTGACCTGCGCGCGTCCCGGCCTGATCGGCGGCGCGCGCGAGACGGTGCGCACCGGCGAGTGGCTGATGATGCAATCGCTGGCGCTGCTCGGCCCCGTGCTGCCGCGCCGCTGGCGCCTCAATCCGGCGCCGGCGATTGCCGCAGCCTTGCTGGAGGCGGCCATCCGTGCCACGCCAGGCGTCCATGTGCTTGGGTCCGACCAACTGCTCTGAGGCGTAACAAGAGAAGGGCCAAAGCGCCGCTGTCAGCGCGCCGCAGACGACGCCAGCCGGCGCTGTTCGGCAGCGATCATCGCCGTGGAACCTTCCACCATGCGCGTGATCCAGGTATCGAGTGCCGCATCCGATTGCAACAGACCGGGATGAATCCCGTCGATGACATCGCGCATCATCACGGGTTGCAGCGCCATGCCCAGGATCGTAAACGCCAGGCGCGACACGTCCTCGTGCGCAGCGCTGGGGCCGAGATGGCTGCACAGCACGCCCACCAGTGCCTGGTGGATGTCGCGGATCACGGGGGCGATCTTGTCGCGGCACATCGGGGTCGGCGCGATCAGTTCGTGCAGGCACAGTCGCACGGCAAAGCCGGCCGTGCGGCCTTTGCGCAAGGGAGCAAGCAGCGATGAAAACAAGTCGTGCAGCAGGGTGCCGATGGGCTGGCCGGGCGCGGTGAACGCCGACACGTCCAGCCGCGATGCGGACACCAGCTGGTCGAGTGCGGCGCAGTACAGGCCTTCCTTGCTGTCGAAGTAGTAGCTGATCGAGGCGATGTTCACGCGCGCCGCCTGCGCGATGGCGCGGGTGGAGGTGTTGGCGTAGCCGCGCTCGCCGAACAGCTTGAGCGCGACCAGCAGCAGGCGCTTGCGCGTGTGCGAGCCGGTGGCGTGCGGCTTGCGCAGATCGGCCGGCGCGGCATGCGTCTGGCGCGTCTCGGCGGCGGGCGCCGTCGGCTGCCGCAGCGTGGCGCCATCAAGGCGTTCCATGATCCCCATCGGCCACGCCCAGCGCGCGCAGCGAAAACGCGGTCACGTGGCGCGCAATCTCGCGGATGCCGGCGTCGTCGTAGACGATGTCCGGCGCCAGTATTTCGTTCACCGGGCGCGAATGGCTGTAGTACAGCATCTGCCCCAAAATGCTGAACAGGCTGTTGCGGATCTCCATTCCGCTGGTGCCGGGCGGCGCCAGTTCGCGCACCAGGGCCGTCATCGATTCCTGCAACGGAAGGATCAGGGTGTCGACGATATGCCGCAGCGCCGCGGTCGGCTCCACCAGTTCCCAGCTGATCAGCCGTGAAATGAGCGAATGCGGTCCGCTGATCATCATGTCGGTCAGCAGGCGCTCGATCAGCCACCCCAGGCGCTCCGCGGGCGGGACGCTCTTGTCGCCGGCCGGCCCGGTCAGTTCTTCCATCTCCTCGCTGCCGCCTTCGCGGTCGATGATCGCCAGGTACAGCCCATCCTTGCTGCCGAAGTAATAGTTGACCATTGCCAGGTTGGCCCCGGCGCGCTCGCAGATCTTGCGCACCGAGGTTGCCTTGAAGCCATTCTCGGCAAAGCACTCGGTGGCCGCAGTGATGATGCGGTTGCGGACATCGTTGTCGTCAGCCTTCATCTTCAAGATACTCCTGTTTTATGCGAATTAAACATGTGTTTAATTTCTGATTTTTGAATTGTACATAGCAGCCCATGGCTTGTCCATGCGTTTTGGCTGGCGTGCGGGCAATGCCACATTATCAACTCGGGATTTCTGGTTGACAACTAAAAAGGTGTTTGATACAGTTGTATTAAACGCTTGTTTGAAACACTTGTTTGGCGCCGTCAGCGGCAAGTCCAGGCTTGCCGCGACAGGCACCCACCGTTCAACTAACGAAGGTCACCATGCAATCGAACCGAATTTTCCGCAGCGCCAAGCCGGCCGCCGGCGCCGCCATCGCCCTTGGCATTGCCATCCTGCTCGCCGCCTGCGGCAAGAAAGCCCCTCCCGCACCGCCGCCGCCAGGTCCCGCGCAGGTCGTGGTGCACACCGTCGCGGCCCGGCCGATGACAGTGACCACTGAGCTGGCCGGGCGTACCTCGGCGTTCCAGGTGGCCGAAGTACGGCCCCAGGTCGGCGGCCTGATCCTGAAACGCCTGTTCGTCGAAGGCTCCACCGTCAAGGCCGGCACGGCGCTGTACCAGATCGATGCGGCCAGCTATGTGGCCTCGGTCAGTTCGGCCAAGGCCACCCTGGCCAGCGCGAAGGCGCGCGCACTGGCGGCCGAGCCGAAAGCGAAACGCTACAAGGAATTGCTGGCCATCGAAGGCGTGAGCAAGCAGGATGTCGAAGATGCGCTGGCCACCGCCGCCCAGGCGCGCGCCGAAGTCGAATCGGCCCAGGCCGCGCTGGACGTCGCCAATATCAATCTGAAGTACACCAATGTGTACGCGCCGATCAGCGGCCACATCAGTCGCTCGAACGTGACCGCCGGCGCCCTGGTGACCGCCGGCCAGGCCGACCCGCTCACCACCGTGCAGCAGCTCGACCCGATCTATGTGGACGTGACCCAGTCCAGCACCGAACTGCTGGCGCTGCGCCGCCGGTTCGACTCCGGCAAACTGAAGCAGGCAAATGGCGGCCAGGCCTCGGTCAGCCTGCTGCTGGCCGACGGCAGCAAGTATGCGGCCCAGGGCAAGCTGCAGTTCGCCGACGTGAGCGTCGATGCCGGCACCGGCAACGTGACCTTGCGCGCGCTGTTCCCGAATCCGAAAGGCGAACTGATGCCCGGCATGTATGTGCGCGCCGTGCTCGACAGCGGGCTGGACGACAAGGCCATCACCGTGCCGCAGGTCGGCGTCACGCGCAACCAGCGCGGCGAGGCGACCGCGCTGGTATTAACCAAGGAAAACAAGGTCGAGCAGCGCGTGCTGAGCACCGGCGCCGCCGTGGGCGACCAGTGGGTGGTCAACGCCGGCCTGGTGCCGGGTGAACGCGTGATCGTCGAAGGCTTGCAGAAAGTGCGTCCGGGCGCGCCCGCCGTGGCGGTTCCAGCGGCGCCGGCCCCTGGCGCACCGGGTGTTGCGGGCGCGCCCGCCGCCCGTCCGACCCCGGCAGGAGCATAACCATGGCCCGTTTCTTTATTGATCGTCCGATCTTCGCGTGGGTGATCGCGCTGGTGATCATGCTGGGCGGCGTGCTGGCCATTCTGGGCTTGCCGATTTCGCAGTATCCGAGCATTGCGCCGCCGTCGATTTCGATCAGCGGCAATTATCCGGGCGCCTCCGCCAAGACGGTGGAAGACGCCGTGACCCAGGTCATCGAACAAAAGATGAAAGGCATCGACGGTTTGCAGTACATGTCGTCGAGCAGCGATTCGAGCGGTTCGATCGGCATCACCTTGACCTTCAGCAACGGTACCGATCCGGACATCGCCCAGGTGCAGGTGCAGAACAAGCTGCAACTGGCAACGCCCTTGCTGCCGACCGCCGTCACCCAGCAGGGCCTGGTGGTCAGCAAGGCCACCAAGAACTTCCTGATGGTGCTCGGTTTCGTGTCGGAAGACGGCAGCATGCAGCAGGCCGACCTGGGCGATTATGTCGCGTCGAGCGTGGTCGATTCGCTCAGCCGCGTGGAAGGCGTGGGCGATGTGCAGCAGTTCGGCTCGCAGTACGCCATGCGGATCTGGCTCGATCCGGCCAAGCTGCTCAGCTACCAGCTGACCCCGGCCGACGTGAGCACGGCGATCCGCGCCCAGAATGCGGAAGTGTCGGCCGGTGAACTGGGCGGCGCGCCATCGCGTCCCGGCCAGCAACTGAACGCCACCGTGTCGGCCCAGAGCCGCCTGCAAACCAAGGAACAGTTCGGCGCCATTCTGCTGAAAACCCGTGCCGACGGCGCCGTGGTGCGCCTGCGCGACGTGGCATCGATGGAACTGGGCAGCGAAAGCTACAACATCGTGGCGCGCTTTAACGGCAAGCCGGCGGCCGGCGTGGCGATCAAGCTCGCCACCGGCGGCAACGCGCTCGATACGGCCAACAACGTCAAGGCCAAGGTCGAACAGCTGCAAAAGAACTTCCCGGCCGGTATGAAGGCCGTGATTGCCTTCGATACCTCGCCCTTCGTCAAGCTCTCGATCGAGGAAGTCGTCAAGACCCTGGTCGAAGCGATCGTGCTGGTGTTCCTGGTGATGTACCTGTTCCTGCAGAATTTCCGCGCCACCTTGATTCCGACCATGGCCGTGCCGGTCGTGCTGCTCGGCACCTTTGGCGTGCTCAGCATGCTTGGTTACTCCATCAATACGCTCACCATGTTCGCCATGGTGCTGGCGATCGGCCTGCTGGTCGATGACGCCATCGTCGTGGTCGAGAACGTCGAGCGCATCATGAGCGAAGAAGGTTTGTCGCCGGTCGAAGCGACCCGCAAGTCGATGACCCAGATCACCGGCGCACTGGTCGGTATCGCGCTGGTCCTGTCGGCCGTGTTCGTGCCGATGGCGTTTTTCAGCGGTTCCACCGGCGTCATTTACCGCCAGTTCTCGATCACGATCGTCTCGGCCATGGTGCTGTCGGTGCTGGTGGCGATGGTGTTCACCCCGGCGCTGTGCGCCACCTTGCTCAAACCGGTCGAAAAAGGCCACAAGGCGGCCTCCACCGGTTTCTTCGGCTGGTTCAACCGCGGTTTCGACAAAAACAGCCGCCGCTACCAGGGCTGGGTCGGTACCTTGATCACCCGCACCGGCCGCACCCTGGTCGTGTACGGCATCCTGGTGGTGGTGATGGCGCTTGCCTTCCTGCGCCTGCCAACCTCGTTCCTGCCGGCGGAAGACCAGGGCATCCTGTTCACCCTGGTGCAGTTGCCGGTCGGCGCCACCCAGGAGCGCACGCTCAAGGTGGTCGAGCAGGTCGAGCAGCATTATTTGAACGACCAGAAGGATGCGGTTGCCTCGGTGTTCTCGGTGGCCGGCTTCAGCTTTGCCGGTAACGGCCAGAACGCGGCCATGGCGTTTGTGAAGCTCAAGGATTTCGACGAGCGCAACAACGACAGCCTGCGCGCGCCCGCCGTGGTCGGCAAGGCCATGGGCCGCTTCATGCAGATCAAGGATGCGATGGTGTTCGCCATTGCCCCGCCTGCGGTGCTGGAACTGGGCAATGCCAACGGTTTCGACTTGATGCTCAAGGATGAAGGCGGCCTCGGCCACGAAGCGCTGATGGGTGCGCGTAACCAGTTGCTGGGCATGGCTGCGCAGAACAAGATGCTGGTGCAGGTCCGTCCCAACGGCCAGGAAGATTCGCCGCAATACAAGCTGGAGATCGACCAGGAGAAAGCCAGCGCGCTCGGCCTGTCACTGGCCGACATCAACAGCGTGCTCTCCACCTCGTGGGGCGGCGCGTACGTGAACGACTTCATCGACCGCGGCCGTGTGAAGAAGGTCTACATGCAGGGCGCGTCGGATGCGCGCATGGCGCCGGAAGACATCGGCAAGTGGTACGCCCGCAATGCCAATGGCGAGATGGTCTCGTTCTCGACCTTTGCCACCGGCAAGTGGATCTACGCCTCGCCGCGCCTGGAACGCTATAACGGCACGCCATCGGTCAACATCCAGGGCGTGGCCGCGCCGGGTTTCAGCTCGGGCGACGCCATGCTGGAAATGGAAAAACTGGTGGCCCAGCTGCCGCCGGGCATCGGCTTCGAGTGGAGCGGCGTCTCGATCGAAGAGCGCGCCGCCGGTTCGCAGACCACCGAGCTGTACGCCATGTCGCTGCTGATCGTGTTCCTGTGCCTGGCCGCGCTGTATGAAAGCTGGTCGATTCCGTTCTCGGTGCTGCTGGTCGTGCCGCTGGGCGTGCTCGGTACCGTGCTCGGCACGATGGTGTTCGGCATGTCGAACGACGTGTATTTCCAGGTCGCGCTGCTGACGGTGGTGGGTCTTGCCGCCAAGAACGCGATTTTGATTGTCGAGTTTGCCAAGGAACTGGAAGACGGCGGCATGGATGTGAAGAAAGCGACGCTGGAAGCGGTGCACCTGCGCCTGCGTCCGATCCTGATGACCTCGATTGCCTTCGGCCTCGGCGTGTTGCCGCTGGCGATCAGCAGCGGGGCCGGTTCGGCCAGCCAGAACGCCATCGGCATCGGCGTGCTGGGCGGGATGCTGACGGCGACCTTCCTGGGCATCTTCTTCGTGCCGGTGTTCTTCGTGGTGGTACGCGCCTTCGTGGTCCGCAAAAACAAGGCGGCAAGCGTGCCTGCCGCCGCTACCGTGGAAGGCCATTAAGATGAACAAGAAAATGATGAATGTGATGGGTTCGACCCTGAAACTGACCGTACTCGCAGCCCTGATCAGCGGCTGCACAATGATGCCCAAGTACCAGCAGCCGGTAAGCCCGGTCGCTGCGGCTTGGCCTGCCGGCACGGCGTACCCGGCGCAGGGCGCGCAGGGGACGCCAGCGGCGGACGTCGCCTGGCGCGATTACTTCGCCGATGAACGCCTGAAAAAACTGATCGCCCTGACCCTGGCCAACAACCGCGATCTGCGTGTAGCGGCGCTCAACATCGACAAGGCGCGCGCCCAGTACCGCATCGAACGCGCGGCGCTGCTGCCGTCTGTTGCGGCCGGCGCCAGCCAGAACGCCCAGCGCACGGCCGATAAGCTGAGCGTGGGCGGGCAGGGCGGCGTGAGCCGGCAATATGGCGTGAACCTGGGCGTGGCCGCTTGGGAAGTCGACCTGTTCGGGCGCGTGCGCAGCCTGTCGGAGGTGGCGCTGCAAACCTACCTGGGCACCGAGGAAGCGCGCGCCAGCGTGCAGATTGCGCTGGTGGCCGAGGTGGCCAACGCCTACCTGACCCTGATGGCCGGCCAGGAACGGCTGGCCCTGGCGCGCCAGACCCTGTCGAGCCAGCAGCGGTCGCTCGAACTGAGCGAAAGCCGGGTCAAGGCCGGCGCCGCTGCCGGGCTGGACCTGTACCAGGCGCGTACCACCGTGGAAACGGCGCGCGCCGATGCCGCCGCCTACACGGCCCAGGTGGCGCAGGGCCAGAACGCCTTGAGCCTGCTGGCCGGGGCCGCCGTCCCGGCCGACCTGCTGCCGCCGGCCGGCCTGGCCGGCGTGACCGCGCTGACCGAAGTGGCAGCCGGCTTGCCGTCCGACTTGCTGTACCGCCGTCCGGACGTACTGGCCGCCGAGCGCACCCTGCAGGCGAGCAACGCCAACATCGGCGCGGCGCGCGCGGCATTCTTCCCGCGCATCACCCTGACCGGGCAGGCCGGCACGGCCAGCAACAGCTTATCTAGCCTGTTCGAAAGCGGCTCGGGAGCGTGGAGTTTTGCGCCCTCGATCAGCCTGCCGATCTTCAATGGCGGCGCCAACCGCGCCAATCTGGAAGTGGCCAAGGTCAGCCGCGACATCGGCGTGGCGCAGTACGAGAAAACCATCCAGGTGGCGTTTCGCGAAGTGGCCGACGCCCTGGCCCAGCGCGGCACGGTGGACGAGCGCCTGAACGCCCAGCAGCAACTGGTGCAAGCGTCCGACAAGAGTTATCGGATCTACGAGGCGCGCTATAAAAACGGCGCCGATACGTTCCAGAATGCGCTGATCGCCCAGCGCGCGCTGTACGCGGCGCAGCAGGGCCTGATCTCGGTGCGGCTGGCCGAGCAGACCAGTCGGGTCACCTTGTACAAGGTGCTTGGCGGCGGCTGGCAGGCGAGCGATGCTGCGACCGGGAAAATGCCATGACAGGAATTTGATCGCGTGCACTGAATGTCGACAATCCCGCTGCGGCAACTGCCGCCAGCGGGATTTTTTCCGCCGAAGCCAGATCCACGTGCGCTCACTGGCCGGGAAAGGATGCCATCGGCCAGCGCAACTCCACCGTTCGCTTGTGCGGAGCGCAGCCGCAATGGCGGATGCTGACTGTTGTGGCGCGGGTTTTTACCGGCGAAGTCCCTTTGGGAAAACCGCTTGACCAAGAAAAACAGCTATAGCGCAAGTTTCCCATCGCGTTCTTAATGCAATCGGCGTACACGGCTCGGCATATCGTCATTGACAGCGCTTCTCGCAGATTCGAAGCTGCATTCGCTGAGTCCCGGCGCCAGGTAAAGCGTGCCAGCCGCGTCGACTTGTTACGAATTAAGAATATTTCTAAAAAGCTCTAAACTTCCGCGCCATTTCCCAGATGTATTGGTAGAAGCGGCCTGTTGAGCCGCAGGTCGAAAGTTTGTCAATACGCGCGATCAGGGCAGTCCGTCCCGCGCACTGATTTTTTGGCAATCCAAACGACCGCCTCCGTCCAAAATATTTGGCTGTCCAGTGATAGCCATCCAAACGCAAGGTATACATCTATATGGTAGCGATCGTCAGCGGCAACACTCTGGGTTTGAGCCTTACCTCACTGTCGACCCTGGGCCAGAACGGCGCCAGCGGGTCCTCCGCGCTCGGCCGTAACGGCCAGCAGGTGTATGTGAACAGCGCCAACGGCAATCTGGTGCTGCAGAACCGCGACGATCGCCTGATGGGGCAGGGACTGGATGCAACAGTCCTGCGCAGCTATAACAGCCAGGGCAATTTCCAGGGCGAAGGCAGCGCCGATAACTGGCGCCTCGGCTTCTATCGCAGCGTCGGCAACGTGACCGGGAAATTCAACTCCGAAGGCACGATCACGCGCACCGACGGCGACGGCGCCCAGTTGGTGTATGTGTACGACGTCCATCTCAGGGCCTACGTCCATCGCGAGGGTGCGGGCGCCTACGACCTGCTCAAATACGATGAAACCAGCAAGCAGCTCACCTGGATCGATGGGGATACCCAGGCGGTCGAGACCTATGATTGGACATCCGGCAAGGGCAAGATGATCCGCCAGGCCGACCGCAGCGGCAATTTCGTCGACTTCACCTATGACGGCGAGCGCCTGATCGCGCTGACCGACCAGGATGGCGAGAAAATGGTGCTCGACTATGCCGATGGCAGGCTGCGCCAGATTCATACCGAAGCGCGCGGCGGCGCCATCCAGACCCGCACCCGCTACGGTTACGACGCCCTTGGCCGCCTGAGCAGCGTGACGGTCGATCTGAGCCCGGAAGACAACAGCATCGCCGACGGCCGCAGCTACGTCACCACCTATGGCTACGATGGCGACAGCAAACGCCTCGCCAGCGTTCTCGAGAGCGACGGCACCCACGCGACCTTCACTTACAAGCAGCTTGGCGCGAGCTGGCAGATCGCCAGCATGAGCCAGACGGTCGATGGCGTAGCGCGCACCACACGCTTCGATTACGCCGACCTGAACAATGCCTTGCCCGCCAGTGCGCAGGTCGATGAAAGCAAGCTCGATACCATCGGCGACAAGGTGGTCGGCACCAGCGCGCCGCTCGATCCGTCGCGCCTGACCACCAGCGAGACGGTTGTCACGAACAACAATGCCAGCATCGATAACGGCAAGCTGGTGACGACCGATACGCTGACCGAGGCGCGCGGCGCCAGCGTATTAACCGACCGCCTCTCCACCAGCGAAACGCCAACCAGCGCCGGCTACGCGTCGCTTAACCACTCGAAACTGACCAGTACGGAAGCGCTGATTGCCGATCACAAGGCCGCCATCAATAGCGCGGCGCTGGATTTGCGGGAAGCGCAGGGCGACACCAACAGCCTGGCGCTCGATGCCGCCAGACTGTCGACCACGATCACCCAGGTCGACCGCCGCAGCGCCGGGTTGGTCAGCTCCGCGCTGACCACGCAGAGTCCGGCCACGTATATGGTGAAAGCGGGCGACACCTGGACCAGCCTGACGAGCCGCCTGTACGGCAGCGCCTACCCCGAGGCGGCGCTGGCGCTGCAGGCGGCGATGGGCAATGCGGCCCTGAGCGCAGGCGCGACCCTGTCCGGTCTGCCGGCCACGCTCGGCTATGACGTCAAGACAACGCTGACGGTAGCGCCGTACTACCGTATCGTGCTGGGCGACAGCTGGAGCGCAATTGCCCAGAAACTGTACGGCACCAGCGATGCCGATGCGGTCGCCGCGCTGCGTGCGGCCATGGGCAACCCGACCTTGCTGACCGATGCCACCCTGGGCAAGCTGCCCGCAACACTCGATTACCAGGTGACAGTGGCGGTGCCGGCCTATTATGCGATCCGCAGCGGCGATACCTGGACCCGCATCGCGCAGACGCTGTACGGCACCAGCGCGCCGGAAGCGGGGGCCGCGCTGCGGGCCCTGCTGGGCGACCCGGCGCTGGTCCCGGGCGCCAAGCTGACGGACCTGCCGTCCAGCCTGGCCTACACCACAACCACCGTGGCGGTAACGCCGTACTACCGCGTCCAGAGCGGTGATACCTGGGCCAGCATCTTTGCCGCCCTGTTCGGCAAGACCGAAGTCGAAGGCGCCAAGGCCTTGCAGTCGGCCATGGCCAATGTGGCGCTGGTTCCCGGCGCCAAGCTCGAATCGCTTCCGGGCGGGATCAATTACACCATCGGTGCGGTAACTGTACCGGCCTACTACCGCATTCCTCAAGGCGCGACATGGTTCTCCATCGCGACCTTTCTTTACAATACCAACGAGCCGGCGAGCGGCGAGGCTTTGCGCCTTGCGCTCGGCAATCCAGAACTGGTGCCTGGCGCCAAGCTGACCGGTCTGCCGGCCAAGCTCGCCTTCGACGTCGTCACGCCGGTCGCGCCGTATTACGTGGTGCGCAGCGGCGACACCTGGAGCAGCATTGTACTGGCGCTGTACCGTAGCGACGATGCCGGCCTGGTCCAGCGCGTCAAGAGCGGCTACGCGGCCGATGCGCTGACGCCGGGCAAGACGCTGCGCAATCTGCCGGCAACCGTTAACTACAGCACCAGCACCACCGTCACGCTCAATGCCACGTATGTGGTCAAGACGGGCGACACCTGGGCCGCCATCGCGCTGTTCCTGTTCGGTACGGAAGACCGCAACGCCGTCGCCGCTCTGCGCGGCGCGCTCGGCAATCCAGTTCTCGCCGCCGGGGTCAAGCTGGCCGGCGTGCCCGCCACCCTGCGCTACGACGTCACCGCCACCGGCGTGCCGGTAGCACCTTACTACCGGGTGCGCGAAGGTGATACCTGGGCCAGCGTCACGGCGGCCCTGTACGGCACCAGCGATGCCGGCGCCGCCGAGGCGCTGCGTACCTTGCTCGGTAACCAGGCACTGCTGGCGGGCGCCCAGCTCGCCAACGTCCCGTCTACCTTGCACTATGCCCAGGCGCCGGCGACCGGTGCGCAAACCCGCATTACGGATGCGCTCGGTAATGTCACGACCCTGACCAGCGACAGCACCGGCCGCCTGACGGAGGCTTACGGCCCGGCCGCCGGCGGCGTGTCGGCCGGCATGCGCTTCACCTACGACGCGAGCGGCAACCTGAAATCGCGTACCGATGGCGCCGGTAATACCAGCACCTACGAATACGATGCACGCGGCAATCTGATCAAGATTTATGATGAGCTTGGTTTTATCGTCAACCACGACTTCAGCGAGAACAATCAGCTGATCAGGGAAACGGCGGCGTGGAGTAACACCCAGTCGAACTTGCGTTTTACCCGTGATACGCTGCACGCGTACGACAGCGCGGGACGCCTGCGCTTTACCAAAAGCCCGGATGGCAGGGTCACCGAGTACCGCTACGATGGCTTCGGCAACCGTACCAGCGTGATCGACTACAGCGCCGATGGGTTCAGCGGCACCAACAGCGAAGCGGCTTTCATGAGCTGGGCTGCGGGCATCGCCGACAAGTCGCGCAACCAGCGCACCGATATCAGCTACGATTTCCGCGGGCAGGTCAGCAAGACAACCAGCTGGAAGACGCTCGACAGCAGCGGCGCCGGTGTCGCCGACGGACTGCAACAGGTGACCAGCATGGTGTATGACCAGAGTGGACAACTGCTGCAAAGCATCAGCGCCGCCGGCCTGGCGACCAGCTACGCCTATGACGGCCTGGGACGCACGCTCAATGTCCACGACAATACCGGCATGGCGGCGACCAGTGTTTATGACGATGCGGGCAATGCCGTGCGCACCACCCTCAGCAGCGGCATGGTCAGTACCACGGTGTTTAATCGAGCAGGTGAACTGATCGCCAGGATCGACACCGGCGCAGGCGCGGTGCTGGGTGAGACCCGCTTCTGGTACGACGCCGGCGGACGCCTGCGTCTGACGCAAAACGCCAACGGCGCCAAAACCATGCGGTGGTACGACGGCGCCGGCAACCAGATCGGCGAGGTCGATTCCAGCGGTGCCTTGCGCGAGTATCGCTACGACCTCAATGGCCGCCGTACCCAGAGCATCGCCTACGCGACCCGGGTCGATCCGGGCGTGGCCATGAGCGCCTCGCGCGACCTGGGCGCGGCCGACAATGCCGCCTTCCTGCAAAGCATGCTGGAGCTGAGCCTGGACTCACTGCGTCCGGCCGCCAGCGCGCAGGACGCCAGGACCTGGACCATCTACGACGCCGCCGGGCGTCCTGTGTGGCAGGTCGATGCGCTCGGCTACGCCACCCAGACCCTGTATGACGCCACCGGCAAGCAGTACGCCACCAATCGCCTGGCCACCCCGCTCGACACTGCCTTGCTGGGCGACGGCAGCGCGGTCATGCTGCGCCTGGCCGGCAGCAGCACCACGGTGCGGCTGAGCGAAAGCGGCATCCCGGCCGGTCCGCACAGTCCGCGCACCTTCGTGGCGGTGGCCAGCGCCGCTGATGCCGCGCGCGCGCTCAGCGGCACCATCAGTTTCTTTGCCGACGGCGTGTTGTTAGGCAGTGCGGCCCTGGTCAACAATACCGCCAGTTTCACCACCGGCAGCATGCTCGCCGGACATCACCAGATCACGGCCGTGTACTCGGGCGACGCCGCCAATGTCGGCAGCAATTCGAACGAGATCGGCGCCGACGTGCTGGCGGGCGCTCCGAGCACGGTTACCCTGGCGCTCGACCTGGCCAAGCCGGTGTACGGCGCCGCCGCCACCCTGCGCGCCAGCGTCAGTGGGGTCAATCCGTCCGGCATGGTCGCCTTCTATAACGGCACGAGCCTGCTTGGCCATGCGTCGGTCGTCAATGGCGTGGCCACCCTGGCCTTGCCGTCGTTGCCGCTTGGCGCCAACCGCCTGAGCGTGGCTTACCTGGGCGACGATGCCAACGCCGCCAGCAGCTCGGCGGTGCTGGAGCAGGCGGTCGCGATCGCGCCGACCTCGGTCGTGCTCAGTGCGTCGGATCTGCACCCGAGCGCCGGCGATCAGGTCACGCTCACGGCGACGGTCCAGGCTTACCGCCCTGGCGGCACGGTCAGCTTCTACGACCGCAACGCCCAGTTGCTCGGCAGCGCGATGGTCATCAATGGCGTTGCAACCCTGGTGGTGCGCAACCTTGCCTCCGGCACGGCGGAACTGAAAGCCGTGTACTCGGGCGACCCGAACAATGCGGGCAGCACCTCGGCGGTGTTGTCGGCGCCAGTCACCGGCGCGCTGAGCCAGACCACCCTGTTTGCCAGCACCACCACCAGCGGGACTGCCACGGCGCTCAGCCTGGTCGCGGAAGTGCGTGGTTTCAGCCCGACCGGCCAAGTCAACTTTTTCGATGCGAACAATGGACTACTCGGCAGCGCGACCGTGGTGCAGGGCTTGGCCACCTTGTATCTGGTCAATCCGACGGTGACCAGCGAGCAGGTGCTGGCCGTGTATGCGGGCGATGCCAATAATGCCGACAGTGTCGCGCGCGTGTTTCCGTACCCGCGTCAGGCGGCAAGCCTGGCGCTCACCAGTGCCACCAAGGAAATGGTCGCGTTTGGCGAGGCGCAGGTCAACTACACCCTCGAGGGTGTCAATCCGGGCGGAACGGTTTCGCTGATCGATGCGCAGGGCCGGCTGATCCGCCAGGTGCCGGCAGCGAAATCGATCACGTTCAACATCAAGGATTATCCTCTCCCAGCCGGCGCCAACACCCTGACCGTGCTGTACTCGGGGGACGCCACGAATGCGGCCGCAGCGTCGCAAGTGGTGCTCAAGGTAACGCCAGCCAATAGCACCACGGTACTGACACTGAACAACATTACAGACGGGAAGGTGTTGACCGGCCAGACCGTGGAACTGACGACGAAAGTGACCGGCAATCCCGGCGTGACGCCAAGCGGCGAGGTCGAGTTTGTCGAATCGGCCACCGGAAAGATCATCGGCACGGCCAAGCTGGTCAATGGCGTGGCGTCGTTGGGTGCGCAATTCGACACATCCTTCAGCATGATGTCGATCGTGGCGCGCTACAAAGGCGACCAGCTTTACGCCGCCTCGACGAACGGCACCTATCTGACCGTCAATCAGGCACCGGGGTCGATTCCTGTCGCCCAGATCACGGCCAGCGCCGCCACAGCAGCCCAGGGGACGAGCCTGACCCTGACAGTCAGGATCGGCACTGCAGACGGCCTGAACAAGCCGGAACTGCTCAATGGTAACGTGTATTTTTATAGCGGCAAGACCTACCTGGGTTACGCCAGTACGGTGGCGGGGGTGGCCACGCTGGCGACCAGCCTCGCCAGCGTAGGCATGACGCCGGTGCAAGCGGTTTTCGTTCGCTCCAGCGCGTACTCCGGGCAGGTGGACAACCAGGCTGCGACCAATACGGTGGCCGTCAACGTCACTGCGGTGAGCAATCCGCCTGCCATCAAGCAGGGCAAGCCGAGCAAGACCGTGCTCTTGCTGGAGCGCGGCAGCGTCGATACGAACCTTGCCGGCACCGACCAGCCATTGACCCTGCACGTGAAGGTCAGCGGCGAGGGCGTCCAGTACGGCACTGTGTCGTTTTACAGCGGCAGCCAGCTGATCGGCGTGGCCGACTTCCGCTCCGGCGAGGCCTATCTTCAATTGGGCAAACTGCCGGTGGGAGATTATTCCTTCAGCGCGGTCTACTCCGGCTACGGCACGGCGGGCCAGAGCGAGTCGGTCGCACACGGGGTGAGCGTCAGCGCCGCAGCCAGCACCACCTTGCTGAGCGCACAGCCTTTGCCGGGCGCAGCCAAGGACCGCTACGCCCTGATCGCCCAGGTGACCGGCAACTTGCTCACCACCGGCATCGTCAAGTTCTACAATGGCAACGCCCTGGTCGGGCAGGCTGCGCTGGTCAATGGTGTCGCCAGGCTCGATGCCACCCTGGCTGGTGGTCCCGCCATCCTGCGTGCGGAGTATGCCGGCGACGCCGCCAGTGCCGCGAGTATTTCGGCCCACCTGGCCGCGCTGGTGTTCAACGACTCCGTTACGGTCGACCTGAGCTCCGCCGCCGCCGCCAGCGTCGTTGGCGTACCGCTGCTGCTCAGCGCCCGGGTGAGCGGTTCCACCCCGCATGGCACGGTCAGTTTCTTCGATGGCGAGCTGTTGCTCGGCAGCGCGAATGTGATCGATGGCATTGCGACATTGCAAGTCGACAATGTTCAGGTCGGCGCGCGCCGCTTGACCGCGCTGTATTGCGGCGATGTCAACAATCGCCAGGCTGCCTCCGCCGTCCTGGCGCAGGCGGTCACCCGTCCCGCCAGCGGCATGGTGCTGATTTCGAACGGAGGCCAGGGCAATATCGCCTCGCCGTTGCGCCTGAACGTGACCATGGCCGAGCCGGGCGCTACCGGCACGGTCAAGTTTATGAGCGGCAATCTGCTGATCGGAACTGCCACCCTGGTCGATGGACAAGCTTCGCTCAGCCTCGATCGCCTGGTCGCCACCACCGGCGATGTGCGTGCCGTGTACGAGGGCGACGGCAAGGCCGCAGCCACGTTCTCCGCGACCGTCGCACTGAAACTGGTGGCGGTCAACACCAGCATCAGCATGAGTGCAACCCCGGCCACCACCTATGGCGACCCGCTGACCGTGCGGGTCGAGGTCGGCGGCAATCAGCCTGGCGGCATGGTAGTCTTTTCCGTCTCTCGGGTTGACCCCGACTTCAACAAGCTGATCCCGGTACCGGTGGTCGACGGCGTCGCTACCCTGGTGCTGCCGTTTGCACTTACTCCCCAGACCTACTACATTCGCGCAAGCTACTTAGGCGATGGCTTTAATGCCCCGGCGGTGGCCCCGGCCATCCTCCACAAGGTGTCGTCCGGTCAGGCAAGCTTGCAGGTCAATGCCGCGCAGACCATTGTCTCCAGCGGTAGCAATATCATCCTTTCGGCCCAGGTCACGCCGAACGGCAATGCGCCCGTCGGCGGCAAGGTGGAGTGGTACGAAGGCACGACCTTGATTGGCACGAGCGAACTCGGCGTCGATGGCTCGGCGCGTCTGCTTACCCGCCTGTCCGCAGGCGCCCATAGCCTCAGCGCGCGCTATGCCGGCGATTCTTACCACAGCCCATCGGCCACGCCGGTGGCGTTCAATGTTGTGGTTCCGCCCCAGCTCCAGGCCACCACCCTGGCAGTGGCGCCAAGCGGCGGGACGCTTAACGCCAATGGCAGCGGCAGCATCACACTTACTGCAACCGTAGCCGGTGGCAGCAATCCCTCCGGCGTCGTCAGCTTCATGCTGGGCAACAGCTTGCGCACGCTGGGGACGGCCAACGTGCTCAATGGCGTGGCGACCTTGGTTCTGTCGGGCAACGACATCGGCAAGGCAACCGGCTACGTCAGCCTGAGCTATTCGGGCGACGCCGCCAACGCGCCTTCGGTCCAAATTAATGGACCGTACATTAATGCCGACGGCGTGCGTGCCTCCGATACCCGGCCGGTGAGCTTGCCGGTGCTTAGCACCTCGACGCTGGCGACGGCCTTCGGCAATCGACTGGTCATCCGTGCCAGGATCGGCGATCCGGCCGCATCGGGTACCATCAGCTTTTATGATAAACAAGTCCTGCTCGGCAGTGCAAGGGTCGTCAATGGTGTCGCCGAGTTGAGCGTGCCGGTGCCGAGTAGTCGTCTTGCAAGCTTGTCCGCTAGTTACTCCGGCGACGCGCTGCATGCACCATCGAGCGGCGGATCGCTGGCAGCGCAGGCGCCGTATGCCGATGCCGAGGTGCTGCTGAGCGTGCCTGAAAGCTTTGTCAGTGGCGAGCAGCTCACCATCAAATTTACGGTCCACGGCGCGTACCGCACCGGCATGGTCGAGGTGTTCTGTGACGGCGTCAACGTCGGACGCTCTTACTCCTCCGGCGGCATTGGCACATTCACCTGGAACACTCCGGTCATGACCTCGGGCCCACATCGGTTCGAAGCCCAATTCGTGGCCGAAAACGACTTGGCCAGGAGGGCCAGTAATGCAGTGGTGGTACGGTCCGCAGCGAAGACCACCACGGTCGTGCGCTCCGAGCCGCCGGTAGCGCTAATCGGCACCGAGGTCGCGCTCATTGCCAGCGTGAACGGCGACCATCCTGGGGGCGTGGTGGAATTCTACGAAAACGGCGCGTTGCTCGGATCGGCACTGGTTGTCGACGGGGTCGCCACCCTGTTGACGCGCAGCACCATCCAGGGCAATCGCCTAGTACGCGCGTATTATTCGGGAGACGCCAATAACAATGAATCGAAGGATGTCTCGGCCACCAGCGATAGCCCGAACGGCCGTACGGTTGCCGTTGCCACCACCACGGCGCTGGAGAGTCGCATCGTGCAGGGCGCGGGCGGCGCCAGCCAGATCGTCACCGCCACCGTCACCGGGGTTCGTCCCGGTGGACGCGTCACCTTCCTCGACCAGTTCGGCAACGTGCTGGGGATCGCCACTATCAGCGACAGCGATTCGCTCAGCCTGGGCCGGGCCGTCCTGACGTTGGATAGCTATGTCGAGGGCAGGGGAGCTGTCATGGCCAGTTATAGTGGCGATGCCAATAACGCCGTTAGCGTTGCTGGCCCGGCCGCCGTGCCGGGCCAGCGCACCTCGCTGGCCCTGGCCGGTTCGCCCGCCTCGGTGTCGTTCGGCACCGCGCTGACGCTGAGCGCGACGCTCGGCGACAGCCAGGCACGGGGCGTGGTCAGGTACTTCAGCGATGCCGGCAAATTCCTGGGTTCGGCCGAGGTTGTCGATGGGGTCGCGCGCTTGGTTGTGGACGACCTCCCACCCGGCCAGCGCACCATTTCCGCAGTTTATCAGGGTGACCTGGGCCATGCCATGCAAGTGGCCAGCATGGTGCAGGACGTGGCGCAGGCGCAGACCGCGACCACGCTCAGCACCAACGGCGCTACGGTCGATGAAGGCACGCCCCTGATCCTGACGGCCAGGGTCGAGCACCTTGGCCGCGGCTATCCTGGCGGCACGGTCACCTTCTATGACGGCGCCACCGCCATCGGCACTGCCACCCTGTTTAACGGGGTGGCAGTGCTCGCGTTGAAAAATCTTGCCACTGGCGGCCATGCGCTCAGCGCGCGTTACGATGGCGACGCCAATAACCGCGCGGCACGCTCTGACGCGATTGTCCAGACCGTGCTGCAAGCGCCGCTTCCGACCAGCATTGCGCTGTCGATGTCGAGCACCAGCGCGCGCCGCGGCGACGAGGTGACCTTTACCGCCCGTGTTACCGGCGACGCCGGCGCTGGCCCTGGCGGGTTGGTCACGTTCGTCAACGACAAGGGCGTGCTCGGCACCGCGATGTTAGTCGACGGCATGGCCCGGCTGACCTACCGGGTTCCTACCACAAGCAATGTCGAGGTATATGCGGTGTATTCGGGCGACGAACGCAACGCCGGCACGAGCGGCCTGCGCACCCGATTGACACTGAGCGTGTCGGAAAATCCGGCCGCACCACCGGTGCCGGTGCCGGTCGCCACGCCATCGAGCCTGTCGCTGTCGGCCACGCCGCCGAAGGTCGCATTCGGCGACGCCATTCGTCTTACGGCGGCGGTAAAGGGAGTGCCCGGCGCCCCGGCACCGCGCGGGGCGGTGATTTTCTATAACGACCGCGACTTGCTGGGCAGCGCCCAACTGATCGACGGCGTCGCGACCCTCGACTGGTCGAACCGCTCGCCGTTCGAGGAGAACGTATACGCGGTCTACTCGGGAGATGACGCCAATGCGCCGACCAGCATGGTCAACGTGACTATGCTGCCTGTTGTGTTCGAAGACATCATCATCGATCCGCTGGTCTCGGCAGTGGTGCGCATGGTGGGCAACAAGCCGGTGATCGATCTGATGGCGATCGTTAAATATCCTCCTGGAAATCTGTCCAAGCTGTTGGACGGTTCCCGCAATACCTACGTCAATTTCTATCTGAATGGCAAACGGCTGGAGCGCGCTGTAGTCATCGATGGCATGGCGATGCTCACGGGCTTCCACAACGAAAATCTGATGAGCGGCACCCTCACGGCGGTTTACGATGCCGCCGGTTACGTCAAGGCGAGCGGTACTTCGGTAGGACAGGCCGTTACTGTGCCCGACAGTTCCACCTTGCCGCTGATTCTGACCAGCAGCGCGAAGACACCGGGCGGGCTGCCCGTGACCCTGACCGCTAACGTCCCGGGAAATTCCTTTCCTTGGCGGACGGCGGACGGTACCATCAGCTTCTTTGACGGAAGCGTCTTGCTTGGCAGCGTGGATCCCGATATTGATGGCGCCAAACTGGTGCTCGATTTCCTGCCTGCCGGAACGCACCAGTTCCGTGCCGAATACTCGGATAACCCGGGCAGCGCGATCGCAGCGTCGAGCTCGGAAGTGCTTCTCTACACAGTCAACAATCCCCCCGCAATTCTTGAAGGTAAGAGCGTGCTGGTCGATGCGGCAGGCAAGGAACTGACGGAACAGCAGGCCAAGCTGGCGCGCTTTGCCCGGATCAGCATCAAGGTCAACGGCACGGCGCCCTCCGGTACCGTCGCCTTGTTCGGTGCCGACCCCAGCCTGCGCTTCGGCTCCGGCACGGTGGTCGACGGCGTCGCCGTCATCCTCGTACCGCTAAGCTCGTTGCGCTCCGGCTCCAATACGGTAAGGGTCGTGTATTCCGGCGACGCCTACAACGCAGCGGGTGCACCGCTCATGTTCAGTCTTCCTAACCTTACCGGCGTCGATGTCATCGCACCGGAGGCCGCCACGCTGAGCCTGACCAGCAGCCCGGCCGCAGCCGGCATGGTGACCTTGCAGGCGGTCGTCAATGGCAACAACCCGGATGGCAGCATCACTTTCAAGGATAGCTACGGAAACATTCTTGGCGTGGGCGTGATGCTGGCCGGACGCGCCAGCCTGACCGTAGCCGATCCGGCCGGTGGCCTGGCTGGCGTCAGCGCCGAGTATGCCGGCGATGCCAAGAACAGCGCGCGCATTACCAAACACGCCGTGGCGGCGCCGCTCGCCCCGACCGGCACGGGACTGGCCGTGAGCAGCAGTGCCGACGGCATCGTGCTGGCGGCAACCGTTGCCGGTACGGGCCAGTCACCCGGCAAGGTGGCTTTCTACAGCGGCTCGGTACTGCTTGGCACCGTCGATACGGTCAACGGCAGCGCCTCGCTCAAGCTGATGTCGTTGCCCGCCGGGGCCAACCGCCTGGTGGCGGTCTATCTGGGCGATGCCCTGTCGGCGTCGAGCATGTCGGCGGTGGTGCACCAGGACATGGCAGGCACCGTGGTCGGCGTCGCACTGAGCGGGCCGGGACCGGTACGCCAGGGTGCGCCGATCACTTACCGGGCGACGGTCAGCGGCAAGCTGCCAAGCGGGGTGGTGACTTTCCTGAACGGAAAAATTGTGCTGGGGACCGAGCGCGTGACCGATGGCGTTGCGACCCTGACCTTGGCGAGCAACGCCTTCGACATCGGCACGCTGGCCATCGTCGCCTCGTTTGCCGGCGATGCGGACAATCCGCCCGCACTCTCGGCGCCGCTCCAGCAGATCGTTCGGACCGGCGTCAAATCGGTCGTCGTCGGGCATAGCGACGCCGATCGCAAGACGCGCCAGTTCATGGACAGCGACGGCAACGTGCGCGCCACCCTCGACGCCGAGGGCAGCTATATCGAGTACATCTACGATGCCGCCGGCCGGCTGGTGCACACGATTGCATCTGCCAGCCCCATTCGAGGCATGCTGACAGTGCTCTCGAGTGAAGCCAATGGCGAGGCGAACAAGCACGCCAACATCACCAGCTGGATGCCGCTTCCCTCCGCCGCCGATGTGCATACCTATATCTACTACGATAGCCTGGGCCAGAAAATCGGCGAGGTCAATGGCGAAGGCTACCTGTCCGAGTATGCCTACGATGCAGGCGGCCGCCTGGTCGGCACGACCCGTTACGCCACGCCCGCGCGCACCCCGGTCACGGCGCAATCGAGCCTCGCGGCGTTGCGTCCCGCCGTTCATCCGGCCGACCAGAGCACCAGCCGCAGCTGGGACCTGAAGGACCGCCTGCTGAGCCAGACCGGTGCCGACGGCACCGTCACGTCCTACACCTACGACAGCGAAGGGCGCATGGTCGCCAGCATCAGCGCGCGCGACACCAGCGAAGCGCGCACGGTGTTGCGCCGCTTCGACGTCCAGGGCCGCGTCAAGGCCGAGCTGAACGGCATGGGCAGCGCCCTGATCACGGGCGAGCAGAGCGCCGCCGAGGTCGACGCCATCTGGGCCGCCCACGCCACCACCTTAACCTACGACGCGCTGGGCCAGCGCACCAGCAGCACCGATGCGCTCGGTCACCGTACCGTGTTCTTCCACGACGAGGCCGGCCGGGTGCGCTACACGGTCGATGCCGAAGGCGGCGTGACCGAAAACCAGTACGACACCCAGGGCCGGCTCGACGCCGTGCTGCGCTACGCCACGGCGATCCCGCCCGCAGCGCGCGCCGCCCTGCGCGGCGGCCTGATCGCCTCGGTGGCGAACATGGCGGACGTGGCGGCGCTGGTCACGGCAGCCAACACCCGGCCTGCTGACAACAGCATCACGCGCATGCGCTACGACGCGCGCGGCCAGGTCGTGGAAACGACCGACGCTCTCGGCGCCGCCACGCGCGCTAGCTACGACGCCTTCGGCGCCGTGGCCAGCGTCACCGCGCCGGCGACCGCCGAGCACGGCGCGACCGTCACTACCACGACCTACGACCACATGGGCCGCCAGCTGACCGTGGCGCGCAGCGGCGACAAGCTGTATGTCCAGGAGCGCCAGGCCTACGACGTGTTAGGGCGCCTGGTCCGTTCGGTGGACGGCAACGGCAACGTCACCACGCTTACCTACGACCGCATGGGCCAGGTCGTCACGACCACCGACGCCGCCAATGGCGTGCGCAAGCAGTCCTACGATGCGTTCGGGCGTCGATTGACGGTCACCGATGCGCTGGGCAACGTCACCGAGTACAGCTACGACACGGCGACGCGCAGCACCACCGTGCGCACCGCCGAAAAGGTCGCGTCGGTCACGCGCCAGAACGCGCATGGCCAGGTGCACAGCCTGACCGATGGCAGGGGCAATACCACCAGCTTCCATTACGACGCCGACGGCAACCTGGTCGACACCGTCACGCCGCTTGGCCACAGCACGCGCGACTACGACACCGCCGGGCGCCTGGCGCACACCAAGGATGCCGCAGGCAACGAGGTCAACTACACCTACGACGCCGTCAACCGTATCCTTACCCGCACCCAGGACCAGGATGGCCTGGCGCTGGTGACCCGCTACAGCTACGACGCCAAGGGCCAGCGCGTGAGCGCCACCGATGCCGCCGGCACCGTGACGCTCACCGAGTTCGACCTGCTCGGCCAGGTACTGACCCAGACCTTGGACCCGCAAGGGCTCAAGCTGGTCACCCGCTACACCCACGACGCGCGCGGCGCCACCCTGAGTGTCACCGACGCCGCCGGCGTGGTCACCGTGCATACCTACGATGCCCTGGGCCGCCGTACGTCCACCGTCGTCGATCCTGACGGGCTGAAGCTGACCGAAACCTATCAGTACGACAGCAACGACAATGTGGTCGCCAAAGTCGATACCGGCGGCAACCGCACGCAAGTTGCCTACGACAAGCTGGACCGTCCGGTGTACACGGTCGATCCGCTCGGCTACGTCACCCAGCAGAGCTACGACGCCGAAGGACGGCTCACGCGCACCGTGAACTACGTGAAACCGATCAAACTCGGCAGCGATGCCAGCCTGGAGGCCATCAAGACCCTGGTCGAGAAGGTAGCCTTGCCCGCCGAAGATACACTGGTGCACCACCTGTACGACAAGGACGGGCGCCTGGCGTTCGACGTCGACGGCCTGGGCGGCGTGACCGCCTTCGCCTACGATGCCAACGGCAACGTCGGGCAGCGTACCACCTATGCCACCCGCATCGTGATGTCGAAGTGGGTGCCGGGCACGGTACCGCCCGTGGTCGTCGATGCACTGCGTGACCAGAGCCTGCGCACGGTCTACGACAGCTCGAACCGCCCGATGTTTACGATCGACGGCACCGGTGGGGTTAGCGAACTGCGCTATGACGCCAACGGCCAGGTCAGCGAGCGGATCGGGTATGCCACTGCGATGCCGTCGTTCGTCGCGCTCACCGCCACCGGCGTGCGCGAGGCCTTGCTGACGCGCGCCGATGCCGCGCGCGACATCCATGTGCGCTACACCTACGACAAGGCCGGGCGCCTGGCCTGGGAAGTCGACGGCGTGGGCCAGGTCACCGGCTACAGTTACGACCGCGCCGGTAACCTGCTGCGCCAGGTCCGCTATGCGAAACCGCTGGCCGCCGGCGCCTTGCCAGCGGCGGTGCAGGGCGGCGCGGGCGACCGCGTCACCCTAATGGGTTACGATGCCGCCCACCGCATGGTGGTGCAGATCGACCAGGCCGGGCAAGTCACGCGCCAGAGCGTCGACCGCGCTGGCAAGGTGGTCAGCCGCACCATTTACGCCAACAGCGTCGCCATGCCGGCGGCGGGCAAGGTCCCGGCCGATGCAGTGACGCTGGCCGCCACCGTCGTCCCCGACGCGGCGCGCGACCAGACCCTACGGAGCGTGTACGACGCCATCGGCCGCGAACTGTACCGCGTCGACAGCGTGGGCGCCGTCACTGAACAGCATTACGACGCCAGCGGCCATGTGACCGAGCGCATTGTCTACGCGACACAAGTGGCGGCCTCGGTCAAGATGACCGCCGCCGATCTCGGTGCTGCGGTGGCGCTGCTCAAGGATGCCAAACGCGACAATCACGCGCGTTTCGTGTACGACGCCAACGGGCTGTTGCAATGGAGCGTGGAAGGCGAGGGCAACCTCACCGCTTACAGCTACGGCCACATAGGCGAGCTGCTTGGCCGCACCGTGTACGCCAAGGCCATTCCGGCCGACCTGTCGCAGTACAACAACATGACCTTGAGCGCTGCGGCGCTGGCCGCCACCACCGGCGCCGACGGCAAGGAAGTGCGCGTCTACGACAAGCAGAATCATCTACTTTGGACCTACGACGGCAGCGGCGCGCTGACCGAGTTCCACTACGACGTGAAGGGCAACCTGACCTCGAGTGTGTTGTCGAACAAACGCCTCGACCTGTCGCGCTTCCAAGGCAAGTTCGTGCCATCGACGTACACGTACGACCGCGATATCGCCAGCTATCGCATCTACGACGGCGCCAGTCGCCTGGAATGGACCATCGACGGCAACGGCGGCGTGGTGCATTTCGGCTACGACGGCAACGGCAACGTCATCGAGCAGACCAGCTACGCCAACCGCATCGACCGGAGCAAGTGGGCCATCGGTTCCGCCCCGGCGGTAGTGGCCGACGCCGCGCGCGACAGCGTGCAGCGCAGCGTCTACGACGCCGCCGGAAGGGTTGTGCTCAGCGTGGACGGCGCCGGCATGGTGGTGCGCTACGCCTATGCCAGCAACGGCAAGGTCAGCGACAAGCTGCGCTACGCCGAACCGATTGCGCTCTCGAGCGCCAGCACGGCGGCGGCGATCGAGGCCGCATTGAAGCCGGACAGCGTGCGCGATCTGCATGAACGCTATGCCTACGACAGCGCCGGACGGGTGGCGCTGCAAGCGGACAGCTTCGGCTTCGTCGAAGGTTATCTGTACGATGTGCAGGGCAACCTGGTGCGCCAGGTGCGCTACAGCGCGCCGATCGCCGCCGGCGCCGCGCTCGAGTCTGTCAAGACCAGCGCCTCCGACCGCGTCAGCCTGATGAGCTACGATGCCGACAATCGCCTGAAATACAAGGTGGACGAGCATGGCCAGATCACCCAGCTGTTCTACGACGCGCACGACAATGTGACCAAGCGCATCAGCTACCACCAGCTGGCCGCGCGGCCGGTGGCCGGCAGCAGCGCCACCGGCGCGGCTATCGCCGCCCTGGTCAAGCCCGACGGCGCCAACGACCAGGTGTCGTTCAGCCTGTACGACGCAGCCGACCGAGAAACCGTCAGCATCGATGCGCTGGGCCGCACCACCGTGCGCCAGTACGATGCGCGCGGCAACATGACCGACAAGATTGTCTATGCAGCCGGCATCACCGTGCCTGCCGTGCCGGATACGGCATCGGTCGCGGCGGCGGTGGCGCTGGTCGCCAACGCAGCCAGCGACGACCATGTGCGTTATGCTTACAATGCGTCCGGCTTGCTCGAGTGGAGCGTGAACGCGGCGGGCGATGTGAACAGTTACGCCTACACGTCGGCAGGCAAGCTGTCCACGCTGCTGACGTACATGCGCAAGGTCGAGCCGGGCGTCGAGCTGACAAGCGACAAGCTCAGCAGCATTCTGTTCCAGAAGGTGTACGACGCCCGCTACGACTACGTCTACGATGCCGCCAACCGCCTTGCCGTGACCGTCGACGGTACCGGCCTGATCATGGAATACCAGTACGACGGCAAGGGTAACCTGGCCGGTAAAGTGGTCAGTAACGGCCACATGGCAACGGCCTGGCACTACCGGCAAGATCCTCAGTGGAACGCGCCAAGTCAGGCCAGCACGGCGTTTACTCCCGATTTCGACAGCGACAGCATCCTGCAGACCGTGTACGACGCGCGCAACCGGCCGGTGTTCACCATCGACAACAACGGTAACGTGGTGGCGCTGAAGTACGATATGTACGACAACGTGATCGAACGCCTGGCGTATGCCAAGCCGATCGATCCGGCGACCGCGCCCACCACGGCCGCGGTCAGCGCCGCCGTGCGTGCCGACGCCAGGCGCGATGCCCGCAGCGTGCGCGCCTTCGACGCGTTTAACCGCCTGGCCTGGGAGACCGATACCGCCGGCATGGTCAGCTCCTACAGCTACGACGCCGAGGGTAACCTGATCAAGCAGGTACGCTACGGCATTCCTGTGGCGATCGGCGCCGCGCCGCAAAGCGTAGCCGAATCGGCACTGGACCGGGTCACCCTGACCGCCTACGATGCCGAGCGCCGTCCGGTGCTCACGGTCGATGGCGACGGCTACGTCAGCCGCATGGTCTACGACGCACGCGGCCGCCTGGTCGAGCAGACCAGCTACGCCAACCGCGTGGCGCGTCCGCACGCCCGCAGCGCCGCGCTGGGCGCCGATTTTGCGATGCCGGCCGCCGATGCCGCCCGCGACAAGCTGGTGCGCAGCGTGTTCGACAACTTCGGGCGCGAACTGTTCCGCCTGGACCAGAACGGCGCCCTGATCGCCTGGCGCTACAAGGACAATGTGGTCGAACGGATCGCCTACGCAGTCGCCATCGGCGCCGATACCGCGCTGACGGTGGCCGCGCTGAGCGAGGCTGCGGCCAAGGTGGCCGATGTGACGCGCGACAACTACGTGCGCGAAACCTACGACGGCAGCGGCCGCATGGCCACCTCGACCAATGCCAACGGCGGCGTCACGCGCTACACCTACGATCCGCACGGCAACCAGATCGAACGCATCATGCCGGATGGCAACCATGTCTTGCAGGCCTACGATACCGACGGACGCCTGACAACCACGCACAGCTCGCGCGGCGCGGACAGTGCCGTCAGCTACGATGCCAATGGCAAGGTCATCGTTACAATAAACCGGCCGTCCAACGCTTTCGCATCCAACTGGTACAACGCCCCGGATGGGGGGCAGGATAGCGATGTCGGTTTGAAGACAATCTTCGACGCCGCTTATCGTCCGATTTTTACGATCGACAACTACGAGAACGTGGTCGAGCAGCGCTTCGACGCGCGCGGCAACGTGATTGAACGCATCACTTATGAACGGCCTTTCCCGGCCAATACGCCGATCAACGAAAAGGCCCTGGTTGCCTTTACCGTGCAAGCTGCAAAACACAATAACTTGCGTGTGCGCTATGTATACGATGAGCTGAACAACCTCATCTCCAGCGTGGACGGCGGTGGCATCGTCACCGGCTACGGCTACGATGGCGCCGGCAACCTGGCCAAGCAGATCCAGTACGCCAACAGAATCGCCCCGGGCGCCGACCCGGCCAATGTGGTCGCCAGTGCGGACGACCGCATCAGCCTGATGGCCTACAACCAGGACAGGCAGCTGATCTATTCGATCGACCCGGAAGGCGTGCTGCGTCACCAGCAGTTCGACGCCTACGGCAACATGACCGGCGTGACGCTGTTTGCCAAGCGGATCGACGTGGCGGCCCTGGCGCTGGCGGGCGACTACGACCTGGGCAGCGTGGCCCAGAAAGCGCAAGCCCTGGCCAACCCGGCCGAGGACCGCAGCAGCCACCAGGCCTTCGACGCGCGCAACCGGCTTGCCTACAGCATCGATGCGCTCGGCCATGTGCAGAAAAATACCTACGGCCTGTTCGGCAACCTGGAATCGACCACCCAGTTCGCCACGCCCTACAAGGGCAACGATTTCAGCCAGGCGGCGCTGGACAAGCTCGTGGTCGCCGACGCGGCAAACGATCGCACCGAACTGTTCCGCTATGGCCCGATGGGCGGCGTGGTATGGCGCCAGGATGCGCTGGGAGCCACCGAAACGACGACCTACAACAGCTCCGGCCAAAAGGCCACCCTGGTCGACAAGCATGGCGCTCTGTGGACCTATACCTGGGATGGCAATGGCAATCTGGACACCGAAACAGGGCCAACCGTAGCGGGACCGGACGGGCCTTACAAGCGCGTCGTGAGGACCATCTACGATGGCCAGGGTCGTCTGCTGTACCGCCTGGAGTCCGGCGGCGGTGCGCCGCGCGATACGCGCTATACCTACGACAATTTCGGGCGACAGGTCGAGATCAGTTTCGGCGGCAGCATGAGGTATGTCACCTCGGTTGAAAAGCAGAACGATCCGGTCGGCAAGAGCAAGATCGAGTATAACGGCCTGGGCCTGGCGATCAAGAAGACCGATATCCTCAATTCGGTCAGCAACAGCATGTATGACGCCAGCGGCATGCTGCGCTTCGAGATCGATGTCAAGGGCTACGTCACCGGCTACGAGCGCAATGCGTTCGGCGAGGTGACGCGCCTGACACGCTACGCCCAGCCGATCACGTTCTACCAGGACTTACGGACCAGCCTTGCCGACATGGAAGCGCTGCTGGCCGGCCGCGATCACAGCCAGGACCGCAGCATCGTCACCCGTTACGATCACGCCGGCCGTGTACTGGAAGTGACCCAGCCCTCCGCGTATGTGATCGATGCGGCCGCCAGCGACCCTGCCCAGCGCAGCTTCGTCGCCGGCGCGGTCACGCGCAATACCTACAACAGCTTCGGCGAAGCCACGCGTATCGCCACCCTGGTCAATCCTGTGAGCGGCCAGTGGAGCGTGGTGAACAACTACTACGACCAGCGCGGTCAGCTGCTCGCCACCGTCGACGCCAGCGGCTACCTGACCACGCACACCTACGATTTCGCCGGCAATCTGACGACGACGGTGGAGTCGGCCGTCGCAGTGGCCGGCTGGACCGGCAATGAAGTAAAGGCGCCGCAGGCCCAGCTTGATGCGCGCGACCGCATCGTTACCAACACCTACAACAAGGCCAACCTGGTGCTGCGCGAGACCAGGGCCGACGGCGCCGGTAACGCGCACGTCAGCGTCAACGATTACAACACCCTTGGCCAGGTCACCTCGGTCAAATCGTGGGGGCCGGGCGCCGGCGATTCGGATTCGCCGTCGCGCATGTTCTACGATGTGCTCGGGCGCGTGACGGCAGTGCTTGATGGCAGCCGCGTGATCGGTGACGGGCTCGGCCTGACCACCTACCAGTACGATATGTATGGCAACGTCACGCTGGAAACCCGGTTTGCGAAGGGTTCGCAAAGCCGCATCAGTCCGGTGCCGGCGGAGCCGGGTCCGGAAGACCGCATCACCCGTAGCGAGTACAACCAGCAGGGCAAGCCGATCCGCGTGATCGATGCCGAAGGTAACCGGCACGACTTTACCTATGATTCGCGCGGCAATCTTAGTTCGCACGTGCACATGAAGAAGCCCGCTCCGGGCAGCGAGGCGACCTACCCTCAGTACGGCGCCGGCAACGGTTACGACCTGTTTGGCCGCTTGTCCGTCGACAATGAAACGGGCGAACAGCTCGATTACAACGCGTTCGGCGAAGTAGTGCGCAAAACGGTGGGCAACCATGTCACCACCTACGAGTACGACAACGCCGGCCACATGTGGCGCACCAATGAAAAGGGGGCCTACCAGATCCGCCTGTACGATCTGCAAGGCCGCATGGTCCAGGCGATTAACAGCGGCGGCAAGGGCCATGGCGACCGCGACCTGACCACCATCGCCAGCGCTGCCGACGCCTTGCAGCACGCCGACCTGCGCCGCATCGAGTACCGCTACGACGCTGCCGGGCGCATGATCGAGACCCTGATGCCGGAGACGCCGGCCGGCCGCGCGCGCGTGACGCAGCAGTTCGACCGCTGGGGCAACCTGCTCAGCAAGACCGAGCCGGGTCCGACCGCTGCGGCGGGGCCGACCACGGCCTACACCTACGACATGCAGGACCGCGTCACCAGCGAGCGCAATTCGCGCGCCGACGGCAGTGCGGGCGGGCGGGTGCGGGAATACACCTACACCTTTGGCATCCAGGGCACCTTGGTGGGACGCCAGACGGTCGACCGCGAAAGCGCCAACGTCACCGGTCCGTCCGCCAACGACGCCATGCGCGCACTCTGGCGCGTGACGACCGACAGCTACACGCCGGCCGGCAAGCTGCTCACCTCGGTGACCAATGGCTTGATGAAGGAGCGTCACACCTACGACAGTTTCGACCAGTTGCGCACCGACGAACTCGATCCGTCGAAGATGACGATCTACACCTACGACATGCTCGGTCATGTGACAACGGTCAGCCACTTGCCGGTCGAAGTGTTCACCGTCAAGGAAGGGGTGATGCCTGCGCGCACTACATTGTGGGTCTCGGACATGGGGCCGAGCATTCCGCCTCTGGCCCTGGTCAGCCTTGGAAAGCAGGTGCTTACCGAGAGCTACGTCTACGATGCCATGGGCTACGTGGTCAGCGCCACCAATACGGCGGGCGAGATCACGACCTACCTGCATGATATCCGGGGCAATGTGGAGCAAATGAAGGTGCCCGGCAAGATGCTGGCGACCACCCGCTGGAACAATGCCGGCCAGAAGTACTATGAGCAAGACGCGAACGGCATGTTTGCGGGATGGACCTATGACAGCTTTGGCCGGATGGCCACGTCGAACAACCGCGACAATTCGACGACGGTATATGCGTACGACAACGCGGGCCAGCTGATCAGCGCAACCAAAGCATTCAATGGGCAGGTCATCACGTATGACTACGACACGATCGGCCAGATGACGGTGATCAGCGAGATTGTGTCCGGTCCGAAAGCGTCGCCTGCCTACAGCAAGCTGTCCATCTACGAGTACGACCTGGCGGGCAACCGCACGGTGGAACGCACCATGGTTGACGGCGTGACGTTCCAGGACAACCTGCAGCGCTTCGATGGGTATCGTCACCTGCTGAGCGTGGTTGCGGACGATCACGCGGGACTGCATCAGACCCTGTCGTACGAATACGATGGCTTCGGCAACCGGACCCACTTCACCTCGAGCGCGCCGGGCAAGGATAAACAGCACAATGAAGATGGCTACTTCATGTTCGACGCGCTCAACCGCACGATCGTCACGAATGCCACCAATGCCGCCGGCGGGCTGGACAGTACATCGATCCGGCGCACCTTCGACAGCGCCGGCAACCTGGCATCGTCCACCATCGGCGCGCGCACCGAGAGCTACGACTACGATGCGATGAACCGCCTGGTCGCCACCAAGGTGAACAACGTTCTGGCGTTCAACACCAGTTACGACCGCTGGGGCCGCACTGTGGCGGATGCCGAACAGCCGAATACACCAGTGACCATCGACATGGGGCCGGCTGCACCGCTGCCGCCGCTTCCTCCGACCGCGCCGCCCGCAGGCAGTTCGCCAGAGGCGATGCAGCAGTATGAGGTCAGCCGCAAGGCGTACGAGGTTGCGCTGAAAGCCTATGAGAAGGATCTGGATAATCACAAGAAGCAGGGGATCATCTACAAGGCGATTTACGAGGTTCAGCGCGCCGCCAGCGGCTACGAACGCCATCTGCGGATGTTCGATTCATTCGGCCGGCTGATCAAGGAGCAGGCGCTGCAGGACAGCGGGCACGTCAAGAACCAGGTGTCGAACGACAGCTTCGACCACGTCGGCAACGTGAAGACCTATCACGTTGACTCGCTGGTGGGCGATCATGTATTGAGCACTTATACCAACACGTATCGCATGACGGCCAATGGCCTGGTGATCGACACGTCTTCGGGTTTCTTGCGCATGATCACGGGCGACCTGGCCGGCAAACTGGGAGACACGTCCAGCAACACCTCGATTTACGACGCGAACGGCGTGCTGATTGGGCTGACGTACAAAAATAACGGGCTGCAGCCTACGACGGGCATCTGGAAGAAATCGTTCGTTACCGATGCGCGCGGGGCGATCCTGGTCAGCCGCGAGGGCTACCACCAGTCGCCCGACCTGGAGCAGCGCCAGATCCTGAGCGGCGGCGAATTGCAGCTGCGCTACAGCAGGGACGTGGGTTCCTTCCATAAGGATGTCGAAGACGAGATCAAAGACTTCTTCTGGAAAATCTATGACAAGGACACCAGCCAGAGTGCGCTGACGCCGCATGGCTTGCGTCCATCGGGCGAGAGCGCGGCCAGCGGCGGTGCGGTGGAGGCGATGGAAGGCGAGACGCTGAGTTCCGTGGCCTTGCGCGTTTACGGCAATGCCGACGACTGGCATTTGCTGGCGGACGCCAACAATCTCGGTTTTGGGAGCGTGCTGAAAGGCGGGCAGGTGCTGGTGACGCCAGCGGCGGCTACCGATGTCGAAAGTAAGCTGACCTTCAACAATGGTAAGCTGATCGGCAATTTGTCGCCGAATCTGCCTGCCCCGCCGACGCCGAAGGATTATGGCTTTCTGGTGTTGCTGATCATCATCGTGCTGATCGTGGTCTACATTGTCGCGCCGTACGCGGCAATGGCGGCCACCGAACTTGCGGCGGCCGGCTACGCAACGGCGGCCCCGTATGTCGCCGGCGCCATCATGGGCGGCGCAACCAGCCTGGCTACGGAAGTGACGTCGGTAGCGGCAGGGAAGCAGGATGGTATCAAGTGGAAGAACGTCGGCATGGGCGCTTTCGCTGGCGCCCTCGGCGCGTCGAATCTGACAGGAAATGCCGTGGGCAGTGCCGTAGGCAATGCGGTAGCTAATAACGTCATCGTTCAGGGCTTATCGATCGCGACCGGGATGCAGAAGAGTTTCAGCTGGGCAGCTGTGGCCGGCGCTGCTGTCAATTCGGCAGTGAACCAGGATATGAAGCCGACATCACCGGCGGGTTCGTCTCCGACGATCCATGGTGATTTCGAAGAGGGGTTCAGGCGTGGCACCATGGCCGGGTTGGCAGGTCGCATGACCACGGCTCTGCTGTCGCCAGGCAAGGTCAGCTATGCAATGGTGGCGCTTGAGGCGATTAGTGACGGCATAAAGACAGGATGGGATGCGGAGCGAGGATATATAGAGGTGGAGGGGCGTCAAGCGGGCGATGGCACCAATACCCAATATTCGAAGCAGGGTGGAAGGGATAGCTCAGACATTTTAAATGAATCTAATATTCCGCCGTCGTTGAGGGCGGAATCGATCTCTGCCCCGCTGCCAATCAACCCATCATTGAGCGAATTGCCGTTTGTTCACTCTGATGCTACTGATTTCGCGGCTGCCGAGGACGCATTTTTCGATACCCCTTCCGGGCAAGAAATTTTAAGGAACGGCGGGAAATTTGGCTACGGCTTGAATGATTCTCTAGCTGACAGGCGCTCCGCATCTGAACGGCGCGAAGTCTCCCCTGAAAGTACAGGTGTTCGACCATTTGACCTTGGATTAAAAACAATCGGGCAGTATTCGTCAGGATCACCAACACCCGATCCAGCTAACTCACATAGCTACCCGGAAGTTTTCGGAGAGGGGAGTGCGGTAACTGTACGTGACGCAAAGACTGGACAACTAGTCAATTGCTGGCTTACTTCGACTGCTTGCATCATCCTTCCAACTGCGGAGCCAGGAACCATCGCTGGGAACGTGAATACGTCGCGATCCGGGCCCGAGGTACAATTGGCTGAGGTGCCGTTCGAGGGACGCAGCTCAGTCACACGTCAGGATGTGGAGTACGTTCAAGGCATGGAAGCTCGTGACAACGTCCCCGGAATGATAGTTGGGGCCGTTATCGAAACACCGGCTGCATTGATTTCGGGCGCTGTCGCAACTGTTGTCGGTCCGGTCGTCGGCGTTGTGGGCTCATTCAAGTGGGAGACATATGGCGAACAGGACGGCGTAAGAAACGCTGAAAAGCTAGCAAGTACAGTTGCTGCGAACTTAACATATCGGCCGACGACTGTTACCGGTCAATATTTTGTAGGGGGAATAGGTGAGGCGGCCTACGACAGTGGGGTGGCGGGATTGGGGTTTGCTGAGGCTAATGCACTCAGATCTAGCGCATCTTCTGCTGTTACAGGGCTGCGCTATCGTACTGGTGCTTTGATACCACCTAGCGTGCCCTCGAACCTGGCAATGCCTTCTCCAGTAATTCAAAAAAAGGCCCCACCTATAGTAGTTGGAGGGCAACAGGCTGTCGCTACCAATAAACTAATTTCTCCATCTGCTATTGTAGATAAAGAAATTAAAACACTTTCCTTGTTGGAGACCGATGTTGAGCTAAAATCGTCAGGGAACTCACCCGGTGCCGCAGCTATAGGTTTGCATTCAGATTATTTTGCAAGCCGGAGCCACCGAATTAGTCTCCCCTCAGTCATGCGAGCGCTGCGGCAAAGCAATAAGGCTGAAGGTCTGGCAGTTGCGAAAATGTTGAAGCGAGGACAAATTACAATCAATTTTTCGGACGATATTCTAGAGTCACCTCAAGGTGGACTCATGCCATTCGGCAAAAACGAAATGATTGTTTGGCGCCCTTATATCGGTAGTCCCGCACAAGCAGCTGGTGTGGTTGCTCATGAGGCAGAACACTATCTTCAAAAACTAACTCCATGGTCATACGCCGATGATATGGTTGCTTTAAAGAGTGAACTTGCTGCGTATAATGTGCAACGTGTGGTTGATAGTGCGACGTCGCTAAAAACCGATGCTCACGTAATGAAATTATTGGTTGAAAATAATAAACTTTATCCCAATATTACGCAAAAGACGGTTGATAAGTATATTAAATCAGGTGCTGAGTACCAAATACGGATAAAATAATTATGAGTGAGATCAGTTGTATAGAATGCGGTGGTGACGCGGTTATCGTCAGCGAGGTTGGGATTGTGCGCCTATATCGTTGCGAAAAATGCGGTAAGGAATTTTATGCTCGGGTTCATTACGTTCATGATCCTATTTCCTTGGGGATTAAGACATATAAAGCTAAAATTAACGCTGCTGATCCAACAGCCGTGACGAAATTGCGAATTAAGGTGCGCAAGGTGTTTTCCGGGAAGACAAATTTCCGACCAGATGATTTAGATCGTCAGATTGCTTCTGGATTGCCATGGTGGGACCTTGGTTTTTACTCGGAAGATGAATTGAGTGGTTTGGAATCAAGCGCAAAAAAAATGAATTTGGACATATTATTTGAATTGGATGGTACTGAGTGATGCTCAAGGTTTCCAGGATAGTATGGCTTTAATATTATATTGATCGCATTTTTAATTTTGAAAATTATTGAATCAGGGGGTTTTATATGGAAAGCTCGACGCTGGTGCGCGTCGGTATCATAAGATTTAGATCCTTTTGGCTGAGAAAAACCAAGGCTACCCTACCAAAAAATATGTGCTTGTGGCACAGGAAGAAATAATTTGCTATCACGTACGCAGTTGGTAGGGTTTAAGCATTTTGGCACGTAAAGCATAGTTTTGTTCGCGGCCATAGTGCTCTAGTTAACACTGATTTTCAGATAAAATGATCTCTACTAGTTTAGCTAAACAACATTAAAAGAATAATTTCATCTATGTCAACTACATTTTCGACATTAGATCACGCCGAACTATGCCAGCTTGCTGTTAACGCAAGCGCATCTGGCGATGATGGCGCGGCAATTGCCTACTTCAAGGAGGCTGCATCGCGCCCTGACGCCTCCGGCACGACGCACTTTTTGCTTGGCGCTCATTATGCCCAGATCCAGATGTACGACCGTGCCGTCGGCGAAATGGAGTCCGCCCTCGCGCTCGATCCTGGCTTGTCGATCGCACGGTTTCAGTTAGGCTTGCTTTGGCTGACCAACGGCAATGCCGAGCGTGCCGTCACGGTACTCTCCCCATTGCAGGAGCTGACGGACAGCGATCCACTACGCCTGTTCGGTCACGGCTTGATTTTGCTCGCGCAAAATCAGCTGCCCGAGGCCAGTGCCGCGCTGGCAAAAGGTATCGAACTGAACCACACCAATCTTGCGCTTAACAAGGACATGCAAATGTTCATCGACGATATTGCGAAAGCGATCGCGGATAATCCGGCGCCATCGGCCGTCCCCGCCCCGGCGGCAACGGCCGACGAGCCTGCTGAAGACAACCCCTACCACCGACACCTGCTCATGTCCGCATACGGTGGCACGCTACCGACGTAAGTCACCCACGATCAGCTACAATCGGCGGCAATGCGGCACCTGCCCAGGCAGAACCCGCACTGCCGCCGCCAGCCCAACGCACCGCCACGCCGCACCCACCATCTCCCGGACCTAGAATCATGCAACAACAGACATCGCAAGAAGACCTGACGCGCCAGCGCGACCGCACCGAGGAGTATCTCGCGGCGGACCCCACCAACAAGAAATTGCTTACCCGCGCAATCGAGCTCAACCTTGCCCTGTCCAACCCGGCCGGCGCCGAGCCACACGCAGCGGCGGCCGTCGCCGCTTTCCCGCAAGATCCGATGATCGTCTGCCTGCAAGCCCACGTCTTCGCCGCCCAGCAGCGCTGGAGCGATGCGGCGCCGATCTACGCCGCCTTGCTCAGCCAGATCAGCGATCCCGACCTGGCCTTCAGCCTTGCCACCTGCCAGTTCTGGCTCGGCCAGCACCAGGCTGCGCTGGACACGATGGCGCCGTTCGAACGCGCTCCCGACTTGCCTGCGGCAACGGTTACCTTGCTGGTCCGTGCGAATCACCACATCGGCAATACCGCACGCGCCATCGAACTGATCGAGCAGCACGAAGCGCGCTTGTCGGCCGATCCAGTGTTCCTGGCCGCCGCCAGCCTCGCCTATGCAGACAGCAACAAAGGCGCCGAAGCAATCCGACTGAGCGAAGCCGCACTCGCGCACGGCGCGCGTCCGCTCGAAGCTCTGGTCGTCAGTGCGACCTTGTGCCTGGAAGACGCCGATGCCGACGGCGCCCTCGCGCTGTTCCAGGAAGCGCTCGCCCTCAATCCCCAGGAAGGCCGCATCTGGAATGGCCTCGGCATGGCCAACCTGCTCAAGCGCGACTTCCCTGCGGCTGGCCAGCAACTCGAACGCGCCGCCGAGCTGATGCCATCGAACATCGCCAACTGGACCTCGCTCGGCTGGTGTCGCGTGATGAGCAACCAGCCGGCCAAGGCGGACGCCGCCTTCTCGCGTGCCCTTGAACTCAACCCCGACATGAGCGAAACCCATGGCTCGATTGCGTTTGTCGCCGCATTGCGCGGTGAGCGCGTCGCGGCCGAGGCAGCCTTGCAGCGCGCCCTGCGTCTGAACCCCCAATCCGTGACCGGCACCATGGCCCGCATGGCGCTCGACGGCAAGCTGAGCGACCTGGAGCAGTTCCGCAGCACCACGCTCAAAGCGACAGCCGGCCGCACGAACCTGTTCGGTGTCGACTTTAAGGTCGTGGCCGAACGCGTTCTCGACGTCGCATCCCCCGCCGCGCATCCAAAGCAGTAAGGCGCCGCCGGCTTGAAGACAGGTAGGCTGATCATTTCCACGCATGCGATGCGTGGAATGCGCCGTCTTCCAGCCGAGTCAGGCACGCCGGCGCGGCAAAACCTGCTTTCCAAGGTAGCGGCGATCTGACATAGTACAGACTGTCAGTTCCCTCACTCGCGCAACAGCGTGGCTTCCCTATTTTTAGATCGTCGAAGTTATGGTTTCAATCATTCGTTCCCCCGCCATCTCGGAAGAGAGGCGCAAGCTCAAGAGCCGGCGTACGGTTGCCAGCGAGGCCAGTAGCGCTGCTGCTGCCGCACCGGCAGCGCTCAGTGCGCTAACGGCGCCGGCCGCCAGTGCCCTTGCACCGCTGCCCGCAGCAGCATTGCGGCCACCGGCTCCAGCCGCACCGCCCCCGCCAGTGCCGCCCCCGCCGGCGCCGCCCGCGCCCGACATGAAGGTCTTGATCGCCCAGGCGCGCCAATCGGTCCTTGCGGAGTTCAAGGTCGAAGCCGACAAAGCACGCGAACTGGGCCGCGAGCGCGGCCTGCAGGAAGGGCGCCAGAGCGGCGCCGAGGAAGCCAAAAAAACCTTCGAATCCGAGCTGGCCCGGGTGCGCTCGATCGCCGACGCGCTGCAGCAGGCCACCGCCACCGGCTTCAAGGGCCTGGAAGACATGGCCGTCGCCATCGCCTTCGAAGCGGTGTGCAAGATGATGGGGAGCGCCGCCGTCACGCGCGAGGGCATCCATGCGCTGGTGAGCGAGGCGGCGGCGCACGCGGTCAGCAGCGAAAAGGTGGTGGTCCGCCTGCATCCTGGCGACCTGGCGGCCTTGCGCGAGGTTGGGGCACTGGACGACGCACTGCCCTCAGGCACCCTGGTGTCGTGGAGCGGCGACAAGAAGGTCGCCCTGGGCGGCTGCATCGTGGAAACCGAAAATGGCGAACTCGATGCCCGCCTCGAAACCCAACTCGAACGGCTGCGCGCGACGCTGGTCGGCGCGCGCGCCAATCCTCAGTAAGTTGTCCGTCCGTCGCCGCACAGGCTCTGCGCAGCCTGTGCGATCGCGCCGGCAATCTGCGGATCGTCTTCCATCGTCAGTTGCACCTGGTCGACCATGGCGTAAAACGCCGGATCGTTGATCAACTCTTCGCCGAACTCGGCGAGCAACACCGATTCGAGAAAAATCCGGAAAGCCTTGCGCCCGCGCTCGGGATCGGCCGGGTCGAGTGCTGCCACGCGCTGCTGCAGCAGGCCGCTCATGCGCGCGCGCGCCTGCGCCGGCCTGGAGCGCAGCGGAGGTTTCTCGGCCATGGCCAGGCCGCGCCGGTCGTTTTTGCCGACCCGGCTGCTCATTTCGGCACGGATCGTCGCGACGATCTGCTGCACGCTGTTTATTCCCGCCATGGACCCGCTTTCGTTCTTGTTGATCGCTACCACACCATATCGCAGGCGTTCACCGCATTCGCCGCCCGCCGCAACAATCCCAGCGCCTTATTGTGAATCTGCGACACGCGTCCCTTGGTCAAGCCCATGGTCTGGGCAATGGCGGCAAACGGCACCTGGTTCAGATAATGGTACTTTATCACCATTCGTTCCTGCTCAGGCAGGTTGCCCACCAGTGCTTGTATCTTGCTGCGCAGTTGAGTCATCTCGACCCGCGTGTAATGCTGGTCGGCCACTGTGGCGTCTTCATGGTAGTACACCACCGGATCGTCGAGCACGTAACCGAGTGCCAGCCCGATGGCCACGTCGGCCAGTTGCTGGAACAGGTCCCCGGTGCCGGCGTCGAGCGCCTCCCGGGCCGATTCGCGCCGCTCGATCTGCAGCCGCCTGCGGGTGTTCACCTGGGTGCGCTTTTCGCTCATCTGGCCGATGCCGTCGAGAATGGCGCCGTTGATACGGTGCGCGGCAAACGTTTTGAACTGGTTGCCCATGCCCGGGTCGAAGCGGTCGACCGCCTCGATCAGACCGATGGTGCCGAATTGCAGGTATTCATTGAATTCGAGGTCGTGGTCGATGCGGCCGGCGAACATCTTGGCGGCGAGCATGCGCACGAAGGGCAGGTAGGCTTCAATCAGGCGCGTACGCGCGGCCGCGGCGCCGCCACGCGCAGCTTTCCACAGCGCCGGCTCGTCGGCCAGCGCGGTGGACATGGGGGCGCCAACGGCGCCTTGTGAAGCAGGACGTTGCACAGGCCCGCTAATTGAAGGTGCCGAGCAGGGCGCGGATCACCAGGTTCCAGCCGTCGATCAGCACGAACATCAAGATCTTGAGCGGCAGCGAAATGGTCACCGGCGGCACCATCATCATGCCCAGCGCCATCAATATGGTGGAGACGATCAGGTCGATCAGCACGAAGGGCAAAAAGATCACGAAGCCGATCTGGAAGGCCGCGCGCAGTTCCGACAGCATGAAGGCCGGAATCAGTTGCACCGTCGAGATGTCGTCGACCGTGGTCGGGGTCGGGGCTTTGGCGATCTCGACCATCAACTGCAAGTCCTGCTCGCGCGTCTGGCGCACCATGAAGTCGCGGATCGGACGCAGCGCCGTGTCGAACGCCGGCTGGGCTTCCATCTTGCCGTTCATGAAGGGCTGGAACGCTTGGTCGTTCACTTGCGTGAGCACCGGCGCCATCGTGAAGAAGGTCAAGAACAGCGCCAGACTCATCAGCACGGTATTCGGCGGGGTTTCCTGCATGCCCATGGCGTGGCGCAGCATCGACAGCACCACCGTGATGCGGATGAAGGAGGTGACCGACACCAGCAGCGCCGGCGCCAGGCTGAGCACGGTCAGGCCGAGCAGGATTTTCAGCGCGGCCGACACCTGGCTGGCCTGGCCGCCGGCGCCGTTGATGTTGATGTCGACGCCGGGCAGGCTGACGGCCGGTGCGCCGGCCGCCATGGCGCTGGCGGCAACGCCGCACAGCAAGGCGCACAGCAGGGCGGCGCGCAAGACGGGTTTATGCATGTTGGTCTCCTTGCGCGGCCGCGACCGCCTTGGCCTCGACCGCCACGGCGCTGCGGCTGCTCACCAGGCGCAAGCCGTTATCGCTTTCGGCCAGCAGCAGTTCTTCGCCGTCGTAGTGCACCACGTGCAAGGTGCTGCGCCGGCTCAGTCGCATCGATTCGATGGTGCGCAGGCGGCGCGCCTGCCGCAGCGGTCCGCCGCCCTTGAGCGAGTAGCGCTTCAGTGCGAAGATGACGCCGTACGCCGCCAGCGCCGCCAGCACCAGGCCGGCCATGCTTTGGTAGGCCAGCGATCCGGCGCCTTGCTTGTCCTGCTTGAACGGAATCGGGGTATGCGCCGCAGCACGCGGCGCCGCCGGAGGCGCGGACGGCGCCTCGGCGCGCGCGGCCGCCGGCAGCGCCATTGTCAGGCTCAGCAGCAAAACGCCGAGGGCAGCGCGCAGTGCGTTCATGGCTGGCCGACTTTCGGCAGTTCCGTGATGCGCACGCCGAAGTTGTCGTCCACCGCCACCAGCTGGCCGCGCGCGACGATATTGCCTTCGAGCAGAACGTCCACCGGCGAGTCGAGTGCCGCGTCCAGCTTGAGGATGTGCTCTTCCTTCATGTTCATCAGTTCGCCGATACTGACCACCGCATCGCCGATCTTTACCGACAGCTTGACCTTGACGTTCTGGATCACGTCCAGGTTGCCGCTGAGGATGGAGTGGCCCTGGCCGCTGCCCGCTTGCAGTTCCGGCAAGTCGATATGCTGGGGTGCGCTGTTGCTTTGTTGCTCGTTCATCTTGCATTCCTTTAGAGTATCGCCGCGCTCAGCGCGCAGCCTTGATCAGTTCGACGGCGTAGGCGCCGTCCAGCGCGCCGAGGTGGGCGCTGCAGACGGTGGTATCGCCCGGCCCGGTGACGCGCAATTCCTGATCGGTGGCCATCGGCAGCGCCAGCACGTCGCCCACGGCGAGCGTGCGCAGGTAGCCCAGGGTCAGTTCGGTACGGCACAGTTCCACGCTCAGCGGCACCGGCAAGGCCGCCAAGGCGCGGTGCAGGCTGGTCAGGGGAGCGGCGCCGGCGCGCGCGCGTAGCGGGGGCGGCGCCGGCAGCACTGCCGCCGGCAGCAGCAGGCGCAAGGCGCGCTCGCCCAGCTGCACGCTGCACACCACCGCGCCGGAGCCCGGGCGGGTCAGGTGCGCGGGAAGCGCTTGCGCGGGCGCTGACTGTGAGGTGCGTCCGGTGAGCGCACTGAACAGGGTTTGCAGCAAGTCTTCCAGCGCGTCTTTGGCCACCCCGCCACCAAGGTGCGAGGCCATGTTGTGGCCGCTGGCGGCATCGAGGTCCGACAAGCCGAACACCAGCTGTTCCAGATAGCGCTCCATGCCCGCAGGAACAACGGCCCACACTGGCAGGCCGCCGTCCAGCTGGCGGCAGCGCAACTCGCCCGCCGCCAGCCGGCCAACCTGGTCGCTGGCGGCGGCGCAGCCGAGCGCATGGTCGGGCAGGGTGGTCCAGGCAGCGCCCCACTGGGCCAGTGCGGCGCTGGCGCAGGCCGCCAGCGCATTGCCGCTGCTGCGCTTTAGCAACTGAAAAGGAGAAACGTTCACGGGTCCGCCTTAGCCTTTCATGCGCATCAAGGTGTCGAGCATCTCGTTCGCCGTGCTGATCAGTTCCGATGAAGCCTGGTAGCCGCGCTGGGTGACGATGATCGCCGAAAATGCCTTGGACAGGTCGACGTTCGAGCCTTCCACCGACTTGGCGCTGATGGCGCTGCCGTCTTCGCCGGCAACGCCCAGCTTGACCGCCTGCGAGTTGGTGCTCTTGAAGGTGTTGCCACCGACCTGGTCCAGGTCGGTGGCGGTATTGACCTGCGCCAGCGCCAGCTGCTGGCCGCTGCTGGTCTGGCCATTCGAGTAGTTGATCACCATCTTGCCGGCCTTGTCGAAGGTGACCTTGCTCAGGGCGCCCTGACCGTAGCCGTCCACGGTTGGCGTGCTGATGTTGGCCAGCCCGGCCGGCAGCACCGTCATGCCCGCGTTCAAGGTCAAGGTCATCGGCATTTTGGCCGCGTCCGCCGGTGCATAGTTGAACGACACGGTCGAGCGGGCCGGGTCCAGCTTGCCGTCGATGAAGCGCACTTCGCCGCTGCCCACGGTGGTGGTGCCATCCTTGATCGTCACCAGCCAGCTGCCGGCGGTGACGGCGCCGTTGTTCTTGAACTCGACCGACAAGGCGCGGTTGGCGCCGACGCTGTCGATCACGTTGATGCCGCTGACCACCTTGGGCGATTCGGCGAGCGACAGGCTGCCGCCCAGCTTGATGCTGGTGCTGGGCAGCGCGGCGTTGATGCGCGAGCCTTCCAGGGTAATGTCTTTCAGGGCGCCCTCGGCGCTCAGCTGCTGCACCTTGTCCCCGGCGGCGTTGGTCAGGATGCCGTCGTTGTTGAAGTTGAAGCGGCCGTCGCGCGTGTAGCTGGTATTGCCGGCGGCGTCGTGCAGCACGAAAAAGCCGTTGCCGTCGATCGCCACGTCAAGGTCGCTGGTGGTCTGGTTGATCGGGCCCTGGGTAAAGTCGACCATGGTCGGCAGGGTGCCCAGCCCCGAGCCGCTGTGGGTGCCGGTCTTGCCGGCGCCCGCGCCGGCGCTGTTGCCGCCGGCCGAAAACAGGGCGGCGAACTGGCTGTTGGCGCCCTTGAAGCCGGGCGTATTCAGGTTGGCTACGTTGTTGCTGATGGTTTCCAGTTCCTTGGAGAAGCCGATCAGACCCGAGGTGCCGATATTGATTGATTTGAGCATGGGATGTCCTTGGGTCTATTTAACGTCGAGAATCTGCTTGCGCTCGATATTGTTGATGTCGGCGCCGGCTGCCGGCTTGACCGACAGGGTCGGCGTGGTGCCGCTGAACGAGACGTTGCTGACCACGCCCGTGGTGTAGGCGTTGTTGTTGAGCAAGCTGACCGTCTTGCCAAGCAGGGCCACGGTCTGGGTCGCGGTTTGCACCGACACCAGCTGGTTGATCCCGCTTAGCATCTGCTGGGTTTGCTCAAGCTGGGAAAACTGGGCCAGCTGGGCCACGAACGCCGTGTTGTCCATCGGCTTCAACGGGTTTTGCGAATTGAGCTGGGTCAGCAGGATGCGCAGGAAATCCTGCTGGTTGACCGAGCTGTTGCTCGTCGCGTTGACGGTGTTGACGCTATCGATTGCCATGATGGTTTCCTGTGGGGGTGATCGGGGCAGCGCTTTCGTGCGCGGCCGGTTCGTCGGTGTCCAGTGCCTGTGCAAAATCCGCGCGCGTGGACGCCGGCAGGGCGGCGCCGGCGCGCAGCAGCGCTTTGCCGTTGACGGTGGCGCCTTTCAGGCGCAGGCCGGCGCTGGCCATGTCGCCGGCCAGGCGGTAGAGCAGGCTCATCGACTGAGCCGGATCGAGCTCGCCATCGCGGATCCAAACGTCGACGTCCTTGCCCTTGCCGGTCAGGTGCATCAGACGCTTTTCCCAGACCGGCTTGTCGCCCAGTTCGGCGTCGGTGTCGGCCGCCTGGTGCGCGGGCGTTGCTTCCTGGGCATCGCCTTCCTCGGTGCTGGCGGCCAGCGTGGCGCTCAGGCGCACCGGCTCGCGCGCGGCCACCGCCGGCAAAGCCGGCGCGGCGCTCTCGAGCGCCAGCTGGAGCGCGCCGCCGCGCCCGGCCGCCGCTGCCGCCGTCAGCGCCATGCCGCTATCGGGCGCGTCGGGGGGCGGTGCGTTCGTGGTGGCGGGGGCGGAAAGGATGGCGGGGCCTCGCGGCGCGTGGGCCGCTGGCCCGTGCGCTATCACACTGGCGTTTTGCGCCGTGGCCGCTGGCGCGGTCTGTTGCGCCGCAGCCGCAGCCGCAGCGGGCGCCGCAGCGGGCGCCGCGCTTGTGGCCTGCGGGCTGGCCTCGGGAACGCGTTCGGCTGCAGGGCGCGCGTTGTCGCTGCCTTGCTGGCCCGCGTCGTCGGGGCGCTTTTCGGGTGCGGCGTCGCGCGCGCGCTCTTCTTCGCGCTCGACGCTGCGTTCGGCCTGCGGCATCGGGCGCAGGGTGGCCGGCGGCGCTGCCGCGGCTTTGGCGCTGGCGCGGTCCTGGGCGCCGCCGGCCTTGCCCATGCCGGCCAACTGGGCCAGCTCCATCTGGCGCAGCCAGCTCTCGCGCTGATTGGCGGCGTCGGCCTGGCGCGTCGCGGCGGACTTGTCGTCCGGGGCGGGGATAAAGGCGCTGATTTTTGTCACGTGGTTTTCCTCCAATGAATTCGTTGCAGCCAGTTGTCGTCGGACAGCTGGTAGCCTTGCTTGGCGACTTTCTGGTCATGCTCGCCGGCCTGCGCTTCCTTGTCGCGGTCCAGGCTTTCGGCGAACTTGCGTGCGTCGATCAGGCGCAGGTACATGGCGTCGCGCTCCTCTTCGGCGGCGCGCAGCGCGACCACCTTGGCCTGCAGCTGCACCTGCACCTGCAGCATGTAGTCGTGGGCGCGCCGCTGGCCGGCGATGTCGAGCGCAGCCTGGGCCTGGCGCTGGGCGATGATGTCGGCGCGCACCGCCGCGAACTGCCCGGCCAGCGCGTCGCACTCTTGCTGCAGCGCGCGTGCGGCCTGGTTCAATACGGCGAGCTCGCCGGCGATCTCGTCGATTTCCCAGGCCGTCACGCTGCGCACCGGTTCGAGTGCGTAAGCGAAGCCGCGGCGGTCGCCGCTCATGCCGTCTGCTCCCCGCCGGCGCCGGCCGCGTCGGTACGCTGGGCCATGACCTCGCGCAGGGCCGCCATGGCGTCGGCGCGGGCGATCCCGCTCGCTTCGCGCTGGCGCAGGAAGCGGGTCAGGGCCGGCCACAGGGCAATGGCGTTGTCGATCTCGGCGCTGCTGCCGGCGCGGTAAGCGCCCATGTCGATCAGCTGGCGGTTGCGGTCGTACACCGCCAGGCATTCGAGCGTGTCGTGCACCAGTGTCTGGTCGTCCTCGGTAGTCAGGTCGCCGAACAGGCGGCTGACGCTGTGCAGCACGTCGATGGCCGGGTAGTGCCCCTGTTGCGCCAGGCGCCGCGCCAGCACGATGTGGCCGTCCAGGGTAGCGCGCAGCATGTCCGAGATCGGCTCGTTGAAGTCGTCGCCTTCGACCAGTACTGTATACAAGGCGGTAATGGCGCCGCCCGAGTCGGCCGTGCCGCAGCGCTCGCACAGTTCCGGCAGTTCGGCGAACACGGACGGGGTGTAGCCGCGCGCGGTCGGCGGCTCGCCGATCGACAGGCCGATTTCGCGGCGTGCCATGGCGAAGCGGGTCACCGAATCCATGGTGAGCATGACTTGCTTGCCGGCGTCGCGGAAGTATTCGGCAATCGCCGTGGCAGCGTAGGCCGCGCGCGCGCGCGCCAGCGCCGGCTGGTCCGAGGTGGCGACCACCACCACCGAGCGCGCCAGCCCTTCCGGGCCCAGGTGCTTGTCGATGAATTCGCGCACTTCGCGCCCGCGCTCGCCGATCAGGGCAATCACATTGACCTCGGCCAGGGTATTGCGGGCGATCATGCCGAGCAAGGTGCTCTTGCCGACACCGCTACCGGCAAAAATGCCGACGCGCTGGCCGTGGCCCATGGTCAGCATGCTGTCGATCACGCGCACGCCGGTTTCCAACACGGTCGTCACGCGCGGGCGCGAGAGCGGGTTGAGGGGCGTGGCCTTGAGGGGACGAAACTCGCTGGCGTGGATCGGCGCGCCGCCGTCGAGTGGGTCGCCAAAGGCGTCGATCACGCGGCCCAGCAAGCCCTGGCCGACCGCGATGCGCGGCATCCGCCCGGTGGCGACGACTTCGCTGCCCACCCCGATGCCCTGGATTTCGCCGTAGGGCATGAGCATGACGCGGCCGTCGCGCAGGCCGACCACTTCGGCGCGCACGCTGGCGCCGCCGCGGCGCGGGCGGATCTCGCAGATCTCGCCGACCAGCGCGTCCGGCCCGCACGACTCGATGCTCAGGCCCGCCAGCTGGCGTACGTGCCCGACTTTTCGCACCAGATCGGCCGAGCGGATGGCGTCGAGGTAGCGCTGCATCAGGCGCTCCGACGCATGGCCTGGCGCAGGCGCGCCAGCAGGCCGGCCGCGGTGGCGCCACTGGCCGGGCCGGCGGGGCTGGCGGCGTGTTGCCCGGCACGCTCGGCCAGGCGTTCCAGCAGGCGCTGCGCCGCTTGTGGATGCAGGGGCGTACCGGCGTCGCCGCCGAGGCGCGCGCGCTGCTGCTGCGGGTGGGCTTCCAGGTAGGCCTGGCGCCATGGCCAGTCGCTCAGCGCCAGCACCTGGCGCACCAGCCACACCGGTTCATCGGCCAGCACCTGCAGCATGGCGGCCGCCGACGCCTTGTGCAGCGGGCCCTGGTCGGCCACCGCGCGCGCGCCGCCGGCCTGGCGGGCGATCGAGGGATCGGCCGGAATGCCGAGTTCCTTCAGATCGGCCAGGTGGCCGGCCAGGATGCGGCGGTCTTGCTCACCCAGCTGGGACAGGATCCAGCGCTGGTCGGCCTGGCCGAGGCCGTGTAGCAGCAGGGCCGATTGGCGGTGCGCGGGCATCAGAACTGGTCCTTGCGCGCAGCCGCTGGCGCGTCCAGCCAGTCGTTGACCTGGTTCAGGAGCAGGCGCCGCTGTTCCAGGGTCAGTTGCGGCTGGGCCGGGCGCGCGAACAGGCGCCAGGCCAGGGCCAGCACGGCCAGCACGATCAGCGCGCCCAGGGCCAGCAGCAGCGTGTTGGCCGATGCGGCGGCGGGGGCGGAGGTGGCGCCGATCGCGGCGGGCGCTGCCGCCTGGGCCGGCACGGCCTGGGCCAGCGCCGCGCCAGCGGCCGGCACGGTCGCCATCTGGTCCATCGAATACACCGCGACGGCGTCGCCGCGCGCCTTGTCGATGCCGGCCGCCAGCGCGACCACATCGCGTACCCGGTCCAGGCGCGCCTGGTCGAGCGCGCCGCTGACCACCACGGCCACGTTGACCCGGCTGATGGCGCCTGCCGAGGCGACCACCTGTTCCACCCGGCGCCCGACCTGGTAGTCGGTTTCGCTGGTGACCGTGCCGTTGGCAGGACCGGCGCCGGCCGGCGCCGAGGCATCGGCAGGACCGTCGCGCGAGGTCATGCGTTCGCGCACCATCACGCCGGCGCCCGCGCCCTCGCCCTCGCCGGACGCATCCTTGCCCAGCACGTTTTCGGTAGTGGTCTTGATGTGCTTGTGGTTGAGCGTGACGTCGACGCTGGCGATGCCCTGGCCGGGGCCGAAGGTGCGGTCGAGCATGGCCGATATCTTCTTGTTCAGATAGGTTTCTAGCGCACGCTTGTCGTCCAGGCTGTCGCCGCCTGCCGCGCCCTCGTCGCCCTCGGCGCCGCTGCGCCGGGTCAGCGCCACGCCGTTATGGTCGACGATAGTCACGTCGCTGGCCCTGATGTCGGGCACGGCGGCCGCGACCAGGCGCTGGATGCCCTGCACCTGGGCCGTGTCGAGCGTGCGGCCAGGCTTCATGGCGATGCTGATCGAGGCCTTGGCCTGCTTGACGTTCTTCTTGAACAGGGCCTGCTCGGCCATCACCAGGTGCACCCGCACGGTCGCCACTTCGTCGAGCGAGAGGATGGTGCGGGTCAGTTCGCCCTGCAGGGCGCGCTGATAGTTGACCTTCTGGGTGAACTCGGTCATGCCGACTTCGCTCGAATTGAACAGTTCCAGGCCGACCGCCCCGCGCAGCGGCAGTTCCTTGGCCACCAGCTTCAGGCGCGTGCGGTGCACCATCTCGGCCGGGACCAGGATGGTGTTGCCGTCGCCGCTGAGGCGGTACGGGGTTTTCAGTTTGTCCAGCTCGGCCGTCATGGTGGCGGCGTCCTGCGGGGCCAGGTCGGAGAACAGGACCTGGTAGTCGGTGCGCAGCAGCAGGGCGCCGAGCGCCACGGTGAGGGCGGCGATCAGCAGCACGCCGATCACCAGTCCGGTGCGGGCGCGCTGGTCGGCGCGTTGCCAGTAGTCGTTAAAAGCGGTCACGAGTTGCAGCCTTTACATTTGCATTTGCATGAGTTCGCGATAGCCGTCCAGCAGATGGTTCCGGACTTGCATTACGAGTTGCATGGAGAGCTTGGCCTGCTCGAGGTTGATCATGATCTGGTGCAGATTGCTGGCGTCGCCGGCAGCGAGCTGCCCGATGCCCTGGTCGGCCGTGACCAGCTGGCTGTTGACGTCGGCCAGCTGGGTACTGAACCAGCTGGCGAATTCCCCGCTCGGGGCCTTGGCGGCACCTGCCGCGTCGGGCGCGGCCGGCATGGCCAGCGGCGGCAGGAATGTGATGGCGTCGATACTCATTGCGGACCTCCCAGGTCGAGTGCTTTCAGGGCCATGGTCTTGGCGGCGTTCATCGCCACCACGTTCGCTTCATAGGCGCGCAGGGCGCTGGCCAGGTTGACCATTTCGGTCACCTGGTTCACCCCCGGCATGGCCACGTAACCCTTGGCATCGGCGTCCGGGTTGCCCGGCTCGTACACCATGCGCGGCGCCACGTTGGCTTCTTCGATGCGCACCACTTCGGCGCCACGCAGGGCGGCGCCCTGGAGCTGGGTGAAACCGGCGGCGAAACTGGCGCCGGCTTCGCCCACCTTGACCGTCAGCGGACGGAACAGCTTGCCATCCGGGCCGCGCGTGCTGTGTACATTGGCCAGGTTGACGGCGGTGGTGTCGAGACGCGTCTTTTCGACCGTCATGCCGCTGGCGCTGATGGCGAATGCGTTACGGTAATCCATCAGCGTTTTCCTTCCGCGACGGCTGCGCTCATGATCGACATATGCTTGCCGAGGGCCTTGACCAGGGCCTGGTAGTGGACCGTGTTCTGGGCCATGTCGGCCACTTCCAGGTCGAGCATGGCACTGCGGTCGGCCTCGCCCGATGGCGCCAGGCGCATGACGACCGGACGCACACCACCGAGCATGGCGGCGGTGACCGGCTCGCCCTGGTTCAGCGCGGCGCGCGCGGCGCCCATCTGCTGTTCGAAATCGACGCGCGCCGGCGCGAAGCCCGGCGTGTTGACGTTGGCGATATTGTGCGCGATGGTCTGCTGGCGCAGGCTGGCCGCGTCGAGGGCCAGCCGCACCATGTCGACGGTGACGGCTTCAGTGGAACCGAACATGGGTGAAACTCCTGTAGTAAATGAGGCGCATGGGTTATTGGATGACGAGGTCGGCGTGCAGCGCGCCGGCCGCTTTCACCGCGCGCAGGATCGAGATGATGTCGCGGGTGCTGGTCTTGATGCGGGTCAGGGCCTGGATCAGGTCGGCCACGGAATTGTTGGAGGCGCTCACAAAGCCGGTTTCATCGCGCTCGCTGACCCGGATGCGCGAATTGGCTACCGTTTCCGTGCGCACGTCGGGACCGGTCTGGCGCACCAGCAGCGGCTGCGAGACGCTGTTGTCGGTCACGATCGACAGTTTCAGGTCGCCGTGCGAGATCACCACGCGCGCGATGCGCACGTCGCCCCCCGAGACGACGGTTCCGGTGCGCTCGTCGACCACCACCCGTGCGCGGTTGTCCGGCTCGACGCCGAGGCGTTCGATGCGGGTGATGAATTCGACCAGGTTGGCGCGCGCGTTCTCGGGTACCGCGATCTCGATGCCGGCGGCGTCGACCGCCTTGGCCAGCGCAAGCCCGAACGCGCCATTGATGGCGCCGGCGATGCGCGAGGCGGTGGTGTAGTCGGCCTCGGCCAGGGTGAAGGTCATGGTGTTGTCGGCACTGAGGATGTTGGCGCGCACCGCCACTTCGACCGTGGCGCCGCCAGGAATAGCGCCCACGGTCGGATGGTTCTTTTGGGCCACGCTGCCGTTCATGTCGTATTTATAGCCGCCCACGAACAGCGCGCCCTGGGCCAGCGCGTAGACCTTGCCGTTCGGCCCTTTGAGCGGGGAAATCAGCAGGTTGCCGCCGGCCAGGCTGCGGGCGTCGCCGATCGAGGTGACGGTGACGTCGATGGTGTCTCCTTCGCGCGCCACGGCCGGCAGTTTGGCGGTGATCATCACGGCGGCGGCATTGCGGCTCTGGATATCGTCCGGCAGCACGGCCACGTCGAACTGGGCCAGCACGTTGGCGATCGACTGGCGCGTGGCCTTGTTGCCGGCCGAGTCGCCGGTGCCCGCCAGGCCCGTCACCAGGCCATAGCCGACCAGGGCGTTGTCGCGCCAGCCGGCGAACTTGCCGATGTCCTTCAGGCGCACGGTGTCGGCGTGGACCGGCGCGGCGGCGGCCAGCGCAAGCAGAAGGAGAGCGAACAGGCGGCGCATCAGAAGCCCGCCCAGGTGAACAGGCGCGACCACAGGCCCGGACGCTGGCGCGCAGCCAGGTCGCCATCGCCCAGGTAGCTGATTTTAGCGTCGGCGATGCGGAACGACATGACCGTGTTGGCATCGGAAATGTCGAGCGTGCGCACGCGGCCTTCGACCTTGATCACCTGCTTGTCGGAGTTAATTTCCAGCATTTGCTCGCCGGCGACCAGCAAGTCGCCATTGGGTGCGGTGCCGGTGATGGTGACGCTCATCTGGGCCAGCAGTTTGCCGGCGCGCTGCACCGTGCCGCCGCCGTCGAAGGTATTGTTGGCGCCCACGGCCAGGTTGTGCGCGTGGCGGTCGGCGGCCGCTTGCACCCCGACCGTGTTGTTGCGCTGGAGCTGGGTGTCGGCGCTGGTCAGGGCGCTCGAACTCTCGTAGATCATGATCGTCAGCACGTCCCCGGGCAAGTGGGCGCGCTTGTCCGAGGCCAGCGGGCGGTAGGTTTTTTCGTTGTACAGATTATCCGCGTGGGTGGTGCCGCAGCACAGGGCCAAGAGCAGCGGCAGGGAGAGTATCCGGATGTTCATCGATTCGCTTTCAGTTAATTTTGACCAAAGCCGGGCCAACGACTTCGGCGCGCACGGTACCGCTGGCGCCGGCCGGACGGACCTCGATCCGTTGGCCGACGTTGCCGTCGGACAGGGCGGTGGCGCGTGATTCCAGCACGATCGCACCATCCTGCAGTTGCAGGCGGATGCTCTCGCCCTGGGCCACCGCCAGTTCCGGCTGCAAGGCCGACACCAGCAAGGGCGCGCCGGCCGCCAGGGATTGCTTGAGGCGCCCGCGCACCGCGCCGCACGCGAGCGGTGCGGCGGGACCGTCGAGCGCGGTCACATCGTCCTCGCGCACGACCAGGCTGGTGCAGTCGGGCAGGGCGCCCGCTTGCAGGTCGCGCGCGGCCACCAGCAGCGGGCGGAAAGCGCGCACCTGGAAGGGCAGCGCGACCGCACGCGCGAACGCGCCGTCGACCGCGATATCGACCCACACCTGCATGCGGCGGCGCGGCGCCAGGCCGGCCGCCAGAGGGCGCGCTGTGAATGCCACTTTACCGGCCGGCACTTGCAGCTCGGCCAGCGGCGCGGCCAGTTGCAGTTCCACCCGGCTGTGGCTGGCGGCGAGGTGCGTACGCAGCTGCTCTTCGGCCACCGCCACCAGCTGGCGCGCATCGAAAGCCTGCGCGCGGCGCTCGATGCTGACCGCGTTCTCGCCCGCCAGCCGCCATGCCAGTCCGCGTGAGCGGAGGGTGCGTTCCAGTTCCGCGCGCGAGATGCGGGCGCTGTAGCCGGGCAGGGGAGCAGGGCCCAGGTCGAGCACGCCCAGCGCGGCCGCGTTCTCGCCCTGTACGCTGGCGATGTCGGCCAGGGTGATACGCGCGCCTGTCACCAGGGCGCTGCCTTTCAGCGTTACCTGGACGGCAGCCAGCGCGCCGCTGCTTGCCAGCAGCAGGGCGATCAGGGACAGGAGGGGCAGGGCGCGCATCACAGGTTCAGCGGCGCAGGTTGTTGGTCAGGCCCATGATCTCGTCCGAGGCCTGGATCACCTTCGAGCTCATCTCGTATGCGCGCTGGGCGATCATGAGGGTGACCATTTCGTCGACCAGGGTCACGTTCGAGTTTTCCAGCGCGCCTTGTGCGAGCACGCCCATGCCCTGCTGCCCCGGTTTGCCGATGTTGGCGTCGCCCGAGGCTTCGGTCGGCGCGTAGATGCCGCCGGCGAGCGCATTGAGCGCCGACGGGTTGGCGAAGCTGGCCAGGTCGATCTGGCCGATCTCGGTCAGGGGGCCGTTGGCGCTCATCTGGGCCGACACCTTGCCGTCGGCGCCGATCTTGACCGATGCGGCGTTGGCCGGCACGTGGATGGCGGCCTTGAGCACATAGCCGTCGGCGGTGGCAAGATAATTATCCTTGCTGATCTGCAGGGCGCCGCCGCGCGTGTAGCCGCGGCTGCCGTCGGCCAGGGTGACTTCGATGAAGCCGGCGCCGTTGATGGCCAGATCCATCGGTGCGTTGGTCTGGGCCAGGGCGCCCGGCGCAAAATCCTTGGCCACGCTGCCGACGCTGATGCCCAGGCCCAGCGGGCCGTTCAGGCCGGCGCGCGCGGCGCCTTGCTGGTTCGGGTCGACGTGCATCATTTCCTGGAAATTAACGCGGCCCTTCTTGAAGCCGGCCGTGCTGACGTTGGCCAGGTTGTTGGCGATGGCGTCGATGTTTTGCTGCTGGGCTTGCATGCCGGTGGCGGCGATGTACAGTGAATCGTTCATGATCATCCTGGAGTAAAAGGTGGGGCGGCTCAGAACTGGCCGAGTTTCTGGATGGCGCTGGCGATTTTTTCGTCATAGCCCTGGAACAGCTTCTGGGCCGCTTCGAAGTGGCGCGTGGTTTCCATCATGCTGACCATCTCGCGCATCGGGGTCACGTTCGAGTTTTCCAGGTAGCCGACCTGCAGTTCAGGCTTCGCTTCGGTGGCGCCGTCCATGCCGGCCGCCGCCTGCAACAGGCCGGCGCCGTTCTTGACCAGTGCCCTGGCGTCGGCGAAGCGCACCAGTTTGACTTGGCCGATGGTGGCGCCATCCTGGGTGATGCGCCCGCTGTGGTCGATAGCGGCGGCCGCGCCGTTCAACACCAGGTCGCCCTGCATGCCTTGCAGCGCGTAGCCGGCTTGCGACACCAGGCGCCCGCGCGCGTCGAGATGGAAGTCGCCGGCGCGCGTGTATGCCGGCCCCTGGGGTGTGGCCAGTTCGAAGTAGCCGTCGCCGGCAATGGCCAGGTCGAACGGCTTGTTGGTCTGCTTGAAGGCGCCGGCCGACAGGTCGAGCACGCTGTTAATCGTCGGCGCCCGGGCCGGGCTGGAAAGCGCGTCTAGCTGTGGTGCGGCCAGCATGGCGTCGAAGGCGCCGGCCACGGGAATGGCGCGCTTGTAGCCCGGCGTGGCGATATTGACCATGTTCTGGCTGATGGTGTCCATGCGGCGCAGGTCGTTCTGCATGCTCTGCACGGAGGCGATAAGGGCGTTGCTCATGCTTTTCCTCGGGGTTCTTGTTCAGGTCGCTGGTGGAGTTACAGCGATACGGTGGCATAGGCGCGCAGTTCAAGCGAATTGGGCACTTCGGCAAGCGACAGCACCCGTAGCTGCGGCACCATGCGCTCGGACAGGGTGCGGATATGGCGCCGCAGTTCGGGCGCGCACAGCAGCACCGGCATCAGGTTCGCCTTCATCATTTTTTCTGCCTGCTGGGCCAGGCGCGTGATGACCTGCTCGGCGAATTTCGGCTCGACCACCATGGCGCCGCCGCTTTCGACCGCGCGTATGTTTTGCAGCAAGGTGTGCTCGATCGTTGGATCGAGCGTAATGACTTGCAAGGTATTACTGCCGTTGGTCAGCGACTGGCAGATCAGCGAGCCCAGGCGTTGACGCACGAGTTCGGTCAGGTAGGCCGGGTCCTTGCTGTTCTTGGCATGGTCGACCAGGGTTTCGATGACGGCGTCGAGGTTGCGGATCGATACTTTTTCCTTGAGCAGGTTTTGCAGCACGCGTTGCACCTCGCCCACGCCGAGTACGGTGGGGACGATTTCTTCGACCAGGCCGGGCTGGGCGTCGCGCACGCGCCCCAGCAGGCGTTCCGTTTCCGGGCGCGTGAGCAGGGTGGCGGCGTGCTGGCGCAGCACTTCGCACAAGTGGGTCATGAACACTGTCGGCGGGTCGACCAGGGTGTACTTGGCGGCCATCGCTTCGGCGCGGCCGGCTTCCTCGATCCAGACGGCCGGCAGGCCGAAGCTCGGTTCCTTGGTATCGATCCCGGCCAGCTTGGCAATCTCGCCGCCCGGATGGATCGCCAGGATACGGTCGCGCCGGATCTCGCCCCTTGCCACGGCCACGCCGAATATCAGGATTTCGTAGGCATTCGCGCCCAGCCGCGGACTGGCGCGGAAACGCGCGCTCGGCAGCACCAGTCCCGACTCGAGCGCGTACTGCTTGCGGAAGGTGGCGATGCGTTCCATGAACAGGGCCTGGTCGGTTTCCATCATTGGCACCAGGTCCACGCCCAGTTGCACTTCCACCGGTTCGATTGGCAGCAGCCCGTAGGCATCGTCGTCCTTGGCGCCGGTTGCCGCGGGCGCGCCGGGCTTGGCGGGATCGGCGCCCTCGGCCACGGCGCTTGGGGCCAGGTCGCCCGACTTGCGGCGCAGCAGCATCACGGCGCCGAACAGGAGCGCCAGGCTGAGTGGCGGCCAGACCGGTATGCCGGGCATGAACATCAGCGCTACCATGGTCAGGGTGACCATGGCCAGCGGTTTGGTGAAGGAGGTGATCTGGCGGAAGGCGGCATTGCCGAGGTTGTCGTCTGAGGCCGAGCGGGTGACGATCAGGCCGGTCGCCACCGAAATGACCAGCGCCGGCACCTGGGTCACGATGCCGTCGCCGATGGTGAGCAGGGTAAACGTTTGCATGGCCTGGTCCCACGGCATGCCGAGCTGCATGACGCCGATTACCAGGCCGCCCACGCTGTTGATCAGCATGATGATGATGCCGGCAATAGCGTCGCCCTTGACGAACTTGCTGGCGCCGTCCATGGCGCCGTAGAAAGCTGCTTCGCGGCTGATGTTGGCGCGCCGGCGCTGGGCTTCTTCCTGGTCGATGAAGCCCATGTTGAGGTCGGCGTCGATGCTCATCTGCTGGCCCGGCATGCTGTCGAGCGTGAAGCGGGCCGCTACTTCCGAGACGCGCTGGGCGCCGCTGGTGACGACCACATACTGGACCACGACCAGGATCAGGAACACGATCAGGCCGATGACGAAGTTGCCCCCTACGACGTAGGACCCGATGGCGCCGATCACATGGCCGGCGTCGGCGTCGCGCAGGATCAGGCGGGTGGCCGAGATGTTCAGGGCCAGCCGGAAGAGGGTGGCGATCAGCAGCATCGACGGGAAGGTCGAAAACTCGACCGGCTTGGACATGTAGAAGGTCAGCAGCAGGATCAGCAGGGCGAAGCTGAAGTTGGCCAGGATCAGGAAGTCGAGCAGGCCTGGCGGCACTGGCGCGAACAGCATGAACAGCACGCCGACCACCAGCAGTACCATGGCGATGTCGGTGTTGGCCCCGAGGACGCGGCGCAGGGCGTTCAAGCGGCGCTCCCGGCGCGGCCCTGGCGCATGGCGTACACCCAGATCAGGATCTTGGCCACGCGCGGGTACAGGTCTTCGGGCACGTACTGGTCGGCGCCGATGCGTTTGTACAGCTCGCGCGCGAGCGGGCGGTTCTCGACAATGGGAATGTTCAGCTCGCGCGCGGCCTGGCGCATGCGCGCCGCCTGCTTGCCGCTGCCCTTGGCAAGCAGCTTGGGCGCGGGCATCTCGCCGTGCCGGTAGGACAAGGCGATGGCAATATGAGTCGGGTTGGTAATGAGCACGTCTGCCTCGGGTAATTTGCGCGCGGAACGCGACTGTTTCAGCATTTCATTGCGCAGCTGGCGCAGGCGGCTGCGGATGCGCGGATCGCCCTCCTTTTGCTTGTGTTCGTCGGTGATGTCGCGATGGCTCATCCGCATCTTCTTGGCGAAGTCCCAGCGCGTGTACAGCACGTCGATCATGGCCAGCAGCAGCACCGCCAGCATCAGCTTGAACAGCAGCGGGCCGACCTTGCCGAGCACCAGGGCAGCGTGCCCGCGCGCATCAATGTAGCTGAGCTTCATCAAATCCGGCATCAGGGCCCGCATGGCGCTCCAGGCCACCAGGCCCAGCAAGACCAGCTTGCCCACGCTGCGTGCCGCTTCGTACAGCATCTTCAGGGAAAACAGGCGCTCCAGGCCCGTGGCCGGGTTAAGGCGCTTGAAATCGGGCGTGATCGGATCGAAACTGAACACCCCGCCGGTCTGGCTGACGTTGACCACCAGAGCCACCAGCGCCAGCCCGAGCAGCAGCGGCAGCAGGGCGGAGACGCCGCTGGCGAACAGCTGTACCAGCCACATGGCGATGTTGTCGCTGGCCCAGTCGCTGCGCCCGGCCTGGCCGAAGGTCTGGCGCGCCAGCAGCAGCACGCGCTGGGCGATCGCGGGGCCCGAGGCGAAGCAGACCCCGACCAGCAGCGCCAGCACAGCGGCGTAGTTGGCCTCGACGCTCTTGGAAACCTGGCCGCGTTTTTGCGCCTCGCGCAGCTTGTGTGGGGTGGCGTCCTGGCTTTTGTCCTGTCCTTCGTCCGACATCAGAGCACCGCATCCCAGAACGAAAACACGGTATTGAAAATGCGTTCGGCCACCACCCCGATGTGGTTCGCCATCAGGGCGAGCATGCTGAGGCCGACCACGATCTTGATCGGGGCCGCCAGCACGAAGATATTCATCTGCTGCAGGTTGCGCGACAATACCGCCAGCGCCAGTTCCACCAGGAACAGGCAGAACAGCACCGGCGCCGCCAGGGTCAGCCCGAGCGTGAACACGATGCCGAACTGGCGCATGATGATGGCCGGGTCGGGCTGGGCCAGGCCGGCGCCGAGCGGAATGCGTTCGAGCGAGTACGCGAAGCCGCGCAGTAGCGCGTGGTGCGCATCCATGCCGAAGAACAGGGCCACGGCCAGCATCGCCAGCAGGGACGCCAGTAAAGGCGCCTGGGCGCGCGTGACCGGATCGAATACGTTGGCGATGTTAAAGCCGATCTGCAGGTCGAGCGCATTGCCGGCGAAGGAAAAGGCGGCGAAGGCGGCAAAGATGCCGAAGGCCATCAGCGCGCCCACCATGAGTTCGTTAATGCCGGCACCGATCAGCGCCGGCACGTCGGAAGGCGGATGGGGCGGCAGCAGGCGCATGCCCGACACCAGCATGGCCGAGAGCGCGAGGATCAGCAACACGCGCACCCGGACAGGCAAGCCGAGCGCCTGCAGCAGCGGAGTCAGCAGCAATAGGGCCGACAGGCGCAGGGAGCAGAGCAGCACGGCGATCAGCCAGGCCGGATTGAAGTCGAACGTCATCGGGGAAAGCTCAGAAATAGTTGGGGATGTTCGAGATCAGGCCGCTGGCCAGCAGAATCAGCTTGCGCAGCATCCAGGGGCCGAAAAACACCAGCGCCAGCACGGTGCCGATGAGTTTGGGAATGAAGGTGAGCGACATGTCCTGGATCTGAGTGACGACCTGGAGCACGCTCACGACCAGGCCGATAACCAGGGTGCAGAGCAGGATGGGAGCGCTGATGATGACCGCGCCCCACAGAATTTGCGCCATAAGCGCTAGTGCAACATCCGATCCCATCTTCCGCTTTCCCGATTAGAAAAAACGTCCGGGGACGTGCATTCTGAATTTCTAAATTGCAATAATATTGCCGAAGGGAGGGAGAGTAAGACTTGGTTTGATTTGTGTCAATAACTTCTGGACAAATTTAATACAGATATCAGACAAATTTACTGTTAGAAAAAGCTTTTTGATGGGATAAGAAACGTTTGTTCTAGATACGGCGGAATTCGATTTCCAGGTTGGATAAGTAGGATAAGTAATAATTATTCATATTGCATATAACCGTTATAGCCGTATGTTGCGCGCTAACTGCCCGACGTTGCGGGGATCGACAACTTTTGGAGGCGTGGCCGAAATGCCGTCCAGCCCCAGACGTTAATCCTGTCAAATAAAAAGTCCACAGGACGCCCGATCGCTTTTTTTGCCAGGCTTGTATATCAAATTGTCTGAAAGCGCTTACAACTGAGCGATGCGGTGGCTATGCTCCGGTTTGGTACTGGACAGGGGGTCTTATTGCCCCGCCCCCACGCAGAACTGATTGCGTCCGGCCGCCTTGGCCTGGTACAGGGCGGCGTCGGCCCGGGTCGACAAGGCGCGCGCGTCCAGCTGCGCGCTGTTGGTCCAGGCGATGCCGATGCTGGTCGAGACCTGGCGCGCCATTTCGCCCACCGAAAACAGCGGCCCCATGGCCTCGACGATCTTGGCGCCGATCCTGGCGCATTCCTCGGGCGAGCGCACGCCTTCTAGAATGATGGTGAATTCGTCGCCCGCCAGGCGCGATACGGTGTCGGTCTTGCGCACGGTGCGCAGCAGGCGCCGGGCGAATTCGCGCAGCACCTCGTCGCCGCCGGCGTGGCCGAGCGTGTCGTTGACCTGCTTGAAGCGGTCGATATCGAGGAACATCAGCGCCATGCCGCTGCGGTTGCGCACACTGCGCCCCAGCGCCGCTTCCAGTTCGGCTTCGTAGCTGCGCCGGTTCGGCAGGCCGGTCAGGGTGTCGGTATGGGCCAGGGTCTTCAGGTTGGCCTCGTGCCGGCGCGCCGCCGTCACGTCGGTCGAAAGCAGGTAGGCGCCCAGTACCACGCCGTCGCGCATGTGCGGAATGTACACCGACTGCAGGATGCGGGTGTCCCCCGAGTGTTCGACTTCGAGTTCAATCTGCACGGTGTGGCCTTCCAGGCAGCGCCGCAGCTGCTGTTCGCGCTGGCCGCAGAAGTGCGCGGGAAAGACGTCGCTGATGCTCTTGCCGACCATCGCCGCCGGATCGACCCCGTACCACTGCTTGTACATGGCGTTGGCGAAGCAGTAGCGCAGGTCGGTGTCGAGATAGGAGATGAGCGCCGGCAGGTTGTCGGTGACGGTGCGCAGGCGCTCTTCGCTGTCGCGCTGGCGGATTTCGCTGCGCTTCCTGGCGGTGATGTCGAAGGCCATCGCAAAAAACCCGTTCACCGCGCCGCTGGCATCGATGTCGGGGATGTACGAGGCGTGGTAATGCGAGCTGCGCCCCTCAACCATCAGTTCATCTTCGAACGTGACGCGCTTGCCCTGCAAGGCCAGCTTCATGAACTGCTCGACGCGTTCGAACTCGGGCGCGCTGTAGGCCTGGCGCACCGGCTGGCCGATCAGCTGGTTTTTTTCGCGCCCGTAGAAGCGCAGCGCCAGGGTATTGAGGTAGGTGAAGTTGCCGGCCTTGTCGACCTGGCCAATCAGCGCCGGCAGGTTTTCGGTAATCGCGCGCAGGCGCTGTTCGTTCACCCTGAGCCTGCGCTGCGACTCGTTGAGCTCCGTGATGTCCTTCATCGCCACCACCGCTCCCAGAGCCTCGCCGTTGGGGCCGGTCATGCGCCGGCCGCTGGCCAATATATAGCGCCGGTTGCGCCCCTTCGGTGCGATCACCATGGCGCTGTCCTTGATCGCCTCCCCGTGCAGGGCGCGCATCAGCGGTACCTCGTGTTCTTCCATCGGGTGGGCGCCGTCGCCCGAAAACAGGCTGTAATGCGCGGCCCAGTCACCGCTCGGCAGCGCCTGCGGCGGCAGGCCGTGGAATTCGCGCGCGGCGCGGTTGAACAGGGTCAGCTCGCCGTCTGCCGAGCAGGCGACCACGCCCACATCGAGTGTCTCGAGCACCGTGTCGAGCAATTGCTGCTTCTGCTGCAAGGCCAGCTTGGCGCGGATGCGCTCGGACACATCGTGCAGGAAAGCGCCGAAAAACAGCTCGCCGCCCGACTTGAAGGCGTTGATGGTCATTTCAACTGTGATGTCGCCATGGTCGCGCGTACACGCCGGCATTTCGAGGCGCGTGTTGATCACGTTGCCCACGCCGTGGCGCACGAAGCGGCGCATGCCGGCGCGGTGCGCCTCGCGGTAGGCGTCGGGGATGATCAGGCTGGCTAGTTCCTGGCCCAATGCCTGCTCGCGGCTCCAGCCGAAGGTGCGCTCGGCCGACGGATTCCACTCCACCACCATGCCGTCGGCATCGGTGCCGACAAAGGCGCTGAACGAGGAGTCGATGAAGGTGCGGATGCGCTCCTCGTTGGCGCGCAGGGTTTCTTCGACGGCGAGGCGCTGGCGGATTTCGCGCTTGAGCGTCTCGTTGGTCTCGCTCAGGGAGCGGGTGCGTTCCTCAATGCGGTGTTCAAGGTCCTCGTTGAGCGCATGCAGGGCCTGTTCGGCGCGCACGCGCGCGGCCACCAGCGCGCCCTTGTTCAGTTCATCCTCGACCAGGGCGGCGAAGTCGCGCAGGATCTGGCGCGCCGCCTCGCCGAAGCTGCGCGGCGCGGAGTCGATGACGCACAGGGTGCCGACCGCCTCGCCATCGTGCGAGAACACCGGCTGGCCGGCGTAGAAGCGAATGTCGGGGGCGCCGGTGACCAGCGGATTGGCGGCAAAGCGTGCATCGCGCAGCGCGTCTTCCACCACCAGCATCTCGCGCTGCGCCACCGCGTGGGTGCAAAACGAGATCGAACGCGGCGTTTCGGTGGCGTCGAGCCCGATGCGCGACTTGAACCACTGGCGCTGCGTATCGACCAGCGACACCAGCGCGATCGGCATCCCCAGAACGGACGAGGCGAGCCGGGTGAGGCGGTCGAAGCGCTCTTCCTGCGGCGTGTCGAGCACGCACAGGGCGTTCAGCGCGCGCACGCGTTTCAGATCGGCGGAGTCGGTAAGTGCAATGTCCATGAGGCGTCCCGGTCGCTGACGCCAGGCGTCAGTATTTTGCAACAGCAAAGGATCGGCGGGAGCATGGCCGGGAAACATTCTGGAAAGGGCGAGAAGCGGCAGGCGGTATCTGGGCCTGTGCCCGAGCCGCAACAACGGCTGCGATCACTATACCAAAATTTCTATAAAGAATCTATTTTCTTCAAAAAGATATGGTTTACTCAACCAGCGTATTGAGAATCATTTCTATCTGGAGTAAGATGCGGCCGTCTCCCCAGTCCCACGGGCGAGTTGAAAGCCAGTATGTTGCCAGTCCTTGCTTTGATCCTGACGCTGCTCTCCGCGGCCTGCTGCAATTTCAGCACGGCCAGGGCGGAGCCACGCCTGCCCGCCCTGCTGGGCTGGACCCTGGGTGCGGCGCCGCTGGTGCTGGCCGTCGTGGCGCTGGCCGCGAGCATGAGCACGTTTACGGCCATCCTGACCGCGCTGACCGTGTGGATGATCGCCTTGCCGGCCGTCGGCGTGCTGCGCGCCGTGCGCAAAGCGCGTGCGGGGAGCTCGCATGGCTAAGGACAGCACCCGGCGCGACCGCATTTTGCTGCACAACGGCCTGGTGGCCCTGGTGCTCGGCTATCCGCTCGCGGTCGCCCTCAGCGGCGTGCTGCACCAGCTGATGCGTTTTCTCGGGGCCGGCCCGGTGGTCGGGCAATTGACGATGTGGGTGGTGTATCCGCTCTGGGTCGCAGCCATCGCGCTGGTGTTCCTGTTGCCCAGCAAACGCGCCTGCTGGCTGTGGCTGGCGCTGGCCAACGCGCTTGCCGCGCTCGCCTGCTATCTCCTGATGCACAGCGGCGGGAGCGGCGCATGAAGGCGGAGATCGTGCGTACCTACAAAGTGGTGCATACCTGGGTCGGCATTCTCAGCGGCGTGATGCTGTTCATCGCGTTTTACGCTGGCGCCCATACCATGTTCGCTCCCGAAATCGGGCGCTGGGCCGACCCCCGGCCGACGGCGCGGCAGGCCGCCAGCGCGCCGCTCGACCCGCTCGCCGCCGCCTTTTTCGCCGCGCGCGACCCGGCCATCGGCAGCGCCGTGCTCGTGCTGGAGCGCGAACGGCCCGGCTACGGCCGCATGCGCTATACCGACAAGCAGGGCGCAAGCTGGCAGGTCACGCTGGACGCGGCCGGCCGCCTGCAAACGAGCGCCGCGCAGACCGGCCCGGCCGCCCACTTTGTCGACCAGATACACCGCAACGGTGGCCTGCCGCTGGCCGACGCCGTGGCCGAGCCGATCATCGGCTTCGTGGCGCTGCTGTACGCGCTGGCGCTCATCTCGGGCGTAGTGATCCTGCTGCCCTCGCTGGTGAAGGACTTGCTGGTGCTGCGCATCGGCGCCAACGTCAAGCGCTTCTGGCTCGACGCCCACAACCTGATCGGCATCACCAGCCTGCCGTTCCACCTGGCCATTGCCCTGACCACGGCCGGCTTCTGCCTGCACGACTGGGTGTATGACACGCAGGACGCCACCATCCACGCCATCGGCAAGCCGGCCGCGGCCGAGCCGCGCGCAAAGGGCAAGGCTGTGCCGGGCGCGAGCGCGAACTGGGTGGCGCCATCGACCCTGCTTGCCAGCGCGCGCAGCATTTCCGCCAGCTTCACGCCGACCGAACTGACTTACCGCGGCCTGAACAGCCCCAAGCCGCAAGTGAACATGGGTGGCGAAGACTGGAGCGGCCACATGCGCGCACCGCGCGCCGGCTTCATGAACTTCAATCCCGCCAGCGGCCAGCTCAACAAAGGCATCAGCCTGCTGCCGCACCAGCAAAACAACTGGGAAGCGAGCCTGTCCGCCATTTTTGCGCTGCACTTCGGCAGCTTTGGCGGCGTGCCGGTGCGTCTTGCCTACGTGGTGATGGGTTTGCTCGGCGCGATCCTGTTCTACACCGGCAACCTGCTGTGGATCGAATCGCGCCTGCGCAAGAACCGCCGGCTGGCAGCAAAGCTGGCCCAGCCGCGCCACGTGCGGGTGGTGGCCGCGCTGACGGTCGGCCTGTGCCTGGGCGCCGTCATCGGCCTGCCGCTGGGCCTGGTGGCGCTGCGCTGGCAGGCTGGACTGGGGCTGGAGATGGCGGGCATCGGCCTGGCCGTCTTCAACGGCGCGCTCGCGCTCGCTCTGCTGGCGGCGCTGGCAAAGGGCGCAGCCTGGGCCGGTTACCGCCTGACCTTTTGCGCCGCCCTGGCGACCCTGACGGTGCCGCTCACCAGCGCGCTGGCGGGCATGTTCCCCGGCCTGCCGGTCGGCAAGCCGTATGCCAGCGATTATCTCTGGATCGACGGCCTGTCGCTGGCCGGCGGCGCGCTCCTGCTGTGGATGGCGGCGCGGGTGCGCCGGCGCGCGCGCTCGGGCGAGCAGCAAAGCGTGTGGCGCGAGCTGGATGCGGCCATGCCGTCCCCGCCAACGAATTCGAATCAAACCACTTCTCATCAAACAATATCTAACCAAATGGAGCAAATGTAATGCGAGTTGTCCCTGTGTGTGCTTTCCGTACCATTCCCATGGCCTGCATGACCATGATCGCCACCCTGGCCCTGCCGGCCATGGCCCAGGCGCCTGTCGAAACCATGAAAGAAATCACCGTCAAGGCCGCCGCCGAAACGCCGGACAGCCTGCCGGCAGCCGCTGCCGGCGGCAAGGTCGCCAAGGGCGCCCGTCTCGGCGTGCTTGGCAACGTGAGCGTGATGGACACGCCGTTCAACATCACCGCCTACACCGCGCTGACCATCGCCGACCAGCAAGCCCAGACCATCGGCGCCGTGCTCAAGAACGACCCGTCGGTGCGCACCACCACCAACGAAGGCCACGTGGTCGAGAACTTCAATATCCGCGGCTTCGGCGTCAGTTCGGGTTCGATGGCGATCAACGGCGCCTACGGCCTGGCTCCTGAGCAGAATACCCCGGCCGAGATGTTCGAACGGGTCGAAGTACTGAAAGGCCCCGGCGCCATGATGATGGGCCTGCCGCCGGCGGGCGACGTGGGCGGGGCGATCAACCTGGTGCCGAAACGCGCCGGCGCCACGCCGCTCACGCGCGTGACGACCTCGGTATCGAGCAAGTCGAACGTGGGCGTGCATGCCGACGTGGCGCGCCGCTTCGGCGAGGACCAGGCGCTGGGCGTGCGCGTCAACGGCGTGCTGTCGGGCGGCAAAACCTGGCTGGACCACCAGACCCGCCGCCGCGAAATCGGCCATGTGGCCGTGGATTACCAGGGCAAGGGCTGGAACGTGGAAATGGACGCCTACTCGCTGGCCAACAAGGTGCGCAAGGGCGCGCCGATGCAGCCGATCATCACCGGCTGGACCAGCGTGCCGAAGGCGCCGCACGGCTCGACCAACTTCTTCTACGGCGAAGATGTGTACAGCAACACCGAAACCCAGGGCCTGATCGTGCGCGGCCAGGTGGAACTGGGCGCCGGCTGGAACGCGTTTGCTTCGGCCGGCACGGCCAAGCACTCGTACGACGGCTTCATCTTCGGCACGCGTCCGGTGTTGCCCGTTTCGGGCGGCAGCAGCGGCAAGGCCACCGGCACCGCCTACAACTCGTGGGGCGAGTACGAAACCACCACCGCCGAAATCGGCGTGCGCGGCCAGTTCAACACCGGCGCCATCGCGCACAAGGTGACCGTGGCGGCCAATGTGATGAACTACGAAGGCGGCGGGCGCGCCAACGGCACTGCCGTAATCAACAGCAATCTCTACAACCCGACCCCGATCACCATGCCGGCCGCAAAAGATGCGTCGACCTACAATCCGGTCAACGACGACGTGATGACGGCGCTCAGCGCAGTCGATTCGATCTGGTTCGCCGACGGCAAGCTGCAACTGACGCTCGGCCTGCGCGCCCAGAAAGTCGAGCAGAAGCTGAGCAAGTACGAAGAAACGGCGGTCACCCCGCTGGCCGGCGTGGTCTATAAACCGTGGGGCGAGAACGTGTCGCTGTACGCCAACTACGTCGAAGGCCTGAGCGCCGGCACCACGGTCAAGGCGCCGTACGCGAACGAAGGCGAAACCTTCAAGCCGTACAAGTCCAAGCAGCTCGAGGCCGGCGTGAAGTGGAACATGAATACGCTGACGCAAACCCTGAGCGTGTTCCAGATCAGCAAACCGGCGCTGATCGAATCGAACAACCGCATGTTGCTTGACGGCGAGCAGCGCAACCGCGGCGTGGAGTGGAATGTCTTCGGCAAGGCCGGTAACGACATCACCTTGCTCGGTGGCGTGGCGTACACCAAGGCTGAGCAGACCAAGACCAACAAGGGCATCAACCAGGGCAAGGCGCAGTTGGGCGTGCCGCGCGTGACGGCCAATATCGGCCTCGATTACGCACTGGCGGCGGTGCCGGGGCTGGACCTGAGCTCGCGCATCAATTACACCGGTTCGCAGTGGCTGGCGGCGGATAGCAGCCTGAAACTGGGCTCGTGGACCACGCTCGACCTGGGCGCCAAATACGCGACACGTTTCGGTTCGATGCCGGTGGTGCTGCGCGCCTTCGTCACCAACGTGGCCGACAAGGAGTATTTCGAGAGCGCGTGGGGAGCAGGGCGCCTGAACCTGGGCGCGCCGCGCGCGATCAGGCTGTCGGCGGCGTTTGATTTCTAAGCTGCGCTGATTGGCATGCCTGTTTGCAGGCGTGCCGGATGAGAAGGCCCGCTTTATTGCGGGCTTTTTTATGGGCAATCAGATTTCTTGTCTGCCAATTCGGTGCTGCGTGACCCTGGCGCGGAACAAAGCCATGCTGTGGCGAGGAATATAGTCACACGAAATTAAACGATGAATGCCATGTTCTTGCAGTCGGTCGGATTTCTGATCCCCACTCTGCACCAGGTAAACGCGTGAGCCGAGCGCCAGCATCTCCTTGTGTACATTGCGAGGCAGGCAAATCGGGGCGTGGCTGGAGGGCGCACCACAATGTATCATTTCGCATCCGGCGATGACGGTGTCCAGGCGCTCTCCGGAAGGCGATACGATGGCAATCCTGGTCCCGCCGCAGATGACGCCCGGAAACGCGAATGGCACGCCCGGTACAAGGACGCATCCGCGTCCTGTAATCATAAAAATATCGTCGATCCGAAATAGAAATTGCATGTTCAGCCTCGTGAAGTACGTGCGCAACATACAGCGCAGGGCGGGTCTTTGCGTGTCTTCTGATCATCCTGATTTGATGCCGCAACACCGTTCATATTCTGGCTTGATGAATCAATGACACTCGCCGGTGAAGACGAGGTATTTATGGATGTCATTTCTGTTTTTCCTTGGCGTGGATTCATGCCCGCGCTTGCGCGAGCATGGCGCCGACTTCACGGGGCGGTGTCTATCAATTAATATGGCAGTTTAAGCCATATCCCCCCCTGTGTCGTCAATTGGCTCCGGGCGCTGGCAAACTGAACATCGCAAAAAACAAGGAGTCCGCCGTGCCGCTGCAAATATCCATGATCCTTTTCAACGAAGCGCCCGCTTACGCCGTCAATGCACTGCAAACCTTCCTTTCATCCAGCTGGCCGAACCTGCCGCCTGTTTCCGATGTTTCCGCCGACGACAACACGCTGGCGTTCAATGTTGCTGGCGCAGAGGTAGTCATCGGTACGATGCCCGCCCCGGTCCCCTGGTCGGACCTGGAAGGGCCATGCGCTACCAGCATTCTCTGGCCCGATGCCGCATCCGTCCTGCCAGGCCATACGCACCACGCCATCGTCACCGTGCGCGGCGAGCTCGACCCCGTGGCGCTGTCCACCGTGCTCACGCAAGTTACCGCAGCGCTGATGGCGACGACCCCTGGGACGCCGGGCGTGTTCTGGACCAATGCCGCGCTGATTGTTCCCAAAGACATGTTCATCGAGTTCGCCACCGACATCATGCCGATGGGCCCGCCGTTGACCATCTGGGTCGACTCCCGCGTCGGCTGGACCGAGGTCGACGCCTTCAGTTCGGGGTTCACCACCGGCCTGGCCGAACTGGGGCTGATGGAACTGGAAGCGCAGAACGCCACCGAGCCGCCGGCCGAGCTGCGCGATCGATTTGAAGGCATTGCGCGCTATCTGCTGGAAAATGGCCAGGTCATCAGCGATGGCGACACCCTTGGCGAAAGCGCCGACGAGAAAATCCGGGTTGTCTACGGCCCGTCCGCCTTCGGCATCGAGGGCACGGTCATGCGCCTCGTCTACGAAGCCGTCCCGCCGAAAAAAGCCTGGTGGAAGCCCTGGTAAGACCGTGTCGCATCCACGCGTCTTTACGAAACGCCGCCGTTTGCCCGCGGCGCCATCCCCGTCGTAGAATCGCTTGCTCACCGGCAGCGCTACCCGCGCCGCCGGTCCGGTCAACCCATTCTCTACAGAGTTTTATGCACCCACTTCGCGCCACCGTCCTGGCCGCCATCCTGGCCTCATCCGCGTCCGGCGTTACCGCCGCCGACGACACCGCCGCCGACAAGAAAAAGTGGGACGTCAACAATCCTCCCGGTCCGGCCAGCACCGTCAAGATCGACACCAGCACCGGCACCTGGATGAGCGTCGACGTCAGCCCGGACGGCAAGCAGATCGTGTTCGACCTGCTGGGCGACCTGTACCTGCTGCCCATCGCCGGCGGCGAAGCCAAAGCGCTGACCCACTCGATGGCCTGGGAAATGCAGGCGCGCTTTTCGCCGGACGGCAAGCAACTGGCCTACATGTCGGACGCAGCCGGCGGCGACAACATCTGGATCATGAACGTCGACGGCAGCGGCGCGCGCGAAGTGAGCAAGGAAAAGTTCCGCCTGCTGAACAACCCGGTATGGCATCCGAACGGCAAGTACATTGCCGCGCGCAAGCATTATTCCGGCACGCGCTCGCTCGGTTCCGGCGAAATCTGGATGTTCCATACGCAAGGCGGCGGGGTCCAGCTGAACGAAAAGCCGAACTGGCAAAAGGATCTGGGCGAGCCCGCGTTTTCGCCGGACGGCCGTTACGTCTACTACTCGCAGGACACCACCGGCGGCACGGCCTTCGAGTACAACAAGAATTCCAACGCGCAGATCTACCAGATCTTCCGGCGCGACCTGAAAGAAGAAAAGACCAAGCCCTTTGTCAGCGGCCCGGGCGGTGCGGTGCGGCCGACCCCGTCGCCGGACGGCAAATACCTGGCCTTCGTGCGGCGCGTGCGCAACCAGTCGACCCTGTTCCTCAAGGACTTGAGCACCGGCATCGAAACGCCGGCCTGGAGCGCTCTGGAACGCGATCTGCAGGAAGCCTGGGCCATCCACGGCGTGTATCCCGCGTTCAGCTGGATGCCGGGCAGCAAAGAGATCGTGGTCTGGGCCAAGGGCAAGATCTGGAGGGTCGATCCCTTCGCCAAATCCGCAAAGGAGATTCCGTTCCACGTCAAGGACACGCGCGAGGTGCGCGAAGCGCTGCGCTTCCCGCACGCCGTTTCGCCCGAGCAGTTCGACGTGCGCCAGCTGCGCTGGGTCAACGTGGCGCCGCAAGGCAACAAGGTGGTCTACTCGGCGCTCGGCCACCTGTATGTGCGCGACCTGCCCAACGGCGAGCCGCGCCGCCTGTCGCGCCAGGGCGACCATTTCGAATACTTCCCCAAGTTCTCGCGCGACGGCCAGCGCATCGTGTTCGCCACCTGGGATGACGAAAAACTCGGTTCGATCCGCACCATCGACCTGAAAAGCGGCAAGGAAACCGTTCTCACTAGCACACCCGGCAAGTACATCGAGCCGGCATTCTCGCCCGACGGCAAGGATGTGGTCTACGTCAAGGGACAGGGGCGCTTCCTGCTCAGCCCATGGCACGGGCTCGACACCGGCGTGTACAAGGTCGCCAGCGATGGCAAGGGCAAGCCGGTGCTGGTCACCGACGACGGGCGCGCGCCGCAGTACGCCGCCGACAGCAATCATGTGTACGTCACGCGCAGCGTCACCGCCAACGAAGTCGATACCACCACCTCGCTGGTGCGCATCCGCCTCGACAAACACGAGGAGCACGCGATCGTCAAGGGCGAGTTCGTGACCAATTTCAGCCTCTCGCCGGATGGCGCCTGGCTGGCCTACGGCGAGCGCTTCCACACCTGGGTGGCGCCGCTGCCGATGGCCGGCAAGGTCATCACCATCGGCGAAAAGACCGACGCCCTGCCGGTGCGCCAGCTCGACCTTGATGCCGGCGACTACCTGCACTGGTCGGGCGACAGCGGCGCGCTGCATTATTCGCTGGGCGAGCAGCTGTTCACGCGCGAGCTCAAAAACGCCTTCGCACCGAGCGACCCGGATGCCAAAAAGGAAAAGCTGCGCTTGAGCGCGCTGGCGGCCCAGCCGGGGGTGAAGATCGGCTTCCGTGCGCAATCAAGCTCGCCGCGCGCCACCGTCGTCATCGACGGCGCGCGCATCGTGACCATGAAAGGCGACGAAGTCATCGAGAACGGCCGCATCGTCATCAAGGACCAGCGCATCGCCGCCATCGGCACGGCGGCCGAGGTTGCCGTGCCTGCCGGCGCCACGCGCATCGACGCCACGGGAAAAAGCGTCATCCCCGGCCTGGTCGACGCGCACTGGCACGGCGCCATGGGCGAAGAGGGCATCGTGCCGCAGCAAAGCTGGGTCGATTACGCCGGCCTGGCCTTCGGCGTGACCACCGTGCACGACCCGTCCAACGATACCGGCACCATCTTCACCCACAGCGAAATGCAGCGCACCGGTCAACTGGTGGCCCCGCGCATCTATTCGACCGGCACGATTTTGTACGGCGCCAAGGGCAACTTCGCCGCCCCGGTCGACAGCCTGGACGACGCGCTCACCCATGTGCGGCGCCTGAAAGCGGGCGGGGCGACCAGCGTCAAGAGCTATAACCAGCCGCGCCGCGAACAGCGCCAGCAAATCCTGGAAGCGGCGCGCCAGAGCGGCATGATGGTGGTGCCCGAAGGCGGTTCGCTGTTCCAGCACAATATGACGATGGTGGTGGACGGCCACACCGGCGTCGAGCATTCGATTCCGGTGGAAGACGCCTACGACGACGTCAAGCAGCTCTGGTCGCAGACCAAAGTGGGCTACACGCCGACCCTGGTGGTGTCGTACGGCGGCCTCGATGGCGAGCATTACTGGTATGCGCGCACCGATGTCTGGCGCCATCCGATCCTGTCGCGCTACGTGCCGCGCGCGGTGCTCGAGCCGCGCTCGATCCGCCGCGAGACGGCGCCGGAAGAAGACTTCAATGTGCTGCGCGTGGCGCGCACGGCGACCGCCTTGCAGCGCGTGGGCGTGCCGGTCAACATCGGCGCGCACGGCCAGCGCGAAGGGCTGGGCGCGCACTGGGAAATGTGGTCGCTGGTCCAGGGCGGCATGACGCCGCTCGAAGCGATCCGCTCGGCCACCCTCAACGGCGCCCGCTATCTGGGGCTGGACAAGGATGTCGGCTCGCTCGAAGTGGGTAAACTCGCCGACCTGTCGATCATCGACGGCGACGTGGTCAAGGATATCCGCAGCTCCGACCGCGTCACGCACGTGATGATCGGCGGGCGCGTGTACGAGACGGCGACCATGAACGAGGTCGGCGCCACGCCCAAGGCACGCAAACCCTTCTTCTTCGAAGGCGTGAACGGGGCCAGCGCGCCGGTGGAGGCGGCCAGCCACAGCCACGGCGACGGCCGCCACGGCCACTGACGGCTTGCCGCCTACGGCTCCCGCTTTGCCTGGGCGGCGTAGCCGGAGGTGGCGCCGCCATACGGCATCACCTCCAGGTCGCCAATCCAGGGCGGGCACACGTTCGACAGGCACCGGTTGTCGTCGGCGCCCCCCGGCGGCGGCTTCAGTATTTCCTTGTGCACCTGCGATATCGCCGTTCGCAGCAGCACTTCAGCCAGCGCCGGCGTCAGCGCATGCTGGTCCGGCGCGCCGCTTAATGTGAACGAAAACAGCATGCGTGCCGGCCCCTCCGGCACCGTGATTTCGACCACGCCCATCCCATTCCCGGCAAACTCCACCGCGCCAATGGCCCTGCCAATCCGCTGCGACACGAAGTGGCGTTCATAGCGTTCCATCACGCCTCCTCAGTTACTAAAAGTAGTCAATTTATCATTGCCGCATGAAGTCCGCCAACACAGTTAAGCAGCGGTAGTGTGAGCAACAGAGTGAATGGTGTCATGAAAACTTGTGTGAATTTCCGATTGGAAAATCATCAATAGCAAAGCGCTATTTGTGGACTTGATAAATCTCGGCTATTGTAAAAAAGGGTAGGCAAATCCGACCAGAAAGGCTCACCAATTGAATGCTCCCGATCGTCGCCAATGCGACAACAGCGGTTTGTCGCTCCTGGTCGATCTTGGCGTCACCTACGACCGCACCCTGAGCCGCCAGGTGGCGCTGGCGTACTTCCGCGCATCGGACATTCCGCCGGCCGTGGTCGAGCGCGTGCTGCTGGGCGCCTCGAACCGGCGCCTGACCGATTGGGAGCAGTTCCATCAAAACAACAGCGTCAAGCCAGGCTGCGGTTGAACTCCTCCGCTTTTCTGTGACTTGCGCGACACATAAATAAAATACCGATTGTTACGAACGTTCGTTCGCTAACAGATTAGAACGTGCTTTATGGATAAAGTTAACGCCCACACAAGCAGAGTCGAGACTCCATGGACGCCCATATCAAGGCCGCGCACGCGCCGGCCGCCACCACCTATCCCATCAGCCTGCGCATCAATGGCGAGCAGCACCAGGTCGAGGTTGAAGCCTGGGTCACCCTGCTCGACCTGCTGCGCGAGCGCGCGGGCCTGACCGGCACCAAGAAGGGCTGCGACCATGGCCAGTGCGGCGCCTGCACCGTGCTGGCCGGCGGCAAGCGCATCAATTCCTGCCTGACCCTGGCGGTCATGCAGAACGGTAAGGAGATCGTCACCGTCGAAGGCCTGGCCGATGGCCCCACATTGCATCCGCTGCAGCAAGCCTTCCTCGACCACGACGCCTTCCAGTGCGGCTACTGCACCCCCGGCCAGCTCTGTTCGGCCATCGGCCTGATGCGCGAAGGCGAAGCGCGCACGGTGGCCGAGGTGCGCGAACTCATGAGCGGCAACGTCTGCCGCTGCGGCGCCTACCCGCAGATCGTGGCCGCCGTCACCGAGGTGATGGGCCTGGCCGAACACAAGGACAATCCGGACCGCCCGTACATTCCCGGCACGGTGCCCGCATGAATCCGATCACCTTCCACGCGCCGCAAGCGCCTGCCGAGGCGCTGCGCCAGATCGGCGGCGCCAACGCCGCCTTCATCGCCGGCGGCACCAACCTGGTCGATCTGATGAAAGAGGGCGTGGTGCGCCCCGCGACCCTGGTCGACATCAACAGCCTGCCGCTCGGCGCCATCGAGGCCACGGCGCAGGGCGGCCTGCTGCTCGGCGCCACCGCGCGCAATGCCGATACCGCCTACCACCGGCTGGTGCGCACGCGCTACCCATTGCTGTCGGCGGCGATCCTGGCCGGCGCCTCGCCGCAGATCCGCAACATGGCCACCGACGGCGGCAACCTGCTGCAACGCACGCGCTGCCACTATTTTTACGATACCGCCGTCGCGTGCAACAAGCGCGCACCGGGCAGCGGCTGTTCGGCCATCGGCGGCCTGACGCGCCAGCATGCCATCCTCGGCGCCAGCGAGCATTGCATCGCCACCCACCCGTCCGACATGTGCGTGGCGCTGGCGGCGCTGGACGCGGTAGTGCACGTGCGCTCGGAACAGGGTGAACGGAAAATCGACTTTGCCGACTTCCACCGCCTGCCGGGCGAGAATCCCGAGCGCGACAACACCTTGCAGCCCGGTGAACTGATTACCGCCATCGAATTGCCGCCCGGTGCGCAGTATGCGGCCCACTCGGCCTACCTCAAGTTCCGCGACCGCGCTTCGTACGCGTTTGCGCTGGTGTCGGTCGCCGCCGCGCTCGATATCGGCCCCGACGGCGTCGTGCGCGCCGCCCGCGTGGCGCTGGGCAGCGTGGCGCACAAGCCATGGCGCGTGCCCGAAGCGGAAGTGCTATTGGTCGGCAAACGCCCCGACGGCGCGATGTTCGAGGCCTGCGCCGACCTGCTGCTGGCCGGCGCCCGCAGCCAGGGCCAAAACGATTTCAAGATTCCGATGGCGCGCCGCGCAGTCGTGCGCGCGCTCGAACAGGCCGCCGCCGGCACCATCGACAACATGCATGCACCGGACACCAAGGAGTCACTGTGACCGATCTGATTGACGCACTGCGCACCCCGGTCGCCGATGAAGGCACCGGCCCTGTCACCATCGGCATGGCCGTCTCGCGCGTCGATGGCCGCGACAAGGTCACCGGCCAGGCGCGCTACGCCGCCGAACACCCGGCTGAAGCTCTGCTGTACGGCGTGGTCGTCAGCGGCACCGTCACCAAAGGCCGCATCGCCTCGATCGACCCCGCCCAAGCCCTGGCCTTGCCCGGCGTGGTCGAGGTGATCACGCACGAGAACCGTCCGCGCCTGCGCTCTTTTGATTTGTTCTACAAGGACATGACCGCCCCCGGCGGCTCGCCATTCCGCCCGCTCTACGACGACAAGATCCACAGCAGCGGCCAGCCGGTCGCGCTGGTGGTGGCCGAGACGTTCGAAGCGGCGCGTTATGCGGCGTCCCTGGTGCGGGTTACGTACGAGGTCGAACAGCACGAAACCAGTCTGGTCGAGCACATGGAGCGCAGCCACAAGCCGAGCCGCCTCAAGGCCGGCTACACGCCGCCGCCCGAACCGAAAGGCTTTGCCGACGAAATGTGGGACAAGGCGGTGGTGCGGATGGAAGGCGAGTATTACAGCGGCGTCGAGCACCACAACCCGCTCGAAATGTTCGCCTCGACCGTGGTGCGCGGCGACGACGGCCACCTGACCATCTACGACAAGACCCAGAGCTCGCAGAACAGCCGCTGGTATGTGTCGCACGTGTTCGGCCTGTCCAAGGACAAGGTCACCGTGCGTAATCCCTACGTGGGCGGCGCCTTCGGTTCCGGCCTGCGTCCGCAGTACCAGCTGGCGCTGGCCGTGATGGCCGCCCTCAAGCTGGAACGCTCGGTGCGGGTGGTGCTCACGCGCCAGCAGATGTTCAGCTTCGGGCACCGTCCCGAAACCATCCAGCGCGTGCGCCTGGCCGCGCGTCCGGACGGCACGCTCACCTCCATCATCCACGAAGCGCTGGCCGAAACCTCGCGCAACGAGGATTACGTCGAAGTGGTGGTCAACTGGTCGGGCCAGCTCTACGCCTGCGAGCATATCCGCCTCGGCTACAAGCTGGTCGCCCTCGACCGCTTCAGCCCGATGGACATGCGCGCCCCCGGCGCGGCGCACGGCGTGCACGCGCTCGAAGTGGCGATGGATGAACTGTCGTACGAACTGAAAATGGACCCGCTGGCGCTACGCCTGCATAACTACGCCGACATCGATCCCACCGACGGCCTGCCGTATTCGACCAAGGAGCTGCGCGCCTGCTACCAGCAGGGCGCGGCGCGTTTCGGCTGGGCCAAGCGCCCGCTCGAAGCGCGCTCCATGCGCGAAGGCCACGAATTGATCGGCTGGGGCATGGCCACCGGCATGTGGGATGCGATGCAGATGTTCGCGCGCGCCAGCGCCGTGCTGCACGCCGATGGCAACCTGGTCGTCTCCAGCGCCGCCACCGACATCGGCACCGGCACCTACACCGCCATGTGCATCATCGCCGCCGACGCCATGGGCATGCCGCTGGAACGCGTGCGCTTCCAGCTGGGCGACTCGACCCTGCCGGTCGCGCCGATCGAAGGCGGATCGTCGCACGTGGCCACGGTCGGCTCGGCCGTGCAGGGCGTGTGCGAAAAGCTGAAAAAGAGCTTGTTCAAGCTGGCCCGCAAGATGCCCGATTCGCCGTTTGCCAGCGCCGGTTTCGAGGAGGCCGAATTTGCCGGCGGCGGCCTGCGCCTGATCGCGCAACCGGCGCATGGCGTGACCTTGCAGGCGATCCTGGCGTCCGCCTGCGCCGCGCGCATCGAAGAAAAGTACATGATGCTGCCGAATATGCTCAAGCAGCAGAAGTACCTGCGCGCCACCCACTCGGCGGTGTTCGTCGAGGTGCGGGTCGACGAAGCATTCGGCACGGTGCGCGTCACGCGCGTGGTGAGCGCCATCGCGGCCGGGCGCATCATCAACGCCAAGGCGGCGCGCAGCCAGATTGTCGGCGGGGTAGTGTGGGGCATCGGCCAGGCGCTGCACGAAGAAACCCAGTCCGACGACCGGCTGGGCCGCTTCATGAACCACAACCTGGGCGAATATCATGTGTCGGTCAACGCCGACATCCACGATATCGACGTGCTGTTCGTGGAGGAGGATGATCGCATCGTCAGCCGCCTCGGCGCCAAGGGCGTGGGCGAAATCGGCCAGGTCGGCGTGGCGGCGGCGGTCTGCAACGCGATTTTCCACGCTACCGGCCGGCGCGTGCGCAGCACCCCGATGACGCCCGATAAAGTCATGGCGCCGTAAGCCGCACGGCGCGCGTCACCACGCGCGCCGATTGGTTCGGATGCGCACCTTGATTCGCCTCAAACCTTGATCTGACCGGCGTCATACAGTCAGGCTGGATCAGGGGAGGGCAATCATGAGCTACAAGACGATCGTCGTGCATGTCGGCGACGAACCCAACGCCGGCGCCTGCTACGCCTATGCGGCCGAGCTGGCGCAGGTGGAGCAGGCCCATCTTATCGGACTGGCCAGCAGCGACGTCTCGCGTTTCCTGCGCGAGAGCGTGGTCATGAATAACCTCAGTCCCTCCATCGCGCCGGTGCTCGAGACGCTGCGCGAACGCACCGCGGCCGCGCTCGACCAGTTCGAACGCGTCGCGGCCGGCTTCGCGCTGGCCGGCTACGAGCGGCGCGCCGTCGACGAAGAACCGCGCTTCAGTCTGAGCGCGCTGGCGCGCTACTGCGACCTGTGCGTGCTGGGCCAGGCCGATGCGGTGCGCGGCGCATCGCTGCCATCGCCCGGGCTGGCGGCCGACGTGGCCAAGGCCAGCGGGGCGCCGGTGCTGCTGGTGCCGCACGCGCAGGCGCCGGCCTGGCCGATCCGGCGCATCCTGCTCGGCTGGAACGGCAGCCGCGAAGCGGGGCGCGCCATGCGCTTCGCCTTGCCGCTGCTGCGCCGCGCCGGCGCGGTCGATGTGGCGATCCTCGACGCCGGGTCGCTCCAGAGCGGGGGCGGCGCCAGTCTGCGTCCGGTCACGGCCATCGGCCAGGCCCTGGCGCGCCACGGCGTGCGGGCCGAACTGGTGCTGCGCGACGACGAGGGCGACGCCGGCGCCACCTTGCTGGCGCTGGCCGCCGAACGCGGCGCCGACTTGCTGGTCATGGGATGCTACGGCCACTCGCGCCTGCGCGAACTGCTGCTCGGCGGCGCCACCCGCACCGTGCTCAAGTCGATGACGCTGCCGGTGTTCATGGCTGCCTGATGTCCGCTGCCGCCCGGCTCACATGGCCAGCACCGGCGTCTTGCGCTGCCACCAATCCGGCGCGCGAGGAATTGGCGCGCATTTGACCTGCGTCAGAAAGTACCGCTATCGAGCGCCTTATGATCGGATTCCTGGCGCGGCATGGCGGCCTTCAACGTGCGGCCGCCAATCCGCAATCCAAGCAAACCAACCGAAGGAGAACGCAATGGCCAACAATCTCACCCGTTTCGACCCCGGCACCCCGCTCAGCCGGATGGACCCTTTCCGCAATATCGACAGCCTGTTCAACGCCTTCGACCTGATGCGTCCCTTGCGCGCATTCGACAGCGAACATATCCGCATGGATGTCAGCGAAACCGACCAGGCCTTCGTGGTGCGGGCCGATATGCCGGGCGTAAACAAGGACGACGTCAAGGTGTCGATCGACGGTAACGAAGTGACCATCAGCGCCGATGTCACCGGGGAGCAGGAGCACAAGCAAGGCAGCAGCATGTGGCGCGAGCGCTTCCACGGCCAACAGTACCGCAGCTTCACCTTGCCCCAGAGCGTGGATGACGAAAACGCGACGGCAACCTGCCGTGACGGCGTGCTGGAGCTGACCTTGCCCAAGAAGCCGGGTGGCGGCGCCAAACGCCTGACCGTCCGGTAGCAGGCGGCAGGGCGCACAGTCGCCGGCGCGCTGTCAACGCTCCGGATGCTTGTCGCACTGCTCCCAGGCGATGTTGCGTATTTCTTCGAACGATTTGCCGATGCCGTGCACGTAGACGGCATCGAGCATGGATTCGATCTGCGCCGAAGAACGGTTTTTAAGATCCGTCCCGCTCATCGCTGCACGAACCTCGTCGCGCGTGGCGCCCTTGTCGCGACGAAGCGCAATGCCGGCGACGGTACTGGCCTGCATGCCGCAATCGATACTGCGGCGGTTCTCCTTGTACACCCTGGTGAACAGCACGCCGCCGACGATCACGGCGACGAGGACTAACAAAAGCGCTATTTTCATGAACCGGTATTGTAGAGTTAGAGACAGAAAATTCTAGTGTAGCAAATTTGCCGTCCCTGTTATGACGGGCCCTGGGACTCCGCGCGCCCGCATGCCGCCCCAGTGCCCTCACGCCTTGAACGTCAGCAGCGGCGAAAAACGCGCGATCGGCCGCGCCAGGCCTTCCTCGACCTGGGACGTGATGACCGGCCCGATCGGCTTGTAGGCCCCGGGCGCCTCTTCGATGCGGCGTTCCTCGCGCAAGGTAATGCACTCGAACGGCCGCTGCCCGCCGGGCTGGCCATCGTGCTTCGACTTCCACGCCATCTCCATGCGCGAGACGGCCCGTCCCGCGCCATGGCTGGCCGAACTGGCCCAGCGCTCGTGTCCGAGTCCGTCGAGCAAATAGGAGTCGTCGCCCATCGAGCCTGGTATCAACAAGGGCTGCCCGGCATGGGCGGGCGTGGCGCCCTTGCGGTGCACATTCCCGCCCGCTTCACTGAGCACGATATTGTGCGGCACGTCGCACACCAGCGGCATCGCCTGGTCGCCGAACACCTGGCGGATGCGCAGGCGCACCAGTTCCACGATCAGGGCGCGGTTGGCGTCGGCGTAGTGGGCGGCGGCGTGCATCGCCGTCAGGTACTCGGCCGCCAGCGGCCCGCACAGGCCATACAGGCCCGACTCGGGATGCTTGACGCCGGCCGGCCATTCGGCTTTGGCGCGGTCCATCCAGCGCGTGCCGATGTACGAGCCGACGTCGCGCGAGCCGGTGTGCACCATCAGCGCCAGCTGGCCCGGGCGCACGCCCAGCGCAAAGGCACGGTGGCGGTCGAGCACCTGCGCCACGTATTGGAACTCGCAGAAGTGGTTGCCGGCGCCGAGCGTGGCCAGGCCCGGATCGCGCAGCAGGCCACGGCGGGTATCCTGCAGCGCTTCGGGTGCGTACGCCGGGTTGCCTTTGACGTGCGAGGCGGAAAACAGGCGCGCCGTCTCCGCTTCGACCTGGGCGAAGTCGATTTTTTCGAACAAACCTTCGCGCGTGTGGCGCATGGCGCGCCAGAAGGCGCCCAGGCCGTCGGCAAACAGGGCCGTCATGGCGGCAGGGGTGGTCGGCACGTTGCGGGCCGCTTCCAGCAGGTCGCCCTTGAGCAGCGCCACCAGGCGCTCCTTGTGCGCCAAAAAGCGCTCGAGCGGCACGTCGATCACGTGCAGGCGCATGCCGCAGTTGATGTCGCGCCCGATCGATTCGGGCACCACGAAGTCATGGTTGGTGACCAGGATGCTGCCCACCGGTACCGGCGCGCCGGGATGGAAGTCGGGCGTAGCGCAGGCGCGGCACACGTGCCCGCCGAGCGGGTGGCGCATGCCGGCGAACGCCAGCAACTGGCTGACCGCTTTCGCTTCGAGCGGCAGGCTCTCGGGCAGCAGGATTTCGGCGCGGACGTCCGCATGCACGGTCGATTGCACGCGCAGGATATTGCCTTCGCGTTCGGCGAAGATATTGTGGGAGGCGAGGGCTTTGGCCAGTCGTTTGGCCGATACGGTAGTGCTCATGTTTGGCTGCTTTCTGTAGACGAAGAAAAACGCACCTTCGAAAAGGCGGTTTCTTCAGAGGCAGCAGCCAATACAACGAAGAACGCGGATTATACCAATAAAACGCAGCGATGTGGCATTTTCGATATTGCTGAGATGAAAAAGGAATCATTGTTGCACCGCGTCATCACCCTGTCATACCCGGTCTGTACGATCGCGCTTTTCATCCCCGAGAGTTAACCGTGAAGTCCTGTATCCGTGCCCTGTGGCTGGCCATGAGCGTTTGTGTCACCCTGCTGGCCACCAGCGCCACCGCCGCCGCGCAAATCGTGGTCGGCCACGCCATTGACCTGTCCGGTCCGAACGGCGCCATCGGCCGCGATTACGTGGCCGGCATCACCACCTATTTCGACAGCATCAACGTCAAGGGCGGCATCAATGGCAAGAAGATCGTCTACACCGTGCGCGACGACCGCGGCGTGGCGGCCGATTCGGCCAGGCTGGCCGCCTCGCTGATCCAGCAGGACAAGGTTGGCTACCTGCTGGGCGCCATCGGCCCCGAGTCGACCCAGGCCATCCTGGCGGCGCCGGCGTTTGCCGAATCGCGCCACGTGCTGTTTGCGCCGCTGACCGATGCCTTTGCGGCGCCGCGCGGGCGTGTGATTTTCTGGCGTCCCAGCATGGAGCACGAATGCCAGTTCATCCTCGGCTATTTTGACAAGCTGGGACTGAAAAAAGTCGGCATCGTGTTGCAGGACACGGCGCAGAACCAGAAGACCTACAAGATGGTGGCCGACGAATTGCGCAAGCGCGGCATGATCTTGTCCGGCACGGTGCGGGTGTCGCCGAACATGGACGCCGACGCCAGGCAGTTAAGCGCGTCCGGCGCCAAGGTGGTGTTGATGATCGCCGATACCATCGGCGCCTCACAGTTCCTCAAGGCCTTCCGCAAGCATGACGCCAGCACCTTCGTGGCCGGCACCTCGCTGATCAACCTGGCCACCTTGAGCGAGATCGCCGGCGCGCGCGCCACCGAGTGGACCGTGTTTTCGCAGGTCGTGCCCAATCCGGGCAGCACCGCCTCGGTACTGCAATCGGAGCATATCGACATGATGAAGAAGTTCCGCGACGAGCCAGTGTCGTCCATCACGCTCGAAGGGTTCGCGGTCGCCAAGACCTTGGTGAAAGTAATTCAGATGGAGGCGGCCGGCAAGGGCGGTTTGCAGACCATCGCCGCAGCCCGCACCCCGATCGACATCGGCGGCATGACGATCCAGTCGTCCGACCGCAAGAGCACCATGTCGGAATTCGTCGATATCGCCTTGTTCAAGCGGGATGGCCGCCTGATGTACTGATGGCGGGCGCATTGCGGTGAGTTGAGACAAGCCAGGTTGGCGTCAAATTGTTACAATCGCAATTGCGATTGCCAATATGCTGGCGCGTTCCTTCAACTTGATCCAACTCTCCGGAGCGCCCATTGGATAATCCTTACACCGCCCCGCAAAACCCCATCAATGCGCCAGCGGCGGACGCCGGCACTTACCAGCCCGCCATGCTCGCCATGCGCGGACGCATCGGACGCCTGCGCTACCTGGTCTATGGAACGGTGGTACCCATGCTGGCGCTGCTGGCGGCGTTGGGACTGTTCATGCTGCTGCCTTCGGACTCACCCATTGGCTACCTGATCATCATGGCCACCCCGCTCAGCGTTGCCATGCTGGTTGCGCAGCGCCGCTTGTACGATCTGGGCCGCGCTGCCGGATGGTCGACGCTGCTGCTGGTGCCGGTGTTAAACATCGGATTGGCAATGTACTTGCTGCTCGCACCCGGTGACTCGGGCCTGAACCGCTTCGGCCCGGCGCCGCAGGCAAATCCCAAAGAGGTGGTCCTGTCGGCCTACGCACTGATGCTGGCGTACGCGCTGTGTGCCGTGATCGCGCTGTCCACGCACGAGCAATTAGAGGCCGTGATCATGGCGGCGATCGAACGCGCCGGGTACGTCGTCGACGCCGTGCCCACGCTCGACGACGCCGAATGAACGCGGCGCCGGTGCCTTATCAGAGCGGCACGGTCGCCGCATGGCCCGGGCTTGTCGCCGGGGCCGCAGGCACAGAATCGACGTAGCGCGCCGTTTCGCGCTGGGCGGTGGCGCTTGATCCACAGGCGAACAGCAGCACGTCGCCCGGGCGGCAGCAGGCCATGGCCGCCGCAAAGGCATCGCTGACCGGCACGATGGCGTGCAGCAGATGGTCCTCCTTGCCGGCGCGGCGCGCGCCGTCGAGGATTTTTTGCGCCGTCTCGCCGCTGGCGCGTCCGCGCGGATCGGCTTCGTACACGAACAGTTCATCAAAACCGTCGGCGCAGGTGTGGCCGATGTCGAGCAGGTCGGCGTCGCGCCGGTCGCCGGGGCAGGTGAGCACCGCGACGCGCCGTCCGCCCGAGAGCGACCGCGCCATCGACGCCATGGCCGCGTAGGCGGCCGGGTTGTGCGCGTAGTCGACCACGATGGTCACGCCCTGCGCGCTGTAGATGTTCGAGCGCAGCGGGTTGTTGGCGCCGTCCGACACAAAGGTCGACAAGGCCAGCGCGATCTGCGCGTGGGTAAAGTCGGCCCCCATCAGCGCGGCCGATGCGGCGAGCGCGTTGGCGATGTTGTAGCGCGCGTGGCCCTGCATGCTCGACGGCATGCGCGCGGCGCGCAGCAATCCGGCCCTGCGCGAGCCATCGGCCAGGATCAGCGCATTGTCCTGGTAGTAGGCGGCGCGGCCACCGTTATCGAGGTGGCGCAGCAGGACCGGGTTTTCCGGCTCCATCGAAAAGAAAATGCGCTCCACATCGGCCGGCACCTGCGCGCTCATCGCCACGCACAGGCGGTCGTCGGCATTGAGCACCACCGCGCGCGAGGCGGCGTTAGCCACCACGGCTTTCACGCCCGCCAGTTCCTCCACCGTCGCCACGCCGTCGAGACCCAGGTGGTCGGCCGACACGTTCAATACCACCGCCACCGTGCAGCGGTCGAACGCCAGCCCGCGTTTGAGGATGCCACCGCGCGCCGTTTCCAGCACCGCGATATCGACCGTCGGGGTGGTCAAGAGGGTACGCGCCGAATGGTAGCCGGCGCAGTCGCCGTCGATGATCCGGTGACCGTCGATGAAGACGCCCTCGGTGGTGGTCACGCCCGTGCACATGCCCGCGAGGCGCGCGGCGTGCGCGATCATCAGCGAGGTGGTGGTCTTGCCGTTGGTGCCGGTCACCGCAATGACGGGAATGCGGCCGTCGCCCTGGCCGAACATGGCGTCGACGATGGCGTCGCCGGCGTTGCGGGCCTGGCCCTGGCTCGGGTATTCGTGCATGCGGATGCCGGGTGCGGCGTTGACTTCGATCAGGGCGCCGCGCTGCTCGCGCAGGCACAGCGCAATGTCGCTGCAAATGACGTCGATGCCGGCCACGTCCAGGCCGATGATCCGCGCGGCGCGGATGCACATCTCGCGCGTGGCCGGGTGCACCAGGTCGGTCACGTCTTCGGCGGTGCCGCCGGTGGACAGGTTGGCGTTGCCGCGCAATTGCACCTCGACGCCGTCCGGCACCACGTAGTCGAGCGCAAACCCCTGTTCGGCCAGCAGCGCCAGCGCCAGCTCATCGAGGCGCAGGCGCGTGAGGATGTTGGCGTGGCCTTCGCCGCGCGCCGGATTGCGGTTTTCCTGGTCGACCAGCTGCTGCACGGTGGCCGCGCCATCGCCGGTGATCGACGGCGGGCGCCGCAGCGAGGCGGCGGCGAGCTTGCCGCCGGTGACCAGCAGGCGGTAGTCGCGCCCGGCGATGAAGCGCTCGACGATGACGCGGCGCCCGTACTGGCGCGCGAACTCGAAGGCGATGCGCACGCTGTCGGCATCGGCGCATTCGGTGGTGACGCCCTTGCCCTGGTTGCCGTCGAGCGGCTTGAGGGTGACCGGGAAGCGCAGGCGCGCGGCCAGCGCCACCGCTTCATCCGCGCTGGCGGCCACGCCGCCCTTGGGCACTGGAATGCCGCCTTGTTCGAGCAGGGTCTTGGTCAATTGCTTGTTGCTGGCAATGCCGACCGCGATGGTGGACGTGGCGCCGGTGACGGTCGCCTGCAGGCGCTTCTGGCGGCTGCCCCAGCCCAGCTGGAACAGATTCGCTTCGTCGGTCAGGCGCACGGTGGGAATGCCGCGTACCTGCGCCGCGTTCACCACCGCCGCCGTGCTGGTGCCCATGGCGCCGCGTTGCGCAACTTCCTTCAGTGCGTCCAGGCGTTCGGTCCAGTCGGGCGCCTCGCCGCGCGCGGCCGCCCGCACCATATCGAGCGCCAGCGCCATGGCCTCGACGGCGACCTGCTCGCGCTGGTAGGCCACCACGATGCGCCAGCGCGTGGCATCGACCTTGCTGGTCAGGGCGAAGCCGACCGGCGTGCCGGCCATGGATTGCAGTTCCAATGCCGCCTGTTCGGCCGCCTGCGCCAGCGTTGTACAGCTGCGCCGGCCGGCCATGCCGGGCAGTTGCGCCAGCAAGGCGGCGCCGAAGCGGGGCTCGATGGCGGGCGAGTCGCCGCTGTCGATCATGGTTTGCAGGCAGGTCAGCCGGGACCAGCGATTGGGGCCGCGCAGCACGCGCTGTTCGATGATGTTCATGATAGTCAGGAGATAATCAGGCGATGTTGGTAACGATATGTAAAAAGTCGGCCAGCGCGGCCGGCGTGGCGCTGTCGCCATCCGCGCCGTAGCGCGAACCGGACGGCAGCAGGTGCAGCCGCACGTCCACCATTTCGGGCACGGCGCGGTTGCGGATGTCGGCCACGTTCGAGACCATGTGGCGCCCGTCGATCACGGTGACCGCGCCGGCGCCCAGGATTTCGATGCCGCCGCCGCCTTCGATCAGCAGCGCGGTGTCTTCGTCGATGCCCACGCCCAGCAGGTAGGGGTTCTGCGCCACCACCGTCAGCAGGCGCGCCAGGCGCTGGCGCTGCGAGAAGTGCTGGTCGATGACCACGCGCTGCACGAAGCCGATGCCGGCCCCCAGGCTGACCGCGCCTTTTTCGGGATGCAGGTCGGCTTTGCCGTCGGCCAGCATGTGCGCGGACATGGCCGACGCGCCCGCGCTGGTGCCGGCGATGCAGGCGCCGCGCGCCAGGGCCGCGTGCAGGGCCTCGTCCAATCTGGTTCCACCGATCAGCGCCAGCAGCCGTTTCTGGTCGCCGCCGGTAATGAAAATGCCGTCCGCCTGCGCCAGGTCGGCCGCCATGGCGGTGTCGTTGGCTTCAAGGCGGCTGGTTACGCGCACTTCGCTGCGGCGTTCCACCCCCATGCCGCCGAAGGCGGCGTCGTAGATGGCCCACATTTTTTCGGGCACGCGGCTGGCGGCGGTGAGCACCACGATGCGTTTGTCCGGCCCGCCGCACAGGGCGACGAAGCGCTCCAGCACCTGCATGTCGTCTTCGCGGTCTTCGCCGCCGCCGATGATCAGGAGACTGCCGCGGCGCTGTTCGTATGCGGGTTCACTCATGCGGCACCAACCGGGCGCGTGGCGCACAGCCACACCGCCGCGATCCGGTCCGCGTAGGCATACGGTGCTTCGTCCAGTTCTTCGCCAAAGACGTCGGGGTCGATTTCGTCGTAGGTCCAGTGAAAACCGGCCGCGCGCAGGCGTGGTTCGACCGCCTGGCGGAACGGGTCGGCGCTGGCGACGATGGCCGCGCCGGTGTACAGCATCAAGGTGCCGCCGGGTGCGAGGCGCTTGATGGCTTCATCGACAATCGCCACCGACAGGCCGGCGCCCAGTTCGCCGCCGCCGTGGCGGTAGGCGCGCTGTTCGCGGTCGATCAGGTAGGGCGGGTTGGCGACGATCAGGTCGAACTGTCCGTCCACGCCGGCCAGCAGGTTGCTGTCGACCGGCGTCAGGTTGCTTACTGCGGCGATGCGCGCATTGACGTCGGTGAGCACCAGCGCGGCCGGGTTGATGTCGACCGCGAACACGCTGGCGTCCGGATGGGCCAGCGCAACGGTGATGGCGCCGGGACCGGCGCCGCAGCCGATGTCCGCCGCGCGCCGCACCGGCAGGGTGCGCGCCGCCAGCGAGGTGCGCAGGGCGCGCACGAAGCGGTAAGTATCGGGACCGAAGAACACGGCGTCGGCCGCATTGGTCGGGTAGGCCGAATGCAGGTACAGCTGACCATCGAGCGTCGAGGCGCGCAGCACGCTGCGCAGCATGCCGTTGTCGTGGTTGACCACCTCGGCCTCGTGCAGCAGGTCCATGAGGGTGGGGTTGACCACGGCCGGCTTGAAGGCGCGGCTCCAGCCGAAAATGCCGGCCAGGTCGTGCGCCCAGCCATTTGCCAGGCGCGCGTTGACGCGGCTGTGGGTGAGCGGGGTGACGGTGGTGAAGGCGTAGCCGTGCTGCTTGAGGCCGCAGCCGAGCGCGTATAGCGCGGCGCGGCGCTCGTCGCTGGCAATGCCGAGCGGCGGTGCCTGGTCGAGCCGGTGGCCGTCGATGGAGATGATGGAGGCGCTCATGCGGGTCCTGTCGTTAAAGTGTTTCAGCCGAGCAGGCGCACGAACATGCGCGTTGCCATCAGGCCGGTGGGGGTGTGGTGGCGCGCCGGCGACATGTGCGCGATCAGGAGTTTCATGGCGGCGCTGGTCGACGGCGCCAGCGCCACGGCTTGTTCGAGGTTGCGCAACTGGTCGTTTTCGGCCTCGTGTTCGCCGGCCCGGCCGGCGTACGGGTAGCGGATCAGGGCGCGCGCGCCATGGACTTTCGGCGCCGCGTTGCGGGCTGGGGCCAGGGCGCGCTGGCGCGCGCGGAACGAGGCCACGCGCGGCGTGGCCGCAGCAGCGTCGCCTTCTTGCGCCGGCGAGGCGATCCAGTCGGCCAGCACTTGCTGTTCGTAGCTTGAGAACACCCCGAACATCTCGGCATGGTCGCCTTGCAGCAGGCCCCAGAAGCGGCTTTCGTGCGGGGCGGCGCCGCGCTTGATCCAGCCGGTGGTTTCGAACGCGCGCAGCAGGGTCGGGATCTGCGCCGGATCGGCCAGCCAGGCGTTGATGGTCTTGCCGGCCACGCGGCAATAATCGCTGTGCATGTTCTGCCCGACCACGGCCTTGGCCGCGAGGATGCGCACCAGTTCCTGTTCCAGGTCGAAGGAGGCGATCACGGAACCGGTGTTTTCGCCCAGTTCATTGAGCTTGTAGCCTTCGCGCACGCGCCGGTAGAATTCGGCCGGGTTGGCGGCGCGCGCCATCACCCGCTGCAGGGCCTCGACCGCGTCGCGCGCGTGGCCGGTCGAGCCATTGTCGACCGTGATGTGCAAGGTGAAGTAGTACGGGTCGATGCCGAGTTCGTTCAATTCGTAGGCGGTGATGAGCAGGTGCAGCGGCAGCTGTTCGTAGCCGAGGTTATAGCCGATCATCTCGGGCAGGAAGGCGTCGCCCGCGTAGGCCAGCGCCAGTTGCAGCGCGCCCTGGGTGAAGTGGGCGCCGCCCAGGTCGTCCCAGTCGGCGCAGCCGTGGTTGTCGAGCAGGCGCTGGTACAGGGTGACGTGGTTCTTGTCGGGCAGGCCGTCGCCCAGTTCTTCGACATAGGTCTTGACCAGCGGGCGGAAGTCGTTCTCCTGCCAGCGTTGCAGGGTGCTGTACAGCCAGGCGCCGTCCACCAGTTTGGTCGGGGCCACGCAGCGCAGGAAGCACAGCGCGTGCGACTTGCTGGTGAAGTAGCGGCGCGGGGCGCCATCGCGGCGCGCGGCCAGGTATTGCTGGTATTCGGCGCCGATGGCGGCCCCGCGCGGCGCGATCCAGCCATCCAGGCCGGCCGGGGTGTCGGGCAGGTCGCAAGGATGGGCGGCGGCGCGCGCCAGCTGGCCGACCAGATAGGCCTCGGCGTCGGCATGGGTGCCGGGGGCCAGGTCGGCCTGGGAGAAGGTGTCGTACAGCGCGCGGCAGCTGGTCGTGGCGGGCGCGCTCTGGCGCGGGGCATCGAGGTGCGGCGTGGCGAACACGGTGCTTTGCATGGTGGTCATGGGTGCGGGCGATCAGGTTTCTAGAGAGGCCTCATTATGGTCGCCGCCCGGCGCGCCTCGTATCGGTGACCAAGCTGTGCTTGGGTAGGACAACGATTACGCGGGTCAGCAAATCATGGCGCGCGGCATGGGGCGGTTGCTGACCGCCGCGTGGCCGCTTTTGCCGACCGCGATCAGGCCGACCGCCACCGCCGGGTCGAACAGGTCGATGCCGCGCTGCACAGCCTGCTCGATGGGCGTGCCGGCGGCGATCCACTGGTACACGGTGTAGGCCAGCAGGTGGCGCACGATGTTTTCGCCGATGCCGGTCGCGGCCACCGCGCCGTCGCTGCCGGCGTAAAAGCCGCTGCCGATGATCGGCGTGTCGCCCACCCGCCCCAGCAGCGACGGGGCCGAGCCGCCAGTCGAGCTTGCAACGGCGAAGTGGCCGTCGGCGCCGCGCACCACTGCGCCCACCGTGTCGCAGGCGCGCTCGCCGCTCTCTTCGAGCGCGCGTTGGTAGTTCCACAGGCGCGCGAATTCCGGCCGGTCGCCCAGTTGCGCGATCAGGCGCGCATGAGCGGCGCGCGCTTTGTCGGTCGGCTGGCAGTAGGGCGGGTGGCCGCCATTGCGGGCAAAACGGGTGGCGCCGTCGCCGGCCAGCAGCCAGTGCGGGCTGTCGGCCACCGCGCGCGCCACCAGCACCGGATTTTGTACTTGCGTGATGCAGGCGACGCAGCCCAGGCGGCCGTGGGTATCCATGACGGAGGCGTCCATTTCGATGGTCTGGCCGTCCAGGCACAGCACCGAGCCGGTGCCGGCGTTGAAGCGGCCGTCGTCTTCCATCGAGACGACCGCCGCCACGGCGGCGTCGAGGGCGTCGCCGCCGCGTTCAAGGGCGGCCAGGGCCAGGCCGGCGGCGCGCGCGCAGCCATCTTCATTGTCGCGCGAGGTACCGGCGCCGCCGTGGACGACGATGGCGGTTGGAGCAGGCATGGGGGTCTCCGCAAAGGCCAATCAGGGTTGACATTATCGATGACGGCGCGCGCCGCGAGTGTGAAGTGCCTAACCCTGCGCCGCATTGCCCGATGTTGAAACTGTCGGTTTATCTAAAGATATAACAAGTAGTGTATGTTTGCGAACTGACAACGCACCCGACTCGGCGTAGACTCTGTCCACATGGCCGCTTTGCGGCCTCTCACCGGAGTGGTCAATGTCACTGTCCGAAATTATTGCAACAGATCAACTCCGTTCCCGTCCACGCAAGCGTGCCGGCAATGCGCCTTTGCGCAGCATGCCGCGCGTGGCGCCGCAGGATGGCGTGACCTTGCGCGACGCCCTGCGCGCGCGTTGCGAGGAAGCGCTGCTGCGCTGTTCGGCCCAGTCGGCCGGCATCAGCATTTTCGACAATAATGACCTCGACGAACTGACCTGGGCCGCCACCGCCGGCGCGCTGGCGCCCTACGAAGGGCGGCGTTTTCCGCGTTCGAACAGCCCGTGCGGGCTGTGTTTTTCGTACCGCAGCACCCAGCTGTTCGTCCAGCCGCACCAGTATTTCCATTGGATGGCGGAGAACAATGTCCACATCAACGAAGCGCTGGTGACGCCCCTGATCGGCCAGTTCGGCGCCTTCTACGGCACCATCTGGGTGATGAGCCATGACGATCTCGACATCCACTTCAACCTCGACGACGCCGACACGCTGGCCGACCTGAGCCGTGGACTGGCGAGCACGATCCGCCTGAACGATATCGGCCCCGATCCGGACGGGCGTCCCGTTTAGCCGTCCTGCCCCCTTGATTTGGCAAGCTGTCGTATAACAATTCCCGCATGGCGCAGGAATTGCCATAATGGACGCCTTCTCAGCTCAAGGGTCGTTCATGAAAACAATCGCGCTCCTCCATGCCGTCATGCTTGTCTCGGCGCTGGCCGGCCCGGCCCACGGCCAGACGTCGGGACGCGCCTGGGCCAGTGCGGCCGACGTGGCGCGCGACGACAACAAGCCGCAGGCCGCGCTCGACGCCTACCGCAAGGCGGCCGACAGCGGTTACGCCAGCATGGCGATGGACCATAAGTACGCGGCCACGGCCGCCAGGCTCGGGCAGAAGGCGCAGGCGCTCGCGATCCTGGAGCAGGGCGTCGCCAGACGCGCCTTCCGCCTGCGCGATGAGCTGGAGCAGGAGGACGATTTCGTTTCGCTGCGCGCCGACCCGCGCTGGGCCGGCATTGTCGCCGGCGCCGGCGCCAACGACCGCGCCTACCGCGCCGCCCATGCCAGCCCGGAAGACTTCCGCTTCGTCACCAGCGACATCGCGCGCTTCTGGACCGTGTACGACAAGCTCGACGGCGCGGCCGATCCGGCCGCCTTGCTCGAGCGCGAGTACCTCGATGCCGGCAGCGCCGGTTTGCATGGCTTCGTGCACATGCGCATCAACAGCGGCGCCAGCATGGTTCGCCGCATGGGAAAGCACGCGGCCTATTACCGTGCCATCCGCGCCAATACGCTGCGCGCGGCCTCGTTCGAGCCGGTGATCCGCGAGGAAATGCGGCATTTCAAGGCGCTGTATCCGGCGGCGATGTTCCCCGATATTTACTTTGTGATCGGCCGCCTGAGCGCCGGCGGTACCGCGTCGGCGGACGGCTTGCTGATCGGCACCGAGATGTATGGACGCGGCCCGGGCGTGCCGACAGGCGAACTCGACCCCTGGCTGCTGTCGGGCACGGCCGATATCGACAAGCTGCCGTCGATCGTCGCGCATGAGCTGATGCATTTCCAGCAGCAGCTCGATCCGCACACCTTGCTCGGTCATGCGATCAAGGAAGGGTCGTGCGATTTCCTCGCGTCGCTGGTGACCAAGGGCAAGTTCAACGAGCCGATCTATCGCTACGGCTACGCCAATGAGGCGCAGCTGAAAAAGGAGTTCCTGGCGGCGATGGATGGCACCGACTTCAAGCGCTGGCTGTACAGCGGCGCGCCGGAAGGCGAGCGCCCGGCCGACCTGGGCTACTTCATGGGGTTCCGGATCACCGAGGCGTATTACAAGCAGGCCAGGGACAAGCGCCAGGCCATCGCCGACATTTTGCACGTCAAGGATGTCAAGCGCTTCCTGGCCGAGAGCGGGTATGCCGCGCAGCCTTGATGGGCGGCGCTGGCGCTGCCGCTCAGCGTGGCCCGAGGTCCCAGCTGTACAGTTCGTAGATCGGGTGGTCGGAACCGGAGGTCATGGGATCGCCCGCACAGACGTCCATGATCATGCCGCACGAAAAATCCGGCGCGATGCAAAAGAAGAAGGAGAGTTGATCTTTCCTTGATGCGTTGAATCGGTACCAGTCTGCGGCGCTGGTGCGCGCTATTTCCAAGACGGGCAAGTCGGAACTGACGTACTCGTGATTGGCATGGCAGGCGGGGAAAAAACATAACACGGCAGGCAAGTCCGGAAGGTTTGCGATGGCCGCTAGCGCTTTCTCGTCGATGAGATGGTAGGCCGGTACGAAGAAGGTCTGCTTGCTTGCACGTGCATCGCCAAGCATCGCCATGGCTTGTTGAAGGATATCGCTGGAGTCGGGAAAATAGATCGCCCGCGCGATCGATTGTCGCAAGGCTTCGCTGAGGTCTTCGGCCAGCAACCGGTTGACATGCCGGCGCTGGGCATTTTGCACGATCTTGATCAGCAAATGTTGCTTGTTCATTTGTCCTGTGCCCCAGCCTGTGCCGGCCCGGCGCGCAGGTAGCCGTGCAAGGCATCGACGATGCAGCGTTCGATGTCGGCTGGCGCAAAACGCGCCGGTGCATCCATCACGGCGGCGTGCACCAGCGACTCCATCATGCGCAGCAGCACCCAGGTGGCCAGGTCCAGGTCGGGCTGGCCGATTTCGTCGCGGTGCGCTTCGAGCATGCGCAGGATGCGCTGGAAGGAGTTGTTGTCGGCCGGGCTGTCCTGGGTCGGCGCGTCGAAAAACGGAAATTCCTTTTCCAGCACCTTGTGCAGCTCCGGCTCGACCTGGTGCGCCGCCAGCCAGGCATGCACCATGGCCGCCAGATGTTCGCGCAGGGTGCGCGCCGCGGCGCCGGCGAGCACCGCGTCGATGGCCGCGTACATGTGCGCCCCATGGCGTTGGTGCAGCGCCGCGATCAGCGAATCCTTGTTCGGGAAATACTGGTACACCGAGCCCACGCTCACCCCGGCGCGCGCGGCCACCGCGTTGGTGTTCATGCCGGCGTAGCCGCGTTCTTCCAGAATGCTGGCCGTGGCCTGCAAAATCTGCTCGACCATGTGTTGCGAACGTGCCTGGCGCGGCGCTTTGCGGGGCGTGGGGAGAGGGCGCATGCGGGTCCTTGGAATCCGTGTTTTCAATACGAGTAATTGCTCGTATTCTCCCATATCGCGCGCATTTGCTGGTCTTTTATGCGAGGCATCACCATGCAGCCCCTTCGAAGGCCGCACTGGCGCCGCTGCGCTGTATCCGAGCTTCTTGAAAAGACCTTGCGCCCGTTCATTGTCGGGCGCCACGTCCGCGACCAGGCGATTCAGGCGCAGAACGTGGCCCGCGTAGTGCGTCAAGAGGCCGATCGCTTGCGTCATGTAGCCCTGGCCCCAGGCCGAATGCCGCAACAGGCAGCCGACCTGCGCTTGCCGCTGATCGAAGTAATGGAGCCCGCAGGTGCCGATGATCTGGTCGCTGTCGCGCAAGGCAATCGCTCACTCCAGCGAAGTACCGTCGGCCAGAAGACGGCGAACGCTGGCGAGCATGATGTCGACGGTCTGGAGATCCGGGAACGGTTCTTCGCCGGGTTGGCGCATCACGCGCGGATCGCTGTAGATGGCAAGGATGCCCGGGGCATCGGCGTCCCGCATCGCGCGTAAAGCAAGCCGTCGGCTTTGCAGCGTGGGTAGTACGATGGGACTGCAATCGCTTGCCGGTCGCAGCGCGTGACTCAGTCGCCCAGCACGGAGGCGCGTTCGCGCCGCGACGACGCCGCCGGCGCATCCGGGCACACCCGGTTACGCCCGGTCGACTTGGCCAGGTACAGCGCCTTGTCGGCCGCTTCGACCAGCTGCTTGCTGTCCATGTCCTTGCCCGGCACCAGCGCGTGCACGCCGCAGCTGATGGTGACGATGCCGGCCGGATTGGCCGCGTGCTCGCGCCCGGCCGTGGCAATCGAGCGGCGCACCGCTTCGGCCACCACGATGGCGCCGTACAAGTCGGTGTTGGGCAGCAGGATCGCAAACTCTTCGCCGCCGACGCGCGCGGCCAGGTTGCCGGCGCGGCGCCGCCCGGTGCGGATGCACTGGCCGATGAACTGCAGGCAGGCGTCGCCGGCCGGGTGGCCGTAGTGATCGTTGTACTTCTTGAAGAAGTCGACGTCGAGCAGCACCAGCGCCAGCGAGGTGCCGTCGCGCACGGCGCGGTTGAATTCGGCGTCGAGGCGGGCGTCGAACAGGCGCCGGTTGGCGATCCCGGTCAGGCCGTCGTTCCGCGCCAGCAGCTTGAGCGAGCGGTTCTTGGTCACCAGCGCCAGCTGGGCGTTGCGCAGCTGTTCTTCGAGTTCGTCGCGCAAGGTCACCTGGCGGAACAGGCGCACGCCCATCCAGCACAGGATCAGCAGCAAAATCACCACCCACGCCGTCGACAGGTAGGCGTTGGCCCACCAGTTCGACAGCGTTTCGCCGGTCGACAGGCCCACCGCCACGAACAGCGGATAGCGGCGCAGCTGGCGGAAGCTGTACATGCGGTCGACGGCGTCGGCGTCGACCGGAATGGCGGCCGATCCGAGCGCGCCGCGCTCGCGCCACTGCTTGAACATGGGTTCGGCGGCGATCGAGGCGCCGATCTGCTCTTGCCGATAAGGACGGCGCATCACCAGCGCGCCCTTGTCGGTGGCGATGGTGATGTTGCCATGCGCGCCGATGTCGAAACTGTCATAGAAAGTGCGGAAAAAGCTCAGCTGGACCGTGGCCAGGGCCACGCCGGCAAAACTGCCATCCTTGTTTTCCAGGCGGCGCGACACCGGCAGCACCCAGGTATCGGTGGTACGGCTGCGCACCGGTGCGCCGACGTGCGCCAGCTTGTCCTTGTGCGTCGCGTGATAGATGAAATATTCGCGGTCGGCGTTGTTGAGCGCCGGAACCGGATCGCGCAGCGAGTGCAGCGCCCAGTTGCCCTTGGCGTCGTAAATGAACATGCCCTGCAGCGAGGGCGTGCGGCTGACATGGTCGATCAGGTGCAGGTGCAGGCGCTCGCCGTAGCGGCTGATGCCGTCATGCTCGACGCTTTCGACGACCCCGTCCAGGATGGTGTCGACCAGTTCGATGGTGCTGTCGGCGTGATCGGCCAGGGCGCGCGCCATGTTGGCGGTCGACGCGGCGCTCTGCGCCAGCTGGGTTTCGCGCGCGCTGTAGATGCTCCAGCCCTGCACCGCCACCAGCGAAATACAGACAAAGAACAGGAACGAGGCGGCAATGGCGATCAGCGGCCGCTTTTTGCCATCGAGTTCTGTAACGGGCGATAACTGCTTTTCAGCTTTCATGACGGTGGAGGTCGCGTTCGAAAAGAATCTGGGGGCGCGCGGGCGCGGGGTGGGGCAGGGATCCGCACGTAGGGAGTACGGGTGGATCGGATCGCAACATGGCGCCTGCACTCACATCGTGGTTGCCCCGCAAGGCAGCATGGCCAGGGGCGGCCGGATGCATGCGGTGATTGAATAATAGAGCGGCCATTCTACCTTAGCCAATGCGAACTGGAATCAAATATTTATTCAAAGAATGCTTGTCTGTTGTTTCACAAAGCCAATCCAAGCATGCCTTGCCAATTCTCCCGCCCGCGCGTTCAATTGCAGTCTGGAAAAATCAAGGGAAGACGATAAAGCGCTTGTTGACCGGTCCGGTCAGCCAGACACCGTTGGCGGAAAGATAAAACGGCTGGCCTTGCTCATGCAGCGCCAGGGCGTCGATGGTCAGCACCACCGGCATGCCGTGGCGCTGGCCGACGCTGACGGCGGTGGCGGTATCGGCCGACAGGTGCACATGGTGACGGGTGCCGGGAATCAGGCCTTTTTCGCGGATCGACGCGCTAAAGCGCGAGGCGGTGCCGTGGTACAGCACTTGCGGCGGCGTCACCGGCATCAGTTCGAGGTCGACGCCCTTGACCGAGTGGCCCTGGTTGGCGCGGATGCGCTTGCCGTCGTCGCTGATGGAAAAGCGTTTTTTATCGTTGTCGGCAACGACGTCGTCGAGCAGCTTGCGGTTGATTCTGGTGCCATGGCTGGCGGCGCCGGCGAGCAGTTCGTCGATGTCGGCCCAGCCGTTTTCGTCGAGCTTGAGCTTGATGGTGGCAGGGCTGTGACGCAGGATCAAGGACAGGAATTTACTGACCTTGACAGTTTGATTGGAATCTTTCATCAATTTCGATGGTGCTTTTCTGTTTTTATGGTTGTTCAGGAGGCGTCATTATACGTGACGTTAATATAAGGATGGCAAGATAATGCGGCAATGCCTGTTGCATGGAATGCAAACAGGGTGGGCGTGGACGGGGGTCACAGGCCGCGTTCGAGCACGGTCAGGGTTTTTTTCAGCGCCGCTTTCATGCGGTACAGCTGGGCTGGCCTATGCGCGCCGGCCGCTTCGAACTGGCCGTCGACCGGGTCGAGTATATCCATCTCGCTCATTTTACGGCGAAAACTGACTTTGTTGAGCGTGTCGCCGAGCAGCAGTTCATATAACCGTTGCAATTGCGGCAAGGTGAAGGTGTCGCCCGCCAGGAAGCAGGGCAGGGAAGAATACTGGCTCTTGTTGCGCAGGCGTTCGAGCGCGGTGGCGATGATCGCGTTGTGGTCGAACGGCAAGGCGCCCAGCTGCGACAGGGGAATAATATGCACCGCCTCGTCCTTGCGCGCCGCCAGCAGTGCATGCGGCACCAGCGCGTAGTGCGTCACCGACACCGACCAGCCGCGCGGATCGCGTTTGGCGCCCGAGAACGTGGCCAGTTGTTCGAGGTAGGGCGCGACGATGCCGGTTTTGGTCTTGATCACGCGCATGGCGGCATCGTGGGCGCTCAAGTCGTCTTCCGGGTGCACGTAGCCGCCGGGAATGGCCAGCGCGCCCTGGAATGGCGCGTTTTCGCGCCGTAACAGCACGGCGGCCAGTTCGTCCCCGAGCAGGGTGAGCAGCACAATGTCGACGGTGCAGATGACTGCGCTCATGCCGTGCGCGCCAACTGGAGGTTTCTAAAAATCAACTTCAACGCCATGCCTTACTCCTTCTATATAGTCAAGCCGGCCCGCGGCTGAACAAATTATTGCATAGTTAGTTGCAAAAGTAAATTAAGTAGCTTATGCTTGTCGTACTGTATCCAAAAGGACAAGCAAATGAAACGCAACCTGCACCTGCTCGTGATTGATCCGCAAAACGATTTCTGCGATTTGCCGGCCGCCTATCTGCCGGCGCCGGTGGGCGACAACGCCGCGCCGGCACCGGCGCTGCCGGTGAGCGGCGCGCACGCCGACATGCTGCGCGTGGCCGGTCTGATTGACCAGGGCCGGGACGGCCTGTCCGCGATCAGCATCACGCTCGATTCGCACCACCGCTTCGACGTCGCGCACAGTTCGTTCTGGATGGATGCCGGGCAGGGCGCGATCAAGCCGTTCACGCAAATCACGGCGCAAGACGTGCGCCAGGGTAAATACCTGCCGCGCAAAGCGACTGCGCTGCCGCGCGTGCTGGCCTACCTGGACGCGCTGGAAGCGGCCGGGCGCTACACCCTGATGGCCTGGCCGGTGCACTGCGAGATCGGCTCGTGGGGCCACAACGTGCATGCCGACGTGCGCGCCGCCTATAACGCGTGGGAAGATAGCGCGCTGGGCATGGTCAGCAAGATCAGCAAGGGCAGCAATCCGTGGACCGAGCACTATTCGGCGGTGCAGGCCGAGGTGCCCGACGCCGACGACGACAGCACCCAGGTCAACCAGGCGTTCCTGGCGCTGCTGCGCGGCGCCGACCAGGTATATATCACCGGCGAAGCGGGCAGCCACTGCGTGCGCGCCACCACCGAGCATATCGTCGCCAACTGGGACCAGACGCAGCTCGCGCAGCTGGTCCTGCTGACCGACTGCATGAGCCCCGTGACCGGCTTTGACGCCCAGTACGACGACTTTGTACGCGATATGCGCGCGCGTGGCCTGCAGATTGCGCAGGCGGCTGATATTGTGCCCGAGCTGCTTGCCAATGCGCGCCGCTAACCTTTCATTCCTCTTTTGACGCGCGCCGACGCGAACCATATGACACCGATTGTCCATAGCCTGCTCGAAACCGACCTGTATAAATTCACGATGTGGCAGGCCCTGTTGCACCGCCATCCGGCCGCCCAGGCCGAATATGCCTTCACCTGCCGCAACGTGCCGGCCTATCCGCTGGCCGAACTGAAGGCCGACGTGGAACGCGAACTCGATCATTTGTGTTCGCTCTCGTTCAAGGCGGAAGAAATCGCCTACCTGCGCAGCCTGCGCTTCATCAAGAGCGACTTTGCCGATTTCCTGACCGTGTTCCGCTTCCAGCGCCATTTCCTGAGCGTGGAAACCGATGGCGACGAACTGCAGATCCGCGCCACCGGGCCGCAGGTGCACGTGATGGGCTTCGAAATCTACGTCCTGTACATCGTCAACGAGCTGTATTTCCGCCGTTTCGACCAGGAGGCGGCGTTGGCCGAAGGGCGCAAGCGCCTGCAAGCGAAGATCGCCCTGCTGCGCGAACTGGCCAGCGAGCCGGCCAAGCGCCATCCGTTCGAGTTTTTCGACTTCGGCGTGCGCCGCCGTTTTTCCGGCGCCTGGCACGAGGAAGTCGTCGCCACCCTGGCGCGCGAAGTGCCCACCTGGTTCAAGGGCACCTCGAACGTGTATTTCGCGATGAAATACAAGCTGGTGCCGATCGGGACCATGGCCCACGAATACCTGCAAAGCTTCCAGTCGTTCGGGGTGCGCCTGCGCGACTTCCAGAAGGCCGCGCTGGAAGACTGGGTGCAGGAATACCGCGGCGATCTAGGTACCGCGCTGACCGACGTGGTGGGCATGGATGCGTTTTTGGCCGACTTCGACCTGTATTTCGCCAAACTGTTCGACGGGCTGCGCCACGATTCGGGCGATCCGGTGGTGTGGGGCGAAAAGGCGCTGGCGCACTACGCCAGGCTGCGTCTGGACGCGCATACGCGCCGCCTGGTGTTCTCCGACGGCCTCGATCTGCCGACCGCGTTTTCGCTGTACCGCCATTTCGCCGACCGCACCATGACCGGTTTCGGCATCGGCACCAACCTGTCGAACGATGTCGGCCTCACGCCGCTCAATATCGTCATGAAGCTCATGAGCTGCAACGGCCAGCCGGTGGCCAAGCTGTCCGACTCCCAGGGCAAGACGCTGTGCAAGGACGAGACCTTCCTGGCTTACCTGCGCCAGGTGTTCAATCACCCTTCCGCCTGAGAAGCGGACAATCGAACGAATCGAAAGAACCCGATGCTTAAAATCGCCATCGCCCAATTGAACCCGACCGTCGGGGATATCGACGGCAACAGCGGCGCCATCATCGCAGCCATGCAGCGCGCCGCCGGGCAGGGCGCCGACCTGGCCGTCTTCACCGAGCTGGCCCTGTGCGGCTACTATCCGGGCGACCTGCTGGAAGAGCCCGCATTCCTGGCGCGCATGGCCGCAGGCCTGGAGCGCGTGCTGGATGCGTCACGCGCCTTGCCAGGGCTGGTCTCGGTGGTGGGCGCCGTGCGCGCCAACGACGGCCCCGGCAAACCGCTGTTCAACGCCTTGCTGGCGATCCGCGACGGCCAGATCGTCGCCGAGTACTACAAGCAGCTGCTGCCGACCTACGGCGTGTTCGACGACCGCCGCCACTTCGAACCGGGGCCGGAAGGGGCCTGCGTGCTGCAAGTCGGTAAGCAGCGCGTCGGCTTTCTGATCTGCGAAGACGGCTGGAACCACGAAGGGCGCGACTACAAGGTCAATCCCTTCACCGCCCTGCGCGAGGCGCGGCCCGACCTGGTGGTGAGCATCAACGCCAGCCCGTCCGACATCGGCAAGCGGGAGCTGCGCCACACCCTGTTTCGCACGGCGTCGGAGCACAACGAGCTGCCGATCCTGTACGTCAACCAGGTCGGCGGCCAGGACCAGTTGGTATACGACGGCGCCTCGTTCGCGGTGTCGCCCTCGCAGGGCATCGTGTTCGAAGCCGAGCGCTTTTGCGAAGACTTCCAGGTGATCGGCTTTGCGCAGGGGCGCTTTTCCGCCGCCGACGGCTTTGCCCTGGCCGCACCAGGTGCCGGCGGTTTGCCGGTGGCCGAATTCGCGCGCCGCCAGATCGTGCTCGGCTTGCAGGATTACGCGCGCCGCTGCGGCTTTACCAAAGTGGTGGCCGGTTCCTCGGGCGGCATCGATTCGGCGCTCACGCTGGCGCTGGCGGTCGATGCGCTGGGGCCGGAGAACGTGATCGCGGTAACCATGCCGTCGGCGTTTTCGAGCGAAGGCTCGGTCAGCGACTCGGTCGCGCTCTGCAACAACCTTGGCATTACGCTCTACACGCACCCGATCCTGGACCTGGTGCGGCAGTACAGCGTGGGCTTTGACGGTGCGTTCGACCGGCCCCTGCAAGGCCTGCCGCTTGAAAACCTGCAAGCGCGCGTGCGCGGCACCATCCTGATGGCGTACTCGAATGCGTCCGGCACCTTGCTGCTCACGACCGGCAACAAGAGTGAAATTTCGGTCGGCTACTGCACCTTGTACGGCGACACCAACGGCGGCCTTGGCCTGCTTGGCGACCTGTATAAAACCGAGGTGTACGCCTTGTCGCGCCATGTGAACCAACGCGCCGGACGCGAACTGATTCCCGGCGCGGTGCTCACCAAGCCGCCGTCGGCCGAACTGGCGCCTGGCCAGCAGGATACCGACAGCCTGCCCGAATACGAGGTGCTCGACGAGATCCTCAAGTGGCACATCGAAGGCCGCCGCCTGCCTTTGGAAGAAGCGGCGCTGGCCGAGCAGTTCGTGGCCGGCCTGTTGGCCGACGCCGCCGGCGCGGAGCTGGTCAAGCGCATCCACGGCATGGTCGCGCGTAACGAATACAAACGGCGCCAGGCGCCTCCGATTATCCGGGTGCGTTCGCGCGCCTTTGGCAGCGGCCGTCAATTGCCGATTGCCGCTTACTATTAAACCCCATGAACACACAAACCAACCAAACCGCCTCCGACGTCGCCGTCCTGATCGGCCGCTTCCAGCCTTTTCACCGCGGCCACGTGGTCCTGCTCCAGCGCGCGCTGGTGAGCGCGCCGCACGTGGTGCTGGTGCTGGGCTCCTCGTTCCAGGCGCGTAACGCAAAGAACCCGTTCACCTGGGAAGAACGCGCCGCGATGATCGGCGCCACCCTGACCGAGGAAGACCGCGCCCGCGTCAGTTTTGTCGCCGTGCGCGACTACTACGACGACACCCTGTGGGCGGCGGCGGTGCGCAAGGCGGTCGCCCAAAGCGCACCTGATGCCGCGCACGTGGCGCTGGTGGGCCACTTCAAGGATGCGTCGAGCTACTACCTGAATCACTTCCCGAAATGGGAAAACATCGTCGTCGAATCGGAACGCGCGATCGACGCCACCTGCGTGCGGCGCGTGTTCTTCGAAGCCGAAGACCTCGACATCTCGCTCAGCGTGCTCGACGACATGGTGCCGCACGCGGTGCGCCAGTACCTGAAAGCCTGGGCGCTGCTGCCGCACTACGCCGCGCTGGTCGAGGAACACCGCCGCATCGTGGCCTACAAAACGGCCTGGAAAAGCGCGCCGTATGCGCCGATCTTCACCACCGCCGACGCGGTGGTGGTCAGCGGCGGCAATGTGCTCCTGATCCGCCGTGGCGGGTTTCCCGGCAAAGGGCAGTGGGCCGTGCCGGGCGGCTTTGTGGAACAGCGCGAGCGCCTGCTGCACGCCGCCATTCGCGAACTGGCCGAAGAAACCAAGCTGGCCCTGCTCGGCACCACACTCGAAGGGATGCTGGTCGACGTCAAGGTGTTCGATCATCCGGACCGCAGCCAGCGTGGCCGCACCATCACCCACGCCCATTTTTTCGACCTGCAAACCGAGAACCTGCCGCCGGTGGAAGCATCCGACGACGCTTCGCATGCGGCCTGGATTCCGATCGTGGAGCTGGCCGGCATGGAAGACCAGTTTTTCGAAGACCACTTCCACATTCTCGACTCGTTCCTGTCGCTGAGCGAGCAAGGCGCATGACGGCCCTACGCGACCGCTACCGGGGCAGCTTGCTGGGACTGGCCTGCGGCGACGCCGTCGGCACCACCGTGGAGTTTTCGCCGCGCGGCTCGTTCGCGCCGGTCACCGACATGCTTGGGGGCGGGCCGTTCATGCTCAAGCCCGGGCAGTGGACCGACGACACCTCCATGGCGCTGTGCCTGGCCGAGAGTTTGCTGACCAAGGGCGAATTCGACCCGCTCGACCAGATCAACCGCTACCGCAACTGGCACCAGTGGGGTTACCTGAGTTCGACCGGTGCCTGTTTCGACATCGGCATGACGGTGCAGGATGCCTTGTCGCGCTTTGCCGTCACTGGTAATCCCTACAGCGGCTCGACCAATCCGCGCAGCGCCGGCAACGGCTCGCTGATGCGGCTCGTTCCGGCGGTGCTGTTCGCGTATCCCGACCGCGCCGGCGTATTGCAGCATGCGGCCGACAGCTCGCGCACCACCCACGGCGCGCCGGAAGCGGTGCAGGCTTGCCAGCTGTTTGCCGGCATCCTGAGCGCGGCGCTCGACGGCCAGCCCAAAAGCGCGCTGCTGGCCAACGCGGGCTTCATGCCGACCGAACCCAAACTGGCGGCGCTGGCCGGCGGCGCCTTTCTCGACAAGACCGACAGTGCTATCCAGGGCACCGGCTACGCCGTCGATTCGCTGGAAGCGGCGCTGTGGTGCTTCTTCCATACCGACAGTGTCGAAGCGGCGGTCCTGCGCGCGACCAACCTGGGCGACGACGCCGACACCACCGCCGCCATCACCGGCCAGATCGCCGGCGCCTGGTACGGCGTGGACGCCATTCCTGCACGCTGGCTGGACCAGATCACCATGCGCGCCGAGATCGACGACATGGCCTGCCGCCTGTACGACCGGTTTCATGCTGTGAACCGCGAGCGCATGGCGTGATCGGTCCCCTTGAAATCGCGGCCAACGTGGGCGCCACCGCCTGCATCCTGCTGGCGGGGCGCAACAGCGTGCATACCTGGTGGACCGGCATCGTCGGCTGCGCCTTGTTCACCGTCTTGTTCTATCAGTCGAATCTGTATGCGGACGTGGCGCTGCAAGGCTTTTTCATCGTTTCCGGCGTCGTCGGATGGCTGCAATGGCGCCGTGGCGCGCAAGGCGCGGAACTGCCGATTACCCACGCCAGCGTGACGTCGCTGGCCTGGCTGGTGCCGGCCGGCGTGGCCGCCACCGCCGCCTACGGCGCGCTGCTGCACTACTTTACCAATGCCTACGCGCCGTTCATCGATTCGGCGGTGCTGGTGTTCAGCATCGTGGCGCAGTTGCTGCTGATGCGGCGCAAGGTCGAGAACTGGGCCTTCTGGATCCTGGTAAACACAGTCGCCGTGCCGCTGTACGCCAGCCGCGGCCTGTACCTGACGGCCTTTTTGTACGCCTGCTACTGGGTCAACGCGATCGTCTCGTGGCTGTGGTGGCGCCGGCTGGCGCGCAAGGCGGCATGAACGCGCCTGTCAAGCAGTGGCGGCGCGGCCTCGTGGTCGGCAAATTCTGCCCGCTGCACCGTGGCCACATGCTGGTGATCGACAGCGCGCTGGCCGCCTGCGAGGAGGTGGTCGTCATCAGCTACACCCGGCCCGAATTCGCCGGCTGCGGCCCGGCAGTGCGCGAGGCGTGGCTGCGCGCGCTGTACCCGCAGGTGCGCCTGCTGGTGCTGGACGCCGGCAGTGTGCCCGGCAACGACGCGCCGGATGCGCTGCAGCGCGATTTCTGCGCATCGCTGTGCCTGGACGTGCTGGGCGTGACGGTGGACGCGGTATTTACCAGTGAAGACTATGGCGACGGCTTCGCGCTGGCGCTGAGCGCGTTTTTCGATGCGCGGCGCGGGCCGGGCCCACAGGTAGCGCATGTCCCGGTGGACCGTGCGCGCACGCTGGTGCCGGTGTCCGGCACGGCGATCCGCGCCGATCCGCACGCCATGCGCGCCTTTCTGCATCCGCTGGTGTATGCCAGCTTCGTGCGCAAGGTGTGCGTGCTCGGGGGCGAATCGAGCGGCAAGACCACGCTCGCCGCCGCGCTGGCGCAGGAGCTCGGCAGCGTGTGGGCGCCGGAGTTCGGGCGCGAACTGTGGGTCGAGAAGGATGGCGCGCTGGTGTTCGGCGACATGCTTGCCATCGGCCGCGCCCAGCTGGCGCGCGAAGCGGCGCTGCTGCCGCGCGCCACGCGCGCCCTGGTGTGCGACACCAGTCCGCTGACAACCATGTTTTACAGCATGGAGATGTTCGGCCAGGCCGATCCGGCCCTGGTGGCGCTCGCGGCGCAGCCTTACGATGTGACGCTGCTGTGCGCCCCGGACTTTGCCTTTGTCCAGGATGGGACGCGCCGCGACGATGGCTTCCGCCAGCGCCAGCACGCTTGGTACGTAGGCGAACTGGCGCGCCGTGGCCTGCCCTGGACGCTGGTGCACGGCCCGCTGGCGCAGCGCCTGAGCCAGGCGCTGGCCTTGCTTGACGCCGCCTGAGCGACGGCGCGGGCCGGGCAAACTCCACCATTGTTGCAAATATCGCCACGCAGTGCGGCGATTCTGCTCGGTCCTTGGCCTTACTTTTGGTATCATTTTGGAAAATTGAGCCTACTCCGGAGCCCGCCATGGAATCCATGCACGACAACGCCATCGACATCCTGATTATCGAGCACGAGGAAGTGACCGCGCTGTTCGAACAATTTCGCGGCCTCAGTGCGCGCTCAACAGAGAGCAAGAGGCGCATCGCGACCGACATCTGCGATGCGTTGACGGTGCACGCCGCGCTGGAGAAGGACATTTTCTATCCGGCGGTGCGCACCGTCCTCAAGGAAGGCGAGTTGATCGCCCAGTCCATCGTCGAACATGCCAGTGCGTGCGAACTGATCGAGCGCATCCGCGTCATGGAGCCGGAGAACGAATTGTTCGACGCCACGGTCAAAGTGCTGTGGGACCAGGTAACACGCCACGCGCGCGAGGAGGAAGAGACGATGTTCCCGCGCCTGCGCAAGAGCAAGCTGGACCTGATGGCGCTCGGCGCGCGCATGATGGCGTACCGCCAGACGGTTGACATCGCGCTGCATAATGTAAAAATATAAACATTTCAATTCTACTACATGAGGTGTTAAAATGTACATACCGCATGGCTTGAATAAGGAGAGTGTTTATGGTTGTCGATATGGAGTTTGATGGGCAGGTCTTGACGTGGAATGGTTCCGGTAGATTCAAAGCGACGAGTGGGCTTCCTGATAATCAGGTGCCAAAGGACCAATGTGTCAAGGATAAAGGGCCTGTTCCTGAGGGAGTCTACAAGGTGCTTTTCACCGATCGTGGCGCAGCACAAGATGACGGTACGGGAAAATGCGCCTTGATACCGGGATGGGGCGTCCAGACAATTCCACGTGGGGCGCAGGCCGGAAGTTGCGAAAAGTATTGGGCGAACTGGGGAAGAAACCGGGCAATGATGATAGCGGCTGACCCCGCGACGCGCAACGCTTGCGCGACCGAAAGATCTGGTTTCTATCTGCACGATTCAACCAAGGGCTACAGCCACGGTTGCATCGAAGTTGAGACAAGTTTCTTCGCGGCGTTGCAATCGCGGGCGAAAAGCAGCCGTTCCCGTAATTATTTCATTCTGAAAGTGAAGTACGTTGGCAATCGGGTGACGAATGGGGGAACCCTTGAATAAATTACGCATAATACTGGCAGCCTTAAGCGGTGTCGCCGCTGTTAGCAGCGCGCATGCTGGTGAAGTGACGTTTCAGAATGATTTGCGCGCCTGCGCCGCGATCACGGCAGTAAAAATCTCGACGCAATCGAATCTGGTGTTGGCAAACACAGATATTAAGTTGAGCAAAACCATCGCCGATTGCAGATGTCTCTCGGCCCTGGCAAGCTATACCAGCAGTGTCGAGGTGGGCGGAGTGAGGCAAATATTGCAGAGCGGATTGATTGGGCTTGACATTGGCGGCGCGAGAACATTTGTGCTGGCGTCCGATCCGGCTCTGGTCGCGAACAGGAAGGTGCAGGTGACATTGTCCTGCGCCGGTCCCCTGTAGGTATTTTCATGGGGTAAGCATTCATCGTCTAGCCGGCTGTTCGCCCCCATTCATTGCCGGACGCCCGTCCGGCCCGCGTTTCAGTCTTACGCCGCGTAGGACTTAGATGACAAAGCGTCATTGTTGATGCCTACAGGAAGCCATCCACTGGTCCGATGGTTGCGTTTGATACCAAGCCTTACAGTAGAGCCATTGATGAGTTGAACCTAACAACACAGAGGCATACCATGTACCGCACGCAAAATATCGATTCGAACAGCAACGCCACCAACGCTATCCGCACCATCGCCTTGGGCGCCGCCGCTGCCAAGCCGGCCGCCGCCAAGCCGATGATCAGCGTCGCCGGCGCCCAGCAGAACGAATTGTTGCGTGCCTTGTCCCGCACCGACCTGGAAGCCCTGTTCCCGCACCTGGAACTGGTGCCAATGGCGGCCGGCAAGCATCTGTATGACTTCGGCAGCAAGTTCGACTACGCCTACTTTCCGACCAACGCCATCGTCTCGCTGATGTATGTCATGGAAGACGGCGCCACCACCGAAATCGGCGTGGTCGGCCGCGAAGGCGTGCTGGGCGTGGCGATGTACGAAGCCGAACGCGCTACCTGCAGCGCCGTGGTGCAAACCGCCGGTTACGCTTACCGCCTCAAAAGCAGCGTGCTGCGCGAACTGGTCGCTTCCGGCGGCGCCATGGCCCAGCTGCTGATGCGCTACACCTTCGCCATGTTCGCCCAGCTAGCGCAAAACGTCGTCGGCGGCCGTCACTGCACCATTGAACAGAAACTGTGCCGCTGGCTGCTGGACCGCCTCGACCGTTCGCTGTCGGACGAAATCAAGGTCACGCAAGACACCATGGCCACGATGCTGGGTGTGCGCCGCGAAACCATCACCATGACCGCGCGTAAGCTGCAAGCGGACGGCCTGATTCAATATCGCCGCGGCACCGTCGCCATCATCGACCGCGCCGGCCTGGAAGAGTGCGCCGGCACCTGCTACCGCGCCGGCAAGATCGGTTTCGAGCAGATGCACGCTACCGCCTGGAGCAACGCTTAATAGTTACCTGGCGGCGCGGGCAGCACATCACCGCCCGCACTGCCATCCTCACACGCCGGCCTGCCCCTTGCGGGGCCGGCCCGGGCGCAATTGCCGATGCCATGCTATTTTATGCCGTCCTGGTAGATAAAAAGGCATGTGCATGAACATCTCCGATATTCCCTTTGGCATTACCGAGTGGCCGGGCGTGGAACGCACCGGGCATCCCGGCCAGACCGGCATGGCCTGGTGGCAGACGCGCCAGTTTGGCGCCGTCCGTGTGCGCATGGTCGAATACAGCGCTGGCTATCTGGCCGATCACTGGTGCAGCAAGGGCCATATCCTGTTATGCCTGGATGGCCAGCTCGACACCGAGCTGGCCGACGGCCGCACATTCGTGCTCACGCCGGGCGTCAGTTACCAGGTGGCCGATCACGCCGAAGCGCATCGTTCCAGCACGCGCCTCGGCGCCAAGCTGTTCATCGTCGATTGAGGAGATGGCCATGCCGACATTGCGGACGGCCACGCTGCCCGATATCGACGCCATGTGGGCGCTGCGCACGCGCGCCATCCGGCACGGTTGTCCCGGCCATTATCCGTCCGAGGTGATTGAGCCGTGGTCCGCCTCGCCGGTGCCGCGCTCGTATCCCGCACTGCTGCACAGCTGTGGCGCCGTGATCGCGGAAGAGCAGGGCGCGATGCTGGGATATGCAATTCTTGATATCGCAACGGGCGAGGTGGACGCGGTATTTGTCGATCCTGCGGCAGGCGGACGAGGAATTGGAAAAACGATGCTGGCCGCGCTGGAGCGCATGGCGATGGCGCGTGGCTGCAAGCGCTTGCATCTGTCGGCCTCGCTCAATGCAGTGGTGTTTTATCGGGCTGCCGGATTTGTCGCGCTGCGCAATGCGGTGTATGCGCATCCGAGCGGGGTTGCGCTGGACTGCGTGGAAATGGAAAAATTCCTGACTGGCGTAAAGTGACAGGTCGCTTTACGCCAGTTGCCGATTACTTCAAGGCCTTGAACAGCGCCTCGAACTGCGTGCTCAATGCGTGATCGTGCTGCTTGATCGGCGGCACTTCGCGCTTGATATCGAGCAGTTGGTACACCGCCATCTGCGCGGCGCGCACCGAATACTCCACCGTGAACACCACATCATCGGCAACTTCGACGAACTGGCTGATAAACGCCAGGTTCTTCGATTCCTTCGGTACCGGCAGCGGACGGTCGCTGTGCGCGCGCGGCATGAACATGCTGGTGATGTAGGGCATGCGGCAAGGGATGCAATTGGCCGTTTCCACCACATCGAGATCGAAGCGCAGATGGCCGCACAGCTCGCGCAGGATTTCTTCGCCGGTGCAGTCCGACATCGGCTTGGCGACAAAATTGCCGATCCGGTCCGGCGACAGCGCATAGCCCCAGAACACTTGCACGCCGGCCGGCTGGTTGGCGAAGTGCGGCTGGTGCGCCAGCACGATCGACATGAACCAGTTCGAATCCTTGAACGTGACCAGGCCGCCGGTACCGGCTTCATTGCCGCTGAACTGCTGCATCTTGTCGAAGAAAGCCGGATCCTGCAAGGTCACCGTGAACGACTCCCAGTACGATTCCGCAATGCTGCTGTTGAACGCGGCCGGATTGCCAAAGCCAGGCTGGGCGGCAGCCAGCTTTTCCCACAAGGTCCAGCCGCAGCTGTCGGTCTTGTCGAGTTTTTCCGGGGCGCTGGTCATGCTGCCCAGGCTCGACGCATCGGTCATCGAGCCGTTCTGGAAGAACACCAGGTCGCCGGCAGGCACATCCACGTGCTCGCTGTTGCCGCCACGCAGGCAGTCGAGGCCGGTGACGACGAACTTGGCATCGACCGTGGCGTGCTTGATGTCGGTCACCTTGCAATCGAGGATGAATTGCACGCCCTGGCTTTGCAGCCATTCCTGCAAGGGACGCACCAGCGAATCGTACTGGTTGTAGACCGTGCGGCGCACGCCGGCCAGGGTTTCAATGCGCGAAAACTCCAGCATGAAGCGATGCAGGTAGCGCTTGAATTCCACCGCGCTGTGCCATGGCTGGAAGGCGAAGGTGGTGGCCCACATGTACCAGAATTCGGTCTCGAAGAACGACGGGTCGAGCCAGTCGCTGATGGCATCGACGCCGAGCGTGTCTTCGTCGGCCAGGCTCAGCTTGAGCAGCTGGGCCCGGTCGTGCATCGAAAACCCCATCGACGTCACCGGCACCTTGGCGCGGCGCTTGTCGACCAGGCGCGCCTGCGAATGGGACTTGTGCAGTTCGTTGAAGTCGACCGTTTCGTCGAAGACGCTCTTGTTTTCGTCGGTGAGCGAGGGAATCGACTTGAACAGGTCCCAGGTGCACTCGTAGTTGTCGAAGGTGAGCATGCGCCCGCCGCGCAGCGAATAGCCGTGCTCGGGCGAACCGGCGCCGTCCAGGCTGCCGCCGAGCAGGGGGGCCGCTTCATAGATGCGGATGTTTGCGCCGGGAACGTTGCCGTCGCGGATCATAAAGGCGGCTGCGGCGAGCGAGCCAATACCGCCGCCAATCAGGTGGGCGTGTACGTTGGTATTCATATAGGGGTCGTCCAATAAGGTGCATCGGTGTCCGGTGCGATCCGGACAGGCAGTTCCGGACGACATTTGCATCATGCATGGTGTTGCGACGCGGCATGCGTCCGGAGGCATGCAGAATCGCATGCACGCGTCCGAAAAAAATTGATGTACATCAAAATTGCCAAAGCAATAATAGAGGGCGCGTTCAAGTATTGCGAATGGAAATGCCGCGTGGATTCAATCCTCTATAATTCCAGCACCTTTCTGACTGGATGCAGCATGACGACTTTTGACTCACGTAATCTCCTTCGCCCGGCGCTGGCCGCCGCCCTGTACCTGATGGGCGGCAGCGCCGCCGCCGCCGACACGTGCGGCGGCGCGCCGCGCCTGGCCGTGGCCACGCCGGCGGGCTTTTGCGCGGGCATCATCGGCCAGGGATTCAAGTTCGCGCGCGGGGTGCAGCCGATGCCGGACGGCAGCGTGCTGGTGGTCGATCTGGGCGGCTGGCAAAAGAACCAGGGCAGCGTGTGGCTGTTAAAGCCGGGCGCCGGCGGCTTCCAGAAAACCCTCTTGATGAAGAAAGTCGACCGCCCCAACGGCATCGTGCTCGGTCCCGACGGGCTGGTGTACGTGGGCGCGATCAAGCGCATTTTCCGCTTCGATCCGCGCGATCCGGAAGGCACCGCCAAGGATGTCATCGGCGGCAACTCCGGCACGCCGGGACTGCCCGGCATCGGGCGCCACCCCTTGACCGCGATGCGTTTCGACGCCAGGGGCGACCTGTATGTGAATGTCGGTTCGGGCAGCGACCATTGCGAAGACAAGGATGGCAAGGCGCCGGACTCGGCCAAGCCCTGCCCTGAGACGACCGGGGCGAACGCGCTGGGCGTGCTGCGCAAGTACACGATGCAATGGCCGGCCGGCACCGTCAAGCGCTGGGAAGTGCATGCCACCGGGCTGCGTAATTCGATGGCGCTGGCGGTGCACCCGACCACCCAGGCGTTATGGCAGGGTGAAAACTCGCGCGACGCGATCCAGGCCGCCATCAAAGGCTTGAAGAACGATAACGACTTGCCGCACGACGAGCTGAACCTGATCGAAGCGAAGGCCAACTACGGCTGGCCTTACTGCTACGACAACAACGTAGCCAGCCCGGAGTATCCGGACGCCAGGTGCGCCGCCTATCGCGCCCCGCTGCGCCTGCTGCCGGCCCACGCCGCGCCGCTGGGCATGACCTTTTATACCGGTACCATGTTCCCCGCCCAATACAAGAACAGCCTGATCGTCGGTTACCACGGCTACCGCGCGCACGGCCACCGGCTGGTGGCCCTGCTGCCGGATGCGCAGGGTGCGCCGCTGGGCAAGTCGATCGAACTGATCGGCGACTGGAGCGCCAAGCCAGACCAGCCCGGCGGCGCGCCGGTCGATGTCAAGCAGGGCCCGGATGGGGCGATTTACCTGGTCGAGGACCGTAGCGGACGGGTTGTCAGGCTGCAGTATGTGGCGCCAGGGATGGCAGCGCCGCGCAAATAGGCGCCCACGGCTTGCGCGGGGCGGCTTCGCTGGCCTCGGCCCGGGCGCACCAGGCGAACAGGTCGTCGGGCGCGAGCGGGCGGGCGAACAGATAACCCTGGCCCTCGTCGCAGCCCTGGTCGTGCAGCAACTGCCGGACATCATCGGTTTCGATGCCTTCGGCCACCACGCGAAAGCCCAGCTCGTGCGAAAGTGAAATCATGGTGTTTACCAGGGTGCGGTTGCGCTCGCCGCCGGCCATGTTGCGCACAAAACTCTGGTCGATCTTGACCACGTGCGCCGGCATGCTCTGCAAATACGACAGGCTGCTGTAACCGGTGCCGAAGTCGTCGATCGCCAGGCGCACGCCGGCCTGGTCGAGCGCGGCCAGGGTGGCCAGCGCGGTGCCCTGGTTTTCCATGATCGCGCTCTCCGTCACTTCCAGTTCCAGCCAGCCCGGCGCCATGCGGTGCTGGTTCAGCAGCGCCGTCACGGTGCTGACGAAATCGGCTTCGAGAAGGTTGGCGGCCGAGACGTTGACCGACATCTGCAACTGCAGGCCGGCCGCATGCCAGGCGGCCAGCTGGCGCACCGCTTCGCGAATCACCCAGCTGGTGGCGGCGCGCACCATCGAGGTCTGTTCCACCACCGGCATGAATTCGCCCGGCGGCACGTCGCCCAGTTCCGGATGGCGCCAGCGCAGCAGGGCTTCGGCGCCGATGCAGCGGCCGCTGGCCAGGTCGATGCGCGGCTGGTAGACCAGGCGCAGCTGGCTGGTATCGGCCAGCGCCGCGTCGAAGGCGTTGAGCAGGGTAAAGCGGCGGCGGTAGGCGTCATCCTGGGCGGACGAATAGCTGCCGATCAACTGGCCGGTCTGGTGCGCGTCCTGCATGGCGTTCTGGGCAATGCGCAGCACGTCCAGGCAATCGGTGCGGCCCAGCAGGAAGGGCGCGATGCCGATCGCCGGCGTGGTCACGAAGCGCGAGGTGCTCCATGCGCCGCGGCTGTCCAGCCAGTGCGCCAGGCGCGCCCGGTAGCTGCCTTCGCCGGCGCCATCATCGGTGCCGGGCGGGGCGATGGTGATGAACTGGGTCGCCGCCAGCTGGTACACCTTGTGCTCGCTGCCCATGACGGCGCGGTACGAGACGATCGCCTCGTTCATCAGGTCGTCGAAGTACGAGGCGCCCATCACCCGCGCCGCATTGTTCAACTGCTCCTGGTTGGCCATGTTGACCAGCACCGCCACGCGCGGCTCGCCATGCGGGCGGTCCATTTGCAGGTCGGCGTAGTCTTCGATAAATTGTTTGCGGTTTGGCATGCCGCTGAGCGGATCGACCCGGCCCAGGGTGTGCTGCAGCTCGATCTGCGACATGACCATGGCCGCCAGGTCGGTCAGCGCGTCGCGCTCGGTACTGCTGATGCTGCGCGGCTCCAGGCCCAGCACGCACATGGCACCGAGGTTGAAGCCGTCGCTGGTGATCAACGGCGCGCCCGCGTAGAAACGCACGCCGCTGTGGGCCAGGGGGCTGTCGCGGAAGAACGGGTCTTCTTGCAGGTCATTTACCACCAGCATGTCGCCGCTGCCGCTCACGGTGGCGCAGGGCGCCTTGATGCGCGGAATCGAGGTATGGACGACGCCGACCCGCGACTTGAACCACTGGCGGTCGCTGTCGGTCAGCGACACGGCAGCGATCGGCAAGCCGAACACGCGCGCCGCCATGCGGGTGATGCGGTCGAACGCTTCGGTGGGTGCGGTGTCGAGCAGGTTCAGCTTGCGCAGCGCGAGCAGGCGGTCAGGTTCATTGCAGGTCGTCATAATCATGCCTTTTTGCCCCGTGCGCTGGGCACCATCGTGAACGCAATCTCGCTCGGCGCGCTCGTCGTCACTGTTAACAAAGGAATGATGCAGGAAATGGGCATCGGGAAAAGCATCAGTCAGGCCGCACAGGCCAGGGACGAGCGGGTCATGGCTCGTGGAACAATTGTAGCATCGAAAGAAAATTAATGCTTTGCGGCATTAAACGTACGAACGGCGCAACAAACCGGCTCGGTTAGCGTGAATGCCGATGATGCTGGAGGAATATTTACACGTATAATTGATTGGAAGGGAGCGCCGCTGTGCCCGCGCTTCATGCGTCATTTTTATGCTTCACCTCTCACCCTGATCCCCCATCCCCCGGGATCGACCAGCTCCGCCTGTCGGCCCAAGCCCGCCGATGCATCAGAACGCCAGGTTCGCGCCGTCGCAGCACGACGCGCTCATACAGTTGCCGTTGCCGCCAGCCGCCGTCAGGCCGGGCGCAGGGAAAAGGAAAAGATGAATAACGTTCAACAGGATATCGACGAAAGAAGCAATCTCACCAGTCTCAACAAGCTGGAATTGCTCCTGTTCCGCCTGGGTGGCGATGCCGAGGGCAACCACTCCGAGCTGTATGCGATCAACGTATTCAAGATTCGCGAAATCGTCGCGATGCCGCACGTCACGCCGATTGCGGATTCTCATCCGCATATGTTGGGTGTTGTAAATTTGCGAGAGCAGATTATTCCTGTCATCAATCTCCCGGCGGTGGTGGGATGCATTCCGACGGCCGGACTCAAGCTGTTGCTGATTACCGAGTTTGCCCGCACCACGCAAGCCTTCGCAGTGGAAGCGGTGGAAGAAATCGTGCGCCTGGAATGGACTTCCGTGCTGCCGGGCGACAAAACCGCCAGCGGCGCGCTGGTGACCAGCATCGCCAAGGTCGATGGCGACGTGCCGAACACGCGCCTGGCGCAGGTGCTCGATGTGGAATCGATTCTGCGCCAGCTGCATAGCAATGACGAGCCGGATGTGGATGTCGACAGCATGGGTGCACCGCTCAACCTGCCCGACGGGCAGGTGATCCTGGCGGCGGACGACTCCGTGATCGCGCGCGCGCTGATCGAAAACGCCTTGCAGGCGATGGGCGCCAAGTACGTGATGACCAATTCCGGCAAGCAGGCCTGGGACAAGCTGGAAGCGATCGATATCGCCGCCAAGAAAGAGGGCAAGACGGCGCGCGACAAGGTGGCGCTGGTGCTGAGCGACCTGGAAATGCCGGAGATGGATGGGTTTACCTTGACGCGCAATATCAAGCAGGACGCCCGTTTCTCGACCATTCCCGTGATCATTCACTCGTCGCTGTCGGGCGCGGCCAACGAGAACCATGTCAATGGCGTGGGCGCCGACGCGTATATTGCCAAGTTCGTGCCGATCGAACTGGCGGCCTTGCTGCGCAAGACGCTGGCCAAAAATACGACGCCGCAAAAGCGCGGCTAAAGCGTGCCGGTTGCGCCGCTGGCGCAACCGGACTTGCTACGCTTAGTGGTTTTGCTTCTGCTTGGCGCCACCACCGGCGCCTTCGTCACTGCCTGCCTTCACGCGGCTTTTGGCATCGTGGCTGCTCTTGTCATCCTTCTTGCCGGCCGCCGAATTGACGTCCGCTTCGGTTTCTGGGCTGCCGGATTGCTTGTTTTGCGTGTCGGTCGATGTTGATTGGGTCATGGTGAATCTCCTTGTGGCAGTGAATAAACCTGTTCGGTGCGCCGCCTAGTGCAGCGTCGCACCCGTATCTTGTCTGGCCCACGCGGGAATGTGCGCGTAGCCCGCCCGCGCCCCGACTTCGAGCCTGGCCACCGCGGCCATGATCGCCTCGGGACGGGCGTAATGGAGCATATGGCCGCAGCCTTCTTCGAGCTGCAAGTCGCTGTGGGGAACATCGTGGTGAAAACGTCGTGCATGCGCCTCGGTGCTGACAACCCGGTCTTCGCAACCGGCCAGTACCGCGATCGGCAAGCGCAGTTCGGCATAGCGCTGCGACAGGCGCGCCGCCGCCGAAACCAGCATGCCGCTTTCGGCCGCGCTGGCGCCCAGTTGCGCCGGCCGCAGCGACATCCATTCTGGAAACTGATTGAAGCGCGCCGGTACCGGCGCCGGGCCGAACATGCGCCGCGCCAGCGCCGGCCACATCAGCCGTCCGAGCAGCGGCGCCACGGTATGCCTTAACACCTGCCCCAGCAGCGGCAGGGCGGGCGCCGACGCCAGCGGCGCGTCGAGGCGCATGGTCGGATAGTAATAGCCGGACACCAGGGTGATGGCACGCACGTAGCGCGGGTAGTCCAGCGCCAGCGCCAGGGCCACCAGGGTGCCCCAGGAATGCCCGACGATCACCGGCCGTTCCACGCCCAGCGCGCGCAAGGCTTTATAGATCAGGCGCGCCTGCGCTTCCGGGGTCCAGCCGGTATCCGCGGGACGCTCGCTGTGGCCGAAGCCCGGGCGGTCGAATACGATCACGCGATGCGATTCGGCCGCCGCGTCGAGCAGGCCGCTGAGCGCAAAGTCGTCCGAATGCAAGCCATTGCCGTGCAAGAGCACCAGCGGCGACCCTTCGCCACGTTCCAAGTAGTGCAGGCGCACGCCATCGATGTCGATCATCCGGCCCTGCGCGGGATTGGCTTGTTCCGCCGCGCGCTTTTTGGCGTGCACGTACACGGCGGACGCGGCCAGGCCGGCAGCGGCGGCGAACAGGGCAAGGCTGCCCCAGCCGGGCGTGCCCGGTTCGGTATGGGTGGAAATGCGATGCGGCATGGCGGTGCGGTTGTAAGGCATTGTGTATCCTGCGGCAGATTGATGAATGGCTGTCGTGGAGCTACTTTGCCTGTCGCGGGCAGCACCGGTCTGTGCGCCAGTCAACAGTGCGCGCACCTTCGACTGGCTTGCCGCTTAGTCCCGAAGTTGCAGGTAGGCGGCGCTGACCGCCTCCGGCCCGTACAGCCGCTCCAGCCGGCGCACCGTAAAATGCCCGCGCGCCATGTCCTGGAAGTGGTTGATGAACAAGGTGTTGACCAGCGCGCCGCCGGCCGCGCCGATGATCGGCACCATCATGGCCGCCGCCTTTTGCGAGACGTGCACGTTGAAACGGGCCGCGATCTGGGCAATCAGGCGCACCAGCGCCGGCGCCGCTTCGCTGGCCACGCTATGCTTGGCCAGATACACGGTCGCTTCGGACATGGCTTGCGCCAGCGCGATGCGCGCCGCGTAGTAGCCGGACTCGGTGGCATCGTCGTCGGCCGTCTTGCCACCCAGTGAAAACACCATCAGGCAGGCGAGCTGCGCTTCAGGGGAGGCGAGGTCTTCGCCGTGCGCGCGGCCGATATCGGCAATCGAGCGCAGCATGACGGTGGTGGACACCGGCAACTCGACCGCCAGCCCGGCGATGCCGAAGGCGCCACCGGCCGCGCCGCTCAGGGCCACCGCCGCGCTGTGCAGCTTGGGGAAGGAGGAGGTGCCCGACGGGCGCAAGGTGGCGTTGGCCACTTTCAGGCATTTGGTCAGCGTCGCGTTGGTGACCGACGCAATCTTGCCGCTCCACGAAGCGGGCAGGGCCTTGACGGCCGCTTCCAGCGGCATGCCGATCACGTCGGTGATGCGGGCCACGTAGCCGGGATGCTCGAGCAGTTGCCTGGCCTGTTTCAATTCGGCCAGGTGCTCCCGCGACAAGCTGACGCCGGCGCCGGCCGGGTGTGGACGTTCCATATTTCCTCACTGTTCAAGTGCCGCTGCGCACGCTGCGACAGGGCGATGCGTGGAGTATAGGCGAGTCGCGCCAGCCCGGCCCGCACGCGCGGAAGGCTGCTACAATTTCCTTTTGGATAGCGCTAACATTCCGCAGGAAACCGACCGATGACACCCACCACGCAAGCGCGTTGTTCTCCGTTCCGCGCCGCCATGCCGGCCATGTGGCTGCTGTCAAGTGCGCTGCTGTGGGCGCCGCTGGCGCAGGCGTCGGCGGTCCCGGCTTGCAGCGGCGCCGCGCCCAGCGGCACGCTGAGCGCCACCCGCGTGCCCGGCAGCGCCCCGGCCAGCAGCGAGCCGGGCCTGTACGAAGGCCCGGTCTGGATCGGCGATGCGCTGTATTTCTCGGATTTTAGCTTCGGCCCCGGTTTCCCCTCGCGTATCCGGCGCCTCGGCCCGGACGGCAAGCTGAGCACGGCTATTCTTGATAGCGGCAGCAATGGCCTGGCGGTCGATGCGCGCGGCAATATCGTCGCCGCCACCCACAGCGTCAAGGGCGTAGTGCGTCTTGAGCTGGCCAGCGGCAAGCGCAGCCTGCTCGCCGGTACGTTTCAAGGCCAGGTCTTCAATTCGCCCAACGACCTCGCCATCGGCGCCGACGGCACCATCTATTTCACCGATCCCAGCTTCCAGCGCGCCGCCGCGCCCGGCGGGCAGGATGCCACCCGCGTGTACCGCGTGGCGCCGGGCGGCAAGGTGACGGTGGTCGACGCCGGCATCGTCAACCCGAACGGGATTGCCTTGTCGCCAGCGGGCGATATGCTGTATGTGAGCGGCGGCGGCGAGCACGGCGTCGTGCGCGCCTACCCGATCGTGGGCGGGGTGCCGGGCGAGGGACGCGAGCTGGTCGGCGGCGTGGCGGTGCCGGACGGGATGACCGTCGATTGCCAGGGTAATCTGTACGTAACCGAGCATGCGGCGCAGCGCCTGCGCGTGTTTTCACCGGCAGGCAAGGAACTGGCTGTGATCAAGGTCGACGCCAACATCACCAACGCCGCGTTCGGCGGCGCGGACGGCAAAACCTTGTTCATGACGGGCGCAGGCGCGCTCTGGCAGATCCGGCTGGGTTTGCCGGGCAAGCCCTATTAGGAGTGGTGTGCAAGGTTTTGATGCCTTGTGTTAGGAGTCGAACATACGCCGCTGTCCCGGGTGCGCATACTGGATTCATGCAGTAACTTTTTAACTGAAAGAAATCATGAAAACCGCGCTTTGCCCGTTTCGAGTCTTGACCGTATCTCCACCGCCATCGTGCCGGAGCGTCTGACATGAAAACCACCAAACCCGATCCCCAGCCGGCCTCCCGCATCGAACGCGAAATCGAACGCGAACGGGAGCAGCGCCACAAGAACGACGATGAGCGCTCCGGTACCAGCCCGGCATCCGACTTCCGCATCAAGGATGCGCGCGAAAGCAGCGATTCCGGCATCCTGCACCGCTCGCGTTCGCGTTACTACTGATCCCTGGTGTTGCGCCCCTGAGAATTGCTGTCTTGACACGCCAGTCCGACCCAACCAGAATGTGACGTTCTGGTTGGCGGCGGCTGCGCCGCGACCGCTTTTGCCAGGAGTAAGCCGTGACCAGTTTCCGTAACAATTCCGATCGCCTGCTGGAAGTGACCCTTCAAAAAGAAACGGTGCTTGCCATTGCCGGTTCCATGGTCGCTTACACCGGCACCATCAAGTTTGAAAAATCCCTGCTCGGCGGCGAGGGCATCTTCGGCGCGCTCAAGCGCAAGGTGACCAACGAGGGCATGCAGCTGATGCAGGCCTCGGGCACCGGCACGGTGTTCTTCGCCCAGAATGCGGCCGAAATCACCGTCATTCCCATGTCCGGCGAGAAAATGATCATCGAAAGCAGCAGCCTGCTCGCTTACGACACCTCGCTCAAGACCGGCACCAGTTTTGCCGGCCTGCGCGGCGCGGCCTCTGGCCAGGGCTTGTTCAGCACCACCGTCGAGGGCCAGGGCAACATTGCCGTCATCTCGCGCGGCAACCTGATCATGCTGGAAGTGACGCCCTCGACGCCGCTGCGGGTCGATCCCGATGCGTTCATCGGTTACAAAGGCAATATTACCCAGGAATTCGTGTTCGACGTCAACTGGCGCACGATGGTGGGGCAGTCGTCCGGCGAATCCTACCAGCACAAATTCAGCGGCCAGGGCGTGGTCTTCATCCAGCCCGCGGAACGCTGACTTGTGCCGCGCAGCGCTATTGAACAATCGAATCGAGTAGGAGAATGCCATGCCGGCGTACCAGCAAATCAATGAAAAAATGATTGAGGTCAAACTCAATAACGAAGAAGTCTTCGCCAGGAAGGGCGCCATGATTTCGTACCAGGGCGATGTGGCCTTCAGCCGCTCCTTCCTTGCGGGGCAGGGCGTGGAGAGCCTGGCCATGCGCGCCGCCACCAGCGAAGGCTACTCGCTGATGATGGCCAAGGGCCGCGGCTCGGTCTACTACGCCCACGACGGCCTGTTCGTCACCATCATCCCGGTGCGCGGCGAGACCTTGTACGTGGAAAGCGACAACGTACTGGCGTTCGATGCGCGCATGACTGCCGGGACCATGTTCCTCGGCAACCAGGGCGGTATCCAAGGGATGGCGCGCGGCGCGGTGTCGGGGCAGGGCTTGTTTACCAGTACCTTCCAGGGCACCGGCGAGGTGGCGATCCTGTCGGATGGCAATGCGATCGGCTTGCCGGTGACGCACGAGGTGCCGGTCTGCGTCGATCCGCAAGCCTACATCGGCCATACCGGTCAACTCAGTTCCACCATCGTAACCGACTTGAACTGGAAAACCTTCGTCGGCCAGGCCTCGGGCGAATCGTATCAAGTCAAATTCAGCGGCCAGGGTACGGTCTACATTCAAGCGAGCGAGAGGTAAATCATGACAATCTACAATCCAGCGACCTTGCCGAGGAACGATAACCTGAACCGGTTTGCCTTCGTGGCCGACGTCAGCGAGCAGATGTTCATCCGCAAGGGCAAGATGATCGCCTTTTACGGCAACCTGAGTTTCGAGGCCATGGGCAGCGGCGTGGTCGACATGCTGGCGCGCCATGCCTTCAATGCGCCGAAGTACATCCATAACTTCGTGGTGGCGCAGGGGCAGGGCCAGCTGATCCTGGGCGACAACGGCAACGACATTGCCTGCTACGACCTGGATGCGGCCAACATGACCATCCGCGCCAAGAACCTGCTGGGCTTTACGAAAAATGTGATCTGCCAGGAGTCGACCCTGCCGGGCTACCTGACCTTGCTTGGGACCGGCAAGATCATCGCTTCGTCCAACGGACCGGTGCATTTCCTGGAATTGCCTTGCCGCGTCGACGAACAGGCGGTGCTGGGCTGGGCCGATTGCCCGAGTCCGTCGTACCGCTACGATTACGAGCATGTGCGGGGATTCGTATCGACGGTGGGCGCGCTGACCGGTTTCACCTTGTCGGGCGAGGAAAAGCAGGTCGACTTCACCGGCGCCGGTACGGTGCTGGTGCAATCGTCCGAGCTGGAACTGAGCAACAGCTCGACCCTGGCGCACCTGGTGTCGCTGTTGCCGCAATTGGGCAAGGAAGACTTGGGCAGGCTGAGCCTGTCGTTGCAGCAGCAGAGCCAGCAGCGGCGCTAGCTGCCGCGCACACGCCTGGGCCAGCATCCGCACGGCAGGCACGTGCATTCGATTGTTGCGTGGCAGACAGAGCGGCGTGCTACTATCATTGGAGACGATGTTCAATCGATTCCAGTGGGCGCCTGGTCTGGCGCTGTGACGGGGCAACAGCATGTCATTTCCGGCGGCAAATGCGATGCAAGCCTCGACAGGGCTGTGGCAATGGCTGCAGGAAAGCCGCGCCAGCCTGGCCTTCACCACTTACCAGAGCAACCGCTTGTTGCTGGTCGGCCGCAAGCCCGAAGGCCGCATCGCCGTGCACGAGCGCGTCTTCGACAAGCCGATGGGCCTGTACGCCGGCGAGGACAGCCTGGTGATGAGCACCCGGCATGCTATCTGGCAGCTGGAAAACCGGCTGGCGCCGGGCCAGACCCATGCCGGCTGCGATCGCCTGTACGTGCCGGCCCGCTCGCACACCACGGGCGACCTGAACGTGCATGACGTGGTGCGCGACCGGCACGGCGAAACCCTGTTCATCAATACCGACTTCAGCTGCCTGGCGCGCTTGCGGGACGGCTACAGTTTCGAGCCGGTCTGGCAACCGCCCTTCATTAGCGCACTGAAAGCCGAAGACCGCTGCCACCTGAACGGGCTGGCCATGCGCGCGGGGGCGCCAGCCTATGTCACGGCCTGCGCCGCCAGCGACGCCGCCGCCGGCTGGCGCCATCAGCGCGCCGCCGGCGGCATCGTCATGCATATCCCCAGCAACGAGATCGTGGCCGGCGGCCTGTCGATGCCGCATTCGCCGCGCTGGTACCGGGGCAAGCTGTGGCTGCTCAACGCCGGCAGCGGGGAGTTCGGTTTTCTCGACGGCGAGCGCTTCGTGCCGGTGGCCGCCTGTCCCGGCTTCGTGCGCGGCCTGGCCTTCGCCGGCGACTATGCCGTGGTCGGCATGTCGCGCCTGCGCGCCAGCAGTTTTGGCGGCCTGCCGCTGGCGCAGCGCCTGGCCGGCGCCGGCCAGGCCTCGCAATGCGGCCTGGTGGTGATCGATCTGCGCAGCGGCGCGCCGGTGCATTCGCTGTTGTTCGATGGCGGGGTCGACGAATTATTCGACGTGGTCGTGCTGGCCGGCGTGGAGCGCCCGTCCGCGCTGGGTTTCCAGGATGATGGCATCGAGCGCCTGATCAGTTTTCCCGGCAGCGGCGGCTTGCTCGCCACCAAGCCGACCGTGCGCCGTCCCGGCATCGGCGCGGCGGTGGCGGCCCCCGCCTTGCCGCGCGCGGCCGCAGCCTGCGTGAAATACCAGCACGTCCATCACCTGAACGCCGCCAACCTGGCCGGCTACGAGGCCATGACGTTTCCCAGCCTGCAGGCGCGCTGGCGCGGCCAAGCGCCGCACGGCGAATTGCTGGGCGTGTCGGCGTCGGTCGACGGCGCTATGGTGGCCCTGGCCGTGGCCGAACAAGCCGCCGGCACCGACGGCGCGCCGCTGCGCACCCTGCTGTCGCTGCTGGTGCTGCCGCCTTACCGTCACCAGGGCATCGCGACGGCCCTGCTGAAACACCTGCAACTGCCGCAGCCCCCGGCCTCGAACGCCGCCATCCGCCCCCGCATCGACACACTCCAGGATACCTTATGACTTCCCCCACCATCATCGTCGATCGGAGCGGCATCGGCGCCGCCATTGCGGAAGGCGGCGCGAGCGGCAGCTACACCCTGGTCTTGAGCGAGGCGCCCAGCGCGGATGTGATCGTCACCCTGAGCAACACCAACGGCCAGGTCGGCAGCGATGTTCCGAGCCTGACGTTTACCAGCACCAATTGGGCAAGCCCGCAAACGGTCACTGTCAGCGCCATCAACGACGCCGTGGCGGAAGGCCCGCAACGCTGGGTGATCCGGCATGCGAGCAGCAGCGGCGACCCCGCCTTCAATGGCCTGAGCATCGAGAACGTGGTGGTGGCGGTCGCCGACAACGACGTGGTGCCGGTCACGCCGGTCTACCGGCCCTATGTCCTGAATGCGTTTGGCCTTGGCGACGCCGGCGACTACGCCGATCCGGTGCTGGTCGATATCGACGCCGATGGCGATCTGGACGCTATGATCGGCAACAGGAATGGCGACATCCTGTATTTTAATAACAACGGCACCAGCCAGGCGCCCTTGTTCGCCGCCGCGCTGACCAATCCCTTCGGCTTCGCCAACGTGGGCCTGTACGCCACCCCGACCTTCGTCGATATCGACGCCGACGGCGACCTCGACGCCTTTGTCGGCAATCGCGCGGGCGACACCCTGTTCTTCCAGAACGACGGCACGGCCGCCGCCCCGGCATTCGGCAGCGCGGCGTCCAACCCGTTCGGCCTGGCGAATGTGGTCAATTACGCCAACCCGACCTTCGCCGACATCGATGGCGACGGCGACGCGGACGCCTTCATCGGCACCAGCAACGGCGATACTTACTACTTCCAGAATACCGGCAGCGCCGCCAGCCCGGCCTTCGCCGCTGCGCAGACCAATCCCTTCGGCCTGCAAAACAATGACACCTACGCCAGTCCGGTGCTGATCGACCTCGATGGCGACGGCGACCTGGACATGTTCGTCAAGAACGGGTTCTTCAAGAACAGCGGCACGGCCGCCACCCCGGTATTCGATGCGCCCGTGCTCAACCCCTACGGGCTCGGTCCGGCGGCCTATCCGAATCCGACCTTTGCCGACATCGATGCCGACGGCGACTTCGACGCCCTGTACGGCACCTCGGACGGCAACACCCAGTTCTTCCAGAACGCGCCGCCGCCCGGCATTGCCGGCCTGGCCGGCGACACGGTGGCCTGGGCCGGCGTGGGCAACACGGTGGCGCTCGACGCCGGCGCGAACGCCACGGTCAGCGATCCGGAAATGGAGTTCAGCAACAACTGGCGCGGCGCCAGCCTGACCGTGCAGCGCAGCACGGCCATGAGCAGCGATCTGTTCAGCTTTAACCAGACTGGCTACACAGTCAGCGGCGCGAACCTGCAAACGGGCGGCGGGGTCACCTTTGCCAGCTTCACCAATGCGCTCGGCATCCTGAGCATCAGCTTCAACGCGGCAGCCACGACGACCTTGGTGCGCGATGTGATGCGCGGCATCCTGTTTCGCAACGACACGCCGCCCGGCGACTCGATCATCCGTTTTACCCTGAGCGACGGGGTTACGCCGGCCATCGCCAACGCGCTGGTGAGCAGCGACACCATCTATGTCACCGATAGCACCAACACCACTACCGCCGCGATTAACCTGTCCAACGGCGTGAGCATGCGCGAGGCGGTCGTGCTTGCGCTGGGGGACGTCACCGGCAGCCAGACCCTGGTGCTGGGCAGCGCCTTCGCCACCAGCGGGACCAGCTATTCCAGCGGCCAGACCTTCACCGAGAACCTGACCATCAACACCGACGCTGTCATCAGTGGCAACACCCTGAGCGGCAGCAGCCTGACCATCAGCAGCGGCGTCACCCTCACCATCAGCAACGCCAGCGGCACGACCACCATCGTCAATCCGCTGATCGGCGCCGGCGCTCTGGCCAAGGCCGGGGCCGGCACCCTGGTCGTGACCGGCGCCAGCAGCTATGTGGGCGGCACCAACATCGCGGGCGGCGTGTTGCAGACCGGCGCAGCGAACCGGATCGCCGACACCAATGCGGTGACGGTGGCCGCCGGCGCCGCCCTGACCCTGGGCGGGAACGAGGTCATCGGCGCGCTGGCGGGGGCGGGGACGGTCAATATCGGGACCTTCGCCCTGAGCGTGGGCGGCAACAACAGCAGCACCGCCTTTTCCGGCGTGATCGCCGGCAGCGGCGGCCTGACCAAGGTCGGCACCCAGACCACCACCTTGTCCGGCGCCAATACCTACACCGGCGCGACCACCATCACCAACGGCACCCTGGCCACCGGTGCGGCGGCGGCGATCCCCGACGCCAGCGCGGTGAACCTGACCAACAGTGGCACCTTCGCCATCGGCGCGGCCGAAACGATCGGCTCGCTTGCCGGCACGGGTGCCGTGGCGCTGGGTGCCCACCTGCTGACGGTGGGCGGCGACAATACCTCGACCACGTTTTCCGGCGTGATGGGCGGCACCAGCGGCGGCCTGCTCAAGGCCGGCAGCGGCGTGCTGGCGCTGGGGGGCAGCGTCACCTATTCCGGCCCCACCACGGCCGGCGCCGGCACCCTGGCCATCAACGGCACCCTGGCCGCCACCAGCGCGCTCACGGTGGACGCGGGAGCGACCCTGGCCGGGATCGGCAGCATCGGCACGGCCGGCGTGCTGGGGGCCGTGACGGTGCAGGCCGGCGGCGCCATCGCCCCCGGCAACAGCGGCAGCGGCCTCCTGACCCTGCGCAACGGGCTGACCCTGGCATCCGGCGCGACCGTGGCGATGCAGCTGAACGGCACCACGCCGTCGCTTACCCACGATCAGCTGGCTGTCGACGGCGGCGTGGACCTCGGTTCCGCCACCCTCTCCGTCAGCCTGGGCTATGTGCCCCTGATCGGCGACAGCTTTACCCTGATCGTCAACGATGCGAGCGACGCCGTGGCCGGCACCTTCGCCGGCCTGGCCGAAGGCGCTCTGTTCGCCGTGAACGGCAAGTTCCTGCGCGTGAGCTATGCCGGCGGCAGCGGCAACGACGTGGTGCTGACCACGGTGGCCGCGCCGCCGTCCGTCAGCGCCGTGGCCGCAACGAGCGCCGACGGCAGTTATCGCGAGGGCGCCCTGATCGTGCTGACAGTGACCTTCAGCGAAGCGGTGACCGTGGCCGGCGTTCCGCGCCTGAGCCTGGAAACCGGCGCCATCGACCGCGACGCCACCTACGCCAGCGGCAGCGGCAGCGCCACCTTGACCTTCCACTACACGGTGCAGGCGGGCGACACCAGCGCCGACCTCGATTATCTGAGCGCCGCGGCGCTGGTGCTCGACGGCGGCAGCATCCGCAGCGCGACCAGCGCCGACGCCGTGCTGACCCTTGCCACGCCCGGGGCCGCCGGCTCGCTCGGGGCCAGCCAGGCCATCGCGATCGACACCACGGCGCCCGCCACCACGATCGCCAGCATCGCCTTCGACAACGACGGCGGCGCCAGCGCCACCGACTTCATCACCCGCAGCGCGGCCCAGACCGTCAGCGGCACCATCAGCGCGCCGCTGGCGGCCGGCGAGCGGGTCGAAGTCTCGCTCGACAATGGCGCCACCTGGAGCCCGGCCGTCATCCTGCCCGGCCAGACCACCTGGAGCCTGGCCGGACAGACCCTGGTGTCCAGCAACACGCTCAAGGCCAGGCTGAGCGACGCCGCAGGCAACAGCGGCGCCGCGCTCGACCAGGCGTATGTGCTCGACACGACCGCGCCGGGCAATGCCGCCATCGTGCTGGCCGACGCCGCGCTCACCCACGGCGAAACGAGCCTGGTGACGATCACCTTCACGGAAGCGGTGAGCGGCTTCGCCAACGACGACCTGAGCATCGGCAGCGGCACCCTGAGCCCGGTCGCCAGCGCCGACGGTGGCCTTACCTGGAACGCCACCCTGACGCCGGCGCCGGGAACGAGCAGCAACACGAATGTCATCAGCCTGGCCAACGGCGGGCTGACCGACGTGGCCGGCAACCCCGGCGCCGGGACCAGCACTTCAGCCAATTACACGGTCCAGACTCCCTCCTTGAGCAGCACCGTGGTGGTGACCACGGCGGCCCTGAAGGCGGGCGCCAGCTCGCTGGTGACGATCGTCTTCAGCCAGGCGGTCGATGGCTTCGACGGCGCCGACCTGAGCGTGGCCAACGGCACGCTCGGCGCGCTCACTAGCAGCGACGGCAACGTCACCTGGACGACGACGCTCACGCCGGCCGCGAATGTCACCAGCACCAGCAACCAGATCGTTCTCGACAACACCGGTGTGAGCGTGGGCGGCATTTCCGGCCTTGGCCTGAGCACGTCCAACAATTACACGATCGATACCCGCCTGCCGGGCGCGAGCATGGTGCTGAGCAACGCCACCCTGACCAGCGCCGCGGGCGCCCAGCTCACCATCACCTTCACCGAAGCGGTGAGCGGCGTCGGCAGCGAGGACCTGAGCGTGCCGAACGCCAGCGTCGGCACCCTCGCCACCATCGACGGCGGCGTCACCTGGAGCGCGCCGCTGACCCCGATGGCCGGGGTCGAGGCCGCCGTCAACCTCATCAGCCTCGACCTGGGAGGCGTGCTCGACCTGGCCGGCAACGCCGGCGCCGGCGCCGTCCTCTCGTCCGCCTATGCGGTCGACAGCAAGGGCCCGGCGGCAACCGTCACGGTAGCGGCAAGCCTGCTCGGGGCCGGCGCGACGGCGCTGGTGACGATCGCCTTCGGCGAGCCGGTCAGCGGTTTCGACAACGCCAGCCTGAGCGTGGGCAATGCTACCCTCAGCCAGGTGATCAGCAACGATGGCGGGCGCACCTGGACGGCGACGCTCACGCCGCTGGCGGGCATCACGGCGCCGGTCAATGCGATCGGGCTCAGTTATGCGGGCCTGAGCGACGCGGCGGGCAATCCCGGCAGCGGCGCCACCAGTTCCGGCAATTACGCGATCGATGGCGTGGCGCCGGCGGTGCTGTCGGTCGGCGTGCCGGCCGACGCCACGTACGGCGCCGGCCAGCAGCTCGACTTCATCCTCAACTGGTCCGAGCCGGTCCAGCTCGACAGCGCGGGCGGTTCCCCGCGCCTGGCCATCATGCTCGACAACGGCGTCATCGCCTATGCCGACTACGTGGCCGGCAGCGGCAGTGCTGCCACCAATTTCCGCATGGCGGTCGGCGCCGGCATGCTCGACCTCGATGGCATTGCGCTGGGCAGCCTGGCGTTGAACGGCGCCGTCCTGCACGACGCGGCGGGCAACCTTGCCGCGCCGGCACTGAGCGGCGTGCCGTCCGTGGCCGGGGTGCGCATCGACGCCAGGGTGCCGACGCCCACGCCGACGCCGACGCCGGAGCCGACTCCGACTCCGACTCCGACCCCGACTCCGACTCCGACCCCGACCCCGACTCCGGTTTCCGATAGCGACAATGTGCCGGACGCCGTCGAAGATGCCGCGCCCGGCCTGCCGCCGGCGACCGGCGGCGCTGCAATGGCGGGCGACGGCAACGGCGACGGCATTGCCGACAGCCGCCAGCCGGGTGTCGGTTCGGCGCTGTTCCTGACCACGCCAACGGCGCAAAGCAGTCCATCCAGCGCGCCGCCGCTGTACATCACGCTGGTCGCCGGTTCGGTGGACGGCAAGATCGACGCCAGCCTGGCCAATCCCGTCACCCTGAACAATATGCGCCAGCTCGACGCACCAGCCGAGCTGCCGTCCGGTATGGCGATGCCGCTCGGACTGCTTTCCTTTTCGTCGACCGTGCGTACCGCCGGCGCGACGGAAAAATTCAGCCTCTACCTCGATACGGCCCTGGGTATCAACGGCTACTGGAAGGCGAACGCGGACGGCATCTGGGTCAACCTGGCCAGCGCCGCGCATGGCGGCGCGATCGGGCTCGAAGGCGGTAAGCTGCGCCTCGACTTCCGGCTCACCGACGGCGGCCAGTTCGACGCCGACGGCAAGGCGGACGGTGTGATCACCGATCCGGGCGCGCCCGCTTTCATGGCGCTGAGCATCATTGGCTACACGCCCGGCCTGGTCGATGGCGCCCATTTCTGGTAATGCGCATGCAAACGAAAGCCTCAATCATGAACAAGACAAACTTGCTGGCGGTATCCGCTTTGGCCCTGCTGTCCGCTTGCGGAGGCGGCGGCGACAGTACGCCGGTGCCGACGCCCGCACCGGTCCCGACCCCGGTCCCGACCCCGGTTCCTACGCCGGTCCCGACCCCGGTACCCACCCCGACGCCGACCCCGACGCCGACCCCGACCCCGACCCCGACCCCGACCCCGACCCCGACCCCGACGCCGACGCCAACGCCAACGCCAACGCAGCCGTCATTGGCGCAAGCGCAGGGTTTCTGGAGCGCCAGCGCGGGCGATGGCAGCGTGGTCAGCGCCACCATCTTGCCTGACGGCCAGGCATGGGTGGTGTATGAACGCGACGGCGCCGTCAGCGCGGTGGCCCAGGCCAGCCTGGTCCGCAGCGGCACGGCGTACAGCGGCAGCGGCCAGTACTTCCCCTTGTCGGGCGCGAGTGCGCAAGCGTTCACGCTCAGCGGCAGCCTGCCGGGCAGCGCCGCCGATGGCTTGCCAGTGAGCATACGCATCGGAACGGCGGCGCCCGGCCCGTTGGCCTGGACCTACAACAAGGCCTACGACACGCCCACCGTGCAAGCCAGCCTGGCGGGCCGCTGGATCGGCAAGCTCGGCGCCAATGTACTGAGCTGGGACGTCGATGGCGCGGGGCGCCTGAGCGGCACCAGCACCACGGGTTGCCTGTATGGCGGAAGCCTGACCGTTCACCCGGGCGCGGCGGCGGTGCTGGACGCGGCGATCACGGAGACCTGCGCCGGTGTCGTGCAGACCCTGACCGGGGTGGCGCGCCTGGGCGCCGGCCAGGCGGGATTGTCGCTGGTCTATCTTGGCGCGCCGGCGCAGCGCGCCGGGGCAGTGCTGTTGAGCCGGCAGTAAGCGTCGCCCCACTCAGGCATGGGGCGGCTGCAGCGCGTGTACCCGCACCGACCACAGCACGCCGGCAACCAGCAGCACGATCGCCGCCGCTTCCAGCATGCGCGGCAGGCGCTGCTGGTAGATGAAGCCGTACAGCAGCGCAAACAGCGTTTCGAACAGGATCAGCTGGCCGGCCAGGGTGACCGGCACGCGCCGGCTGGCGATATTCCACAGGTGATTGCCGATCACCGAGGCGCCCAGCGCCAGCAGGGTGTTGGCGATCCAGAACATTGTCCAGTTGCGCCCGCTTGCCGCAGCGGCCGCGCCGGTGACCTCGCCATGCCAGACCGCAAACGCCAGCGTCCCGACCAGCAGTGCGATGAGGCCGCTGGCCATGCCATACAGGGCCGACCATTCGGCGCTGCTGAAATGCGCATTGCGCTTGAGGAAACGCGTATTGTCGAGCGCGTACCAGCTCCAGCACAGCAGCGCACCGAAGGCGCACAGCACGCCCAGCAGGGTGGCGCCGGGAGCGGCCCCGCTGGCGCGTGCATGCAGGAACACATCGAGATTGATGCAGGCGATGCCGGCGCCCACCACCAGCAGCGGCAGCGCCAGTTGCGACAGGGGAATGGCGCCATGGTCTTTGCGCCCGAGCAGGGTGACGGTGATCGGCAGCAGGCCGATGATGAGCGAGGTCGGCGCCACCCCGGCCAGCTTGACGCCCAGCGCCAGCAGCATGTAGTACACGATATTGCCGGCCAGCGCATGGCGCACCAGCGCGCCGCAGTCGCTGCGGTCGAGCCGCCCCAGGAGGCCGCGCAGGCGCGGCAGCATCAGCCCGGTGGCAATCGCCCCGTAGGCGATGTAGCGGCCCACGGCCAGCTCGACCGGCGAAAACGCCGGCAACAGTTCCGGCACGATGAACACCATGCCCCACATCGCGCCGGCCAGCAGGCCGCACAGTACGCCAGTCCACATCGGATATATTCCTGTCATGCATTTAATTGCCAAGTCTGCTAGTGTGGCACGAAGCGTTGCGCGCTGCATCGGGGCGGGTAAACGCCAGTGTGTACTTACATCAGGAGATTGGATGGAAAAGGTCGCGTTTGCGCTCGATGTTGTCGATGGATGGCCACCTGTGGCAACCGAGCATGTATGGTGTGAAAAGACCGATGCCGGCTACCGTTTGAAAAGCAGTCCCTTCTTTATCAAGGGCCTGGCGGTCGGCGACTGGTTTTCCGCCGAACCGGATGCCGTCAACGGCTGCGTGTTCGACTTCACTGTGATGGAATCGTCAGGGCATTCGCTGGTCTGGATCAGCGATCACGCCGGACCCGATTTGGGACAATACGAGCATGAGCTGCTGGATCTGGACCTCGGCATTGAACATCTTCCTCAGTTCAAGCACTATGCAGTCGATGTGCCGGCGTCGGCCGACCCGGAGGCAGTCAATGAGTTAATGGACAGGCTGGAAAGCCTGGGTTTTGCGATGGCTTTTCCTGCATGGCGTCATTGACGGATGGATATGTATATCGCTGAAAACCGGCTTGTCAGCAACATCCGCACGCGATTTCCGGAGGGGGCGGCACTGACCGGAAAATGGCTCGCCGAACGCAACTGGGACCCTGCAGAATATGATGACTATCCCCATACGTGGGTAGAGGCCTTTGCGGGCAGGATTACCGAGGCGATCAAGCGAAAAGACAGCGCGGCAATCCGGGCGCAGACCGGTTTCCTGGCCGATCAGTATCGGGCTAATCCGGATGCGCTCCTCTCCATCGTGGATGTATCGTATGCCGAAAATATCATGTGGGATGCCAGCGATGAGGAAAAAGCGTGGGCGTGGGAATTCATCGCAGCCGATATCCAGCAGTTTTATCTGCAGATGTGGCGCAAGCCCACGGCGTTAGCGAGTCGGTGAAGGTTTTACAGGCAGTTTCACGACAGGTTCCGGCAAACCGTTCATGTGCGACCGAGCTTAGAACAGCTCGTCCAGCAGCAAATGGAATTGCAGCTTGCGTTGATCGGGAACCGCAAGGCCGTATTGCAAAAACATCCTTTCCTGCAGCGCCTCCCCAAATTCACCGAGACTGTTCCACAGAATGGCAAGATCCTGGTAGCAATCGGCGACTCCGGCGCGCCCGACATCGATGCATCCGACTACCGCGCCGTCGTGGATCATCAAATTGTCGAGCGAGAAGTCGCCATGGGTGACGACCGGGTCGGGCACGAGCGGCAGATGGCGCTGTAGCGCTTCCCACACTTGTTCGGCGGTCCAGCCTTCGCGCTCGTCATCGAAATCATCGACATCGACGGCGCCCGCGTCGATGCGCTGCCGTGCCAGCCGAAGCCTGACAGTGTGATCGGCGTTGAATGGACATGCACTCACCGGAATGGCGTGCAGGCGCCGCAGGAATGCCGCCAATGCGTCGACGACGGCAGGGCCGGGTTCGGGCTGCGATTCCAGCATGTGGCGCGCCGTCACGCCGTTCATTGCGCTCATCAGCAGCCAGGCCCGATCTGGCGTGCGCACGAATTGCACAACTTCCGGCACCGGAATATACCGGACCAGCCACAGCATTCTCGTCATTTCATCGGTAATCTGGTCTGCAACCGCATCGTTTCCGTGCTTGAGAAACAGATCGGGGCAATCCTTCTTGCCGTGCAGCCGGTAGACGCCGGCGCCGGACTCGCCGCTGGCCTCGCGCTCCCACGTGTAGCCCGCCAGCGCGGCGGCCATGCTGGCGGGGAGGGGCGCTGCCACGCAGCCTGGTCGGTGTTCGGATGGTCTCATCTGATCAGCTTTGTTGTCGCTCGGAGGGCGCACCAGTTGCATTCTTCACTGCCCAGCTTGCTTAATTGCCCAGGCAGCCATTTTAACGGAATCCGGGCAGCGCCTGGGCCAGGCAAGCGCGCTTTGTACCTGGCCGCATCCTGCTTAAGCGAGCATCGCCACCTGCTTCATCGCCTCGGCCAGGGTCCGGGCCGGATCGGCAGGCAGGCCGCTTGCCCGCCATGCGATGAGCGCGTCCGGGCGCACCAGCACAGCCCCGTCCGCACCGACGCCGAAGCGATGCTCGAAGCTGGCGTCCGCCGGGAAAACGATATCCACGCCGACCTGCAAGGCGCGCAGCGGCCATGCCGGCCCGGTCCGCGCGCGTGCGGCGTCGATCCAGCCGCGCGCCCGCGCCAGCAGGACGAAGCCGTCGGTGGCCAAATCCAGCGTGGACAGCGTGCTTCCCCCGCCCTCGACCCACACATGGGGGATGCGGGTTCCCGGCTGGCCGGCCCATTGATCGGGATGTGCCGCCGGCGGCAGTCCGGCCGCGGCGCCGGGGATGGCGGCGGAGCGCTGCAACTGGCCCAGCTCCATCGCTTCATTGCCGAACAGCGCTACGTGCTCCAGCGTCCCCTTGGCCCAGTGGGCATAGTCGGGCCGCGCGAACGTCTGCTGGTGGCGCAGCCAGGCGATTGGGCGGCGTTCTTCATCGTAGGTGTCGAGCAGCAGGGGCGACGAGCGTGCCTGCACGACCATGGCCAGCTTCCACGCCAGGTTGGCGGCGTCGTCGATCCCGGTATTGGCGCCGAAACCGCCACGGGTGGGCGGCAGCTGGTGGGCGGCGTCGCCGGCCAGGAACACGCGCCCTCGCGAAAATCGATCGGCGATGCGGCCGGCAAGCTCCCAGCACCCGGTGGCCAGCACCTCGACCGCCAGGTCCTGGCCGAGCGCGCGCCGCACCAGCGCCACCAGGTCGTCGCCGACGGGCTGCGTCTGGTCGAACATCAAGGCCCAGCGGCCGTCGCCGTAGGTGGTCAGGAAGCACTTGAATCCGGGCTGCTCGATGTCGAACTGCGTGATGCCGCGCGCCAGGTACGGTTCGGCGCCGGGGCAGCGGAACAGGATGCTGCGCAGCGTGCGCAGGTGGCCGATGCCCTGGCGTTCGATGCCCAGCGCAGTACGCACCGGGCTGGCCGCGCCGTCGGCGCCGATCAGGTAAGCGGCGCGCAGCGTGACCAGCGCGCCGCTGTCGCGTACCCGTACCTGTGCCGTCACGCCTTGGTCATCCTGCTGGAAAGAGAGCAGTTCGTGTCCCAGCCTGAGGTCGGCGCCTTGCTGCGTGGCTGCGCTGCGCAAAATCGGTTCCAGGCTGTCCTGGGCGATGGCCGCGCCGCCGCAGGGAGACGCGCTGGCGCGCCGCTCCTGCGTTTCGCCAGGCGTCCATTCGGTCTCCTGGCGCCAGGCGCCGGTCAGCGAATCGGCCCGCACGCGGCGCAGGCGGGCCTGGGGCGGCACTTGCGCAATGCGCTCGCCGATGCCGGCCGCGCGGTAGTGCTCCATGGTGCGTTCGGTGAAGCCCATCGCACGCGGATGTGGCGCGCTGTCGTGGTGTTTTTCGATGACGATGGTGGCGACGCCGCGGCGCGCCAGGAACAAGGCGGCCGATAGTCCGACCAGGCTGCCGCCGATGATCAGGACGGCGCTGTCGTGGGAGAGGGAATGGTTTTGCATGGTACGTCCTTGTGGTGAGCTGCCGCAGGCACGGCGAAGGACAGGGCGTATTCCGGACGGAGGAGAACAGCCGGGTCGAGACGGCGCCGTCACGGAAAAACGGCGCAGGTCCGCCTTCCGTCGCGGTCCGCGGCCCCCATGGGCTGGATTGTTTGCCCGCCACGGGTGCGGCAGGCTGACCGGGGCTCACCACACCGGTCTACCATTTTCGACAGAGCGAGCTTAGATCAAAAACCGCTCAGGCGCAAGCCGGTGCAAGTCCGGCGGTCCCAGGCTCGCCCGCAGGCGGGCAACGCCTGCCGTTTTCGCCGAACACGTGGATGCGCGAGAGCGGTGCGCCAAGCAGCAGATACTGGCCCACGTCCCAATTGGCGTCCGGGTCGGCGCGCACCACCACCTGCTCGGCGCTGCCGGCGACCGTGGCGTACAGATACGTGCCTTCGCCCAGCCGTTCGACCGCGAACACGGTCGCCGGAATGCCGTCGGTAACATGCGGCGCAATGTGCTCCGGGCGCATGCCCAGGGTAACGCGCGCGCCCGGCGCCATGCTCTCGGCCACGCACACCATCAGCTGGGTGCCGCCGGCCAGCGCCACCACCGCCTGCCCGGCGTTCCACTGGCGGATCTCGCCGCGTAAAAAATTCATCGGCGGCGCGCCCAAAAAGCCGGCCACGAACAGGTTGTCGGGCCGGTGGTACAGCGCCATTGGCGCGCCCACCTGTTCCACCCGCCCGGCGCGCAGCACCACGATGCGGTCGGCCAGGGTCATTGCCTCGACCTGGTCGTGAGTGACGTAGATCATGGTGGTGGCCAGGGTGCGGTGCAGCCTGGCCAGCTCGATGCGCATCTGCACCCGCAGCGAGGCGTCCAGGTTCGACAGCGGTTCGTCGAACAGGAACACGGCCGGCTGGCGCACGATGGCGCGTCCGATCGCCACGCGCTGGCGCTGGCCGCCCGACAGTTCCTTGGGCCGGCGCTCGAGCAGCGCTTCGATCTGCAAGGTCTGCGCGGCCTTGTGCACCGCCACGTCGATCTGCGACTTGCGCTTGCCCGCCAGTTTCAGGGCGAACGCCATGTTTTCGTACACGCTCATGTGCGGGTACAGCGCGTAGCTCTGGAACACCATGGCCAGCCCGCGCTGCGCCGGCGGCACGTCGTTCACGCGCGCGCCGTCGATCAGGATGTCGCCGCCGTCAATGTCTTCCAGCCCGCAGATGGCGCGCAGCAGGGTCGACTTGCCGCAGCCGGACGGGCCCACGAAGACCACGAACTCGCCATCGCCGATATCGAGATCGATCCCGTGCAGCACCGCCTGCGCGCCATACGACTTGCGTATGCCTGTGAGCCTGACCGCCGCCATCTCAGGCTGCGCGCAGCACGACGACCACGCGGTGTGCGGCGCCGTCGGCCTTCATCGGGATCATGGCCGCGCCGTCCACGATCGGCGCTTCCTGGCCGTCGAGCGAGGCGGCCACCACCAGCGAACCGTCACCGATGGCGTCGTTGATCACTTCAATGTGGTAGCTGGTGGCGCCGTCCGGCAGGCGGTAGCGAATGCCAAAGCGCGGCCACGCGGCCGGCACCACCGGCTTCATGCGGATCGCGGCGCCGCCTTCGAGCGTAAAACCGAGCACCGATTCGAGCGCGACCCGGAAAGCCCAGCCGGCCGAACCGGTGTACCAGGTCCAGCCGCCGCGCCCCACGTGCGGATCGGCGCCGTAGATATCGGCCGCGATCACGTAGGGCTCGACCTGGTAGCGCGCCACCGCTTCCGGTGTGAGCGCATGGCTGATGGGACTGAGCATTTCGAGCAGCTGCGCGGCGCGTTCGTTGCGGCCGGCTTCGGCCACGGCGCGCACCGCCCAGCAGGCCGCGTGCGTGTACTGGCCACCGTTTTCGCGCACGCCGGCCACGTAACCCTTGATGTAGCCAGGGTCCTGCGCGGTGTGGACGAAAGGCGGCGTGAGCAGCCGGATCAAACCATCGGCATCCGACACCAGCCGTTGTTCCATGGCGTCGAGCGCCATCTGCGCGCGCTCAAGCGGCGCCGCGCCGGAGATCACCGACCAGGCCTGGGCCAGCGCGTCGATCTGGCATTCGTCGCTCTCGCTCGAGCCCATCACCGCGCCGTTATCGTAAAAAGCGCGCCGGTACCACTGGCCATCCCAGCCTTGGTCATTGAGCGCCACCGCCAGCTGCTCGAGGTAGGCGCTGTAGGCGGCGATGCGCGCACTGTCGCCGCGCCGCTCGCATACCGGCAAGAAGTCCTTGATGATGCGGAACAGGAAAAAGCCCATCCACACGCTCTCGCCGCGGCCTTCGCGTCCGACCCGGCTCATGCCGTCGTTCCAGTCGCCGGTGCCCATCAGCGGCAGGCCGTGCGCGCCTTTCGTCAGCGAGCGGTCCAGCGCGCGGCAGCAATGCTCGTACACGTCGGCGCTGGTGCCGGCCGCTTCGGGGTGCAGGAAGACTTCGTCTTCGCCGTCTTCCAGCTGCGGCGCGCTCAGGAAACCTTCGACTTCATCGAGCACGCTCCAGTCGCCGGTGGACTTGAGGTAGAACGCGGTGATGTAGGGGAGCCACAGCAGGTCGTCGGAAAAGCGCGTGCGCAGCCCTTTTTCGAGCGGGGCCGGGTGCCACCAGTGCAGCACGTCGCCTTCGGTGAACTGGTGCGCCGCGTGCAGGCAGATCTGCTTGCGCGTCATTTCGGGCAGGGTGTAGATCAGGGCACTGGCGTCCTGCAACTGGTCGCGGTAGCCGATCGCGCCGCCCGACTGGTAAAAGGCCGAGCGGCCCCAGATGCGGCAGCTCAGGTTCTGGTAGGCCAGCCAGCCGTTGACCATCAGGTCGATCGCTGGCACCGGGGTGTCGATTTCGATGGCGCCGACGGTGTCGCGCCAGAACTGGCGTACCTCGGCCAGGGCTTGCTCGACCGCCGCGCCGGCGCGATAGCGCCGCACCAGCGCCTGCGCATCGTCGGCGCAGGTGGTTTCGCCCAGCAGCACGGCGAATTCGACCTCTTCGCCGGGGGCGATGGTCAGGCGCGCCTGGAACGCGGCGCATGGATCGAGCCCGGGGCCGGTGCGCCCGTCCAGGCGCGCTTCGCCCAGCGCCGCCGGGCGCGCGGTGGTGCCCTGGGTGCCGATGAAGGCGGCGCGGTCGGCGCTGTGGAAGCTGGCGCTGGCCGGCGGCGCGATCAGCGCGCAAAAGGTGACGCCGTCGGCGAACGGGCCGGCCATGCGGTTGGTGGCCAGCAGCACGCCGCTGTCCCAGGTGGTGCAGATGTGCCGTCCGCTGTCGGCCGGCGTGCTGCCCAGCACCAGCTGCTGGTACGAGAACAGCGAGATGGTGCGGCTGCGCGCGTCGGTATTGCGCAGGCGGATGCGCACGATCTTGAGCGGGTCGTGGCGCGGCACGAATACCGTGCATTCCTGCTCCAGGCCATAGCTGGCATGGCGGAAAGTGGTGTAGCCGAAGCCGTGCACCGCCTCATAGTTGCTTGCCGCCGGTGCGGGACCGGGCATGGGCGACCACCAGCTGCCGTCGTCTTCGTCGCGCAGATACAGCGCTTCGCCGTGCGGATCGCGCACCGGGTCGTTGAACCAGGGCGTGAGCCGGTGTTCGCGGCTGTTGCGGCTCCAGGTGTACCCGGCGCCGGTTTCGCTCACCAGCACCCCCACCTGTTCGTTGGCGATCACATTGGTCCAGGGCAGGGGCGGGCGCGACAGGCCTTCGGCGCCGTCCCAGGCCAGGCGGATCACATATTCCTTGCCGTCGCTCGAGAAGCCGCCGTCGCCGTTAAAGAACTGCAGCGGCGCCGGTTCGGCGTCGTCCTGTGGATGCTTGCGGTGCGGTGGGCGCGGCGGGCGCAGGATGCTGGCGCGCGGCGCGAACAGCGGCAGCTCGCCCTTGACCACCATGCGCGCCTGCGCGGCCACGCGTTCCAGGTCGGCGCTGTCGACGTGCATGGGGTCGAGCAGGGTTACCGGGCCTGGCAACGCGGGCCAGTCGGCTTGCGCGCCGACCAGCACCAGGTGCAGCGGCAGGGCCAGCGCATCCCAGTAGCGCGCCGCGTCGAGCAAGGCTTGCGCCTGCGGGTCGCGCGGACCGATGGCGGTGACCACGCACAGCACGCGGTCCTTGGGCAGGCCGAGCGAATCGGGCAGGCTGTCGGTGGACAGGGGCGCGTCGCCCGGGCCGCGCAGGGCGCTTTCGCCATACAGGATGGCGGCGGCCAGCGCTTCGGCATAGGCGCCTTGTTCGGCATCGAGCGCCAGCGCCGTGAGGAGGGCAGCGCGCCGTTCGCCCGCCATGCGCGCGGCCAGTTCCGGCGCCGGCGCGCCCGCCAGCAGGGCCAGTGCGGCATCGCGCCCGGGCGCCGCGCCGAGCGTAAAGACGATGACGGCATTCGCGTCCGGTTCCAGCGTCACGTTGCGGCGCAGGCTGAACGACGGATCGAGCACGTTGCCGGCGCTGCCCGAGAGCGGCGTGCTTGAGGCCAGCGCGGCTGGCGCGGCCAGGCTGCGGCCACGCCCGATGAAGCGTTTGCGGTCGGTCTCGATGCCGCCATCCTCGCCGCCGGCGGCGGCGTGCACCAGCCAGATGCAGACGTCGTCGGCGCCGCGCGGACGGCGCCGCGCCAGCAGCGCGCCGGCCTCGGGAACCGACTCGGTCTGCACGAACAGTTTCGAGAACGCCGGGTGCGAGGCTTCGGCGGCGCGCTTGTTGAGCACCACTTCCAGGTAGCTCGTCACTTCGATGCGGCGCGCCCGCGCGCTGGTGTTGCGCAAGGTCAGGGTGCGCAGTTCGACGTCGGACTCGGTCGCGACGACGATGTCGAGCCGCGCTTCGATGCCGAGGTGGCGGCAGGTCAGCCACGCGCCGCCATCGTCGCCGCCGAACCCATAGCGGGCGCCGGCGACCGCGCAGGGCTGTGCGCCGACCGACCAGGATTCGCCGCTGTCGATATCGCGCAGGTAGATAAAGTAGCCGTCGCCGTCTTCCACCGGGTCGCCCTGCCAGCGCGTCAGCGCGTGCTCGCCCAGGTCCGTGGCGCCGGTGCCGGCGGCCGTGACGAGCACCCGCAGATGGCCGTTGGAGAGGAAGCGGGCGCCGGCGGCGGGACTGAATGGAATCGGAGTCATGGGCAGGGTACGGTGGTTGGCAATGGAGACGGCGCAATGTAAGCGGTTACATCCTGATAAATTTTACATGACATCTTTGTTAAAAAAGTAAAATTTCGACCAGAAGTCGTGCTTTTTTTGGTGAAAAATTTACAAAAAAACCACGCTGTGCTGAGCTCGATTGCGGTACATTAGAAAAAATGTAATCGGTTACCGGGGTTTATGCGGGAGGGGTGAAAGCGTGGTGTTTTTATGGCGGTAACGATCAAGGATGTGGCGCGCGCGGCCAATGTGTCGGTCGCCTCGGTGTCGCGCGCGTTGAATGGCAGCGACACCGTCACCGACGAGACGCGCCAGCTGGTGTTGGCTGCCGCGCGCAGTTTGCGCTACATTCCGCACAGCGGCGCGCGCAGCCTGTCGACCAGCCGCACCGAAACCATCGGCGTGGTGCTGCCCGACCTGCATGGCGAGTTCTTTTCGGAGCTCATTCGCGGGATCGACATGGCGGCGCACCGGCGCGGCCTGCACCTGCTGGTATCGAGTTCGCACGGCGACGCCGGCGAAGCTGCGCGGGCCATGCGCGCCATGAGCGGCCGGGTCGATGGCCTGATCGTGATGTCGCCGCATGTCGATGCCGGTTTTTTGGCCGACAACCTGCCCGACAGCCTGCCCATCGTGCTTGTCAATACGCGCGCCACCGGCCACGATTGTTCGGCCCTGGCGGTCGACAACCACGGCGGCGCGGCCGACATGGTGCAGCACCTGGTCGAGATGGGGCACCGCAGCATCGTCATGATCGCCGGCCCGGCCGACAACTTCGACGCCGAAGAACGCCTGCGCGGCTTTCGCGAGACCATCGCGCGCTTGCTGCCAGGGGCGCCGCGCTTCGAGCCGGAAGTGCTGCGCGGCGACTTCGGCGAGGAATCGGGCTACCGCGCCGGCCAGCAGCTGCGCGCCTTGAAACGCCTGCCGGACGCGGTGTTCGCCGCCAACGACATGATGGCGATCGGCTGCCTGTTCGCGCTGGGCGAGGGCGGCCTGGTGGTCCCGCGCGACATCGCGCTGGCCGGCTTCGACGATGTGCCGACGGCGCGCTTCGTCACGCCGCCCTTGACCACCGTGCGCGTACGGATCACCGAAATGGGCAGTCGCGCGCTCGAATGCCTGGCCTTTGAGATTGAAAACCCGCAGGGGACAAAAAAAACCGTGCAGGTGGTGCAAACCGAACTGGTGGTGCGGCGCTCGTGCGGCGCGCATGCGCAGGGCATGACGGAAAACGACATTCTGAAATAACGACAACTATAAACAACGGGAGAAATGCATGAAGATGAAAACGGGCGTGCGCGAACTGCGCCGGGCATTGGTGGGACTGTCGACGGTAGCCATGCTGGCCGCCGCGCCGGCGCATGCGCAGTTAAGCAGCGCCACCATCAAGGGACAAATCACGCAGAGCGGCGCGCCCGCGGCGCCGGCCACGCCGGTCGTCGCCAGCAATACGGCCACCGGCTACAAGTACCGCACCAGCACCGGCGCCGACGGCAGCTACGTGCTCACCGGCCTGCCGCCGGGCGAGTATGCGATCAAGGTCGGCGGCCAGAGCACCGAAAAGGTCACGCTGTCGATCGGCCAGACCGCCTCGCTCGACCTGTCGCTGGGCGCGGCCAACCCGGCCAACCCGGCCAACATGGCGCAGGTGGTGATCCTGGGTTCGGCCCAGCGCCGCAACGTCAAGACGTCCGAGGTGGGCACCAGCGTCTCGCGCGCGCAGATCGAGAGCCTGCCGCAGGTCTCGCGCAACTTCCTCGCCTTTGCCGACCTGGCGCCGGGCGTGCGCTTCGACGTTGAGGCCAAGACCGGCTACGGCACCTTGCAGGGCGGGGCGCAGAACCAGGATAACGTGAACGTCTTCATCGACGGCGTCGGCCAGAAAAACTATATCCTGCGCGGCGGCATGTCCGGCCTGGACTCTTCGCGCGGCAACCCGTTCCCGCAGTCGGCGGTGGCCGAGTACAAGGTGGTTTCGCAAAACTACAAGGCCGAATTCGACCAGGTCAGTTCGACCGCGATCACGGCGATCACCAAGTCGGGCACCAACCAGTTGCATGGCGATGTGTTTTTCGACCGCACCGGCGCCAACCTGACCGCCCACGATCCGTTCCAGAAGAAGAACAAGGCCGACGGCGTCGAGCGCCCGCGCTACTCGCAGAAGCAGTACGGGGCCACGCTCGGGGGGCCGATCAAGGAAGACGTGATGCATTACTTCATCGCGTACGAAGGCAAGCGGATCGACACGCCGCGCCAGGTGGTGGCCCAGCGCCAGGACTTGCTGCCCAACGCCGGCATCGTGCCGTCCCTGCTGGCGCAGGCCGGATCGGCCACCGCCAAGTTCAAGGAAGACCTGGTGCTCGGCAAGCTCACCACGCGCATCGGCGAAGACCACCTGATCGAACTGACCACGCGCGTGCGGCGCGAGAACGACCTGGTGCCGGAAGACTTCAAGCTGTCGGTGCCGGGCAACGAGAAAGACCGCAAGAACGACGAAACGCGGATCGACCTGAAACACGAATTTTCACGCGGCGACTTCCTCAACGAAGCGCGCATCGGCTACGAAAAATTCCATTGGAATCCGAGCGCGCTGCTGTCGACGCCTTACGTAAAGTATGTGGTCTCGCCGAGCAACGAGACCAAGAACGTGGTTGATGTATTGTTTACCGGCGGCTCGCCGGATGCCCAGGACCGCATGCAGAAAGGCCTCTCGTTCAGCGAGAGCCTGACCTGGACCGGTCTTGACGGCCACACGATCAAGGGCGGGGTCAAGGTCAAGAAGGTCGACTTCAAGCTGTACGGCACCTCGAACGCCATCGATATCCGGCGCGAGATGATCGACAACGTGACCGGCATTCCACAGGTCTTCGAAATTTCGCGCGCGCTGGCGCCGACCGGCGTGAGCTACACCGACCGCCAGTACGGCGTGTACCTGCAGGACGACTGGAAGCTGACCAAGCAGCTCGAACTGAACCTCGGCCTGCGCTGGGATTACGAGACGAATATGCTCAACGACAGCTACGTTACCCCAAGCGACCGCGCCGGCCTGTTCGGCAAGCAGGACCCGCGTTCCGGTGCGCCTGTGGGCCAGACCTACGCGCAGTCGCTGGCCAAGGGCGGCGTGACGATCGGGAACTACATCAGCACCGGCTCGAACCGCAAGTCGTTCAAGGATGCGTGGCAGCCGCGCGTCGGGCTCTCGTACGACCTTTTCGGCGACAGCAATACGGTCTTTTTCGCCGGTGCCGGGCGCGCCTACGACCGCACCATCGCCAACGTGGCGCTGGACGAACTGCAAAAGAACTCGCAGGCCGGCGGCGAGATCTGGCTGGTCCGCAGTGAACACAAGCTGCCGTACACCGACCAGTTCAGCGTCGGCGTGCGCCAGGCGCTGGGCGCATGGAATACCGAAGCCGGGGCGACCGTCTCGCGCAGCCGCAACCAGTTCAACTGGTTCGGCGGTAACCGCGACGTCAACGGCGGCTGGGGCAATGCCAGCCCGATCGACCCGATGTTCAGCTCCGTGCCCGGCTACGGCACCCTGATCCTGGGCGACTTCATCTCGCAGGCAAAAACCTCGTCCGCCTACCTGAAAGGCGACAAGCCATTTTCCACCGCGTCGGGCTGGGGCCTGGCCGCGACCTACACCTACTCCGAAGGCGAGACCACGAACAAGGAGTGGAACAACGACATGTTCAACTGGACCTTCGGCCGTTACGCCCACTCGTGGAATCCGTCGACCACGGTCGAACGCCATCGCCTGGTGGTGGCGGGCCTGAGCGACCGTCTGCTGCCGTTCGGGATCATGTTCTCGTCCAAAGTGACGCTTGGCAGCGGCCTGCCGTACCGGATCACCGACTGCTCCGCGGGCTTTGAGGCCTGCGTGTCGCGCAAGGGCGATGGCGGCTCGTTCCGCACCGTCGACATGGCCATGGCCAAGGATCTCGGTGTCGGTTTCGGCAAGGTGTCGGTACGCTTCGACGTGCTCAACGTCTTCAACACGGTTAATTACGCCGCCTACGATGCCTGGGGCGGCGGGCCGACCAAAAACAATCCCAACTACCTTGGCGGCGACAACGTCAAGCTGGGAGTTCCGGGCGCCGTGACGGGTCCGATGCGAACGGTTAAACTCACCGCGCGCTATGCATTTTAAATAAGGGAAGTCGATGAGAAAACGCTTGATGCCGATGGCCGCGCTGGTTGGCGCCATCGCGACGATGCCGCTGGCCCATGCCGCGCCTGCGGTTCCAGGGCCGGCGGCGGCGCTGCTGGACGACCTGTCCGAACGCACCTTCCGCTTTTTCTGGGAGACTGCCAATCCGGCCAATGGGCTGGTGCCCGACCGTTATCCGTCGCCGTCGTTCTCGAGCATCGCGGCGGTCGGCTTCGGCCTGACCGCCTACCCGATCGGCATCGAGCGTGGCTACATCACGCGTGCGCAGGCGCGCGAACGGGTGCTGACCACCCTGCGTTTCTTCCGCAATGCCCCGCAAGGCAAGGCGGCGCAGGGCATGAGCGGCTACAAGGGTTTTTTCTATCACTTCCTGGACATGAAAACCGGCGCGCGCAGTTCCAACTCGGAGCTCTCGACGGTGGACACGGCCCTCTTGATCGCCGGCGTGCTGCACATGCAGTCGTATTTCGACGGCGCCGACGAACAGGAGGTCGAAATCCGCCGCCTGGCCGATGAACTGTATCGGCGCGTCGACTGGCAATGGGCGCAGGCGCGCCCGCCGGCCATCGTGCTTGGGTGGCATCCCGAAACCGGCATGCTGCCCTACGACTGGCGCGGCTATAACGAAGCGATGCTGGTGTACGTGCTGGCGCTGGCCTCGCCCACGCACCCGGTCGACCCCAAGGCCTGGGACGAGTGGACCAGCACCTACGACAAGACCTGGGGCACGTTGTGGGGCCAGGAACACCTGGCGTTCGCCCCGCACTTCGGGCACCAGTATTCGCACGTGTGGATCGATTTTCGCGGCATCCAGGATGCCTACATGCGCAAGCGCGGCATCGACTATTTTGAAAACAGCCGGCGCGCCACTTACGCGCAGCAGGCCTACGCCATTGCCAATCCGCTCGGCTGCAAGGGCTATGGCGCCAATCTGTGGGGGGTGACGGCCAGCGACGGCCCGGCCGACGCCACCATCACCGACGGCGGCAAGCGGCGCAAGTTCCGCAGCTACGCCGGGCGCGGCATGGGCAAGCAGCACTACGACGACTGCACCATTGCCCCGACCGGCGCGGCGGCCTCGATCGCCTTCGCGCCGGAGATCGCCATTCCCGCGATCACCGATATGCACGCGCGCTACGGCAAGCAGATCTACGGTAAATACGGCTTCCTCGACGCCTTCAATCCGACTTTCGACTTCGGCATCAAGCTGGCCAACGGGCGCCGCGTGCCGGGCTTCGGCTGGATCGACACCGACTACCTGGGCATCGACCAGGGCCCGATCCTGGCGATGATTGCGAACCACCGCGACGAATCGGTGTGGCGCGTCATGCGCGGCAATCCGGTGATCCGCACCGGCTTGCGCAAAGCCGGCTTTTCTGGCGGCTGGCTCGAGACCGAGGCCAGGCCATGAATTTGCGGCGGCGCCACTGGGTCGCCGGTTCGGCGCTGGCACTGCTGCTGGCCGGCTGCGAGCGGCGCAGCGGCGGCCCGGTGGAACTGCGCCTGTGGGCCATGGGGCGCGAGGGCGAAGTGGTCAAGGAACTGCTGGCCGACTTTGAGAGAATCAACCCCGGCATCCGCATCAAGGTGCAGCAGCTGCCGTGGCTGTCGGCCCAGGAAAAACTGCTGACCGCTTTTGCCGGCGATGTCACGCCCGACCTGTGCCAGCTCGGGAATACCTGGATACCGCAGTTCGCGGCGCTGGGCGCGATCGAGCCGCTGGGCGAGCGCGTCGACCGCGCCGACGGCGTCATGAGCGCCGACTATTTTCCCGGCATCTGGGCCTCGAACCAGATCGACGCCCAGTTGTTCGGGGTGCCCTGGTATGTCGACACGCGCCTGATTTACTATCGCAAGGACCTGCTGCGGGACGCCGGCTTTGCCAGGCCGCCCGCCAGCTGGGCCGAATGGCTTGATGCCATGCGCGCCGTAAAACAACGCAGCCCGCAAAACTATGGCGTGCTGCTGCCGCTGAACGAATACGAACAACTGCTGTCGCTGGCGTTGCAGCAGGACGCGCCGCTGTTGCGCGAAGGAGGGCGCTTCGGCGACTTCCGCCATGCCGATTTTCGCGCCACCTTGCAGTTTTATCTCGACATCTTCAAAACCGGCCTGGCGCCGCGCCTCTCGGCCACGGCGATTTCGAACGTGTGGGATGAATTTGCCAAGGGCTTTTTTGCCTTCTACATCTCCGGGCCATGGAATATCGGCGAATTCAAGCGCCGCCTGCCGCCCGACAAACAGCACACCTGGATGACGGCGCCCCTGCCCGGACCGCGCGGCCCCGGCGCTTCGGTGGCCGGCGGCGCCAGCCTGGTCGTGTTCAAGGCGTCGCAGCATAAAGAAGAAGCGTGGAAGGTAATCGAATACCTGTCGCAGCCGGATGTGCAGCGGCGCTTTTACCAGATGACCGGCAACCTGCCGCCGCGCCGCAGCGCGTGGGCCGACCCGGCGTTGCAGGGCGATCCGTATTCGGCGGCCTTTCGCGAGCAGCTCGAGCGCGCCAAGTCGCCGCCCAAGGTGCCTGAATGGGAGCGCATCGGCACCGAGATGCGCATCGTGACCGAGGCGCTGGTGGCGGGCCGCATGACGCTCGAGCAAGCCGTGACGGAGCTCGACGCGCGCACCGACCGCATCCTGGAAAAACGCCGCTGGATGCTCGACCAGCGGGGCAGGGCATGAAGAGCGGCCGCGCCGCATGGTGGATGGTGGGCCCGCCGCTGCTGGTGATCGGCGTGTTTTTCTTCGTGCCGGTATTCGCCGCGCTGGCGATGAGCATGACCGACTTCGACCTGTACGCGCTGGCGGACCTGAAGAACCTGCGCTTCGTTGGCCTGGCCAATTATGCGGAACTGCTGCAAACACCGCTGTTCTGGAAGGCGCTGGGCAACACGCTGTTCTTCGTGGTGGTCGGAGTGCCGCTCTCGATTGCCGCCTCGCTCGGCGCGGCGCTGCTGCTCAACTCCCAGCTGGCGTGGTTCAAGCCGCTGTTTCGTACCGCTTTCTTCGCGCCGGTGGTCACCTCGATGGTGGCGGTGGCCGTCATCTGGCGCTACCTGTACCACTCGCGCTATGGCTTCATCAACTACGGGCTCGATCTGGTGGGGATCGCGCCGGTGGACTGGCTGGGCGACCCGCGTTTTGCGATGCCCTCGATTATCCTGTTCGCGGTCTGGAAGAACTTCGGCTACAACATGATCATCTTCCTGGCCGGCCTGCAAAGCATCCCGGCCGATCTGTACGAGGCGGCCGAACTCGATGGCGCGCGCAGCATGGCTATGCTGCGCCACATCACTTTGCCGGCGCTGGCGCCGACCATGTTCATGGTCAGCATCCTCACCATGGCCGGCTACTTCCAGCTGTTCGCCGAACCATACATGATGACCGAAGGCGGGCCGCTGCAAAGCACCGTCAGCGTGTTGTACTTCATGTACGAGCAGGGCTTCAAATGGTGGAACCTGGGTAGCGCGACGGCGGTCGCCTTCATCCTGTTCCTGCTCATGTTCGGCGTGACCATGCTGCAGATGCGCGTGGCCGGCCGCGGGCTGGAAGAATGAGCGCGCACGGCGCCATGCCCCGGCGCGTGTGGATCAATGCGGTGCTGGTGCTGTGCGCACTGCTGGCGATGTTTCCACTGCTGTGGATGACGTCAGTCTCCTTCATGGCGCATGGCGAAGCGAGCCACTTCCCGCCGCCGCTGCTGCCGCGCCAGGCCACGCTGGCCAATTACCTGGAGCTGTTTGCGCAGGCCGGCGTCAAGCGCTATTTTTTGAATAGCCTGGTGCTGGCCCTGGCCGCCACCCTGCTGTCGCTGGTATTTAACGTGGGCGCGGGCTACGCGTTCGCCAAGCTGCGTTTCGCGGGGCGCGACCGCATTTTCAAGCTGCTGCTGGGGGCTTTGGTCATTCCCGGGCAGGTGGCGATGCTGCCGCTGTTCTTGATCATGAAGCAGATGGGGCTTGTGAACACCTACGTGGGGGTGCTGGTGCCGGCGGCGGCCAGCATCTTCGGGATTTTTTTGGTGCGCCAGTATGCGCTGACCATTCCCGACGCGCTGCTCGAAGCGGCGCGGCTCGACGGCGCCAGCGAGTTCCGCATCTTCCGCTCGATCGTGCTGCCGCTGCTGGCGCCGATTTTGGTGACGCTGGCGATCTTCAGCTTCCTGGGCAGCTGGAACGACTTCATGTGGCCGCTGATCGTCCTCACCGACAAGGACCTCTACACCTTGCCGGTGGCGCTGGCGTCGCTCTCGCGCGAGCATGTGCAGGATAACGAGATGATGATGGCCGGATCGGTGCTCACCATCCTGCCGGTGCTGCTGCTGTTCCTGGTCTTGCAGCGCTATTATATCCAGGGCTTGCTGGTGGGGAGCGTGAAGGGATGATGAAAGCATGGCCGCTGTTGCTGTGCACGATGCTCAGCGCGCAGGCGCAGGAACGCATCCTGGACGACTTCGAGCAGCCGCTCGCGTGGAAGGCAGTGGTGTCGGACGGCGTCACCGCCAGCGCGTCGGGCGCGCCGGGCGTGCAGGGGCAGGGCATGCGCTTCGACTTCGACTTCGGCAGCGCCGCCGGCTATGCCAGCGCAAAGCGCGTGCTGCCGCTCGACTTCGACGGCGACTTTGCCATCTCGTTCTGGCTGCGCGCCGACGCCCCGCTCAACAACTTCGAAATGAAACTGGTCGACGCCAGCGGCGACAACGTCTGGTGGGTCAACCGGCCCAACTTCGCCATCTCGCGCGAGTGGCAAAAGGTGACGTTTAAAAAACGCCACATCGATTTTGCCTGGGGGCCGGCCAGCGACCGCACGCTGCGCCGCACCGAACAGATGGAACTGGTGGTCAGCGCCGGGCGTGACGGCGGGCGTGGGTCGGTCTGGATCGACGACCTGCGCATGCGCGCCATTGCGCCGTCCGGGCCACCACCCGAGCCGGTCGTCGCCACCACGCCGGGCGCGGTGACGGTCGATTATGGCGTGCCGCGCGAATTCGGCGGCCTGGTGCTGCACTGGGCGGACGGGCTGCACGCCGCCCGCTACGAGGTCGCATTCTCGAACGATGGCAGCACCTGGCGCACGGTGCGCAAGGTGGTCGACGGCAGCGGCGGCGCCGATCCGCTGCTGCTGGGCGAGTCCGAGGCACGCTACGTGCGCGTGGCGCTACCCGGCGCGCCGGCGCAGCCATACCGGCTCGATCGCATCGAACTGAAAGACCTGGCGTACGGCGCATCGGCCAACAGCTTCTTCCAGGCCCTGGCAACGGAGGCGCCGCGCGGCCATTACCCGCGCGGCATGTCGGGGCAGCAGAATTACTGGACCGTGCTTGGGGTGGACGGTGGCCGCGAAACGGGGCTGATCTCGGAAGACGGCGCGATTGAAGCGGCGCGCGCCGGATTCACGATCGAACCGTTCGTGATTGACGGGGGCAAGCTGGTTACCTGGGCCGATGTATCGACCTCGCACGCGCTGCAGGACGGCTATCTGCCGATACCGTCGGTGACCTGGACGGCGCCGCGCTGGCAGCTGCGCACGAGCGCCTTCGCGCAGGGTACAGCGGCCACTTCGCAGCTGATTGCGCGCTACGACCTGGCCAACACGTCGGATGCGGCATTGACCGTGCGGCTGGTACTGGCGCTGCGGCCCTTGCAAGTCAATCCACCGATGCAGTTCTTGAATACGCCACCTGGCGTGAGCCCGATCCGCACGCTCGCCTGGAACGGCGACAGTTTCGCGGTCGATGGCGCCACCCGCGTGTGGAGTTTGGCCGCTCCCGATCACGCCGGCGTGTCGTCGTTCGACCATACCGCCATTCCGGCGCGCCTCGCCGGCGACGGCTGGAGTGCGCTGCGGCGGGTGGAGGACGAAGCCGGCTTCGCCTCCGGCGCGCTGGCGTACGACGTCACGCTGGCGCCGGGCGCGACGGCGGTGTTCGGCCTGGCGCTGCCGTTGAACGGCCCGGCGCAGGCGCCGCAGCTGGCCGGCGCCAGTCCCGCGCAATGGCTCACCAGGATGCAGGACGACGTCGCCAGCGGCTGGCGCGCGCGCCTCAATCGCGTGTTGTTCACCGTTCCGCCCTCGGCGCAGCCGCTGGTGGACACCCTGCGTTCGTCGCTGGCGCACATCTTGATGACGCGCGACGGCGCGGCGCTGATGCCCGGCACGCGCTCGTATGCACGCTCGTGGATCCGCGATGGCGCCATGATGTCGGAAGCGATGCTGCGGCTGGGCGACCACACCGACGCACGCGACTACGTGAACTGGTATGCGCCGCACCAGTTCGCGAACGGTAAGATCCCCTGCTGCGTGGACCGGCGCGGCGCCGACCCGGTGCCGGAGAACGACAGCCAGGGCGAGTTCATTTTCCTGGTGGCGCAAGTGTGGCGCTACACGCACGAGCGCGAACTGGTGACGCGCCTCTGGCCGCGCGTAAAGGCGGCGGCGGCCTACATGGAGCGGCAGCGCCAGTCGCAACGGACGGCGGCCAATCTCGTGCCCGGGCGGCGCATGCTGTATGGCCTGCTGCCGGCGTCGATCAGCCACGAAGGCTATTCGGCCAAGCCGATGCACGCGAACTGGGACAATTTCTGGGGCCTGCGCGGCTATCGCGACGCCGCCATGCTGGCCAGGGTGGTGAGCGAGCCGGCGCACGCCGCTGCCCTGACCGCGCAGGCCGACCAGTTCGAGCGCGAGCTGCTGGCATCCCTGCGCCTGACCGCCAGCACGCACCGCATCGGCTACCTTGCGGGCGCGGCGGAACTGGGGGACTTCGATCCCACCTCCAGCACCATCGCGCTCTCGCCGGGCGGGCTGCAACAGCGCCTGCCGCAAGACCTGCTGCACGGGACGTTCGAACGTTACTGGCTTGATGCGGCGGCGCGGCGCGACGGGCGGCGCGAGTGGAACGACTACACGCCGTACGAACTGCGCAACGTGGCCGCGTTCGTGCGGCTCGGATGGCGCGAACGCGCGCACGAACTGCTCGATTTTTTCATGCGCGACCGCCGGCCCGCCGCCTGGAACCAGTGGGCCGAGGTGGTGGGGCGCGACGCGCGCGCGCCGCGCTTTGTGGGCGACATGCCGCACGGCTGGATTGCGTCGGACTTCATCCGCTCCACGCTCGACCTGTTTGCCTACGAGCGAGAGTCCGACCAGTCGCTGATCGTCGCCGATGGCATTCCGGCTGCCTGGCTCGCTGGCGCGGGCGTCGCTGTGCAGTCTTTGCCGACCGGGTACGGCTGGCTCGATTACACCATCCGCTCCGACGCGCGCGGCATCACCATGGGGATTGGAGGTAAGATCAAGCGGCCGCCTGGCGGTGTGCGCCTGCGCGCGCACGATGCCCGCTGGAGCGGCGCGCGCACCACCATGAACGGCAAGGCCGCGCTCTGGCGCGGCGGCGAACTGCGTATCGGCACGCTGCCGGCCACCATTTTCATCGCACTCGATCACACCAAGGGAAAACCATGACCAACACAATTAACTTTCCCAAAAATTTTCTGTGGGGGGCGTCGACATCGGCCTACCAGATCGAAGGCTCGCCGCTGGCCGATGGCGCGGGACCGAGCATCTGGCAGCGCTTCGCTCACTCGCCCGGCAATATCCGCGATGGTGACACCGGCGACGTGGCCTGCGACCATTACCGCCGCTCTGCGCAAGACGTGGCGCTGATGCGCGAGATCGGCCTGCAAGCCTACCGTTTCAGCATATCGTGGAGCCGCGTCATGCCGTCCGGGCGCGGCGCGGTCAACCCGGTCGGCATCGGCTTCTACGACGAACTGGTGGATCGCCTGCTGGCGCAGGGCATCAAGCCGATGGTCACCTTGTTCCACTGGGATTTGCCGGAGGCGCTGGACAACCAGGGCGGCTGGCTCAATCGCGATATCGCCGGCTGGTTTGCCGATTACGCGCGCGTGATGTTCGACCGGCTCGACGACAGGGTCACCTCGTGGGCCACGCTCAACGAGCCGTGGGTGGTGTCCGACGGCGGTTACCTCAATGGCACGCTGGCGCCGGGTCACCACAACCGCTTCGAGGCGCCCATCGCCGCGCACAACCTGCTGCGCGCCCATGGCGCTGCCGTCAAGATGTACCGCGAGGTGGGCAAGCACGAGATCGGGCTGGTGGTGAACCTGGAACCGAAGTACCCGGCCAGCGACAGCGCGGCCGACCAGGAAGCGGCCGCGCGCGGGCACGCCTACATGAACGGCCAGTTCCTCGATCCGGTGTTTTTCGGGCGCTATCCCGAGAAGATGAAGGACGTGTACGGCGACGCCTGGCCCGACTGGCCGGCGGAAGACTTCGAATTGATCCGCCAGCCGCTCGACTTCATCGGCGTCAATTACTACACCCGCAGCGTCACGCGCGACGAGGCCACCGCCTTGCCGGTGCGGGCGGTGGCGCTGCGCCAGCCGCTGGCCACCTACACGGAGACCGGCTGGGAAGTGTATGCCAAGGGTCTGAGCGACACGCTTGAATGGGTAGCCGCGCGCTATGGCAATCCGCCGCTGTACATCACCGAGAACGGCGCCGCCTTTTTCGATCCGCCGGTGGCCGAAGGAGGGCGCGTGCACGATCCGCTGCGGATCGACTACTACCAGAAGCACCTGCGCGCCATCCACGAGGTGATCGGCAAGGGCGTGGACGTGCGCGGTTACTGCGCCTGGTCGCTGCTGGACAACCTGGAATGGGCGCATGGCTTTTCCAAGCGCTTCGGCATCGTGCACGTGAACTTTGCGACCCAGGAGCGCACGCTCAAGGACAGCGCGTATTTTTACCGCGAAGTGATCGCCACCAATGGCGCGGTGCTCGACGGCGTGCCGGCGCGGCCGTCGGCGTGGACTGGCGCGGCCATGTGGACCGAGTGAGACCTTACTCGGGCAGGATCAGGTACTCTTTCTGGCAGAAAGAGTATGGCTGATTGAATTCCGGGTAAAAGATCAGGTGCTTGCCGTCGGCCCAGATGCGGTACGAGGTGGTTTTCAGATAAAAGTCGCAGCGTTCGTCATCGATTTTCAGGACCGCTTTGCTGTCGTCGATCAGGGTCGCGGCCGTTTCCTCGCCGAGGCGGATCAATTCCTTGTTTGTCCTCATGGCGGTCAAGATTTTCGCGTTTGGCAGCAGTTGCTTGAACAAGTCCGGCGAGGTCACCAGGGCGCCGCTCTTGAGCGCGAACACGCGCGCTTCCTTTTCCTCGTCGGGCGAGCCGGCGCACACAGTCGACTTGGCAAATACCACACTGAGGTAAGCGTCCGACACGACGGCCTTGTCGAAAGCCAATGTGAACCCCCACGGACGGCCCTGGACGGCGGCTGTGCCGCACTGCCTGGCCTCGCGGACAAAGCTGGCCGCCGCCGCTGTCAAGACCGCATTGGCCTTGCCGACGGCTTGTGGGTTCATGCCGGGAACCGCCTCGAGCGTCACGGTTTGAATCGACACGTTGGTGGACGGCTTGCCGTCACTGACCTTATAGCGCACCGGCGCGGCAATGGGCGAGAGCCCGTGCGCCTGCGTCGCCGACAGCGTGAGTGCCAACCATGCTGCTGAAACGTACACGTACATACGAAAATCCTCCTGATCCGATTGGTGCATTTTGGACGCCTGTCGACGCCATTTCAAGAGCTGGGGTCGCTACTTGCCATTGACTGGCTAACCGGGAGTTACATTCGGTGTTGTATTTATGCTGCATTGCAAGAAATAATGAAGCAGTTTAGGTAATGCTTTTACGTAACTATAATTCATCTATAACAGCGTTCATTTTGCACGTGGTGTTTCCATGCGGCATGCATAGGAAATCCGGGGAGATAGGAAAATCGCCTTGAAATTGCAATTAAACAATTTCTAAAATGCACGTTCATCTGCTAAACTGCTCGACTCGTTACGATTTGTGCAATGAATCAGGCCATGTAGATGGGCTGTCACCTGCCCGCCATGCTGCTTACTCATACCCCAACATCACTCTGTTTCCTGCCCCGCCGACTCAAGCTGGGTTCCTTCGTGCATGCCGCACTGCTGCTCATGTCGGCTGCGGCCGCGTCGGCGCAGCAGATCGCAACGCCGGGCGGATTCACCCTCAATCCGCTCGAGGTGGCGCAGGAGGGCATCCGTCGGCAAGAGGAGCGCACCCGCGAACAGCAGCAGCAATTGCAAACCAAGGCCGTCCTGTTGCAACTGGCGCAGATAAGCACAGACCTCAGTAAATTGCCGGTCGAGACACCTTGCTTTTTGATTAAGAGCATTACTGTCGGTCATAAACAAAAGTTTGACGCAATGACGTCCACCGTCGCGCCCTTCCTCGGCCAGTGCGTCGGGGTGCAGGGCGTGCGCCAGATTGCCGCCGTGCTCGACGCCCGATTGATTGCGCTTGGATATGTCACCACCCGCGTCAGCTTGCCGCAACAGAACCTGAGCGAGGGCAAGCTGGTATTCGCGCTGCACATCGGCCGCGTGGCCGGCGTGAAGATGGTGCGGGCGGGCGTGCCCGGCGACGTGGCCGACACCGCCTGGGGCACCTGGACCAATGCATTTCCACTGGCGGCGGGCGATGTGCTCAATATCCGCGACCTGGAGCAGGGTGTCGAGCAGATGAAGCGCTTGCCGAGCCAGTCGGTCACGACCCGCATCGAGCCCGGTATGGAGGCCGACACCAGCGTGGTGCTGGTCGAGCGCAATGCGGCATCCTTGCTCGAGCGTACGCGCGGCTCCCTTACCCTGGACAACTCCGGCTCGGAAGCGCTCGGGCGCGCCCAGTTGTCCGGTTCGCTGTCGCTCGATAACGCCGCCGGCCTGAACGACATCCTCAGCCTGAGCAGCAACATCAACGCCCAGCAGCCGCGGCGTGACCATCGCAGCTACAGCCTGTCGGCCAATTACAGCATTCCCTGGGACTATCACAGCTTTTCCGTCTCGCACAGCAGCAGCCGCTTCGCCCAGTTCGTGCAGGGCACGACCGCGCGCTTCCTCTCGAGCGGCAGCAGCAGCACGGCCGAAGCCAGGTGGAGCTATCTGGCGTGGCGCAGCGCCTCGGCCAAGGCCGGCATGTACGCGGCCCTCTCGACCCGGCGCGCGCGCAGTTTTCTGGACGACGTGGAACTTGTCGTGCAGCGCCGCCGCACCACCAGCGCCCAGGGAGGCGTGACCCTCAAGCAATACCTCGGCCAGGGCGTGCTCGACCTCGACCTGGGCTACCGCATGGGCGTCGGCCTGGGCCGCGCGGAAGACGATTATCCGAGCGCGGCCGAGGGCGGCTTGACCCTGCGCCCGCGCATCGTCAGCTTCAACGCTTCCTTCAGTCAGCCGTTCAAGGTAGCCGCGCACGCGCTGCAGTACAGCGCCAGCCTGCGCCTGCAAAAAACCGGCGACATGACCTTGTCGGCCGACCAGATCAGCATCGGCGGGCGCTACAGCGTGCGCGGCTTCGACGGCGACAGCGTGCTGTTGGCCGAAAGCGGCGCGATCCTGCGCAATGACTTGTCGACCGGCTTGCCCTCGATCGCCGGCATTGACAGCAGCGCCTTCGTGGCGCTCGACGTCGGCAAGGTTTCGGGGCCAAGCGCCGCCGGGCTGGTCGGCGACACCCTGACCGGCTTCGCTGCCGGCGTGCGCGGCAGATGGAAGGGGCTGGTCTTCGAGGCCAGCCTGGCCATCCCGGTCAGTAAACCGGAGCGCTTCAAGACGCGCGCCGTCACCCCATCGGTATCGATCACGTATGCGCGCTGAGCGCCACCGCAGTTATTCAGCAGTACCCCCTTTGCAGCACCTGTTTGACGCCGTCCAGGCACCCAAGGACCCATCATGAAATCACCCATCCGCCATCTGTTGAGCAAGCAAACCACCCTGACCGCGGCCGAGCGCCTGGTCGCGGAGCAGTTGCAGGAGCCGATCGAGAGTGAAGGCGGCACGCGGCGTCCGTGGGCGCGGGCGGTGGCGCAGATGATGATCGTGCTGCAGATCCTGCAGACGGCCCTGGTGGTGGCCCCTGCCAACGCCCAGGTGGTCGCTGCGGGCAATGCACCGGCCGGGCAAAAGCCGCTGGTCGACGCCGCCGCCAACGGTGTGCCGATCGTGCTGATCGCGCCGCCCAGCGCGGCCGGCGTGTCGCACAACCGCTACGACCAGTTCAACGTGGGCAAGCAGGGCTTGATGCTCAATAACAGCCGCGAGGCAACCGGCACCCAGCTGGGCGGCATCGTCAACGGCAATATGCAGCTCGGCACGACCAGCGCGCGCATCATCCTCAATGAAGTTACGTCCGGCAATCCATCGCGCCTGAACGGCTACATCGAAGTGGCCGGCCAGCGCGCCGACCTGGTCATCGCCAATCCGAACGGCATCACCTGCGACGGCTGCGGCTTTCTCAATACCGCCGGGCGTGCCACGCTCACCACCGGCACGCCGGGCTACAACAGCGCCGGCCAGCTGGACAGCCTGAACGTGCAGCGCGGCGTGATCACCATCGGCGCCGGCGGCTTGAACGCTAGCAACATGGAACAACTCGACCTGCTGGCGCGCGGCATCGTGATCGAAGGGGAAGTGTCGACCAAGAATTTGCAGGCGGTTCTCGGCGCCAACAAGGTCTTGTACGGCACGCTCAAGGCCACGCAGCAGGACGGCACTGGCAGCGCGCCCCGCTTCGCGATCGATATCGCCGAACTGGGCGGCATGTACGCCAACCAGATCTACTTGGTCGCGACCGACAAGGGCCTGGGCGTGAACAGCGCTGGCCGGATTGCAGCGCTGGCGGACAACCTGACCTTGAGCGCGCAGGGCGACCTGACCCTGAAAGACAATTACAGTAAAAAGGACGTGGTTCTGGCCAGCACCGGCAAGGTCACCCTGACCGGCCAGACCAACGCCGACCAGAACGTGCGCATCGCCGCGCCAGACAGCATTGCCATCGCCAAAGGCGGCGTCTTGCGCGCCGAACAAGGCGTGCTGCTGCAGACCCGCCAGATCGACAACAGCGGCAGCGTGATCCAGAAGTCGGCCAGCCAGGCTCTCGTGCTGGCCGCCGAGCGCATCAACAGCAGCGGCAGTATCTATTCGGCCACCGACCTGAACCTGCAAGCGCAGGCCATCGACGGCAGCGGCGGCGTGCTGCAAGCCGAGCGTGCATTGCATGTCAGCGCCGGCAGCATCGCTGTCGACAAGCAGCAGTGGGCGGCCAACGATGCGGTCACGCTCAATGCCACTGAACTGCGCGCCACCAATGGCGTGCTGGCGGCCGGCACCGATCTGCTTCTCAACGCCGCCGGCGTGCTCGATGTGCAAGGCAGCAAGCTGAGCGCTACCAGGTCGGCCGACTTGCGCGGCCAGGGTGTGAACAGCGGCGCCGCCACCGTGACGGCGGCCTCGGTCAGCGTCGATGCGGGCAAGGGCAAACTGGATACTACCGGCGGCGTGCTGTATGCCAGCGGCGGCATGGACGTGCGCGCGGCCGGCATCGACAATATGCGCGGCAAGATCGTGGCGGACGACAAGCTGGCGCTGAACGCCGGCGCGGGCGTGCTCGACAACACGGGCGGCACGGTGGCCTCGAACAATGCAGTGTTCACCAACGTGGGCAGTATCCGCAACCGCGAGGGCACGGTCTCCGCCTCCAGCGACCTGGTGCTGGATGGCGCCGTTGACAACAACAAGGGCAAGCTGATCACAGCCGGCGCCTTCACCTTCGCCGGCAGCGCGTTCGATAACGCCGGCGGCGCCATCCAGGCCGGCAAGGCCGTGAGGCTCGACGCCAGCGGCGCCATCGACAGCGCCGGCGGCGTGATCCAGAGTACTGATTCCAGTGTCTCCATCCAGGCTGGCCGTCTCGACAATACCAAGGGCGCGATCGGCGCTGCCGGCGACGTCAGCATCGGCGCGCAGCGCCTGCTCGGGGCCAACGGCGAAATCAGCGCCGGCGGCAAGCTGGCGCTGGGCGGCGCCGCGCTCGACCTGGCCGGCGCGAAGCTGGCCAGCAAGGGCACGCTGGCGCTGGCGGCGCGCGACATCGTCGCCACCGCAGCGACGGTGCAAGCCGGCGAGGCGCTGGCGATCAAGGCGGACAACCTGTCCGGCGCCAGCGCGACCATGACCTCGGTCAAGAGTGTCGAGCTGGTCATCGGCGGCAACGCCGCGCTCGACAAGGCCACGATTGCCGCCAACGGCAACGTCACTCTGGACAGCGCCAACCTGAACGCCCAGCAACTGCGGGTGGAAAGCGGCGCCAATGTGGCGCTCAAGGGCGCGACGGTCGACCTGCGCGACGCCACGCTGTCCGGCGCACGCGGCGTCACCCTCGCCACCGGCGAGCTGCTGATGCAGGGCGGCAGCGCCGTCTCCGGCGGCAATCTGGCCATCACCGGCCAGAGCCAGCAGGGCGGCATGCTGTCGGCCGCGGGCGACATCGATATCACCATGGAAAAGCGGTTTGATCTGACCGGCGGCGCCATGCTGGCCGGCGGCGATATTGCCGCGCGTGCCGAAGGGATCGTTACCGACAAGGCCGAGGTGGGCGGCAAGCACATCGTGCTCGACGCCGGCCTGCAAAGCCTGAGCAACGTGGGCGGTACGGTGGTGGCCGAATCGGGCGGCGCCACGGGCAAGCCGGCGCTGGTGGTGCGCGCCAATGGCATCGATAACAGCGGCGGCGCACTGTCGTCCGATGCGAACGCCGTGTTCGACGCGAACAAGCAGGTGTTCAACAATACCGGCGGCAATATCGTGGTGGCCGGCACGATGGAGCTGAATGCCGGCGCGTTGAAAAACCGCTTCGGCAGCGTTGCCACGGGCAGCAGCATCGTCATGCGTGACAACGAGGTGGACAATACCGATGGCCAGCTACGCTCCGGCAAGGATGTCGTCATCGACGCCAGCGGCAAACGCTTTGCCAACGAACGCGGCCTGGTTGAAGCACAGGGCGCGATGACCTTGTCGGCGGCTGAACTGAACAACAATGGCGGCAAGCTGGCCGCGAACCAGACACTGCGCCTGGCCGCCGGCACGCTGGAGAACAGCGGCGGCACCGTGGCTGCGGGCAAGGACTTGTCCCTGAGCGTGAGCGGCGTCATCGCCAGCGCCAACGGCACGCTGCGCGCCGGCGGCCCGCTCAGCATCAGCACCGGGCGTCTCGACGCGGCAGGTGCGCTGATCTCGTCGCAAGCGCAGATCGCGATCGCCGCGGACCAGGCTATCCAGGTGGACAGTGCCCAGATCATGGCGGGCGGCAACATCGACCTGTCGGCCCATGCCGTGCAGGCGAATCGCGCCAGCATCACCGGCAACGGCGCCATCGCCATCGACGGGAGCGACAGCGTCAACCTGGCTGGCGCCGACATCAACGCCAATGGTCCGCTGACGGTCAAGGCCGTCAACAGCGCTACCCTCACCGGAACCCAGATGGCGACCAATGCCGCTCTGCAAGTGAGCGCCGCCAGCATCGACGCCGGCGCCAGCCGCCTGTCGAGCGCGGGCGACCTCGGCTTGCATGCGGCGGACGGCGCCCTCGGCCTGGCCGGCAGCACCATCGCCAGCGGCGCGCGCCTGGACATCGACGGCGCCGGCATCGACGCCGGCAACGCCCGCTTGGCGGCCAGGGGCGACATCGCGATCGATACGCGCGGCAAGGATTACCGGGCCGGCGGCAGCACGCACCGCAGCGAGACCGGCGCCATCACGGTCAAGGCCGGCAATATCCTGGCCGGCGGCGGCTCGCTGAACCAGGGCTTCATCGCCAACGGCAACATTACGCTCGATGCGAGCGGGCGGATCGACACCTCGAACAGCAGCGTTTCGTCAGGCAACAACGTGGTGCTGAACGCCGGCAAGGGCATCAGCACGGCCGGCGGCGCGCTCTCGGCAGGTGGCAGCGCCACGCTGTCCGGCGCCACCATCAACAACGCCAAGGGCGCGATTGCGGCCAACGGCGCGCTGACCATGGTGGCGCGCGAGGGCGGCATCGACAATGGCGGCGGCAGCATTCTGTCGCGCGAGCAACTGACGCTGCAAACCCGTACCGGCCTGGACCGTATCGCCGGCAAGCCGGTCGCGGCCGGCGGAGACACCGACCTGAACAACAAAGGCGGCTCGATCGTCGGCGTCGGCGGGGCCGTGATCAACAGCGGCAGCATCGACAATAGCGGCGGCAAGATTGCCAGCGGCAACAGCCTGGTGCTGGACCTCGGCAACAGCGACCTGCGTGGCGCCAAAGGCAGCATTCTCAGTGAAAACGCACTGACCCTGGCGGCGCGCCAGATCGACCTGAGCGGTGGACAGGTGCGCGCCGGCAAGGGTGTGAGCATCGTCGCTGAGCAGATCGTAGCGCAGGGTGCGGCCATCAGCGCCGCCGGCGGCGACCTGCTGATCGACAGCAAGGGCAGCAGTGTCGACGCCAGCGGGTCGGACTTGCTGGCCTCTGGCCTGCTGAGCCTGAAAACCGGTGCGCTCAACCTGGGGCAATCGACGCTTTCCAGCGGCGCCGGCACCAGCATCGCCAGCGCCGCGCTGGACGCGCGCCAGGCTAGCATCCAGGCCGGCGGCGACATCGCCATCGGCAGCACGGCCATCAACGCCCAGGATGGGTCGATCGGCGCCGGCGGCAAGCTGGCCGTGAACGCGGCCTCGATCAAGGGCGGACAGTATTCGGCGTTCAAGGACCTGTCGGTGGTGAGCACCGGCGGCATCGACCTGGGCAAGAGCGCCTTGCCGGGCGCGCAGGGCGGCGCCTTCCTGACCGACGCGGCGCTGTCGGTCAAGGCGCAGGGCTTGATCCTCGACGATGGCCGGGCCATCGGCAAGAACGTCACGCTCGACGTCGGCAACGGTGCGCTGAGCAATCGCGGCGGCACCATTCTCGCCACCGACAGCGCGGCCACCGCGCCGGCCCTGACCTTGACCAGCAATGGCCTGGACAGCACGGGCGGCAGCATCGTCAGTAATGGCGACCTGGTCATCAACAGCGGCAGCGGCGCGCTCGACAACAGCAAGGGCAGCATCGGCGCCCTGCGCACGCTCGCAATCAAGGCCGGCAACGTCGGCAACGCGGGCGGCAGCATGGTGGCCAACAGCGCGCTCGGCATGCAAGTACAGGCGCTCGACAACCAGGCCGGCAAGATCCAGGCCGGCACCAGCCTGAACCTCAAGGCCGGCGATATCGACAACCGCGCCGGCACCCTGGCCGGCGGCAGCGGCATCGAGATCACGGCCGGCAAGGTCGACAGCAGCGCCAAAGCGCTGATCGGCAGCAACGGCAATGTCAGCTTGCACACCAAGGGATTGAACAACGACGCCAGCCAGGTCACGGCCGGCGGCACGCTGGCTATCGATGCCGGCCCGGACGGTGCGATCAGCAACGTCAAGGGCCAGATCAACAGCGACGGCGCCATGACCTTGGCCAGCGCGGGCACGCTGGATAACAGCGGCGGCACTATCGCGGCCGGCAAGGATATCGGACTGACGGTCAAAGGGGCGCTGCTCAATCGCGCCGGCGCGATCCAGGCCGGCGGCGACATGCTGCTGTCGGGTACCAAAGGCATCGACAACGATGCCGGCAAGATCATCGCCGACGGCGCGCTCGGCATCGACGGCGCTGCACTGACCACCAGGAAAGGCTTGATCAGCACGGGCAAGGACCTCACGCTCGATCTCAAGACGCTTGGCGGCGCACTCGATAACGCGGGCGGCCAGATCCAGGCCAGCGGCAAGGCCAGCATTGCGGCCAAGGGCGTGGGCAACATGGCGGGCATTCTCATCGCCAACCAGGAACTGGTGCTCGACACCGGGAAAACGCTGCTCGACAACCGCAATGGCATCGTGCAAAGCGCCAAGGCCTCGGTCGCGATCGAGGCCGGCGAGATCGCCAGCCAGGGTGCGGACAGCGCCATCGTGGCGGCCACCGACCTGACCATCACCGGCGACAAAATCGACAGCGGCAAAGGCCTGATCAGCGCGGGCAAGGACCTGTCGCTGATCGCCCAGGGTGTGCTGAACAATGCACAGGGCCGCATCACGGCCGGCGCCAACGCGACCGTGCAGGGCAAGGGCATCGACAACAAGGCCGCGCTGCTGAGTGCAGGCAAGACGCTGACCGTGCAGGCCGGCAACGGCGTGCTGGTCAACAGCGGCGGCAGCATTCTGGCGGGCGAGTCGCTCAAGCTGGGCGCTGCCGGCGTGCAGAACCTGGGCGGCACGCTCGCCTCCAACGGCGACCTGAACCTGACGACCGACAACAGCGGCATGCTCGACAACAGCGCTGGCACCATCCGCAGCGCGCAGGGCAGTGTCAGCCTGACGGGCGGCGCGGTGCGCAACGGCGCCATCGGTTCCGCCACGCCCGCCGTGGGCGGTGTGATCGCGGCCGGGATGGACGTGACCATGCTCGCCAATGGCGCCGTGTTCAACCGAGATGGCAGCATCCTGGCAGGCAACAAGCTGAGCATTCAGGCCAGTGGCGCGCTCGATAACAATAACGGCGAACTGACCGGCGCGACTGCGCTGGGCGTGGTCGCCAACGGCATCACGTCCGAGAACGGTTCCATGCTCAGCAACGGCGAACTGACTGCCAACGCGGGCAAGGGCGCCTTTGACAACCGCCAGGGCGTCATTTCGGGCGGTGGCAACACCAAGCTCAATGCGGCCGGCAAATTCGACAATACCGACGGCAAGATCACGACCGGCGCCAACCTGCTCGCCACCACCGGCGCCTTCGACAATGTGGGTGGCCTGGTCAGCGCCCAGGGCGGCGCCAGCCTCACCACCGCCGCTTTCGACGGCCGCAAGGGCGAGGTCATCGGCCAGCAAGCGCTGACGATCAACACCCAGGGCGCGCGTTTCGATGGCTCGGGCGCACGCTTCGCCAGCAATGGCGAGCTCAGTCTGCTCACCGGCGATGCCGTTTTGACCGGCAGCACGATTGCCGCCGGCGACAGCTTCGCCATCCAATCCTCGGGCGCCAACACGCGCCTGGATGCCGACGGCATCAAGATTGCCGTCACCAAAAACATCAGCATGGCCGGCGCGGATGTGGCCCTGAACGGCAGCAATCTGCAAGCGGGCAACACGATTACCGTGGGCGGCGCGAACGTCGGCCTGAACCAGGCGGTGCTGGCTGCCAACACGGCCGTTAACATCAACGGCACCGATGTGCAGGCTGTCGCCATCGACATCCGCACGCAGGGCGATATTTCGCTTCAAGCGGTCAATACGCTCGACTACCGCTTCGGTCAGTTCGCGGCGGGCAACAACGCCGCCATCTACGGCGGCGGCCTGGTGGCCACCGCCAACGCCAAGCTGGCGGCCGGCAAACGCCTGTCGTTCGGCATGGGCCAGGCGCTCGACTTCAGCGCGCTCGACTTTACCTACCAGTTCGGCACCGACCTGCTGGTGCAAGCCATCGGGATTCGTACCGGCGGCGTGGCCATCAGCGGCGACAACCTGTTCTTCAACGCCGGCAGCGGCGTGCTCGACAATACCGCCGGCACCCTGTCGGCCACCGGCGTGATCGAATTCAAGGCGCGCGGCATGATCAACAGCGGCGGCCTGATCGCGGCGGACCACCTGGTCTCGCTCGACGCGGGCACCGAGTCGCTGATCAACGATGGCGGCACCATCGCCAGCGCGGCCGGCAAGATCGGCATCGCCGGCGGCAACCTGCTCAACAAGAACGGCGGCAACATCACCGCCGCCGAGGCGGTGAACGTGTCGGTCATCGGCCTGGCCGACAATTCGGGCGGCAACATCGTGTCCGATGGTGAAGTGAGCCTGTACGCCGGCACCCTGGTCAGCAACAAGGGCAATATCGTCAGCAACAAAGACAAAGTGACCGTCAATGTCCGCACCTTCGACAACGATGGCGGCACGCTCAGCGCCAAGGCGGCGCTCGATGTGACCGCCACGCTCGATGTGAGCAACAAGGGCGGCAGCATGCTTGCCGGCGCCGATGTCACCATCATCGCCAAGAACGGCGTGAACAATCAAGATGGCCTGATTGCGGCCACAAACAAGGTAGTTCTCACCAGCAGCACCGGCACCCTGGTCAACCAGGGCGGCACGATCCAGAGCGACAAGGCGGCCGTCGAGATCGACGCCGCCAAGGGCATCTGGAACCAGAAGGGCGAGATTTATGGCCTCACCGGCGTGCAGGCCACGACCGACGCCGACGTGCTGAACATGCAGGGCGGGCGCATCGCCAGCGAAGGCGAGATCAAGCTGAGCAGCCTGAAGGGCAAGCTGGACAATACGGACGGCGTGGTCAGCTCGGCTACCAAGCTGATTGTGGCGGCCAAGGACGTCAACAATGCCGGCGGCGTGCTGTCGGGACTGACGTCGACCAAGGTGACTGCCGACAGCGTCAACAACAATGCCGGCGTGATCGAAGCGGGCACGGGCGGCATCGTCATCACGGCCAAGACGCTCACCAACGACAACAGCGGCACGCAGCGCGGGATTGTGAGCCAGGGCGATATCGTCATTTCCGGCGGCAGTGTGAAGCAGGATGGCGGCTATATCGGCGCCGACGGCAAGCTGAGCATTGACGGCAGCAGCATCGACAATACCGGCGGCTCGACCATGCTGGCCATGAAAGAGCTGAGCCTGACCGGCTCGGTGGGCATCAACAACCAGGACGGCAAGATCAAGTCGGCGCTCGATACCACGCTCAAGGCGCCGCTACTCAATAACAGCGGCGGTACGGTCTTTGCGAACAACAACCTGGCGCTCGATGTGGCGGCGATCGACAACAGCAACACCAATAACGGCGCGTTCGACAAGGGCATGCTGGCATCGAACACGGTGACCGTGAATGCGGCCACGGTGGGCAACGTCAATGGCGCGATTGTCGCGCTGAAGAACCTGAAGGTCACTGGCACGGCCAGCATCGACAACAGCGGCGGCCAGCTGAGCGGCGAAACAGTCGCGATCGACACGGCCGATTTCATCAATACGGCGGGGCGTACCGACGCGACGCTTACGCTGACGGCGCACATGGCGAAATTCAGCGCCAATGGCGTGATGGCCTCGACCGGCACCCTGCGCCTGGAGATGGATGGCGATTACACCAACCAGGGCCTGGTGGCGGCCGAGAACAATCTGGAGATTGTTCTCAACAACGGCAAGTACACGAATAAGGGCACGATCAGCGCGGCCAAGGACCTGAGTTTGTCGGCCAATGAGTTGAATAACTACGGTTCGATCAGCGCGACCAATACCACGATTAACGTCGGCAGCTTGACTAACCACGGTTCCGCGGTGGTCAATTCGATCGGCAATACGAGCATCAACGCCGGCAATACGGTCAATACCGGGCGCATTTACGGCGGCAATGTCGTGATGACGGGCGGCGCCGTGTCGAACGAAGCGAATGCCACCATCGGCGCGCGCGAGACGCTGACCGTGGGCGGGATGCTGGTCAACAAGCCGGGTGCGAATGTGATCAGCCTGGGCAATATGCAGTTGGCTGGCGTGGTCAATGCCGGGGGGCGGATCGAATCGGGCGGCAATCTCAATATTTCCGGGATGCTGCAAAACCTGAACTGCGTCAGTGGTGCTGGCGGCAACGGACAGGGCGCGTCGAATTGCGCCGCGTTCGGATTGGAAGGCGGTATTGGATTCGTAGACCAAACCACTGTCGAAGGGATGAACCGCGTCACGATTACCCCGGCAGGCACCAATACCGAATACGCGGTTGAGCAGTTGTCGTATTACACGGACGATCAGCATTACTATATCCACCCGAGTGCTTTGCACGACAAGATCGAGGACTACACCAAGAAGACGATTGATACGAGGACCACGGTTGCATCGGTAATGACCAAATCGCAGGCTGGCGTCGTCACGGCGGCAGGTAACATTTCGGCCAGCATTGCAATCAATATCGATAGCCAGATTATTGCGGGTGGAAATATCGGAATTGGCGGTGGCGCCGAAGTCGGCAATGGTGCGATCAAGTCGGCAGGCGATAGTGTCAATATCTCGACGCAGGGAATCAAACAGGTCACCTATTCTGGAATCAAGTACGACACGTCGGTGGGGTGGACTGGCGGCACCTTCAATAAAAAGCACGTTCGGAACTATGGCCCGGAACAGGCTTTCCAGGACGTTGGTCCGACCACCTCGATCGATATCGCTGGTGTCCTTTACGACAGCGGCGGCGCCGCACCTGCGCCGGCTGCTCCCGTGGACCCAACGATTACCGTTGCCGATCCTGCCAAAGTCGTCGGTACCCTCGGCACTGGCGTGCCCGGCAATATCAGCGCCAGCAATGGCAACACTGCGGCGGGCGATACGACGATCACCAAGACCGGTAACGTCATCACCTATCAGAACGACAGCACCACGGTCGGCGTCAACGTCGGCGCCATCAATACCAACACCTCGGTGCAAGGCGTCGCAGCCCAGGGCGTGACTGCTGGCGGCGCGCCGTCCGTCAACACCGTCGTCGCCGCTGGCGGCACCCAGATCGGCCCGCAAGTGGCAGGTACCAGCGGCGGGGCCGCTCCGGTCACCACCGACGCGCAGAAAACAGGCAGTGGCGGCGCAGCGGACGTTAGCGTCGGCACCAGCGCGCAGCCAGTGGTCACCGGTCAGGTGAAAGGCAACGCCTTGCCTGGCAGCGTTATCGCGGGCAATGCACGCGCAGCGCAGCAGACGGCTATCGGCGACCTGACGACTTCGTTCGCCAGGTTTGCCGCCGCCCGTCCCGTGACGGTGGCGGAGAAGACGGTCGCCGGTGTTGCCGGCTCCGACCCAGCCTATATCAACGGCCGCGCCACCGATCCGAAGGTACCGAACGTCACGCTCACCAGCAACGCGGACTGGAAGGCGCCGACGGGCAATCTGTTCTCGCTGAAACCAGGGGAGGGCGCCGGTTATCTGGTCGAAACGGACCCGCTGTTTACCGACAAGAACAAGTGGATCGGCAGCGATTACTTCCTGACCCAGCTCGGCCTCGATCCGCAGCGCACCCTGAAGCGCTACGGCGACGGCTTCGTGGAGCAGCGCGCGTTTGCCGACCAGTTGGTCAACATCACCGGGCGCAACAAGCTGTCCGGTTACGAAAACAACGAAAAGGCCTTCACGGCGCTGATGGATGCGGGCGTCGCTTACGCCAGGCAGTTCCAGCTGACCCCGGGTGTAGCGCTGTCCGAACAGCAGATGGCCCAGCTGACCACCGACATCGTGTGGCTGCAGGAAGAAACCGTCACCCTACCGGACGGTAGCACCACCTTAGCGATGGTGCCGCAGGTCTATCTGCGCCGCCCGCAACAGGGCGACCTGTCGACCGGCGGCGCGCTCATTGCCGGCGACAACGTCACCATCCGTAACCAGAATGGTGGCATCAGCAACAGCGGCACCATCCTGGCTGGCTACGCCAACGCCAGGCCGACCGACAAGTACGGCACCGTCGCGCTCGACGCCCAGGATGTCACCAACCGCGGCACGATCGCGGGCAATGTGATCAATATCAAGGCGACCAACGATATCGCCAATATCGGCGGGCGCATTGCAGGCCTGTCCAACAAGGGTGTCGACGGCAGCGCCGCCGATGACAGCCGCGTGACGCTCAGTGCCGGGCGCGACATTACCGTGTCCAGCACGACGCGGACGCGCAGCATCGACACAGTCGGCAACAACGGCACCAGCACCTCGAGCCGCACCAACATCGACCGCGTTGCAACCATCGCCGGCGGCAATGTGCTGATTGATGCCAAAGGCAATTTCACGGCCCGCGCTGCGCAGGTCAACGCTGGCGCCAATCTGAATGTATTGGCTGGCAAGAACATCGATATTGCCGGTGTAGCGGAGAAACACACACTGTTCGTGCCGCTCGGTGGCAACACCAAAGGGCGGACCGGTTATACCAACGAGGCCAGCGTGACCAACATCGGCAGCAAGCTGACTGCCGGGAACAATATCGCCATCAGGGCGGGCGGCGACGCCACCCTCAGCGGCAGCAGGGTTGCAGCGGCCAACGATGTGGGCATCAGCGGCGCCAATGTTGCCATTTCCGCAGTCAAGGACCGCACCTTTATCGATGCGCAAACGGCCAGCCGCAAGCGCTATGACCGTGCCATGACGGATGACGAAACGCTGAGCGGCGGACTTGTTCTCGCCAAGCAGAACGTCACTATCAGCGCCACCGGCACGCCGACGGGCGCAGTTGACAAGGACGGCAAGCCGGTCGCCCAGGTCGGCACCGGTAATCTGGTCTTGAACGCGGGTAATGTGGTCGCGCTGAACGGCACAGCCACGCTGCTGGCCAATAACGATGTGACGATCCAGGCGGTCACGACCCAGCATGACAGTCTGAACGACAGCTACAGCAAGAGCGGCAACATGGTCAAGACTAAGACCACGACCAGTTCCAGCACAGCAAGCGCGCAGCAGGCGCAGGGCAGCAGTATCGAAGGCAACAGCATCGCCATCGTCGCCGGCAACGGCAAGGACGCGGTGGGGAACGTGAATGTGATCGGCTCGTCGGTACTTGCCGACAAAAACCTGACCGTCAAGGCGGGCGCGGACATCAACGTTGTGGCCGCGACCAGCACGGGTAGCTATAGCGCGGCGACAACTGTCAAGGAGTCCGGTTTGTCGGGTGCGAAGAACGGTCTGGGCTTCAGTGCCGGATCGTCGACGGTGAAAACCCGTGAAGACGGCACGCATGTCAGCCAGAGCGATACCGGCAGCGTGCTCGGTTCCACCGGTGGCAACATATCCCTGATTGCTGGCAAGAACGCAACCATCGCCGGTAGCGACCTGATCGCAGGGCGCCCGGAAACCGGGACCACTGCGCTCAACGGGAACATCGATATCACCGCGCAGAACATCGCGATCATTCCCGGCAAGGACAAGGCCCACCAGACCAGTTCGGTCGATACGGCATCCAAGAGCGTCGGCGTCGCCTTGGTGGGCACGCCGCTCGATACGATGCGCAACCTGAAGGACATCAAAAAGAACGACAGCAAGTTCGGGCGTGTCAACGGCACGCTGTCCGAACTGGCCGACAGCAGCCTGACCGCGCCGCAAGTGGCGGTCACTTTCGGCAAGAGCAAGACCAGCAGCAGCACGGTGCACGATGCCGAAACGCAGTCCGGCAGCGGCCTGACCGCAAGCGGCAATATTCGCCTCACGGCCACCGGCAACGGTGCGGCGGGGGCGGATGGCAAGCCGCTTGACGGCGACATCCTGGTCAGCGGTTCGACAATCAGCGGCGGCGGCATTGTCAAGCTGAGCGCAGAGCGCGACGTCACCGTGGAAGCGTCAACCGACCGCAGCCGCGACAGCAGCGCGGCCACGGCAAGCTCGTCGAGCGTGAGCCTGGCCGGGCCGAGCCTGGGCGACTTGACGCGGTCGATCAACGGTGGGCCGAACAACGGCGGTGTGACCTTGTCGCCGTACAACCAGAAACGCAGCAGCGACAGCAGCGATGAAACGAGCACCAGGCAAAAAGCCAGCCTGATCAACGGCAACAGTGTTGAACTGGTCAGTAACAAGGGCGACATCCTGGTCAAGGGCAGTGGTGTGACGGCCAAAGGCGATATTGCGCTGACCGCAAAGGACGGCAAGATCGACATCGTCAGCGGCCAGGACGGTACGGTGCTGAAGGAAACGCACAGCACCATGCAGTTGGGCGACCTGGGCGGCAATGGCTCGGCCAACACCGTCGGCGTCAAGCGCAGCAACGACACGCTCGATACGCGCAAGGACCAGCAGAACACGATTCGCAGCGGCGTAGCCGCCGGCGGCAACCTGGCCATCACGGCGAAAGATGACGTTGCCGTGCGCGGCAGCGACTTGCGTGCCGAAGGCAACGTGGACATCAAAGGCAAGAACGTCATCCTCGACCCGGGCGTGGACCAGGTCAGCACCAAGGCGGCCAACCAGAGCAGCCAGTTCGGCGTGACGGTGGCGCTGTCCGGGTATGCGGTGGATGCGACCAATGCCATCAAGCAGGCTGCTGCCGCGCACGATCAACAGGGTAACGACAAGCTGGCCGGGATTTATGCGCTGAAGGCGGCCCTTACCGTTGCCAACGGCACCGGCATGACTGGCTCGACACCTGCAGGCGCTAGCGGCACCGGTGCCGGCACCGGCACCGGCACCGACACCGGCACCGGCATGGTCGGCGTTGCGGTTACGAAGACGTCGCCGACCCAGGCGGCCATCAAGGCAACGGTGAGCGTTGGCGGCAGCAGCAGCGACAGTACGACGAATAACAGCGCCTTGCAGAACAAGGGCAGTAGCGTGAGCGCGGGGCAGAACCTGAGCATCACTGCCACCGGCGACGGCAGCAAGGATGCCGATGGCAAGGCTTTGAACGGCGACATTACTGCGCATGGCGCGGTATTGGGCGGGAAAGACGTGACCCTGGATGCGGCGCGCAACATCACGCTGGCCAGCGCGCAGGACACCAGTGCGAACGACAGCAAGAACGCCAGCCATAACGCATCCATTGGCGTGGGATTCGGGCTGGGTGGCGCCCAGAACGGCTTTACGCTGGAGCTGGCGGCGGGGCAGTCGCGTGGCAATGCCAACGGCAGCGCCACGACCAACCAGGATACGAGCGTCACGGCAAGCAATGTCCTGACCATCAAGAGCGGCAAGGACACTACCCTGGCCGGTGCTGAGGTCAAGGGCGACAAGGTGTTGGCCAACATCGGCGGCGACTTGAACATTGTCAGTGTGCAGGATATCGACAACTACAAGAGCCGGGAGACGAGCAGCGGGGCGAGCGTGAGCATTTGCGTGCCGCCGTTCTGCGTGGGGTCCAGTTCCGGCAGCGTGAACGCGGCCAGGTCGACCATCGACAGCACGTTCGCGGGCGTGAACCAGCAGTCCGGCATTTACGCCGGTAAGCAGGGTTTCGACGTGACGGTCAAGAACAATACCGACCTGGTCGGTGGGGTGATTGCCAGTGCCGCCGGCGCCGACAAGAACAAGCTGACCACGGGCACGCTGACGCAGTCGGACGTGAAGAACGCGGCCAGCTACGACAGCGACAGCTTGAATCTGTCGTACAGCAGCGGTGCAAGCGCCGGCAGCACGATCAAGAGCAACATTGCGGGCAACCTGACCCCGGCCCAACGGGACAGTGCCGCAAGTACGACGAAGAGCGCCATCGGTGCAGGTACGGTTGTCATTACGGACGACAAGGGTCAGTTGGCAGCGACCGGGAAGAGCGCGGACGATACCGTCGCCGGCCTGAATCGGGACACGGCGAACAGCGCCGGGACGATCGGCAAAATCTTCGATCTGAAGCAACTGCAAAGCGAGCGGGAGGTCGCCAGGGCGCTGACCGATATTGCGAAGCAAGTTACGCCATTGATTGCGACGAAGGTGGGCGACATCGGAGCGAAACAGGTTGAGGATGCGCAAAAGCTGGCCGGAGAGTACTTGCAACAGGCAGAGAATGCCACCGCGAACAACGACCCGGTTGCGGCGGCTGCCTTTACAGCCAAGGCCAATGACGCGCTGACAACGGCGGCGAACTGGGGCGACAACGGAATCTATCGCGTCGGCCTGCACACGGCGACCCAGGGAATTGTTGGCGGCATCACGGGTGGATCCAGCGGTGCGCTGAGCAATGGCGCTGGTGTCATTGGCGGTAACCTGGGCCAGCAAGTTGGCGAGGCGAGCGGCGAAGCTGCGGCCGACAAGCTTGGCCTGGCCGTGGGATCGCCGGAACGAGCTAGCTTTGTGAATGCCTATCAGGAAACTGGTGCGGCGATTGGCGGGGCGCTGGTGGGGGCCGCAGCAGCGGCGGCGAATGGGGCAGATGGTAACAGCACCCTGCTTGCGGGCCTGCAGGGAGGTTTCACCGCTGAAATAATCGACCTGAATAACCGCCAGTTGCATCAAAACGAAATTGATCTTGCGAAGAAATACGCCAAGGCGGTAGCGAAGGCCGGGGGGATTTCCGAGGCAGAGGCACTGGCACGTATCGAGCGTCAGCTGCTTCGCTGGACGAACAATGAGACGAATTTGTACGATGGTGGCCGAATTGATGAGCTGGTCGTCGGAGTCATTGGAAAGAAAGGGCAGGACAGCGCCACAGGGACAAAGTGGGATTACAACAACTACGACAAGACGCATCCGGCCGAGTACTTTAACTCATCAATTAATGCCCAGAACATTGGCAAGTACTCGCCTTTGCTTCTCGCCGTAAATGCCGGCATAACGCCCGCACAGAGGGATCAGCGAGCGCACGACGGTCAAGTGATGGTGCTTACAACTGTGGCTTGCATATACACCTTGGTGGGATGTGCCGGCATGAACGGCTTTAACGTTGGCGAAGGCGGCGTTAAAGTTGCCAATGGAGATACCGTTGGCGGCGGCCTGCAGATGGCGGGTGGTCTCTTTGGCCTGGGTTCAACATTCTACGGTCCGGTGAGAGCGGCCATTGCCGCGCGCCCAACGCCAGTGCCGATACCGTACGCTGCACGGACGGGTGCATCAGTAGGCGACGAAATTGTCATGCGTATGGACCCCTTGACGGGGAAATACGTTGTGGTTGGGCCAGAGGTATTTGTCGGTACTCCAGTTCCAAAACTGTGGGAAGCCCCATTGCCGACATCCCCTGCTCTTGCCCCAACTTATACTCCTGCGACGGTGCCGGCTATAAACGGAGGTGTTAACACTACTAGCCCTGTCGTGTCTACAGGGACAAGCCTGGTTAACTCGGTAGCATCAGATTCAAAACCGGCAACTGATAATACCGCCACAAAAACGGTTGTCGAAGCCTGCTGTTGCTTTCCAGCAGGCACTCCTGTGGTTGCGTCGTCGGGAACAGTGGCTATTGAACAAATTCAGGTTGGGCAGTTAGTTTACGCTCGCAACCCCGAAACTGGCGCGACCGAGCTTAAGCCAGTGACTCAATTGATGGTCACCAAAGCGAAGCCGTTATACCGATTAGTAACGCAGGACTTTCGTGGAGTCAACGAAAGTATGGATGTTACTGACAATCATCCTTATTGGGTAAAAGATAAAGGATGGGTTAACGCAATCGATCTTGAACGCGGTATGGAACTGGAAAATCTTCAGCGCGGTCAGCTAACGGTGCAGTCGCTAACTAGCCTAGGACGTTCTGCAGTAACATATAACTTTACCGTTGCCGATTTCCATACTTATTTTGCTGGAGAGCAAAGTGCATTCGTTCACAATTGCTCTGATGTGTGTGGTCCTGCAAATGTTGTTAAAAACACTGTAGTGGATGTAGATAAAAATCTACCATTGAAGGCTCCAAATCCGCGACACTATGCAGATAAGGTTAAGCAAAATACAAATGTCGGCGATGAGAATACAGTGATTGACCGGTCTGTTGTAGATATTTCGGCTGATGTGTTGGCAATTAACTTGGGTAAAGCGGAAAAAATTGGTAGGGTATATCATCTTGAGAATGGACGAGCATATAGTTTCCATGATGACATTCTTTATCCGGTATCGGGCCCTGGTCTTTATCCTCTTGATCGGGGAGAATTTAAGGCATTGGGGGTTCTAAACAAATTTGGAGAATCTCCTCAAGCATATACAATTATGAAAAACATGGGTATTCCCCAAGAAAGAATATCTAAAGCGCTCGAAGTTTATAAGGTGATAAATAAATGATAGATTTTTTATTGAAGTTCCATTGTTCTTTTTTTGAGTTAAAGGAATTTTTATCTAAAATTTTTGATTGCTCATCTGAAAAAATACTAATTTTCGATATTGATGAGTTCAACTCTCTGGTCGAGGAGCTGAATGATTCAGAAATAGTTTGCATTTGTGTGGTTGTGGAGGTTCGAGGTGATGCTTCACAATTGTTGCAGTTATATAGGTGCCCCTTGCCTACCTCAGTAATTTCTGGGAAAATTATTTCATATGCTCAGAAAAACAAGGTTCAGTGTTATATTCCGAGTGACTCGGTCGACACTTGGATATATGTAGATACCGACGCTCTAAAATTTGTTCGGCAAATCGAGAGCGAAGAAGAAGATATTTTTTCATTTAAAGTTATTTGACTCGTGGCAAATACCGCAGAGCATATTTTGCCGCGAATCACAACATGCGGCTTACAGGGCTGGATGCCCATTTGCCCGCTAGTTAGCCGGTTAAGGAAAACGTCCAGAAGCTCAAGGGCACGGTGCGCGGCACAGGGCCATGTCGTTATACACAAGTCAGCCAAGCCCTTCCCGCAGGGCGCGCAGCGTCTCGGCTGCGGCAAACACTTGATCAAGGCCACGCCAAATAGTCTTGGCTCCTGGCTCGCCGTCACTCTTGCGGCCCAGAAAGCCGCCTACCTGCGCAATCATTCTTACGACCTCGTTCAGTGTCGGTGGCGTGGCCGGCATTTTCCTCTTGGTTAGCAGGTGGGCTCCACGAATCTCGTCAGGGTCGAAGAAGAGCGATGCAGCCAAGTCCGGGCAAGTTCTACCTTTGCGCATCAAATACGTAATGCGCCAGGCGACGACCAT
>NZ_VVIW01000012.1 GCF_011682045.1 Massilia aquatica | reverse complement strand
TCATTCGAACCACTTCCAGCTTCAGGCTGGGATCGAATGTCTTCCGCTTTCTTGTTGCCATGTATTACTCCTCAGATGGTGGATTTTCCACCTATTGAGGTGTCCGAGCAAATTAGACCACAGCATAGTTCTGCGGGTCAGTTGACATGCGGCAGTAGGTCGCGGCTCGAGCGCGATTTTGCTCTGTGGGGCGTTGACTGCGAGCTCGTGGCGTTTTCATGCGACTCCCTGAGTGTAGTGTGTATTGGCGTGTATGCATGGACAGGGGGGGCGGCTAGCCTGGGGGCGTGTGCGAACCATCAGATTGATATCCCTAGCTCATGTGGTTCTCGTTTGCGATTTCTCAAAGCGTCGTCATTTCTCGCTCGTATCATCGACCTTGCCAAAACAAGGGAGGGCATCATGAAGGAAGCTAAAATCTCATTCGACGTAAGTGGGCAAATGCTCCATGTCCGATTGTCTATTGATGGCGTCCTACTTTCAGATGCCGCGACTGTTCCCGAAGTAGCTGAGTTTCTGAAATTGTCTCACCTGACAAGTGTCCGGCTCTCCGACGCTTTCGCGTTCACGCTACCGGCCGATTCGACCGTACTTGCTGCGGCCGCACTGGCGCATCTGAAGCAGCCTATCGCGGCTTACTACCTAATTGCGGAGTGTTCGTGGCAGGAGTAAGGAGGGCACGCATTGACTGACTGCACCTAGGAGGAGTCTGGCTTATTTTAAGCATGGCGCCTTTGACGGTGTTCGGCGGCTCCGCCAGGTGGACGGTGAGTGAACCTGATTTGCCAGCCAGCGCGTGCTGTGGGCACTTTAAGCCGAATCGGAAGCAGCATGACAAATCAAAGGTTACCGGTGTTCATGGCGGTGAGAGTGGCGCGTCTCGCGCCGCGATGATAGAAAGACAGAAAGACAGAAAGACAGAAAGACAGAAAGACTCTTTCGGGATTTTGTCGCCGGAATTGCACACGTGCGCTTCGTAGACGCAGTAACCCCGTAAAGCGGTAACACCGTAACACGGTCACAGCGTGGCGCCATGCCAGAGAAAATTAGAGAAAGGTTGGGTCTCGTTGCGTTAAGGGATGCAGAAAACGCCTGCAGCGTGAAGGGCTGGACCTACCTCGATGCTGCTATTAATTTCGTCATGCGGGCAAACCGCGACCAAACGCCGGCTTGCTATGGCTGCAAGAGGTGGCGACAGGGTTTGATGAAATCAGGGCAGTTTGAAATTCGGCGTGACGCAGCCTCCCATGTCAAGCGTCGGCAAATGGTACCGCAGTGTGGTTGGTCAAGCCAAAAAAACGAATGGTGGCTGCAACCCAGCCATACAAGAGAAGGATTGCCTATGCAGGTTGGTCCGTTCGAAGTCGCGTAGATGCGAGTGGCCAGGGCTTCACACGAAGGACACTAACTTCTCAGGGAATTGTGGCGCAACAGAGAAGCAATAACATCTCTCACGACCGCTTGGGAGCGTTCATCAAGTCGACGAAAATCTCCGAGCAGCACAACCTCGTCATGCGGAATCATCGTGGTGTCGTTCGCGGCGAATCTGGTTCCCTCCGAACTTTCGCCGAACCGTAGCCACTGCGGCGAGACGTTCAACCAACGTGCCAATACATGCAAGCGTTCTTGGGTTGGAAACGCATCTCCTACGAGCCACTTTCTCGCCGCATGGACTGTCACCGCGGCTCCGTCAGCTCGAAGATTGAATTCACGCGCAAATGCAGTGGGCGAGGGCGTGCAGCCGGCCTTGACGACGGCTGCTATGAGACGCTCACAGAACTCGTGGCGTTCGGCACTGGCGATTTTCGAGTCCATAGGAAATTATAACAACTTCTATCTATGGCACATATTTGAACTTGGGTTTTTAGCAATATAGGTGAGTTATACAGCCCTACCATAGACCACCGTGCGGATTCCTGTCGTCAACGCCATCGACCTCCGGCCAACTTGCTTTCACGAGCGGGTCCAGCCAGTCTGCCATCAATGCCATCAACTTCAGGCTACCAATGAGCTCCGCCGGCGCCGCTTTGCTCGCCGCTATCTCGTCTATGAAGCGGCGAAGGGACCGTGCGCGGTCCAGGTCCTTTGCCATCTTCTCGAACCCAGCAAGCGTCGCCAGCAGCGCGTCCTTGTTCGCCTTCGCGACATCCCACTCCTGCGATTTACGGCGACGGACCGCCTCGCGCTCGACCCGCACTTCTTTCTCGACATTGTGACGAAGGGCTGCGGCATCAACCCAGCGCACTGCCTTTCTTATCTTGACCTCAATCGTGCCACGCACGGTGTCCTCGACTTTGTAGGTTTCGTAGTAGGTCGAAGCGTCGACGATGGACGCGAATACCTTTCCTGTTGGGATATAGCGATACTCAAGCGGGCGGTATTCCCACGCTGGCTGGCGCGCCCCGGCGCGCAGGGGCTTTGGAGGCGGTGGCGGTACCAGCTCCTGCGTGATTCGTTCTTGAATGCGGACGAAATAGCGTTGCCCATGCAACGTAAAGCAGTTCCGCTTACTGCCGGCTTCGCGGCGCATTCCGCGCCGAAGCGGCGGCAAAGGCGGGTGGGTGTTTTCAAATTTTGCGCCCAGGACCTCCAGCTCGTGGGCGAGTCTATCGACTAGAAAAATGGCACGTTCTTTCAGTACTGGAGAGACTGAGATATCGGCCCAGGTCACGCCCACTGACGTGAGAGCGCCCTCGTCAAGCTTGGTGCTCTTCATAGCCCGGACGACTAGCTTTGCCTGAGAAGAAAGACCTGTCGGGTCGAGGGGCGGGGAGTAGTCCGGTGCCGTTAGGGCTGCGGTATCCAGTGTAGCATCTCGGGCCTGCGCGACGCGCTCTTCCAGCACCTCGTCGACCTCGGCTACGTACATCGAGCGCGCATAGGAGGTCTTGGCGGTTGTCTCTTGCAGCACAGGTTTCGGAATCGTCTTGCCGGCAGCGAGCTTTTGCCAATAACCTCTTGGTGGCAACGGGACGTCCAGCGCTACGCAGATTTTCCGGAGGCCCACATCGGACAATCCGTAGCCCTTGGCCAGCTTTGTCACTGGCGTAGTCCAGACCTCGTCAAAGAGTTTTTGTCGCTCGAAACGTGTCGTTTCCCAAATCACAGCTTTTTCCTATAGTGTTTGTGTCGCCTTCCAGCTATTGCAATAAAATTGCCTAATGGACATTTTCATGTTCGATGTTTAGACTGGCGATAGCATGCCACCAAACATGCATCATTATTACCAAAACTGGGAATTTATGGAAAGCACACTCTCCGGGTTTGTCAAAGGCGTGGGCGACACCGTTGGCTCAGCAGCTGCGGCCGTATCCGCGGCGGTGGACGCCTCGCCCGCCGCAGCTAAGACTTCCGCTGAAAAAGCTGGCCACTCTGCGCTCGAATTAGGAAAGTCGACGGATAAAGATGTGGGTGATGCTGCCCAGGCGCCGTCGAGCGTTGCGTCTAAGGCTAGAAATGCGGTTTCGAGAAGTGCCACAAAGTTGTTGGCAGCCGTCAAACACAGCATTCGCATGAACTTTTCTATGAATCCTGTTTGGGTGTTGTCAGATGTTTAATTCCAGGTTCGGCCCTTTCGATGGTGGTAGTTGGGAGGCCTTATGCCAACAAATCTTCAAACAAAAATATAAAGTTGAAGACTACCAGCCCATCCCTGCGTCGCCTGGTGACTTCGGGCTTGAAGGATTTACGCTCAAGAGCGGATGGGGCTTCCAGTGCTACTGCCCCAATACGCACTATGAGCGTTCTGAACTCTACGAAAAACAACGAGATAAAATCACGGCGGACCTAGGAAAGCTTCACTTCTATAAGGACCAAATACCGCGCTATATTGGCACCACTGTACTTAACCATTGGGTTCTGGTCACGCCGGAATTTAATCGCCACGCTCTCATCGCTCATGCTAGGACGAAGGAGCTAGAAGTTCGAAGTTGGGGTCTACCTTTCATTTCAAGCGATTTCACAGTACTTGTGTTTGACGGCGACGATTTTATCGTCGAAATGAATACGATTCGCGCATCACTCGGGCAAAGCCTGATTTTCGATGACGTTGCGCCAGCGCTTCCGGAGTTGAATGGGGAACGCGAAGACTACGAAGAGAACGTTCGCCGAAAAAGCGAAAAGCGACTGGCCCACAAAACGACCTTGGTAGATTTTAACGAGCGTGTGCAAAGGATGCACCAGCGCACGCTTGAAGAATTTCTTGGCGCCGATGGACTTCTACGTCGAATAGAGTCAAGGGCTCCTGCGATTTTTTCGCGATTAGTTCGCTTAATTAACGAGTTCGAGAACTATGTAGTGCTGACTTCTGACACGTGGGAGGGTAGTGCTGAAGCTTTGACTACTAAGGTCAGAGAGACGCTTGAAATTCGAATTGTAAATGAACTTTCTCCAGGAATTGACTCAACCATGGCGAGCGCGGTCGCTCGACATATGGTTGCTCGTTGGCTGGCTATCTGCGAGCTCGACTATGACTGAACGGGTTAGCAAGCTTCGTTTTCGTCGGCGTCCTTCGCCAGTGCTTCCGGAGCACAGACCATTGTATAAAATTGGACAGACCTTATTAATTCTGCAAATTGCCTCGCATGGAGGAAAATCAAGGTTGGCAAGGCTCCATCTACTCAATTGGGCGTTGAAACGGCCAGAACGACAGGTGCAGTTGATTACCGCATCAAAGAGCAAACGACTTGCGGTAGAAGCGTGGGGGTTTGACCCTGCACTCGCAATAGCTATTCGTTTCGCAATCTCTGAAGAACTGATTGAAGAGACCTCCACCGGGTACGGCATCAGCGAGAGCGGGAAGGACTTCGTCCAATTGCTGACGAAAGATGAAGAGGTGTTTGTAGGGGAAAAGAATTTTCTGCGACAAATCGGTAAGGGAGTGACAGAAGCTATGGTTGAAAAAGTAGCTAGCGGATGGGAGAAATCATGATTATTCGAGGAGTTCGTTTCCACGCTAACACTGCTCAGGGGCTATTTGGATTTTCGTTCAAATTCGGCAGAAATCTCACTATTATTCGCGCAGGAAATTCAGGCGGCAAGAGCACATTGGTTAATTCATTGTTGTACTCACTAGGAATGGAAGAAATCGTCGGAGGAAAGGGCGAGAAATTCCTTCCTTACGCGGTGAAGGACTATGTTGAGCATTGTGGCGCAAAGATACCGATTTCGTCCTCCGAAATATTGGTGGAAATCGAGAACAAAGTTGGGACAGTCGTGACCATTCGGCGGGCTATTAAAGACAGTACACGTAGTACCAAGTTAGTTGAGATTTTCAATGGTGCACATTTAACTGAGGCGGCGGCGATAGGGGTACCTCGGCCCACATATTTGCATGACCCTGGCGGAGCGCAACTGAGCGAAGGCTTTCATCGCTATTTGGAAAAATTCTTGGGCCTCACCCTTCCCAAAGTGGCCCGAACAAGTGGAACGGATACCAAACTGTATTTGCAAACTATTTTTGCGGCACTGGCCATTGAGCAGAAGCGAGGTTGGACTGACTACATCGCAAACATCCCATTTTTTGGTATCCGCGATGCCCGCACTCGGGTTGCGGAGTTCATACTTGGATTGGACGTATTCGAAACAAATGTTGAACGGAGTCGCCTGAACGTCGAATCGGTTGATATTGCCAGCAAATGGCGGAGGGGCACTGACGAATTAAAGAGCGCGGCGAATCGCCAGGGTTTCTTGGTGGAGAACCTGCCGCTTGGCCCGGCTCTCGGCTTTGAAAAGGATGCGGTAGGGGTGATACGAATTGGTACGACGGCCACGCCCCTAGAAGAGTATCAACAACAGCTGAACGAAGAGTATGAAACCTTGTCGCGCCGGGCTGAAGAATCCGTAAAAAGTACAGGTGAGGCTACTGTTCAGGAAATCGACAAAGTCACGACAGAACTCCGAGAACTCTCAGTTTTGTACGAGCGGTCGAGTTCAGTCGTGGGAATGAATCGGGCCTCGTTGAATGAGTATCAGAGACTTCTTGACGAGAATCTCGAAGACCTGGAGAAAAACAGGACTGCAGCGAAACTTCGCACTCTGGGAGCCAAACTAGATATAGAGGTTGCAACCGGCCATTGCCCGACATGCCATCAGACCGTTGAAGACAATTTATTAGCTGACATGACGACTGGTCCTCAGATGGATATTGTGACGAATATTGCTTACCTAGAGAGCCAAAGCCGTATGCTGCGAAGGCAGGTGGCGGGCTTGCAAGACGCTATCGGTTCTGACGAACTTCGCGCGTCAGAACTCTCCATTCGGCTGGCTGGGAAGCACGACTATTTGGCAGCACTGCGTGGAGATTTGAGTTCTGGTGCCTTGCAGTCCAAAGCTCTCGTTCGACGGCAAGTTCAAATAGAAATCGAGATTTCAGCATTGGACGTCTTACGAAGAACGGCCCTCGAGGTAGTCGGTGAATTGGACGCGCTCTTGGTGCGTTTTAAGTCTAACCTACTTGCCCGCAAGGCATTACCGCAAAGTGCGTACTCAGGTAAGGACGAAGTTCGAATTCGCGCATTCGAGATTAATTTTAGGGCAAACGCGGGTTCGTTTGGATACAAGAGTGCTCCTATAGAAGACATTGAAATTAGTCGGGAGAATTTGGTTCCTGGATTGTCTCAGCTTGAACTTCGAGAAATCATCAAGGACCCGCGCAAGTCCGACATTAAAAGTGATTCAAGCGCCAGCGACTTCGTTCGTCTTATCTGGAGCTATTTGCTTGCACTCTATCAAACGTCGTCGAATCCAAATTTTCATGGGAATCACCTTGGTGTTCTTATTTTCGATGAGCCCGGCCAACACGCGATGAGAGCAGAGAGCCAACACGCATTGCTTCAGCTTCTGGCTGGGGAGAAAGGACTACAGGCTATCGCTGCGGCGTCGTTTGATGAACTGGAGGAGGCTTTTCAGGTGTCCACCGCGGGAGTTGCCTATGAGCTCATCGAGTGGGATGGTAAGTTGATTCGGCCAATGTCAGACAAGCAGGCCTGAACCGAGTGGTGTCCGCAATTATTCGCAAAATGGCGATTCCTACTGAAGGGGATGGCCTACGTTGAGTCGAAGTTAAGCTTGAGTCGCTTGCTAGCTGCCAGCGCTGTATCCAGTCGATGAAATGTCCGGCAGCAAGTACAGTAGTTCTCCTAGGAGCGCCTTCAGGGAGTTAGAATGATGCCCTATAGAATTTGCACTTATTGCATCATTTGAAAGCTATTCAGTTATGAACCACCAAGCCCTCTCATCCTTCATTTGGTCCGTCGCGGACCTCCTGCGTGGCGATTACAAGCAGTCCGACTACGGCAAAGTCATCTTGCCGTTCACCATCCTGCGACGCCTCGACTGCGTGCTAGAGGGCACGAAGCCAGCCGTACTTGCCGAGTTTCATGCCAAGACCAAGGCTGGGCTGAATCCAGAGCCGTTCCTCGTGCGTAAGGCTGGGCAGTCCTTCTACAACGCGTCCTCGTTGGACTTGACCACATTGCTGGGCGACCAGGACCACATCCGCCAGAATTTGTACGCGTACATTCAGGCGTTCTCGCCAGCCGCGCGCGACATCTTCGAACGGTTCGATTTCTACACTCAGATTGAACGCTTGGGTAAGGCGGGACTTTTGTACCTGGTCGTCGAGAAATTTGCGAACATCGACTTGCATCCCCAAGTCGTGGACAACTCCGACATGGGCTTGGTCTTCGAGGAGCTGATTCGCAAGTTCGCCGAAATCTCGAACGAAACTGCTGGTGAGCATTTCACACCGCGTGAGGTCATCCGCTTGATGGTGAACTTGCTGTTCATTGAAGATAGCGATGTCCTCACGTCAGGCAACGCGGTCGTTCGAACCATCTACGACCCGACCGCCGGAACTGGTGGCATGCTATCAGTCGCGGGTGAGTATCTGTCTGAGCACAACCCCGACGCCCGTTTGACCATGTTCGGCCAAGAGTTGAACGACGAGTCCTACGCCATTTGTAAAGCGGACATGCTCATCAAGGGCCAGGACGTGGGCAACATCGTTGTGGGCAATACGCTTTCCGAGGATGGCCATGGCGGCAAGAAGTTCGACTATATGCTGTCCAATCCTCCGTTCGGTGTCGAGTGGAAGAAGGTCGAGAAGGAGGTTCGTAAAGAGGCCGCTGAGAAAGGCTTCGATGGCCGTTTCGGCCCAGGACTGCCGCGCGTATCCGACGGCTCAATGTTGTTCCTGCTGCACCTCATCGCCAAGATGCGTCCAGCCGTGGATGGCGGTAGCCGTATCGGCATCGTGCTGAATGGTTCGCCTCTATTCACCGGAGGCGCCGGTTCAGGCGAGAGTGAGATTCGTAAGTACGTGCTCGAGAACGACTTGGTCGAGGCCATCATCGGACTGCCTACGGACATGTTCTATAACACCGGCATCTCGACTTACATCTGGATTCTCTCGAACAAAAAACCAGATGACCGCCAAGGTTGGGTCCAGCTCATTGACGCCAGCAGTTTCTGGCAGAAAATGCGCAAGAGCTTAGGAAGCAAGCGGAAAGAGCTATCGGACGAACACATCGCTGATATCACTCGAATGTTTGGCGACTTTAGTGAAGGCGATTTGGTCACCGTGCTTGATGTCAAAGGCAATGAGGTGGAACGGAGGTTGATTGCACCAGGGGACAAAGTTTCGGACGCGCCTGTAGGCGGCAAAGTGAAGGTCGCACCGATATCCCGCGTGTTCAAGAACCATGAGTTTGGTTACACCAATATCACGGTTGAGCGTCCATTGCGCGATGAGGATGGAAACGTCGAAGTTGGCTTGAAAGGCAAACAGGCGGCCAGGATGCCGATCGCAATCGGCAGGTCGAAGCGGCCCGATTCCTTGGGCAGGTCGGCCGGCGCCAGATTGACGGTGATGCGGCGCGCGGGGATCTGGAAGCCGGCGTTTTGCAGTGCGGCCTGCACCCGGTCTTTGGATTCGCGCACTTCGGCGTCGGGCAGGCCGACGATGGTGAACTTTGGCAAACCGTTGGCCAGATGCACTTCGACGCTGACGGCGCGCGCTTCCATGCCGGCCAGGGCGCGGCTGCGTAACACGGCGAGGCTCATGGGAATCCGATCGGGCAAATGGTGATCCGGCTGATACTAAGCGCTGTCTGCATTCGCTCATTGATAGGGGCCAAATGTGCGGGAGCCGCCCGGGTTGGGGTGTTAAAACTCTCATTGCGTTATAAACTGATGATTTGGTCCAACAAACATGCCATCGTATAGCGCGCATCAACCGATGTTTTTTGCCTGGAAGACAGGCGACAAGGACTGCGCCTGGCGCTGGTGTTGTAATTGTCTACGCGTGGCAACGCAGCGAACGGTACGCCATGGCACATGAGCGCATCGCCTTCCCCATGCCGGCCTCGTGCGAGGTGGTGTTCGACGTCTTTCACTACCATCAGTGGCGGGCGCGCTGGGATAGCCTTGTCTCGCACACCGAGGTCGACGGCGGCGCGCCGTGCCCGTCGGTCGGCGCGGTCAGCGCCAGCACCGGCGGCGGCCTGCTGCGCGCGCTGTCGATGCGCACCGAATTCATCAGCTACCAGCGCCCACGCCTGGCGGCGGCGCGCATGGTCGGCACGTCCTTTCCTTTTTCCAAGTGGGCGGCCTCGATGAAACACGAGAGCACCCCCGGCGGCGGCTCGCTGCTGATCTATACCTACAACATCGAAGCTGGTCCGCGCGCGTTGCGCTGGCTGATCGAGCCGGTGGTGCACCTTGTGTTCCGGCGCCAGACCGTCAAGCGGTTTGCGCGCATGCAGACTTTTCTTTCCGCGCACGCCGGCGAAGTGGAAGCATGGCAGCGCGGCTATCACGCCAATGGCGTTACCGATGCAGGGTAGGGATTGCGGGCCAAGTTCCCGCTGTTCCAGCGCGTGACAGTCTGCAGCGCCGGCCGGGCTCGGATTAGTAGTGCTGTTTTGATAAAATTGACAGATAATCGATGCAGCGGTGCCGACAGTGCGGCGCATAATCCGGACAGGACATTGATGACCAAGCCATACCGATACCAGCCGGTCCATTGTCTGGCGACCGTGCTGTTCGCTATATCGGCAATCCCGATCCAGGCCGTCCACGCTCAGGAGAATGCCGCCTCGCTGATCGCCCGCATCGAAGCGCCGCCGTCGGCCGGTCCCGGCGCCGGCGAGCTCGATGCGCTGACCATGCCAGCGTTGATGGCGCGTCTTCAGGTCCCAGGGGTCAGCATTGCCGTCGTGAAGGATTTCAACATCCATTGGGCCAAGGCCTACGGGGTCGCCGATGCGCAAACCGGGCGCCTGCTCGATACCGAAAGCCGTTTCCAGGCCGCATCGATCAGCAAGCCGGTGACCGCACTGGCGGCCATGCGCCTGGTCCAGCAAAACCGGCTGAACCTCGATGCCGATATCAATACCATGATCACCTCATGGCAGGTTCCCCGATCGGCATTGACGCGCTATCAGGCGGTGACGCCACGTTCCTTATTGAGCCATACCTCGGGGGCCGACGATGGCTTCGGGTTCCCCGGTTACGAGCCGGGCGCGCCATTGCCGTCGCTGGTCCGGATTCTCAATGGCCAGCCACCGTCGAATGTCGGCAAGGTGATGTTCGCGCGGGCGCCGTTCGAGGCTTTCAAATATTCGGGCGGCGGCCTGGTCATCATGCAGATGGCATTGACGCAGCTATCCGGGCGCCCGTTTGCGCCATTCATGAACTCGTCCGTACTGGCGCCGTTGCGGATGTCGAGCAGCTCTTTCGAGCAGCCGCCCGCGCCGGGCCACAGCGCCCGCGCCGCGCTGGCGCATGATCGGCACGGTCAGCGCATGGGCGCACCCTGGCATATCTACCCTGAGCAGGCCGCCGCCGGCTTGTGGACCACCCCCAGCGACCTGGCGAAGTTCATCATTGAAATCCAAACCGCATTACGCGGTCCGAAGGGCAAGGTACTGGATCAGCGCGCCGCCAAAGACATGCTCGCGCCCGCAGGCGTTGGCCCCTTCGCAGTCGGCCTGCCGGTCGACCGGCGCGGGGAGGGCTGGTATTTTTCGCACAGTGGCGACAATTGGGGTTATCGCGCCTGGATGATCGGCCATGTGCGCAAAGGCTATGGGCTGGTCATCATGACCAATGGCGATAACGGCATGGCGCTGATGAACCAGATTGCCGACCGGGTCGAAAAGGCGTATGACTGGGATTCGCTCGCCAAACCGCTTGCCCGGTAAGCCTGGCGCCGCCCTGTCGAGACGCCGGACTAGCGCTGTAGGGCGCAGTCAATCCGCTGGCATGTATTTATATTGCGTTAAACAAATGTTATTATCTTTTGCTTAACGATGTGCGCGCCGCGCATCGCCGTTCCGCAAAGGCTCCTGCATGACCATTTCCGCTCCCGAAACACTTTCTCCGGCCGATAAACAGCAGTTGCTGTTGAAAACATTTCCGGCCCGGGCCAGGAAGGTGAACCATAGCGGCGTGAGCGGCAAGTACTTCTGGAAAGCAGTCTCGAGCCTGTTTGGCGCGGTTTTAGTCGCCTTCTTAATCTGGTTCTGGCTGCCTGACATCGTCAGAGACGCACGGCTCGTCTGGTTCGATTCGGTCGTCGTCGAGTCGGAGGCTGATGTGTCAGGCTCCTGCAAAATCTACAAAATGGTGTTGATCAGTTGCGATGCAAAAATATCCTATCGACCCGATCCGGCACGCGAGGACGTTTTAACGGTGGAGCAACATACCTCCTTCTTCGGTTTCAGCCACAGCACGAAGGTGGATGTCTTGCGCAGCACGACGCATCCCGAGCGCATCACCACCTCGATCGCAACCGAACATCTGGGTAACCGGATCATTTCCTTCCTGCTGCTGGTGGGACTGATTGTCTTGTTGGAGTACGTGGCCTGTAGCGAGGCCTGGAACGCGTTCCGCCACGGCCGCCTGCAAGGACGGGAAGTCGTGCTGCGGCCGGTGCTGGTCCGTGTCTACGAATGCGACGCGGATCGCAACGTCAAGTTCGTGGCCGAGATCGACGGCGTGGAACGCCATAGCGCGAACGTACTACGCTACGGCGACGCGCCGCTGTTCCTGCCGTGGAGCCAGAACGTGGCGGTCGCCCTGCTGGCCAGCGGAACGCGCTACATGATCCTGCTCGATGAAGAGATGACCGTGGCCGATTTTAGCGAGAGCGAAAAAGCGCTGTTGAAGACGCTGTTGAGCTGATCGACGTACGGCTGCGGCGCCTGCCGGGTTGCTTCAGGCGCGCAAAAAAAAGAGGCCCGGCGTACCGGACCTCTCTTCTTTACTGCTTACTTCTTGTCATCCTTGCGGGTGATAAACAAACTAGCCACACAGCTTGCCGCAATCAGCACCGCCACCACCGCCAGCGAAGCTTGTACCGGCACGTGATACCACGGCATGATCAGCATTTTCGCGCCGATGAAGGTCAGTACCATGGCCAGGCCATATTTGAGCAAGTGGAAGCGGTCGGCCACATCCACCAGCAGGAAGTACAGTGCCCGCAAGCCCAGGATCGCAAACATGTTCGAGGTGAAGACGATGAACGGGTCGGTCGTGATGGCGAAGATCGCCGGAATCGAATCGACCGCGAACACCAGGTCCGTCACTTCAATCAGCAGCAGCACCAGGAACAGCGGCGTAACGTAGCGCAGTCCATCCTTGGCGACGAAGAAGCGTTCGCCGTGGTCGCCCTCGGCCACCCGCAAGTGACGTCGTGCAAAGCGCAGGATCGGGTTATTCGCCACATCCGGTTCCTCGTCGACCGCCACCAGCATGCGCAGGCCGGTAAAGAGCAGGAACGCGCCGAACAGATACAGCACCCAGCTGAACTCGCTGACCACCCACGCACCCGCCGAAATCATGACTGCGCGCATCACGATCGCACCCAGCACACCGTAGATCAGCACGCGCCGCTGATACTGCTGCGGCACCTGGAAGGCGGTAAAGATCAGCAGGAACACGAACACGTTATCGACCGACAGCGCTTTCTCGATCAGGTAGCCCGAGAAAAACTCCAGCGCTTTCTGGTCCGCGATCTCGCTGCCCACCGTGCCCTTCAGGTACCACCACAGGCCGCCATTAAACAGCAAGGCCAGGCTGACCCACACCGCCGACCAGGCGCCGGCTTCCTTGACGCTGACCTTGTGCGCCTTGTTGCCCCCGAATACGAACAGGTCGAGGGCGAGCATGACCAGCACGAAGCCGACGAAACCCGCCCACATCAGGGGGCTTGCAATTGTTTCCAAACCGTTCATTGAATGCTCCCAGTCCTTGTTAGTCGCTTAGCTTGCCGCGTCGTCATTGCGGTTCCGTTCATCGTGGCCGGAGGTGTCCAGCTCCGCCGGCTGGCCGGCCGCCAGGCGGGTGTGGCTAAAATCGCGCTTGCGCTCGACCTGGCGCACCACCGCGCGGTCGGCGCGGTCGGCGGCGCGGTCGATCGCGACGTACAGATCAGCTTCGGTATCTTCAATGATGACTTCCTTGCCGCCGCCGAGCTGCACCTGGATCTTGCAGCGCTTGTCGATCCCGCCGCGCGGGCCGTTGATGTCGGACAGCGACACGGCAAGCCTGCGCATATGCTGTCCGGCCCAGCCCAGGGCCATCGACAGCCGCTGCTCAGTGTACGAGCGTAATGCATCGGTGAGTACAAATCCGTTTGCCTGGATAGTGACGCGCATGATGTTCTCCTGTTCCTGTTGGGTTAGTGAGTTCACTATAAGGCGCACGAATGCATCGTACAACTCGAATATAGCGTCATGATAGATCGAATAATTCGATGAATTAAACTCGGTATGCTCAACAGGCAGTGACACGGGAGCGCGACGGCGCCTGGCGCCGGGATGATATGATTGACGCAATGATTGCTTGCGAGCTCACATGAACGACCCTGACGACTGGCGCCTGGAAGCCCCACCCACGTGGTCGCACTACGCGGTATTGGCCATGACCACGTACAAGCAGCCCAGCGCCGCTTGGGATCACGACCATTGCACCTTCTGCTACCAGAAAATCGCCGAACCCCATATTCCGAATGCATTACCGCGAGCCTGGCTGTTTGCTCCCACGAATGAGTGGGTGTGTCCATCCTGCTTCGACGATCTGGCGACCCACTTTAACTGGAACCGGCCGACCCCGGCCGGGCGCTGACAACAAGCTAAATCGGCGAGCGCTTACCGAAGTAAATGCGCATGAATTCTTTTGATTTCCTGCTTCTATCACCGCTGCCTTTCTGTGTTGCCCATTGTTAGCTGCGTCGCGGCGTGCGCCTTGCCAGGCATCCGCTTCTGTTCGCTAGAAATCACAATAATTTCTGCACACTTACTTAAGGCATACAATGCATCCATACACCCGCCGCGCGGCAACGCGTCCGGCGGCGTTCGCACAGCTTTTTCAGAGAACAGGAATATCGATGGATTTTGACGTAGCGGCTTGGGAAAAAGAAATCGGCCGGCCAGTACCAGCCCTGATGGCCAAATTCTTTACGTGGCTCGCGCCCTATGAATACGGCGACCTCGGCTATTTCGAGCTGGCGCCGGAAAACCTGGCTGGCGGCGATGCCTGGGAAGGCATGGAGCGCTGGGGCGCGAACACCTGGGCCTTTCTCAGCCTGCCCGACGGTTCCCTGGTCGGCCTGTGCGAAGCGGTCGAGCCGCCCGCCGTCGTGTACATCGGTTCCGAAGGCGAACTGCGCACGCTGGCCGAGTCGTTCGAGGCCTTTTTGCTGGCCATCGATGCGGGCGAAACCGAGACCGAGATCGATCTCGCCGACGACGAGCGCGAGCCGGAGCAGGTCGCGGCGCGCAAAGCGTTCACATCCTGGCTGAACAAGAGCAAGATTGCGGCACCAGCCGTCAGCGGCCAGTTCGATTTTTCCGCCTACGCGGCCGGTGACCCGCCGCAACGCCGCGCGCCGCCGACGCATGCCGGTGCCAGCGCACCAACCATGCCCGCCGGCTACCTCGACCATATCGACGGCATGGGCGAGCGCCTCAAGCTGCTGTCCAGCCTGGTCGGGCGCACCGCCGACGATCCGGAACTGTGCGCCTTCGCCGAACGCACCTTCGGCAAAGCCCCGCCGCAATCGATCGGCAACGCCAGACATGAGGACGCAGTGTGGCTGTCGGCCAAGAATGCCGATATCGATCTGCTGTTCAGCCGCAACGTGGTGAACCAGAAATATCCGCCACTGCTCGTCGGTGAAAAGGCGGTCTGCCCGGTGCTCGAATACGTGTCGTTCGGCAGCGCCTATACCGACCCCGTCCTGTTCGGCCTGCATGGCGAGGCACTCTGGCCCGCGATCGAGGCGCGCCTGCCGCAACACTACGAAGAAAAGGCCGACAGCGATGGCTTGGTCGAGAAACGGCTCACCCTGATGCTGGACCCCGGGCGCGATGTCGAACTGCTGTTATGGTCGAGCGATGGTGTCACCAACGGGCGACTGCAAATCGCGCGCGGCCGCATCTTGTCGGAGATTCATTTCGTCAAAGACATTTACAGCGGCGCCGGCCTGTTCGTGCAGTGGGCGCTGGAACGCGGCTGGATCGAGCGCAGCATGTTTGCCGGCCACGATGCACTGCTCGAGGCCGTGCGTACCAGGCAGGCGCGTCCCTCGCAACTGGTGCAGGCGGCCTTGCCGCGCGGCCTGTGGGATACTCACCTGGCGGACGAGCCCGGCCTGCGCCAGTTTGCTTTCGCCTACTTCCGCCACTTCGACGACATCTGGATCAACGCCGACCTCAAGGCCATGTTCGGCAAGCGCCAGGGTCCGCACGGGCATGACGAGCCGGTGCTCGACGACGACCCGGCCGAACTCTGCGATGTCTTGTTTGCCGTGTTCGACAAGCAATTCGCCGCCTGGAAGATGGCCCATCCCGACGAACTGGGTTGATAGCGCGCCGCGCCGTTGCGGCTAGGAGCCTGCGCGGCAGAAGCTCGTCGGCCGAAACGGGTGGAGAAAAGTCCCACTTCCCACCCATTTCTCGGTCTGTAGCTAGGCTACAGACCTCAAAAGTGGGTGTGAATTGGGTTCTTTTCCCACGCGTTTCGCCTCGACTCCTTCTGCCGCGCAGGCTCCTAGCTCAGGTCCCATACCTCGACCGTCACTGCCTGTTCCGGCGGGCAAGCTGCGATCCTGTCCCGATGCAGCTTGACGTCGCGCACGTAGTCGTCATGGGCAATCCCATAGTTGTCGATCAGGGGCAGCACGTCGCGCGCCAGCGCCACGTAACGGTCGGGATAACCGCCGCGCAAGTGCTCGCTGGCCTTGCCGGTCTCGACCAGGTGCTTGACCCAGTTGGTGCCGAACGAGCCAGTGTCCCAGTATCCCAGAATCGCTTCCTTGTCGATGGGGACAGGCGCATCGCGCCGCTGCGACGTCTCCAGGGTAATCGTGATCGACCATCCTTGCATGAAATACGCTCCTTGACGGTTGGTGGCGCGCCACGGCGTGGCGCGTGCCAAGAGGTATTGTTGCACAAAAGTGCATGCCAACCTGTGCGGATGGACTGCAGCGGCAGGGCGCGCCAGTGCCTTGCCAGCGTGCCGGCGCGCTCTTCGCGGGCAAAAAAAAGCGGCCGGAAAGTTTCCGGCCGCACGTGTCTGGTGCCGGTGTTCGAGGTCACCGGACTAACCTGTGGGAAATGCAGGGGCATGTCACCAACAGGATCAGAATAATCCTCCCAGATGACGGGAGCATGACGCCAGGTCAAGCGGAACAAGGTTTTTTTGCTAACCCATTTCCATGCGAAAAGTTGCCTTACCCCTGCATCCTCAGAGCGGCGGCTTGGCCGGGTTCAGGCGCTCTTCCAGTTCGGTGAAGCGCTGCTCCAGTGCTTCGAGCTTGGCGCGGGTCTTGGCCAGAACTTGCGCCTGGATATCGAATTCCTCGCGCGTAACCAGATCGAGCTTGGAAAAGCCCTGGGTCATCATGCTCTTGACGTTCTTCTCGATATCCTTGGCCGGCGAACTTTCGATGGCCTGGTTGATCTTGCCCTGCAAGTCGTTAAAAAAGCTGTTCATATCCATGGTAATCCTCGTGAAATCGGTAGCGCACCGCAGCGGTGCGGCAGGTGGGCCAGTTTGGTGCGTGGTGGCCGGCCGCGACCGGAATCGCGGAATTTTTGCTGTTTATTAACAGCAAGTTGGGGACGCCAGGCGCAAATACAAGTCGGCGCCGGGCATCAAGAGAGCTGGCACGACTTCTGCTACTGAGTCATCAAGAAGTGTGCATGCCCCAGGCTTCATTTTAAACCCCAACCGCCGTCTCTGTTAAAAAACCATAAGGGAACCGCCATGAATAAGCTGTCTACTCCGTTGTCTCTCGCCGCCGCGCTGACCCTGGCGCTGGCAACCCTGGGAGCCCCGCTGGCCCAGGCTGCCGACGAGCCCGTGCCCGACAATGTAGTGAGCTTCAACGCCGCCGTCACCAGCGACTACCGCTACCGCGGCCTGTCGCAGACCCGCATGAAGCCGGCGTTGCAGGGCGGCGCCGACTACACCCACAACCCGAGCGGCGCGTACGCCGGCGTGTGGGCCTCGACCATCAAGTGGACCGGCGACCTGGGCGGCGACGGCGATGTCGAAATCGACCTGTACGGCGGCAAGAAAGGCGAGATCGCCAAGGGCATCAGCTACGACGTGGGCGGCCTGTACTACGGCTACCCGTCGAATGGCCTGCATCCGAGCGCCAACACCTTCGAGCTGTACGGGCAGGTCGGCATGGGTCCGGCCTACATCAAGTACTCGCACTCGACCACCAACCTGTTCGGCACCGCCGACAGCAAGGGCAGCGGCTACCTGGACCTGGGCGCCAACCTCGAGCTGGCCACCGGCCTGGTGCTCAACCTGCATGTCGGCCGCCAGCGCGTGGCCCACAACGATGCCCTGAGCTATAACGACGCCAAGATCGGCCTGACCAAGGACTTCGGTTTTGCCTCGGTCGCGCTGGCCGTCATCAGCGCCAACACCGACCTGTACGTCAGCCCGGTCAACGGCAAGGACCTGGGCCGTTCGCGCGCCGTGCTGACCGTGTCCAAAACTTTTTAAGAGGCCCGCCATGAAAATGATCACCGCCATCATCAAACCCTTCAAGCTGGACGAAGTGCGCGAAGCGCTCTCGGCCATCAATGTGCAGGGGATTACCGTGACCGAAGTCAAGGGCTTCGGGCGCCAGAAAGGCCACACCGAGCTGTATCGCGGGGCCGAGTACGTGGTCGACTTCTTGCCAAAGACTAAGATCGAGGCGGCTGTCGACGACGCCATCGTCGAACAGGCCATCGAAGCTATCGAAGGCGCCGCGCGCACCGGTAAGATTGGGGACGGCAAGATTTTTGTCTATAACCTGGAACAGGTCGTGCGTATCCGGACCGGCGAAACCGGCAACGAAGCACTTTAAGCTTAGGGGAATACTGATGAATAAAACGATCACAAAGTGGATGGCCGGACTCGTGGTGCTGTGCGCCATCGGTGGCGTGCTGCCGGCCTCGGCCCAGGATGCGCCTAAAGCCGATACCACGGCAGCCATCGTCACTCCCGTAGAAGCACCGGCCACGGCCGCTGTCACGCCTGCCGTGACTACGGCCAGCGTCGCCGCTCCCGCCGCCGCGCCGGCCCCGGTGCCGCACAAAGGCGACACCGCCTGGATGTTCATCGCCACCGTGCTGGTGATCCTGATGACGATTCCCGGGCTGGCGCTGTTTTACGGCGGCCTGGTGCGCACCAAGAACATGCTGTCGGTGCTGATGCAGGTGTTCGTGGTGTTTGCCCTGATCATCGTGCTGTGGTGCATCTACGGCTATTCGGTCGCCTTCACGCCAGGCAACGCGGTCATCGGCGGCTTCGACCGCGCATTGCTGATGGGCATCTGGGATCCGGAGAAGGGCGTGTTCGCCTACGCCGCCACCTTCAGCAAGGGCGTGGTCATTCCCGAATTCATCTACGTGGCGTTCCAGGGCACCTTTGCCGCGATTACCTGCTGCCTGATCGTCGGCGCCTTTGCCGAACGCATCAAGTTCGCCGCCGTGCTGGCCTTCATGGTGCTGTGGTTCACCTTCGGCTACCTGCCGATCGCCCACATGGTCTGGTTCTGGACCGGCCCCGACGCCATCACCGACGCCGCCACCCTGGCGACCGAAACCGCGAAAGCCGGCTGGCTGTTCCAAAAAGGTGCGCTCGATTTCGCCGGCGGCACCGTGGTGCACATCAATGCGGCGGTGGCCGGTTTGATGGGCGCGATCCTGATCGGCAAGCGGGTCGGCTATGGCCGCGAAGCCATGGCCCCGCACTCGCTGACCATGACCATGATCGGCGCCTCGCTGCTGTGGGTGGGCTGGTTCGGCTTTAACGCCGGCTCGGCGCTGGAAGCGGGCGACATCGCCGCGCTGGCCTTCATCAATACCCTGCTGGCAACCGCCTGCGCCACCCTGTCGTGGGTGCTGGGCGAGTGGGTCACCAAGGGCAAGCCGTCGATGCTGGGCGCCGCCTCCGGCGCAGTGGCCGGCCTGGTGGCGATCACCCCGGCCGCCGGTTTCGTCGGTCCGCTGGGCGGCCTGGTGATTGGTTTGCTGGCCGGTATTATCTGCCTGTGGGGCGTGAACGGCCTCAAGCGCCTGATCGGCGCCGACGACTCGCTCGACGTGTTCGGCGTGCACGGCCTGGGCGGTATCGTGGGTGCCTTGCTGACCGGTGTGTTCGCGGCGCCAAAGCTGGGTGGCCAGGGCATTTTCGACTACGTTGCCAACAAGGCATCGGCGGATTATTCGATCGGCGGCCAGGTGCTCACGCAGCTGACCGCGGTCGGCACCACTATCCTGTGGTCGGCCGTGGTGTCCTTCATCGCCTACAAACTGGTGGACCTGGTGATCGGCCTGCGCGTGCCGGAAGAAGAAGAACGCGAAGGGCTCGACATCACGAGCCACGGCGAATCGGCCTACCATAGCTGATGGCTGATGGCTGATCGCTGATCGCTGCGCAACACCGGGCCCCAACAGTTGGCACACAACTGTTGGGGCCCGCTGCGTTTTGCGGGCTGTATTTTTCAATCGAGGGAACGGAAGCGCGGTAGCCGACACCGATAGGATACCGGCGGCGACGTCGATCCATTCCCACTTTTGAAAAGAGGACAACCCCATGTTCCCCCTTACCCGCAGTCTCAGCTTCTCGACACCGGCTGTCGCACCAGCGCCCACCGCGCACAGCCAGGAGAGCGGCGCGCCATCGCCAGCGTCCAATGCGCAACAGGCCGATGGCGCCGTATCGCGCACGCGCCTCGCCAACGCGGGAGCGGCAATGCGACGATTGAGCATGCAGTCGCTCAATGAAGCGGCCGAACCGAAGCCCATGACAGTGAGCATTGCTGGCGCAACCCATCCGGTCACGGCCGACGATACCGGATCGCTGTTCGACGGCCAGGAGAACGACTTGCTCAAGGACGGGCAGGAAATCACGATCGACGCCAACAATCCCGTCTTCTCGCGCCGTGGCCCGAATCAGGAGGTGATGGGCAACCGCGAGGAAGACCGCCATGCGGCCGGGGAAACGCACGCGTGGTATCCCATCCACCAAGCCGATGCCGGCAAATCCCACAACCAGAAGCCCGCGTATGTGCGCGCCGATGCGTTTGTCAGCATGAAGGGCGTGCCGGATACGTCCTTGAATCACCTCCTGCCCGTGAAGCTGCGTGCGCGGGCGGCGCCGGTGAGCGCTTACAAGAAAATGAGTGATTGCGCGTCGCCCAAGGAATTTATCGAACATCAAAAAAACTATCAAAACAAACTGAAACAGGAATATTCGAAAGACAGCATCATGACCTCGCACCGCAGCGTCGGGTTCGAGTACGAGTTTACCGGGCATTCGCTGAAAAATGCGCCGTCGCATATCAGTCTGGCAAGTTCGGCGGCACATTCGGAATTGTTCGGTATTAAATTTGAATTGGAGACCGATTCGGGCGCCGTGGTCGAAATTGGCATGCCGCCGTTCATTGTTCCGAACCGGCCTGACGGCAGCCCGGACAAGGCGGAACTCCAGGCAATTCATGGCCAGATGAGCAAGGCGATGCTGGAAGTCAGAAATTCGGCGATCGAGATGGCGGGACAGGGGGCGGTCAAGCTGCCCGAGTTTGTCGACCTGCTTGCGCAAAAAGGCTTGGGTACGGGCTGGAAGGTCTCGGCCGCACCGGAACACGCGGGCACGATAGAGAATATTGAAATCCGCAAGCCGACTGCCCAAAAACTCGCTGGCGACAACATTTACTCCCAGATGAACATTTCATTGAATGGCAATGAAAGCGCGGAACTGATCGCCAGCGTCGAAGAACATTTCGCGCATGACCCGCGCTTTGCGGAACAGAGCGCCATGGGGACTGCTTACCAAGGGCTCAAGAACCTCGCCGCCCAACGCGGACTGGACCCCGCCGGCGCCCCCGCCGTCCATCTGAACAAGGCGCTTGCCAACACCCTGGCAATTCCTTCCATCCTGCTCCAGGCAGAACCGGGACTCGACAGCGATCATGATCTGTCATCGGCAGTCAAAGAACTGTTCAGCGTCTGGGTAAAAGATTCGCTGCCCAATATTCTGGCAACCACCTCGGCCACCAAGGACGATCTGGCGCATCTGAAAGCGTTCGCGACCGAGTATGCCGCGCCGTTCGTGGCCGGGCAATTGCACGCAGTGCGGACCACCCTGGAGGCGATGCCGCATTCGCGCGATAACGAACCGGCGGCCTGGGGCAAATTTGCGCAAAATCACGGTGGCTATTTCGATAGCAGTACCTTGAGGAGCCTGAAGCAGCATGCGGGTCTGAATCTCGACGCCCCCCATTTCAAACACATCCTGGATGCGGCCGAAGTGCTCGACAAATCGATGGTCAACGACGCCTTTGTCGATGCGGGCGGTAACGAGGTGAACGAAGGCGATGCCGGATTCGATGCCTTGCAAGAGACTTACGATCGTAACAACAGCGCGTTTAACGATCTGATCGCACATGCGCCGCAAGCGTGGAACAAGAGCGCATTTTTCGACGGTGTCGAAAGCACGGTGGTCAAGGAGATCGCTCATATGATTCAAAAGATCGGCTCGGACGAAGTCATCGGCGTCCCCGCCACCAGGTTCCAGCACGAAGAATTCGGGCCATCGAAAGGCATCGGCGTCAGGAAAGATACCCAGCTCCCCCATGATGAAACCGATCCGGTCAAACTCAGGACCTCGGTGGCGGAGGTGCGCAACGGCGGCATCATGGAGCATTTCTTCACCACGCCACCGGCGTAAACAGGCGGTGCGATCCGGCCGTGGGGGACGGATCAGCAAGAAGGTTTTTTGGCGTCAACGCGGTGGGGCTTTAAAATAGGGCTTTCGCCCCGATTTGAGGTTCTTGCGCGGTAATATAGCGTGCTCTGCATGCCTGGAGGGTCGGCCTCCCGCATCATTTAAGGAAGTAACCATGGTTCCCCACCTCGTCACGGCCCTGACTGGCCCGCTGCTCGACCTCGAAAAGAAAATCCTGGCGGCCACCCCCGCCATTGAGCGCTGGTTCCGCATGGAGTGGCAGGAGCATACGCCGCCGTTCTATTGCTCGGTCGACCTGCGCAACGCCGGCTACAAGCTGGCCCCGGTCGACACCAACCTGTTCCCTGGCGGTTTTAACAATCTTGCCACCGAGATGCTGCCGCTGGCGGTGCAGGCCGCCATGGCCGCGATCGACAAATATTGCCCGGACGCCCGCAACCTGTTGCTGGTGCCGGAAGGGCACACCCGCAATCCGCATTACCTGCAGAACGTGGCGCGCCTGATGCAGATTTTCCGCCAGACCGGGCTGCATGTGCGGCTCGGTTCGCTGTCGCCCGAAATCACCCAGCCGACCCCGCTGGCGCTGCCGGACGGGAACATGCTGGTGGTCGAGCCGCTGGTACGGTCCGCCAACGGACGCCGGGTGGGCCTGAAGGATTTCGATCCGTGCACCATTTTGCTCAATAACGACCTGTCGGCGGGCATTCCGTCGATCCTGGAAAATATCCACGAGCAATCCTTGCTGCCGCCGCTGCACGCCGGCTGGGCGCTGCGGAGAAAAAGCAACCACCTGGCCGCCTACGATGAAGTGGCCAAGAAGTTCGGCAAGCTGATCGATGTCGATCCGTGGATGGTCAACCCCTTCCACAGTAAATGCGGCGCCATCAATTTCGATGAAGACCAGGGCGTGGAATGCCTGGCCGACAATGTGACCATGCTGCTGGCCAAGATCCGCAAGAAGTACAAGGAATACGGGATCAAGGAGCAAAAGCCGTTCGTGATCCTGAAACCCGACGCCGGCACCTACGGCATGGGCATCCTGACCATCAAGGATGCCAGCGAGGTGCGCGAACTGAACCGTGCGCAGCGCCAGAAGATGTCGGTCATCAAAGATGGCGTGGAAATCAGCGACGTCATCATTCAGGAAGGCGTGCCGACCTTCGAGAACATCAAGGATGCGGTGGCCGAGCCGGTGGTGTACATGATCGACCGCTACGTGGTGGGCGGCTTCTACCGGATTCACGCCGAGCGCGGCATCGACCAGAACCTCAACGCACCCGGTTCGCAGTACGTGCCGCTGGCGTTTGCCCAGCAGCACGCGGTGCCGGACCTGAAAGCCAAGCCGGGCACGGCGGCGCCGAACCGCTTCTATGTGTATGGGGTTGTGGCAAGGCTGGGGCTGATTGCGGCCTCGCTCGAGATGGAGCGGACTGATCCGAATCCCGAGGTGTATTGAGGCGGCAGCCGCAGCGCGGGTCTTCCCGCCTGGCGGAGCGCAAGTCCTTGAACCATTGGGGAGAGGACGACATCGTCTGTTCCGGATGCACGGTTCACCAGTGCTCGTTCGCCCCTGCTAGTGTCCTGCGTTTCTGACTCAGGACACTCGGTAGCTAAGGAAAAGGCATGTTTGAATTCCATGGGTGGGCAACAATTCGCGTTCCAGATCCGGACCTCAATCCGGATCGTCGACAGGCGTTGGAGACGATCGCGCTTGAACGGCTGCGTGAAGCGATTCGTGCAGCGGATGATCAGTTTTCTCTTTTCGAAGTGAAAATAACCGGTAACGAGTTGATCGTTCTCTATGCCCATGGCCTGCGCAACCATCGGTATGGCAAAGTCGTCGAATTGTTTCAGTGGGTGGCAAGGGAGCTGCCCGACTCCTATGGTCTCCTGTACGTGCATGACGATGAGACAGATGATGGAAAGGAAAATGCATTCCGGGTATGGCGCCTTGCACGCGGAACCCTGTCCGAGATGCCCGATCCCTTTCTTTCTCCCTGCATTCCGACCCTGGAAGATGCGTGGCCCGGCGAGCCGCTTAACGAATGAACTGTCAAGAACGGACGTTAGCTGGCCAGCCTGCTCAATGTCGGTTGTCAGAAAGCCAATTACTTTGAAAGTATGGTAGCAGGCTGTCACTGCCGCGTTGGAGCCCGCCATTGGCCTGTATGTGGACTGGCGCGTACGACATCGAGCCAGCCGCCGGCGCAAGACGTGGCTTTTCCATGGCATGACAATGTGCCCTGAGGCGCTCCCACTCACTCATCCGGCCTCATCCCAAGCCAACATCGGCGTTTCCGGCTAAAATCAGGCATTACCCTCAATGGAATCGCCCATGAAAATCGCTTTCCTCGCCGATCCGCTGTCCGGCTTCAAGACGTACAAGGATTCGACCTTCGCCATGATGCGCGAAGCGGCCCGGCGCGGCCATGCGGTCTACGCCTTCGAGCAGCGCGACATGGCCCTGGAAGAGGGCGTGGTCAGCGCCGACATTGCGCAGATCACCCTGACCGGCGACGCCGACGACTGGTACCGCGCCGCGCCCAAGGCGGCGATGCGCCTGTCCGAATTCGATGCCGTGATCCAGCGCAAGGACCCGCCGTTCGACATGGAGTACGTGTACGGTACCTACCTGCTCGAACTGGCCGAAAAGCAGGGCGCGCGCATCTTCAACAAGCCGTCGGCGATCCGCGACCACAATGAAAAGCTGGCGATCGCCCAGTTCACCGAATTCACCTCGCCCACCCTGGTCACGTCGGATGCGGCGCGCCTGCGCGCCTTCCACGCCAAGCATGGCGATGTGATCTTCAAGCCGCTCGACGGCATGGGCGGGGCCGGCATCTTCCGCATCGGCGCCGACGGCATGAACCTCGGCTCGGTGATCGAAACGCTGACCCTCAACGGCGCACAGACCATCATGGCGCAGCGCTACATCCCCGAGATCGTCAAGGGCGACAAGCGCATTCTCGTCATCGACGGCAAACCGGTGCCGTTCGCGCTGGCGCGCATCCCGCAGGGGACCGAAATTCGCGGCAACCTGGCCGCCGGCGGCATCGGCGTGGCCCAGCCCCTGAGCGCGCACGACCTGCATATCGCCGGGAGCCTCGGCCCGGTGCTGGCCGAGCGTGGCCTGTTACTGGTAGGATTGGATGTGATCGGCGAGTGTCTCACCGAAGTGAACGTCACCAGCCCGACCTGCTTCCAGGAGATCTTCGACCAGGCGGGCTTCGACGTGGCCGCCATGTTCATCGACGCCGTCGAGCGGCGCAGCCAGGGAAAGTAAGGCAGACATATTATGGTAGGCATTCTGTTGATGACCCATGCACCGCTCGGCCAGGCGTTTATCGCCGCGGTGGCGCACGTGTTCCGCGGCCCCACCGAGCATTTCGAGGCGATCGACGTCACCGCCGACCAGGACCTGGCCGAGGTGAACGAGCTGGCGCGCCAGGCGATCTGCCGCCTCGATGACGGCACCGGCGTGCTGGTGATCACCGATATCAAGGGCGGCACGCCGGCCAACTGCTGCAATTCGCTGGCCGACGCCGGGCGCGTCGAAGTCATCGCCGGCATCAGCCTGCCGATGCTGCTGCGCGCGATCACCTACCGGCGCGACACGCTCGACGTGGTGGTCGAGATGGCGCTGGCCGGCGCGCAGAGCGGGGCGGTGCGGGTCGATAACCGTATCAAGGTAGGACCGGCGTAAAAGAAGGGGTATTTAGCCCCAGGGTGGTGGCTGCGGCCACCGGGTGTGCGATCCGTGTGAAGAGACGACAAAAAAATGATTCAACAAGATCTTGAAATTATCAACAAGCTGGGTTTGCATGCGCGCGCCTCCGCCAAATTCACGCAGCTGGCGGCGAAGTTTTCGAGCGACGTCTGGCTCACGCGTAACGCGCGCCGCATCAACGCCAAATCGATCATGGGCGTGATGATGCTGGCCGCCGGCAAAGGCGCCAAGGTCACCCTGGAAGCCGATGGCGCCGATGAAAAGGAATGTGTCGAGGCGCTCACCGCGCTGATCAACGACAAATTCGGCGAAGGCGAGTAATGCCGGTCGGGCGCACCTCCACCGGCATGTCCATGGCATCGTTCACGCTGCACGGCATTCCCGTCTCGCGCGGGATCTCGATCGGCCGCGCGCACCTGCTCACGCCCGCCGCGCTCGACGTCAAGCATTACCTGGTGGCCGAAGAACACCTCGAAGCGGAGGTCAAGCGCCTGCAGGACGCGCTGGCGGAAGTGCATCGCGGCTTGCAGGCGCTGTGGACCGACCTGCCCAAGGATGCGCCCACCGAATTGGGCGCCTTCATCGACGTGCACGCCCTGATCTTGTCTGACCCGATGATTTCGGAAGCGCCGCTCGACATCATCCGCACCCGCCACTACAACGCCGAGTGGGCGCTGGTGACGCAGATCGACGAACTGTCGGCGCAGTTCGACGAAATCGAAGACCCGTACCTGCGCGAGCGCAAGGCCGATATCCAGCAGGTGGCCGAGCGCGTGCTCAAGGTCCTGATGGGCACCGCCCAACTGGCGCCGGTGCCCTTGACGGACGAAGAATTCCAGCCGCAGATGATCGTCGTCGCGCACGACATCTCGCCGGCCGACATGCTGCAGTTTCGCGACCGCTCGTTCATCGGTTTCGTGACTGACGTGGGCGGGCAGAACTCGCACACGGCGATCGTGGCGCGCAGCCTCGATATTCCGGCGGCGGTGGGCATGTCGCAGGCCTCGCAACTGATCGAGCAGGATGACTGGGTGATCATCGACGGCGACGCCGGCGTGGTGATCTGCAATCCGAGCACGCTGGTGCTGGAGCAGTACCGGGCGCGCCAGGCGGCCATGCTCAAGGCGCGCAAGAAGCTCTCGAAGCTCAAGAAAACCCCGGCCATCACGCGCGACGGCACCACCATTACCTTGCTGGCCAATATCGAGCTGCCGGACGACTGCCCGCACGCGCTCGAGTGCGGGGCCGAAGGCGTGGGCCTGTTCCGCTCCGAGTTCCTGTTCATGGGCCGCAGCGGGCAGGCGCACAAGATTCCGAGCGAGGACGAACAGTTCGAGCAGTACCGCAAGGCGGTGGTGGCGATGAAGGGGCGGCCAGTGACGATTCGCACGCTCGACATCGGCGCCGACAAGCCGCTCGACCAGACCGAGCACACCGCGCTCAATCCGGCGCTGGGCCTGCGCGCGATCCGCTATTGCCTGGCCGAGCCGCAGCTGTTCTTAACGCAGCTGCGCGCGATCCTGCGCGCGTCGGCGTTCGGCAAGGTGCGTTTGCTGATCCCGATGCTGTCGCACGTGTTCGAGATCGATCAGTGCCTGGCGATGGTCGAGCAAGCCAAGGCGCAGCTGCGCGAGGCGGGGCAGAAGTACGATGCGGCGATCGACGTCGGCGCCATGATCGAGATTCCGGCGGCCGCGCTGGCGCTGCCGATGTTCGTCAAGCGCATGAACTTCCTGTCGATCGGGACCAACGACCTGATTCAGTACACCCTGGCGATCGACCGCGTCGATTACGAAGTGGCGCACTTGTACGACCCGCTGCACCCGGCCATTTTGCAGCTGATCGCGATGACCATTTCGGCGGGGAAGAAGGCCGGGATCGATGTGGCGGTGTGCGGCGAAATGGCCGGCGACGTGAAGTTGACGCGCCTGTTGCTGGGCATGGGATTGCGCGAATTCTCGATGCATCCGGCGCAGCTGCTGTCGGTCAAGCAGGAGATCCTCAATTGCGACCTGAGTACGATCACCCCGCAAACGCGCAAGATTTTACGCACCACCGAGCCGCACGCGATTGTGGAGGCGGTGCAGCAGTTACAGGTGATTTAATTGGCTTCTGGTAGCTTGGTCCCTATCGTTGCGATGCAGCTCTCCGTTTTACCTCGAACCTGAAAACCGTCATTCCCGCGAAGGCGGGAACCCATGGCACCTTTGAGCAAAGGTGCTATGGATCCCCGCCTTCGCGGGGAAGACGGCGTTCAGGGCAGTGGCTTTAATCATTCTTTTAAGTCTCATGTCATCCATTGGAATAGTCTCCCCGCAAGCGATGCGCTTTGCCGAACCGCTGCGGTTGCAGGGCGGTGGCGCCCTGGCCGATTACACCCTGGTGTACGAAACCTACGGCACCCTCAACGCCGACAAGTCGAACGCGGTGCTGGTCTGCCACGCCCTGAACGCCTCGCACCACGTGGCCGGCACCTACGAGGGCGACCCGAAAAGCACCGGCTGGTGGAACAGCATGGTCGGACCCGGCAAACCGCTCGACACCGACCGCTTCTTCGTCATTGGCGTGAACAACCTCGGCTCCTGCTTCGGCTCGACCGGTCCGATGCACCTCAATCCGGCCACCAATAAACCCTACGGCGCCTCCTTCCCGGTGGTGACGGTGGAAGACTGGGTCGCCGCCCAGGCGCGCCTGGCCGACGCCCTTGGCATCGCGCAGTTCGCCGCCGTCATGGGCGGCTCGCTCGGCGGCATGCAGGCGCTCGCGTGGAGCATCATGTTCCCCGACCGCCTGCGCCACTGCGTCGTCATCGCCTCCACCCCCAAGCTGTCGGCGCAGAACATCGCCTTCAACGACGTGGCGCGCCAGGCGATCCTGTCGGACCCGGATTATTGTGGCGGCGACTTCTACGCGCACGGCGTGGTGCCGAAAAACGGCCTGCGGGTGGCGCGCATGGTCGGCCACATCACCTACCTCTCGAACGACGACATGGCCGAAAAATTCGGCCGCAAGCTCCGCAACGCGGCCGAGACCAACGCGTACAAATTCGACTTCGGCATCGACTTCGAGATCGAATCCTACCTGCGCTACCAGGGCGACAAGTTCTCGGAGTATTTCGATGCCAATACCTACCTCCTGATCACCAAGGCGCTCGATTATTTTGATCCGGCGCGCGAATTCGGCGGTTCGCTCACGCGCGCGCTGGCCCGTACCACGGCCGACTTCTTCGTCGCCTCGTTCACTACCGACTGGCGCTTTTCGCCCGAGCGCTCGCGCGAGATCGTCGAGGCGCTGGTATGCAACCGGCGCCGCGTGACTTACGCCGAAATCGACGCCCCCCACGGCCACGACGCCTTCCTGCTCGAGGACGAGCGGTACATGAACATGGTGCGCGCTTACTACCAGCGCATCTGGGAAGCCATGCCGGTGAAAGGGCAAGCATGAATTTTGAAGACCTCTCCAGCCTGCGCCCCGATCTGGCGTTCATCGCGCACTGGGTGCCGGAGCAGTCGCACGTGCTCGACGTGGGCTGCGGCGACGGCGCCATGCTGCGTTATCTCCAGAGCGGCAAGGGCTGCACCGGCTATGGCATCGAAATCGCCGACGATTCGCTGCTGGCCAGCGCGCGGCGCGGCATCAACGTGATCCAGCAGGACATGGAAAAAGGCCTCGGCCTGTTTTCTGATAATTCCTTCGACACGGTCCTGTGCCTGTCGTCGCTGCAGATGATGCAGCATGTCGAAGCGCTGCTGCGCGATATCGTGCGGGTCGGCGCCGAAGCGATCGTCTCGTTCCCCAATTTCGCCTACTGGCCGCACCGCATGGCGCTGCTTCGCGGCCGCATGCCGGTCTCCAAGTCGCTGCCGTACCAGTGGTACGACACGCCCAACGTGCGCTGCGCGACCATTTACGATTTCGAGGAACTGGCGGAAGAATGCGGCCTCGAAGTGTTGGAGCGGGTGGCGCTGGCCGATGGCAAGCCGGTTTCGTTCCTGCCCAACCTGCGCGGCAGCCTGGCGGTATTCCGGCTGCGCAAGAAGGTGCGGCCGGCGCAGGCACTCCCGGCGGCATGACATCACGCAGCAAAGCGGCGCGCTTATCGTGTGCGCGTTTCGCCGCTTTCCTGCGATGATGTTGTTATCAAATACACAGCATAGAAACGACACATGAAAAAGATCAGACCAATGTTGCTGGCCGTGGCGCTCAGCCTGTCCAGCGTATCCGGCGTGGCCAGCGCCCAGCCCTTGCCGGCGCCGATCAAAACCGAGGCCTCGGGCAAGAGCGCGGCGTCGGTGCAGGATGGCATCCAGGTGCGCAAGATGCCGGCCTACCGCAAGCTGGCCTCGGCCGAGCGCATGAACGAGGAAGCGGCGCAGCAGTACACGCAACTGATGGGCCAGGCCCAGCAGAAGGGCGCGCTGGTGCCGGACGACCATCCGCAGGTGATTCGCCTGCGCGGCATCGCCAAGCGCATCATTCCCTACGCCACGCGCTGGAATCCGGAAGCGGCCAGGTGGAACTGGCAGGTCAACCTGCTCTCGTCCGACCAGGTCAATGCGTTTTGCATGCCGGGCGGGCGGATTGCGTTTTTCAGCGGCATCCTCACCAAGCTGAACCTGACCGACGATGAAGTGGCGGCCATCATGGGCCACGAAATCTCGCACGCGCTGCGCGAACACGGGCGCGGACAGACGGTCAAGTCGACCGCGACCAACGTGGGCGCGCGCCTGGGCGGCGCCATCATCGCTTCCGTGTTCGGGCTCGACCCGGGCACGACCGACACCGTGGCCCAGTATGGCGCGCAGTTCGCCTCGCTCAAATTTTCGCGCGACGATGAACGCGAGGCCGACCTGATCGGCCTGGATCTGGCCGCGCGCGCCGGTTTCGATCCGCGTGCCGGCATTATCCTGTGGCAAAAAATGGCGGCGCAAAACAATGGCGCGCCGCCGGCCTGGCTCTCGACCCACCCGGGCGGCAAGGAACGCATCCGCCAGATGCAGGCGCACATGAACGTGCTGTTGCCGCTGTACGCGCGCAGCCAGAACACGCCGGTGGCGCAGCTGCCGCCGTACCGCACCACCGCAATGCAATAAATGGGACGCCAGGCCGACGCCAACGCGCACGTTCCGCTGCCCATCCGCGATGGCGTGGCGCCCAGTTATTTGTGGCTCGACCACAATCCGGCCGATGGCGCGCTGGCCTTCCTGACGCGCCATTTTGCCGATGTGGACGAGGTGGTCTGGCGCGACCGTATGGTGCGCGGCGAGGTGGTCGACGCCGCTGGCGCCGTGCTCGGGCCCGACAGCATGCTCAAGCGTGGCATGCGCATCTGGTATTACCGCGAGCTCGAGGCCGAGACGCCCATTCCTTTCGAGGAACAGATCCTGTTTCGCGACGACCATCTGCTGGTGGTCGACAAGCCGCATTTCCTGCCGATGACGCCCGGTGGACGCTTCCTGCACGAAACCTTGCTGGTGCGCCTGAAAAACAAAACGGGGCTGACCCAGCTCACCCCGATTCACCGGCTCGACCGCGAAACGGCCGGGGTGGTGATTTTTTCGCACCAGGAAGCCACCCGCGGCGCCTACCAGTCGCTGTTCCAGAAGCGCAGCGTGCACAAGGAGTACGAAGCGCTGGCCGCACCCTTGCCGTGGTTGACGTTTCCGCTGGTGCACCGCAGCCGCATGGTGGAGGGGGAGCCGTTCTTCCGCATGCAGGAAGTGGAGGGCGAGCCGAATTCGGAGAGCGTGGTCGATGTCATCGGAGCCCGGGGTGATGCCATGCTGTACCGCTTGCAGCCGCATACGGGCCGCAAGCATCAGTTGCGGGTGCACATGGCCGCGCTGGGCGCGCCGATCATGAACGACGCGTTTTACCCCGAGGCGCTGCCGTGCAAGGGCGACGATTTTGCCAACCCGCTCAAGCTGCTGGCACGCGCAATCGGCTTCGACGATCCCTTGACGGGCCGGGCGCGCCGCTTCGAGAGCGAGCGCATCCTGTAGCTTGCCTTTAGAGGCGGTAATCGATGATCAGCGGGGCGTGATCCGAAAAGCGCTCATCCTTGTAAATGAACACTTCCTTGGCCCGCGCCGCGATGCCGGGCGTTGCCACGTGATAATCAATACGCCAGCCGACATTCTTGGCGTAGGCCTGGCCGCGGTTGCTCCACCAGGTGTATTGCTCGGGACGCTTGTCGATGCCGCGATGCACGTCGACAAAACCGACTTCATCGAAAATCCGTGTCAGCCAGGCGCGTTCTTCCGGCAGGAAGCCCGAATTCTTCTTGTTGCCTTTAAAGTTCTTCAGGTCGATCTCGTTGTGGGCGATGTTCCAGTCGCCGCAGATGACCACTTCGCGGCCTTCGGCGCGCAATTCCAGCAGGTGCGGCAAGAATAGTTCCATGAAACGGAACTTGGCTTCCTGGCGTTCCGGCGAAGAAGAACCGGACGGGCAATAGACCGAAATGATGGTCAGGTTGCCGAAATCGGCGCGCACGTAGCGGCCTTCGGCATCGAATTCGGGGCTGCCGAAACCGATGCGCACGGCATCTGGCGCCACCTTGCTGTAGATGCCGGTGCCGGAGTAGCCCTTTTTCTCGGCGTAATGGAAATGGCCGTGATAACCACCCGGCATCAGGAATTCCTCGGTCATGTCGGGCAACTGCGCCTTGAGCTCCTGGACGCAGACGAAATCGGCGGTCTGGTTCGCCATCCAGTTGAAAAAGCCTTTCTTGTGGGCGGAGCGGATCCCGTTCAGGTTCGCGGAAATAATTTTTGGCATGGTTCCAGGGGGTGAGGAGGGTGGCGTAAAATAGCGCCACTTTTCTATATGAACAAATGAGGTCGTCGTGAATAATTTGCGCCAACAGTTTATCGCGTTTTCGGTGTCGGCGGGCGTGTTGCGCTTCGGCGAGTTCACCACCAAGGCTGGCCGCCTGTCGCCGTATTTCTTCAATGCCGGCCTGTTCCATGACGGCGCCACCCTGGCCCAGCTGGCCCAGTTCTACGCCCAGACCCTGATCGACTCGGGCATCGAGTTCGACATGCTGTTCGGACCGGCCTACAAGGGCATCACCCTGGCGTCGGCCACGGCGGTGGCGCTGGCGGGCAAGGGGCACAACACTTCATTCGCCTACAACCGCAAGGAAGCCAAGGACCATGGCGAAGGCGGCACCATCGTCGGCGCCAAGCTGGCGGGCAAGGTCGTGATTATCGACGACGTGATTTCGGCCGGCACCTCGGTGCGCGAATCGGTCGATATGATCCGCGCCGCCGGCGCCGAGCCGTGCGCCGTGCTGATCGCGCTCGACCGCATGGAGCGCTCGGGCGCGGATGGCGCATTGTCGCCGAGTTCGGCGGTGCAGCAGGTCAGCCAGGAGTTCAATATTCCGGTGGTGTCGATCGGGAATCTGGAAGATTTGTTCACTTACCTGAACGCGGCAGGGGCCGATCCGGAGATGGCGCAGTACAAGGATGCGGTGGCGGCGTACCGGACGCGCTACGGGGTGTAAGGCGGCGGGCGCTGCGCGGCGGGTCCGGGTAGCGGGTCAGCCCGGCTCGGTTGTGCGCCGGCGCGCCGTGAACAGGTATCCTTGATCGATGGTGTGCTGAAAATAGGTACCGCGGCGCATACGCTTGACTTCATGGTCGGCTTCGTATTGATCGAGCAGGTCGAGAAGATCGGGATTGTCCGGCGCGACGGTCGCAATACGCATGATCTTGCGCTCGGCAATGGGAAAGGTTTTGTAGAGCTGTTTTGCGATGAATTCGATGGCGCCTGCAATGTCGTATTCGATCCATTCCGCAGAGACGACCAGATCCCAGGAGTCCACCATACGGTACTCTTTCAATACCGCGAACAGGATGAATGGGCCTTTTTGCCGCGCAATGCTTTCTTCCAGAGTCAGTAGTTTGTCTGTGAACGTGTTCATAGGTTGCTCACCAAGTGCGATGCGGCCGCCAGCATTTTTCTGGCATGATCCGCGTTGAGGGTGGCGGGACGGCGATAGCGGTCGTCCGGCGACCATGTCATTACGTCTGACCACGCGTGGACGTATTTGGTTCCCAAGACTTCGGTTAAACCTGCCAGAAACGCGAGTAGTTTCAGGTCATGAATCTTGAAGGAGTGGAGTCCATTGAATTCTGACCGTGTTTCCGGAAATCCCTCCCAGTTGAGTACCACGCAAATTTTTCTTTTGAACGTCAGCTCTACCGCGTAGCCGCTGAGATAAACGGAGCCGGAATATTCCTTGGCAATGAAAAGTGCTGTTGCCTCGCGCAGACGCGTTACCGACAGTTCGTGGAGCTCGGTTACAGAAAGCATGTCGTGCTCCGTGTGGGCGGTGAGGGATTTGCCGGGATGTACTGCATGCTACGTGCGGCGAAAGTCTTTAACCAGGTTGATTGGCAGTATCCCGGCATGAGTTCGGCGACGTTGCCACTTCCCACCGTTTGCAGGTAAAAATATAGCCGCGTTCGAACTCCTCATCGACATAGCGTTTTTTCTTATTTTCACACGGCCGTGTTCGACGTCGTACGCTTCCAGAAGATCCTCCAGCGCGTCGTCATCCGTGTCGACGATTGCTACCCTGGCGATGAGGACACGCTCCGAGTCGTCGCACACCGCATAGTATTTGCCGACGATGTAGTCGATTGCGTCCGGATGTCCGTCTCCATCTGACCAACTTGACGACACGATGAGAATCCAGGATTCAGTCGGCGACGATCGTTTAAACAACCCAAAAAAAGTCAGTTTGCCTTTTTCCGCAGATATTTCGCCTTCGATGATGGCTAGTTTGTCCAGCAAGTCGTCCAGTTTTTCGCTCATAAATTCCTCACAAGAACGATGCTGAGGCTACCTTTGCGCGCGCTATCTTTTCAGTGGCAAAACCTGATGGGCGATAGCGGTCCTCTGCCGGCCACTCAGAAATATTGGACCAGTAGCCATCATATTTAGTTCGGACTTTTCTTTGAAGACAGGTCAAGTCGAGCAGTGTTTCCAGATGGTGAGTGCGAAGTGACGTATATTTCTCGAACTCCTTGCGCGTATCGGGATATCCATTCCAATCCAAATGGACGCAAATCCGTGCTTTCAGGATCAGCTCGACGGCGTAACCGCTAAGGTAGGATGATCTGTCGAATTGTCGTGCGATAAGGAGGGCGGTGGCCTCGTGCGGACGAGAGCGGGCGAGATCTTCAAGATCTGCGATGGTAAGCATGATGGGCGATTGTCAGGATAGCGATCATCCAGTCTGACCGCGAAAACCAAACGCTTGTTTGCGCGCCCTCAAACGCGTTCAGCTCTGAGGTAAATCCTGCGCAATGCCGGCCGCGCCCGCCAGTGCCTGCTCGCGGCAGAGGCGGTCCACCGTTTTCAGCAGCACCGGCATGCGGTGCGGCCCGTGCATGGCGGCGATGTGTTCCCTGGCCTCGGCCAGTTCCAGCCCGATGCAGGTGATGAACAGCGCCTTGATGCTGTCGCCGCGCAGCAGTTTGTAGTCGTCTTTGATGCCGGCATATGCGGTTTTTGCCACGCCGATGACCTTGGCCTTGCCGCCCAGCGCATCGTACAGATGCTTGCCCAGTCCCGCCTGGGAATGCCCGTCGAGAAACACGAAGCCGTCGATGACGATGGTCTCGGGAAGCTGGTCGAGTTCATCGAGCAGCGCGAGGATGCATGGCAATTCGCGTTTGTAGAATTCCCCGGGAACATATTCACCGACGCCCGGCTGCTTTTTGCTGACCGCCGCCACCGGCGCCACGTCATCCCAGCGCTCGAACAGCAACCCTGCGGCATAGCCACAGTCGTCGTCATATTGCACGTCCACGGCAAGGATCATCTGTCTGTCATCCCTGCTTGTCCCGTTTGCCGCAGCGATGTATCGAGCCACAATTCATACCACGCCAGGAAAGCGATGCGTCCGCTTTGCCCGAATGCGGTGTCCGGATGGATGCCGCCATCGCAGCAATGGTTATCCATCCAGATATGGCATGGCGCTCGAACTCGCTGACCTCGGCCGGCGTCTTGACCGGGGCCAGCAGGTACTCGTGGGTGGCGGCGCCAAACAGGGCCAGCTGCGGGTCGGCCAGCCTGAGCGCTTCGAGCTTGGCGTGGATGCGTGCAATGGACGGATGGATGGTCATGGCCGGGGAGGGGAGTGCGGGAACAACGCCATCCCCACGCACTGGCGGAGATGGCGTCAGGCTGCTTACGCTGCCAGTTTCTTCTTGAGCATCTCGGTCAGCTCGGCCGGGTTGGCCTTGCCTTTGGACGCCTTCATGGCCTGGCCGATCAGCGCGTTGATGGCCGCTTCCTTGCCGGCGCGGTATTGCTCGACCGATTTGGCGTTGGCCGCCAGCACGTCGTCGACGATCTTTTCCAGCGCGCCGCTGTCGGAGATGGTCACCAGGTCTTTTTCCTTGATGACCACGTCGGCGATGTGTTCATCGGTCGATTTGGCATCCCACATGCCGGCGAACACTTCCTTGGCGGACTTGTTGGAAATCGTGCCGTCGGCGATGCGCTTGATCATCACTGCCAGTTGCGACGCTTCCACCGGCGAATCGGCGATGTCGACGTTTTCGCGGTTCAGGGTCGACGCCACGTCGCCCATCAGCCAGTTGGCTACGGTCTTGGCTTGCTCTTTGCCGGTCCTGGCGACCACGGCTTCAAAGTACGACGCCATTGCTTTCGACGAGGTCAGGAACAGGCTGTCGTATTCCGGCAGGCCATAGTCGCCGGCAAAGCGGGCGCGCATGGCCGCCGGCAGTTCCGGCATGTCGGCCTTGACGCGCGCGATCCACTCGTCGGAAATGAGCAGCGGCGGCAAGTCCGGGTCGGGGAAGTAGCGGTAATCCTGGGCGTCTTCCTTGATGCGCATCAAACGCGTTTCTTTCTTGTCAGGATCCCACAGGCGCGTGGCTTGCTGCACTTTGCCGCCATCTTCGATCAGGTCGATCTGGCGCCGCACTTCGTACGCAATCGCTTCTTCCATGAACCGGAAGGAGTTCAGGTTCTTGATCTCGCAGCGGGTGCCCAGTTCGGTCGTGCCAGCCGGACGCACCGAGACGTTGACGTCGCAGCGGAACGAGCCTTCCTGCATGTTGCCATCACACACACCCAGCCACACGACCAGGGTGTGCAGCGCCTTGGCGTAGGCCACCGCTTCGGCCGCGCTGCGCATTTCCGGCTCCGACACGATTTCCAGCAGCGGCGTACCGGCGCGGTTCAGGTCGATGCCGGTCATGCCGGCGTAGTCTTCGTGCAGCGACTTGCCGGCGTCTTCTTCCAGGTGGGCGCGCGTCAGGTTGACGGTCTTGGTCTGGAACTGGCCATCTTTTTCGAAGCCGAAGGTGATCTTGCCGCCGATAACGACCGGATCGGCGAACTGGCTGATCTGGTAACCCTTCGGCAAGTCCGGATAAAAGTAGTTCTTGCGCGCAAACACCGATTCATGCGCGACCTTGGCGTCCACCGCCAGGCCGAAGCGGATCGCGCGTTCCACCGCACCGCGGTTCATCACCGGCAATACGCCCGGCAGCGCCAGGTCGACCGGGCTGGCCTGGGTGTTCGGCTCGGCGCCGAACTGGATCGAACTGCCGCTGAAAATCTTGGAGTTGGTCGTGAGCTGCACGTGGTTCTCAAGACCGATGACGACTTCCCATTGCATAGTGTTCTCTTTTCTTGTCAGGTTGCCGGTGCGCACCTTGTGCGCACCCGGCGAAAATCAGATGCCGGCCGGCGCGCGGGTGTGCCAGTCGGTCGCCAGTTGGTACTGGTGGGCAATATTGAGCAGCTTGGCTTCGGCAAAGTAATTGCCGATGATTTGCAGGCCCACCGGGCGCTTGCTGTTTTTCTCGCCCTGGCCGAAGCCGCACGGCACCGACATGCCCGGCAAACCGGCCAGGCTGGTCGACAGGGTAAAGATGTCGGCCAGGTAGTTGGCCACCGGATCGTTGGTCTTGTCGCCCAGGTCCCAGGCCACGCTCGGCGCGACCGGTCCCATGATCACGTCGCAGGTGTTGCCCAGCGCGGCCTGGAAGTCGTCGGCGATCAGGCGCCGGATCTTCTGGGCTTGCAGGTAGTAGGCGTCGTAGTAGCCGTGGCACAGTACATACGTGCCGACCAGGATGCGGCGCTGCACTTCCGGGCCAAAGCCTTCGGCGCGCGATTTGCGGTACATGTCTTCCAGGTCCTTGTACTCGCTGGCGCGATGGCCGTAGCGCACGCCGTCGAAGCGCGACAGGTTGGACGACGCTTCGGCCGGGGCGATGACGTAGTAAACAGGGATCGAGAGCGACGTTTTCGGCAGCGAAATGTCAACCAGGGTCGCGCCCAGTTTTACAAACTCATCGAGCGCGGCGCGCACGGCTTGCTCCACGTCAGCCGCCAGGCCTTCGCCGAAATATTCTTTTGGCAAGCCGATGCGTAAACCTGTGAGCGGCGCCTTCAGGTCGCGCGTGAAGTCTTCGCGCACATTGCCCTGTTCGGCCGTCAGGCTGGTGGCGTCGCGCGGATCGAAACCGACCATTTCATTGAGCAGCATCGCGCAGTCTTCGGCGGTCTGGGCGATCGGGCCGCCCTGGTCGAGCGAGGAGGCGAACGCGATCATGCCGAAGCGCGACACGCGGCCATAGGTCGGCTTGATGCCGGTCACGCCGCAAAACGCGGCCGGCTGGCGGATCGAGCCGCCGGTGTCGGTGGCGGTGGCGGCCGGCGCCAGGCGCGCAGCGATCGCCGCGGCCGAGCCGCCCGAGGAGCCACCCGGCACGGCCAGGGTGTCCCAAGGATTTTTCACGGCGCCGAAGGCCGAGTTTTCGTTGGACGAACCCATGGCGAATTCGTCGCAATTGAGTTTGCCCAGGGTGACCATGCCGGCGCGCTTGAATTTGTCGACCACGGTGGCGTCGAACGGGCTGACATAATTGGACAGCATCTTCGAGCCGGCGGTCGAACGCCAGCCCTTGGTGACGAAAATATCCTTGTGCGCGATCGGAATGCCGGTCAGCGGGCCGGCATTGCCGGAGGCCAGGCGCAGGTCGGCGGCCTTGGCTTGTTCGAGCGACAAGGCTTCATCGACTTGCAGGAAGGCGTTCAGCTCGCTCGCTTTGGCGCGTTGCAGGAAGTGGGTGGTCAGCTCAAGGGCTGAAATCTGCTTCGCGTGCAGGAGCGCGGACAGCTGTTGAATGGTTTTAGTATGCATGGCGGATGCTCGTGACGTAATTTCGGGTAGCCCGATGGGGCGCGTAAGGAGGGCGGGGCGACCTTATTCGATCACTTTCGGCACCAGGTACAAGCCGTCCTGGGTCTTCGGCGCCGGCGCCTGGTAGGCTTCGCGCGCGTTTTCCTCGGTAACGACATCGTCGCGCAGGCGCAGCGGCAGCTTGCCGAGGATCGCCGCCAGCGGGTGCGAGAGCGGCTCCACGCCGGTCGTGTCGACGTCTTTCATCTGCTCGGCCAGGGCGAAAATGCCGTTCAATTCCACCAGGGCGGTCTCGGCGTGGGCCTCGTCCATCTCGAGCTTGGACAGATAGGCAATGCGATTTACATCTGATAGTGTCAGGGACATGGAATGTGCGCGGCGCGGGCCGCGTTCAAAAAGTGTGGACGAATAAAGTGCGGACGAATAGTGAAGTTTCGATAACAGAGCGCTAAAGCCGATAAAAGCTTCCTAAAGGCCCTGATCTCACAGGGGGAATACGCGCGCAAAACACCGGTTTTTCAGCGATTAACGCGCAAATTATAAGGTAGAATGGCGGGCTAATGCGTTGTCGGCGCCGAATAGGAGTGGCCGCAGCATGCAAACAGCCGTGCCGGTGCGGGAAGTCAGCGCGCGGCGGCTGTCTATTTCGTAGCGTTTCTCTACTCATTTTAATGCTTACGCGCAGCCGGTTGCGCATCAGGACACTCATGTTTGGTTTTTTACGCAGCTACTTTTCCAGCGATCTGGCCATTGACCTCGGTACGGCGAACACCCTGATTTATGTACGTGGACAAGGCATCGTCCTGGATGAACCTTCCGTCGTTGCGATCCGCCAGGAAGGCGGCCCGAACGGCAAAAAGACGATCCAGGCAGTCGGCAAACAGGCAAAACAGATGCTCGGCAAAGTGCCGGGCAATATCGAGGCGATCCGCCCGATGAAAGACGGCGTGATCGCCGACTTCACCGTCACCGAACAGATGCTCAAGCAGTTCATCCGCATGGTGCACGACTCCAAGGTGTTCCGTCCTTCCCCGCGCATCATCATCTGCGTTCCCTGCGGTTCGACCCAGGTCGAGCGCCGCGCGATCCGCGAGTCGGCCCTCGGCGCCGGCGCTTCCCAGGTCTACCTGATCGAAGAACCGATGGCAGCGGCCATCGGCGCCGGCCTGCCGGTGTCGGAAGCGACCGGCTCGATGGTGGTCGACATCGGCGGCGGCACCACCGAAGTGGGCATCATCTCGCTCGGCGGCATGGTCTACAAGGGCTCGGTGCGGGTCGGCGGCGACAAGTTCGACGAAGCCATCGTCAACTACATCCGCCGCAACTACGGCATGCTGATCGGCGAGCAGACCGCCGAAGCGATCAAGAAGGCCATCGGTTCGGCCTTCCCCGGTTCGGAAGTAAAGGAAATGGAAGTCAAGGGCCGCAACCTGTCCGAAGGCATCCCGCGTTCGTTTACCATTTCGTCCAACGAGATCCTCGAAGCGCTGACCGACCCGCTCAATAACATCGTCTCGGCCGTCAAGAACGCGCTCGAGCAGACCCCGCCGGAACTCGGTGCCGACATCGCCGAAAAAGGCATGATGCTCACCGGCGGCGGCGCGCTGCTGCGCGACCTCGATCGCCTGCTGATGGAAGAAACCGGCCTGCCGGTGCTGGTCGCCGAAGATCCGCTCACCTGCGTGGTGCGCGGTTCCGGCATGGCGCTCGAGCGGATGGACAAGCTGGGCTCGATCTTCTCGTACGAATAAAAGCGGGCAGGCCGCTGCGCTTCGCGCGCGCGGCGTTGTGCCGGCTTGCACTGCCGGCGTGGCCGGCGTACCGTTCAGATCTTCGGCTTGCAATGCGTTGGGATACCAGGGACAGACCCAGTTGAACAATGCATGCAAGCCGGAGGTCTGACCCTGATGCCGCATCACCCGGATGTGCCGCGCTTAGCTTTCGTCCCGCTTATTGGATTTCATGGAATACAGTCCTCCGCCACTCTTCAAGCAAGGCGCCCCAGCCCGGGTCAAGGTGACGGTTTTTGCGTTTATTTCGATCGTCTTGCTGATGATCGACGCCCGCGTCCAGATGTTGTCCTCGGTGCGCCAGGTGGCCGGCACCGTGCTCTATCCCTTGCAGATGGCAGCCCTGATGCCGCGCGACGCGCTGGCGAACATGGGCGGCTATTTCTCTTCCGTTTCCTCGCTCAAGCAGGAAGTGCGCGACCTCAAGATCGAGCAGGTCGCGGTGGCCGAAAAACTCCAGCAAGCCCAGCTCCAGAGCGCCGAAAACGCGCAGTTGCGCAAACTCATGGGCGCGCGCGAGCATGTGCCGGTCAAGACCATGCTTGGCGAAATCCTGTACGACGCGCGCGACAGCTCGACCCGCAAGGTCGTGCTCGACCGCGGCAGCCAGCACGGCGCCGCGCTCGGCCAGCCGGTCATCGATAACGCCGGCGTGGTCGGCCAGGTCACGCGCGTGTTCCCCTTCACCTCCGAAGTCACGCTGCTGACCGACCGCGAGCAGGCCATTCCGGTGCAGGTGCTGCGCAACGGCCTGCGCAGCGTCGCTTACGGGCGCGGCCAGTCCGGCACGCTCGACCTGCGCTTCGTCGCGCCCAACGCCGACATCCAGGTCGGCGACGTCCTGATCACCTCGGGCCTGGACGGCGTGTACCCGGCCGGCCTGGCCGTGGCCAAGGTCAGCAAGGTCGAAAACAGCGGCGCCGGCGCCTTTGGCGGCGTGGTGTGCCAGCCGCTGGCCGGCATCGACCGCAACCGCCATCTGCTGATCCTGACCACGCTGCCGGAAGTGCCGCAGCGCCCGGCCGAAGAGCCGCCCGTGCCAGCCAGGAAGAACCTGCAAAAAATGGCCCCGATCAAAGAGGGCGCCGTGCCGATTGCCAGCGCCGCTACCGCCGCCGCCGCCGGCAAGGCGCCGGCCGCCGCCGGCAAGGCGCCTGCCACGCCAGTGCGCGCGCCGGCCGCCACGGCTGCGCCGGCAGCAGCGGCACCAGCAGCGCCCGCACCCAAGGATACCAACCGATGAATCGCCCGCATTACATCCTGCTGCCGGTCAGCCCGCTGTTCATTACGTTCAGCCTGACCTGCGCCTTCATGCTCAACCTGCTGCCCTGGGGGCACTGGATGGGCGCCCCCGACTTCGTGGCGCTGGTGCTGGTCTTCTGGGGCATCCACCAGCCGCGCAAGGTCGGCATCGGCGTGGCGTTTTTCATGGGCCTGCTGATGGACGTGCACGAAGCGACCCTGCTCGGCGAAAACGCGCTGGCCTATACCTTGCTCTCCTACCTCGCCATCATGATCCACCGGCGCGTGCTGTGGTTCCCGGTGCTGACCCAGGCGCTGCACGTGTTTCCGCTGCTGTTGGCCACCCAGGCGATCCAGGTGGTGGTGCGGGTGATCGTGTCGGGCAAATTTCCCGGCTGGATGTACTTCATCGAAAGCGTGGTGGCCATCGCCCTGTGGCCCGTGATTACCTGGATGCTGCTGGCGCCCCAGCGGCGCGCCGTCGACCGTGACCACACGCGCCCGATCTGATGGGGTGGGTGCGTCATGACTGAATTAACCAATAACGACCGCGAAATCCACCTGTTTCGCCTGCGCGTGGTGGCGCTGGTCGCACTTGTCTTCATCTGTTTCGGCGCGCTTGTTGCGCGCCTGGTGTTTTTGCAGGTGGTCAAGCACGACGGCTTTGCCGAAAAAGCCGAAGACAACCGCATCGCCATCGTGCCGATCGTGCCCAACCGCGGCCTGATCGTCGACCGCAAGGGCGTGGTCCTGGCGCGCAACTACTCGGCCTACACGCTCGAAATCACCCAGTCCAAGCTGCGCAACACGCTCGACTCGGTGATCGACGAGCTGTCCACCCTGATCGAGATCGAGCCGAAAGACCGCAAGCGCTTCAAGTCGCTGCTGGCCGAGTCGAAGAACTTCGAGAGCGTGCCGCTGCGCACCCGCCTGACCGACGACGAAGTGGCGCGTTTCGCCGCCCAGCGCTTCCGCTTTCCCGGCGTCGAGGTGCAGGCGCGCCTGTTCCGCCAGTATCCGCTGGGCGAAACCGCCTCGCACGTGATCGGCTACATCGGCCGCATCAACCAGAAAGAAGCCAAGGAGCTCGAAGAGCGGCCCGACAGCGCGAATTACAACGGCACCGACCATATCGGCAAGGAAGGCCTGGAAAAGAGCTACGAAGCGCAGCTGCACGGACGCACCGGCTACCAGAAGATCATCCGCACCGCCAGCGGGCGCGCGGTCAGCATCCTGTCGCGCACCGAAGCGACCGCAGGCAGCAACCTGATCCTGTCGATCGACATCGAACTGCAAAAGATCATCGAAGAAGCCTTCGGCGAGTACCGCGGCGCGCTGGTCGCCATCGAACCGGAGACCGGCGACATCCTGGCCTACGTGTCGCGCCCCGGGTTCGACCCGAACCTGTTCGTCGACGGCATCGACTCGCAGAGCTGGAACGAACTCAATACCTCGCTCGACCGTCCGCTGATGAACCGCCCGCTGCAAGGCACCTATCCGCCCGGATCGACCTTCAAACCGTTCATGGCGCTGGCCGCGCTGGAGCTGGGCAAGCGCACCCAGAACCACACGATCTCGGACGCCGGTTATTTCACCCTGGGCGGGCACACCTGGAGGGATGACAAGGTGGGCGGGCACGGCATGGTCAGCCTGACCGATTCGATCATCGTCTCGTGCAATACCTATTACTACCAGCTCGGCAACGACCTTGGCATCGACATGATCCACGACTTCATGAAGCCGTTCGGCTTCGGCCAGAAGACCGGGATCGACCTGGAAAACGAAAAGATCGGGGTGCTGCCGTCGAAAGACTGGAAGCGCAACCGCTTCGCCAAAAACAAGCCGATGCAGACCTGGGTCGGCGGCGACACCGTCAACATCGCCATCGGCCAGGGCTTCAACAGCTACACCATGCTGCAGCTGTCGCACGCAGTGGCCACCCTGGCCAACAACGGCGTGGTGATGAAGCCGCACCTGGTCAAGATCGTCGAAGACAGCATCACGCGCGCGCGCACCCTGACGGTGCCGAAGGAAAGCGCGCGCATCCCGCTGCGCCAGGAGAACATCGACTTCATCAAGCGCGCCATGGTCGGGGTATCCGAACGCGGCACCGGCAAGACCGTGTTCGCCAACGCCGGCTACGTTTCGGCCGGCAAGACCGGCACCTCGCAGGCGGTGGGCCTGCGCCGCGGCGAAAAGTACAACGCCAAGAACGTCAACGAGCGCCTGCGCGACAATTCGCTGTACATCACCTTCGCGCCGGCCGACAAGCCGCGCATCGCGGTGGCGCTGATCGTCGAAAACGCCGGCTTCGGCGCCGCCGTGGCGGCCCCGATCGCGCGCAAGGCGCTCGACTACTACCTGCTCGGCAAGCGCCCGGCCGGCAAGGACGGCGCCAAGGTGCCCAAGGAAGACGCGGAACTGCTGCCGCTGGAAGAACTCAAGACCGACACGGCCACCGACATGCCATACAAGCCGGGCGCCGAAACGCCGGCGCCGAAGGAGGACTGACAGCCATGCGCATCAACGAACGGCGCTCGCTGTGGCGGCGCGCCAAACCCTATCTGCTGGTGTTCGACGCGCCGCTGGCGATGATCATCTTCCTGTTGCTCGGCACCAGCCTGATCACCATGTACTCGGCCGGCGCCGACTTCCCCGGCCGCGTCGAAGGCCAGTTGCGCAACATGATGATCGCCTTCGTGGTCATGTGGCTGGCGGCCCAGGTGCCGCCGCAGACCCTGATGCGCCTGGCCGTGCCCATCTACACGGTCGGCGTGACCCTGCTGATCGCGGTATTCATGTTCGGCATCATCAAGAAGGGCGCGCGCCGCTGGCTGCACATTGGCTTCGACATCCAGCCCTCCGAGATCATGAAAATCGCCATGCCGCTGATGCTGGCCTGGTACTTCCACCAGAAGGCGGGCCTGGTGCGCTGGCATTCCTTCCTGATCGCCACCGTGCTGCTGGCCGTGCCGGTCGGCCTGATCCAGCTGCAGCCCGACCTGGGCACCTCGCTGCTGGTGCTGGCCTCGGGTTTTTACGTGATCTTCCTGGCCGGCCTGTCGTGGAAGGCCTTGCTCGGCCTGTTCGTGGCCGGCGCCGCCAGCCTGCCGGTGGCCTGGTCGCTGATGCACGACTACCAGCGCGAACGGGTGATCACCCTGATCGACCCGTACGCCGACCCGCTGGGCAAGGGCTTCCACATCATCCAGTCGACCATTGCGATCGGCTCGGGCGGGGTCAGTGGCAAGGGCTGGATGAAGGGTACCCAGACCCACCTCGAATTCATCCCCGAACGCACCACCGACTTCATTTTTTCGGTGTTCTCCGAAGAGTTCGGGCTGATCGGCTTTCTCGGCCTGCTGCTGCTGTACCTGCTGCTGATCGGGCGCGGCCTGATGATCGCGGCCAATGCACCGACCTTGTTCGCGCGTTTGCTGGCCGGCGCCATCACCATGATCTTCTTTACCTACGCCTTTGTGAACATGAGCATGGTCAGCGGCATCCTGCCGGTGGTGGGCGTGCCGCTGCCGTTCATGAGCTATGGCGGGACCGCTTTTGTGACCCTCGGACTCGGGGCAGGTATACTGATGAGTATCCAGCGGCATCGCAAGCTGGTGCAAACCTGATCACGGAGTCACCATGGCGGTATCAAAAACGCTACCCACTTCCAGTGCGCTCTGCGCACTGGCCTTTTTTCTGACCGCCTGCGGCACCGATTCGGAAGGCCACCGGCGCATCTTGCCGTTCCCGTCGCCGGGCGCCAAGCCGGCCAAGCATGGCGAGCTGCCGACCCTGCCGCGCGCCGGTTCCGGGCGCGGCGGCTACTACCAGGACGATGGTCCCGGCGAGAATCCGCCGCCCAACCTGTTCGACGTGCCCGACGCCGTGGTCAAGGCCGAACCGTACGCGCGCTACGCCAACCGTCCCTACGTCGTGTTCGGCAAGACCTATACCCCGATGTTGAGCGAGCAGCCCTTCAAGCAGCGCGGCGTGGGCAGCTGGTACGGCAAAAAATTTCACGGCCAGAAAACCTCGTCGGGGGAACTGTACGATATGTACAAGATGACGGCGGCCCATCCGACCCTGCCGATTCCTTCGTACGCGCGCATCACCAGCCTCGATAGCGGCAAGCAGGTGGTGGTGCGCATCAACGACCGCGGGCCGTTCCATTCGAGCCGGGTGGTCGACGTGTCGTATACGGCCGCGCTCAAACTGGGCTTGCTCGGCAAGGGCAGTCACATGGTGGAAATCGAAAGGCTGCTGCCCAATGCGCAGGAGCGCATCGCCACCATCCGGCGCCTGGCACCCGAGCCGGACGGGGAAGTGAGCACGATGGCGGTGGACATGCCGCCGCCCGGTGAAAGCAGCGCGCTGACCCTGACCGCGCCGGCACCCGTGCCGGTAGCGGCCCAGACGACGGCGGCGCAGGGCGGCTTCTATCTGCAGCTGGGGGCCTTCAGCCGCGCCGACAAGGCGGCCGACGTGCGCGCGCAGATCGCGGCCACGGGCGGCGCGCTCTCGGGTGTCGAAGTGGTGCAGGGCGGCGCGCTGCACCGCTTGTTCAGCGGCCCCTTCCCGAGCCGCGACGACGCCATGCAGGCGCTGCGCGAGCTGCCGTCGACCCTGCGTCTCAAACCGATCGTCGTACAGCGCTGATCCGGCCGGGCAGCGGCGGCCTCGCTGGTCCTTATTTGCAGCTGCGCGCCGGATGGTCCGGAAACTTGGCCAGCACCGCATCGACCTTGGCCTTGGCGGCCGGTTCCAGGGCGCGGAAGCGATATGCCATCTTGGTCGCCTGGCTGGTGCGCCCGGCCACCTTGGCGCCGGCCACGCCCTGCTTGGTCAGGGTGGCCAGCAAGGTCTGGGCCGAGGTCTCCGACTTGAACACGCCGAGTGAAATCGCATACTTCATCGGCGTGTTGTCGTTGATGATGAAATAACTGGTGATGCCCAATTCCTTCAGTTCGGCCGCCTTGCGGTCGGCCGCTTCCTTGCTGCCTGGCGAAGGAATGAACACGATATGGCTGGTCACCTCGGGCACGGCGACATTCTCGCGCGTCTGGCGCTGGCCCAGCGCCAGCGGCGCCAGCATCGCCTCGAAACGGCGCGCTTCCGGCTGCGTAAAATTGCCGACCAAGGTGCAGGCAACCAGTTCCGGCTTCGGTGCGGCCGGCGAAGGCTCTGGCTTGGGCTCCGGCTTGGGTTCAGGCTTGGGCTCTACCGGCACCGGCGCAGGTGGTTTGGCCATCACCAGCACGGGTGTCGGCGGCGGCACCACCGTCTCTGGTTCCGCTGCCGCTTCCGGCGGCGGCACAGGGCGCGCCGCGACCAGCTTGATGTTCTCGGTGCCGATCTGGTTGCGCATGCGGCCCGGCTCGCGCTCGTTCTCCCTGAAATTGCCGAGCATGCCCTGGCCGTAGGCGAACAGCGCGGCGTTAATGGCAAGGAGGGTCCAAAACATGAATTTCAACACGGGCTATCCTGGAGTGGCGAAGACGTGACGGTGGAATGAAGGCCGATCAGGACGATATTATCGACGATCCGGTGGCCGATCGACAGGCGCAGCACGGGAGCGATGTACTGCGCCGCGCCGCCCGAGACGATGCAGGCGCTCGCGCCATGCAGCGCGCAGGCGCGTTCGATGGCGCCAGCCTGCGCCGACAGGCAGCCGGACAGAATGGCGTCGGCCGTATTGTCGGCAAAGCCGGCCGGAAGCAGGCCGGGCGCCACCTCGGGCAGTTGCGCGGTATTGTGCGCCAGCGAGCTGGCCATCAGCCCCAGGCCGGGCAGGATCATCCCGCCCAAAAACACGCCGTCGGCGCTGACCGCGTCGATGGTGGTGGCGGTGCCGCAGGTGGCCACGATGACCGCCTGGCCGGGCGCCAGCGCACGCGCCCCGAGCGCCGCGGCGAAGCGGTCGCACCCGAGCTGGGACGGATTGCGGTAGGCGTTGCGCAGGCCGGCCAGCTGCGCTTTTGAGGCGAACCAGGTGACGTCGGCGGTGGGCATCATCAGCCGCAGCTGGTCGTGCAGCTTGCTGCCAGCCACGTTCGATACCAGCGCGCGCGTGATGCCCTGCTTTGGCCAGGCGGCCGGCAGGTGATTGAGTTCGGCGTGGGTGACGGCGCCGCTGGCGACCCACGCGCCGGGCGCGGCGCCTTCGTCGGCCAGGGCCCACTTGATGCGCGTATTGCCGGCGTCGATCAATAACAACATGTCAGGCCTCCCGCAGCGAGACGTCGCCGGCCACGATGGCGATGCGGCCGGCGGCGGTGTCGAGCAGCAGGCGGGCGCCGTCGTCGACGCCGGCGGCCACGCCTTCGTGCAGGGTCACGCCGCGGTCGATGATCACCACCGGCACGCCCTGGTACGCATGCAGGCGGTTCCAGCGCGCGCAAAAGGGCGCAAAGCCGCCCTGCGCGAACTGGCCCAGGTTATCCGCCAGCGCGGACAGCAGCTGGGCGATGAGCGCGTTGCGGTCCATCTGCGCCAGCCACGGAGCGGCGGCCACGCTGCGGCCGATGCGCTGTTCGATGTCATCGGGCATGAGCAGGTTGAGGCCGATGCCGATCACCGCCCATACGCCGCCGCCTGGTGCGGCCTGGGTTTCGATCAGCACTCCGGCCAGCTTGGCGCCGTCGCGCAGCACATCGTTGGGCCACTTGAGCTGGACCGGCACCGCGAGCGCGCCGAGGGCGTCGGCCAGCGCCACCCCGACCGCCAGCGGCAGGCCGGCCAGCTCGCGCAGCGGCCCTGCAAAATGCCAGGCCAGCGAAAACGTCAGCGCGGTGCCGGGCGCGGACAGCCAGCTGCGGCCCGCGCGTCCGCGTCCGGCCGTCTGGTGCAGGGCCACGCGCAGGACCGGGCGGCGCAGGCCGGCGGCGCGCGCCAGCAGGTCGGCGTTGGTCGATCCGGTTTCGGTGACGACTTCGATGTCGATTGTCGCCGCGCCGAAGTGGCGCGCAATGGCGCCGGCATCCATGGCGAAGGTCTCGTTCATGGCGTCCCCTCGGGCGCCGCCTCGCGCGTCCCCTCGGGCGCCGCCTTGGCTGCCTTGCGCGCCTTGTGCGGTGCATTGACGAAGAGCAGGTCGTAGAGCACGTCGGGCAGCAGCCGCAGCAGCTTGGCCACCACCCCCATCTGCCACGGGATGACGCGGTAAGTGGTGCCGGCGGCGATGGTTTTTGCGGCCCTGGCGGCGAAGCGCGCGGGCGTCATCAGGAAAGGCATGGGGTAGGAATTATGTTTGGTCATGGGCGTGTCGATGTAGCCCGGCGCGATGGTCACCACGGCAATACCATGCGGCTTGAGTTCGAGCCGCAGCGACTCGCAATACACGCGCACCGCCGCCTTGGACGCGCTGTAGGCGCCGGCGCCGGGCAGGCCGCGCACGCCGGCCACGCTGCCGATGCCGACCAGGCGGCACGGCGTGTCCTGTGCTTTCATCTGCGCTTTCATGGTGGCGATGAAGGGCGCGAAGGTGGCTACGGTGGCGCCGACGTTGGTGGCGATGATGGCGTCGAACACCGCCAGGTCTTCGCTGTATTCGGTCAGGGTGCCGACCGAAATGCCGGCGCAGGCGATGACGATATCGGCCCCGCCGCAGCGGGCAATGAAGTCGGCCGCGGCGGCGCTCAATGCGGCGCGGTCGGTCACGTCCAGCACGTAGACGGGGTGGCGTTCGGGGTTGGGCAATTGCGCGCGCAGGGCGTCGAGCGCGTCGCGCCGGCGCGCGACCAGGCCGACCGTGGCGCCGCGCGCCGCGTATTCGCGCGCCAGGGCGGCACCGAGCCCGCTCGACGCGCCGGTGATGAACACGCGGTTCATGGGGCGCGTCCAGGCATGGCTATTTTTTTTCCGCGGCCGCTTTGGCGACCAGGTGATCCATCACTTGCAGGGCCATCTGATGCTGCTGCGCTGCCGTGGCTTCGGACTCGCCGACGCTGGCCTGGGTGGGCGAGGTCAGGTAGCGCCCGGCGATGGCGATCTTCGGCCAGTCCTGCACCTTGTAGGCAGCCACCATGGCGTTGGCGCGTGCCAGCTTGGCCTGGATGCCGAACGAGCGGTAGGCGGTCGTAAAGGCGGCGCGGTCGATGCCGGCGCCGGCGGCCCAGTCGAACACCTGCTCGTCGTTACCGAAGCGCACGCGCTGCTCGTGCATCGCGGTAAACACCTTCGGGTGGTACTGCGGCGCGATGCCCATCGATTCGAGCGTGTAGTACAGGCGCTGCTGCGGCACCACGGCCGGCGTGTGGCCGAGGTGGACGCGCTTGAAGACGATCTTGTCGCTGTTTTTCTTCACCCACTCGGCCAGCACCGGCTCGAAGCTGGCGCAGTGAGGGCAGTAATAGGCGAAAAACTCGGTGACTTCGATTTTCTGGCCGGCGTCGGTGTTCTGCGTCTCGGCCAGGGTGACGTATTCGGCGCCGCTGGCCGGCTGCTCGGGCGAGGCGGCCGCGCTGGCGCCGGCACTGGCAAGCGCCAGGGCGAGCATGATCTTGAAAAGGGGTGGCATCTGGGTGGGTCCGTGCTTATTTCTGGTTACGTACGATGGCCACGTCGATGCCGGCGTCGACCAGCTTGGCGCGCGCCTTGTTCATCGACTCGACCTGGCCGAAGGGGCCGATGCGCACCCGGTGCAGCACGCCGCTGTCGTTGGCGCGCTCGCTGATGACCGCCTCGAAGCCGAGCAGCGCCAGCTTGGCGCGCGTGTTTTCGGCATCTCCCACTTCGCGGAAGGCGCCGGCCTGCAGGTAATAGGTGATCTTGTCCTCGGCCGGTTCGGCGGACTGCGGCGTCACGTTCTGGGCGGTGCCCTGGACGGGAGCGGCGGCCACCTGGGTTGGCGCCGGCTTTGGTGCGGGCGCCGGTTCCGGCGCGGGCTTTTCCTTCATGTTGGCGATGGCCGCGCCCAGCGGATCGGCTTCTGCCGGCGTGGCCGCTTTCGGCTTGTCGGTGATCTGCTTGTTGGCCGCGCGCGCCGCGTCCTTGTTCCCGTAGAGCGGCTTGTTCGGATCGGCCGCCTGGCCGGCGGTCGGTTCCGTCATCTTGCCGGCCTTGCCGGTTTTATCAGTAAACGGCGTGGCGCCCTTGGTGATCGCCAGCGCGACCGCGACAGCGATCACCAGGCCCACGATCAGGCCGATGACGATGCCGGTGAGGGTATTGCCTTGCTGGTGCTTGAACGAGAGGTTGGACCTGAGGCGGGTATCGCGTGTCATTGGAGCTTTCAATCGAAGAAACGGTTACATTTTTTCCGGCGCCGACACGCCGATCAGGGCCAGGCCGTTGCGCAGCACCTGGCGCGTGGCGACCATCAACGCCAGGCGCGCCAGCTTGAGGGCCTCGTCGTCGACCAGCACGCGCTCGGCAAAATAGAAGCTGTGCAGGTTGGCGGCCAAGTCGCGCAGGTAGAACGCCACCTGGTGCGGACCGAGCTCGGCCTGGGCGCGCGCCAGCGTTTCGGGGTAGGCGGCCAGGGTCGCCAGCAGCGTCATCTCGGTCGGCGCGGTCAGGGGCGCCAGGTCGACATCGGCCAGCGACGCGATCTCGCCGGTGAACTGTTCGAGCATGCGGCAGATGCGCGCGTGCGCGTACTGCACGTAATACACCGGGTTTTCGTCCGAGGTTTTCAAGGCGATGTCGACATCGAACACGAATTCGGTATCGGCCTTGCGCGAGATGAGGAAGAAGCGCACTGCGTCGCGGCCCTTGGCGATGTCGCCGTCGCCCGACCATTCGATCAGGTCGCGCACGGTCACGTAGGAACCGGCGCGCTTGGAGATCTTGACCTCTTCACCGTTCTTCATGACGGTGACCATCTTGTGCAGCACGTAGTCGGGGTAGCCCTGCGGGATATCGAGGCCGACCGCCTGCAGGCCGGCGCGCACGCGCGCGATGGTGCCGTGGTGGTCGCTGCCCTGGATGTTGATGGCCTGGGTAAAGCCGCGCTGCCACTTGACGATGTGGTACGCCACGTCCGGCACGAAATAGGTGAAGCCGCCTTCGGACTTGCGCATCACGCGGTCCTTGTCGTCGCCGTAGTCGGTGGTGCGCAGCCACAGCGCGCCATCCTGTTCGTAGGTCTTGCCGGCCTTGATGAGCGCTTCGACGGCTTTGTCGACTTTGCCGTCGGCGTACAGGGACGACTCGAGGTAGTAGTTATCGAACTTCACGCCGAAGGCTTGCAGGTCGATATCCTGCTCGTTGCGCAGGTAGGTGACGGCGAACGGGCGGATCGAATCGAGGTCCTCGACCTTGCCGCTGGCGGTGGCGGGCAGGCCGTCGCTGGCCGAGACGGTTTTGCCGGCCAGGTAATCGGTGGCGATATCGGCGATGTAGTCGCCGTTGTAGGCCGACTCGGGCCACTCGGCGTCGCCCGGCTTGAAGCCGCGCGCGCGCGCCTGCACCGAATTGGCCAGGGTAGCGATCTGCACGCCGGCGTCGTTGTAATAGAACTCGCGGGTGACCGCGTAGCCCTGGGCGTCGAACAGGGCGGCGAGGGCGTCGCCCAGCGCGGCCTGACGGCCGTGGCCGACATGCAGCGGGCCGGTCGGGTTGGCCGAGACGAATTCGAGGATGACTTTCTTGCCGGCGCCGGCATCGCTGCGGCCGAACGCCTGGCCTTCGGCCAGGATGGTCTTGACCACCGACTGCTTGGCGGCAGCGGCCACGCGCAGGTTGATGAAACCGGGACCGGCGATATCGGCGCTGTCGATGAGGGCCTTGCCGGCCGGGTTCTCGAGCAGGGCCGTGACGATTTTCTGGGCCAGTTCGCGCGGGTTCATCTTGAGCTGCTTGGCCAGCTGCATGGCGATATTGCAGGCGATGTCGCCGTGCGACGGATCGCGCGGGCGCTCGAGGACGACCGACGGCGTGATGCCGGTGCCATCGAGGACAGGGGCGAGGGCGGCCTGGAACAGGGCGGCGATTTCTTGTTTTTGTGAGGCGAGCATGAGCGTTGATCTGGTGAGTGGTCGAGCGGTGGCAGTGCCACGGGCAATAGTAGCTCAATTATACTGGTTTGCCGCCCCTCTGAGGCCGCCCTCGCACCCCATCGACAACGCCCCGCCCCCCAACAAACCCACAACCGGGGTCAGAGCTTTAATTAGCAACGAAATTACATCGATTAATGGTTTTTGACCCGGACGAAGCCTCTTGAACGCCACGCGCACGAAGGCGGCGCTTGGGAAGTCGCCTTTTCGCTCGCATTCATGTTGATTTTAGAAAAAATATTTCTAATTAAAGCTCTGACCCCGGTTGTAGGATTTTGTGTTGAGCAATCGTTGGGTGTTGGAAGAATGTGTTGTCATAAAGGATCGTTTAAGCCTGTGCGGGATCGAAACCGGTACAATTGCGCCTTTATTAAGTAGCTGAGCTGACTCCGACCATGACCAACAAGCGCCCGACGCTCTCCATCAAACCCGCCGCCGCCAAGACCAGCAAGCCGGCCGCGCCGCGCATGCGCGCGAGTTATGAGGTCAAACCCGTGCTCCAGCCCGGCTACCGCCCCGACCTGAAACCCGATTCGCTCGCGCTGTGCCTGCTCGGCGCGGCGAATGCCGTGGCCCAGGTGCGCGCCGGCGCCGCCTTGCCGCAGGCGCTCCTGACCGCCTTCGGCGTGACCGCCGCCGCGCCCCAGGCGCGCGGGGCGATCCAGGATATCGCTTACCGCACCATGCGCCAGCTCGGCCGCAGCGAAACCCTGCTCGCGCTGATGACGTCCAAGGCGCCCGAGCCGCCGATGCTGGCCAGCCTGCTGTGCTGCGCCCTGACCCTGATCGATACCCCGGATGGCGCCGAGCCGCCTTACGAAGTATTTACCGTGGTCGACCAGGCCGTCACGGTCGCCAGTTCGCATCCCGACATGGCGCACGCCAAGGGCATGGTCAACGCCGTGCTGCGCCGCTTCCTGCGCGAACGCGACGAGCTCCTCAAGAGCGCCTTGACGCAGCCGGTGGCGCAGTTCAATTATCCGCAGTGGTGGATCGACGCGGCCAAGGCCGCCTATCCGGGCAACTGGCAAGCGATCCTGGCGGCCGGCAACGCCCAGCCGCCATTGACCCTGCGCGTGAACCAGCGCAAGACCACGGTCGAGGCCTATATACAGTTGCTGGCCGACGCCGGCATGGGCGCCACCCAAATCGGCCCGTGGGCCGTGCGCCTCGATAAAGCGCTGGGCGTGGCCCTGATTCCCGGTTTCGAGGAGGGCCTGGCCTCGGTGCAGGATGCCGGCGCCCAGCTGGCCGCGCCGCTGCTCGATGTGCGGGACGGCATGCGCGTGCTGGACGCCTGCGCCGCGCCCGGCGGCAAGACCTGCCACCTGCTGGAACTGGCGCAGCTCGACCTGACCGCGCTCGACTCGGATCCCAAGCGCCTCGAGCGCGTCGGCGAGAACCTCGAGCGGCTCGGACTGTCCGCGACCCTGAAAGCCTTCGAAGCCCAGACCAGCGTCTGGTGGGACGGCCAGCAGTACGACCGCATCCTGGCCGACGTGCCGTGCACGGCGTCGGGCATCGTGCGGCGCCACCCCGACATCCGCTGGTTGCGGCGCAAGGGCGACGCACTCCAACTTGCAACACTTTCGGCCAAAATTCTCGACAACCTTTGGCAGATGCTGCGCCCGAATGGTAAATTGCTGTTCGTGACATGTTCGCTCTGGCCCCAGGAATCGGAGGCGCAGGCCGCCGCATTCGCGGTGCGCCACAACGCGACCCGCCTCGACGCGCCGGGACAGTTGCTTCCGACCGGTACCGCCGTGCAGGATCATGACGGTTTGTTCTACGCCCTGTTTCAAAAAAACGCGACGTAACGGGTCCTTCGACTATGCGAACTTTTAAGGCTCTGGCCCTCCTGTGACATTACGATTTTTCCGACTCCTGGCCTGCCAGCTGCTGCTGATGTTCGCGTCCGCATGCGCGTTCGGTCCGGCACGGGCGGCGGAAGTGGTCGATATCACGCATGCCCACATCGAGGCCACCGACGACGGCTACCGTCTCGCGGCCAGCTATGCGTTCGAGCTCAACGAGGGCCTGGAAGACGCCATCAAGCATGGCGTGCAGCTGTACTTCACCACCGAAATTGAACTGACCCGCCCGCGCTGGTACTGGTATGACGACAAGGCGGTGTCGGCGCGCCAGACCATCCGCATCTGGTACAACGTGCTCACGCGCCAGTACCATGTGTCGGTGCTGGGCAGCATGGCGCAGAGCTTTCCGACCCTGGACGACGCGATGGTGCTGATCCGCCGCCCCAGCCGCTGGGTGATCGCGCCGAAAACGGCGCTCAAGCGCGGCGAGACCTATAACGTCACCCTGCGCATGTTCATGGACCGCGAACTGCTGCCCAAGCCGATGCAGGTCAACGCGCTCAATAATTCCGACTGGCGCCTCGCTTCCAAGAACAAGACCTTCCCCTATACGGCGGAATGAAAAACAGCGGCGCAATGAAAAACAGCGGCGCAATGATCAACGTGGAGCGATCGTGAAACAGGTCTTGCGCTATGCCGTGATGGTCGGCGCCGCCGTCGTCAGCATCCTGCTGTTCCTGCTCGCCTCCGCCTCCGATAATTCGGGCTTCTTCGACCGTTACTACACCTGGCTGCTCGGCCTGAACGCGGCCGTGGCCGGCGCGCTGCTGGTGTTCGTGGTGGTGGCGCTGGCGCGCCTGTATGCGCGCTACAAGAGCGGCAAGTTCGGCTCGCGCCTGATGACGCGCCTGGTGCTGCTGTTCGCCGGCATCGGCATCTTGCCGGGGCTGGTGATCTTCCTGGTGTCGGTGCAGTTCGTGTCGAATTCGATCGAGTCGTGGTTCAACGTGAAGATCGAGGCGGCGCTGGAGTCGGGCGTGAGCCTGGGCGTGGCCGCGCTCGACCAGGCGCGCAGCGAACTGGGGGCCACCGGCGAGATCAGCGCGGCCACCATCGCCGGCCAGGAAGAAGTGGCGGCGCACGATATCCTCACGCGCCTGGTGCAGGACCAGGAAGGGATGCTGAGCGCGGTCATCATCGGCCAGGATGGCAAGATGATCACCAGCGCGGCCGCTCCACGCGTGGACCTGAAGGCCGACCTGCCGACGCCGGCCATGCTGCTGCAGGCGGTGATGCCGGGCGGGTACTCGGTGGCCGAGGGCGGGGTGGAGCGCGATTTCAAGGATACCAGCGGCAACCACGGGAGCGTCTCGAGCGCGCTCGATGGCGCCACCAGCCTGCGCCTGCGCGTGGTGCTGGCCATTCCCGAGCCGCCCGGCGCGGCGCCGCGCTTCTTGCAGCTGATCCAGGCGGTGCCGGTCAAGCTGGCGATCAACGCCGAGGTGCTGCGCACCGCCTACAGCGAGTACCAGGAGCGCTTCGTGGCGCGCACCGGCCTGCGCAAGATGTACATCGAAACGCTCACGCTCACCCTGCTGCTGGCGATCTTCGGAGCGATCGCCAGTGCTTTTGTCATCGCCGGCAAACTGGCGCAGCCGCTGCTGGTGCTGGCCGAGGGCACGCGCGCGGTGGCCGAGGGCGACCTGTCGCCGCGCCCGATCGTGGCCACCTCGGACGAACTGGGCACCCTGACGCAATCGTTCAACACCATGACCGGCCAGCTGTTCGAGGCGCGCAGCGCGGTCGAGCGCAACCGCGCGGCCCTGCAGAGCGCCAAGGCGCACCTCGAATCCGTGCTGGAGAATATGTCGGCCGGGGTGATCGTGCTCGACGCCGATTCGAAGCTGGTCAGTTCGAACGAGGCGGTCGAGCGCATCTTGCAGCACGACGTGGCCGGCCACATGGGCATGGCGCTGGCCGCGATCGACGGGCTGGAGATGTTTGCGGCGGCGATTGCCAAGGCGTTTTCGACCCAGAGCGCGCAGAGCGCGGCCGGTTCGGCGCGCAAGCGCACCCACTGGCAGCAGGAGATCGAAATCCCGCGCCGGCTCGGCACCAATGACGACCATGACATCACCCTGCTGGCGCGCGGCTCGCGCCTGCCGGTGGGCGCCGGCAGCGGCTACATCGTGGTGTTCGACGATATTTCGGACGTCATCTCGGCGCAGCGCTCGATGGCCTGGGGCGAAGTGGCGCGCCGCCTGGCGCACGAAATCAAGAACCCGCTCACGCCGATCCAGCTCTCGGCCGAGCGCATGCAGATGAAGCTCGAGTCGCGCCTGCAAGGGACCGACCGCGACCTGCTCAACAAGGGCACGGCGACCATCGTCAACCAGGTCGACGCCATGAAGCGCATGGTGGACGACTTCCGCGACTACGCCAAGGCGCCGCCGGCGGTGCTCGACAAGCTCGACCTGAACGCGCTGGTCGGCGAAATCTTGCATTTATACCTATCCGGCGACGAAAGCGATATCATTCATGCCGAGCTTGCCGAAAACCTGCCATCGGTGATGGGCGACGCCACCCAATTGCGCCAGGTGATCCATAACCTGCTGCAAAATGCCCAGGATGCGATGAGCGAGCGCGGTCCCGATGCACCGGCGGCGCGCATCGATATCACCACCGAGGCGATTCATTACCAGGGCGCGAACGGGGCCGGGACCGCGGTGCGCTTGTCGATTGTCGATAACGGACCGGGATTTGCCCCTAAGATCCTGTCGCGCGCATTCGAGCCGTATGTGACCTCGAAGGTGCGCGGAACCGGGCTGGGACTGCCGATGGTGAAGAAAATCATCGATGAACACGGCGGCAAGATCGAGATACAGAACCGGAGTGACGGAACTGGCGCGTCAGTGTTGATTTTACTGTTAAAGTTAGCACCGGCCAGCGTTGTGGCACAAGCGTTGAATCAAGAATAAAATCGCGGCTGTGAGCGGTATGCGCTGCATGCCATTGGAGCGGGAAAAAAGAGGAAGGCAAACACATGGCAAACATTCTCGTAGTTGATGATGAAATGGGTATCCGGGAATTACTCTCGGAAATCTTGGGCGACGAAGGCCATGCAATCACGCTCGCTGAAAATGCGCAGCAGGCGCGCGATGCGCGCGCGGCGGGAGCACCGGACCTGGTGCTGCTCGATATCTGGATGCCGGACACCGACGGCGTCACCCTGCTCAAGGAGTGGCAGCGCGACGGCCTCTTGACCATGCCGGTCATCATGATGTCGGGTCACGCGACCATCGATACGGCGGTCGAGGCAACCCGGATCGGCGCGCTTAACTTCCTTGAGAAGCCGATCGCGCTGCAAAAGTTGCTCAAGGCGGTGCAGCAGGGCCTGACACGGGCTCAGGAAGTGGTGCGCGCGCCGGTCATCGCGCCGCGGCCGATGCTGGCGCCCCAGCCCGAGGAAAGCCCGATGACGGCCTCGGCCATGTTTTCGGCGCAAACCCCGCAATCGGCCATCGCGCCGCGCATGGGCGGCATGCCGAACGGGGAAGGGCACGGTTTCAACCTGAGTTTCGACCTGCCGCTGCGCGAGGCGCGCGACGCCTTCGAGCGCATGTATTTCGAGCACCATCTGGGGCGCGAGGGCGGCAGCATGACCCGCGTGGCCGAAAAAACCGGGCTCGAACGCACCCACCTGTACCGCAAGCTCAAGCAACTCGGCGTCGAGCCGGGCAAGCTGGCTAAAAAGAACGGATGAGTGCACCCTCTGCGCGCCGCACCGCCCTGACCCTGGTCACGGGCGGCTCGGCGGCGCAGCGCGAGGCGGCCATCGCGGCGCGCCTGGCGCAGGTGGCGGCCGACGCCGGCCCCGCGCACGGTGTCAGCGCCGTCCTGCTCGAAGGCTTGCCGTCCGGCCAGACCGTGCTTTCTCCTTCCGACTCCCTGCCTGTTCACCGGATCGCACCCGGATGCCTGTGCTGCACCGGCAATCTCGTTTTGCGTGTAACATTAAACCGGATCCTGCGTCTGCGCCCCGACCGGCTGTTCATCGGGCTGGCCGCCACGGACCACCTTGATCAGTTGCGATCGTGGCTGCAAGACCCGCCATACGATCAGCTGTTGGAACTGACAGCGGACCTGCGCACTTGAAATCGGTCCGCAAAGCCCCACCTGTTCTGTTGAGCACAGTGGAACGTCTGATCGAGCGAAGGAGCAATAATGAACATGATCTACAACAGTGAACAGTACAGTGTGGTCGAATTCGGCGTCGATCACAATCTCGAAGCCTTGCGTTTCGGCGGCTATGAAATCGTCGACAAATCCGGTCGCCGTGAAGCATTTATCGGCGGCAAACTTGCGCAATCGTTCAGGCGCGACGTCAACAACCTGATCGCCAGCGAACCGACCATGGAAGAGATCGATGACTTCCTGGGCTCGTATGACTCGCTGATGAGCCAACCGGTGTTGTTGCACTAATTCCTTGCAGCCGGCAGACCGTCCGTCGATTTGCTTACGGGCTGTTTGCCACCGCCGGGCTGGCTGACTCGCGCCCGGCCCCTCTTTCCCCATCCGGCATCGGGTCCGCCATGTTGGCGACTTGCCCGTTTTTTCGACCGGCCAGCGCCTCAGCGTGCCTCACGAACATGGTATTCTTGCGCCATGTGCCAACTCCTCGGAATGAACTGCAATGTCCCAACAGACATTGTTTTTAGCTTTACCGGCTTCGCCATGCGTGGCGGCCGCACCGATACCCACCACGATGGCTGGGGCATCGCGTTCTTCGAAGGCGCCGGCGTGCGCCATTTCGTCGATCACCAGGCGGCGGTTGCGTCGCCTGTGGCCGAACTGATCAAGCGTTATCCCATCAAATCACGGAATGTCATCGCGCACATCCGCAAGGCGACCCAGGGCCATGTTGCGCTGGAAAACTGCCACCCCTTCGTGCGCGAACTGTGGGGCCGCTACTGGGTGTTCGCCCACAATGGCGACCTCAAGGAGTTCGCGCCGATCTTGAACGGCCCCTACCGCCCGGTCGGCAGCACCGACAGCGAAAAAGCCTTTTGCTTCCTGCTGCAGGAATTGCGCGCGCGCTTCGGCGACACGCCGCCCGTGCTGCCGGTGCTGCGCGCGGCATTGCAGGAACTGGTGGCGGCGGTGGCCGTGCACGGCACCTTTAACCTGATGCTGTCGGACGGCTCGGCCCTGTTCGTACATTGCTCCACCAAGCTGTATTATGTGGTGCGCCAGCATCCGTTTGTGACCGCCAGCCTGTCCGATGAAGATGTCAGCGTTGATTTTTCTCAAGTCACCACCCCGGAAGACCGGGTAGCCATTATCGTCACTGAACCCCTGACCACCAACGAACAGTGGACCGCCTTCGCTCCCGGCGAGTTCAACGTGTTCGTGGACGGAATGTCAATACAAGAGCGCTAAGTATTTCCCCCACGCACTGGTATTAATTAGGTTACATTACCGGCTGTGATTATTGATATTTACGGGACAGATGAGCCACGACGCCGAATCCGACCTCATGGCGCAACAGATGCCAGTGCGTGATTTCTACCTGGGGCGCCAGCCGATCCTCGACCGACAACAAGGTTTGTACGGTTATGAAATGCTTTTTCGCAATGCGGCAGGCGAATCGGCCGAGATTGACAACGATGTGGCCGCCACCGCCACTGTCATCGCCCATACCGCCCAGCTGGGCCTGGAAAAAGTCATCGGCGATGCGCTCGGTTTCCTGAATGTGGACGCCGACGTGCTGATGAGCGACATTTTCGTGTTCCTGCCGCGCGAGCGGGTGGTGCTGGAAATCGTCGAGAGCATGGTGGTCAGCCAGCCCGTGCTCGAGCGCATCGCCGACCTGACCGCGCATGGCTTTCGCTTTGCGCTCGACGACGTGCGGCTCGACGCACCCGAGGTGCAGCAGCTCTTGCCGATGGTCGAGTACGTCAAGCTCGACGTGCGCGCCATGCCGCTGTCCGGCTTGAATGCCGCGGCGCCGCTTTTCAAGCGCGACAACAAGAAGCTGATTGCCGAAAAGGTCGAATCGCGCGAGGAATTCGAGATGTGCCTCGGCCTCGGTTTCGACTATTTCCAGGGATACTATTTTGCCCGCCCGGCCGTGATCAGCGGGCGCAAGCTGTCGCCGTCGCAGCTGGCGGTGCTTGAGTTGATGAGCCTGGTGACCTCGGACGCCGATAATATCGACATCGAACGCGCGGTCAAGCGCGACGTGACCCTGGCCCTCAACCTGCTGCGCCTGGTCAACACGCCCGCCATCGGCATGCGCCACCGCATCGATTCGATCAGCCAGGCGGTGACCATTCTCGGCCGCCGCCAGTTGCAGCGCTGGCTGCAGATCATGCTGTACGCCGAGCCTTCGCGCGGCGGCAACAGCATGACGCCGCTGCTCTTGCTTGCCACCACGCGCGGGCGCCTGCTCGAATTGCTGGCGCAGCGCCTGCGTCCGGGCCAGCGCAACGTGGCCGAGATCGCTTTTACGGTCGGCATCATGTCGCTGATGGATGCCTTGTTCGGCATGCCGATGACGGTCATCGTCGAGCAAATTCCCGTGATCGACGAGGTGGCGCACGCGCTGCTGCGGCGCAGCGGCTTTTTTGGCGACCTGCTGCACCTGGCCGAGTGCATCGAACGCATGGAAGAGTCCGACGACCAGGTGCTGCCGGCGCTGCGCGAACTGGCGATTTCCAGCGAAGAACTGATCGAACTGGAAGTGGCCGCCTTCGAGTGGAGCGACAAGGTGGTGCGTTACGCGATCTGAGCCTGATGTTGAGCCTGGCATGGGGGCGCGAGCGCCGGATTGGCGGCGGGCGCGCCCCGAGTCAGGACCACGACGCGCGGCTCACGGACTGCCGGCCCATTGCCGGTGCAGGTCCGGATCGCTGTACAGCTCCCACAAGGCCAGCACGATGACGGCGATGCCCACGATGAGGCTGTTGTTCATCATGGGGCCGCGATCAGCCACGGCCGGGATCCAGGGCGAGACCGCCACCCACACTGCCGCAAGGAGATTGACGACAACGGCCCAGACGTAGGTTTTGTAGAGGTCGAACGCGGCGAGCAGGGCGATGACCGCGCCCGCGATCCAGGCATTGATGGCCTGTGGCGAGTCAGTGGGATAGGCCAGTGCCCACGGTGAAATGAACAGCCAGAGGCCGAGCAGCAGGATCGCCTGATCCTGCCAGCGCCTGGCAGAGGGGTGGATTTCCATAGTGCCTCCTGTACGCGAATTCCGGCGCGGAACATCAGCGGGAGCTGCGCCGTCACTCCCGTCGCTACAGGGAGTTAGGCAGGCAAACAGCGGAAAAGTTCACTCCACCTCACTGCATCCTACGACAAATTCGGCGCCAGCCAGCGTTCCAGGTCTTCTTTCGGCACGCCACGGCGCTTGGCCATCTCGTTCAACTGGTCCTCGCCAATCTTCCCGACCACGAAATACTTCGCTTCCGGGTGCGCGAAATAGAAACCCGATACCGCCGCGCCCGGGAACATGGCGAACGACTCGGTCAATTCCATGCCGATCTCCTGCGCCTGCAGCACCTTGAACATATCGGCTTTCACGGTATGTTCCGGACAGGCCGGATAACCGGGCGCCGGACGAATCCCTGCATAGCGCTCGCCGATCATCTCTTCATTCGTCAGGTTCTCGCCCGCCGCATAACCCCACAAGTCGGTGCGCACGCGTTCGTGCATATATTCGGCAAATGCTTCGGCCAGGCGGTCGGCCAGCGACTTGAGCATGATCGATGAATAATCGTCGTGCGCATCTTCAAAACGCTTTTCGTACTTCTCGATTCCCAGACCGCTGGTCACCGCGAACATGCCGATATAATCCTTGATGCCCGATGCTTTTGGCGCGATAAAATCGGCCAGGCACTGGTTCGGGCGCTGCACGCCGTCGACCAGGGGTTTGACGCCCTGCTGGCGCAAACCGTAATAGGTGAACGCCACCGTACTGCGCGTGTCGTCGGTATAGATCTCGATATCGTCGTCGCCCACGCTGTTGGCCGGCAGCAGCGACACCACGCCATTGGCGGTCAGCCAGCGCCCTTCGATGATTTTCTTGAGCAGCGCCTGGCCTTCTTCGAATACCTTCGAGGCCGCTTCGCCCACCACCTCGTCGGTCAGGATGGCGGGGAAGGGACCGGCCAGGTCCCAGGTCTGGAAGAACGGGCCCCAGTCGATATACCTGGCCAGGGTGCCCAGGTCGACGTTCTTGAATGCGCGGCGGCCGATGAATTTGGGCCGCACCGGCTCGAACGAGAGCGCCATCTTGTTGGCGCGCGCGGCGGCGAGCGGCAGGATCGGCAGCGCCTTCTTGTTGGCGTGCTGCTCGCGGATGCGCACGTAATCCTGGGCGATGTCGTCGATGTACTGGTCGCGGCTCTCGGGCGTGAGCAGCGACTGCGCCACCGACACCGAGCGCGAAGCGTCCGGCACGTACACCACCGGGCCGTCGTAGTTATGCGCGATCTTCACCGCCGTGTGGGCGCGGCTGGTGGTGGCGCCGCCGATCAAGAGCGGGATCTTGAGCATGCGGAAGTGCGGGTCGCGCTGCATTTCCTTGGCCACGTGCGCCATCTCTTCCAGCGACGGCGTAATCAGGCCCGACAGGCCGATCATGTCGGCGTTTTCGACCTTGGCGCGCGCCAGGATTTCGGAGCAGGGCACCATCACGCCCATGTTCACGACTTCGAAGTTATTACACTGCAGGACCACCGAGACGATGTTCTTGCCGATGTCGTGCACGTCGCCCTTGACAGTGGCGATGACGATCTTGCCCTTCGGTTTGGCGACGATGCCGGTGCGTTTTTCTTCCAGCAGTTTTTCTTCTTCGATGAAGGGAATCAGGTGCGCCACGGCCTGCTTCATCACGCGCGCCGATTTCACCACCTGGGGCAGGAACATCTTCCCTTGTCCGAACAGGTCGCCGACCACGTTCATGCCGTCCATCAGCGGGCCTTCGATCACGTGGATCGGGCGTCCGCCGTTGTGCAGCAGTTCCTGGCGCGCTTCTTCGGTGTCTTCCACGATCCACTGGGTGATGCCGTGCACCAGCGCGTGCGAGAGGCGCTGCTGCACCGTGCCTTCGCGCCAGGCCAGGGTCTGCACATCCTGCTTGTCGCCGGCTTTCAGGGTGCCGGCGATCTCGATCATGCGCTCGGTGGAATCGATCCGGCGGTTCAGGACCACGTCTTCGACGCGCTCGCGCAGTTCGGGCGCGATGTCGTCGTACACGCCCATCATGCCGGCGTTGACGATCCCCATGGTCATGCCGGCCTTGATGGCGTGGTACAGGAACACGGTGTGGATTGCTTCGCGCGCCGGGTCGTTGCCGCGGAAGCTGAACGAGACGTTCGAGACGCCGCCCGAGATCTTCGCGTGCGGCAGGTTGTCCTTGATCCAGCGCGTGGCGTTGATGAAGTCGACCGCGTAGTTATTGTGTTCTTCGATGCCGGTGGCGATGGCAAAAATGTTCGGATCGAAGATGATGTCTTCGGGCGGGAAGCCCACCTGCTCGGTCAGCACCTTGTAGGCGCGCGCGCAGATCTCGGTCTTGCGCGCAAAGGTGTCGGCCTGGCCCTGTTCGTCGAAGGCCATCACGATCACGGCGGCGCCGTAGCGGCGGCACAGGCGCGCCTGGCGGATGAATTCTTCTTCGCCTTCCTTCATCGAGATGGAATTGACGATGGCCTTGCCCTGCACGCATTTCAGGCCCGCTTCGATCACCGACCATTTGGACGAGTCGATCATGATCGGCACGCGCGAAATGTCCGGCTCCGAGGCGATCAGGTTCAGGAAGCGCTCCATCGCCGCCTTGGAGTCGAGCATCGCTTCGTCCATGTTGATGTCGATGACCTGGGCGCCGTTTTCCACCTGCTGGCGCGCCACCGACAGCGCTTCGTCGTAATGCTCGTTGAGAATCATGCGCGCAAACGCCTTGGAGCCGGTCACGTTGGTGCGCTCGCCGACGTTGACGAACAGCGAATGTTGGTCGATGGTGAAGGGCTCGAGGCCCGACAGGCGCTGGGCCACCGGAATGACGGGTACTGCACGCGGCGGGGTGCTGGCCAGCATGTCGGCAATCGCCTTGATGTGGTCGGGCGTGGTGCCGCAGCAGCCGCCGGCGATGTTGATAAAGCCGCTGTCGGCGAATTCGCGCAGCAGGGATGAGGTGTCAAGCGGCAGTTCGTCGAAGCCGGTGTCGCTCATCGGGTTGGGCAGGCCGGCATTCGGGTAGATGCAGACAAAGGTGTCGGCAATTTGCGACAGTTCTTCGGCGTAGGGACGCATCAGGGCCGCGCCCAGCGCGCAGTTCAGGCCAATCGTGAGCGGCTTGGCGTGGCGCACCGAGTTCCAGAAGGCGGGCACGGTCTGGCCCGACAAAATGCGCCCGGAGGCATCGGTGACGGTCCCGGAAATCATGATCGGCAGGCGTTCGATGGCCGGATTCTCGTCGAAGTACAGGTCGATCGCGAACAGCGCCGCCTTGCAATTCAAGGTATCGAAGATGGTTTCGACCAGCAGCACGTCGGAGCCGCCTTCGACCAGGCCGCCCACCTGCTGGTGGTAGGCGGCGACCAGCTGGTCGAAGGTGACGTTGCGCGCGGCCGGATCGTTGACGTCGGGCGAGATCGAGGCCGTCTTCGGGGTCGGTCCGAGCGCGCCGGCCACGAAGCGCGGCTTGTCCGGGGTGCTGTATTTGTCGCAGGCGGCGCGCGCGAGTTTGGCGGCGGCCACGTTCATCTCATAGGCCAGGTGGCCCATGTGATAGTCGTCCTGGGCGATGGTGGTGGCGCCGAAGGTGTTCGTTTCGATCAGGTCGGCGCCGGCCGCGAGGTAGCGCTCGTGGATTTCCTGGATGATGTGCGGCTGGGTCAGGGTCAGCAATTCGTTGTTGCCCTTGACGAACAGTTCGCGCGCGCCGCTGCCGGCGGGTGCCGCGAAACCGGCAAACCTGCCGTCCGGGCCGCCGCGGTAGGCTACTTCGTCCAGTTTGTACTGCTGGATGATGGTGCCCATCGCGCCGTCGAGAATCATGATCCGGCGCGACAGGATGTCGCGTAGCCGGGTTTCAGTCGTGGACATGGCGGGACGGGCGATAGTCATGATGGTGCTTTCAAAAGGCGGGTCGGAACCGGTCTGGACCGGGCCTAAAATTATACGTCATCGTGCCCGTTTGGTTTCCCGGAGGGCAATTGATGAGTTCGCTTTGTATCCTTTTGTATTTAAATAGTGACTTGATACAAGACGATACAAAACCCTTTGTGTCTGCAATCTTTGCGTTACATGCGAAGACGACAATCGCTTCGATGACGCCGCAGTGCGTCTTTACGGGGAACACATACATGAACGATGATTTTCAAACCAGCTGGTCCGAGCCAGCATCCATGCAGAACGGTGACGCCAGCACCGTTCAGCGCCCGCCAGTTGCCGCACCGCTCAAGCAGATCGTGACGATCCGCCTCGATGTCGACATGCTCAAATGGTTCAAGTCCGCAGGTCCGGGTTACCAAACCCGCATCAACCAGATCCTGCGTGAACATATGGAAGCGCAGCAGGCTGAGCGCGAAGCAGCTCAGCAGTAAGCTGGCAGGGCGGCTCAGTCGAGGCTGAGACCGTCCAAAGGGAATCCCTTAAGAAACTCGGCCGCAGGCAAACGCTTGCCGCCGGGTTTTTGCAGTTCTGTGAGGCGCAAGGTGCCTTGTTGACAGGCGACGATGATGCCGTGCTGGGCGTCGGCCGCCAATACTTGCCCGGGTGGCGCATCGCTGCCCGCTTCCAGCGCTTCGGCGCCCCAGATCTTGATGATGACCCCGTTGAGCTCGGCGTGCGCGCCGGGGAAGGGGTTGAAGGCGCGGATCTTGCGGCCCAGTTCGTTCGATGACAGGGAAAAATCGAGCGCCGCTTCTTCCTTGCCGATCTTGGCGGCGTAGGTGACGCCCTGGTCCGGCTGCGGCACCGGGTGCAGGGTGCCGGCCGTGCGCGCGTGCAGGGCCTCGACGATCATCTTTGCGCCCAGGGCGGCCAGGGTGTCGTGCAGGGTGGCGGTGGTGTCGCTCGGCAAAATCGGCACCCGTTCCATCAGCAGCATGGGGCCGGTGTCGAGGCCTTCTTCCATTTCCATGATGGTCACGCCGGTTTCCAGGTCGCCCGTTTCGATGGCGCGGTGGATCGGCGCGGCGCCGCGCCAGCGCGGCAGCAGGGAACCGTGGATGTTGATGCAGGGCTTGATCTCGAGCGTGCTGCGCGGGAGGATCAAGCCGTAGGCGGCGACCACCATCACGTCGTAGTCGGTGGCCAGCAGGCGCGCATGCGCGCTGGCGGCCTGGGCGGCGCGTTCGGGGTCCTTGCTGTCGAGGCGCAGCGAGAGCGGCTGCAGGACCTCGATGCCGTGGGCCAGCGCGTATTGCTTGACGGCGGAGGCATGCAATTGCAGGCCGCGCCCGGCGGGGCGATCGGGCTGGGTCAGGACCAGCGGAATCTCGAAGCCGGCCTCGTGGAGGGCGCGGAGGGCGACGGCGGCGAACTCCGGCGTGCCGGCAAAGATGATTTTCATGGGATTCCTGGGTTAAAAAGTAAGAGCCTCAAAAAGTCGGCCATCGATGCGGTAATGCCATACGCGAACCGTAAAGCCGTCTTTCCCGCGCAGGCGGGAACCCATAGCACCTTCGCTGATCGGCGATGCTATGGGTTCCCGCCTGCGCGGGAAAGACGGCTTTGGGTGCTGTGGACGCCTGACGTGCTATCGCATTATTGAAGTACTTGACCTCAATGCCGGCGACCCGCCGCCCGCAATGCCGCTTCGCGTTCGATTCCGCGCTCTTCCTTGAGCATCTTTGCCTTGATCCGGTTGCGCTTGAGCGGCGACAGGTATTCCACGAACACCTTGCCCATCAAATGGTCCATCTCGTGCTGGATGCAGACCGCCATCAGGCCATCGGCGCTGAACTCGAACGGCTTGCCGCTGGCGTCGAGGGCGCTGACCTTGATCTGCGCGGGGCGCTCCACGCCATCGTAGATGCCCGGCACCGACAGGCAGCCTTCATCGTAGACCTGCTTTTCAGCACTGGCCCAGACGATGGTGGGATTGATGAACACGCGCAGCTCGTCCTTGGTCTCGGACGTATCGACAATGATCAGTTGCTCGTGCACGTCGACCTGGCTCGCGGCCAGGCCCACGCCGGGCGCGTCGTACATGGTCTCGGCCATGTCGGCCACCAGTTTGTTGATGCGCTCGCCGAATTCGGTGACCGGCTTGGCCACCTTGTGCAGGCGTGCGTCTGGGTAGCGGAGAATATTCAGTATTGCCATAGGTCTAGTAATTTCGATAACAATTCGGTGATAATTTCAAGTGGTCCCGCGCATAAGAATTCTAAAACACAACAAAAACACAACAGACCCGCAACCGGGTTGAGCATGGTTTTTCTTGCTAGTTCAAGGATTTATGTGCAGAATTTGATCCAGTTCGGCAAGCCTTATCATCGATATCGTCGATAGGGTAGCGTTAAATCGCGCTGTCTCTTGCGCTGTGGCTGGCAAGGTGACGTGTCCAGCTAGCAATTCCGTGTTAATGCCGCACTTTACGGACATCTCAATGAAAAATTTTAGCACAGTCGGCGTCCGCGTAGCGGTTGTGGCGCTTTTTGCGGGACTGCTCGCAGCCCCGACCCAAGCGGCCACCTGCGAATTCCGGCCTAATGCCCCTGACCAGCACGTTGTGGTCAAGGGCGATACCTTGTGGGATATTTCCGGCAAGTTCCTGCAGCACCCGTGGTGCTGGCCCCAGGTATGGGGTTTGAACAAGGCGGAAATCCGCAATCCGCACTGGATTTATCCGGGTCAGATCGTGTATTTCGACCGCAAGAACGGCCGCTTGTCGCTGTCCCGTCCGGGTAGCGGCGATGGCTCGGGCAGCGCCAATGGCGTGCTGCGCCTGTCGCCCCAGATTCGTACCGAAGGCCTGGGCAAGGACGCGATCCAGGCCATCCCGGCCGGCGTGATCGAGCCCTTCCTGTCGCAGCCCCTGATCGTCGAAGAAGACGAGCTCAAGGGATCGCCGCGGATCGCCGCGGCCCAGGATGGCCACGTCTATCTCGGCCAGGACGACAAGATTTATGTACGCGGCGACCTCAAGGGCGGCAGCTCGTTCCAGGTGTTCCGTCCGGGCACCCCGCTCAAGGACCCGGAAAGCGGCAAGCTGCTCGCCTATGAAGCGGTGTACCTGGGTACGGCCAAGCTGTTTGCCGAAGCCAAGCCGGGCGTCGATGTGCACACCTTCATGGTGGCCAGCTCGAAGCAGGAAATCGGCGTGGGCGACCTGCTGATTCCGGCGCCGCCGACCGTCATGCGCAACTACATGCCGCACCCGCCCGATCAAATGGTCGACGCGCGCATCCTGGGCATCTATTCGGGCGTGACCCATGCCGGCCAGAACCAGGTGGTCAGCATTAATCGCGGCAAGCTTGACGGAATCGATGTCGGCACCGTGCTCCAGTTGTACACTCTGGGCAGAACGGTGGCCGACCCGGGTGCGCCGAAATCGGGCATCCTGGGCACCGGGAAAACCATGATCAAGTTGCCTGACGAGCAGTCCGGCACCCTGTTCATTTTCCGCGTGTTCAACCGGGTATCGTACGGCTTGATCATGCAGGTAACCGAGCCGGTCAAAATCGGCGACGTGGCCAGATCACCGGAGTAAAACCGCCGTGCAAGACACGGACCCCGCCAACCCCGCCAGCCAGGCCGAACGCCTGGCTGCCTGGGTGCGCCTGGAGCAGACCCCGGGCGTGGGGGCCGTGACGGCGCAGCGCCTGCTTGAGCGCTTCGCCACCCCGCAAGCCATCTTCAGCGCTTCCCACCTGGCCTTGCGCCAGATTGTCTCCGACAGCCTCGCCCGCACCCTGTGCGCGCCGATGGCGGACGCCTGCGCCGCCTACCTCGACACCGTCCGCGACTGGCTGGCCGAGCCGGGCCACCACCTTCTCACCTTTGACGACCCCGCTTTTCCGCCGCTGCTGCGCCAGCTGGCCCTGCCGCCGCTGCTGCTGTACGCCGCCGGCCGCATCGAACTGCTGTCGGCGCCGGCCGTGGCCATCGTCGGCAGCCGCAATGCGACCGGGCAGGGTATGGCCAATGCGCGTGCTTTCGCCGGCGCGCTGAGCACGGCCGGGCTGACCATCGTCTCCGGCCTGGCGCTCGGCATCGACGCCGCCGCGCACGAGGGCGGCTTGTGCGGCGCGGGCTCGACCGTGGCCGTGACCGGTACCGGGGCCGACCGCATCTATCCGCGCCGCAACGAAGCGTTGGCCCGGCGCATCGCCCGGGAAGGCTGCGTCATCAGTGAGTACCCACTCGGCATGAAGCCGGCGCCAGGCAACTTCCCTCGCCGCAATCGATTAATCAGTGGCATGTGCTGCGCGGTGCTGGTGGTCGAGGCGGCGGCCGGTTCCGGCTCGCTCATTACCGCCAGGCAGGCGGTCGAGCAGGGCCGCGACGTGTTCGCCATTCCCGGCTCGATCCACGCGCCGCTCTCAAAAGGTTGCCACATCCTGATCCGCGAAGGCGCCACCCTGGTCGATTGCGTCGATGACATCCTGGTGCCGCTGCGCGTGGCGCCGCTGGCGACCATGGCGCGCCAGCCCGACACCACCGCATTCCTGAGCGCCGCCCAGCGCGCGCTGCTCGACGCGCTCGGCTACGAACCGGCCGGCGCCGATGCGCTCGCCGCACTGAGCGGCACGGAGGCGGGCGCGCTAGCCGCCCAGTTGCTCAGCCTGGAACTTGCCGGTCATCTCGAACGGTTGCCGGGCGGATTGTTCCAGCGCGTGCAGCGCTAGACAACCGGGCCGCTGGCGCGCAAAGGGGGCGTGGACGGGACTTGTGTCTTAGCGAGCTTAACTGATAGAGTAGAGCCATGTTCGATATCCTGGTCTACCTTTACGAGACGTACTACCGCCCCGATGCCTGCCCCGAGCCGGCCGCGTTGGCGCGTAAACTGTCCGCTGTCGGTTTCGACGATGTCGAGATCTCGGAAGCGCTCGTGTGGCTGACCGACCTGACCGAAATGGCGGGCGACGAAACGGCCCTGGCGTTCACCTCGAGCGGCACGCGTTTTTACGTGTCGCGCGAATACGACGCGCTGGGCAGTTCGGCGGTCGGCTTCATCCAGTTCCTCGAAAGCGCGGGCGTGCTCAGCCCGGTGCAGCGCGAAATCGTGATCGAACGCGCGCTGGCGCTGGAAGAGTCGCCGGTGGGCCTGGGCAAGCTCAAGATCATCGTGCTGATGCTGCTGTGGAGCCAGGGCAAGGAACCGGACGCGCTGATGTTCGACGACCTGTTCGGTTCCGACGACGAGCAGGCCCCGCGCTTGCTGCATTGAGTCCGGCCGGCGCCGCGCGCGCCTGGTTTCCCTTCCACGCAACGCTTTTCCCCCGCTGCCGGCACGATTGTGGCCTTCGGCATGCAGTGGCTACTTGCGGATTTCCCGACAACCCGCTTATCATTGGCCGCTCTATCGGGTTGTTACAATTTCGATATCGGGCTGGCAAAATGCCGCCTGCTGCGGTTAAGAGCCTAGCTCAGTAGATCGGGGGAAGCGGATGGCGACATGCGCGTAAGCGATGCATGGCAAGCGCTGGCAAGGCGCGAGGAGGCCGCATGGCTAGCCATGCAACGACAAGCAACGCCGCCCGCGCTTGCCAGGCGCGCCAGCAGCGACTCCGATCTACTGAGATAGGCTCTTAGCATGTATGATGCGCGGGCCGAACCACTTAATATAGTACGACGAGAAAACCTATGACCAAAACCCTCATCATCGCCGAGAAGCCCTCCGTCGCGAACGATATCGCCAAGACGCTGGGCGGCTTCACCAAGCACGATGAGTACTTCGAATCGGACGAATATGTCCTGTCGTCGGCCGTCGGCCACCTGCTGGAAATCGCGGTGCCGGAAGAGCACGACGTCAAGCGCGGCAAGTGGAGCTTTGCCCACCTGCCCATGATTCCGCCGTATTTCGCGCTTAACCCGATCGCCAAGACCGAGGCCCGCCTCAAGGTCTTGAACAAGCTGATCAAGCGCAAGGATGTCACCCAACTGATTAATGCCTGCGATGCCGGGCGCGAAGGCGAGCTGATTTTCCGCCTGATCGCGCAGAACGCCAAGGCCAAGCAGCCGATCAAGCGCCTGTGGCTGCAATCGATGACGCCGGGCGCGATCCGCGACGGCTTCACGCAACTGCGCAGCGACGAAGAAATGCTGCCGCTGGCCGACGCCGCGCGCTGCCGTTCCGAAGCGGACTGGCTGATCGGCATCAACGGCACCCGCGCCATGACCGCCTTCAACTCGAAGGAAGGCGGCTTCTACCTGACCACCGTGGGCCGCGTGCAAACGCCGACCCTGTCGATCGTGGTCGAGCGCGAAGACAAGATCAAGAAATTCGTCTCGCGCGATTACTGGGAAGTGCGCGCCGAGTTCGTGTGCGCCGCCGGCATCTATGAAGGGCGCTGGCTCGACCAGGCCTTTAAAAAGGACGAGAACGACCCCGAGAAGCGCTCCGAGCGCCTGTGGAGCAAGGCAGCGGCCGACAGCATCGCCATGGCCTGCAAGGGCCGCCAGGGCAATGTAACGGAAGAATCGAAGCCGACCACCTCGATGGCGCCGGCCCTGTTCGACCTGACCAGCCTGCAACGCGAAGCCAACGGCCGTTTCGGTTTTTCGGCCAAGAACACGCTCGGTCTGGCCCAGGCGCTGTACGAAAAGCACAAGGTATTGACCTACCCGCGTACCGATTCGCGCCATCTGCCGGAAGACTATATCAACACCGTCAAGGACACCATGGTGAGCCTGGCGGAGAACAATAACTACCACCAGTTCGCCAAGCAGATCACCGACAAGGGCTGGGTCAAGCCGAACAAGCGCATTTTCGACAACACCAAGATCTCGGATCACTTCGCGATCATCCCGACCACGCTGGCGCCGAAGAATTTGTCGGAGCCGGAACAGAAGCTGTACGACCTGGTCACGCGCCGCTTCATGGCCGTGTTCTTCCCGCCTGCCGAATTCCAGGTCACCACCCGCTTTACCGAAGTGTCGGGCCACCAGTTCAAGACTGAAGGCAAGGTCATGACCAATCCGGGCTGGCTGGCGATCTACGGCAAGGAAGCCTCGACCGACAGCGACAAGGACGACAACACCGGCGGCAACCTGGTGCCGGTGGCCAAGGGCGAAAAAGTGCAGACCGAAAAAGTCAGTCCGAACGCCCTGGTCACCAAGCCGCCCGCGCGCTACTCGGAAGCGACCTTGCTCTCGGCCATGGAAGGCGCCGGCAAGCTGATCGACGACGACGAACTGCGCGACGCCATGGCCGGCAAGGGCCTGGGCACGCCAGCGACGCGCGCGGCCATCATCGAAGGCTTGCTGGGCGAGCGTTACCTGCTGCGCGAAGGGCGCGAACTGATTCCGACCGCCAAGGCATCCCAGTTGATGACCTTGCTGCGCGGCCTCGGCGTGAACGAACTGACCGCCCCGGAACTGACCGGCGAATGGGAATACAAGCTGTCGCAAATGGAGAAGGGCAAGATTTCGCGTGACGAGTTCATGCGTGAAATTGCCCAGATGACGCAAATCATCGTCAAGCGCGCCAAGGAATACAACAACGACACGATTCCGGGCGACTACGCGACCCTGCACACGCCATGCCCGAACTGCGGCGGCGTGGTCAAGGAAAACTACCGTCGTTTCGCCTGCACCAAGTGCGAATTCAACATGAGCAAGACGCCTGGCAGCCGCCAGTTCGAGATTGCCGAAGTTGAAGAGTTGCTGGAAAAACGCACGATCGGCCCGATGCAAGGTTTCCGCTCGAAAATGGGGCGTCCATTTGCCGCCATTTTGCGCATCGTGCGCGATGAAGAGATCAAGAATTGCAAGCTCGAGTTTGATTTCGGCCAGAACGACGAAGGCGGCGAAGATGGCGAAGGCGTCGACTTCACCGGCCAGACCGCGCTCGGACCGTGCCCGAAATGCGCCGGCGGCGTGTTCGAGATGGGCCTGGCCTATGTGTGCGAGCACAGCGTGGCCAAACCGAAGACCTGCGACTTCCGCAGCGGCCGCATCATCTTGCAGCAGGAAATCTTGCCCGAGCAAATGGTCAAGCTGCTCAACGACGGCAAGACCGATCTGATGCCGGGTTTTGTATCGCAGCGCACGCGCCGTCCGTTCAAGGCGTTTCTGGTCAAGGGCAAGGACGGCAAGATCAGCTTCGAGTTCGAAGAGCGCAAGGCCAAAGCACCGGCCAAGGGCAAGGCGGCGGCGGCAGCCGATCCGGAAGGCGGCGACGAGGCGGCCCCGGCCACGGCGAAGAAGGCCGCGCCGGCCAAGAAAGCGGCGGCTAAAAAAGCGCCTGCCAAGAAGGCTGCCGCCAAGAAGCCGGCAGCGAAGACGGCCGCCGTCAAGAAAGCTGTCGCGGAAGAATAATCCGCCGCACCCCACGCGCCGGATTGGATAGAACAATGAATATTGCTCATCTGTCGTCACTTGCCAGGATCAATCCACCGGCAGCAGAAACCGCGATCGACCAGGTCGAAGCGCAATCGGGCGTGCGCTGGCCCGAGGCGTATCGGGCGCTGCTGCGATGCGCGAACGGTATCCGGTTCGACAACGGCCTGGTGATGTATCCGCTCGACGATGTGATCGAGCGAAACCAGACCCTGGAAGTGGGCGACTACGCGCCCGCTTATCTTGCCATTGGCGACGACAGCGGAGGACGGGCCGTCATGCTGTCGCTGGTATCGGGCACCGTCTTTCTGGTAGACATGGGAAGCATGGATCCCGACGCCATGGCGCCGGTCAGTCAATCCCTTCCATCCTGGATTGCTGCTGGGTGCCTTCTGAAAGCCGGCTGATTGCAGCCTAAAGCGTCAAAATCTGGCCTCGCCCAGCTATTTTTTCGCTTCGACTCCCCAAGTCCGACCGGCTGCTAGCCCAGAACCCCATTGGGCGTCGTCGCGCTGCCCGCGTAGAGTTAAGGAGATTCGCCCGCAAACGACTGGCGCTCGCGCAGCGTCTCCAGTTCGCGCGCCAGGTTCTCGCGCGCGCGCTGGCTGTACAGGTCGGCGAAATACGCATCCGGATACAGCGTGCCCGCTTTGGCCTGCGCATGAAAATGGGCCAGGATGCGCTCGCGGCCGGCCAGGTAATCGGCCTCCTCGACATGCTGGTACTCGGAGCGCACCGCGCGCGCATAGCCATCGTACACGTCGGCCGCCTGGCCCAGGATCGCCAGGTCCACGCCCTGCATCACATCTTGCAGCGCGTGGCGCGACGCGACCGGCGCCAGGTGCTCGGTGGCGCGAACCAGGCCCGCCACCTCAAGCGCCACCGCACCGCTGTCGAGGTTCGAGGCGAGCCACAGCTGCGCGCTCTGTTCTTCGTTCGATCCGCTGCCGCTGCCGCCGCCATACACCGCGTCGTGGAACCAGAATGCCTTTTTCAGGACCGCCATCTGCGCCGCGCTGGCGCCGGCATTGGCTGCCCACACCGTGATCTCGGTCAGTCCGTGCACCAGGTGATCGAGATTGTGATACGGGCGCTCCTTGGCGCCGTAAGCGCTCTCGCCGGTCAGGCGCGCGAACCAGGCGGCGGCGTTGGCGTCATCAAGCGGCCACAGGCTGTCCCAGTCCTTGCGCAGCCAGTCCAGGATCCAGGCGCAATAGGCCGGCGCCGGCATGAACTGGCGCGTGGTCCAGTGCCAGCCGACCGGTCCCTGCAAGCCGCGCACGAAACTCGAACTGACCGAACCGAGGTCGCGCGGCGGCATCACGAACAGCGTCTTGGCGCCGTGCAGCACATCGACGTTGGCTTGCTGGATCAGGTTTTCGTAATCGAAGTCGGAAGTGTTACGGATGCCGCGAATCAGGAAGTCGATGCCCAGCCGCTTGGCCGCGCGCGCCGTGTAGTCGCCGCGCACCAGCACCACGCTGACATTGGTCCACCCTTGCGCGGCCACGCTGCGTTCGACGATCTCCTTGCGCGAAGCGGCGTGGAATTGCGGTTTCTTGAACGGGTTTTCGGAAATCAGCACGACGACTTCGTCGGCCAGTTCGCGCGCTTCGCCGATCACCCACAGGTGGCCGTTGGTGATCGGGTCGAGCGTGCCGGAAAATGCGATTTTTTTCAAGATTCAGCTCCACAGGTCGGTGTATCGGTGATGCAGTTGCAAGGTCAGGGCGCGCACATCGTCCAGCGTGCCGTCGTTGTGGACCACGTCGTCGGCGCGCGCCAGGTAGTCCGCGCGCGGCAGCTGCATGGCGATGATGCTGGCCACCTGCGCGCTGGTCCAGTCGGGATTGCGCAGGGCGACGCGCGCCGCGCGCATCTGGTCCGTCGCATCGACCACCAGCACCCGCGCTGCGGGCAGGGCCTGGTCCATCGCCAGCGCCGACTCCCACACCACGTAGGACGCCTGCTGGCGGCGCGTCCAGTCGTCGGCCAGCGCCAGCACCGCCGGGCGCAGGATGCGTTTGAGTTCCTCGTTGGCGGCCGGGTCAACCGCGAAGAAGCTGCGCAGGGTGCCGCGCGCCAGGCTGCCATCGGCCGCCATGGCTTGCGGGAAGGCGCGCGCAATCTGCATGGTGGCCGGATGCGCCGCGTCCTGGTGCACGATGCGCGCCAGCGCATCGGCGTCGATGCAGGGCACGCCCAGCTCCTCGAAAGCGCGCGCGAAGGTCGACTTGCCGCTGCCGATCCCGCCGGTCAGCATCACTACCTTGGGGGGAGTTGCGTTCATCGTGTGGTCCCTTCGATTGTTTGGTTGCTCACCCAATATTGCTAGGCTAGCGAAAGACGTCGAAGAAAACAAGTATAATTTGGTCGTTCAACCAATTTAAGTGCCGCCAACGATGTCGAGAAAGCCCAATTCCGAGCAGCGCCGCGCGCAGATCGTGCAAGCGCTGCGCGATACGATGGCCGAACATGGCTACGACAAGGCCACCGTCCAGCTGGTTGCGCGCCGTGCGGGCCTCACGCCCGGCCTGCTGCATTACCATTTTCACAGCAAAGGCGAGATCCTGCTGGCGCTGGTAAACGCGCTGGCGGCGGCCGCGCACGCGCGCTACCTGGTGTTTGCGCAGGATGCCGCAGACGCCGATGCGCGCCTGGGCGCCTACATCGAGGCGCGCCTCGGACTGGGCGAAGGGGCCGACGCCAGCGCCGTGGCGGCGTGGGTGGTGATCGGCGCGGAAGCGGTGCGCCAGCCCGAGGTGCGCCTGGCTTACCAGCAGGCGCTGGCGGCGGAGTCGATGCTGGCGCGGGAATTGCTGTCGGCCAGCCTGGCCGCGCACGGCAAGAGCACGGCCAACGTCGCGGCGCTGGCGGCCGCCTTGCTGGCCATGATGGAAGGAAGCTTCCAGCTGGCCAGCGCCGCGCCGGCGTGCATGCCGATGGGGTATGCGGCGCCGCTGGCGACCGGCATGGTGCGCCGGTTTATCGATGCCGAGCCGTCGGAGGCGGCATGAGCCTGGCCGGGTGCGTCGCCGGCCACCCGTTTCGCCGCCATTGCTTCAGCTAGCGAATGTTTTTCGCGCCGATCGATGCCAGCAGCGGCAGTGCGGCGCTCTTGAGCGCCTCGAGCGGCGCTCCCGCCGGGACGATGCCCAGGCAGGCATTGATGTTCTGCAAGACGCCGGCGCCCATGGCTGCCGTTGCGGAATGCGTGTCCAGGAAACGGCGCGCCTGGCCGATGCGGCCGCGCAGATCGACGCTTGCATCGATGCCGTCCATGCCAGTGCCGGGCAGATCGCGGCGCAAATCGGTATCGAGGGCGTCCGGCACCGTGGTCGTCAATCCCAGCAGCGACTCGAACAGTTCGAGTAACTTCAGGTAGTCGGTTTGGCGAATCGGTTCGCGTCCCTCGTCGGCTGCATACACCGCTTTTGCAGTCGCCAGCGCAGCGGCGAAGCCGGCCGGGGCGGGGGCAGGCGTCCCCGCCGGCGCTGCCGCCGCGCTGCGTTTGCTTTTATTGTATTGATACCATGCCACGGCTGCCGCGCCGATCATTACGCCAAAAAATGCAGTAGACATCAGATGAGCCTCATAGTGAATATGGTACTGGTTTGACAAAAAGTTAATGTCAATTATACATGGAGGCCGTCTCAAGGCTCGAGCTGGCTTATCCGCCAGGGGCGCGCCGCGGCCAGCGGCAAGACCACCTGCTGGCCCGTACGCCACGCTCGCGGGGGCCACGCGATGGTGCGGCCCGCGTGCTGCGCAAGGTTGGTGGCGGCCACCACCCAGGCCTCGCCCGCACCCCTGGCGAAGACAAATTCGCTGCCGTGCGCCAGCGCCAGCCAGTCCGTTCCTGTCATCAGCCAGGCCCGGGCGCCGCGATCGTCTTCCAGGCGCAGTGCGCGCACCGGACCGGCATCGATGCGTCGCCACAGTTCGCGGTAGCTGCCGTCGATGCCGGTTTCTTCCACCGTATCGGCATCGATGAAGCGCATGATGCCCGCATCGACCCCGGGGCCGAGGGCGGGGAAGGCGATCTCGGGACGCCACTCGCAGCGCGCGCCGTCGACCACAGTGCTGCCGGCAAAGCCGCGCGAGTCGATGTGCCAGCACGCCGACTGGAACCACAGCACCAGCGTGCTGGTGTCGCTGCTGCCGTCGCTGCGCCAGATGCCCTCGCGCCGCCACAGGCCGCGGTACGGGGCCGGCACCGTCATGGCACCATCATGCGTGCGATCCGGCCAGCGGCAAGGCCAGGCGGAACGCCGCGCCCTGGTTCGGCGCGCTCTCGACATCGAGCGTGCCGTCGTGCGACTCGGCCAGCTGGCGCGCGATGTACAGGCCCAGTCCCAGGCCCTCGCGCACGTCCTTGGTGCCGGCCCGCTCGAACGGCGCGAAGATGCGCAGCTGGTCTTCCGGCGCGATCCCCACGCCCTGGTCGCGCACCACGATCCAGGCATGCCCGTCGCGCACTTCCAGGCTGATTTTCACCGGTTTGCTGCCGCCGTAGCGCAGCGCGTTGGTGAGCAGGTTGATGATGATCTGCTCGACCCGGAATTCGTCCCACACGCCGGCCACCGGCTCGGGCGCGTGCAGTTCGATGGTGCCGCCGGCGGCCTCGGTGCGCTGCGACAGGTCGCTGACGATGCGCGCCAGCAGCGCCGAGAGTTCGGTTTCGGCCGGACGGATCGACAGCTTGCCGCTGCGGATGCGCGAGACGTCGACCATGTCGTTGATCAGGCGGATCATGCTCTGGATCTGGCGCCCGTCGCGCGCCACCATCTTGCGCATGTTCTCTTCGCTGAAGGCGGCCATGTTGCCCTTGTCGAGCTGCATGCCGCGCAGCTGCGTCTCCAGGAACAGGGTGTTGAGCGGGGTGCGCAGTTCGTGCGCGACCATCGACATGAAGTCGTCGCGCATCTTCACCGAGCGTTCCAGCTCGACCTGGGTGGCGCGCAGCTCGCGCCGGCCCTCTTCCAGCTCGGCCACCTGGCGCTTGACCTCATTGCGCTGCTGGCACAGGGCCACGAACACATTGACCTTGCTCTTGACGGCCGCGATGTCGAGCGGCTTGTAGAGGAAGTCGACCGCGCCCGTCTCGTAGCCCTTGAAGGCGTAATTGAGTTCGCGCCCGGCCGCGCTGACGAACACGATCGGCACGTTGCGCGTGCGTTCGGTGCCGCGCATCAGTTCCGCCAGTTCGATGCCGTCCATCCCGGGCATCATGACGTCCAGGATGGCCAGCGCGAAGTCGTGTTCGAGCAGCAGCGACAGCGCCGCCTCGCCCGAACTGGCCTGGTACACGATGCGGTCGTCCTGTTCGATGATCTTGCTCAGCGCGAGCAGGTTCTCGGGCAGGTCGTCGACGATCAGGAGCTTGATTTTTTGTTGGTCGCTCTTCATTGGTTCTCCATCATCGCGGTCATCAGCGCGCGGATTGCGGGTACGGGCAGCACAAGGTCGGGTGCGCGCAGCCGGATCGCGGCCGAGGGCATGGTCGCGATCTCGGCGTCTTTCGGGTCCTGCACCACGGTCAGGCCGCCGCAGGCGGCGATGCGCGCCATGCCGCAAGCGCCGTCGGCGCTGGCGCCGGTCAGCAAAATGCCAAGCAGGCGCTGGCCCCAGGCGTCGGCGGCCGACTCCATCAGGATGTCGATGGCCGGGCGCGAAAAATGCACCGGATCCTCCTGGCTCAGCGAAAAACTGAAGTCGCGTTCGACCGACAGGTGGTAGCCGGGCGGGGCGAAATACACGCTGCCGGCTTGCACCGTCATCTTGTCGTCGGCCTGGCGCACCGGCATTGCCAGGTGCTGCTGGAAGACTTCGGCCAGGCGGCTGTCGCGGTCGTCCGGCAGGTGCAGCACCACCGTCACCGAAAAGCCGAAATTCTTCGGCAGCGCCGGCAAAATGCGCAGCAGGGCGTCGATGCCGCCGGCCGAGGCGCCGATCACCACGGCGTCGATCCTGCGTCCGGCCAGCAGATCCGCGTGGACCTTGGCATGCACGGCGTTCATGGCCCCACCTTGCGGAATATCCGCTCGGCCTTGACCAGCGGCTCGAAGGCATCGGCGTGCGACGAGAAATCGAGGCTCTCCTTGCTGCCCAGGCCCAGGAAGCCGCGGTGGCACAGGGACTCGTGGAACAGGCCGAGGGCGCGGTCCTGCAACTTGCGGTTAAAGTAAATCATCACGTTGCGGCAGCTGATCAAATGGGTTTCGGAGAACACGCTGTCGGTCGCCAGGCTATGGTCGGCGAAGCTGACGTTCTCCACCAGGCTGCGGTCGAACAGGGCGCCATCATAGGCGGCCGTGTAGTAGTCGGAGAACGCCGCGCGCCCGCCCGCCATCTGGTAGCTGGCGGTGTAGGCGCGCATGCGATCGAGCGCGAACACGCCCTTGCGCGCCCGTTCCAGCGAATGCGGGTTGATGTCGGTGGCGTAGATGATGGAGCGCTCCAGCAATCCTTCTTCCTTGAGCAAAATGGCCATCGAATAGATTTCTTCGCCGGTGCTGCAGCCGGCAATCCAGATCTTGAGCGACGGGTAAGTGCGCAGGTGCGGCACCACGTGTTCGCGCAGGGCCTGGAAGTAGGCCGGGTCGCGGAACATCTCGCTGGTCGGAATGGTCAGGTACTGCAGCAGCTGCATGAAGGCGTCCGGGTCGTGCAGCACGCGCGCCTGCAGTTCCGAAATGCTGGCGCAGTCCATCTGGTGCAGCGCGTGGTGCACGCGGCGTTTTTGCGAGGCCCCCGAGTAGTCGCGGAAGTCGTAGCTGTACTTGAGGTAAATCGCTTCCATCAGCAGGCGCAGCTCGATGGTGATGCTGTCGGGAGCCTCCATCACAGACGCTCCATGCTCGGCAGCCAGACCCGCAGCAGCGAGTACAGGCGGTCAAGGTCGATCGGCTTGGCCAGGTAGTCCGAGGCGCCGGCCTTCATGCACTGTTCCTGGTCGTCCTTCATGGCCTTGGCGGTAATGGCGATCACCGGCAGCTTGGCAAAGCGCGCGTCCGCCCGCAGGCGGCGCGTCGCTTCCAGGCCGTCCATCCCCGGCATCATCACATCCATCAGCACCAGGTCGATGTCGGCAATCTGGTCGAGCCGTTCGAGCGCTTCGAAGCCGTTGCGGCCGACTTCGACGATGATGCCTTTCTGTTCCAGCGCGCTGGTGAGCGAGAAGATGTTGCGCACGTCGTCGTCGACCAGCAGGATGCGGCGCCCGTCGAACACGCGGTCGCGGCTGCGCACGGTTTTCAGCATGCTCTGGCGCTCGGCCGACATTTGCGATTCGACCTTGTGCAGGAACAGCGTGACTTCGTCGAGCAGGCGCTCGGGCGAACGCGCACCCTTGATGATGATCGAGCGCGAATATTTGAGCAGTTCGGCTTCTTCGGCGCGGGTCAGGTTGCGCCCCGTGTAGACGATCACCGGCGGGAACGAGACGATTTCTTCGGCCGCCATCTTGCGCAGCAGTTCGTGGCCCTGCATGTCGGGTAGCTTCAGGTCGATGATCATGCAGTCATAGATGCCGGCCTGGAGCAGCGCGAAGGCTTCGCCGCCGGTGGCCACCGCGGTGATCTCGACATCGGCGTCGTCGATCAGGTGGACCACGCTCTCGCGCTGGCGCTCGTCGTCCTCGACCAGCAGCACGCGCTTCATCTTCTGGGTGAATTTGCCCTCGAGGGTCTGGAACACCTGTTTCAGGCGGTCGCGCGTGGCCGGCTTGATCACGTAGCCGATCGCGCCGAGCTGCATGGCCGCTTCGGCGCGGTCGTTGGCCGAGACGATGTGCACCGGGATATGGCGCGCGCGCGGATTGTCCTTGAGCTTTTGCAGCAGATCGAGCCCGGAGCCGTCGGGCAGGCCGAGGTCGAGCAGGATGGCGTCGGGCAGGAAGTCGTTGGCCGCTTGCAGGCCGTCGGCGGCGCTGTGCGCGACCAGGCAGCGGTAGTGCATTTCGTGCGCCAGGTCGAACAGGATGCGCGCGAACGCGGCGTCGTCTTCGATCACCAGCACGCTGCGTCCGGCCGCGCCGCCGTGGCTGCGGTCATCGGCGAACACCGGCGTGCGCAGGGGCGCCGCCGGCGCTGGGGCGGGCGCGAGGGCGGTGCGCGCAGCCGCCTGCATGGTGCTGGCGGCCGCTTGCGGCAGGCCGGGGGTGCCGGCCGGCAGGGATGCCGGCACCAGCAGGGTGAAGGTGCTGCCCTTGCCGGGCGCGCTGGCGATTTCGATCGAGCCGCCCAGCAGGGCCGCCAGGTCGCGCGAGATCGACAGCCCCAGGCCGGTGCCGCCGTAGCGCCGGCTGGTGGTGCCGTCGGCCTGGCGGAAGGCTTCGAAGACGATCGCGTGCTGGTCGCTGGCGATGCCGATGCCGGAGTCGCGCACCACGAAGGCCAGCATGCCGTCCGGACGCGCTTCGATGGTCAGCGAGACCTCGCCGCTGTCGGTGAACTTGATCGCGTTCGAGAGCAGGTTCTTGAGGATCTGCTGGAGGCGCTGCGAATCGCTGTGCAAGGTGACTGGCGCGCCGGCGGCTACCTGCGAGGTGAAGGTGAGCTGCTTCTGCCCGGCCAGCGGCGCGAAGGTGTGGCGCATGCTGTCGGCCAGCTCGCTCAGGGCGATGTCTTCGGGCGTCAGTTCGAGCTTGCCCGCTTCGACCTTGGAGATGTCGAGGATGTCGTTGATCAGGTTGAGCAGGTCGTTGCCGGCCGCGTAGATCGTGTTGGCGAACTGGATCTGCTCCGGCTCCAGATTGCCCTTGGCGTTCTCGGACAGGAGCTTGGACAGGATCAGGGAACTGTTGAGCGGCGTGCGCAGCTCGTGCGACATGTTCGCCAAGAACTCGGACTTGTATTTGCTGGCGCGCTGCAGGTCGAGCGCGCGCTCTTCGAGCTCATGCTGGATCACGCCCAGGGCGCTGTTCTTTTCGTCGAGCGCGTTGGCCTGTTCGGCCAGGCGTTCGTTGGTCTGTTCCAGTTCGGCCTTCTGGTTCTCCAGGATGGTCTGCGATTCTTCCAGCACGCGCGACTGCTCTTCGAGTTCCTCGTTGGCGGTGCGCAGTTCTTCCTGCTGCACTTGCAGTTCCTCGTTGAGCTGCTGGGTTTCGGCCAGCGCGTCGTGCAGGCGGCGCCGCGCCAGCGCCGCTTCGATGGCGCGGCCGATGTTCGGCGCGACCAGTTCCAGGAACTCCAGGTCGCGCTTGCGCGGCTCGTTCAGGAAGCCGAATTCGGCCACGCCATTGGCGGCGCCGTCATTGTCGACCGGGATCAGGACCAGGTGGCGCGGGCTGCCGCTGCCGATGCCGGAAGTGACCTTCAGGTAGTGGTCGGGCAGGTTGCCCATCACGATCGGGCGTTTCGACAGCAGGGTCTGGCCGACCAGGGTGTCGGCGCCATTGAAACGCACTTCGCGCTCGCTTTCTTCGCGGGGCATGCCGTAGCCGGCGATGCGGCGCAGGCTGCCGTCTTCGTCGCGCGCGTACAGGGCGGCGACGGCCGCGCCGGTGTATTCGGCCATGAAATCGAGCGTGGCGCGCCCCAGGCTGGCCATGCTGTTGTGGCCGATGCTGCGTTCGGCCAATTGGGTCTGTCCGCTGCGCTGCCAGGCCTGGCGCTCGAGCGCTTCGCCGTGGGTGCGGTGCTGGTCGATGGCGTCGCCGAACACGTCCGACAGGCGCATCAGTTCGCGCCGGCCGAAGTAGGCCAGCAGGCCCGACAGCAGCAGGCTGACCACCAGGTACAGGGCCACGCCCCAGCGCGTGACGCTCTGGGCGCTGTCGTTGCGCTGTTTGAGCAGGCGCTGTTCGACCGCCAGGAATTCGTTGAAGGTGGTGCGGATTTCATCAAAAGCGACCTTGCCGCGCCCGCTGCGCACCAGGGTGATGACGTCGCTGTTGGCGCGCCGCAGGGCAATGGCGTTGGTGGCGTAAAGGTTCCACTGTTCCTGCATGGCCGCGATCTGGCGCAGGCGCTCGACCTGGGGCGGATTGTCGGCCACCAGCTTGGACAGGGCATCGAGGGTGGCTGCGGTTTTGCCTTTGGACAGGGTGTAGGGCGCGAGGAAGGCTTCGTCGTTGCTCAGCAAATAGCCGCGCAGGCCCGATTCCTGGTCGACCGAGAGCTTGGCCGCTTCGTTGGCGTGGCCGATCACCTTTTCGCTGTGCTCCACCATGCTCAGTACCGACAGCAGGTAGGTAATGACGGCCACGAAAATGAGGGCACTGCCGACGCCGATCGCCAGCGGCAAGGCGACGTTGCGGGCGAGGATACGGCGAAAGCCGGTCTGGTCCATCGTTTTGACGCTCGGCATGCTATCTTCCACGTAAAAGGTGGAAGTTTATACGAAAAGAAATATTTGACGCGCAAGATTCGGGGTGGACCTTGTACAAGTGCTAGTGCTGCGCCATGCCTTTGCACGAAAACCCGGGGACAGTATTTGCGCAGCCGAACGATCCTGTCGCTCAATTGCGGAAAAGACAGCGGATCGTCTACTGCTCCACCTCGATCATATTATCCCCCGGCTTGCGGTCGATCAGCTTGTTGTCGGGATCAATCCCGGCCTTGTACGGTCGCGTGGCCACGACCATGGTCACGCTGACGGTCTTGCTGTCGACCACGCGCCGTTCGCGCAGCAGCGGCTTGCCATCCTTGTCGTCAATGCCGAATTCGATCACGTCGTTCACCGCCACCTCGGTCTCGTCGCCCAGCTTGCCGGCGCGCTGCTTGACGACGCTCGCTTGCAGCTGCACCTCGTACTTGCCGTCCGCGCGCCGGGTCGCGCTGGCGCTGGTGGCGCGGTTCTCGTAGAGCACAATGCGCTCGAACAGGTCGTCGATCAGGTAGGCATGCTCGGGCGGGGTGGCGCGGCGCAAGCCATCGGTCAGCGCCAGTACGCTCGGATAGGGCGCGCCGTGGAAGGCCTGGCTGGTCAGCAGCTCGTGCAGCACGGCGTTGACCTTCGCTTCGCCCAGCACGTCCTGCAGCAGATACATGGCCAGCGCCCCCTTGTAGTAATGGATGTAGCTCTGGTGTTCATTCTGCGCCAGCGGCAGCTCGTAGCGCGGCTCGAGCGCCCGGCCGATCAGGTATTTGTCCAGGTTGTAGCTGAGGAAGCGGCGCATGCGCTCGGGGCCGACCTGCTGCTTCATGACCATCAGCGCCGCGTATTCGGACAGGGTTTCGCTCAGCACCGTGGCGCCGCGCGTGTTCGAGGGCACCAGCTGGTGTCCCCACCACTGGTGCGCCACTTCATGCGCCGCCACGTAGAACGGGTAGTCGATATCCTTGGGATTGTTGTCGTCGACCCGGGCGATGAAACCGACGCTCTCGGAAAACGGGATCGTGCCCGGGAACGACTGGGCAAACGCGGCGTAGCGCGGAAACTCGACCACGCGCAGCACCTTGTGCTGGTAGGGGCTGAAATGCTTCGAGTTGTATTCGAGCCCGGCCTTCACGCCGCGGATCATGCGCTCGACGTTGACATCGTGGCCGGGATGGTAAAACACGTCGATCGTCACATCCTGCCAGCGGTCGTGCCGCACTTCGTAGCGGGCCGACTGGAAGGCGTAGAAATTGAGGATCGGCTTGTCCATGCGGTAATGGAAGTAGCGCCGTCCGGCCGAGATCCATTCCTTTTCCAGGGTGCCGGGGGCGATGGCGAGCTGGTCCGGGCTGGTGCTGATGACGGCGTTGAAATCGATCCAGTCGGCGTCCAGGCCCAGGTAGTTGCGCGCCAGCCCGGCCGGGTCGCGCGGCGACGGCATCGGCGCGTGCGGGCCGAGGCCGTGGCGCTTGCGGTCGCGCTCGTTCTCCAGCTCGGCCATCGGCTGGTAGCCGATGCGCGGCAGCCGGTCATTGTTGAAAAAGGTGCCGTTGGTGAGCACCGGCGTGTCCGATTCCAGGCCGAGGATGCCGCGCGCTTCGAATTCGACATCGAATTCGAGCGCCAGGCGTTGCCCCGGCAGCAGGGGCGTGCTCAGCTGGTAGCCGTAAAAGCCGCGCTCGCGATCGCTGATCAGCGGCGTGATTTTCTGGCCCATGCGCACTTTCAGGCTGGACAGGCGGTCCTGGCTGATGAAGATCCGCCCGACCGCTTGCGTGCCCTTGTTGTCGAGCTGGTAGACGCCGGTCACCGTCAGGCGCCGCTGTTCGGGCACGATCGCCACTTTCAGGTCGACTCCGGTGATTTTCGGCTGCGCCAGCACGGCGTATTGCTTGTAACGCAGCTCGTACTGGGCGCGGGTCTGGTCTTTTTGCCAGGCGGTCTGGTAGTCGCCTTCGATATGCAGGTTGTAGTACAGGATGGCGCCGGTGCCGAGGAACACGGCCAGGCCGGCGCCGAAGGTGGCCAGCACCGGCAGGCTCAGGTTGCGGCGCGCCAGCTGGATCCGGCTGCCCAGTTCGGCGTTGCAGCCGCGCGGCCAGAACACCAGCGAGGCCACCAGCAGCATCAGCGCCGCGCCGCCCCAGTACAGCGCGAACCAGCGGTCGCGCACCAGAAAGTGGCCATAGCCGTTCATGTCGGAATACACGAAGGAGGGCGCGGTGCCGTACAGCAGCAGCGGATGGTCGAGGCCGAGCGAGCCGAAGGTGATGGTGGCCACGTAGTACACGATCATGGCGAAGTAGGCCAGGTACTTGTGGTTGATCAACACCTGTAGCGCCATCGCCAGCACCGCGATCAGCACATAATTGGGCAGCTGGATCAGGAACAGGCTTTGCAGGTACAGGCCGATATCGATGGCGAAGTAGCCGCGGAACAGCTGGATCAGCATGCCCGACATCATCACCAGCACCAGCATCAGCACTTGCAGGCCGACCAGGGCAAACAGCTTGGACAGCATCGGCAGCCAGCTCGGCAGCGGCAGGGCGTCGAGCATCTGGCCCACCCGCGCTTCGCGTTCGCGCCAGACCAGCTCGCCCGCATAAAAGGTGGTGACGACCAGCATGAACAGCGAAAACGCCGCGCTGATCAGTTCCAGCACCTGGTAGGTGACCGGATAGGTATTGGTGCCGTACATCGAGCCGAGGTTGACCGAGGCGCCGAACACGGCCAGCACGCCGGCCAGGGCGATCACGGCGAAATAGACATCCTTGACCGATTCGCGCAAGTTCAGCCAGCTCGACTTGAGCAGCAGCAGGGCCAGGCTGCGCTGCAGGAAGTCGGGCGCTTGCTGGGTCGCCATGGCCACGCTCGACAGGCGCGGGGCGATCTCGCCGTCGGCGCGCCCGGCCGGGCGGGGGTCGGTCGTGCCGATGAAGTGGAAACGCCAGTAACCGAGCAGCAGCACCACCAGCGCGAAGCCGCACCACAGCGCGCGGTTGAGCAGGTACACGCCGCCGAAGGGAATCTCGCGGCTGTTGCGCTCGGCGATGGTCCAGTATTCGGTCATGCGGATCAGGGCGGTGGTGCCGAAGGGGTCGATCAGCGCGGCCAGGGTCTTGTAGTCGAGGTCGCGCGCCAGCGAGGGCGCGACGATGTAGCCGATCATCATCACCACGCTGGCCACGTACACTGGCAGCATGCGCCGCGTCAGCGCGGCCAGCACGAAGAAGATGGCGCCGAAGATGAAGATGTTGGGCAGGGTCAGGAACAGGTAGGGCCGCAGATACATCCACAGCCCGCCCTGGCCCAGCCGGTCCGCTTCGATGCCGGGAATGAAGCTGCCCAGCCAGGCGCCCAGCACGATGCTCGAAAACACCACCGCCAGGGTCAGCGCGGCCCCGAGGAAGCGCCCGAACACGTAATCGTGCTTGGCGATCGGCGCGCTGAAGAAAAAGTGGTGCATGTCGTATTCGAAATCCTGCTGCACCGAGCGGCCCATCATGGCCGCCATCACGATCACGCCCAGGCAGCCGAGGAAGGCGACCGTCAGCGAGATCGAGCGCGGGGCGTTGATGAACAGGCGTCCGCCGAAGGTAATGTGGGCTTCCTTGAAGACCCCGCCGGCGGCCGCCATCCACAGCAGCGCCAGGGCAAAGAACATGCCGAAGTAGACCCAGGTCGAGAGCAGCTTGAGCCGCTGGCGCGCTTCGAACAGTGCGATTGCCAACATGGACGCCACCTTCAACAGTTGCTGGCCGCGACGTGGCGTCCGGCGATGGTGGCGAAGTAGACGTCTTCCAGGTCGCCGGCGGCGGGCGCGAAGCCGTCGCCCGGATCTTGATCGGAATACACGTGAATCAGGGTGCGGCCGGTCAGCAGGCGGGTCGAGATCACCGCGTGCTCCTGCTGGAAATGGGCCAGCTCGTGCTTGGCGACGAAGCGCGCCCAGATCTTGCCGTCGATATCGTCGATCAGCTTTTGCGGCTCGCCGCACAGCAGCACATGGCCCTTGTTGATGATCGCCATATTGGCGCACAGGTCCGACACGTCCGACACGATGTGGGTCGACAGCAGCACGGTCTTGTCGTCGCCGATATCGGACAGCAAGTTGTGGAAACGCACCCGTTCCTGCGGGTCGAGGCCGGCCGTCGGTTCATCGACGATGATCAGCTGCGGATCGCCCAGCAGCGCCTGGGCGATGCCGAAGCGCTGGCGCATGCCGCCGGAAAAGGTGCCGAGGCGCTGGTGGCGTACTTCGAACAGATTGGTTTGCTGCAACAGGCCGTCGACCACTTCACGGCGGCGGCTGCGCTGCGACAGGCCCTTGAGGACGGCAAAATGGTCGAGCAGTTCGTAGGCGGTGACCTTGGGGTACAGGCCGAAGTCCTGGGGCAGGTAGCCGAGCAGGCGGCGGATATCGTCCTTGTCGTCGAGCACATCGAGGTCGCCGAAGAAGACCGAGCCGGCGTCGCATTCCTGCAAGGTGGCGAGGGTGCGCATCAAGGTCGACTTGCCGGCCCCGTTCGGGCCGAGCAGGCCGAACATCCCGCTGGGGATGGTGAGGGTAACTTTATCCAAGGCAACTACGCCATTGGCGTAGGTCTTGGATAAATTCCTGATGCGTAATTCCATGCCTGACTCCTGATACGGTCGCTGTATGTACGGCCGGCGGGTAGCGGGGCGTACTTTTAGAGTTGCATTGTATAAAATTTGAGGGAGTCCCGGCCGCGCATTGCGATGCGCGGCGGTTTGATGGGTTCAGATTGCACAAATGGGGGAATGACGGCTCATAGGCGCGTGGTCAACAATGACGCTCTCACAACTTAATTCCGGAACAACACATCCTCGCGGTTGAACCACCACCTGCACCATGCCAACAGCGCCCCGGCAATCAAGGTGGTGGACAGCAAGATCGCCGAAAACATGCGGTAATCCATGGTTCCCTTGACCAGTTCCTTCATGGCCAGCGACACATTGGTCAGCGGCACCATCGACCAGAACCAGTTCAGTTCCACCCCCGGCATCATGGCCACCACGATCGGCACGATCAGGAGCATCATCAGCGGCGAAATCATGCCCGAGGCTTCCTTGTAACTCTTCGCATAAATCGAAATCGACAGCAGGATCGAGGCGAAAATGGCGGCCGTCGGCACCAGCATCAGCGCCACCATTGCCAGGTCGCGCGCACCGATCGCGCGCACCATCTGCGCCAGCCCGCCCTCTAAGGAGCCGCCGAACACGGCCAGCAGCAGCCCCATGCTCGCCACCATCAGGAGTGCCGAGGTCAGCCCCACCGTAAACAGCACCAAAAACTTGGCCAGCACCAGCGCCGTGCGCGAAATCGGCGCCAGCAGCAAGGTTTCCAGGGTGCCGCGCTCCTTCTCGCCGGCCCCCAGGTCGATGGCCGGATACATGGCCGCCATCAGGCACACCATCAGCAGGATATACGGCAAAAAGCCGCCCACCAGCGAGCCCACCCGCTCGCGCGTGCCGGCGGTCGACAATTCTTCGAGCTCGATCGGATTGAGCGCAAACCGCAGCTCGGCCTGGCTCATGTTCATGGCCGACAAGGCTTGCTCGCGCAGCGCCCGGTTGTGCGTCTCGATCACCGCCGCCACCCGCTTATGGGTCATGTCGAGCGCCACCGCGTTGTTGTAGTGCAAGGTCACGCGGGCCTGGCGGTGCGCCGCCATGGCCTCTTCGAACCCGGCCGGAATAACAATGGCGAAGGTGATGCGGTCGCTGTCGATGGCGGCCTTGATCGCGCCTTCATTGGCCAGCGGCACCTCGCGCAAGCCTTTTTCGTGCTTGAAACGCTCGCTCAGGCCGGGCGCATATTCCTTGCCGAACACGGCGTAGGTCAGTTCCTTGTGCTGGGCTTTCTTGAAAATGGTCGATGACAGATACGCCAGGCCGCCGAAAATCATCGGCATGGCGACGATCGGCAGCAGCAGGGTGAAGATGAAGGTCTTGCGGTCGCGCAGCAATTCCAGCAATTCCTTGAAATACACGGTCCACATGGCTCAGCCTTCCTGGTTGACGATATGCACGAAGGCGTCGTAGAGATCGTGGCTGCCGCCCAGCTCGCGCAGCTCGGCTACGCTGCCGTTGAAGGCGCTGCGGCCGCGGTTGATGATGCAGACCTTGTCGCACAGTTTTTCCACCTCGTGCAGATGGTGGGTGGAAAAGATCAGGGGAATCCGCAGCGCCTTGTAGCTGGCGATAAATTCGAGCAGGACCCGCGCCGACATCACGTCGAGCCCGGTGGTCGGTTCATCCAGGATCACCACCTGCGGCTCGTGCACCACGGCGCGGGCAATCGCGCATTTCTGCTTCATGCCGGTGGACAGGTCATCGGCGCGCTTGTGGGCGTAGGCGTGCATGTCGAGCTGCTCGAACAGCGCGTCGCAGCGCTGCTTGAGGCGCTCCGGCGCCATGCCGTGCAGGCGCCCGAAATATTCCACATTCTCGCGCGCGCTCAGGCGCCCGTACAAACCGGTGCTGCCAGACAGGAAGCCGACCCGCTGGCGCGCCCGGATCGGATCGGCCACGATGTCGATATCGTCGATGAAGGCGCTGCCTGCGTCCGGACGCAGGGCGGTCGAGAGGATGCGCAGGGTGGTGGTCTTGCCGGCCCCGTTCGGACCAAGCAGGCCCAGCACTTCGCCGGGGGCGCACGAAAAGCTGACATCGCGCACCGCATGGAACCAGCCATCGCTCTCGCGCACGTCGCGCTGGCGCGCGCGCCGCTCCTTGTGTACCGTCGCGGCGAAGCGCTTGGCCAGGTGTTTCACCTCGATCATCGGGTTCCTTCTCTCAAAGCGTGAGGGTAGCAGCACAAATTCACCGCCGCAAGCACGGCAGCCTGCCCAAGCGGGCAAGAAATGTGGATAATGGGCCTCATGGACAGTGCCATCAAAGAAAAAGTTCTTGCCGTCGCCAGCAGCGGGCGCAACGCGGCCGAGTGGACCGCGTACTTCCGCGTCACCCTCGGCCTGTACTACCTGGCCGGGCTGATGACGTCCGAAACCATTGATTTCAAGAAAGTCGACCGCGCTTTCAACCAGTTCATTTACCATACCATCGGCAAGGGCCACACGATTACCAGCGTGCTGCAGTTCATGAGCGGGGCGAAAGTGGTGCCGGTGGTGTCGTCAAGCCGCTTCATCGCCGCGTTCAGCGCGCATTGCCCGGACGTGCCGTCCGACACCATTCCCTTTCTGCTGCAACTGAACCTCGGCGTGGCGAAAAACATTTCCAGCATCGAGCCCGGCGGGCCCCTGCTCGACTGGATCGAGGCTCAGGCGCCGGCGCCGGCGGCCGCGACCGCACCCGCAGGCGGCGCCCCGGCGCAGCCGGACGTCCTATAATGGTGTTTTATCGCCACCGGGGCAGCGCATGTCAGCACAACGATCCATCCATCCACTCGACCAGCTGATCGTCAGCATGGACAAGGCCCTGCGCGTGATCGCGGGCGTGGCGTCGGCATCGCGACCGACCCCGGCGGCGCACGCGGACGACGGCCAGCTCGATGATGCCGAACAGCGCCGCAGCGCCGGCCTGATGCGCGTCAACCACGTGGGCGAAGTGTGCGCGCAGGCGCTGTACAACTCGCAATCGCGCTTTGCCAAGACCGAAGAAATGCGCCAACAGTTCGCCGAAGCCGGGCGCGAGGAAGAAGATCACCTGGCGTGGACCGCCCAGCGGCTGGCCGAGCTCGGTTCGCGGCCGAGTTTGCTCAATCCCCTGTGGTATGCGGGTGCCTACGCGCTCGGTACGGTGGCGGCGCAACTGGGCGACGCGCGCAGCCTGGGCTTCGTGGTCGAAACCGAGCGCCAGGTGGAGGCGCATCTGAACAGCCATCTCGATCTGCTGCCGGCGCAGGATGCCAAGTCGCGTGCCATCGTGGACCAGATGCGCATCGACGAGATTGCGCACGGCGCGGCCGCGCAGGCGCTCGGCGCGGTGGCGGTGGCGGCGCCGGTGCGCGGGGTGATGACGGCCATGGCGAAGGTGATGACGACGACGGCGTATTACGTTTAGTGTTCGCTCCACCTCCGTCGTCCCCGCAGTGAAGTGACCCAAGTTTGCTGCGCGGGGACCACGGCTAAACGGCTCAGCCTTCCACGATCTCGAACGAGTGCGTAATCTCGGCCATCTTGGCCAGCATGATCGAGGCCGAGCAATATTTGTCGTGCGACAGGCTCACCGCGCGCTCGACCGCGCCCGGTTTCAGGTTCTTGCCGGTCACCGTGAAGTGAAAATGAATCTTGGTAAACACCTTGGGATCGGTCTCGGCGCGTTCGGCCTTGAGCGTCACGTCGCAGCCGCGCACGTCTTCGCGTCCGCGCTTGAGAATGAGCACCACGTCATAGGCGGTACAGCCGCCGGTTCCCAGCAACACCATTTCCATCGGTCGCGGCGCCAGGTTGTGGCCGCCGCCCTCGGGCGCGCCATCCATGCTGACCATGTGGCCCGATCCCGTTTGCGCCCGAAAACTCATGCCCGACGGGCCGTTCCAGCTGACTGTGACTTCCATTCCATTCTCCGACGATTGTTCTTGCGGCCTATTGTAATGGAGCCGCGCCAGGCCTGCCGGCCAGCCCTACACCGACAGCACGTAGCGCTCGCTCTTCATGCGCCAGCTGGCGAACGCCACCGCGCCGAGCGCCGGCAGCATCGAGCTCAAAAAGGTCAGCACGAACGGCAGCGCACCCAGTTCCTGGCCCTTGGCCAGTTCGCGCAGCAAGGTCTGGTTCGACAGCATCGGCACCAGATACATCCACATCGCCGTTTTCAATTCCAGCATCGACACCGCCAGCCCGGGCAGCATGGGGATCAGGGTCACCAGGCTGAGGATGCTCTGGGCTTCCTTGAACGAGCGCGCATTCATCGCCAGCGCGATATGCAGGCCGGCCGCCAGCAGCGACAGCGGCAGGGTGGCCACGCACACCCAGGCCAGCTGGGCCGACGTGACCCGCCAGCTCATGCCGATTTCTTCCAGCGGCAGCCAGGACAGCACGCCATGCGCCAGCGCCAGTTCCAGGGTGATGCCGATCACGGCCAGCGAACCGGCCGCCAGCCACTTGCCGGTGATCAGTGACCAGGGACTGGCCGGTTGCGCCATCAATACTTCCAGCGAGCGCCGCTCGCGTTCGCCGGCGGTGCTGTCGACCGCCGCCGACAAACCGCAAATGAACGCCGGAAAGAACAGAAAGCCGAGAATCGCGCCGATCATCCCGGCCGAGCGCGCCGCCGAGCTGCCGGTGTCGTAGCGCTGCAAGCGGATCGGCGTCATGGTGGCCGGCGAGACCCCGTGCGCCAGCAGGCGCGCGCTGCTGATGCTCGAACTGTAGTGTTGCAGCACTTCTTCGACATCGCGCTGGCGCTGGCTGTTGTCGCTGGCCGAGTCGTACCACAGCTCGATGCTGGCCGGGCGCATGGCCTGGTAGTGTTCGCCGAACGCGGGGTCGAGGCGCAGCAGGGCGACCACCTTGCGCGCGCGCAGCAGTGCGCCGATGGCATCTTCGTCCATGTCCGCGACCGGCTGCACGGTGATGTTCTTTTGCTTGAGCTGGGCCATCAGGTTGGGCGCCTGGGCGGCGCCGATCACGGCCAGTTCCATGCCTTCGCGTTCGGACTGGGTGGCGCGCTTGATCTGCTGGTTGAGCATGTAGCCGAGCATCAGCGGGTACATCAAGGTGAACAGGGCCAGCAGGCCCAGCGCGCGCTTGTCGCGCAGGGTTTCCTTGAATTCCTTCAGGAAAACGATGAGGAAGGCGGGCTTCATGTCGCGATTCCTTCCTCGCCGACCAGGCTGACGAAGGCGTCTTCCAGGTTGCTGATGCCGGTGCGGCGGCATAGTTCCTGCGGCGAGCCCTGCGCCACCGTGTGGCCTTTGGCGATCACGATCACGTCGTCGCACAGGTGGGTGACTTCCTGCATCACGTGGGTCGCCATGATCACGCAGCAACCTTCGCGGCGCAGGGCGGTGAGGGCGGTGCGCAGGGCGCGCGTGCTCATCACGTCCAGGCCGCGGCTCGGTTCGTCGAGCAGCAGGTGGCGCGGCTGATGCAGCAGGGTGCGCGCCAGCGCTACCTTGATGCGCTGGCCTTGCGAAAAGCCCTTGCCGCGCCGCTCCAGGATGTCATGCATCACCAGCAGGTCGGCCACTTCGTCGATGCGGCGCTGGACCGCCGGCAGGGTCATGCCGTTCAGCTCGCCGAAATAGGCCAGGTATTCGCGCGTGCTGAGGCGCTCGTACAGGCCGAACTGGTCGGTGAGGAAGCCGATATCCTTGCGCACCGCCATCGGATCGACGGCCGGATCGATGCCGCCGATGCTGATGCTGCCCTGGTCGCGCTTGAGCAGGCCGACCAGGAGGCGCAGCAGGGTGGTCTTGCCGGCGCCGTTCGGTCCCAGCAAGGCCGTGATCTGGCCGTCGGCGGCGGCGAAACTGACGCCGCCCAGCGCTTGCAAGCTGCCGAATTGTTTTCTTACGTCATCTACAACAATCATCGTGGCCTCGGCGTGTCTGAAACTAGGGGTGCGGACCGGCGCTGCCGACCTGGAAATTGGCGGCCGGAATCTCGTTCAGGCAGGCGGCGACCACCTGCCTGGCCGGTGCGTCGAGAAATTCGCGCAGCAGGCGCGGCGCGCAGCCGAGCGAGGAAATGCCGTGCCCGGCATTGGCCACCACCAGGTGCTGGGCCTTGGGAATGTGGCGCGCGGCGGCCTCGGCGCGGCGCGGCGGCGTGACCGGGTCGAGCGCGCCCGACAGCAGCAGCGACGGCGCCAGGATCGGGGTCGGCGCGCGCCATGGCACGGCCGGCAGCTTGAGCGACTTGCACTGCTCCATCAACTGGCCGACCCGGCCGCTGCCGAGGAAGGAATTGGTGGCGTCCTCGGCCAGCAATTGCGGCGTCATGCGCGGATAGTCCTCGGCGCAGATCACCGCCATGTGCAGCACCAGCGCGGTGCCGTCTTCGCCGGCCAGGTCGGCGCCGACATTGCGGCGCGCCACGAACGGCGCCCAGCGACCCTGGTAAGCGCTGTGGATCAGGAATGGCAGGCGGCGGCCGTCGAGCGCCGAATACAGCACGTTGTGCACGGTGTTCAGGAAACGCTCCTTGGTCATGCTCATCTGCAAGGGCTCGGCGGTGCGCGGGTTGGGCAGGTTCAGCGGTACCGGCGTGGCGCTGACCTTGGCCAGCAGGCTGTCGAACTCGCTGCGCAGGGCGGGGTAGGCCTTGTTGCAGCCGGGGTCGGCCGCGCACTGGCGGAACAGGGTGTCGAGCGCGGCCTGGCCGTCGCGCCCGGCGGCCGGGATGATCTGGTCGGGCGCGGCCACGCCGTCGAGCATCAGGCTGCGCACGGCGTCGGGAAAGGCGCGCGCGTAGGCCTGGGCCAGGCGCGTGCCGTAGGACGCGCCCCAGACGTTGACCCTGGCGTAGCCGAGCGCCAGGCGCACCTGTTCGATGTCGCGCGCGGCGTTGTCGGTGGTGTAGGCCGCCAGCGGCGCGCGGATGCCCGCCAGGCAGCGCCGTATGGCGGCGTTCTGCTCGTCGTCGCTGAGGTTCTCGGGCAAGTCTTTCTCATCGCAGTCGAGCTTGCCGGACAGGCCGGTGCCGCGCTGGTCGATGAACACGATGTCGCGGGTGGCGCGCGCGCGCCGGAAGATGGAATAGAGCACCGGCAGCACGTCGCTGCCGGCCTGGCCGGGGCCGCCCGCCAGCACGAACACCGGATCGGGCCTGGCCGATTCGCGGAAGGCCGGGGCCACGATGACGTGCAGGGGCAGGGCGGCGCCGGTTTTTTGCTGGTAGTCGAGCGGAACGCTCAGGGTGCTGCAGCGCAAGCCTTCTTCGGCGCCGGGCAGGTGGCAGGTGCGCATGGTCGGGGCCGCAGCGGCCGGGCCGGGCGCCGCCAGGGTCGCCAGCAGGGATAATAGTGAAGCGGCAAGGCGGTAGTTCAATATCACGAGGTCTCCCGACGATAAATGCTCAGACATAGTAGGTTGACATTGTTTCGCTGGTCAAGAAAGTTTTTCCCCATCAATTAAATGGTCGGCTGTGGTGCAGTCTAGGGCGCGCCGCAGGGCGGCCATTTGCGATTTATCTAGGGATGGCGCCGATGTCATTTCGCTACGAGTGCAACAGTGGCCGATGGGCTTGACTCGGCCGTGGGGAGTGCGCTATAGTAGCCGGCTTTCCGTTTGCTCAGGAAAAGACAATAAGGCAGAGTCCGCGGGTTGTACGAGCGGAACCACCATTTGAGCGATTTAATAAGTTTTATATTTAGGAAGTCAACATGAAAACTTTTTCCGCTAAGGGACATGAAGTCCAGCGCGATTGGTTCGTGGTTGACGCGACGGATCTGATCCTCGGACGTGTTGCCAGCGAAGTGGCACTCCGGTTGCGCGGCAAACACAAACCCGAATTCACTCCTCACGTCGACACCGGCGATTTCATCGTCGTGATCAACGCAGGCAAACTGCGCGTGACCGGTACCAAGGCAACCGAGAAGACGTACTACCGTCACTCCGGCTACCCGGGTGGTATCTACGAAACCAACTTCAAGAAAATGCAAGAGCGTTTTCCTGGTCGCGCGCTTGAAAAAGCGGTCAAGGGCATGCTGCCTAAGGGCCCGCTTGGCTACGCCATGATCAAGAAGCTCAAAGTGTACGCGGAAGGTTCCCACCCGCACGCTGCCCAGCAACCTACAGCACTCGTGCTGTTCAAGTAAGGAGCTGACATGATCGGTAACTACAATTACGGCACCGGCCGTCGCAAGAGTGCAGTCGCTCGCGTCTTCATCAAAGTCGGCACTGGCCAAATCATCGTTAACGGCAAACCAGCCGCTGACTACTTCTCGCGCGAAACGGGCCTGATGGTCATCCGTCAGCCGCTGGAACTGACCGGCAATGTCGAGCGTTTCGACATCAAGGTCAACGTTCACGGTGGTGGCGAGTCCGGCCAGGCTGGCGCGGTTCGTCACGGCATCACCCGTGCACTGATCGACTACGACGCATCGTTGAAGGGCGACCTGGCACGTGCCGGTTTCGTTACCCGCGATGCACGTGAAGTCGAGCGTAAAAAAGTTGGTCTGCGCAAAGCACGTCGCGCAAAGCAATTCTCGAAGCGTTAATTCGCCTCCAGCGCGCACTCCGGTGCGCTGCTTTCAAAAAAGCCGCCGACTGCAAAGTCGCGCGGCTTTTTTGTTGTTTCCCACCGTGCTTGTTGCAAAACCGGGGACAGACCCCGGTTTTGCAAGTTCGGGGGTCTGTCCCCGGTTTTGCAACAAGTCCGGTGAGGAAATGTTTGAGTTTTGCAGTGGTGCGCAGTGTTTTGCTTGCGCTGTTAGAATCACCCTCTTTCGGGCCTGGCCCATTATTTACTTTCAAGGAATACATATGATCAAAGTTGGCATCGTCGGCGGTACGGGTTACACGGGCGTGGAATTGCTGCGACTGTTGTCGGTCCACCCTGATGTGGAGCTGACCGCGATTACGTCGCGCAAGGAAGATGGCTTGCCCGTCGCTGATATGTTTCCTTCGCTGCGCGGCAAGGTGGACCTGGCGTTCTCGGCGCCGGACAAGGTCGACCTGACCAAGTGCGACGTGGTGTTCTTCGCCACCCCGCACGGCGTGGCCATGGCGCAGGCCCCGGCCCTGCTGGCCGCCGGCGTCAAGGTGATCGACCTGGCCGCCGACTTCCGCCTGAAAAACCAGGAAACCTTCGAGCAGTGGTACAAAATCCCCCATACCTGCCCGGAATTGCTGGAAGAGGCCGTCTACGGCTTGCCGGAGCTGAACCGTGAAGCCGTCAAGAAGGCGCGCCTGATCGCCAATCCGGGTTGCTATCCGACCACGATGCAGCTGGGCTTCGTGCCGCTGCTCAAGGCTAACCTGATCGACGCCAGCGCCCTGATCGCGGATGCCAAGTCGGGCGTGTCCGGCGCCGGCCGCAAGGCGGAAATCGGCACCCTGTTCTCGGAGTCGAGCGATAATTTCAAGGCCTACGGCGTGTCCGGCCATCGTCACACCCCGGAAACTGTGGCCCAGCTGCAGCGTTTCACCGGCCTGCCGGTCAACCTGATCTTCACGCCGCATCTGGTGCCGATGATCCGCGGCATGCATTCGACCCTGTATGCGCGCCTGACCACCGAGATCAGCAACGAAGCCTTGCAGGAATTGTTCGAAACCACCTATCAAGACGCGGCTTTCGTCGATGTCATGCCGTTCGGATCGCATCCGGAAACCCGCTCGACGCGCGGTTCGAACACGTTGCGCCTGGCACTGCATCGTCCGAACAACGGCAATACCGTGGTTATCCTGGTGGTCCAGGATAACCTGGTCAAGGGCGCCTCCGGCCAGGCTGTCCAGTGCATGAACCTGATGTTCGGCCTGGAAGAAACCCTGGGCCTGCAGCAGGTCGCGCTGCTGCCGTAAGGCAGTACAAGAGCGGGAAGCGTCTGCTTCCCGCTCCCCGCCGTCCGCATGGTTAAATTTTAATTAAGCTTTCCATTTGGCTAAGTAGTCTTTATCATGGCTCGTATTTACCCGCCATGGAAAGGCTCTCATGCGATTCGTCCGCTCCCTGTTGTCCGCCCTCGTGCTCGGCATCTTCGCCGCGCCCGCGCTTGCCGCTCCCTCCTACGCGGTCACGACGCTCCATACCGGCCAGTACGATCAATGGCGCCTGGTCGATAACGCCGGCACCCTGTACGGTTCTTCAAACTGGCGTACGGCATTTCATGCCGGCGGCAGCACCACGGTGGTGCGTGTCAGCACGAGTCCGTTTCCCACCGGCGCGATTACGGCCATCAGCAATGCCGGCCATATGGCCAGCTACGAATACTGGACCACGATTGGCGACGTCGTCTATGCCGATGGCTACCTGACGGTCAACGGCGCCACCACGCCTCTGCCTGCGTTCGGCCATGGAGGCGGCGGCGTGGACACGTTCTCCCATGGCGTCAACAATGCCGGCACGGTGGTGGGCAGTTCGAGCACCAATCTGCGCTTGCCGGGAGGCGATCCGCATTATCCGCGCTTCGCCAGCCATGCTTTTGCATACAGCGACAATAAAATGAAGGACCTGGGCACGCTGGGAGGCACCCACAGCAGCGCTTTGGGGATTAATTCCGCCGGGACCATCGTCGGCGGCGCCGACAATGCCGCGTCGGCACAGCGGGCCTTTATCTATGAGAACGGCAGGATGACCGACCTGGGTGCGTTCGCCGGCGGTACCAGCCTGGCAACCGGGATCAATGATGCTGGCCTGATTATCGGCCAGTCGGCGCACCGTGCCGGCAGCGGCGTTCAGTCCGCCTTTCTGTACGCAAACGGCGTGATGAGCGACCTGGGCTGGTCGGCGCAGCGCGCTTCCAGCGCCGTCGATATCAATGAGGCCGGCCAGATCATCGGCTACGGTACCGATGCCAACGGCCTGGAGCGCGGCTTCATTTTCCAGAACGGCCAGCTGCTCCAACTCGATACCGCCGTCGATCCGCTCGACAACTGGATCATCAAGACCACCTACAGCATCAACGACAATGGCCTGATCCTGGCAGATGCCTGCAAGCTCGGCGTGTGCGGCACAGTGTTGTTGAGCCCGGTTCCGGAGACGGAAACCTACGCCATGATGCTGGCCGGACTCGGTTTGCTCGGGTTTTGCGCGCGCCGTCGCGCCAGCGCCGCACGCGCTGCCTGAGCCGCGCAGCGTGCAGGCGCCCGCCCGGCTGCCGTTGAGCCAGCCGGCGGTCGGGGAGGCGCCTTGTGGGCGACAGCTCCTGTGCCCGTGCACGCCTGTGGCATCAAAAACTTAAATTTCAATTAATCTTTACTTTTAGTTATTTTAACATCTATGATGGATGGTATTCATCCCTCACAGAAAGACGCTCATGACATGTGGCCGCTCCCTGCTGTCCGCCCTGCTGTTGGGCATTTTCGCCGCTCCCGCGCTCGCGGCAGCCCCGTCCTACTCGGTCAAGGCGGTCAATACCGGCGGTCAGTACGATTCCTGGCGCCTGATCGACAATGCCGGCACCTTGTATGGCCAGGCCATGGGGCGTTCGGCCTATTATTCCGGAGGGACGACGCATGTGTTGGACCTGCCCACCATGCACGAGAATCCCAATGCCAGGGTCAGCGCCATCAGCAATGCCGGTCACATGGCGACGACCGAGATGTGGGATGTGTACATGCCGGACGGGCCTGTCGCGGCCTATGTGAACGTGAATGGGGTGAACACGCGTCTTAAGCCGCTTAGTGACGGATCCGGGCTGCCGACCGCCTGGGCCAACGGCGTCAACAACGCCGGTACGGTAGTGGGCAGTTCCAAGACCGATGTGCGGATTCCTGGGGGCAACCCGTACGAGCCACGTTTTGCGTCGCATGCCTTTGCGTACAGCAACGGCGTGACAAAAGACCTGGGCACCTTTGGCGGGGTGCACAGCGGCGCTACCGCGATCAACAACGCCGGGACCATCGTCGGCTATGCCCACGATCCGTCATGGCGCCAGCGCGCTTTCGTCTACCAGAACGGCCATATGACCGACCTGGGCGCGTTCGAAGGCGGCTCCAGCGTGGCCAACGACATCAATGACAGCGGCCAGATCATTGGTCAGTCCACCCATTCCTGGGACACAGTTATGCAGTCGGCCTTTTTCTACGCGGATGGCGTCATGACCGACCTGGGCTGGTCGGCGGGCAAGCCGTCCAAGGCGGTCGATATCAACAACCTGGGTCAGGTGCTCGGCTACGGCGCCGACGCCAACGGCTTGCAACATGGCTTCATCTACCAGAACGGCCAGTTGCTGCAGCTCGACGCGGCGCTCGATCCGCTCGCCGGCTGGAGCATCCGGTCCACCTACAGCATCAACGACCATGGCCAGATCCTGGCCGATGCGTGCCAGCTCGGCGTGTGCGGCACAGTGTTGTTGAGCCCGGTTCCGGAGCCGGAAACCTACGCCATGATGCTGGCCGGACTCGGTTTGCTCGGCGTTTGCGCGCGCCGCCGCAAGCAGCGCAAGGCCAGCGCTTGAATTCCGGCCGAACGGCCGCATTATAGGTACACTGGCAGCACCGCCCCGGCCCGCGCCGGGGTGTTGCATTTGACGGTCGCCGGCAGTCGTCGCTGAGCGTGACTTGTCCCAACAGTCTATAATGACTGATATCCGTTCCCCCGTAGGAGTTCCAAATGAATGCAGTTGCTGAAATGCCAGAAGTGATGCCGGCCCCGATCGTGTTTACCGATAGCGCCGCGCAAAAGGTTGCACAGCTGATCGAGGAAGAGGGCAATCCCGATCTCAAGTTGCGCGTCTTTGTGCAGGGCGGCGGCTGCTCGGGCTTCCAGTATGGCTTCACCTTCGACGAAATCGTCAACGAAGATGACACCACCATGGTCAAGAACGGCGTGCAACTGCTGATCGATTCGATGAGCTACCAGTACCTGGTCGGTGCCGAAATCGACTACAAGGATGACCTCGAAGGCGCCCAGTTCGTCATCAAGAATCCGAGCGCCACCTCGACCTGCGGTTGCGGTTCGTCGTTCTCGGTATAAAGTGCTTTAGCGCAGGCAGCCATCGCGGCCGCCTGCCGTTTTACGCAGGATAAAGGGCGCCCAGTATCCTGGGGCCCTTGGCCCCCGTCACCTGGGGCAGATTGCCCGCTTCGCGCCTTGTGAAGCGGTAGCCCAGCCACGCGAACGCCAGCGCTTCGACGTGATTCGGAGACACGCCCAGGGCGTCGCTTGTTTCGACTTTGGTCTTGCCGCCCAGCGCTTGCGCCAGTTCGCGCAGCAGCGCGCCGTTGTACGCCCCGCCGCCGCACACATACACTGCCTCGACCTCGCCGGCCTGCTGATGGATGGCGCGCGCAATCGTCACGGCGCTCAGCGCCGTCAGGGTCGCCTGCACGTCTTGCGGCGGCATCGACGGCGCCTGCGCCAGGGCGCGCCCCAGCCAGTCGGCGTGGAACAGGTCGCGCCCGGTGCTTTTTGGCGCCGCCAGCCGGAAATACGGTTCGTCCAGCAAGATGCCGAGCAGGGTCGGATCGGCTTGTCCGCTGGCCGCCCAGGCGCCATCGGCGTCATACGCCTTGCCTTGGTGCAGGCCGATCCAGTGATCCATCAGCACATTGCCGGGACCGGTATCGAAGCCGCTCACCGTGCCGTCGGCGTGCAGCACGCTGATGTTGGCGATGCCGCCGATATTGATCACCACGCGGGTCTGGCCGGGCTGGCCGAAGCAGGCCTGGTGAAAAGCCGGCACCAGCGGCGCGCCCTGGCCGCCGGCGGCCACGTCGCGCGCGCGGAAGTCGGCGATGACGTCGATCCCGGTCAGTTCGGCCAGCAGGGCGGGGTGGTTGATCTGGCGCGTGTAGCCGAGCTCGGGCCGGTGGCGCACCGTTTGGCCGTGCGCGGCCAGCGCCCGCACCGGGCCGGGCGCGCTGGGCAGCAGGGCCGCCACGCATTCGGCGTAGCAGCCGGCCAGGTGCGCGGCGGCCAGCGCTTCGCGGGCGATTTCATTGTCGCCGCTGCTTTGCAGGGCCATCAGCTCGGCGCGCAGGGCGTCGGGGAAGGGCACGAAGGCCGCTTCCAGGGTGCGGATGGCGCCGCCGGCAAAATCGGCCAGCACGCCGTCGACGCCATCCATGCTGGTGCCTGACATCATGCCGATGTAGAGGGTCGAATCCGTGCTCATAAGTGTTCCAGTCGAAAAACGCGGGCGTAAAAAAGGGCAGGAGCCGGTGATCCGGTTCCTGCCCTCGTATGGTACGCGCTGACGGCTTAGCGCGCCATGTTCGATGCCGTGGTCGTCGGACGCAGCAGCGCGAAGCGGTGCGACATGTCGCCGGCGGCGATCTGGAAGCGGGCCCGTTCGGCCGCGGTCATTGGCGCTTGCGCCAGGACCTTGATCGACATCGGATCGACGGCTTCGTTGTTGACGCGGAATTCATAGTGCAGGTGGGCGCCGGTCGACCAGCCGGTCGAGCCGACATAGCCGATCACATCACCCTGGCTGACCTTGCTACCCTTGCGGATGCCCGGCGCGAAACGGCTCATGTGGGCGTAGGCGGTGGTGTAGTTGGCCCAGTGCTTGATGCTGACCAGGTTGCCGTAGCCGCCCTGCACGCCGGCAAAGTCGATCACGCCGTCGCCGGAGGCGCGGATCGGGGTGCCGTTGGCAGCGGCGAAATCGACGCCTTTATGGGCTTTCCAGGCACCGGAAATCGGATGCGTGCGCATCGAGAAGCCGGAGGAAATACGGGAAAATTCGAGAGGGGATTTGAGGAAGGCTTTTTTGAGGGCTTTGCCGTCGAAGGTGTAGTAGCCACCTTGCTTGCTGATCGGGTCTTCGTACCAGACCGACTGGTAAGTCACGCCGCGGTTGACGAATTCGCCTGCCAGGATGCGGCCGGCGCGTACCATTTCGCCGTCTTGCCAGAACGTTTCGTAGACCACGTTGAAGCGGTCGCCGCGTTTCAGGTCGGAGCGGAAGTCGATACTGGTGGAGAACATTTCGACGATCTGGGCGACGATCGCGTCGGGCAGCTTGCCGCCGTCGGTGGTGGCGTCGGTCGCCGAGTACAGCGAGTTGTTGATTTCGCGGGCCCGCATTTCAACCCGGCGTTCCAGCTTCGCTGGCGCTTCCTGGGCGGCGAACTTGTCGCCGGTGCGGGTGATCGAAATCTGTTTGACGGGGTTGTTGTCGCCGTCGGCGACGGTGGCGCGCAGCCATTGCAGTTCGCCGTTTTCGTCGGTTTGCGCCTGGACACGTTTACCGGTCTTGAGCTGCATCACGGCTTTGGCGACTTTATCTGACTTGATGAAGTTGACGGCGGCGGCATCGTCCACACCCAGGCGGGTGAGCAGGGCGGCGAGCGTATCGCCCGGACGCACCTTCTCTTCGTGGATGAATTGCTGGTCGTCTTTCTGCAGCGCAGCGATCTGGTCGGCCAGGTTCGGCAGTTCCAGATTTTGTGCGATCGATTTGACCGGCAGGTCGGACGCATCGGGGGCCAGGGGCGCTACGCCCGCGGCACCAAATGCGCAGACTGCGAGAAAGACCGCGCCAGCGCTGACGATGCGCTGCTTTCGCGTTGTTCCTAGCAGGCCGGTCAAGCGTTTGCCTGTGAATTTGTTTGTAGGGTTCATGCAATCAGTTAAAATTTGCCGCTTGAACATTCGCGTTGAGCACTGAACTATTTCTTGTTATTGTTTTGTTTAGTTTTCATTGGGCAAGATTAATCGGATCGAGCAGTATATCAAACTTTTGAAGCTTCCCAACAATTTCGACACTTTGCTACAGATTTATTACAAAGCACCTATGACAACATCTGCCACTTCCAAGCCTGCCGCCCCTGCGCAAGGGACACCTTTACTGCCGCTGACGGACACCGTGCTGGAAGCGCTGGCCATCACCAAGCGCGGCGTCGACGAGCTGCTGATCGAGAGCGAATTCGCCCAAAAACTGGCGCGCTCCGAAAAAACCGGCACCCCGCTGCGCATCAAGCTCGGCCTCGACCCGACCGCCCCCGACCTGCACCTGGGCCACACCGTGGTGCTGAACAAGATGCGCCAGCTGCAAGACCTCGGCCACCAGGTCATCTTTTTGATCGGCGACTTCACCTCGATGATCGGCGATCCGTCGGGCCGCAACGTCACGCGCCCGCCGCTCACCAAAGAGCAGATCGAAGAAAACGCGATGACCTACTTCAAGCAGGCGTCGCTGGTGCTGGACCCGTCGCGCACGGAAATTCGCTACAACTCCGAGTGGTGCGACCCGCTCGGCGCGCGCGGCATGATCCAGTTGTCCTCGCGTTATACCGTTGCCCGCATGATGGAACGCGACGACTTCACCAAGCGTTTCAAGAGTGGGACACCAATATCGATCCACGAGTTCCTTTATCCTTTGATGCAGGGGTACGATTCGGTCGCCCTGAAGGCCGACCTGGAGCTGGGCGGGACCGACCAGAAATTCAATTTGCTGGTCGGCCGCGAGCTGCAGAAGGATTACGGCCAGGAACAGCAGTGTATCCTGACCATGCCGCTGCTTGAAGGTCTGGACGGCGTGGACAAGATGTCCAAGTCGAAGAACAACTATATCGGCATTACCGAACCGGCTAACACCATGTTTGGCAAGCTGATGAGGATCTCGGACGTCATGATGTGGCGCTACTACGAACTGCTCTCGTTCCGTTCGATGGCCGACATCGCCGCTCTCAAGGCTGAAATCGACGGCGGGCGCAATCCGCGCGATGCAAAAGTAGCACTGGGGAAAGAAATTGTGACGAGGTTCCATTCGGCTCAAGCAGCGGACGAGGCGCTGGCCGACTTCGACAATCGTTCCGCTGGTGGCATTCCGGATGATGCACCTGAAATGACGGTCGACGGCGCGCCAATGAGCATCGCCCACCTGCTCAAAAAAACCGGACTGTGCGCGTCGACGTCGGAAGCGATGCGCATGGTCGACCAAGGCGGCGTGCGCATCGACAGCGCGGTCGTCAGCGACAAGGCGCTCAAGATTGAGGCTGGCAATTTCGTGCTGCAAGTTGGCCGCCGCAAGTTCGCGCGCGTGACCTTCACGGCATGATCGCGCTGCTGCAACGGGTCAGCCACGCCAAGGTGGTGGTCGATGGCGCCACCATCGGCGCCATCGACGCCGGTTTACTGGTCTTGCTGTGCGCCGAAAAGGGCGACAGCGAGAAGGAAGGCGACGCCCTGCTGACCAAATTGCTGGGCTACCGCGTGTTTTCCGACGAGGCCGGCAAGATGAACCGCAGCGTGACGGACATCAACGGCGGCTTGCTGCTGGTCCCCCAGTTCACCCTGGCGGCCGACACCAAATCCGGCACGCGGCCATCGTTCACCCCGGCTGCCAGCCCGCAGGATGGCTTGCGCCTGTTCGACCATGTGGTGCGCCAGGCCCGCGCCCGTCATGCTACGGTCGAGACCGGCCAGTTCGGCGCCGACATGAAAGTGTCGCTGACGAATGACGGACCGGTCACTTTTTGGCTGCAAGTGCACCCAAAATGAAACTAAGCGGGCCGTTTGTGGTCAATATCATCAGTACAGGAGGTTGCGATGAGACTCTGGAGTGATTCCTTTACCGATGGCGGCCTGATTCCCGCCGCGTGCGCCTTTGCCACGATCGATGCGGATACGCACACCCGCCTGTCCACCAACCGCAACCCGCACCTGGCCTGGGACGAGGTGCCCCCCGGCACCCAGTCGCTGATCCTGTTTTGCTACGATATCGACGCGCCCACGGTCGGCACCAACGTTAACAAGGAAGGCGCGCTGGTGGCTGAAGAGTTGCCGCGCGCCGATTTCTATCACTGGACCCTGGTCGATATTCCCGTCGCCATGCGCTCGGTCACCGAAGGCAAATTCTCGGAAGGGGTCACGCCGCACGGCAAAGCGGGGCCGCTGGTGCCGTTCACTGTCAAAAACGGCACCGAACACCATTTGCGCCAGGGTGTAAACGATTACACCAGCTGGTTCGTGGGCGATCCTGGCATGGCGGGCGAGTATTACGGCTACGATGGCCCTTGTCCGCCGTGGAACGACCTGCGCGTGCATACCTATATATTCTGCATCTACGCGCTCGACATTCCGCGCCTGGCGCTTGAAGGGCGCTTCAGCGGACCGGAAGCGCGCCTGGCCATTCGCGGCCACATCCTCGACGAGGCGCAGATGGTGGGCGTGTATTCGCTCAATCCGGAACTCGCGGCGACCCTGGTCCCTTAACCAACGCAACTTTTTTCTGGCCGGGCACGGCGTGTCCGGCTTTCCCATGCTCCCGACCAATATCATTCTCATCCGCCACGGCGAAACCGCCTGGAACGCCGAACGCCGCCTCCAGGGCCATATTGACATCGCCCTCAACGACGAGGGGCTGCGCCAGGCCGCCGCCACGGCCGACGCCCTGGCCAGCGAGCGGATCGACCTGATCGTCTCGAGCGACCTGCAACGCGCCGCCGCGACCGCCGACGCCGTGGCGCGCACGCGCGGCATGCTGGCGCAACGCGATCCCTTGCTGCGCGAACGCTGTTTCGGCGGCTTCGAAGGCTTGCTGTACAGCGAGATCGAACAGCGCTTCCCGGTCGAGTTCGCCGCCTGGCAGGCACGCGAGATCGATGCGCCGATGCCGTCCGGCGCCCGGGTGGCCGAAACGTTCCGCCAGTTTTACCAGCGCGCCGTCGCGGCCATCGTCCACTGGGGCGACAGGCATCCCGGCCGGACCCTGGCGCTGGTCGCCCACGGCGGCGTGCTCGAATGCGCCTACCGCGCCGCCCTCGGCCTGTCGCTGGAAACCCCACGCGACTTTCCGGTGCTCAACGCCAGCATCAACCGCTTCACCGTCCATGCCGGCAAGCTGAGCCTGGTCAGTTGGGGCGAGGTCGGCCACCTGCAACCGAAGGTGCTTGACGAGCTCAGCTGAGACGGTAGAAACCTCCCCGATCCGCTTTTTGTGGCGCCGCCGTGCTGTCAAATGAAAAATAGTGCTTATTAATTGAGCAGCACTTCGGGTAAAATAGAGGGTTCCCGCAAACTCTGAGCGTCCCGCCCGTGCAAATTGGTCCTTACTTGCTACGCAATAATGTTTTCGTTGCACCCATGGCGGGCGTGACGGATCGTCCTTTCCGACAACTGTGCAAGCAGCTGGGCGCCGGCTATGCGGTGTCCGAAATGGCCGCCTCGAATCCGCGCCTGTGGGCCACCGAAAAGAGTTCGCGCCGCACCGACCACGAGGGCGAAATGGAGCCGAAAGCGGTCCAGATCGCCGGCGCCGACCCGCAAGACCTGGCCGACTGCGCCAGATTCAACGTCGACCGTGGCGCCCAGATCATCGATATCAACATGGGTTGCCCGGTCAAGAAGGTGTGCAACAGCTGGTGCGGTTCGGCCCTGCTGCAACACGAAGACCTGGTCGAACAGATTCTGTACGCCGTGGTGCGCGCGGTCGATGTGCCGGTCACCCTGAAATTTCGTACCGGCTGGAACCGCGAGAACAAGAACGCCCTGCGCATCGCCCGCATTGCCGAACAGGCCGGCATCCAGATGCTGACCCTGCACGGCCGTACCCGCGCCGACGGCTACAGCGGCGACGCCGAGTACGAGACCATTGCCGCCGTCAAGGCATCGGTCGCCATTCCGGTCGTGGCCAACGGCGACATCACCACGCCCGAAAAAGCCAGGCACGTGCTGGCCGTTACCGGGGCCGACGCGGTCATGATCGGGCGCGCGGCCCAGGGCCGGCCATGGATCTGCCGCGAAGTCGACCATTACCTGCGCACCGGCCTGCACCTGCCGGCGCCGGCGGTGGAAGAAGTGCGCGCACTGATGAACGAACATTTGCAGGCGCACTACGCGTTTTACGGCGAGTTTTTGGGCGTGCGCACGGCGCGCAAGCACATCGGCTGGTATGTACGCGACCTGATCGGCGGCGAAGAATTCCGCCAGCAAATGAACCTGCTCGAATCAACCGATACGCAGTTGCGCGCCGTCGATGCATTTTTTGAAACCCAACACATTCATGGCGAACGGTTACAATACCGGCCCGCAGGCCTTGCTCAAGTAGCATTGGCAGCCTGACACGGCACTCAGCCAGCACGACGACATACTGGAACGACCGCTGCCTGCAGAGCCGCGGCGAAACATTTAATCCGCAGAAAAGCACCAACATATTATGAGCAAAGAAAGTATCCAGGAAGTTGTCCAGAAGAGTCTTGAAGAGTATTTCAACGACCTGGGCGAGCAGCAGGCATCGAACATCTACGACATGGTGGTCCTCACCGTCGAAAAGCCGATCCTCGAAGTCGTCATGACGCGAGCGGAAGGCAACCAGTCGCACGCGGCCCAGATGTTGGGCATCAACCGGAATACCCTGCGGAAGAAATTGCAGGAACACGGATTGCTGTAATAAGTCATTAGCACACACTGAGTGGCCGTGCTATCGAGCGCGAGCCCATCGCGCCCGAGGGGTGCGCCAGTGCAAACACCGAATACTCCACAACCAGGCCACTCACCATGATCAAACAAGCCCTCATTTCCGTTTCCGACAAGACCGGCGTGCTCGACTTTGCACGCGCGTTGTCCGCGCTCGGCGTCGGCATCCTGTCCACCGGCGGCACCGCCAAGCTGCTGGCCGATAACGGCGTGGCCGTCACGGAAGTGGCGGACTATACGGGCTTTCCCGAAATGCTGGACGGCCGGGTCAAGACCCTGCACCCGAAAGTGCATGGCGGCATCCTGGCGCGCCGCGATTTTCCGGAGCACGTTGCCAAGCTGAGCGAGCATGACATTCCGACCATCGACATGGTGGTGGTCAACCTCTATCCGTTCCAGGCCACCGTGGCCAAGGATGACTGTTCGCTGGAAGACGCGATCGAAAACATCGACATCGGCGGCCCGACCATGCTGCGCTCGGCTGCCAAGAACCACAAGGATGTGATCGTCATCTGCGATCCGACCGACTACGCGCAGGTGCTGGCCGAAGTGACGGCCGGTGAAGTGCCGTACGACACCAAATTCCGCCTGGCAAAGAAAGTGTTCGCTCACACTGCGCAATACGACGGCGCCATCACCAATTACCTGACCAGCCTGGGCGAAGACAAGGCGCACGCCACGCGCGCCGCCTATCCGCAAACGCTGAACATGACGTTCGAAAAAGTGCAGGACATGCGCTACGGCGAAAACCCGCACCAGTCGGCCGCGTTTTACCGCGACCTGGCGCCGGCCGCCGGTTCCTTGTCCGCCTACAAGCAATTACAGGGCAAGGAACTGTCGTACAACAATATCGCGGATGCCGATGCGGCCTGGGAATGCGTCAAGTCGCTCGGCGGCCTGGGCCAGCCGGCCGGCTGCGTGATCGTCAAGCACGCCAATCCGTGCGGCGTGGCGATCGGCACCGATGCGCTGGACGCGTACAGTCGCGCCTTGCAGACCGACCCGACCTCGGCTTTTGGCGGCATCATCGCGCTCAACGTTGAACTGGACGGCAAGACCGCCGAAGCGATCGCCAAGCTGTTCGTCGAAGTGCTGATCGCACCATCGTTCAGCGCCGAGGCGCGCGCCATCATGGCGGCCAAGCAGAACGTGCGCCTGCTGGAAATTCCACTCGGTGCGGCCAACAACCCGTTCGACGTCAAGCGCGTCGGCGGCGGTCTGCTGGTGCAGTCGCCGGACGCCAAGAATGTGGGCTTGGCGGAACTGCGCGTGGTCACCAAGAAGCAGCCGACCCAGCAGCAATTGCAAGACATGATGTTCGCCTGGCGCGTGGCCAAGTTCGTGAAATCGAACGCGATTGTGTTCTGCGCCAACGGCATGACCCTGGGCGTGGGCGCCGGCCAGATGAGCCGCATCGACTCGGCCCGGATCGCCTCGATCAAGGCCCAGAACGCGGGCCTGACCCTGGCCGGTTCGGCGGTGGCGTCGGATGCCTTCTTCCCGTTCCGCGACGGCCTCGACGTGGTGGTGGATGCGGGCGCGACCTGCGTGATCCATCCGGGTGGTTCGATGCGCGACCAGGAAGTGATCGACGCCGCCGACGAGCGCGGCGTGGTGATGCTGTACACCGGCGCGCGCCATTTCCGTCATTAATGTCGACGGGGTGCGCAAGTTTGGTATACCGAAGTTTCTCCGGCGGTATACCATTCGTCCATGATTATTCTTGGCATTGACCCGGGCCTGCGCACCACAGGCTTCGGGCTTATCGAAAAGCAGGGCAACAAGCTGCGCTACATCGCGTCCGGCACCATCAAGACGGTGTCGGAAGGCGAGCTCCCGGGCCGTCTCAAGATCATCCTCAACGGCATCGGCGAGATCGTCCGCACCTACCAGCCGCACTGCGCGGCGGTGGAAAAAGTCTTCGTCAACGTCAATCCCCAATCGACCTTGCTGCTCGGGCAGGCGCGCGGCGCCGCCATTACGGCGCTGGTCGGCGCCGACCTGTCGGTGGCCGAGTACACCGCGCTGCAGGTCAAGCAGGCCGTCACCGGCCACGGCAAGGCGGCCAAGGAACAGGTGCAGGAAATGGTGGCGCGCCTGCTGGTGTTGCCCGGCCTGCCCGGTACCGATGCCGCCGATGCGCTCGGGGTGGCCATTTGCCACGCCAACAGTATCGACGCGCTGGCGCTGATCGGCGCGCTGGCGCCGTCGCTTTCCGGCCTGCGCATGAAGCGCGGCCGTCTCGTTTAACCTCGCTTGAAGGTCTTCCCATGATCGGACGTATTTCCGGAACTCTGCTCGAAAAAAATCCACCGCAGTTGCTGGTCGATTGCAACGGCGTCGGCTATGAAATCGATGTGCCGATGAGTACCTATTACGACTTGCCCGCCCTCGGCGCGCAAGTCACCCTGTTCACCCACCAGGCCATCCGCGAAGACGCGCACCTGCTGTTTGGCTTCGGCAACGCCGCCGAGCGCGCCGTGTTCCGCCAGTTGATCAAGATTACCGGCGTGGGGGCGCGCACGGCGCTGTCGATTCTGTCCGGCATGACGGTCAACGACCTGGCGCAGGCCGTGACCTTGCAGGAAGCGGGGCGTCTGGTGAAAGTGCCCGGGATCGGCAAGAAGACGGCGGAACGTTTGCTGCTGGAACTGAAAGGCAAGCTCGGCGCGGACCTCGGTTCGGTGGGCGGCGTGGTGCAGCACGATGCAAAATCTGACATGTTGAATGCGCTGCTGGCCTTGGGGTATTCTGACAAGGAAGCCACCTTGGCATTGAAGAATATGCCGGCCGGCAGCACCGTATCGGACGGCATCAAGTTCGCGCTCAAGGCGCTGTCCAAAGGCTGAGTTTGATCTGCATTAACATTTACACGAAAGTTCATCGATGAGTATCCAGACCGACGATTTCAGCGAGCAGCGCATCATTGCGCCCACGCCCGCGTCGCCCAACGAAGAGGCGATCGAACGCGCGCTGCGGCCCAAGCAGCTCGACGAATACGTCGGCCAGGAAAAGATTCGCGGCCAGCTCGAGATTTTCATTTCGGCGGCGCGCAAGCGGCGCGAAGCGCTCGACCACACCTTGCTGTTCGGCCCGCCAGGCTTGGGCAAGACCACGCTGGCGCACATCATCGCGCGCGAGATGGGTGTGAACCTGCGCCAGACCTCCGGCCCGGTGCTGGAGCGTCCGGGCGACCTGGCGGCGATATTGACCAATCTCGAAGCGAATGACGTGCTGTTCATCGACGAGATCCACCGCCTCTCGCCGGTGGTGGAAGAAATCCTGTATCCGGCACTGGAAGACTACCAGATCGACATCATGATCGGCGAAGGGCCGGCGGCACGTTCGGTCAAGCTCGATTTGCAGCCGTTCACCCTGGTGGGGGCGACCACGCGCGCCGGCATGCTGACCAATCCGCTGCGCGACCGCTTCGGCATCGTGGCGCGGCTGGAGTTCTATAACACGGCGGAACTGACGCGCATCGTCACGCGCAGCGCATCGCTCCTGAATGCGCCGATCGTCGAAGAAGGCGCGCGCGAAATCGCCCTGCGCGCGCGCGGCACCCCGCGGATCGCCAACCGCCTGCTGCGGCGCGTGCGCGATTACGCCGAGGTCAAGGGCACCGGTGAAATCACCAAGCCCATGGCCGACGCCGCGCTGGTCATGCTCGATGTCGATTCGGTCGGCTTCGACGTCATGGACCGCAAACTCCTTGAAGCGGTGCTGTTCAAGTTCGGCGGCGGGCCGGTCGGCATCGGCAACCTGGCGGCGGCCATCGGCGAAGAGAGCGATACCATCGAAGACGTGCTCGAACCGTATCTGATCCAGCAGGGCTATTTGCAGCGCACCCCGCGCGGGCGGATTGCCACGCCGCTGGCGTACCAGCACTTCGGCCTTTCCGCGCCGCGCACCAGTCCGACCGGTGACTTGTGGGATAACCTGACGCCTTGAGTCAGCGGCGTTCGTCGCGCTGGTCGGACTGGGGTGGAATGTAGATAAGCTCTTCTTCCTCTTGCTGTTTGCGGCGGTCCCGCCACCAGTCCCAGCAGTCTTTGGCATCAATACATTCGGACACGGTATCGCACGCGTCGCCAGGGGACGGCAGGTTGCACGAGCAGTCGCACGGGATATCGCAATCGCCGGCCTGGTTCGGGCGCACCAGCAAGGGACGTGGTGGGGGCGGGCGATAGCGGCGATAAGCGACGCCGCATTTGCGCAGGCGTCCGCGCAGCACCGCCATGCCATCCCACACGCCATAGCGGCGGATGGCGCGCGCGCCGAAGGCCGAGCAGCTGGCGTTACCGGTGTAGGCGCAGTAGGCGCAGCAAAACCCCTTGTAGGGTGACAGATGGCGCTGGTAGAAGCCGATCGCCGAGAGCGCGAGTGTTTTCATCATGGTGGGCTTGTCGCCACGCTGAACGCGGCGCCTATTTTGGTTTCCGGAAGCAATGTTTTTCGGGAGTATGTCCTCCCAATTCTTCCAGAACAAGCAGGTATTTACGAGGTTTGTCTACCGTAAACTAGGAGGGAATTCGCATGCAATCAACGATTGACGAGGCGCCAGACGTGCCCGAGCGCCAGATTCGCGCCGTGTATGACGACGCCACCATTCGCGTCTACCAGGCTTATTCGGATGAGGTTGCCGACGCCGCCCTTGCCAGGGGAACCTTCGTGTCGCCGCCATTCAAGATGGAGCGCATGACCTGGATCAAGCCATCGTTTTTGTGGATGATGTACCGCGCCGGATGGGGTTTCAAGGATGCCGGCCAGCGCCGCATCCTGGCGATTGACATCAGCCGGGAAGGGCTTGAGTGGGCGCTGGAACACGGCTGCCTGAGCCATGCGGAAGGCGATGCCGACGCGCCCGGCGGGTTCAACAAGGATCTGTTTCCGGTGCGCATACAGTGGGACCCGGAGCGCGACCTGCATCTGTACAAGCTGCCTTACCGCTCGATCCAGATCGGGCTGAGCAAGGAAGCGGTGAAGCTGTACGTGACGCAATGGATACGCGGCATCACCGACGTCACGCCGCTGGCGCACGAGATTCATGCGCTGGTGGAAGCGGGGCGGCTGGAGGAGGCACGTGCCCGGTTGCCGGTGGAGCGCGTATTTCGGTAGGGATCTTGCTTGGCCCGATCTGGGCTGACATCAATTCAAAGGGCGCTGCTTGAATATCCTGAAGCTGGCTGGACTGTTTTTCGTGACCGCGCTGGCGGAAATCGTCGGCTGCTATCTGCCCTGGCTGGTGCTCAAGCAAGGCAGGGCGGCCTGGCTCCTGATACCGGCGGCCGTGTCGCTAGCCCTGTTTGCCTGGCTTCTGACGCTGCACCCTGCGGCGGCAGGCCGGACGTATGCCGCCTACGGTGGGGCTTACATCTGCGTCGCCCTGTTATGGTTGCGATTCGTCGATGGCGTGGCGCTGACGCCTTACGATTATGCAGGGGCGGCATTGGCGTTGGTCGGGATGGCAATCATTGCCTTGCAGCCGGCATATTAAGTTCCAAACGATGGTGAAGGCCGGATTACCTCCGTCATGAACGCATCCGCCGCATAATATTGGTTCAAATTGGTAGTTCTGCCATGCGTATGGGCGAGAAAAGTGTGAACAGCCATCAGAAACTCCCGGTAATCTTCGATCCTGCTGGTCTCCACGCAAAGCGAGGCAACGCACAGGTTTGAGGCCTGATGAATGCTGTCCACGTATTTGTAGCGGCCTTGATTTTTGTAGTCGATATATCTGCTTAAATCAGACGCCTCCAAGATTCCAGGCTCGTAAAGTCGGTTCTTCTCCCGATAAACGTTGACGTCGAAGCTGCTCTGTTCCTGGTCGCCATAAAACTTCAACAGCTCAAGATTGGTCCAGCGGGATTCAATACCATAATAGTAAAAATCTCCGTCGGAATCAAAGTGCTCGGCTTCCCAGTATGACGGACAAAATACTCCTGCATCCGGAAGGTCAATATCATCGTACAAGATGATTATTTCACATAAGAACAGCATTTGATCTCTAGGGACGATCATTATAAAAAGTCGAGAATGCCAAATCTGAACATGGAGATCTGACGTCGCTCTGTTGGGTCAGCGGATGATCAGTATGTCTGGGAGAATGCTGTAAAACAGCTAAGTGCGGCGCCCTTGCGACCGGCTTGACCGCCGGGCTGCTTGCCGGACGACTCGCGCGGAGAAGTAGTCTTGTTCGCGATCACATCACAATATAATATCTTGCGGACCAATTTCATCAATATTTTCATTGATAAATTTTACGGCCAGGTCGAGACTTGTATCCCAAGAGCAGTTATACAGTAAACCGACAATCCGATCATCTGAGTCGAATGATTCCGGGATAAATAAACTGGTAGGTTTTATAAGAATCTTCAGTTGCTCTTTTTGCGTGATGATCGGCGCCATTTGGTCGGCGAATTCCGCACCAAATTTCTCTCGGCATTCAGAAAAAATGCCCGAATAGTATTCAAATATTGCCGCTTCCGCGTTCTTGACGTGGACATCCAGATTTGCATCAAAGTTAGCAAATGCGGAACGCTGATTCTCCTGGATAAAACCATCTTCGTCACCCGAAACGGACAATCGGACAACAATTGGCTCATCAAGAAAACATAGCTTATACGGGCGTGTCCAGCCATAGTCGAAAGACAACTTGCCGATGATATTATCGATTAAGGTGGCCATTTGTAATTTGTTCCTGCTTTACAAAGCGGCAAATCGCGATTCTTCCCGGTCCGCATTGCATGCAGCACATGTCCTGCTACCGCGATAGGGCCTCCAAATGCCACACTTACGATCAGCCAGCCGCCGACCCCTAATCCAACTGTGCCCGGTCCTGTAGTGGACAAGGTATAAAAAATGAAAAGGTCTGCCAGAATTCCGATGATTAATGCATATCTGGCAATATTGGGAAGGTGGCCAGACCATTGCCTTCTATATACCAGATATCGAAAAAAACCGGCACACAAAAATAGATGACCGAATACTCCCAGCATGAAAACAGAAGAAGCCATATAAAACGATGATGACTGCTGATGCTGTTTTCCCGTTAGCATGAATGAAAACATGATGAACATTTCAAACGTAGTAAGTATTAATATTACCGTCTCCAGCAAGAGCACTAGCGGGCGAACAGAGGCGCGCATTGAACTGCTCAGCGGTTCGCCGGGGGGGAAATAATCTTCTGCCATTTCTTAAAATTTCTTTCGGTGCAAGGCCTTAGGCAAATTTTAACGTCGCAAGCATAAACGTCACCTTGCCAGGCGCCGGGTTGGATCATTTCCGTCCGCCCCCCGCCACTGATATGACGATCATCGCACTGCATTCATCGTATAAATAACCGCCATAGTCGCCCGCCGTGTTCATACATCCACGGGCGCACCGGCTAGCTCGCGCTGTCTTGTTTGAGCCGACGCTTCGACAAGTAATATCCGCAGCATTTACATTTCGCAGGAAACAGAGCAACCCCTGCGGTGACCCTGGCTTCCACCTGATCTGTTTCTCCCGCAACTGCGAAGGGCAAGTTGCCGCAGTTTGGACACCGATATCGCATCAAAGAAATTACTGCGAAAACGATTAAGGAAAAAGCAATCAAAAACAGGACAAATGAATTGTTGGAAGTATGATCAGCGTAAGCAATTGTCGCCAACGCACCGCCAAAGCCGATCAAAAAATACAACTGAGGGCGTCGAAACCGCGCGATATTCTTCAGCTGCGCCTTGCGCACAGTCTCGTCATTTAAGTTCATTTATATCCTCAAATCCCATGAAATTACTGGTCTGGCGGCGGATTTTTCCGATTCCTCGTCAGGAATTTCTTCCAGGCAGAGAGTTCGAAAAACATGCCGAGCAGCGCAAAACCGGCTGCGTATTCCTTCGACGGCATGTAGAAGTACAGGGCGACTGCCAGCGCGAAGCAGACTGTTGCCGTGAGATGGGGGTTGTTCATGACAGCCAATTCCAAGCGTTGCGGACTGCGGAGTATGCTCTGCAAATGACGCTGGATCAAGGTTGCTCATCGGCGGTACCGGTGCATCGCTCGCGCTGGCGTGCGTTGCCAGTCGATGTGAACCTTGGATAAGTGTGCCCCTACTTACCCGGCAGGCCGTCCTCTGCGTGCTTGCGCCAGCGCGCCGGCCGATACCCCGGGTCGCGCCTGGCCGGCCACACAAACGACGTGAACATGAACACCGATACGCACAGCAGCGATAACATTACGCCCAGCGCGGCTGGTTCCGGATAGCGGTAGATCATCGCGCCGCCCGACAACAGCTGGAACAGCACGATCAGCGCCGCCAGCCTGCGCCGCCAGGCCGAGCGCAGCGTGCGGTAGCCGCTCACCGCAAAGAAGAAATATCCACTGGCGAACGCCAGAATACCCATCACCATCGCCGGCAAGGTCGCGCCGCCGGCAAACGGATGCAGCTGCGCCGGCGGCAGCAAGGTGATCGAGGTGGCGAACAAGGCCGCCAGGCCCGCCAGGAAAGCGAGCGCCTGTATAGGTAACATCCGGACTCCGTTTGATGCAACGGACCAGTGTCCGGCAAGGTTCAAAGGAAAAATTGCATGATAATTATTAAACTTGTCGAAAGATAACACACGTTTCGTTACGGTGCCAACACAGCGCCAAGGCGAGGCGCCAAGGCGAGGCGCCAAGGCGAAGCGCTATACTGCGCGCATCCGCTGCCAACCCGTCAAGAAAGAACTGAAGATGATGCAAATCTGGGTCGATGCCGATGCTTGCCCGGTCGTGATCAAAGACATCCTGTACCGCGTGGCCGAGCGCCTGCAACTGAACGTGACCCTGGTCGCCAACCAGCTCATGCGGGTGCCGCCATCGCGCTTCGTGCGCGCGGTGCAGGTGCCGTCCGGGGCCGATGTGGCCGATGCCGAAATCGTGCGCCTGCTCAATCCTGGCGACCTGGTGGTGACCGGCGACATTCCGCTGGCCGCCGACGTGCTGCTCAAGGGCGGCTTCGCGCTCAATCCGCGCGGTGAGTTCTACACCAACGACAACATCGCCCAGATGCTTACCATGCGCAAGTTCATGGATGAATTGCGCGGCAGCGGCGTGGACACCGGCGGCCCGGCGCCCTTCGGCCAGGCCGACCGCCAGAACTTCGCCAACCAGCTCGACCGCCATCTGGCGCGCCACGTCAAACGCCCCTGAAGCGGCGTACAATGACCGCACGCTCCGACGAACGACGACGATTTCTGCAAGGCTATCCATGAAGTTCTTACGTATTGTTGGCATCTTGGTCGCCGCGCTTGCCATGGTCGGCTTCGGGTTGTGCGGTGTGCTCGGCGTAATGATCGGTTTCCGCCCATACACCGACGCGGCAAACATGTTCGATGGCACTTTCTTTATGGGCCTGGCTGGGCTGGCGATCTGCGCGACGCTTGCCTGGTTTCTTGTCAGAAAGCTCAATAGAGCGTTTAGGGCATCCGGTAAGTGAGCCGGCGTTCGCTAGCATCGTGAACGCCCATTTCTCGTGAGGCAGTTGTGTCCTTTCTACGCGCCGTCGTCTTGTTGATTGCCTTGATCGCCATGGTCGGCATCGGTGCGTGTGGCGTGCTCGGACTGTATCTTGCCGCACACTCGGGACCCGCGGCAGCGAACGAATTGCTCGTCTTTGGGCTCATCGGCGTGACCCTTTCCGCCATGCTTGGCTGGGGTATCTACCGCCGCTTACGCAAGGCAGGCGCGCCGCCGCAGTCGGAGCAATGACGCTGCCCCTATCCCCCGGCGCTGCCCATGCCGTCCATCTGTTGTTCGAGTGGACCGCGATTGCCATCGGCATGCAGCTGTACCGGCGCCAGCGCGCCCGCAGCGGCGCCAGCGGCATCCTCAGCGGCAGCGGCTACGCCGTCGTCATCGGCTGCATCCTCGGCGCCGCCACCGGCAACAAGCTGGTGTTCTGGATCGAGTACCCGCATCTGTGGGCCGCGCATGCGGGCGCCATCAGCATCTGGATGTCGGGCACCTCGATTGTCGGCGGCCTGCTGGGCGGCTTGCTGGGTGTGGAAATCGCCAAGAAACTGACCGGCCAGCGCCAGTCCACCGGCGACCAGTTCGTACTGCCGCTCATGGCCGGCATCGCGCTCGGACGCGTCGGCTGTTTTCTGGCGGGCCTGAATGATGGCACCTACGGCAAGGCCACCGCGCTGCCCTGGGGCGTCGATTTCGGCGACGGCATTGCGCGCCATCCCACCCAGCTCTATGACATCCTGTTCGTGCTCGCGTGGGGCGGCCTGCTGCTGGCGCTGCGCGCGCGCTGGCGCGACAAGCCGGGTTTGATGTTCAAGCTGTTCTTGTTCGGCTACCTGGCCTGGCGCCTCGCGGTCGACGCCATCAAGCCCCTGCGCTACGATTATGGCGCGGGCCTGGGCGGCGTGCAGCTGGTGTGCCTGGCTGCGCTGCTCTGTTATCTTCCCTTGCTCGCCCGGCAGCTCGGCGCGCCGGCGCCACTGAAAGCGATCGAACCATGAGCCGCAAAATCCGTCCCTACCTGTTTTACGACACCACCACCTCGGTCTGTTCGACCTGCCTGCATCCGGTCGAGGCCAAGATCATTTTCAAGGGCAGCGATGTCTTCATGGACAAGTGGTGCAGCGCGCATGGCGCCGAACGCGTGCTGGTGAGCGACGATGTCGATTACTATCGCCTGTGCCGCGAAGTCTTCGTCAAGCATCCCGAAATGCCGCAAACCTTCAACACGCCGATGCAGTACGGTTGCCCGTACGACTGCGGCCTGTGTCCCGATCACATGCAGCATTCCTGCCTGTCGATCGTCGAAATCACCGACAACTGCAATCTGAACTGCCCCGTGTGTTACGCCGAAAGCGGCACCCACCGCGAACTGCACAAACCCTTCGACGACATCATCAGGATGCTCGACGCGGTGGTGGCCAACGAGGGCGAAGCGGACGTGATGCAGCTCTCCGGCGGCGAGCCGACCCTGCACCCGCGCTTCTGGGACATTCTCGACGCGGCCAAGGCGCGCCCGATCAAGCACGTCATGGTCAACACCAACGGCATCGTATTGGCGCAGGACCCGGCCTTTGCGCGCCGCCTGGCCACCTACGCGCCTGGCATCGAGGTCTACCTGCAGTTCGATTCGCTGCGCAGCGAGGTGCACAAGGCATTGCGCGGCGCCGACCTGACCCGCATCCGCGCGCAGGCGCTGGCCAACCTGAACGCGGCGCAGCTCTCTACTACCTTGGTGGTCACGCTCAAGAAGGGCCTCAACGACGACGAAATCGGCGCCATCATCGACTTCGCCCTGACCCAGCCCTGCGTGCGCGGCGTGACCTTGCAGCCGATCCAGGATGCCGGCCGGGTGGAGCGCTACGATCCGCGCGCGCACCGCCTCACGGTGTCCGAAATACGGCGCAAGATCACCGAGCAGACATCCCTGTTCACGCTGGCCGATATCGTGCCGGTGCCCTGCAACCCGGACACGCTGGCCATGGCGTATGCGCTCAAGACGGCCGGCCAGGCGGTGCCGCTGACGCGCTACCTCGATCCGCAAACGCTGGTCGAAGGCAGCGGCAACACCATCGTCTTCGAGCGCGACGAGACGCTCAAAAAGAGCATGAAGGAGCACATCTTCAAGCTGTTCGCGACCAATCATTCGCCCGAGTCGCAGGCCAACTGCCTGTCGGAGCTGATGTGCTGCCTGCCGCTGATCGACGCGCCGGCCGGCCTGGGTTACGAGAACGTGTTCCGCGTGCTGATCGTGCAGTTCATGGACGCCTATTCGCTCGATGTGCGCGCGCTGAAAAAATCATGCATCCACTTTGCGCAGCCGGACGGGAAGATGATCCCGTTCGAAAGCTACAACCTGCTGTACCGCAGCGGCGAGCAGCTGGCCACGATCCGCGCCAGCATCGCGCAGCAGAGCGCGCAGCGCAAGGGGCCGCGCAAGGTCATTCCGATCGGGGCGCAGTAGCGTCGCGACGCCATGCCCGTCAGCGCGGCGCGCGTTTCATGGCAATGACTTCTCGCGTTCGAGCTTGCCGCGCAGGCGGGCGATGTCGCGCTCGCGCTGCGGCACGGGCCGACGGTTCCTCAGGCGCGACATGGGCGCGACTGCGCGTCAGGCTTCAGGCGTGTGGCACACCGCTTCGATATTGTGGCCATCGGGTCCGATGACAAAGGCGCCGTAATAGTCCGGATGGTAGTGGGCGCGGATGCCGGGCGCGCCGTTGTCTTTCGCTCCCGCTTCGAGCGCGGCGGCGTAGAACTGGCGCACCTGTTCGCGGTTCTCGGCCGCGAAGGCCACATGCATCTGCCCGAGCGCGGGACCGCCCTGGCCGAACCAGAATTCCGGCTTGCCCTGCTTGCCCAGCCCCGCCCAGCCTTTGACTTCGGCGACCAGCGAAATGCCGAGCGGCGCAAGCGCCTTGCCGAAGAAGGTTTTGCTGTCCTCATAGTTACTTACCGAAAAGCCAAGATGGTCGATGATCATGTCAGGTCCAATAGTGAGTTAACGTGATAAAACGCTGCCATGTATGCCATGGCAACCTTGCGCTTTAGATAATAACAGAGGAGAGCTTGGCGATCAGCAATAATCTCGATCGCCGCAGCGCAGGACGCGCAGAACAGCAGCTTACTCTTCGCGCACCCAGACCTGGGAGCGGCCGAACATCGGCATGCCGACATAGCCGCGCACGTTGAGCTTCTTGCCGCCTTCGACGACTTTCAGCTTGCTCTTGTAGACCTTGCCGTTGTCCGGGTCGAGGATCTGGCCGCCGGTGTATTCGTCGCCTTCTTTTTTCAGGCCGCTCATGAAGGTCATGCCGAGGATCGGCTGGTCCTTGTTGACGCCTTCGCACTTGTTGCACTTGGGATTCTGCTCGGTGCCTTCGGGGCGGAACAGTTTTTCCAGCTTGCCCTGGATCTCGCCGTTGTTCTCGCTGATGCGGATCAGCGCCTTCGGCTTGCCGGTCACGTCATCGATGTTTTTCCACAGGCCGACCGGGGACGCTGTTTCCTGCGCCATTGCCGGCGTCATGGCCAGCATGGCGGCGATCAGGGTGGCTGTTGTCAGTGCTTTCATGGTGTCTCCAGTATTGTTGGTGTATGCAGCGTTGCTAGTGTAGCAAACTGGCTTTGCACTGACTCCACAACTTTGTATCAGGTTGTGTGAGCTTTACTGGAATGGGGGAAGGGGACGAGGTACGCGGATGCCGGCCCTGCGCCGAGGGCCGGTATTGCCTGCGCCCGGTTGGGGCAGGCGTCAGGGGAATCAGGGTGCGGCGAGAATCTTGACGATCTCGTTGAAGCTGCCCTGCACGGTGGCGCCCTTGGCATCCTTGGTGTAGGCGCGCGCCGAGCCGAAACCGCTGGCAATCCACGTGGTGTGGATATCGCCGTTCTTCTCCGGCGCGAACGTGATTTTGCAGGCATTGGCAAACGTGCGGCTCGCTACCGTGATGGTCTCGAATCCGACGAACGTGAATGCCACCGTTTCCGACTCAATGCTGGTGGTGTTCGCCGGATACGCGGTCCGGGTGACGGTGTAATGGGTTACAGTCGACTGGCCAGGGACGAGATCGAGCGCTATTTTGGCATCCGCCGAATTCACGAATTTTCCGGATGGGATGTTATTCGAGGTGTAGTCGAAAATGCCCGGCATGTATAAGGTGTTGCCGATAACGTGCTGGTACACGATACCAAACAGCGTGCCATCGGTCCGCGTTTCCGTCATCGCGATGGTCGGGATGCCTTCAAAAACGGCATTGCTTACTGCTTGCGTATTGCCATACGTGTCGACGTACTTCACGCCCGGCGTTAGCTTGAAACATTCCGCGAGCGTGGGTGTTGCTGCGGTCGCCGGGGCAGGAGCAGGGGTCGACACCTGGACTGGCGCCGGGGCAGGCGTCGGAGCCTGCACTGGATCTGGAGCAGGTGCAGGAGCAGGAGCAGGAGCCGGCACAGGTGCCGGTGCAGGCGTCACGGCAACCGGCTCTGGCGTCGCCACGGGCACTGGCGCTGGAACTGGCGCTGGTACGGCAACAACCGGCGCCGGCGCGGCTGCGGGCGCGCTGGAGTTATCCGACGATCCGCCGCCGCAACCGGCGATCAACACGGTGGACAGGGCGATGACATAAGCTGATGGTTTCATTGATTCTCTTTTCTTGAATTGGCGGTGCTCCCCGCAGCGCGGGGAGCGGAATAAGGACTCAGGGCGCCGCGATGATCTTGACGATCTCGACGCGCGTGCCGGGCACCAGCGCGCCCTGGACGGTTTGCTCTTCGGTGCGGACCCAGCCAAAGCCTTTGGCGCGCCATGCCATCGACACCTGCCCCGCGACCGATCCTGGCGAGGCAATCTTGCACGCGTTCGCGAACGTGCGGCCGGCGACCGTGATCGTGTCGAAGCCGACGAATGTCAATTGATCGGAGAGCGCTGTGACGTCGGTGCTGGTCACCGTGCTCGATGCGCCCGACTTGTCGAACTCCAGGCGCCAGCTGGTGCTCGTGCTGGTGAAGTTGGCCATGGACGTCTGGCCGGGAACCATCGTCAGCGGGAAGACTGCTTCCTTGGAAAACACATCCTTGCCCTTCTGGACGCCGCTTGTATCGTATTGGCCGACGCCCAGCATCCTGTGGATATTGTTGTCGGTGATGAAGTACGGACCGCCACGGCGCGCGCCGTTATCGCGCAGTTCCATGATGCCGTAGGCCATGACGCCCTCGAACATCTCTTTGACAACCACATGGGTGTAGGTATTCGAGGTCGTGTATTGCGTGCCCGGCGTTACCTCGAAGCAGTCGGCGAAGGAAGCCGAGGCCGACGTCGATGTGGCCGATACTGGCGCAGGTGCTGGCGCTGGTGCCGGAGCCGGTGCGGATACAGGGGCCGGCGCCGGTGCAGGGGCGGGCGCTGGGGCTGGCGTAGGCACCGGGGCGGACGTCGGTGCTGGTACAGGAGCCGGGACCGGCGCCGGTTGCGCAGTGACCACCGGTGTCGGCGCGGCCACGACCGGCTCCGGCGTCACCACGGGCGCCGGCGCTGGTGCAGGTACAGGCGCCGGCACCACAGCCACCGGCGCCGCCGGCGCCATGGCCGGTGCGGTCGACGACTCGGACGACCCGCCGCCGCAACCGGCGATCAGGGCGCTGGACAGGGCGATGGCATAAGCTGATTGTTTCATGTAATTCCTCTTTCAAAAATCCTCGTACCCACGACAGGCAATGGATATCCATCACGGCCATTCGGTGGGCAGTGTTCAAGTTGCTGGTCTGCGTGCCGGCGTCAACCGGTGAATGAAGTTGTTATGTGCGCTGGGAACGCCAGGTCCGTGCAAGCGCACGCAACCGGGTAACAGGGGGAACAAATCAGGGACATCGCAGGTGTTAACCGGAGAACCAATAGCGGGACTGGATCCGACTCACCAAAGAGCGATAGTATAGAGAAACTTTAAGTTCTTATCAGAAAAATATTATCAAATGTTAACCGAATAAGACAGTCTCTATTTTCAACTTGACATTTTTTTCCGTACGTACAGCGCGCTTTTGATTCCTGGTGGAATCAAAAGCGCGCCGCACCGCTGTGACAGCTTACGCTGCCGGCAACTTGGCCAGCTGCTCGCGCAGCTTTTCGATGGTGGCCGAGAATGCCACCAGGCGCTCTTTTTCCTGCGCAACGACCGCTTCGGGCGCGCGCGCCACGAAGCTTTCATTGCCCAGCTTGCCGTTCACCTTGGCGATTTCGCCTTCGATGCGCGCAATTTCCTTCGACATGCGCTCACGCTCGGCGCCGACATCGATCTCCACCTTGAGCATCAGCTTGGTGGCGCCCACCACCGCCACCGCCGCCGGCGACTCCGGCAAGGTGTCGACGATATTGACTTCCGACAGCTTGCCCAGGGTCTGCACGTAAGCCGCGTAGCTTTCCAGGCGCGCCCGGTCGGCCGCGTCGGCCGCTTCGACGATCAGCGGCACGCGCATCGACTCCGGCAGCTTCATTTCGCCGCGCAGGGTACGGGTGCCGTCGGTCAGCGCCTTGAGCTGGACCATCCACTCTTCCGCGCGCTCGTCGATGAGCGCCGGATTGGCTTCCGGGTACGGCTGCACCATGATCGAGTCGCCCGCCGGGTTGAGCACTTTGCCGGCCAGCGGCGCGACGGTCTGCCACAGCGTTTCGGTCACGAACGGAATGATCGGATGCGCCAGGCGCAGGATCACTTCCAGCACGCGCAGCAAGGTGTTGCGGGTAGCGCGCTGCTGGCCTTCGGTGCCGTGCTGGATCTGGACCTTGGCCATTTCGAGGTACCAGTCGCAGTAGTCGTACCACACGAACTTGTGGATGGCCGAAGCGATGTTATCGAAGCGGTAGTCGTCGAAGCCTTTGGCCACTTCCATCTCGGCGCGCTGCATGGTCGACAGGATCCAGCGGTCGCCCTGCGACAGGTCGGCATCTGCCGGCACGCCGCAATCTTTTTCCTGGGTGTTCATCAGCACGAAGCGGGTGGCGTTCCACAGCTTGTTGTTGAAGTTGCGGTAGCCCTCGGCGCGGCCCAGGTCGAAGTTGATGTTGCGCCCCAGCGAAGCATAGCTGGCCATGGTGAAGCGCACCGCGTCGGTGCCGTAGGCTGCAATCCCGGCCGGGAATTCCTTGCGCGTGGCCTTGGCGATCTTTTCGGCGTCGCGCGGATTCATCAAGCCGGTGGTGCGCTTTTCGACCAGCGCTTCGACATCGATACCGTCGATCAGGTCGATCGGATCGAGCGTATTGCCCTTCGACTTGGACATTTTCTGCCCGCTCGAATCGCGCACCAGGCCATGCACGTACACGGTCTCGAACGGCACCTTGCCGGTGAAGTGCGCGGTCATCATGACCATGCGCGCCACCCAAAAGAAGATGATGTCGAAGCCGGTCACCAGCACCGACGACGGCAGGAAGGTCTTGAGGTCGACCGTCTCTTCCGGCCAGCCCATGGTCGAAAACGGCACCAGCGCCGACGAGAACCAGGTATCGAGCACGTCGTCGTCGCGCCGCAGCGGCGCCGTCACGCCGGCCGCCAGCGCCTTGGCCTTGGCTTCTTCTTCGGTCTTGGCCACAAAGATATTGCCGGCATCGTCGTACCATGCCGGGATCTGGTGGCCCCACCACAGCTGGCGCGAGATGCACCAGTCCTGGATGTTGTTGAGCCACTGGTTGTAGGTGGTGTTCCAGTTTTCGGGCACGAACTTGATTTCGCCGCTGGCGACTTTGTCGAGCGCCACTTCGGCGATCGATTTACCGGGGAAGAACGTGCCTTCCGGCGCCGGCTTGGTCATCGCCACGAACCACTGGTCGGTCAGCATCGGCTCGATCACGACGCCGGTACGGTCGCCGCGCGGCACCATCAGCTTGTGCGGCTTGACTTCCTGCAGCAAGCCTTGCGCATCGAGGTCGGCAACGATTTTTTTACGCGCCACGAAACGGTCCAGGCCACGGTAGGCTTGCGGCGCTTCGTCGTTCATTTTCGCGTCGAGCGTCATCACGCAGATCATCGGCAGCTTGTGGCGCTGGCCGACGGCGTAGTCGTTCAGGTCGTGCGCCGGGGTGATCTTCACGCAGCCGGTGCCGAAGGCCTTGTCGACGTAGTCGTCGGCGATGATCGGGATTTCACGTTCCGTCAGCGGCAGCTTGAGCATCTTGCCGACCATCGCCTGGTAACGCTCGTCGGTCGGATCGACCGCCACGGCGACGTCGCCGAGCAGCGTTTCAGGACGCGTGGTGGCCACCGTCAGATGGCCGCTGCCGTCCACGAATGGATAGCGGATGTACCACATCGAGCCGTCTTCTTCTTCCGACACCACTTCCAGGTCCGATACGGCGGTGCCCAGCTTCGGGTCCCAGTTCACCAGGCGCTTGCCGCGGTAGATCAGGCCCTGCTCGAACAGGCGCACGAACACGTCGGTGACGATCTTCGAGCGCGGTTCATCCATGGTGAAGTATTCGCGCGCCCAGTCGGGCGAGGTGCCCATGCGGCGCATCTGGCCGGTGATGATGTTGCCCGACTTTTCTTTCCATTCCCAGACTTTGGCGACGAACTTCTCGCGGCCCAGGTCATGGCGCGAGACTTTTTGCGCGTCGAGCTGGCGCTCCACCACGATCTGGGTGGCGATGCCGGCATGGTCGGTGCCCGGAACCCAGGCGGTGTTATAGCCGCGCATGCGGTAGTAGCGGGTCAGGCCATCCATGATGGTCTGGTTGAACGCATGGCCCATGTGCAGGGTGCCGGTGACGTTCGGCGGCGGCAGCTGGATGCAAAACGACGGCTTGTCGGCGTCGGTGGTCGCGGCGAAGTAGCCGCGTTTTTCCCACTCCGCGCGCCAGTAGCGTTCAATGTCGGCGGGCTCGAAAGATTTGTCTAATTCCATGGTTTGTCGTGTATTTTTGCGAAAACGTTCATTATAGAGGAGGACGGGGCGCAGCCGCGACGGGCAGTTATTGCGCAGCGGCGGCGCGCTGGCGCAGCGCTTCCAGGGTCTTGGGCATGCTGCCACGGCTCATGCTGTCGACGATCCACCCCAGTCCCATCGGCACCGGGCCCGGATCGGTGTACACCATGTATTTGACCACGGTCTTGTTCTTGTCGCTGGCGTGCGGCGCCAGCAGCCAGTAGCCGGTGGTGTCGGCAATCGCTTCCTCGGCGCTCACGCCGGGCCAGGGCAGCATTTTCCACGATAGCTGGCACTGGGCGGCGGACACCTTCGGTTCCATGCGCAGGCGGTATTTTTTCACCTTCCCGAGCGGCAGCTTGAGCGTCATGTCGACCTGCGCGGCGTCTTCCTTGCGCAGCACCGCCACCTTGTCCACGTTCGGCATGAACGACGGGTAGGCGGCGTAGTCCTGGATCATCGCGCACAGCTTCGGCACTGGGGCGTTGATGATGGTGGCTGCCATGAAGGCCTTGCCGGGCTGGCCTGCACGGCTCACATCGGCCAGGGCGACCTCGGTTTCGGTCAGCTTGGCGGTGTCGATGCCGGTGTCGGCCAGCGCGCCGGCGCAGGCGCTGAAAAGGGTTGCGGCAAATAAGAGTCTGGTCATGGGGCGTTTTTCGGTATGGTCAGTTCGATGGCGTGCGGGCGGGGTTACCCAGCACATGGCCGAGGGCATCCTGGGCCGCATGCGAGCGGCCCAGCGCGCGTGCGCGCCGGCTCATCGCCGCCAGTTGATCGGGATGCGCCAGCAGGTGCGCGATGCGGTATTCCAGGGTGGGGCCGTCGACCGCCTTGAGGGCGACGCCCTGTTCGAGCAGGTAATCGGCGTTGCGTTCTTCCTGCCCCGGAATCGGCGAATTGACGATCATCGGCAGGCCCATGGCCAGGCATTCGGAACTTGTCAGCCCGCCCGGCTTGGTGATCACCAGATCCGCGCATGCCATCAGGCGCTCCACCTTGTCGGTAAAGCCCTGCGCCAGCAGGCGTCCCGGAAAGCGCATCTCCAACACCTTGAGCGCGGCCAGCGCCTTGGCGTTCTTGCCGGCCAAAACGATCAGCTGGAAGGTGCCTTCCAGGGCCAGCAGGCGTTCGGCCACCGTCTCCAGGCTGCCCAGGCCAGCGCCGCCGCCCATCAGCAGGAAGGTGGTGGTCTTGGGATCGAGCCCGAACTCGCGCGCGCAGGCGGTGCGGTCAAGCGCCTGGCCGAAGGCGGGCATGATCGGAATGCCGGTCACGTGGATGCGTTCGGGCGCAATGCCGCAGCGGCGCATGCGGTAGGCGACTTCCTCGTTGCCGGCGAAGTAGCCGGCCATGTTCTCGTGCATCCACATGCGGTGCAGGTCGAAGTCGGTCACCTGCACCCACACCGGGGTGGTGAAGCCGCGCTTGCGGATCGCGCGCGCCAAAATTTCGGCCGGCAGGAAGTGGGTGCAGACGATCGCGTCCGGCTGCGCCGCGTCGATGGCGGTCATCAGCGCTCGCGTGTTGAGGCGTTCCAGGCCGCGCCGCAGCTGCTGCATGGTGCTGTCCGGGCGGGCGTCGTTGCTGGCCTGGTACAGGTAGCCCCACAGCGCCGGCGCCTTGTTCACCAGTTTCAGGTAAAACTCGGTGTACATCTTGCGAAAGGCGGAAGGGACGTAATCCATCACGTCCAGATGGGTCGCTTCGACCCCGCCGGCGGCCGCGTTGGCGGCGGCGCGAATCGCTTCGGCCGCGCGCATATGGCCGGCGCCGGCGGAAACGCTTAACAGCAAAATCTTTTTGGTCATACGTGCCTGGAATGGTAGGGGCGCGGCGCGCCCCGGATAAACAAAAGTTTATCAGCGTACCATCTCCGCACGTTCCTGCGTCAGATCCGGGGCCGGATCAATTCCCGCAACCGAGTAACTTGATGCGGTCGTGGGCGGCTTTTGCCTGCACCAGGCCAAAGCCGTACTTGGTGTCGCGCCCCGCCATGCCCAGGTCGAGCGCGCTCTTGCCGAGCGAGTTGCGGATTTGCGTTCCGCTGCAGGTCGGGAAGTAGCTCCACACCAGCGCCGCCACCGCCGACACGTGCGGCGTCGCCATTGAGGTGCCGTCGAAGTAGGCGTAGCTGGCCGGTTTCACCGCCACCGTGGCGCTCTGGCCCAACTGGGTTTTCAGCTGCGTACCTTCGGCGCTCGATGCCGATACCGATGGAATCAGGGTGGCCGTGCCGACCGTGCCGCTGAACCCTCCGGCGACGTTGTTGTACACCACCGCGCCCACGCCGCCGCTGTTCTGGCAGTTGGCGACCTTGGTGGCGAAATCGATGGTCCCGCGCGCGATCAGGCACACCTTGCCCGAGACGGCGGCATCGGCCTTGTCGCCCAGGCCGAAGTCGGCCAGCGGCGCTGTGGCAGTCTTGACCGGCGAGCCGTCCATCGACCCCGGCGCGTACACGGCCGCGCCCACCGTCAGCGCCGGCATGGAGCCGCTGTTCATCGGCACGGTCGAGAGCACGCCGACGCCGGGGCCGGCGATTTCGACCTTGCTGTTGTACTGCGAGAAGCTGGCCCAGGCCTTGTTTTCGTCGAGCGCGCCGACCATCATCACGCTGGCGTAGCCGGCCGGGTACGACACCACCGTGTTGCCGTCGTTGCCGGCGGCGGCGATGCTCAGGACGCCCTTGGCGGCCAGCGCATCGAAGGCGCGCTCCTCGGTCTTGCTGGGGCGTCCGCCCCCGAGCGACATGCTGATGACATTCGCGCCGGCGCTGCCGCACTTGTTGGCGGCGCTGGCCAGGCTTGACGAATAGGCCCAGCCGGCGGCGCCGAACACCTTCACGATGTGCAGTTTCAGGAGGCGGTTGGGGTTCACGCCCACCACGCCGGTGCCGCTGTTGTTGATCGCCGCGATGGTGCCGGCGACGTGCGTGCCATGGTGGTTTTCGTCGGTGTACCAGTTGCCGGTGCCGGCGTCGTACTCGCCGGCGACGCTGTTGGCGCTCAGGTCTTCATGGGCGCGGTCGTAGCCTGAATCGATGATGCACACCTTGCGGTTGGCGGCATTCGCATCGGGCAGCAGGTCGGCCTGCACCAGGTTGATCCCGTACGGGACCAGTTGGCCGCTGGCGTACGGCGTGCCGGTCGACGCCGAGCTCAGGGCGAAGGCCTTGCGCACCACGTCTTCCTCGATGTATTCCACGTTCGGGTTGCGCAGCAGGCCGTTCAGGGCCTGGGCCGGCACCTCGATCGCCATCGCATCCATGCCGTGGATCTCGTGCTTGACCGCGCCGTGCGCGCCGGATACCGCCGCTCGCACGATGGCCGCCTTGCCGGGTTTGAAGGCGACGATCACGCGCGTGGTGTCGACGGCGGCGCCGGCGTGCGCAGTGAGGCCGATGGCAAGCGACGAGAGCAGCAAGCGGACCGCGCTGGCGCTGGTTGACAGTTTCATCATGAGGGTTCTCCAAAGTGACGATTGGCAGGCGACTGGCATGAAGGCCGAGGACCTGAGATTCGTCGTCCCCGCGCAGGCGCGGATTCATGCCACCTTCGCGCGGAGGTGCTATGGATTCCCGCCTGCGCGGGAAAGACGGCGCTTAGGCTGGCGCCATTGGCAAGCAGCCCGGGTGGTCCAGTCTCCCACTTGCCCGCAAGCCGGTGTTGTTCTGTATCACGTGGCGAAAAAGCCATGTTGTCGCCCGTATCAGGGGGTATAATTGCGCTCGCTGCCGCAAGGCGGCACACGCTAGGGGTCCTGCAAATCGCAACAGCGAGGCGCGGGTGAGAAACACCCTCTGAACCTGATCTGGATAATGCCAGCGAAGGGAAGCCAGTGAGTTCCATGGGTGCGCCGTCACGGCCGCAATCCCGGGCTCCGACTCCTTTGCTGGCTCCTGCACGCAATGGAGCCACATGAACGCACCGCTGAAAGCCCCCCTCAAATTCGATTCCGCCACCGCCACGGTGGATGAAGCGGCAATTGCGCCTTTTCCGAATTCCCGTAAAGTCTATGCCCAGGGCAGCCGCGCTGACCTGCGCGTGCCGATGCGCGCCGTCAGCCAGTCCGATACGGCCGCCTCCTTCGGCGCCGAACCGAATCCCCCTGTCTATATATATGACACCTCCGGCCCGTACACCGATCCGGAAGCGGCCATCGACATCCGCTCCGGCCTCGGTACCCCGCGCCTGCCGTGGATCCTGGAACGCGGCGACACCGAACAACTGGCCGGCCCCAGTTCCGCCTACGGCCAGGCGCGCCTGGACGACCCGGCCCTGGCCGCGCTGCGCTTCCAGCTGCAGCGCACCCCGCGCCGCGCGCTCGAAGGCGCCAACGTGACGCAGATGCACTACGCGCGGCGCGGCATCATCACGCCCGAAATGGAATACGTGGCGATCCGCGAAAACCTGCGCCGCCAGGAGTACCTGCAGGAGCTCGAAGCATCCGGCCCGATGGGCAAGCGCAGCGCGCAGCTGCTGGGACGCCAGCATTCGGGCCAGTCGTTCGGGGCCTCCATCCCCGACACCATCACCGCCGAATTCGTGCGCGAAGAAATCGCCCGCGGCCGCGCCATCATCCCGGCCAACATCAACCATCCGGAAGTCGAGCCGATGATCATCGGCCGCAATTTCCTGGTCAAGATCAACGCCAACATCGGCAATTCGGCCGTGACCTCGTCGATCGGCGAGGAAGTCGAAAAAATGACCTGGGCGATCCGCTGGGGCGCCGACAATGTCATGGATCTGTCGACCGGCAAGCACATTCACGAAACGCGCGAATGGATCATCCGTAACAGCCCGGTTCCGATCGGCACCGTGCCGATCTACCAGGCGCTGGAAAAGGTCAACGGCAAGGCTGAAGACCTGACCTGGGAAATCTTCCGCGATACCCTGATCGAACAGGCCGAGCAAGGCGTCGACTACTTCACCATCCACGCCGGCGTGCTGCTGCGCTACGTGCCGATGACCGCCTCGCGCCTGACCGGGATCGTCTCGCGCGGCGGCTCGATCATGGCCAAGTGGTGCCTCGCGCATCACAAGGAATCGTTCCTGTACACGCACTTCGAAGACATCTGCGCCATCATGAAAGCCTACGACGTCTCGTTCAGCCTGGGCGACGGCCTGCGTCCCGGCTCCATCTACGACGCCAACGACGAGGCGCAGCTGGCCGAGCTGAAAACCCTGGGCGAACTCACGCAAGTCGCCTGGAAGCACGACGTGCAGGTCATGATCGAAGGCCCCGGCCACGTGCCGATGCAACTGATCAAAGAGAACATGGACCTCCAGCTGGACCAGTGCGGCGAGGCGCCGTTCTACACCCTGGGACCTTTGACGACCGATATCGCCCCCGGCTACGATCACATCACCTCGGGCATCGGCGCGGCCATGATCGGCTGGTACGGCACCGCCATGCTGTGCTACGTCACGCCGAAAGAGCATCTGGGCCTGCCGAACAAGGATGACGTCAAGGACGGCATCATCACCTACAAGATCGCGGCGCACGCGGCCGACCTGGCCAAGGGCCATCCGGGCGCGCAGATCCGCGACAACGCGCTGTCGAAAGCGCGTTTCGAATTCCGCTGGGACGACCAGTTCAACCTGGGCCTGGACCCGGACAAGGCGCGCGAATTCCACGACGAGACATTGCCCAAGGATTCGGCCAAGGTGGCGCATTTCTGCTCGATGTGCGGTCCGCATTTCTGCTCGATGAAGATCACCCAGGAAGTACGCGACTACGCCGCCACCATGAACGTGAGCGAGCAAAGCGCGCTGCGCCAGGGGATGGAAGTGAAAGCCATCGAGTTCGTGCGCCAGGGTGGTGAACTCTATAAAAAGGTGTGACCGTGATCGAGATCAAGATCGAGATCGAAGTCAACGGCGAGGCACGGCGCGTGGCGCCGGGCGCCTCTCTGCTCGACCTGGTCGAGGAACTTGGCCTGCCGCCGGGGCAGGCCATGGCGCTGGCGGTCAACCGCCAGGTGGTGCCGCGCCAGCAATGGCCGCAACGCGCCGTGCTGGCGCAAGACAAAATCGAGATCGTGCGCGCCATCGGCGGCGGCTGAGCATAGGGAACCAACCAAGGAAGCAACCATGAACATGAACGAGAATAATCAAGACCTGCTGACCATCGCGGGCAAGACCTACAATTCGCGCCTGCTGGTCGGCAGCGGCAAATACCGCGACCTGGCGCAAACGCGCGAGGCGACCGACGCCGCCCAGGCCGAAATCATCACCGTGGCGATCCGCCGCGTAAACATCGGCCAGGACCGCAACGCGCCCAATCTGCTGGACGTGCTGCCGCCCGACCAGTACACCATCCTGCCCAACACGGCCGGCTGCTACAACGCCAAGGACGCCGTCTACACCTTGCAGATGGCGCGCGAGCTGCTGGGCGGGCGCAACCTGGTCAAGCTCGAAGTGCTGGGCGACGAAAAGACCCTGTTCCCGCACATGCCCGAAACCCTGGTCGCGGCTGAAGCGCTGGTCAAGGACGGCTTCGACGTCATGGTTTACTGCAGCGACGATCCGATCCAGGCGCGCCTGCTCGAAGACATCGGCTGCGTGGCGGTGATGCCGCTGGCGTCCCTGATCGGGTCCGGCATGGGCATCCTCAACCCGTGGAACCTGCAGCTGATCATCGAGCAGGCCAAGGTGCCGGTGCTGGTCGACGCCGGCGTGGGCACCGCCTCGGACGCGGCGATTGCCATGGAACTGGGCTGCGACGGTGTGCTGATGAACAGCGCCATCGCCGGCGCGCGCGATCCGGTGCGCATGGCCGGCGCCATGCGCCTGGCGGTGCGGGCCGGGCGCGAAGCGTTTTTGGCCGGGCGCATGCCCAAGCGCTTCGCCGCCGTGCCATCCTCGCCGGTCGCGGGCAAAGTCGCGTGACAGCGCGCAGCGCGTCCATGCCGGTGGTGCTGGTGTTCGCCGGTCTCGATCCCTCGGGCGGGGCCGGCATCGCCGCCGACCTGGCCGCGATCGCGGCCCAGGGTGCGCACGCGCTGCCGGTGGTCACCGCGCTGACGGTGCAGGACCATAACCGCGTGTACGACGTGGTGCCGGTCGACTCCTCCCTGCTGGCGCGCCAGGCGCAGGCGCTGATCGACAGCGTGCAAATTGGCGCCGTCAAACTCGGCATCCCCGGCAACCGCGCCAACGCCGAGGCGATTGCCGCACTAGTCGATCAGCTGCGCCGGCGCGATCCCGCCTTGCCGGTGGTGCTCGACCCGGTGCTGGCCAGCGGCCATGGCGATGCGCTTTCGCGCGGCGACGCGCTGGCGGCGCTCGCGCCCCTGCTGGCCGTGGCCACCCTGGTGGTGCCGAACCTGCGCGAAGCGCAAGAGCTCGGCCCGCTCGCGTGCCCGCACGTGCTGGTCACCGGCGGCCATGGCGACGGCCCCGAGGTGGTCAACCGCTGGCGCGGCGACAACCAGGAACAGGAGTGGCGCTGGCCACGCCTGGCCGGCGAATTCCATGGCAGCGGCTGCACCCTGGCCGCGGCGATTGCCGCCCGCCTGGCCCTGGGCGAATCGATGGCCGATGCCCTCGATCGCGCCCAGTCCTATACCCATCAAAGCCTGGCCCAATCGTTCGCGATCGGCGCCGGGCAGCGCATTCCACAGCGCTTACCTTCCTTACTATGAAACTGAAACCGACACTGCCCATGCGCGGACTTTACCTGGTCACCCCCAACTGGGACGATACCGAACGCCTGCTCGACTGCACCCGCGCCGCCCTCGATGGCGGGGTGGCGCTGGTCCAGTACCGCCACAAGGACGCCAGCCCCGACCTGCGCCGGCGCCAGGGTGCCGCGCTGCTGGCCTTGTGCCGCCGCTACGGCCGGCCGCTGGTGATCAACGACCACCTGGACCTGTGCCTGACGCTTGGCGCCGACGGCGTGCACGTGGGCGGAACCGACGCCTGCGTGGCCAAGGTGCGCGCCGCGCTGGGACCAGGCAAGATCGTCGGCGCCTCCTGCTACGGCGACCTGGCGCTGGCGCGCGCGGCCCAACGCGATGGCGCCACCTACGCCGCCTTCGGCGGCTTTTATCCGTCCCCGGTCAAGCGCTACAGCTTTACCACGGCGCCCGATATCCTGCTCGAAGCCCGTAGCCAGCTCACGCTGCCGCTGGTGGTCATCGGCGGCATGACGCCCGAGAACGCGGCGCCGCTGGTCGAGCGCGGCGCCGACATGGTGGCGGCCATCACTTCGGTGTATGCCAGCCCTGATCCCACGGCCGCAGCGCGCCAGTTCGATGCCTTGTTCGGCGCGCAGCGGAAAACGTGCGCGAACGTGACCGGGGCCGTATAATCTTTTTACACTTCTTCCCAGCGTAAAAGGACCTCCGTGCCAAATTCCGCCCCTGTCGTGAAACGTCGCATCCTCATCGTCGACGACGACCCGCTGCTGCTGCAGTTTCTCAATGAAGTCATCGGCCACGCCGGTTACGACACCGTGACCGCATCGTCCGGCGAAGAAGCGCTGCAGCAGATCGCCGCCGGCGAGCCCGACATGGCCCTGCTCGACATCACCATGCCCGGCATGAGCGGGCTGGAACTGGCGCACCACCTCAAGACCCACACCACGGTGCCGTTCATGTTCCTGTCGGCCATCGGCGACAGCGAATCGACCCGCCAGGCGGCCGCCTACGGCGCGCTGGGCTACCTGGTCAAGCCGGTCGACGCCGAGCGCCTGATGCCGGCCTTCGAAGCCGGTCTGGCGCGCGCCGACGATATCCGCGAGCTGCGCCGCACCGAACTGAACCTGAACGCGGCGCTGGCCGCCGGGCGCGAAACCAGCCTGGCCGTGGGCCTGCTGATGGGCAAGTTCCAGACCGACCGCAACACCGCCTTCGAAGTGCTGCGCGACCATGCGCGTTCGAGCCGGCGCAAGATCAACGAAGTGGCCGACCAGTTGCTCGCCGCCGAAGAAACATTGAACAGTTTGCATTCCGGATTCGCAAATCGTCTCAAAGCCAAGTGATGGCGCATGAAGGCGTTGCGCATTGCGGACGCTTTCAGATAAAAATTTCTAAAGCAGTGTTCCCGCAGGGCAAATATTTGCTACACTAAACGCGTGACTTGCATTTTATTCACACAGTTCCCTGCGTGATTGAGCCCTGACCCGCTCGCGTCCGCCCTTTTTCAGCGCCGCCTTTCCCCTGCGGCCGATAGATGTTTTCGGCCCAGCTCCGCCGATTGTTCCCCTGACGTTGTTGCGCCTTTGCCATGTGCGTTGTTGCGCCGCCACGTCCGGATACCGATCGAACCGGTTCAGAAAGGATGTCGCCATGAAAGCGACCGCTAACTACAAACTCTGCGTTTCCTCCGCTCCCGCGCAAGTCGTCGCCAAAGAGCGCCGCACCCTGTTTTCCCACACGCCGAGGCGCTGGCCGATTGGCCCGGCCTTCATCGGCATCGATGCCGCCGCCGATGCACCGCGCCTGACCGCGCCCCTGATGGATGCCGCGCTGGTGCTCACGCCCCGGGCGCGCGCCGACGGCAAGGGCGAGAGCGCCGGCGCGACCCGCAACGCGCCGCGCGTGCTGCATATCGACAGCGATGAAAAGACCGCGCAGGTGCTGTCCACGCTCCTGACGCCGGAAGCGAACGTGACCCACGTGGCCACCATCGCCGAAGCGCGCCGCGTGCTCGCTACCCAACTGTTTTCGCTGGTGGTGCTCGACCCCGGCCTGTCCGACGGCGACGGTCGCGCGCTCATGCCCGAGTTGTTGACCACCCCCTTGCTGGTGTATTCGGCGCGCCTGCCCGACGCGCGCGACCCGGTGCGCGCCTTTTTGCCCAAGCCGTGGACCTCGCCGCGCCAGCTGTGGAGCACCATTTCGTCCATGCTCGGGATTGCGCCGTGCGTGGCGGCGGGGGATTAGCCATGAACAGCGACGCAAGCCACGGCCTGAAATCGATTTTGTATGTCGAAGACGACCTGCACGTGCGCACCACGGCCAAGCTGGTGCTGGAAGTGATCGGCAAGTTCGAGGTGCGCGACTGCGGTTCGGGGCGCGAAGCGCTGCTGGCCGCGATGGATTTCAAGCCCGACCTGATTTTGCTGGACGTGATGATGCCGGATCTGGACGGCCTGGCCACCCTGGCCATGCTGCGCCGCATACCGCACCTGGCCGGCACGCCCGCGCTGTTCGTGACCGGCCTGACGGCCGAGGCGGACATTGCGCGCTATGCCGAGGCGGGCGCGATCGGGGTCATTCCCAAGCCCCTGATGCCGCTGCGCCTGACCGGGCAATTGCACTCCTTGTGGGAGCGGCACGCATTGGCTGCATGCTAAGCGAATGCCGTCAAATTGGGTCGTTTTTTCGCTAGCCATGAGACCGTCATTCTCGGCCTTGGCGCCCCCCTTGGCGGGAATGACGGTTTTGGGTGTAGCGATGCGCAGCACCGGCGTCCAAATCTGCACGCTTGTCCCCGGCTTGATATGATGGCGAAACTGCGCCCTTGCGGCGCTCCGACCATCTGAGGGACAGGAACAACATGAAAACCAAGGCAGCGATTGCATGGAAGGCGGGCCAGCCGCTGACGATTGAAGAAGTCGACCTGGAAGGCCCGCGCGCGGGCGAGGTACTGGTCGAAATCAAGGCCACCGGCATCTGTCACACCGATTACTACACCCTCTCCGGCGCCGATCCGGAAGGGATTTTCCCGTCCATCCTGGGACACGAAGGCGCCGGCGTGGTGGTCGACGTGGGACCGGGCGTGACCAGCCTGCGCAAGGACGATCACGTCATCCCGCTGTACACCCCCGAATGCCGCCAGTGCAAATTCTGCCTGTCGCAGAAAACCAATCTGTGCCAGTCGATCCGCTCGACCCAGGGCCGCGGGCTGATGCCCGACGCGACCAGCCGCTTCTCGATCGACGGCAAGCCGATTTACCACTACATGGGCACATCGACCTTCTCGAACTACATCGTGGTGCCCGAGATCGCGCTGGCCAAGGTGCGTTCCGACGCGCCGTTCGACAAGATCTGCTACATCGGCTGCGGCGTGACCACCGGCGTGGGCGCGGTGCTGTTTACCGCCAAGGTGGAAGCGGGCGCCAACGTGGTGGTGTTCGGCCTGGGCGGCATCGGCCTGAACGTGATCCAGGCCGCCAGAATGGTCGGCGCCGACAAGATCATCGGCGTCGACCTGAACCCCGAGCGCGAAGCGATGGCGCGCAAGTTCGGCATGACCCACTTCATCAATCCGTCCAAGGTGGAGAACGTGGTCGACACGATTATCGGGCTCACCGACGGCGGTTCCGACTACAGCTTCGAGTGCATCGGCAACGTGACCACCATGCGCCAGTCGCTCGAATCGTCGCACAAGGGCTGGGGCCAGTCGATCATCATCGGCGTGGCGGCGGCGGGGCAGGAGATTTCGACCCGTCCGTTCCAGCTGGTCACCGGCCGCGTATGGAAAGGCTCCGCCTTCGGCGGCGCGCGCGGGCGCACCGACGTGCCGAAGATCGTCGACTGGTACATGGAAGGCAAGCTCAATATCGATGACCTGATCACGCACCGCCTGCCGCTCGAACGCATCAACGAAGGCTTCGACCTGATGAAGAGCGGCGAGTCGATCCGCTCGGTCGTACTGTACTAAATCAAGCGCGCCGGATCCGGCTCGGGTCCGGCGCTCCCTGGCGTTAATCAGCCGTTGAACCTGGCGGCCAGGCGCGGCAGCCTGGCGTCGACCTCGTCCTCGTCCCAGCTTTCGCCATGCGGGCCATTCTGGAACGCGAACATGTGTTGCGGGAAGTCGCCGCCGGGGCGTCCGGTTTTTCGCTCCCATGCCTTGCCGGGCGCGTACAGGATTCCTTCGACCTGGCATTCGCCGTCGATCTCCTCGACCACGTCGGCCAGGCTGTCCGCATCGCGCAGCGCGGTTTCGAACACCTGTTCGCCTTTGCTGATCAGCCACCCCATGAAATCCATGAAGCCATCGTCCGAGCAGCCGCCGCCGATGATGTACCCCGCCGCCCATACATCCCAGTGATACGCGCGATTGACGTGCTCGACCATCACGCGGTCGAATTCGACGATCTGGTCCGCTTCCAGTTGCAGCAGCAACGCGCCGAGCGTGTCGACCTGCGCGTTGGGATCGTTGTCCGCAGCCAGGCGCGAGGCATCGATCAATTGCCAGAAATCCTTCTTTTCCAAGTTCATCTCCCTAGTGAAATGTATGCCACCAGGCATTCTAACGGACGTGCCGCCGCCGCTGAAAACCAGCCAGGCCGGACACCGCCGTACGCAAGTCCGGGTTTGGGCACGATCAAAAACCGCGCCGTCATGCGGACCTATATTGAACTTCCCGGGGTGCCGTACGTCCGTAGTCAATTTGCAAGTGCACCCCTCTGTAGTGCTTCGTCTTGTGGAGGTTTCAAATGGATCCCAAAGTATTCCAGAGCCTGGTCGAAAAGGCCAAATCCGATCCCGCGTTTTTCCATCAGCTGATCTTTTCGCCCGAAACCATCATCGCCCAGGTGAGCGATCTTGACCGCCAGGCCAAAGGCGCGCTGGTCGGCCAGGATCCGGCTGCCCTGATCGCGCGCGCCATCGGCGTCTCGCGCGGCTGCGGCAATACCTGCTCGAGCAGCTGCGACAACACCTGCGGCGGCAGCTGCGGCTACACCACCAACCTGACCGCCGAGATGGCGATCAGCACGCCCGCCGTCGATTACTTCTCGCGCGCGAGCGGTTCATTGCAACGCTGCGGCAATACCTGTTCGAGCAGCTGCGACAACACCTGCGGCGAAAGCTGCGGCTACACCACCAACATTACCGACATGGGTAATGTGGTCATCAATCCGGCCGCCTGGAACCGCTAAGCGGCAGGGCGACGCGCCGCTTCGCGGTGGCGCGTCGCTTTTCGGCCCCGCATCACCCGCACAAGGAGTCCGCCATGGACAGAACCACTTTCGCCCGCCTGGTCGGCGAGCTGCGTGGCAACGCAGAATTGTTCCAGACCTTCCTCAGCAACCCGGCCGCCGCGCTGGCCACGCTGCCCTACCTCGATGACGCCACGCGGCGCGCGATGCGCGCCGTCGATGCGCGCGCCTTCCTCGCCGACGCCAGCGCGCTGATGGAGCGCGACCGCGTGCTGCAAGCCTGCGGCCCGCAATATACCTGTTCCTGCACCTCGTACACCTGCGGCGGCGTCACCTGCGGCGGCTCGACTTGCGACGTCACCTGCACCGAGTTCAGTTGCGGTAATACCTGCGGCGACAGCTGCGGCTTCACCACCAATGTCGAATCGCGCTTCTTCGTCTGGAAATGAGCCCATCCATGAACCCATCACCTGACAGGGCACTGTCGGACACCCCGACCTACCAACACTATTTGCAGCAAGCGGGCCTCGCGCCCATCATCGGCGGCGTCTGGCTCAAGGTCGGCCGCACCGAGCGCGTGCAAGGCTGGAAGCTGCACGTGTCCAGCGTGCCGGCCGAGGCGCACGCCCTGCTGGGCGCCATCGTTCCCGTCCTGCGCGCCGCCCGGGTGCCATTCAAGATCGCCAGGGACGCCACCATGCTGGGACTGCTCAACGAAGGCGGCCTGGGCGCCACCCAGGTCGGCAAATTCTGCACCATCTACCCGGCCGACGACGCCGCCGCCAGCGCGCTCGCCGCGCAGCTGGTGCAGGCCACGCAAGGCTTCAACGGCCCCGTGATCACGTCCGACATGGCGCTCGGGAACCTGGTGTACGCGCGCTACGGGGGGTTTAACACCATCGTCGAGCGCGACCTGCTCGGCCAGCACCACCTGTACATCCGCGACGGCGCGGGCCAGCTCATCGCCGACGCCTACACCCAGCCTTTCGTGGCGCCGCCGTTCGCCGCCTGCCCGTTCGAGGGCGCCGCCGTCCCCGCGCCCGCCGGCACCCATGGCGCCGGCGGCCCCGCAACCTTCGGCCCCGGCTATGTACTGGTCGACATCATCAAGCAGCACGCCAAAGGCAATGTCTACCTGGCGCTCCTGGCCAGCTCGCAGGACAGCGTGGCGGGCCGGGTGATCAAGGAAGGGCGCAAGCACTGCCTGTCCGACCTCCACGGGCGCGACATCCGGGTGCGCCTGCGGCGCCAGGGCGAGATCCATGCGCGCCTGGAAGGCGCGGTGCCGGTGCCGGCGTGCGACCCGTACTTCGAGGTCGGCGGCGACGGCTATCTGCCGATGGCCTACCTGGCCGGCGCCGACCTCGAAAGCGTGGTCCAGGCGACCCTGAAACGCGGCCCCTGGAGCGCGGCCGGGCGCGCCGGCCAACTGCGCCTGCTGGAAGCGCTGCGCCAGCTGGCCGACGCGGTCCAGCGCCTGCACGGCGCCGGCTTCGTGCACCGCGACCTGAGCGTGTCGAATGTCTGGCTCGGCGACGACGGCAACACCTGGCTGCTCGACCTGGAGATCGCGCAGCACGTGGGCGACCCCAGTCCCGTGTTCGGCAAGGGCACGCCGGGCTTCATGGCGCCGGAACAGGAAGCGGGCGCCGCACCCACCTTCGCCCAGGACATCCATGCGGTGGCGGCGCTGATCCTGTTCGCCCTGACCGGCCTCGATCCGCGCCGCACCCTGTTCGCGCGCGGCCAGTCGCGCGCGCGCAACGTGCGCCACCTGGCCGCGTCGGTCCCCGACGCGCTCCTTGACGTGCTGCTGGCCGGAGTCGACGACGACCCGCTGGCGCGGCCCACGCTGGAGGCCATCGGGCAGCAACTGGCGGCCTACCAGGCCAGCCTGCGCACGGGCTGCGCGCCAAGCGCCACTGTTCTGGCGGCGGCGCCGGCCATCGATTTTGCCGCCTGCGCCCACGCTGCGGGCCTCGGCCTGCTGCGCCACGCGTTTCGCGATCCGCACTCGGGATTGTGGCTGTCGGCGGGCATCGCGAATGCGGGCGGCGGCCAGGAACAGGCTTCGTCGTACGAACTGCGGCGCGGCGCCAACCGCGGCGTGGCGGGCGTGGTGTACGCGCTGGCGCGCCTGCAACGCGCCGGCATCGCCGTGGACGACGCCGCGCCAGCGCTCAAGCCGGCCGTCGAGTGGCTGCTGTCGGACGCCATCACGCCCGACCGCGGCATGCCGGGCCTGCACTTCGGCGATGCCGGCGTGGCGGTCGGCATCGCCGAAGCCGTGTGCGCCGGGCTGGTGCCGGCCACGCCGCGCATCGGCGAGCTGATCGAGCGCGTGTTCGCCGCGCCCGTGACCTGGCCCGACCTCACGCACGGCGCGGCGGGGCAGGGCCTGGCCGCCATGATGTGCGCCGACAGCCTGGGCACGCCCGCGCCGCTGGCCATGGCGCAGCGCTGCGCGCGCTATCTGGTCGACACCCAGGCCCCCGACGGCTCGTGGGTCATGCCGGACGGCGTGCCCGGCATGTCCGGCGAAACCCTGAGCGGCTTTGCCCACGGCGTGGCCGGGATGGTGTTTTTCCTGCTTGAATATGGCGAGCGCTTCAATGACCGCAGTAGCCGCGCCAGTGCCGCGCGCGGCTTGCGCTGGCTCGAGGGGCATGCCTTGCCGGTGGACGGCACGGCGGCGCTGCAGTGGCGCTACAGCGACCGCCAGGGCGCCGCGTGGCACTGGTGGTGCCACGGCGCGCCCGGTATCGCGCTCACCTTCCTGCGCGCCTACCGGCTCACCGGCGACCCCGCCATGGCGCTGCTGGCGCGGCGCGCGCTGGACGCCATCGATCCGCATCTGCGCGCGCCCAACCTGACCGTCTGCCACCGCCTGGCCGGGATCGGCGAGATCTTGCTGGAGGCGGCGCAGGCGCTGGGCGAGCCGGCATGGCGCGACAAGGCGCTCACCCTGGCCGGCACCATCGTCCACCTCGGGCACCGCTGCGCCGACGGCAGCCTGGTATGGCTGGCCGAAGATCCGGTGGCGCCAACCGCCGACCTGATGGTCGGCATGGGTGGCATCGCGCACTTCCTGGCGCGCCTGGGCGAGGACGCTCCGGCGCTCGGGTTTCCGCTGCTGCCATAGCGTTTTGCAGGCCGGCCGGCTGGCCGGCTTGCGTTCCCTCCCATGCGCGCTAGTTGCGCATTGCAGCCGCCTGTTCCTCCAAATCGACCGCCCATCGCCTCCCGCTGGAACGTGTTTGCCATCCCGTCTACAGTCATGCTCACCGGAGGCGCGCCCGCGCTTGTCCGGGAAGTAGAAAAATAGTTCTAGACAAAATTATCTAGATATTTTATTCTACATTCACCCTTTGACGGAGAGACCATGCAAGCAGGAATCCATCCATGAACGACATGCTCGCCGTCATCGTGCCCAGCCTGGGCTGGGCCTTGCTCGATTTTGTGTGGCAGGGCGTACTGATCGGCTGCTTGGCCGCGCTCGCGATGGGACTGCTGCGCGGTGCGCGCCCGCAGCTGCGCTACGCCGTCGGCTGCGGCGCGCTGCTGCTGTGCGCCGCCTTGCCGCTGGCCGGCACGGTGCAGCGCGTGCTCGACGCCCGGGGGGCGGGCACCACCATCCTGGCGCTGGGCGCGGGCGGCATGCCCGCCATCGATGCCGGCGCGCCGTTGCTGGCCGCGCAGGTGGCCAGTTGGGAACCGGTCTTGCAGCAGCGCCTGCCGCTATTGATGCTGTTCTGGAGCTGCGGCGCCGGCCTGCTGGCGCTGCGCCTGATGCTCGGGCTGGCCTGGGTGCGGCGCCGCAGCCAGCCGGGCCGCTATGTGCACGATGCCGCCTGGCAGGCGCGGGTGGACCGGCTGGCGCTGCGTTTCGGCGTGGTGCGCAAGGTCGCGCTGGGGCTGGTGCACGACTTGCCCGGCCCGGTCACGGCCGGCTGGTGGCGCCCGGTGATCCTGGTGCCGGCCTCGTTGCTCACGGGCATGCCGCCCGACCTGCTCGAAGCCCTGCTGGCCCACGAAATGGCGCACATCAAGCGCCTCGATTACCTGGTCAACCTGATCCAGAGCGCGATCGACATCGTGCTGTTCTATCACCCTGCGGTGTGGTGGCTGTCGCACCGGGTGCGGATCGAACGCGAACAGGTTGCAGATGACATTGCAGCAAGCATGCTCGGCGAACCGCGGCGTCTGGCGCTTGCTTTATCCGAACTGGACCAGTTCCAGTTCTCCACACCTCAACTCGCCCATGGGGCTCACGGAGGAAATCTTATGTCCCGCATCAAACGCCTGGTCCGCCCGGATACCGAACCACTGAACTGGAAGATGGCGCTGCCGATTCTCGGCTTGTCGGCCGCCTGCGCCGCGTTCTACGCCAATGCGCAAACGGCGCCTTTGGCGGCCGCCAAAGCGGCGCGCGCCGCCAGTGTGCCGATGGTGCCGCCAGCGCCGCCGGCTCCCCCGGCGCCGCCCGCCGCAGGGACCATTCCCGCCGCGCCGATGGAGATCGCGCCGCTGCCACCGGTGCTGTCAGCGCCACCTGCGCCGCCTGCACCACCGGCGCCGCCGCGCCCTCCGGTGAGCATCGCCAAAGGCGCCGGCGACATGTCGTATGCGCTGGTGCAGGGGCCTGAACGCAAAGGCATGTTAAGTGGCGACAGCGGCGATATCGACGACATCGCCGCCGCCAAACACGCCGTCGCCGGCGACTTCTTGTGGTTCCGCCAGGGCGGCATGGCCTACGTCGTGCAGGACCCGGCCCTGCTCGCGAAGGCGAACGCGGCCTATGAGCCGCTCAAGCGCCTCGGCGAGCGCATGGACGTGCATGGCAAGGAGATGGAACAGCACGGCAAGGTGGTCGAGCAGCTGGGCCGCGAGATGGAACGCAAGGCCGGCGCCGGCGATCCTGAGCATGCCGAAACGCGCCGCCTCGCCGGCCTGACGACGGCGCTGGCGGCCCAGCAGGCGCGCTTGCAGCGCGAGATCGTGCAGCTCGAACGCCGGATCGACGACGCCGCTGGCGCCGCCCGGGTGCAACTGGTGGGCCAGCGCGACGGGCTCAACCTCAAGCTGGCCGACATCGAACGCCAGCTCGACGTGCAGCACGCGCAGCTCGAGCGCCAGCACGGCAGGATCGAGCAGGCGCGCGCACCGCTCGACGCCATCGGCGAACAGATGAAAGAGGCCGGCAAGCCGATGGAAGCGCTGGGAAAACAGATGAACGTGCTGGGGCGCGAAATGGACCGGCAAGGCAAGGTGGCCGAGCGCGTCATGCGCGAGGTGCTGCGCGACGCCGTCGCGCGCGGCCTGGCGCGGCCTGTGCCGGGGCAGCGCGCACCCTGAGCGGCACCGGATCGAGCTACAGTCGACGCCATGCCGGCAATTCGGCAACCATGTCGAATGAGTAAGTGTTTGGAATAGCGGCGGCCGATGCCGGCATGGTTATCCACTTCAGCGCCTTGGTGCCGACGCATCGGCGCGACGGGGCGAACCAGGCCGGTGTCGCAACGACCGGCGTAGCCAGGGCCGAGAGCGCAGCCAAACCCGCCGCCGCCGCTCGAGAAGCCCGTTCGCCAGCGAAAGCGTCGCCGTCCGATGGCGGCGCGCCGGTATAATCACGGCATGCAAAATCTCCTCCACAACCTCAATCCCGAACAACTCGCCGCCGTCACCCTGCCGCCGCAGAGCGCCCTGATTCTCGCGGGCGCCGGCTCCGGCAAGACGCGCGTGCTGACGACCCGCATCGCCTGGCTGATCCAGACCGGCCAGGTGTCGCCGGCCGGGATCATGGCGGTGACGTTTACCAACAAGGCCGCCAAGGAAATGCTGACCCGCCTGTCGGTCATGCTGCCGGTAAGCACGCGCGGCATGTGGATCGGCACCTTCCACGGCCTGTGCAACCGCTTCCTGCGCACCCATTACCGCGATGCCGCGCTGCCGCAAACCTTCCAGATCCTCGATTCGCAGGATCAGTTGTCGATGATTAAACGTTTGCTCAAGGCGAACAATGTCGACGACGAGAAGTATCCGGCCAAGAATTTGATGTATTTCATCAACAACGCCAAGGACCAGGGCCTGCGCGCCAACCGGGTCGAGGCGCACGACCCGATCGAACGCAAGATGGTCGAGTTGTACGATCTGTACGACAACCAGTGCCAGCGCGAAGGCGTGGTCGATTTTGCCGAGCTGCTGCTGCGCGCCTACGAGCTGCTGCAACGCAACCAGCCACTGCGCGAGCATTACCAGGCGCGTTTCAAGCACATCCTGGTCGACGAGTTCCAGGATACCAACGACCTGCAATACAACCTGCTCAAGCTGCTGGCGGGGCAGGGCCAGCAGGTGGCCGGCGCGCTGTTCGCGGTGGGCGACGACGACCAGAGCATTTACGCCTTCCGCGGCGCCAACGTGGGCAACATGAGCGCCTTCGAGCGCGAATTCCGGGTCGAGAACCTGATCAAGCTGGAGCAAAATTACCGCTCGCACGGCCACATCCTCGACAGCGCCAACCACCTGATCGCCAACAACAGCAAGCGCCTGGGCAAGAACCTGCGCACCGACGCCGGCCACGGCGAGCCGGTACGCATCTACGAAGCCTCGTCCGACCTGGAAGAAGCGCAGTGGATCATCGAGGAAGCCAAGACCCTGATGGCCGAGGGTTCATTGCGGCGCGAGATCGCCATTTTGTACCGCTCGAATGCGCAGTCGCGCGTGATCGAGCACGCGCTGTTCGCGGCCGGCCTGCCGTACACCGTGTACGGCGGCCAGCGCTACTTCCAGCGCGCCGAGGTCAAGCACGCGATCGCCTACCTGCAACTGATGGACAATCCGCACAACGATTCGGCCTTTTTGCGGGTGGTGAACTTCCCCACGCGCGGGATCGGCATGCGTTCGATCGAAGCGCTGCAGACGGCCGCCGAGCAGCATGGCATCTCGCTGTACGCGGCAGTGCCTTACGTGGCCGGCAAATCGGGTTCCTCGCTGAACAGTTTTGTGAAGCTGGTCGAAGGCGCCCGCTTCGAGACACAGCAACTGGCGCTGCCCGAAATGGTGCGCGTGGTGCTCGAGGCCAGCGGCCTGCTGCAGCACTACCAGAACGAAAAAGAAGGCGCCGACCGCATCGAGAACCTGGAGCAGATGGTCAATGCGGCCACCCAGTTCGTGCAGGAAGAAGGCTTCGGCCAGGGCGCGCCGGCCTATCTCGGGCCCAAGACCTACGCCAGCGCGGGCGAGATGCTGGTCGAAGGCGACGGCGTCGAGATCATCGACGCCGACACGCCGCTCAACATCGTCATGTCGCCGCTGTCGGCGTTTCTGTCGCACGCCTCGCTCGAAGCGGGCGACGCCCAGGCCCAGGCCGGGCAGGATGCGCTGCAACTGATGACGGTGCACTCGGCCAAGGGACTCGAATTCGACGCCGTGTTCATCACCGGCCTGGAAGAAGGCCTGTTCCCGCACGAGAGCAGTTCGCGCGAGATGGATGGCGTGGACGAAGAACGGCGCCTGATGTACGTGGCCATCACGCGCGCGCGCAAACGCCTGTACATGAGTTTTACGCAGACGCGCATGCTGCACGGGCAAACCCGCTACAACATGAAGTCGCGCTTTTTCGACGAGCTGCCGGAAGAGGCGCTCAAGTGGCTGTCGCCGCGCGTGCAGTCGCACTGGTTCGGGAACAAAAAATCGGCCTGGGACGACGCCAAGTTCACTGGCGGCTCGGACAACAAGATCGCCCAGCAGATCGCGCAAAAAGCGGCCAGCAACGGGTCCGGATGGCGCATCGGCGAATCGGTGGCGCACGCCAAGTTCGGCGAAGGGGTGATTGTCAATATCGAGGGCGGCGGCAGCAACGCGCGCGCCCAGATCAACTTCGGCAAGGCCGGCATGAAAGTGCTCGACCTGTCGGTCGCCAAGCTGGAACGGGTAGGGCCCTGATCCGGCGTGCCGGCGGACTGCGGTCCGCCGGCCGATCAGCTTATTTGCTGAGATCGACTTGCTTGGGCAGCAGCGAGGGGTCGCCGAAGATCTGGCGGTAGGCGGCAAAGATCGCGCATTGCATCAGCAGCATGAATTGCAGCATCAGCCAGAGCACGGCAATCTGCCCGCCGCGGCTGCTGCCCAGTATCATTCCAATCAGCAAAACGGCGCCGAAGAACATGGCGGTCCACGCCATCAGCATCACCACGAACGGGCGGATCGCCCCGAAGATTCCGAACACGCTGTAAAAGGTCGCCTTGCCCGGTTTCATCTGCTGCCAGTAGGTCAGCGGCGGCGCAAAGCACATCAGCAGCAGCGCCACGCCTTGCAGCAGGCCGGCCAGCAGCACCACCTGCATGTCCGCCGGGCTGATCTTGATGGCGCCGCGTTCGGCCAGCGGCACGCTCATCTGCTTGATGAAGTCGGGCGAGATCATGAATGCCGGAATCAGGCCGAGCACGATCGAGATCGACAGATAAATCAGGCCCAGCTTGCACAGGCGCTTCAAGGCTGGCGGGCGAAAGCCGGTCAGCAGCACGCCGGGCGTGACCGGCTGGTCTTGCCCGATCAGGTTGCAGGCTTGCATGATCGCCATGCTGAACGAGGGAATCAGCACCATCGTCATGATTTGCCCCAGCACTGGAATGGTGGCCAGGGTCAGGCTCATCAGGAGAGTGGCGAACAGCAGCATGGTGAGGATGGCGGGCTGCTTGCGGAACAGGGCGAAACCCTGCTTGATCCAGTGCCATCCGGTGATGGCGGGAAGGCGGCTCATGCGATTAATCCTGGGGCGGGGGTAGCGATGCGTTCGCGCAAAATACGCTCGAAATGGGTCGGGTCGTGCGGCGTGAGCATTTCGGCTTCGCGCGGCACATACAGGTCGTACAGGCGCGAGAGCCAGAAGCGCAGCGCGGCGGCGCGCAGCATCGGCTGCCAGGCGGCCTGCTCGTCGGCGGTGAACGGGCGCACCGCGTGGTAGGCGTCGACCAGGGCGCGCACGCGGGCCGCATCGAGCACGCCGGTGGCGACGTCGATGCACCAGTCGTTGACGGTGACGGCCACGTCGAACAGCCAGGTGTCGCAGCCGGCGAAATAGAAATCGAAGAAACCGGTCAGGCGCTCGCCGACGAACATCACGTTGTTGCGGAACAGGTCGGCATGGATCGGACCGCGCCCGAGGCGATGGTAATGGTCGCAGGCTGCAAACGCGCTCTGGAAATGCATCTCGGCGCGCAGCAGATGGGCATTGTGTTCGTCGAGGAAGGGCAGCACCAGCGGCGTGGTGTCGTTCCACCAGTCGAGACCGCGCAGGTTCGGCTGCTGTAGCGCAAAGTCGCGTCCGGCCAGGTGCATCTTCGCCTGCATCGCCCCGACCGCGGCGCAGTGGACCGGCTGCGGCGCCATCTGCGAGCCGCCTTCGAGTTTACTGACGATGGCGGCCGGCTTGCCATGCAGCGGCACCACCAGCTCGCCCGCCTCGTCCGGCACCGGGGCCGGCACCAGCACGCCCCGGTCGGCCAGGTGGCGCATCAGCTGCAGATAAAACGGCAGCTGCGCGAAGGACAGGTTCTCGAAAATCGTCAGCACGTACTCGCCGCGCTCCGTATCGATGAAAAAGTTACTGTTTTCGATGCCGGAACTGATCCCTTTGATGTTGATAGCATTTCCTAATGGAAACTTTTTCAGCAACAAAGTCAGGTCATCCAGGGTGACCGCGGTAAAAACTGCCATGTGAAAGCGAAGGGTAAGGTAAGTCGGTCGATATGAGTGCCGCGCGCCCGGGGGAGGGCACGCGGCGGGAGGGGGCGGATTACTTGCCTGCGGGCGGGGCCGGCACCGGTGCGGCATCGGCGGCGGCTTCGCTGGCGGCCTTTTTCTTTTTGTTCAGGTCGAATTCACCGACTTGCCACTGCGGGCCGCGCAGGTGCGAGCCGTTGGCGTCCAGGCCCGAGCTGCCGGCGGCGGGATTGGTGCCCTTCATCGTATAGCTGCTCTTGCCGGATTTAACTTTCACTTCCGTGGTACGGCCGTTCTCGCGCTTCTCGGAAATTTTCGGCTCGTTGGCGCGCGGCGCCACGATGGCGGGGGCCAGGTTGCCGTCGTCGAGGCGTTCGAGCTTCGGCGGAGCATCGCTCGGCTTCGATTGCTGGGCGCCGGCCAGGCTGGCCGAAGCGAGCAGGCACAAGGCCAGGAGATTGCGGGAAGTAGTGCGGAAAGAAGAAATGCGCAGCATGATAGGGTCGCCTTTAGGTCGTGTAGACCATTGTAACAAACCCCCGCCCCGCCTGTGGAAACACCTCATACAAGCCAGCCGGCGAAGTTGCAAAACCGGGGACAGACCCCGGTTTTGCAAGGAATCGCCGGTAAAAGTTGTAAAACCGGGGTCTGTCCCCGTTTTTACAACATATGGTCAGGGCGTTCGGGCTTCGGGGCGGGCGCGCTTTCTGCGATAATGACCGGTACGCTGCCGCGCCTTTTCCTGTCCCGGCTCAACCTCATTTTTGGCACTATGCAAAATACCCTGCTGTTAGTCGACGGTTCCAGTTATCTGTACCGTGCTTTTCATGCCCTGCCCGATTTGCGCAGCCCGGATGGCCATCCCACCGGCGCCATGCATGGCATGGTCAATATGCTGCGCCGCTTGCGCCAGGATTATCCGGCCGCGTATATCGCTTGCGTGTTCGATGCCAAGGGCAAGACTTTCCGCGACGATATGTATCCGGAATATAAGGCCACGCGCGCGTCCATGCCGGACGACCTGCGCCTGCAAATCGAGCCGATCCATGAAGTGGTGCGCCACATGGGCTGGCCGATCCTGATGGTCGACGGCGTCGAGGCCGACGACGTCATCGGCACGCTGTCGGTCCAGGCCACCAGCCTTGGCATGAATACGGTGGTCTCGACCGGCGACAAGGACCTGGCGCAGCTGGTCAACGACAAGGTCACCCTGATCAACACGATGAGCAATGAGAAGCTCGACGAAGCCGGCGTGCTGGCCAAGTTCGGCGTACCACCCAAGCGCATCATCGATTACCTGACCCTGATCGGCGACACGGTCGATAATATTCCGGGCGTGGCCAAGTGCGGTCCCAAGACCGCCCTCAAGTGGCTGGCGCTGCACGACAGCCTCGATGGCGTGATCGCCAACGCCGCCAGCATCGGCGGCGCGGTCGGCGAGAACCTGCGCCAGGCGCTCCCCTGGCTGCCGCAGGGCCGCGCCCTGATCACCGTCAAGACCGATTGCGACCTGGCCGCGCACATGGTGTCGATTTCGGAGACCCTGGTGGCGCAGCCGGAAAACAAGGAGGGCCTGAAGGCCTTCTTCGAGCGCTATGGTTTCAAGACCTTGCTGCGCGAAGTGATCCAGCGCGACGACGAGGGCGCCCCGCGCGCGCTGCTCAATTCCCCCGAGGGCGAGCTGTTCCCCGGCGCGGTGGTGCCGGTCATGCGCGGCGAGTACGAAACGGTGGTCACCGAGGCCGACCTGGAACGCTGGCTGGCCCTGGTCGACGCCGCCGCCGTCACCTCGGTCGATACCGAAACCACCTCGCTCGATCCGATGACGGCGCAGATGGTCGGCATCTCGCTGTCGGTCGAAGCGGGCAAGGGCGCCTACATCCCGCTGGCGCACCGCTACGCCGGCGTGCCCGAACAACTGAACCGCGAGGACGTCCTGGCGCGCATGAAGCCCTGGCTGGAAGACGCCGCCAAGCCGAAACTGGGCCAGAACCTCAAGTACGACAGCCACATTTTCGCCAACCACGGCGTGACCCTGCGCGGGATCGTGCACGACACCCTGCTCGAATCCTACGTGTTCGAGTCGCACAAGCCGCACGACATGGACAGCATGGCCCTGCGCCACCTGGGCTACACCACGATTCCCTTCACCGAGGTGTGCGGCAAGGGCGCCGGCCAGATCTGCTTCGACCAGGTGGACCTGGAGCGCGCGACCGAATACGCGGCCGAGGATTCCGACATCACCCTGCGCCTGCACCAGGCCATGCAGGGCCATGTCGAGAGCGACGAGAAGCTCAATTTCATCTACCGCAAGATCGAGCTGCCCACCTCCGTGGTGCTGCACAAGATCGAGCGCAACGGGGTGCTGATCGACGCCGAACTATTAAATGTGCAGTCGGGCGAACTCGGTGCGCGCATCATGGAGCTCGAACAGAAAGCCTACGAGCTGGCCGGCGGCCCGTTCAACCTCGGTTCGCCCAAACAGATCGGCGAGATCTTCTTCGGCAAACTCCAGCTGCCGGTGATCAAGAAGACCCCGAGCGGCGCGCCCTCGACCGACGAGGAAGTGCTGCAAAAGCTGGCCGAAGACTTCCCGCTGCCGAAAATCCTGCTCGAATACCGCGGCATGTCCAAGCTCAAGTCGACCTACACCGACAAGCTGCCCAAGATGGTCAACCGCGCCACCGGCCGCGTGCACACCAACTACGCGCAGGCGGTCGCCGTGACCGGGCGCCTGTCGTCGAACGAGCCGAACCTGCAGAACATCCCGATCCGCACCGCCGAGGGGCGCCGCATCCGCGAAGCCTTCATCGCCGGCCCGGGCAACGTAATCGTCTCGGCCGACTATTCGCAGATCGAACTGCGCATCATGGCCCATATTTCGGAAGACGCGGCCATGCTGCGCGCCTTTGCCGAGGGCGAAGACATTCACCGCGCCACCGCCGCCGAGATCTTCGGCGTGGCGCCGGCCGAGGTGCAGGGCGAGCAGCGCCGCTATGCGAAAGTCATCAATTTCGGCCTGATCTACGGCATGAGCGCCTTCGGCCTGGCCGCCAACCTGGGCATCGAACGCTCGGCGGCGCAAAACTATATCGACAAGTACTTCGCGCGCTTTTCGGGCGTGCGCCAGTACATGGAAGACACGCGCATGCAGGCCAAGGCGCGCGGCTACGTGGAAACCGTGTTCGGCCGGCGCCTGTGGCTGCCGGAGATTAATTCGCCCAACGGCCCGCGCCGCCAGGGTGCGGAACGGGCCGCGATCAACGCGCCGATGCAGGGCACCGCGGCCGACCTGATCAAGCTGGCCATGATCGCGGTCCAGGACTGGCTCGAGGCCGACCAGCTCGGCACGCGCATGATCATGCAGGTGCACGATGAACTGGTGCTCGAAGTGCCGCAGGCGGAACTGGAGCTGGTCAAGACCAGGCTGCCGCAACTGATGGCGGGCGTGGCGGCCCTGAAAGTACCCCTGCTCGCTGAAGTGGGTATCGGTAAAAACTGGGATGAAGCACACTAATAATTAATTGATATACCTACTGAAAGAGGGAACGATGAAGAGCACATTTATCCGCCTTGGCACGGCAAGCACCGTGGCCGCCGCGATGGCACTGGCAGCCTGCGGCGGCGGCGGCGGCAGCCCCGGCGCCAACAGCGTCACCAATCCCGGCACCACCCCGCCGGGGCTGGGCGGCACCTCCGGCACCTTGAATATCGCCCTGACCGATGCCCCGGCCTGCGGCTTCGACGCCGTCAACGTCACCGTCAGCAAGGTGCGCGTGCACCAGAGCGCGACCGCGGCCGATGCCGACACCGGCTGGTCCGAGGTGGTGCTGGCGCCGGCGCGCAAGATCAATCTGCTCAACCTGGCCAACGGCGTGCTCGATCCGCTCGGTTCGGTCAGCGTGCCCGCCGGGCGCTACACCCAGGTGCGCCTGCTGCTCGATCCGAATACCGCCAACGGCTTCGCCAACAGCGTCGTTCCAAGTTCGACCAAGGTCGAAACCACCCTGGAAACCCCGGCGGACCTGAAAACCGGCGTCAAGATCACCAGCAATTTCGAGGTCGTGGCCGGCCAGCCGTACAACCTGGTGCTCGATTTCGACGCCTGCCGCTCGGTCATCAACAAGGCCGGCGGCGGTTATCTGCTGACCCCGTCCGTGAGCGCCATGGCGGCCGCGGGCAGCGGCATCAGTGGGTATGTCAGCACCCTGGTCTCGGGCAGCGGCGTGGTGGTGAGCGCCCAGCAAAACGGCAAGGTCATCGGCAGCACCACGGTCAATGCGGCCACCGGTGCGTTCGCGATCAGCCGCCTCAACCCGGGCGCCTATGATGTGGTGTTCGTCGGTACCGGCCGCGCCGCGGCCGTGATCGGCGATGTGAGCGTGCCGGGCGGCGCCAGCAATATCGCACTCGGCACCAGCGCCTCGCCGATTACCATGCCGGCCAGCCTGATGCGCTCGGTCAGCGGCACGGTCAGCCTGCTGCCGCTGGCGCCAAGCGTCAAGCCCTACGTCGCGGCCATGCAGACGGTGACAAACGGCAAGACGGTGGTGATCCAGGCGGTCGATGCCGCCGCCGGCACGGGCGCGTACACGATCGGATCGCTGCCGCTTGGCGCGCCGCAGTACGCCACCTACAGCGCCAGCGCGCCGCTGGTGTTCAGCAGCGCCGCCCCGACCCAGGGCGTGGGCAATTACCGCATCGATGCGGTCGCCACCGGCTACAGCGTTAAATCGGTGTCGCCAGTCAATGTCTCGAACGGCGACCAGACCAGTATCAACCTGCAACTGACGCCGTAAGGCGACGCCTGGCGCCGGGCTTGCCGCCCGGCGCCATGGCAGCGAACTGGGCATTCCTCTGCCCGGAGCGGTACAATGCCCGGCTCGCGACCATCGCAAGTTCGTTCAAGAGGCTTCCAAATCGATCCAATCCTCATTTCCATCCTGCTGGCAACGACCATCGGGGGTGTGCTCAGCATTTCCGCCGCCGCGGTGTTTTCGTTCGCCCTGCTCTCGAAGATGGTCGAGCGGATGGTCAGCCTGTCGGTCGGGATCATGCTGTCGACCTCGCTCCTGCATGCCTTGCCGGAAGCGTTCGAATCGGGCGCCGACCCGCGCAGCCTGTTCGCGACCTTGCTGGCCGGCTTGCTGGCATTTTTCATGCTGGAAAAATTCGCCATCCTGCGCCATTCGCATCATCACGAAGGCGACGGTCACCACCATGCCCACGGGCACGACAAGCGCGAGGCAGGCAAGGCCGGCTGGATGATCCTGCTGGGCGACGGCATGCACAACTTTACCGACGGCATCCTGATCGCCGCCGCCTTCCTGGCCAATCCGGAGCTGGGCATCGTGACCGGGCTGGCCATCATCGCCCACGAAATCCCGCAGGAAATCGGCGACTTCATCGTCTTGCTCAATGCCGGCTTTTCGCGCACCCGCGCCTATCTGTTCAACCTGCTGTGCAGCCTCATGGCCGTGGCCGGCGGCTTGCTTGGCTATTTCACCCTGGACCGCGCCAGCGGGCTGATTCCTTACGTGCTGGTGTTTGCCTCCTCGGGCTTCCTGTACATTGCCGTCAGCGATTTAATGCCGCAGATGCAACGCCGCGCCACCGTGCGCGAATCGATTCCGCAAGTCTTGCTGATCGGCGTAGGCGTGCTGATCGTCTTGTTTCTCACCAACGGACGATAAACTTCGCAGCGGCATGTAATTGCCGCTGGTGATGGAGTTTATTCCGCTCCGGATATCAAATTTCTTCCTGTTATTCAGTTCGAAGGACAATGCGCAGCGCATTTAGTCCCGGTCAAGTCCGCGCTATTGTTAAGTCCGTCAGCCTCCCTAATAATACAGCCTGAAGCAGCAATCCGGTGAAGCGAGACCACCTTTTGCCTCGTAGCCAGTTTAGGAGGATATATGGCTGAAATCGTCCTTTTTGAACACGCCAATTATCACGGTGCTCATAAACATCTGTTCACTTCGGAATCGAATCTGAATGCACCCGACGATAACTTTTTCAACGACAAGACTTCATCGTTTGTCATCCTGTCGGGCCGTTGGCAGTTCTATCGCGATGCCAATTACCAGGGGCCGGCGTCGCAGGTATTCGGGCCGGGCCTGTATAACTGGACCGAAGCGGTGAATATTCCGAACGATTCCATTTCATCGGTCAGGCTGGTATAAGGCTGGCATTCACTGGCGGCGAGCGCAGTGGCGCGTATCGGCTGCGCTTGCCGCCTGTTATCTGGTAAGGAGGATATATGGCTGAAGTCGTGTTATATCAACATATCGATTTTCGCGGTCGCGAAAAACACTTGTACGGGTCGGAGCCGAATTTGAATGCGCCGAACGACAATTTCTTTAATGATAAGGTATCATCCTTCGTCGTGGTATCGGGCCGCTGGAAGTTTTATCGCGACAGTAATTATCGCGGACCCGCATCGCGCGTATTCGGACCGGGCCGCTATTCGTGGGTGGAAGCGGTGGATATTCCCAACGATTCCATCTCATCGGTGCGGCTGATGTCGGCCTGATTCACGGCCGCCGTCAGCATGGCAAGCGCAGTGGTGAATAATTTCAAGCGCTTGTCATCAAGCTGTCATCGTCCTGTGCGAGGCTGTGCTCATAAAAAACAACAAAGGAGAAAGAGAACATGCTCAGTACCGTTACCAGCCACATCAACACCTTCCGCGCCGCCCGTCTTACGCAACAGTCGCCGTACCGGGCCGAACTGGCCGACCTCCCCGCCACGCTGTACCCCTTCTGGCAGCGCACCGCGCAACACGAATTCAAAGGCATCCCCCAGGATGCCTTTTTTTTCGCCCGCGCCGCCGAAGGGCTGATGGCGTTTTTCGATTGCGTGCGCCAGGCGGAGCTGCCGTGCGGCCTGCCCTCGATGGCGGCCGACTCAGTGTGGCACGCCTGGATGCGCCTCTCGCCGACCGGTTTGAACGCCTTTTGCCGCAAGCACTTCGGGCGCGTGATCCCGCACGTGGAAGCACCCGAGATGAACGGCGGCATGGGGCGCGCACTGGCGCTCTGCCTGGTGCGCGCGCGCCGCATCGAGCGCATGCCGGCGGCCGGGCCCAACCTGCCGCGCCTGTTCGCGCTGGACCGCATGCTGGCCATGCCGGGCGGCTGCGGCTACCTGCTGTTCAACGGCGAGGTGGCCTCGGTCGCCCTCGACGCGCGCGGGCGCGCGGCGGCCGTGCCGGCCTATGCGGAGAGCTTGCGGCCAGCGCAGTTGCTGGCGGCCGGCCTGGTCACCGAAGAGGAATACCGGCGCCATGCGCGCCCGCGCCGCCCGCCCGGGGATAGCGGCACCAGCGACCGGCATGCGGTCTGCGGCAGCGGCGCGTACGAGGGGGGAGGCGACGCCGGCTGCGGTAGCGATTAGCAGGCTTGTCCCAAGTGGAATGCAACGAATAATCATTTACAAAAAGAAATATTCAATACATACTATGATTCACTCAATCTTTCTTATTTGATCATGTCCATCTACGTTCGTTTCCCCGTTGAATCCGATTACAACTTCCGCTTGCCCGCAACCAGCCGCGCAGCGGCGGACGCCAAGGCGCTCAATGATTTCAAGCCGTATGTGGATAGCGTGGAGCACGCGCCGGGTTATGTCCAGAAATGGGATCAAAGCACCATCAAGACGGGCGGCGTGTATGCCATCGACGTGGTCGCGGGAAGCCTGTATCAATTCAGCAATAGCGCATATTACGCCCCGACGCTGACGATCTACGATGCCGACGGCTTCATCATTGAAAGTTCCACCGGGAATTCGAAGTACAGCGTCAACTCGATCAATACCGGCTTTCTGGCCCAGGAAACCGGCCGCATTTACGTTGGCGCGACCGCGCAGCAATCGGTCAGCTTCACGAATGCGTCGCTCACGGTGCTGGTCGATTACGATGCGCATGGCACGCCGGGCAATGACGCGGTCCTGATCGACACCTTCGATGGGTATCGGGCCGGCTATCTGGGCGGCGACGGCAATGATGTGATCAAATCGACCTACAAATGGAGCGCCACCTTGCTGGGCGGCGGCGGTAACGACGTGATCATCATCTCCCCGCAATTGGAGACGGTCGACGGTGGAACCGGCATCGACACCATCGAGTACACCTCGTCGGACAAATACTATTACGCTACCCCTCAGGACAGGACGTCGTCGTCCGCCCCGGCGGACTGGGGCAGTTTCAGCGTCTATGGCTCCCCCAAATTCTATGGTATCGAATACGTCAAGATCTCGGGCACGCTCTACAGCATCGCCGATCTGCAAGCCTACAAGCCGTTCATGACCGACACCGTCAACGATGACAACCTGCGCGGCGATAACAGCGCCAACGACATCCTGGCCGACCTGGGCAACGACCAGCTCAACGGTTTCAAGGGCAACGACAAACTCAGCGCCGGGCGCGGTAACGATTTCCTGTTCGGCGGCCAGGGCGATGATGTCTTGCTGGGCGGCGAAGGCCAGGACACCGGCTTGTATGAAAACAAGGCCAGCGACTTCACGATCATGGTGGGCCGCAACGACTATTACGTGATCGACAAAAAAGGCGATGCCGGCACCGATTTGCTCAACAGCGTCGAACGCCTCGCATTTACCGACCGCACGATCGATATGAACTACGTCAAGCTGGCGCAATCGCTGTACTTCAGCTATTTCGGGCGCGCTGCCGACAGTGGCGGCTTGCTCAATTTCGCCAAGCAGCTGGACATCCTGAAAGCCCCGGCCAGCGCCAACGAGCTGACCGCCGCCTACACCGGCAACGCCGGCCTGCGCGGCCTGATCGATTCGTTCGGCACCAGCGACGAATCGAAAGCCATGTACGGCGGCGACACCACGGCGTTCGTCAAAGCGATCTACAACAATGTGCTGGGCCGTAGCCCGGATCAGGGCGGGCTGGAGTTCTGGTCCAAAGCGATCGATGCCGGCACGCTGACCCGGCCCAACGCTTCGCTGGCGATCATGGCTGGCGCGCAGACCAACACCACCGCCGAAGGGCAGATCGACGCCGCCCTGGTGGCCAACCGGGTCAGCGCCGCGACCAACTTCACCTTCGCGCTGGAGACGGCATCGAAGAGCGGCATCTACGCCGGCGACGCCGCCGCCGCCCTGGTCAAGACCATGCTCTCCTCGGTCACCGCCAACACCGATGTGATGGCATTCCAGTCGAAGGTCGACGCCGTCATCGTCGCCATGTCGTCGCTGCCGGTCAAGGCGGCCGAACCGGTGTTCGCGCCGGAGAGCGTGGACCAGGCGCCGCTGATGCTGGTCGGCCTGCCGGAAGCCCCGTTCGGCATGTAAGAACAACAGGGCCGGCGCTGCGCCGGCCCTGCCAGTTACGCCCCGGTCGCCACCGGGCGCGCCGGATCGGCGCACCACTCGCTCCACGAACCCGGATACAGCGCGGCGCCCGGCAAGCCCGCCACTTCCAGCGCCAGCAGGTTGTGGCACGCGGTCACGCCGGAGCCGCACTGCATGATGGCATCGTGCGGATTGCCCACCAGCGGCGCCAGTTCGGTCTTCAATCGGGCCGCATCCTTGAAGCGTCCGTCCGGCCCCAGGTTATCCTTGAAGAAGCGATTCTTCGCCCCGGGAATATGCCCGCCCACCGGATCGATGGTTTCGTTCTCGCCGCGGAAGCGGTCGGGGGCGCGCGCGTCGAGCACCACACGCTTGCCGCCATCGAGATTATCGAGCACGTCGGCCGCCGACACGGTGGTCACCAGCGGCGCGCGTTCGGTGAGGCTGCCGCTTTTTGGCGCCGCGGCCCCGGTCGACAGCGCCAGGCCCGCCGCCTGCCAGGCCGCCAGGCCGCCATCGAGCACCGCCACCGCCGGATGGCCGACCCAGCGCAGCATCCACCACAGGCGCGCCGCGAACATGCCGCCGTGCGCGTCGTAGGCGATGACCTGGGTCTCGTCGTCGATGCCCCAGCTGCGCAGGGTGGCGACCAGGTCGGCCCGCACCGGCAGCGGATGGCGCCCGCGAAACGCGCCGTCCGCGCCGCGCCTGGCGCCCGACAGCTCGTTCTCGATATCGGCGAACAGCGCGTGCGGCAGGTGGCCGGCGGCGTAGGCCTCGCGCCCGGCGGACAGGTTCATCAGGTCATGGCGGCAGTCGACCATCACCCACGATGGGTTGTCGATATGGCCGGCCAGGTCGGCTGCGGAAATCAGTGTCGTGTACATGGGCGTCCTTAAAGTTCGCTTGCGATGGGATCGGTCTTGCTGACGGCGGCGCCGCGTGGCGTGCTTTGGGTATTGTAAAACGTCGCGGCGATGCCCGACACAAGAATCACCGCCATCCCCAGCCACACGGTCCAGGTGAAGCGGTCGCCCCACAGCAGCATGCCCCACAGGCTGGAAAACACGATGCCGGTGTACTGCAGGTTGGCCACCACCAGCACCTTGCCGATGCGGTAGGCGCGCGTCATGGCGATCTGCGCGAACAGGGCCGACACGCCAATGGCCAGCAGCAGGCCGGCGCTGTGCAGGCTATGCGCCGTGAATAGCGGCACGCCGGCGGCGCGTCCTTCGAGCAGGGTGCCCACCAGGCCGGCGGAAGCTGTCATGGCCGAAAAATAGAACACCACGCGGAACTCGGGCTCGCCCAATTGGCCCAGGCGCCGCACCTGCATGTAGGCCATGGCCGACATCACGCTCGACATCAGGCCGACCGCGCCGCCCAGCCACTGGTTACTGGCGATCGCCGGTTGCAGCACCAGGGTCACGCCGACAAAACTCATGATCACGGCGACGATCAGCGGCCACTCCACATGGTCCCTGGCGTGCCACCAGCCGGCGCAGAACAGGAACGCGGCGATCCAGATCGGCGCCATGTAGTTGAGGGTGACGGCGGTGGCCAGCGGCAGTTTGCCGATCGCGAAAAACCACATCCACAGCGACACCACGCCGACAAAGCTGCGCCACAGATGGTCCTTGAAGAACATGGTGCGCAGGCTCAGGCCCTGGTGCTTGACCATGATGAGCAGCATGACGGTGCCGATCAAGCCACGGTACATGACGATTTCGGAGGTTGAATATGTGCCTGAGGCCAGTTTCACGGCCGCGCCCATGGCGGCGAAGGCGAAGCTGGCAAATAACATCCACAGTGCTGCTGCCATGGTTTCCTTGGTTGTACTTAGTTATTGGCGCGGGCCGCCGCGGCGCGCTTTTCGGTGACGGTGTTATAAAACGTGGCGGCCACGCTGGAGGCGAGGATCAGTACCATGCCAAGCCAGACATGCCAGTCGAACAGGTCGTGCCAGATCAGGATGCCCCAGACGCTGGAAAACACGATGCCGGTGTACTGCAGGTTGGCCACCACCAGCACCTTGCCGGTGCGCCAGGCGCGTGTGAGCGCCATCTGGGCGAACACGCCCGAGGCCCCGATAAACAGCAGCAGGGCCGCGCCGCGCGCCGAGTGCGCATGCCACGCCGCGCCGTCGGGCGAGCCGCCCGGCAGCAGGCTGCCCGCGATGCCCGCCGCGATATTGACCGCCAAAAAGTAGAACACCACCCGGTATTCCGGTTCGCCCGCGCGGCTCAGGCGCCGCACCATGGTGTAGGCGATGGCGGCCAGCACGCCCGACAACAGCGCCATGAGCGCGCCGAACCACTGCTGCGCCTCGAAGGCCGGACGCAACGCCAGCATGACGCCGCCGAAGCTGACGCAAATGGCCGCGACCAGGGGTGGGGCGATGCGCTCCTTGCCCTTCCACCAGGCGAAGCCGATCATCGCCACCGCGGTCCAGATGGGGGACATGTAATTGAGGGTCACGGCGGTGGCCAGCGGCAGCTTGGTGGCCGCGTAAAACCACATCCACAGCGACACCACGCCGATCGCGCCGCGCCACAGATGGCCGGTCAGGTGTTCGGTGCGCAGCTTGCCGCCCTGGTGGCGGATGAACAGGAACAGGAGGATGATGCCGACCAGGCCCCGGTAGAACACGATTTCGGCCACCGAATACTCGTTTGAAGCGAGTTTGACGGCCGCGCCCATGAGCGAGAACAGGAAGCTCGCCAGCAGGATCCAGAGCGCGGCCACGAATCGGCGCCCTACAGCGCCAGGTTACTGCGGTACCACTCGTGGAAGTGCTGCATGCCGTCTTCCATCGGTGACTGGTAGGGACCGACTTCGTTGACTCCGCGCGCCAGCAGGATGCGGCGCCCGGCGTCCATGCGCATGGCGATTTCGTCGTCTTCCACGCAGGTCTCGAAGTACGCCGCGCGTTCGGCCTCGATGAAGTCGCGCTCGAACAGCACGATCTCTTCGGGGTAGTAGAACTCGACCACGTTGCGCGTCTTTTGCGGGCCGTCCGGCCACAGGGTCGAGACGATCAGCACGTGCGGATACCACTCGACCATGATGTTCGGGTACAGGGTGAACCAGATCGCGCCTTTTTCGGGCGGCACGCCGCCACGGAACTTGAGCACCTGCTCCTGCCAGCGCTGGTAGATGGGCGAACCGGCCTTGCCCAGGCCGCGGTTCACGCCGACCGTCTGCACGCTGTAATCGCGCCCGAACTCCCAGCGCAGGTCGTCGCAGCTGACAAAGCCGCCCAAACCCGCGTGAAACGGCTCGACGTGGTAATCCTCCAGGTAGACTTCGATGAAGGTCTTCCAGTTGTAATTACAGCTCTGCACCTCGACGTGATCGAACATATAGCCCGAAAAATCGAAATCCTTCGTCACCGACAGGTCCTTGAGCTTGTCCAGCACGTTGTAGCCGTTCTGTTCGAACAGCAGCCCGTTCCACTCCTGCAGCGGCGTCTTGGACAGATTCAGGCACGGCGTTTCCGGGAAGTGCGGCGCACCGATCAGCTCACCCTTGAGGTCGTAGGTCCAGCGATGCAGCGGGCAGACGATATTGTTCGCGTTGCCGCGTCCATTGAACATCAGCGCCTGGCGATGGCGGCACACGTTGGACAGGACCTCGATCCCGTTACCGTTGCGCACCAGCATGCGGCCCTCATTCTCGGACGCGAGCGTGGCAAAGTCGCCCGTTTCGGGCACCATCAGCGTATGGCCGACATAGCGCGGGCCATGCTGGAACAACTGCTGCATTTCGCGCTGTAACAGCGCTTCATCAAAGTAAGCATCTACCGGAAGCTGCGCGCATGAGCGCGCCAGCTTGGCGTGGGTAGCCAGATCGGACATCCCAACCCCCCTTTTATATGTGCACCGAGTAAAGAAGAGAAAGAATCCAAAGACCAGTATTTTGGAGTGCGGAATACGGTATTTCGGACAGAACCGGCGATTATAGCGCGGAACAGGCCCTACCGTCTCGGTCCGGCACGGGAATGTGGTGTGGACGGAGGTAAATGTTGAAGGAAAAACATGGTTTTCATCGATACAGCCTCAATACGATAAAATGCCAAATCGCCACCTGTTGGGATGGATTGTTCTAGAATAAGCGATTAGACTGGCGCGCCGCGCACAAGTTGCATGCTGCGGACTCACATAAAGTAACTATGGCAAAGAAATTATTAGTGGAACCCGCAGCGGCGCCTGAATCGTTCGAACAGGCCATGGCCGAACTGGCCCAGCTGGTGAGCCAGATGGAAGCCGGCCAGTTGCCGCTGGAGGCCTCGGTCGCGGCGTACGCGCGCGGCTCGGAGCTGGTGCGCTACTGCGCCGCCCAGCTCGAAAAAGTCGAGTCCCAGGTCAAGGTGCTCGAAGGCGACATGCTCAAACCCTTCGCGGCCGATGGCGCCGGCGAGGGGATGCAATGAGCGCCCCGTTCGACGAGTGGATGAAAACCGTGCAGGCGCGCGCCGAAGAAGCGCTGGACGCCTTGCTGCCGGGGGCCGGCGTGGTGCCGCACAAGCTGCACGAAGCGATGCGCTACACGGTGCTCGGCGGCGGCAAGCGGGTCCGCCCGCTGCTGGTGTATGCGGCCGGCGCGCTGTTCGGCGCCGATGCGCACGCGCTGGCGCGCGCCGCCGCCGCGGTCGAAATGATCCACGCCTACTCGCTGGTGCACGACGACATGCCCTGCATGGACGACGACGCCCTGCGCCGGGGCAAACCGACCGTGCACGTGGCCTACGACGAAGCGACCGCGCTGCTGGTCGGCGACGCGCTGCAATCGCAGGCGTTCCTGGTGCTGGCCGAAGGCCAGGAGATTCCCGCGGCGCGCCAGGTGGCGATGCTGCGCCTGCTCGCGCACGCGGCCGGGTCGGGCGGCATGTGCGGCGGCCAGGCGATTGACCTGGACAGCGTCGGCATCAGCCTCACATTGGAACAGCTCGAGCAGATGCACCAGCTCAAAACCGGCGCCCTGCTGCGCGCCTCGGTGGTGCTGGGCGCGCTGGCCGGCGCCGATGTCGGCCCGGACCAGATGAAGGCCCTGGACGCCTACGCCAAAGCCATCGGGCTGGCCTTCCAGGTGGTTGACGACGTGCTCGATGCGACCGCCGATTCGGCCACCCTCGGCAAGACCGCGGGCAAGGACGCGGCGGCCAACAAGCCGACCTACGTATCGATTTTGGGCCTGGAGCCATCCAGGGTCTTGGCAGGAAAATTGCGGAACGACGCGCATGACGCGCTCGCGCCGTTTGGTGAAAAAGCAGATCGGCTGCGCCAGTTGGCGGACCTGATCGTGCAGCGGAAAGCGTAAATGAACTTGCTAGAGACAATCAACGAACCGGCCGAACTGCGCAAGCTGGCGCGCGCACAACTGACGCCCCTGGCGCACGAGTTGCGCCACTTCCTGCTCGATTCCGTGTCCAAGACCGGCGGCCACCTCTCGTCCAACCTGGGCACGGTGGAGCTGACGATTGCGCTGCACTACGTGTTCAACACGCCGCATGACCGCATCGTGTGGGACGTGGGCCACCAGACCTACTCGCACAAGATTCTCACCGGCCGCCGTGACCAGATGCACAGCCTGCGCCAGTTGAACGGCATTTCGGGCTTTCCGCGCCGCGACGAAAGCGAATACGACACCTTCGGCACGGCCCACTCGTCGACCTCGATTTCGGCCGCGCTGGGCATGGCGCAGGCGGCCAAGATCAAGGGCGAACAGCGGCACGCGATCGCCGTCATCGGCGACGGCTCCATGACCGCCGGGATGGCCTTCGAGGCGCTCAACAACGCCGGCGTACAGGAAGACATCAACCTGCTGGTGGTCTTGAACGACAACGACATGTCGATCTCGCCGCCGGTTGGCGCCCTGAATCGCTACCTGGCGCGCCTGATGTCGGGCCAGTTCTACGCGGCCGCCAAGAACGTCGGCAAGTCGGTGCTGCCCGGTCCCGTGCTGGAACTGGCCAAGCGCTTCGAAGAACACGCCAAGGGCATGGTGGTGCCGGCCACGATGTTCGAAGAATTCGGCTTTAACTACATCGGCCCGATCGACGGCCACGACCTCGATTCGCTGATCCCGACCCTGGAAAACATCAAGAAGCTCAAGGGGCCGCAATTCCTGCACGTGGTAACCAAAAAAGGGCAGGGCTACAAGCTGGCCGAAGCCGACCCGGTGCTGTACCACGGGCCGGGCAAGTTCAATCCGACCGAAGGCATCTTGCCCGCCAAGGCCGGCAAGACCACCTACACGGAAGTGTTCGGCAACTGGCTGTGCGACATGGCCGCCGCCGACAAACGCCTGGTCGGCATCACGCCGGCCATGCGCGAAGGCTCGGGCATGGTGCGCTTCGAAGAGCAGTTCCCGGACCGCTATTTCGACGTCGGCATCGCCGAGCAGCACTCGGTGACCTTTGCCGGCGGGCTGGCGACCGAGGGCTTGAAACCGGTGGTGGCGATTTACTCCACCTTCCTGCAGCGCGCCTACGACCAGCTGATCCACGACGTGGCGCTGCAAAACCTGGACGTGCTGTTCGCGCTCGACCGCGCCGGCCTGGTGGGGGCCGATGGCGCCACCCACGCCGGCAACTACGACGTATCGTACCTGCGCTGCATTCCGAACATGGTGGTCATGGCCGCCTCGGACGAAAACGAATGCCGCCAGATGCTCAGCACTGGCTACCAGTACAACGGTCCGGCGGCGGTGCGTTATCCGCGCGGCGCCGGCATCGGCGCGGTGATCGAGAAGGAATTGACGACGCTCCCGATCGGCAAGGGCGAAATCAAGCGCCAGGGCGCCAGTGTGGCGATCATGGCCTTCGGCTCGATGGTGGCGCGCAGCGTGGTGGCGGGCGAGGAGTTGAACGCGACGGTGGCCAATATGCGCTTCATCAAGCCGCTCGACGTGGAACTGGTCAAGCAGCTGGCGCAGGACCACGACTACCTGGTGACGGTGGAAGAGGGCGCGGTCATGGGCGGCGCCGGTTCGGCGGTGGCCGAAGCGCTGGCCGAGCTGGGTATCCAGAAGCCGCTGCTGATCCTCGGCTTGCCCGACAAGTTCATCGACCATGGCGATCCGGCAGCGTTGCTGGCCAGTGTGGGACTTGACGCCAAGGGCATCGCCGCCTCGATCCGCCAGCGCTTCGGTGCAGTCGAACCGCGGCTGGTGGTCAACAACATCTAAGTAAGTGTGCAGAAATTATTGTCATTTATAGCGAACAGAAGCGGATGCCTGGCAAGGCGCACGCCGCGACGCAGTGCGAGCACTGCTAGCGGTGGGCAACGCAGCAAGGCGCCGCTTATGGAAGCTGGAAATGACAAGAATTTATGGGCACTTACTTAAGTATTGTCCTGCGACCCGGCGCTCCTTTCATCGCGCTGAACGCTCCGTTCTTCCTGACCGCGCTCGCAGTGGAGTGGTACACCGGTCCGACAGCCTAATCGGCCAGCGCTTCGTCCAGCGCCCGCATCGCCGGGGCAATCATGGCCAGCAGCCGCGCGCTGCCGATGCCATCACGGGCCTGCACCGAGATGCCATGCAGCAGGACGGCGTAACAATCGCCCAGCGCGGCGACGTCGGCGTCCGCCTTCAGCTCCCCCTCCTGCGCGGCACGGCGCAGCCGCTCGATGATGGAATCGGTGCGCGCCCGTCGATGCCCGGCCAGCCAGGCGTTAATGGCATCGTTCCCGCTGCTGTAATTGGTCGCCGCCGACACCACCATGCAACCTTGCGGCGCGCCCGCACGGGTGTACGCCAGCACCGCGTCGCGCAGCATGGCCTCGATGGCGGCGCGTGCAGGCGCTGGCCGTGCCAGGGCGCGCTCCGCAAACCCGCCTTCATCGGCCTCGTACAGCGCAATCGCTTCGCGAAACAGGTTTTCCTTGGACCCGAAGGCGGCATAAATCCTGGCTGACGCAATGCCCATCACCTGGACCAGGTCTGCCATCGACACACCCTCGTAACCACGCTCCCAAAACGCATCCCTGGCTTTGACCAGTGCCAGATCGCGGTCGAATTCCCTCGGCCTTCCCGCCATGTACTGCTCCCGCCTGATTCGTTAGCCGGCCAGTATACCGCCTCGCCGTGCGCGCTTGGCGTAAAAATCCTCTTGACCGAAACGCCGTCATGTCCTATTCTTTTTCAATCGACAAAGAATAGGAAAACCGATGAAAACCATTCAAGGCCCAAGTATCCACCTGGCCCAGTTCAGCGACGTGGCCGCGCCTTTCAACGACCTGCCTTCGATTGCCGCCTGGGCGGCGCAATTGGGCTACAAGGCGGTACAACTGCCGGCCTGGGACGAACGCTTGTTCGATGTGAAACTGGCGGCCGAAAGCCAGGCCTACTGCGACCAGGTGCGCGGCACGCTGGCCGAGCACGGCCTCGTGATCAGCGAACTGACCACGCACATCTTCGGCCAACTGCTGGCGGTGCATCCGGCCTACGACGTACTGTGCGACGGTTTTGCGCCGCCGCAGGTGCGCGGCAATCCGGCGGCGCGCACCGCATGGGCGCGCGAACGCCTGCTGCTGGCCGCACGTGCCTCGCGCCGTCTCGGCCTCACCGAGATGGGCACCTTTTCCGGTGCCCTGGCCTGGCCGTATCTGTTCCCTTTTCCTCAACGTCCGCCCGGGCTGATCGAAACCGCGTTCGACGAACTGGCACGCCGCTGGCTGCCGATTCTCGATGCCTGCGACGAGAACGGCGTGAACCTGTGCTACGAAATCCATCCGAGCGAAGACCTGCACGACGGCGTCACCTTCGAGATGTTCCACGAGCGCGTCGGTGGCCACCAGCGCTGCGCGATCCTGTTCGACCCCAGTCACTTCGTGCTGCAGCAGTTGAACTACCTGGACTACCTGGATATCTACAAAGACCACATTCGCATGTTTCACGTCAAGGATGCCGAGTTCAACCCGAGCGGGCGCCAGGGCATCTACGGCGGTTATCAATCCTGGGAAAACCGCGCCGGCCGATTCCGTTCGCTGGGCGACGGCCAGGTCGACTTCAAGGCGATTTTCTCGAAGCTGACGCAATACGACTACGCCGGCTGGGCCACCGTGGAATGGGAATGCTGCCTGAAGCACCCCGACCAGGGCGCGCGCGAAGGCGTCGACTTCGTCAATCGCCACATCATCGAGGTCACCGACAAGGTGTTCGACGACTTCGCCGGCGTGCCGGTCGACGCGGCGCAACTGAAACAACTGCTTGGCATCGCTTAATACATAAAGTAAGGAAAAACAATGACGACTCCCACCCACCACGCCAGCGCTGCGGACATGGACCACACTTACCTCCAGGTAGACGGGCAGCGCCTGCACCTGGTCAGTGCCGGCGCCGGCAAGCCGGTGCTGCTCATTCCCGGCTGGCCGCAGACCTGGTACGCATGGCGTCATGTGATGACGGCGCTGGCGCAAGCAGGTTTCCAGGCGATTGCCGTCGATCCCCCGGGGACCGGCCTGTCCGACCGTCCAGCGGATGGCTACGACACCGGTTCGGTCGCGCGCATCCTGCATCAATGCATGCAGCAGTTGGGCCACGCGCGTTATGACGTGGTCGGCCACGACATCGGCATGTGGGTTGCGTATGCGCTGGCAAGCGACTATCCGGCCGCGGTGGCGAAGCTGGCGGTAACGGAAGCGGTGATCCCGGGCCTGGCAGCGGCGCCGCCGATCTTCGTGGCACCGGCCGACAACCGGTTCTTGTGGCACTTCATGTTCAATCAGGTGCTCGACCTGCCGGAGTTTCTGATCGCCGGTAAGGAGCGCGAGTACATTCGCTTCATGTTCGACAAATGGTCGTACCGGCGCGAGCGGGTCGCGGTCGAGGTCTACGCCGATGCCTACGCCAGCCCGGGCGCCATGCGCGCCGGCTTTGCCTATTACCGCGCGATTCCCGAGACGATTCGCCAGAACACGCTGCGCGCGACAAAAACACTGGCCATGCCTGTGCTGGCAATCGGCGCCGAACACGCCACCAAAAACGCGCCGCAGGATACGATGCGCGATCATGCTCCCGATCTGCGCGGCGCCGTGCTTGCCGACTGCGGCCACTTTGTGATGGAAGAAAACCCCGAGCAGTTCCTGCTCCATCTGCTGCCGTTCCTTGCAGAGGGGGCGCCGCGATGAGCCTCGATCCGAACATCGCCGCCTACCTGGCGCAGGCTGGCGCCGCTGTCGCACCCGATTCCTTGGCCGGCATCCGTGCCGCGACCGATGCTAACCTGCGCCGCTTGCACTGGGCGCCGGAGCCGGTGGCGTCGGTGGCCGACTACGAGATTCCGGGCGCCGCCGGCAGCCCGATCGCGCTGCGGGTCTACCTGCCGGTCAATGCGCCAGCAAGCGGCGCGCGCCCGGCCATTGTGTTCGCCCATGGCGGCGGCTGGTGCCTGTGTTCCGTGGACCTGTACGACAATCCGTGCCGCGCCCTGGCCAATGCGACCGGCTGCATGGTGCTGTCGGTGGACTACCGCCTGGCGCCTGAACATCCGTTCCCGACGCCGCTGGAAGACGTTTATGCGGCGCTCGTGTGGACGACGGAGCATGCCGTCATACTCGGGATCGATCCCGCGCGCATCGCTGTCGGCGGCGATAGCGCGGGAGCGAACCTGGCCGCTGGGGCCGCGCTTCTGGCGCGCGAGCGCAGCGGCCCGGCGATTGCGCACCAGTTGCTCATGTATCCGGCACTGGACGACCGGTTGTCGAGCGCATCCTGCGCCGAATTCGCCGAGGGCTACTCGCTGACGCTCGAAACCATGCGCTTTTGCTGGTCAACCTATCTGGGCGATGCTGGCGGTGCGGACCCGGACTACGCGGCGCCGCTGCGCGCGCAATCGCTGCATGGGCTGCCCCCGGCCACGGTTATGGCGTGCGAATTCGATCCCTTGCGCGATGAGGCAGTAGCGTATGCGCAGCGATTGCGGGACGCATCGGTCGAGGCCTCGTGTATCACGCTCGAGGGCATGATCCATGGTTGCATGCACATGCTCGGGCTGACGCCGGCGGCGCGCCAGTTGTTCGATGCGGCGGCCGCCGGTTTGCGCCAGGCGCTGCGGTTATAGCTAGCGCTTGTCGCGAACTTCATTTCATGATGGCGCCGCCAGGTGTTTAGAGATCGTGCAGGCCGACCATGTAAGGCACTGCTTCCATCTCCAGATAATCGACCTGCGCGATCGATGCGAGCCAGTCGTCCAGTTGCAGCGCCAGCACTGGCCGCAATGCTTCCTTGAACGCGCTGCGGTTTTCTTCGCTGATGAATGCAGGAGCCAGTTTGCCGTCAATCAGCATCGAATCGGTCCATCCCGCGTCCGGCGGCTGGTTTTTCAGGTCGGAGGGGAAGGCGCTGCCGTCATCCCATAACGCCTGCGTTGCGCCCAGCCACACCAGTATCTGCGCGCGCCAGTGCGGATCGCCGATGGCGAAGACTGACCCGAGCCACTCCTTGATGTGTTGCGGATGAAGGTACTTCAGGCAGAAGAACAGCGACACCGACAGGTCGCCGCCGACGTTCCACCAGCCCCACGCTTCCGAAGGCCCGGCGGGAGGGCCGTTCAAGACATGATCGAGGATCAGCCGGCCGTCACGCCAGCGCGAAGGCCCCATGATGACCTGTCCCAGCGTCTGCAAGGCGTTGGTGTAATCGGTGTCGTCGTCGCGCTGCGGATGCTGGATGAAAAAACCTGTCGTCAGCAGTTCGATGAGATGACGTTGCGACGGCGCCTGCTTCAGCGCGACCAGCCGGTGCAGCAGGTAAGCGAACCAGTCATCCCATTCATCCATGTGGCCGAAGTTGCGCGTGCCGCTGGCGATCTCCGACAATACGTTGTCGAGCTGTTCGTCGGACAGCTCGTCGACCGGCACGGTGCCCAAATAATCGAACATCGCCCGGTCGTCACCCATGAACCACGCTTCGCCCATGACTTTTGCGGGTTTGCGCGCCGTTGTCGCCATGCGCGCAAGCGCTTCCGGGTCGGGCCCGATGCCTGGTTGCCAGCGGATCCAGGCCGCAGGCGCCCGCTGACGCTTGCCCACTTACTTGCGCTGGCGCGCCAGTTCGGCTTTGAGCCAGGCGGCGCTGGTCACCGCCGGCGTGCCGGGGCAGCGAATCTGATACGGGTCGCCGCTCATGCTGCTGGTCGAGGCGCCGCGTTCGATGAAGCTTTCGGTGCTGGTCACAAGCTTTTTCTTCTCCAGATAGTCGTACTTCTTTTGCAGGTGGGCGCGCGCCTCTTTTGCGTCGTGCCAGCTGCCGTTGCGGTTGAACTGGCACTGCGACTTTTCGACGGCGTCGAGCAGGCGCGTCACTTCAGTGCGGGTGACGTCGGGCGCCGCTGCAAACGCGCTGCCGGCGCTTAACAGTGCCGCTGCCAGCGTGGCAATCAGTGTTCTTTTCATGGCGATTATCCGCGCTTGCGCTCATGCTGCCACAGCACGTCGCTGCCGCCGGCAAAGCGGTTCAACACGCGCGAGAGCACGAACATCAGGTCCGACAGGCGGTTCACGTACTGGCGCGGATGATCGTTGATGGTCTCGGTTTTGCCCAGCGTGACGATGCTGCGCTCGGCGCGCCGGCACACCGTGCGGCACACGTGCGCAATCGAGGCCGCGCGCGAGCCGGCCGGCAGGATGAAGTCCTTCAGCGGCGGCAGGTCGGCATTGTATTTTTCGAGCAGATCGTCCAGCCGCGCCACATGCTCGTCGGTGATCAGGGTGTAACCGGGGATGCAGATCTCGCCGCCCAGGTCGAACAGGTCGTGCTGGATCGAGACCAGCTCTTCGCGCAGCTCGGCCGGCATGTCTTCGCACAGCAGCAGGCCGACGAAGGAATTGAGTTCGTCCACTTCGCCCAGGGTGTGTACGCGCACGCTGTCTTTTTCGGTGCGGCTGCCGTCACCGAGGCCGGTGGTGCCGTTGTCGCCGGTGCGGGTGGCGATTTTAGAAAGTCGGTTGCCCATGATTGTTTTCCCGTAGCTGAATCATAATGAGCCAGCATACGACAAAAGCGGCGTTTACGCATACAATCAAGACATGTCCGCCTCCCTCCCCATCGATCCCCAACGCCGCCGCCAGGTCGCCCAGGCGCTATTGGCGGTGCTGCCGGAACGCTGCGTGCTGTCCGACCCCGAAGATACGCGCCCCTACGAGTGCGATGGCCTGGCCGCCTACCGCCAGTTGCCGATGATCGTCACCCTGCCGGACGACGAGGAACAGGTACTGGCGATCCTGAACGTATGCCGCGAGCTGAATGTGCCGATCGTGCCGCGCGGCGCTGGTACCGGCTTGTCGGGCGGGGCGCTGCCGATCGCCGACGGCGTGGTGCTGTCGACCGCGCGCATGAACCGCATCGTGCGCATGGAACCGTACGCGCGCCTGGCGGTGGTGCAGCCGGGCGTGCGCAACCTGGCCATTTCGGATGCGGCCGCATCGCACGGCTTGTACTACGCGCCCGATCCGTCTTCCCAGATCGCCTGCACCATCGCCGGCAACGTGGCCGAGAATTCCGGCGGCGTGCATTGCCTCAAATACGGACTCACCGTGCATAACGTGCTGCGCGTGCGCGTGGCCACCATCGACGGCGACATCATCGAACTGGGCGGCGAAGCGCTCGACGCCCCCGGCCTCGACCTGCTGGCCGTGTTTATCGGCTCCGAGGGCATGCTGGGCATCGTCACCGAAGTAACGGTGCGGCTGATCCCTAAGCCGGCCACCGCGCGCGTGATCATGGCCTCGTTCGACAATGTGGTCACGGGCGGGAACGCGGTGGCCAGCGTGATCGCCGCCGGCATCATTCCGGCGGGGCTGGAGATGATGGACCAGACCTCGTCGCGCATGGTCGAACCGTTCGTGCGCGCCGGCTACGACACCGACGCCGCCGCCATTCTGCTGTGCGAAGCGGACGGCACCCACCTTGAAGTGGACGAGGAAATCGAACGCATGACGGCGGTGCTGCAAGCGGCGGGCGCCAGCGCCATTGCGGTGTCGCAGAGCGAGGCCGAACGCCTGCGCTTCTGGTCGGGCCGCAAGAACGCTTTTCCGGCGGCGGGCCGCATTTCGCCCGACTACTACTGCATGGACGGCACCATCCCGCGCAAGAACCTGGCGCAGGTGCTCACAGGGATCGCGCAGATGGAGGTCACCCACGGCCTGCGCTGCGCCAACGTGTTCCACGCCGGCGACGGCAACCTGCATCCCCTGATCCTGTTCGACGCCAACCAGCCCGGCGAATTCGACCGCGCCGAAGCCTTTGGCGCCGACATTCTGGCGCTGTGCGTGGAAGTGGGCGGCACCATCACCGGCGAGCATGGCGTGGGCAAGGAAAAGATCAATTCGATGTGCATCCAGTTCACGCGCGCCGAACTCGATGCCTTCTTCGCCGTCAAGCGCGCCTTCGACACCGGGCACCTGCTCAATCCCGACAAGGCCATTCCCACCCTGAACCGCTGCGCCGAATTCGGCAAGATGCGCGTTTCCGGCGGCGTGCTGCCATTCGCCGGCCTGCCGCGTTTTTGACCATGGAAGATAACGTGCAGCAGATCGAACGATTCAGAAGCCAGGTGCTGGCGGCGGCCAGCGATGGTCGCCAGTTGCGCATTCGCGGCGGCGGCAGCAAGGACTGGTACGGCCAGGCGACCGAGGGCGACATCCTCGACACGCGCGCCCACAGCGGCATCGTCGACTACGAGCCGACGGAACTGGTTATCACGGCGCGCTGCGGCACGCCGCTGGCCGAGATCGAGGCGGCGCTGGCCGAACGCAATCAGATGCTGGCCTTCGAGCCGCCGCACTTCGGCGAGGGAGCTACTATCGGCGGCGTGGTGGCCAGCGGCCTGTCCGGCCCGCGCCGCGCCAGCAGCGGCGCCTTGCGCGACTTCGTCTTGGGGGCGGTCCTCATGGACGGCAAGGGCGAGGTGCTCACCTTCGGCGGCCAGGTCATGAAAAACGTGGCCGGCTACGACGTATCGCGCCTGCTGGCCGGTTCCATGGGCACGCTGGGGCTGATGCTGCAGCATTCCATCAAGGTGCTGCCGCGCGCGCTGTGCGACACCACCCTGCGTTTTGCGATGGATGAAATCGACGCGCTCAAACGCCTGAACGAATGGGCCGGCCTGCCGCTGCCCATCTCGGCCAGTTGCTGGCATGCGGGCGTGTTGACGGTGCGCCTGTCGGGCGCGCAGGCGGCGGTGATTGCAGCCGCGCGCACGCTCGGCGGCGAACCGGTGGAAGAGGGCGCGCTCTTCTGGGCCGCTCTGCGCGAACAGCGGCACGCGTACTTCGATGGGGCGGGCAGCTTGTGGCGGTTGTCGGTGCCGTCCACCACCGGCGCCATCATCCTGCGCGGCGCGCAGCTGATCGAGTGGGGCGGCGCGCAGCGCTGGCTCAAGGTCGATGCCGACGCCACCATGGCGCAGAATATCCGGCGCGCCGTCACGGCGGTGGGCGGGCACGCCACCTTGTTCCGTGGCGGCGACAAGAGCGTGGGCGTGTTCCAGCCGCTGGCCCCTGGCGTGGCCAGGATTCATCAACGCCTGAAGGCGGCCTTCGATCCGTCGCAGGTTTTCAATCCCGGACGGATGTACTGATGCAAACCAATCTCGCCGATTTCATCAAGGGCACGCCGGACGGCGATGAAGCCGAAGCCATTTTGCGCGCCTGCGTGCATTGCGGCTTTTGCACCGCCACCTGTCCCACCTACCAGCTGCTGGGCGACGAACTCGATGGCCCGCGCGGACGCATCTACCTGATCAAGCAGGTGCTCGAAGGCGCGCCGGTCACCGCCAAGACCCAGACCCACCTGGACCGCTGCCTGACCTGCCGCAACTGTGAGACGACCTGTCCCTCGGGCGTGCGGTACGGACGGCTGGCCGACATCGGGCGCCGCGTGGTCGAAGAGCGGGTCCGGCGTCCGCTGGCCGAACGCATCAAGCGCGCGGTGCTGAAAGAAGCGCTGCCGCGCACATGGATTTTCAGGCCGGCGTTCAAGGCGGGCCAGTTGTTCCGGCCACTGCTCTCGCCGGCCTTGCAGGACAAGCTGCCCAGTACGCGCAGCGCGGGCCGCTGGCCGACGCGCGAACACACACGCAAGATGCTGGTGCTGCAAGGCTGCGTGCAAAGCACCATGGCGCCCGATATCAACGCGGCCACGGCGCGCGTGCTCGATGCCTTCGGCGTGCAGTTGCTGACCGCCCCCAAGGCCGGCTGCTGCGGCGCGTTGCGCTATCACCTGAACGACCAGGATGGCGGTTTGGACGATATGCGCCGCAATATCGACGCCTGGTGGCCGCTGGTCGAGCGCGGACAGATCGAAGCGATCGTGATGACGGCGTCCGGCTGCGGGGTCACGGTGAAGGAGTACGGGCACCTGCTGGCGCACGACAGCGCCTACGCCGCCAAGGCGGCGCGCATCGCCATGCTCACGCGCGACCTGAGCGAAATCATGCCGCAGTTCGAGGCCGAACTGGGAGCGAAGCTGAAAGGGAAAGTGGCGAAGCGGGTGGCGTTTCATCCGCCTTGCACCCTGCAGCACGGGCAGCAGATACGGGGCAAGGTGGAAGGGGTGCTGCGTGCCGCCGGCGTCGATGTGACCTTGTGCGCGGACAGCCATCTGTGCTGCGGTTCGGCCGGCACTTATTCGGTACTGCAGCCTGCGCTGTCAAAGGAACTACGGGACCGCAAGCTGGCCAGTTTGCTGGCCACCGGTCCGGAGCTCATTGTGTCGGCCAATATCGGCTGCCAGACACATCTCCAGTCGGGTACGGAAACGCCGGTTGCGCACTGGATCGAATTGATCGATCAGGCGCTGGCCTGATGTTGACTTGATTCTTACGCGGCCAGGTTGGCTTTCTGTGCTGCGGTCAGACGCTTGCCGGTGACGACGATGGTGGTCATCTCGCTGTCGGCTTTGACGGCGGCGGCTGGCGCGTTTGAAACTGCGCGGGCGCGCGGCGCTTCGGCCGAGGCCATGGCGGTGACAAAGGTCAGTGCGACTGCGGCGATGACGACGGCTTCCATGTTCTTCACGATGTTCATATCGATCCTTTTTCGTTGTGTTTTGATTTGGTATGCAGGCATTATGTGGCAATGCAACATATAACTCCAATTTCAAATTCGAATGGATGTCATTCACAAAGTAAATTATGTAAGCACATTATTTGATGAAGGATATTTGTTTTCTGAATAAGTCGAATCCTCATCGTACCTGCGCCAAGGCGGCACTCGGCGGGTACGACGGGGTGGCATGACAGCGGGACTATTTCCCCAGCAGCTTTTCGATATCGGCCACCAGTTCTTCCGGCTTGGTCGCCGGCGCGTAGCGCTTGTAGACGCTGCCGTCTTTCCCGATCAGGAACTTGGTGAAGTTCCATTTGATGCGTTCGGTGCCCAGCAAGCCGGGCGCCGCTTTTTTCAGATGCTGGAACAGCGGATGCGCATTCTCGCCATTGACGTCAACCTTGGCAAACAGCGGAAACGTCACGCCAAAGTTCTTTTCGCAGAAGGCGCCGATCTCGCTTTCGCTGCCGGGCTCCTGTCCGCCGAACTGATTGCACGGAAAACCCAGCACCGCCACGCCCTTGTCGCGGAACTGCTGGTACACGACTTCAAGGCCCTTGTACTGCTTGGTGAAGCCGCACTCGCTGGCGGTGTTCACGACCAGCACCACCTGGCCCTTGTACATGGCCAGGTCCACCGGCATGCCCGCAATATCGGCAGCCTTGAAGTCGAGCGCCCCCGTCACACGATGCCCAGGTGCTCGGTACCGGCCGACAGGTCGCGGTTCTTCGCTTCCTTGCCGTTCAACTTGATGTTCAGGCGCAGGTCATTGACCGAGTCGGCGTTGCGCAGCGCGTCTTCGTAGGTGATCTTGTCGGCTTCGTGCAGGTCGAACAGCGCCTGGTCGAAGGTCTGCATGCCCAGCTCGCGCGACTTCTTCATGATCTCCTTGATCTCGTGCACATCGCCCTTGAAAATCAGGTCCGAAATGAGCGGGGAGTTGAGCATGATCTCGATCGCCACGCAGCGGCCCTTGGCTTCCTTCATCGGAATCAGGCGCTGCGATACCATGCCCTTCAAGTTCAGCGACAAGTCCATCAGCAGCTGCTGGCGGCGCTCTTCGGGGAAGAAGTTGATGATGCGGTCGAGCGCCTGGTTGGCGCTGTTGGCGTGCAGGGTGGCCATGCACAGGTGACCGGTTTCGGCGAAGGCGATCGCGTGTTCCATCGTTTCGCGGTCGCGGATCTCGCCGATCTGGATCACGTCCGGCGCCTGGCGCAGCGAGTTTTTCAGCGCGATTTCGAACGAGTCGGTGTCCACGCCCACTTCGCGTTGCGTGATCACGCAGTTCTTGTGCGGGTGGACGTATTCGACCGGGTCTTCAATCGTGATGATATGCCCGTAGCTGTTTTCGTTGCGGTGCCCGACCATCGCGGCCATGGTCGTCGATTTACCCGAACCGGTCGCGCCGACCATGATCACCAGGCCACGCTTGGTCATCACGATGTCTTTCAGGACCTCGGGCAGGCCCAGGTCTTCCAGGCGCGGAATGGCGGTGGTGATGGTCCGCAGGACCATGCCGACGGAACTCATCTGGATGAAGGTGGAGACGCGGAAGCGTCCCAGGTCGCCCGGACTGATCGCGAAGTTCGCTTCCTTGGTCAGTTCGAAGCCGGCGGTCTGCTTGTCACTCATGATCGAGCGCGCCAGGTCGGCGGTGTGGGCCGGCGTGAGCGGCTGCGACGACACCGGCGTGATCTTGCCGTCGATCTTGATCGCCGGCGGGAAGCCGGCGGTGATGAACAAGTCCGAGCCGTTCTTGCTGGTCATCAGACGCAGCAGATCGAACATGAATTTTGAGGCCTGGTCGCGTTCCATTAAATATCCTAAAAATTAGCCGGGGAAGTTTTCCGGCGTTTTGGCGGCCGAACGCGCAGCAGCGCCGGAAATGACGTTGCGGCGAACCAGATCGGTCAGGTTCTGGTCCAGCGTTTGCATGCCGACCGAGCTGCCGGTCTGGATCGCGGAGTACATCTGCGCGATCTTCGCTTCGCGAATCAGGTTGCGGATCGCCGGCGTGCCGATCATGATTTCGTGCGCGGCCACGCGGCCCGAGCCATCCTTGGTCTTGAGCAGCGTCTGCGAGACCACCGCCTGCAGCGATTCGGACAGCATCGCGCGCACCATCTCCTTTTCTTCGGACGGGAACACGTCGACGATACGGTCGATGGTCTTGGCGGCCGAGGAGGTGTGCAAGGTGCCGAACACAAGGTGGCCCGTTTCCGCGGCCGACAGGGCCAGGCGGATGGTTTCCAGGTCGCGCAGCTCGCCCACCAGGATGCAGTCCGGATCTTCGCGCAGCGCCGAGCGCAGTGCGTTGTTGAACGAGAGCGTGTGCGGGCCGACTTCGCGCTGGTTGATCAGGCACTTCTTCGAGTCGTGCACGAATTCGATCGGGTCTTCAATGGTCAGGATGTGGCCATACTCGTTTTCGTTGAGATGGTTGACCATCGCCGCCAGGGTGGTCGACTTGCCCGAACCGGTCGGGCCGGTGACCAGCACCAGGCCGCGCGGACGCATCGCCAGGTCGGCGAAAATGCGCGGCGCGTTCAGGTCTTCCAGGCTCAGGATTTTCGATGGAATGGTCCGCAGTACCGCCGACGCGCCGCGCTCCTGATTGAAGGCGTTGACGCGAAAGCGCGCCAGGCCCGGAATCGCAAACGAGAAATCGCACTCGAGCATTTCTTCGTACTGCTTGCGCTGGCCGTCATTCATGATGTCATAGATCATGCCGTGCACATCCTTGTGCTCCAGCGGCGGCAAGTTGATGCGGCGAACGTCGCCGTGCACGCGGATCATCGGCGGCAGGCCGGATGAGAGGTGCAAGTCGGATGCCTTGTTCTTGACGGAGAAAGCGAGTAATTCGGAGATGTCCATTTATAATCCCTGTGCCGTGAATGGGCGCATGCCGATAATGTGTGCGTTTCGCAACTACCGACTGCATTGAATTGCCCGCCGAAAATGATTATGTCCACAATCGTCCAGAACTTGCAAGCTGTCGATGCGAGTATTGTTGCTGCGGCCGACGCCGCAGGCCGCCCCCGGAACGCCGTGCAATTGCTCGCCGTTTCCAAGACTTTTCCTGCCGAGGCCATACTTGAAGCCGCTGCCGCCGGGCAGTATGCGTTCGGAGAGAATTACTTGCAAGAAGCATTAGATAAAATTGCCGCCGTTTCGCACGCCTTGCCGGCCGCGCCGATGGAGTGGCACTTCATCGGCCCCATACAGAGCAACAAGACGCGCCCGATCGCATCGTCCTTCGCGTGGGTGCATACCGTCGAACGGCTCAAGATAGCGCAGCGTTTATCGGAACAACGCCCGCCGCAACTGGCGCCCTTGAATATTTGTCTGCAAGTTAACATCAGTGGTGAGGCTAGCAAGAGTGGTGTCACGCCGGAAGCATTGCCTGAATTGGCGCGCGCAGTGGCGCAACTGCCACACTTGCGCCTGCGCGGGCTGATGGCGATCCCGGAAGCCGAAGCCCAGGTCGACAGGCAGCGCGCCGCGTTTCGCAAGTTGCGCGTGCTGTACGACCGGCTGCGCGCGGACGGCATGGCGCTCGATACCCTGTCGATGGGCATGTCGGCCGACCTTGGCGCGGCGGTGGCGGAAGGCGCGACCATCGTGCGCGTGGGCAGTGCGATTTTCGGCTCGCGCAAATACGAATAACTAAACAGGGTGACTATGAAGATTGCGTTTATCGGTGGTGGAAACATGGCGTCGGCGCTGATCGCCGGCCTGGCGGGCAAGCTGGCTGCGGGGGCGGATATTCACGTGGTCGATCCGAATGCCGACGCGCTGGCGCGCCTGAACGCGCAGCACGGCGTGAGCACCAGCGGCGCGATCGACGGCGCGCTGGCAGCGTGCGATGCGATCGTGCTGGCGGTCAAACCGCAGCAGATGCGCGAGGTGGCGGCGGCGCTGCTGCCGCAGTTGACTGGCGCGCCCCTGATCCTGTCGATCGCGGCCGGGATTCGCGCGGCCGATCTGTCGCGCTGGCTCGGCGGCTACGGCGCGATTGTGCGGACCATGCCGAATACCCCGGCCCTGATCGGCATGGGCATCACCGGCATGGTGGCCATGGCTGGCGTGAACGCGGCGCAGAAGTCGGCGGCGGACGCCATCATGCGTGCCGTGGGGCAGACCGTGTGGCTCGAAGGCGAAGACATGATCGATCCGGTGACGGCGGTGTCGGGCAGCGGACCGGCGTATGTGTTTTACTTTATCGAGGCGATGCAGCAGGCGGCCGAGGAGATGGGGCTGTCGGCCGAGCAGGGCAAACAGCTGGCGCTGGCCACGTTCACCGGCGCGGCGCAGCTGGCGGCGCAGTCGGATGAAGCGGTGTCGGTGCTGCGCGAGCGCGTCACGTCGAAGGGCGGCACGACCCATGCGGCGCTGAGCAGCATGGAAGGCAGCGGCGTGAAAGAGAAGGTGGTTGCCGCGATCAAGGCGGCTGCGGCGCGGGGCAGGGAGTTGGGGGATGAGTTGGGTGCGGACTAACTGCCGCCCTCAAAACCGCTACATTCAAAACCGTCGTTCCCGGCAAGGGGGCCGCCGAGGCCGGGAACAACGGGGATAGGGCGGAACGACGGTTTGGGCATAGCGGAATGACTGAGGTTAGCCGTGCTTCTTGCGCACCAGCCCCATCACACTGCGCGCCGCCTTGACCAGCGACAGGCCCACGGTCAGCATCGGCAGTATCTTGCCGGACTTGGCCATCACCAGCCCCGCCACCGTGCCGACAATTCCGAGCGGCAGCTTCATCCCGCCGCCGCCACCACCGAGCAGTTTGCCGATCGCGCCGGTTGGATGCGTCAACGGCGTGATCAGCGCGCCGATCTCGCGCGCGGCATCGCGACGCTGCATCGAACACTGCACGATCAGCGCCTCGCGCCGTTCGGCCAGCGACAGCTTGTCATTACCCATCTGCGCGTTACTCATCGCCGTGCCCCGCATTCCTGACGAAATTGACGTCCTTGTTCAGTTCAGCCACGGTCGCTCCCAGCAGGCGCGGACGCGTGTCGAAACTGCGCTTGACCTGCAGCGCAACAACAGCACCCGCAACGCCGAACAGCGCTGCCAGGGCGCCGATGGCTTCGAGCCGGTAGCTGTCCCAGAAGATCACTACGACCAGCAGCACAACCAGCAACAAGGCGACGCCGAACAGGATCAGCGACACCAGCGCAAGCACGAAATACCCAAGGAAGCGCTGTAGCTCCTCCTGCACCTCGACCGCGGCCAGTTCCAGCCGCGTTTGCACCATGGCGATCAGGGTAGCCCCGATCCGCCCCACCGATTCGACGATCGCCATGCCGCTTACCTGCGCGAAATCAGCATGCCGATGATGACGCCAGCCGCAGCCCCGATCCCCACTGCTTTCCATGGGTTTTCCTGCACGTAGTCGTCGGTCGCCTTGGCGGCGATCTTGGTTTTTTCGACCACCGCTTCTTCCAGGCGGATCAGGTCGGCCTTGGCGGTCGTGATGGTGCGCTCGAACTTGGCCTTGGCCGCTTGCAGCTCTTCGCCGGTCAGCTGGCTGCCGTGGCGCAGCCACTGTTCGGCATCCTGGATCACCGATTTCAGGTCGTTCATCAACTGGTCGCGTGCGCCTGGCTTGGTTGGGATGGATTCGATCATTTTTGTTACCTCGTAAGTGAATTTATAAGAAAGCCCAGTCTGCCTGGCGCGTCGGACTCTATCTTACACGCCAGCAACGTTGACTTTCCGTGTTATCGGAACAACATCAGCTGAACGCGTAGTCTAACGCCACACCGGCAAAAAGGGCCGCACCCAACCAATTGTTGTGGCGAAAAGCGGCAAAACAAGCCATCCGCTCGCGGCCACGGATCAAAGTGTAGTGATAAAGCGCCATAGCGGCGGCCACGGCAATGCCGCCGACGAACCAGGCGCGCAAGCCTTCGAGCCAGCCGCACACGAGAATGATGGCGAGCGCGGCGCCGTAGCACAGCATGACGGCGGCCACGTCGAAGCGGCCGAAGGTGATCGCCGAGGTGCGGATGCCGATCTTGAGGTCGTCGTCGCGGTCGACCATGGCGTATTCGGTGTCGTAGGCCACGGCCCAGAACACGTTCGCCAGCAGCAGCCACCAGGCCACGGCAGGGACCTGGCCCAGCACGGCGGCAAAGCCCATCGGGATGCCGAAGCCGAAGGCGATGCCCAGATACGCCTGGGGAATGGCGAAGAAGCGCTTGAAGTAGGGGTAGCTGCCGGCGATGAGAACGGCTGCCACCGAGAGCTGCTTGGTGAGCGTGTTGAGCGGCAGGATCAGCAGGAAGGAGACGATCGCCAGCACGGCGGCCACGGCCAGCGCTTCCCAGCTCTTGATGCGTCCGCTGGTGAGGGGACGTTCGGCGGTGCGCTTGACGTGCTTGTCGATATCGCGGTCGGCGTAGTCGTTGATGGCGCAGCCGGCCGAGCGCATCAAGATGGTGCCGAGGGTGAAGATCAGCAGGATGGTCAGGTCGGGGGTGCCGCGCGCCGCGATCCAGAGGGCGATCAAGGTGGGCCAGAGCAGCAGCACGATGCCGATTGGCTTGTCCAGGCGGACCAGGCGGAAGTACAGCGACAGCTTGTTCATGATCGGGTCGCGGGCGCGACTGTCGTGGGCGAGGCTGGGATTTTACTGTGTTTGGGGCGGGGTGGGGCGGGGAGCGTTTTCCGACCGCTAACCCTACCCGTCGTCCCCGCGCCAAGGCGGACCTCGGCGGGGATCCATAGCACCGTTGATCACAGGTGCTATGGGTCCCCGCCTTCGCGGGGACGACGATGTGAGGGCAGCGGTTACTTAAAATGTCAGTGCTGTTGATGCACTTAAAACGTCAGTTCTTTCTCGACTTCCGCAATCTTGCGGCGCGCCATGGCCAAATTCGATTTTGCCTTGTCCAGCACGGCATACACGAACACGCCTTCCTGTTTGGCCATCGGGCGCAGGATGTGATACGCGTGGCCCAAGGTGATCAGCATGTCTTCGATGCTGTCGTTCAAACCCAGCGCCTTCATGGTCTTGAGCTTGGCGCGCATCACTTCGGTGTTGCCCGCCGCCGCGATTTCAATATCCATGCCGCCGCCGGCGTTACCGAGCATCATGCCGCTGGACGAGTCCACCACTGCGCAGCACTGGGCGCCGTCGATGCTCATGATGCTGTCGAGTGCTTCTTTAATCGTTGCCATATCAAACGTTCCTTCATGCGCAGGAGAACGAAGATCAAGGCTGCGCAAAGATTCCTTGATTTCGAAAAACAGGAGTGTGGCGCGCTAGATAGCCAGCTGGCGCGCCACGGTGCCGACCCGGTGCACCACCTGGGCCAGGATGGCATTGCCGTCGGCGATCACGTTGATGACCAGCTCGACGTCGCGGCGCGGCACCGCGTGCACCACCACGAATCCCGATTCGGTATTGATGGTCACGCTGCGGTAGGTGCCCAGGCCCGCTTCCATCGCCACCACCGAACCGATGGCGGAAATCGAACTGGCCATGGCGGCAATCCGCCCGGCATCGTTGTCGCCGTTAAACGCGCTGGCCAGCGCGAAGCCGTCCACCGTGGCCACCACCACGGCAGTGACGCCGTTGATGTCGCGCAGGAATTGCGTGGCCAGGTCGTTGGCGGATTGCAGCAGGCCGGGCGGCAGCATGTCGTTGGCGTTCATTGGGGTTCTTCCAGTAAGCCGGCTTCCAGTTGCGCCAGCAGGGTATCGATCAACAGGGTCACATCGTCGCGCCGGCGGACATCGACCGCGATGATCGGCAGCACCAGGCCGCGCGCTTCAAGCAGGTCGGCGTAGCGCTCGAGGCTCGGCTCGGGATGGCTGTCCAGGCGTCCGACGCCGATTGCGCACGGCATCGTTGCCAGGGCATCGGCAAAGCCGTCGAGGAACATGCCCAGGTCGGCCAGCGGATCGGGACGCGAGTTGTCGGTCAGGATGATCAGGCCGAGCGCCTTGTTGGCCAGGATCTTCCACAAAAAGTCGAAGCGCTGCTGGCCCGGCGTGCCGAACAGGCGGATGCGGTCGCCGTTCTCCAGCGTCAGCAGGCCGTAGTCGAGGCCGACCGTGGTGCGTTCCTTGGCCACCGAGGAATCGGTATTGCGCACGTCGGTGACGATCGGCGCGACTTCGCTGATGGCGGCGATGGCCGTGGTTTTACCGGCGCCCATGGTGCCGGTAAACAGTATTTTGTATTCTTTCATCGCCTATTTTCCTGACAAGCCAATGCGGCGGCGTATGTTGTTAAGCAGGCTGGAGGTAAATCCAGCGGGACTGGCGGGCGCCGGGGCAGTGCTGGCCGGCGCCGGCGCCGGCGTTTGCGGCGCCGCCACCTCGGCCAGCAGGCCGGCCGTGTGCAGCACGCCGATGAAGCCGGCGCACACGCTGATGTCGGCCCCGGTCAGGCCGGCCAGGTCGGCCGCGCTGAGCGCCTTGCGCGACATCTGGGTCGCCATGCGGATGCGCAGCGGATCGCCATCGAGCTGCAGCACCGACGGCCAGCGGCGCAGCTTGTAGCGCACTGCGTACCCCGCGCTTGCGCTGGCCGCATTCGCTGGCGCGCCGGCCGGCAGCAGGGCGTCGCCCACGCGCTTGAGCCAGTCGCGTAGCTGGTCGGCGCGGATCGGGTAGGCAATCTTTTGGGTGAGCTGGGCGTGGCCGGGCATGGTCAGCAGCAGCGCGTCGATGGCGCCGGACCGATTGGCTGCGGGCGGCGCTTCGGCCACCACGGCCGTGTAGGGCGCGGCGTCGACAAACGACCAGTCCAGTTTGTCCGAATATGAAAACAGGCGCACCAGCGCGCGGATATAGGCAATGTCCTTCGCGGGCAGCGCAGGCGCACCAATTCTGAAGCCAGGCACAGCAACTCCTTAGGGAGGGCAAGATGAGGGGGAGGGGAAACCCGGGGCCGACGGCAGGCTCTGGCGCGTCAGGCGGCGCTAGCATGCGCATCGCATAACGATCAGGTCTGGTAAGCTTTCCAGCGCATAAGGCGAATTATAGCAAGATTTCGGAATAAGTTCTTTTGAGCATCAGAAGTATTTTAAATGCATTGCATAAAATGCAATATTAAATGTTTGTCTTCCGGTGCTTTTTTTGTCCAGCCGGGTAAGGATGGCGTTTCAGGCTGCCTCTTGCGTGAACATCTCCACGCCCGGCAAGTCGCAGGCGGCGACGGCTTCGCACACCGCCTCGATGGCGGCGCGGCGGGTAAAACTCTTGCGCCACACGATCACCACACGGCGCGACGGCACCGGTTCCTCGAAGGGCACGAAGGCCAGCATGTTGCTGCGCGATTGCATGTCGGGCACCGAGGCGCGCGGCAGAACGGTCAGGCCGATGCCGCTGGCCACCATATGACGGATCGTTTCCAGCGACGAGCCTTCAAAGGTGCGCTGCATGCCGTTGCCCGGCGACGAGAACCGCGCCATTTCCGGACACACTTCCAGCACCTGGTCGCGGAAACAGTGACCGTTGCCTAATAACAACATCGTTTCGGATTTCAGATCCTGGGCCGACACAAATTTTCGCTTGGCCCAAGGATGGTTTTGCGGCACGGCCACCACGAACGGTTCGTCGTACAGGGTTTGCATCGACATGCCGTGTTCCGGCAGCGGCAGCGCCATGATGGCCGCGTCCAGTTCGCCCTGGCGCAGCAGTTCCAGCAGGCGCACGGTAAAGTTTTCCTGCAAGATCAAGGGCATCTGCGGCACCCGCTCAATGATGTTCTTCACCAGCGGCGGCAGCAGGTAGGGGCCGATGGTGTAGATCACGCCCAGGCGCAGGGGCCCGGCCATCGGGTCCTTGTTCTGCTTGGCCAGCTCCTTGATGGCGGCGGTCTGTTCCAGCACCCGTTCGGCCTGGGCGATGATCTGCGCCCCCAGCGGCGTGACCGAAATTTCGGCGCCGCCGCGTTCGAACAGCACCACGCCCAGCTCGTCTTCGAGCTTCTTGATGGCGACCGACAAGGTGGGTTGGGCGACGTGACACGCTTCGGCGGCGTGTCCGAAATGTCTCGCACGCGCGACGGCAACGATATATTTCAGTTCAGTCAGGGTCATAAAGGTGAGGGCTGGAAGAGGACAGGCGCGGCGCGACTGTCATGACACGGTGTTGCATATGGCTCAGCAAAGAAATTATATTCTACCGGAATGCAGTCGATATAATTGGCCCGCAGGCGGATTTTCAACCCGCCGACCACTTGAAAGGCGAGCATGTCCACCACTTTTGGCCCGATTGAAGCGCAGGCCTACATCCATAAATTGCTGACCGTAATGCATCATCAGGGCGGCTCCGACTTGTTCATCTCGGCCGATTTTCCTCCGAGTATGAAGTTCCAGGGCGCGATGAAGCCGATGAGCCAGCAAAAGCTGACCGGCGAAGTGACCCGCGCGCTGGCGCTGTCGTTAATGAACGACAAGCAGCGCAATGAGTTCGAGAAGGAAATGGAATGTAATTTCGCAATTTCGTTGCCGAATGTGTGTCGTTTTCGCGTGAATGTGTACGTACAACAGCAATGCGTGGCGATGGTGATCCGGACGATCGCGTCCGAAATTCCGAATTTCGAAAAACTCGACCTGCCGGAAGTGCTGAAAGAGGTCGTGATGACCAAGCGCGGGCTGGTGCTGGTGGTAGGCGGCACCGGTTCGGGCAAGTCGACCACGCTGGCGGCGATGATCGATTACCGCAACGCCAATTCGGCGGGGCACATTATCACGGTGGAAGACCCGGTCGAATACGTCCACAAGAACAAGAACTGCCTGATCACCCACCGCGAAGTGGGGGTGGATACGCACTCGTGGCACGCGGCGCTGAAAAACACGCTGCGCCAGGCGCCGGACGTGATCCTGATCGGCGAGATCCGCGATACCGAGACCATGGAACACGCGATCGCGTTCGCCGAAACGGGCCACCTGTGCCTGGGCACCCTGCACGCGAACAATTCGAACCAGACCATGGACCGGATCATCAACTTCTTCCCGGAAGAGCGGCGCAACCAGCTGCTGATGGACCTGTCGTCGAACCTGCGCGCGATTGTCTCGCAGCGGCTGGTGCGCACCGAGGATGGCAAGGGGCGCAAGGCCGCGATCGAGATTTTGCTCAATACGGCGACCATCAGCGAGATGATCCTGAAGGGGAATTTCCAGTCGATCAAGGAGATCATGCACAAGTCGCGCGAGCTGGGCATGTGCACCTTCGACCAGGCGCTGTACGAGTTGTATAACCGCGGGCAGATCGGCTACGATGAAGCGATCCGCAACGCCGACTCGGCCAACGGCCTGCGCTTGCAGATCAAGCTGCGCGGCGACCGCAAGGAGCCGGGTGGCGCCGTGGGATCGAAGTCGAATGATTTGTCGATGGCGATGGATGAGGAAGAGGAAGAGTAAGCAAAACCCCCGTCGTTCCCGCGCCAAGGCGGCCCTCGGCGGGAATCCATAGCACATCTGCTTAGCGAAGGTGCTATGGATTCC
>NZ_VVIW01000011.1 GCF_011682045.1 Massilia aquatica | reverse complement strand
ATCATTCGAACCACTTCCAGCTTCAGGCTGGGATCGAATGTCTTCCGCTTTCTTGTTGCCATGTATTACTCCTCAGATGGTGGATTTTCCACCTATTGAGGTGTCCGAGCAAATTAGACCACAGCATGGCTCTTCGCACTTTCGTAAACACGCCGCCCGCCACCCCGTACGATTACGCTTTAGCGGTTGAATCTGCCTGTCGTCTTCCAAAATTCAGGACACTGCGTGTTCTTCACGAACTTGGGCTTGCGACGAGGTGAAGAAGGACGAGGTACGTATTCGCCCGATTTTTTCAGCGAAAAACTTGGTCTATAAATCAACAGATCGGACTGTCCCTGCTTACTTCTGCGAGCGAGCATGATTGATAGTCGGCTGCGGGATCAAAAGGGGGAAAAAGCCTGGCCTCCGAGTTGAGTTGTCGGGAGTTTCAGCATTTTTGTGTACGGGCCCTCTGACACTTTTCCATGGCGCCGCTTGCGGCCCAATGTGCAGAACTCGACTGGCTAATTCATGCCCGCCGATGGCTTCCTCGTGTTGTCGAGAATTTAGCGACCACGATCTTAGCTTACGGAACCCGTTCAATACCCACAGAAATTTATCTAGTCCGGTCGTTCACTACCATCTTATGCTGCTTTCGGCATCCTAAAGGGAAGCTGAAGTTCCTCAACGTCATATGTAAAATCCAATGGAACTTGGATAGGGGTTTTCAGTGGGTCTCTTGCATTGTAGACGTCCGCATCCGTCTTCAATTGAAAGCAATCGCCAACGATCTGTTGGCGCCTTTGAGAGAAAGATCTCACAAAATGCTCGCGTGGAGCGCGCTCATCATCCATATCAGCCCAAAGCGACATTGACTTCCCTCCTTGCTTTGAGCGCACCGCATGCTTTGCACGATAACGCTGGCCACTCTCATCAGTGCGGTATTCCTCACGAAACACCTGGGCAATGTCCGCCGCAATTGCATCGACAATTGTGCGCACGCTAGGCTTATGTAGGCCGTTACGGTAAGCCCATTCCGCCACAAGGTGCGGATTCAATAGGCCGTCCCCTCCGACCTCGAGCTGATACCGCTCCAAGTATGCCTTGACCTGATTTGCATATGCTGACATTTCCGACTCCTATCTACTCAGAAAAAGAACCCCATCCATCAGCATCTGCGAACGGCAGTATGCATCCTCGCACCTTGACTTGGTGCTTACGCAGAAAATCATGGCGACCAAGTTTCCGCTGTAATTGTCCGACTACGATTCCTGGATGCACATTGATACGCTGTGCAAAAAGGAGAACCTTTTGTTCAGAAAAATAGGGCTGGACCCGAGCAATAAAATTTTCGAGCTGAGCACTAGGTACACAGAATTCGGCACCCGCGCTGTTCGCTCGTAGCTCACATTCCGATACTTCCAATTCCGCATTTCCCAAATCAGAATCTAAAATCGGCCCATCAGTCTGCCCGTCTTCCTGAAGAACGTGTTCAATTTCATGACGCAAGACGAACCAAAAATTATCGATCCGGTCGAAGCGCAGAGTCATTCCGATGACCGGCTTGTCCTCTGCCAGCCAGAAGCAGGCACCATCAATTTTGGACCCCGCGAAAGCCTCGACGAAAACAACCCGTACGCCTGCCTCGGCAAGTATCTTAGGTACGTGACGAGTCTCTTCTGGCGCTAGCGTAAGCGCTTTCAACTTCTCAACCGCAGATAGCAGCTTGCTTCGCGCATATGTAGGCAGCTTCTGCTGCTCAGCCATGGAACGGACACGAAAAAGCCAAGCGAGCTGAAGAGACGTAACATCAGAGAACACGTTCGTCTTTTTTGCGTAATGAGGTATTGCAGGCTGATTGCTTAGATTCGGGATGGAATAAAACTCGCAAAAGCGCTGTTCTAGAACATCCAAATTTTCACTTTCTCTGATCCACCCCCGTCGTAACATTTCACGCACAGGGAACATACCGTACAGCCGTGATTTACGAACCACGTCGTTGTTGGGCTTTACTTTTGAAAGCTGGTATTGGCTTTCCAAATTCATCCAGTATTCAGCGGACATGCCAAATGCATCGCCCAAACCTCGGGCGGTCTCCGGCGTGACCGTGCGCTTCCCAGCGATTAATTCGCTGATAAGACGCGGGGGACGATCCAAAATATCCGCCAGCTCTTGCTGGGTCCAATCCCGCGCCTCGAGTTCTTCCCGGAGGAATTCACCTGGCGGGAACACTTCAGCAGGCACTCGTGCGTTCATCATTTCTCCGTTATTTTAGTGATAGTCGACGATCTCAACGATTGCGACAATCTTGCAAGGGTGTTCACCCCTTAGTTCTAGAATCAGGCGCCACTGCTTATTCAGACGAATCGAATATTGACCACTGCGGTCACCCTTTAATTTTTCAAAGTGCATGGCCTTTGACGCGTAAAAATCTCGCTCGTCCACTGCGGCGCGAATTTGTTGCATTCGCATGCGAAAGGCGCGAACGATCTCGTTGGAGAGGCCAGCACTGAACTGGGCATCTGTTTCTAGGCGATCGAGGTCATCATTGTCGAATTCAACATCCATCTAGAGAGGATATGCTGGATTTCACGGAACGTCAAGTTCCATCTTTACACTTGATGTAATGATCGAGATAAAAGATTCAAGGCAAGTTGCTGCCGGCGAGCAATGTCAGCAGGAAAAGCGAGTTTTTGTAGCTAGCGGCAGCGGCTCGACGAGCTAAAGTTGCTGAATTAGCGATGCCAATAGAAGGCGAGTTAAAGCCCGTTCAAGGGCGCATTCGCGTGACTCTAAGTGGTAAGGGCATCAAACGTGATGTGCAAGCTGTCATGTTTGGACCTTCGTCGATCGACATACCGGAACTTTCGATCGTCGGCAGACCGAAACTCCCATAAGACAAAGCGGACGGCAAGCCGCACCTTCCAGCCAAAGTTGGCGGGCTAGAAGTTGCGGCCTTTCGTAGGGACCACAGGAAAGTCGGGTCTAACTCACATCGGAGCTAGACGGCGCGCAGCGAATTTTTTCTTCGACCAACTTAATTGTTCTCCGACCGACTTTATTGTTTCCAATCACTAAGCCAGCAAGCAGTTTTACTCCACCGTCACCGACTTCGCCAGATTACGCGGCTTGTCCACATCCGTGCCCTTGGCCAGCGCGGTGTGATACGCGAGCAACTGCAACGCCACCACGTGCAGGATCGGCGACAGCAGACCATAGTGTTCCGGCAAGCGAATCACATGCAGTCCATCGCCCGAGGTAATGCGCGAATCCACATCGGCAAACACATACAGCTGGCCGCCACGCGCGCGCACTTCCTGCATGTTCGATTTCAGCTTTTCCAGCAGCGCATCATTCGGCGCGATCGTCACGACCGGCATTTCATCGGTCACCAGCGCCAGCGGGCCGTGTTTCAGTTCGCCCGCAGGATACGCTTCGGCGTGAATATACGAAATCTCCTTGAGCTTCAACGCGCCTTCCAGCGCGATCGGATAGTGCATGCCGCGCCCCAGAAACAGCGCATTGTCCTTGCGTGCAAAGTCGTCGGCCCAGGCGATGATCTGCGGCTCCAGCGCCAGCACGGCGGCAATCGCCACCGGCAGGTGACGCATCTGTTTCAGGTAGGTCGCTTCTTCTTCGTCCGACAGGCGGCCATTGACCTGCGCCAGCGTCAGGGTCAGCAAAAACAGGGCGGCCAGCTGGGTGGTGAAGGCCTTGGTCGACGCCACGCCCACTTCCACGCCGGCGCGGGTGATGTACGACAGGGCGCATTCGCGCACCATGGCGCTGGTCGCAACGTTACAGATGGTCAGGGTGTGCACCATGCCCAGGCTGCGCGCGTGCTTGAGCGCGGCCAGGGTGTCGGCCGTTTCGCCGCTTTGCGAAATCGTCACCACCAGGGTGTTTGGATGCGGCACGCTGTCGCGGTAGCGGTATTCACTGGCGATCTCGACCTGGACCGGGACCTTGGCCACCGATTCCATCCAGTACTTGGCGGTCAGGCCCGAGTAGTAGCTGGTGCCGCAGGCAAGAATGAGCACGCGGTCAATCTGTTTGAAGACCTTGAACGCGTCGTCGCCGAACAGTTCCGGCATGATGCCGGTGACGCCTTCGAGCGTGTCGCCGATGACGCGCGGCTGCTCAAAAATTTCTTTCTGCATGTAATGGCGATACGGACCCAATTCAGCAGCGCCGGTATGGGCATGCACGGTTTTCACATCGCGCTCGACAGGTTTACCGTCGACGTCGACGATCCAGACTTTCGACAGTTGCAGGTCGACCACGTCGCCTTCTTCCAGGTAGATGATCTGGTCGGTGGTGCCGGCCAGCGCCATGGCGTCGGAGGCAACAAAATTCTCGCCCTGGCCGATGCCGACGATCAGCGGCGAACCCTGGCGCGCGGCCACCACGCGATGCGGTTCTTCGCGGCTGAACACGGCAATTGCGTAGGCGCCGTGCAGGCGCTTGACGGCCAGCTGGACGGTCTCGAACAAGTCGCCGCTATACATGTGGTCGACCAGGTGGGCGATGACTTCGGTATCGGTCTGGCTCTGGAAAACGTAGCCGAGCGCGCTCAGTTCGGCGCGCAGCTCGTCGTGGTTTTCGATGATGCCGTTGTGGACCAGCGCGATGCGGGCATTCTCTTCGGTTGGCGAAAAGTGCGGGTGCGCATTGTGCGAGGCCGGCGCGCCGTGCGTGGCCCAGCGGGTGTGGGCGATGCCGGTGAAGCCTTGCAGGCCCACGCTGGCGATCTGGGTTTCGAGGTCGGCCACGCGCGAGGTGCTGCGCGAACGCACCAGCTTGCCGTCGACGTGCAGCGCCACGCCGCACGAGTCGTAACCGCGGTACTCAAGGCGCTTGAGACCTTCGACCAGGATGGGGGTAATGTTACGTTGTGCTACTGCTCCGACGATACCGCACATGATGACCTCGATGTAGAAATGGATGAATGCGCAGATCGTAGTTGAGCCAGCATGAAATATGCTTTCTAATTTGATATATTATTGATACATTATTTCATCAACCAGTTTGCATGAATTATTCTTTCATTTATCAGTTAAAACCTTTGCGGATCATCAAACGCCATGCTTGCCAACGAACTCGACGACGTCGACCGCCGCATCCTCAATATCCTCCAGCTTGATGCATCGCATACCAATGCCGAGCTTGCCGAGCTGGTCCACGTGTCGCCGCCCACCTGCCTGCGCCGGGTCAAGTACATGAACGAGGGCGGCATCATCGAGCGCCAGGTGGCGATCGTCTCGCCCGACAAGGTCGGCGCGCGCCTGACCGCCATCGTCGAGATCACGCTCGATGTGCAGGCCGCCGAGCGCATGGCCGAGTTCGAGCAGCATGTGGCGGCCGAAGCTGCCGTGCTGCAATGCTACCGGGTCGCGCCCGGCCCCGATTTCGTGCTCATCGTGCAAGTGGCCGACATGCCGGCCTACCACGCGCTGGCGCACCGTCTGTTTGCCACGCGCACCAATGTGCGCAACGTCAAAACCTATTTCTCCACCTTCCGCAGCAAGTTCGAAACCCGCATCGCCGTCTGACTATTGCCATTGAGTAAGCTCAACGGCCCCCCGCCTGAAACGGGTTCTACTCGCTAGTGGCGCGCGTCCTCCTGGCGATGCGCGCTACTAGCGAGGCGGGAGGTGGAACGATGGATGTCATTCTGGAACACGATGGGCCGATGCCCCCGGCGCCCAAGCCGCCGGGCGACCTGGTGCGGCTGGCGCGGGTGCACAAATATTATGGCGGGGGACTGTCCGGCGTGCATGCCCTGGATGGCGTCGAGCTGCAGATCGGCGAAGCGGAAATGGTGGCCATTTGCGGTCCCTCGGGCAGCGGCAAGACCACCTTGCTCAATCTCATCGGCATGCTCGACCACGCGACCGAAGGCAGTATCGTGATCGCCAAGCTGCTCATTGCGCGCCTGCCGGAACAGGCGCGCGCCGACCTGCGCAATGAAATGATGGGCTTCGTGTTCCAGGCGTTTACCCTGATCCCGGTGCTGACGGCACGCGAAAACGTGCTGCTGCCGCTGATGCTGCGCGAATCGCTCACGCGCAAGGCCTTGCGCGCCGCCAACGCGCGTGCTGGCGACCTGCTCAACCAGCTTGGCCTGGCCAGCCATGCCGATACCTATCCGCCGCGGCTCGACCCCAGCCAGAGCCAGCGCGTGGCGATTGCGCGGGCGCTGATGACGCGGCCGCGCCTGGTGCTGGCCGACGAGCCCACCTCGCGCCTGGACAGCGCCAGCATCCGCCTGGTGATGGACCTGTTCGTCCAGCAGCAGAACGAGCACGGCACCACCTTCATCATCGCCACGCGCGACCAGCGCCAGCTGGGCCGCAGTACCCGCACCTTGCAGCTGCAGGAAGGGCGTCTGCACGTCGCGCTGGGCGACCCGGAACGCCAACCCTTCCGGGTCCGCTTATGAGCCCGTACCGGCTGGCCTTGCGCACCCTGCTGCTTAACCGCCCGCGCAACGTGCTGGCGACCCTGCTGATCGCCGCCAGCCTGTGCGTACTCGACCTGTTTGCGGGCAGCATCGCCAGTACCCGTGCCGGGATCGAATACCAGGCAGTCATCGTGGAACGGATGGGCCACCTGACCGTGCTGCCGGGCGCGGCGTCGGGCGCGCCACGGCAATTGCGGCGCTTCAGTGCGGACGAAGCAGGGCGTGTGCGCAGCTTGCTGGCCGGCGTGAAAGGGATCGCGCTGGTGGTGCCGGAAATGAGCGTCTCCGGGATCGCCACCACCGGTGAGCGTTCGGCCACGTTTGCCGCGACTGGCGTGCCTGACGCAGCGGCCGGGACGGTGTTGCAGGCGGCGCCGGGCAAGCTGCAAGCGGGCGTGGACAATGGTGTGGCCATCAGCCAGGCCAAGGCCGCAGCGCTCACGCTGCGCGTGGGCAGCGCGGTCACGCTCACGGCGGCGGTGCCCGATGCGGCGCCCCGGCAGCTCGTGGCGCAGGTCGTGGATGTGTACCAGGAGGGCGGGGGCGCAGGCGAGGGCAAGGCCCGTTCGATGCTGATGCCCCTGGCGCTGGCGCAGGACTTGCTCAATACCGGCAGCATCGAGCGTTTTGTTGTTTTTTTGTCAGACCCGGCCTTGATGGAACAGCAGCGTAGCGCACTGGCGGCGGCGCTGCGCAAGGCGGGAGTCCAGGCCGAGGTGCGCACCTGGCAAGAGTTGTCGCAAGCCTACATGCGTGCGCGCAGTGCGTCCGACCTGGCGTTCGACAGCATCGCGGGGATGGTGTTCGCCGTGATTGCGGCCAGCATTGCCGCCACCATGTCGATCAATGTGCTGGAACGGCGGCGCGAAGTGGCGACCTTGCGCGCGCTGGGCATGCGAAGTCACTCGGTGTTTCTGATGCTGGTGACGGAGGCGCTGGGCATGGCGGTGATGGGCGTGGCGGCCAGCCTGATCGGGAGCGGGGTGATTGCGTGGGTGATCAACCGGATGAGCTTGTCGGACGGGGCGCCCCAGGCGCTGGCGGGGGCCATGCCGGTCGAGCTGGATGTGAACCGGATGATGATGGCCGTGGCGGCGGTGCTGGCGGTGGCCTTGATGGCGGCGCTGGTGCCGGCGTTCAAGGCGGCCAGGGCGCATGTAGCGGTCGGGCTGGTGGGGTAAAGATGCAGCGCTCGCGTCCGACCCATCGCTTGCTTACAAACCGTCTCTCCCGCGCAGGCGGGAGTCCATAGCACCTTAGAGCAGAGGTGCTATGGGCTCCCGCCGAGGGCCGCCTTGGCGCGGGAGCGACGGCGAAATTACTTCTTCACCTTCACCGGCCGCGTCCAGTTTTCAATCGTCATCTGCTTTGCGCGCGAAATAGTCAGCTTGCCGGCCGGCGCATCTTTGGACAAGGTGGTCCCGGCACCCAGGGTCGCGCCCTTGCCAACCGTAACCGGCGCGATCAGCTGGCTGTCGCTGCCGATGAATGCATCATCTTCAATCACGGTGCGGAACTTGTTGGCGCCGTCATAATTGCACGTGATCGTGCCCGCGCCAATGTTCACGCGCGAACCCACCGTGGCGTCGCCAACGTACGCCAGGTGATTGGCCTTGCTGTGCGCGGCGATCTGGCTGTTCTTGATCTCGACGAAGTTACCGATATGGACGTCTTCCGCCAGCACTGTCCCCGGACGCAAGCGTGCATACGGCCCGACCACCGACTTGGCGCCCACCACCGCGTCTTCTATATGACAGAACGGTTTGATATTGGTTCCCGCCGCAATGCGCGCGTTGACCAGCACATTGTGCGCGCCCACGTTCACGCCGTCGCCCAGTTCCACGCGGCCTTCGAACACGCAGCCGACGTCGATGGTTACATCGCGTCCACAGATCAATTCGCCACGCACGTCGATGCGCGCCGGATCCAACAAGGTCACACCTTTTTCCAGCAGCGCATTGGCAATATTGAGCTGGTGACGACGCTCCAGCTCGGCCAGCTGCACCTTGCTGTTCACGCCCGCCACTTCCCACTCGGCCGAAGGATTGGCCGACACCACCGGCACGCCATCCAGCACGGCCTGGGCCACGATGTCGGTCAGGTAATACTCACCCTGCGCGTTGTTGTTCGACAGCGAACCGAGCCACTTTTTCAAATGGCGCGTCGGCGCGACCATGATGCCGCTGTTGATTTCGCAGATGGCCCGTTCGGCTTCGCTGGCATCTTTTTCTTCGACGATGCGGGTAATCGTGCCGCCTTCGCGCACGATGCGGCCCAGGCCGAACGGATTGGCCTGCACCACGGTCAGGATGCCGAGCTTGTCGGTGCCGGCGGCCTCCACCAGGCGCTTGAGCGAGGCCACGGCGGTCAGCGGCACGTCGCCGTACAGGATCAGCGTCGGGACATTGTCATCGAGCTGCGGCACAGCCTGGCTGACCGCGTGGCCGGTGCCGAGCTGCGGCTCTTGCAGCGCGGTATCGATGGCGGCGTGGCCGGTGTTGTCCTGGCTTTTGAGCATCTCGGGCACCGCTGCGCCGCCATGCCCGTAAATAACGCATAATTTGCTCGGTGCAAGTGCCCTTGCCGTATCGATCACATGCTGCAGGAGGGGTTTGCCCGCCAGCGGGTGCAGCACTTTCGGCAGCGCAGATTGCATACGCTTTCCCATTCCAGCGGCAAGAATCACTACGTTCATAAGCGTTCGTTCAAAAAGAGTTAATAAATGAAAAAGTTTAACACGCAGGAACCACTTTCCCGGCGCTTTCGCGTTCTTTGCATGCTCGGCGTAATGGCCGTGCTGACCGCTTGCAGCGGCATCAAACTGGCCTACAACCAGGGCGATACCTTGCTCTACTGGTGGCTCGACGCGTATGTCGACCTCGATTCGGAGCAGGCGCCGGAGGTCAAGCAAGATATCAAGGAACTGTTCAAGTGGCACCGCCAGACCCAGTTGAAGGACTATGTCCACATTCTCACTACTGCCCAGCGCCAACTTGCAGGCAACCTGAGCAAGGCCGACCTGGATGCCGATTACCGCGAGATCATGTCGCGCACCGAACTGCTGGCGCAAAAGGCCTTGCCGGAACTGACTGACCTGGCGCTCTCGATCAAGCCCGAGCAACTGGCGCACATCGAAAAGAAGTTCGAGAAGAATAACGAAACCTTCCGCAAGAAGTTCGTGCGCGGCAGCGTCGAAGACTTGCAGGAGAAGCGTTTCAAGAAGTCGATGGAGCAGTTCGACCTGTGGTTCGGCGGCTTCAGCAAGGAACAGGAAGTGCTCTTGCGCAAGGCTTCCGATGCGCGTCCGCTGAACAACCAGCTCTGGCTCGACGAGCGCATCCGGCGCCAGCAAAAGATCATGACGGTGCTGCGCAAGATCGATAAGGACAACCTGGGCAAGGAGGCGGCCGCGCCGCTGGTGCAGGGCCTGGTCAAGGATATGCTGGCGCGCACGCAAAGCCCCGAGAACAAGCAGTTTTTCGATACCTACACCGATGGCACGATGCAGATGATCTTGACGGCCGCAAAGATCGCCACGCCGGAACAGAAAGCCCATGCGCAAAAACGCATGCAGGGCTGGATCAGCGACTTCAACATCCTCGCCGCAGACACCAAGTAAGCGCATCCGCATCACCCTCGCACCCGCCGTCCGGCGGGTGCGCAAGTCCCCCGCCACGCCGCAATCCCCATTCCCCCCATGATATAGTGCGCCGGATCAGCAATCCGCCTCTCGTCGCCATGCAAAAGAAACCCGCCAAAGTCCCGGTGCACCGCCCGCCGCCGCCCAAACAAGTCCGCATCATCGGCGGCGCCTGGAAGCGCTCGACGCTGCCGGTGCTCGACGCGCTCGGCCTGCGTCCCACCCCGGACCGGGTGCGCGAAACGGTGTTTAACTGGATCAACCACCTGTGGGACGCCAACTGGGCCGGCGCCGATTGCCTCGACCTGTTCGCCGGCAGCGGCGCGCTCGGTTTCGAAGCGGCCAGCCGCGGCGCCCGCTCGGTCGTCATGGTCGACAATCACACGCCGGTGGTGCGCCAGCTGGGCGACGTCAAGATCAAGCTCAAGGCCGAGAACGTCCAGGTCGCCCGCGGCGAAGCGCTTGCCACTGCGCAAAACATGGCGCTGCGCGGCCAGCGCTTTCAGTTGGTGTTCCTCGATCCGCCCTACCAGCAAAACCTGCTCGAACGCAGCCTGCCGCTGTGCACCGGCCTGCTCGCGGAAGAGGGGCTGGTATATGCCGAATCCGGCGCGCCGCTGCCGTTCGAACCGGACGACGGCAGCGCCGTGCCCGACTGGCTCGCGCCCTGGGAGGCGGTGCGCAACGACAAGGCGGGCATCGTCTTCTATTACCTGCTCAAGCTGCGCAAAACGGCAGCGTAAACACCATTTGCCAGCGCTTTGTTCGGCCGCGATCCGGGCTCCCCGATGGCGCTGGCGGGAGCGCGCATGAATTTCAGGCATAATGCGCGTTCTATATTGGTGCATCTCTAGGGAGCCGCAATGGTTGTAGCCGTTTATCCAGGAACCTTTGACCCGCTCACGCGCGGCCATGAGGATTTGGTGCGCCGTGCGTCCGGGCTGTTCGACAGCCTGATCGTGGGCGTAGCCGACAGCAAGAACAAACGCCCGTTTTTCTCGCTGGACGACCGCCTGGAAATCGCCAATGAGGTGCTGGGCCATTATCCGAACGTGAAGGTCGAGAGTTTTTCGGGCCTGCTCAAGGATTTCGTGCGCAAGCATGACGCGCGCGTCATCGTGCGCGGCCTGCGCGCCGTCTCCGACTTCGAATACGAGTTCCAGATGGCGGGCATGAACCGCTACCTGCTGCCCGATGTCGAAACCCTGTTCCTGACGCCATCCGACCAGTACCAGTTTATCTCCGGCACCATCGTGCGCGAGATTGCCATGCTGGGCGGCGATGTGTCGAAGTTCGTGTTTCCATCGGTCGACCGCTGGCTGCAGAAGAAGATCGCCACCATGGCGCCGCCTTCGGAATAAAGTAGCAAAGCAGAACAAAGCAAAGCAAAGCGAAGCAATCATGGCCCTACTGATTACCGACGACTGCATCAACTGCGACGTGTGCGAGCCCGAGTGCCCGAACGACGCCATTTACATGGGTGCCGAGATCTACGAGATCGACCCCAACAAATGCACCGAATGCGTCGGCCACTTCGATGAGCCGCAATGCCAGCAGGTGTGTCCGGTCAGTTGCATTCCGTTCAACCCGGCCTGGCGCGAAACGCCGGAACAGTTGCGCGCTAAGTACGAGCGCCTGACCGCCGGCAAGGATACCCCGGCCGCCTGACGCGCTGACGGCAGCTTGAACCGGCTATCGGCACACGTGACGCGCTTTTAAGCCGTATTATTAACTTATAAACTGATGTGCCTTTACAGCCACACTTTTGTCCTATGATCATCAATTTCCCACTCTAAAATGCCCTTGCGGCAATTTTTTTAGGAAATTCGATGGTATATTTGCCTAGTTCCTTAGCGCTTCACCATGACATTTTCCTCGCAACCCGCATTTCGGCCCAATCTCGACCGCACAAAAAGTCTATAATACCCGCCGCGTAAATACGATGGCGGCGATAGTCGTGTCGTCCGTCGTGTCTGCTGCTGCGTTGAAGAAAATGTGGGGCTGCCTGTTGAGAACACAACGCTGGCAAACCGCAGGCCGGCGCCACGGTTATTTATGCGGAACAAAAATAGTCAAACCACTGGAGACACCATGATCGCAATGAACAGTTTTAGTTTCAAAGGCTTGTTGGCAGGTATCGTCCTCGCTTGCGCCTTCGGCCAGGGTGCCTCCGCGGCGGAGATCAGCGGCGTCAAGCTCGACGATACCGTCAAGGTCGGCGGCAAGGAGCTCAAGCTCAACGGTTTCGGCATGCGCCAGAAATTCGTGGCCAAGGTGTATGTGACCTCGCTGTACCTGCCCGAAAAGAGCAAGTCCCTGCCTGAGATCCTGAAGATGGACGGCCCGCGCCGCGTCACCCTAGTGATGATGCGCGACCTGACCTCGGACGATTTCGGCGACGCCTTCATGAGCGGCCTGAACAAGAATCTCGACAACAACGAAAAAGCCAAGATCGTCACCCAGATCAGCAAGTTCGGCGAAATGTTCGCCTTGCTGCAAGTGCTGAAAAAGGGCGATGTGCTGCACCTGGACTGGATTCCCGGTGTCGGCACCCAGTGCGAATTCAACGAAAAGAAAATCGGCGAGATCGTGCCCGATATCGCTTTCTACAATGCGATCCTGCGCATCTGGATGGGTGAGCATCCGGTCGATACGCACTTGAAGACAGCTCTGCTCGGTGGCAAATAAGATCCCTGAGCAATAAAAAAGCGGCGCCGGTGATCACCAGGCGCCGCTTTTTTTATGGGCTGCGGGAGCAGCCGCGAGGCAATCAGGAACGGGCCGCCATGGCGCGCAGTTCGGCGGTCAGGCTGGCGTTGCCGGAGGATGAATTGGTCATCCGTTGCAGCAGCCTGGCATTGCGCATATTGCGTTGCGCGGCCATCTGGTCCTTGCTCATGCGTGGTTTGACCACCAGCACCAGCGCGCGGAAGATACCAACCAGCAAAGGCTTGAAGAACAGGGCAACGGCGGCGATCCCCAGTACCCAGGCGGCGCTGTGCACCAGCGGCAGCAGCGACAGGGCGGTATCGCCGACGGTTTGAAGCAGAGTAGACATGATAGTGAAAACGCAGGATCAGTTGTTATGCGTCAACTATAGTGCAACGCAACATATAAATCCAATTCCAATATCCAATACCGATTATATCAATGGTGAATGGATTGCGGTATGATAGCTAATCGCTAACTCTTTTCGATCATCATGAGCTTTCTGACCCTGGATTTGAACCTGCTGCGCGTGTTCGACGCGGTGATGACCGAGCAAAACCTCACGCGCGCGGCCGGGCACCTGGCGATGACGCAGCCGGCGGTCTCGAACGCGATCAAGCGCTTGCGCGAGAGCCTGGGCGATGAATTGCTGATCCGCACAGCCTACGGCGTCAAGCCGACCCCGCGCGCCGAGTCGCTGTGGCCGGCCGTGCGCCAGGCGCTGGCCGGGCTGGAAGCGGCGGTCACGCCGGAAACCTTCGATGTCTCCAAGGCGCACGCCACCTTCCGCATGGCCATGGCGGACGCCACGGCGGCGTTCTGGCTGCCGTCGCTGATGCGCTCGATCGAGAGCGAAGCGCCGGGTGTGAACGTGCGCATGGTGCCGCTGACCACGCGCGAACCGCGCCCGATGCTGCTGCGCGGCGATATTGACCTGGCGGTAGGGTTTTTCCCCGGGGTGGCGGCGCAGTTGTCGAGCGACACCAGTTCGCCGATCCGCCATGAGCGCCTGTATTCGGGCCATTATGTGTGCGTGATGCGCAAGAACCATCCGCTGGCCAAGGTCGAGCTGGGGATGGAAAACTATTGCGCGGCAAATCACTTGCTGGTGAGTTTTTCCGGGCGCGCGCACGGCCTGGTGGACGAGGCGCTGGCGCAGCTGGGCCGCGAGCGCCGCATCTTGCTGACCGTGAACCAGTTCTTTACGGCAGGGCGGGTGGTGGCCAATTCGGATCTGATCACCGTGCTGCCGAAGCACTTGATCGCCTCGACCGGGATGACCGATGCGCTGGTGTGGCGCGAGCTGCCGTTCAGTTTGCCGGCGGTGCACCTGGACATGCTCTGGCACGAACGCGACGCCCGCAGCCCGGCGCACAAATGGCTGCGCAAGCATCTGGAAGGGATGAATACGAGCAACTTGCGGGCGGTGGCGAACAGCGACTGAGCTGTTCGCGCAGCCTCGCGCCGGTGGGGGGCGGCAAGGTTCAGCTGGCTGCGGCCCGTTCCAGCTCGGGCGCGAATCTGGCGACGAATCCCTCCATCGTTTCCTCGCCCAGATCGACCGCCTTGGCGCCACCGCCGGCAATGACGGCGACATCGGTGATACCGATGACGCCGAGGATCAGGCGCAGGTAGTGCGTGGCGATATCACGCTCGCGGATGGGCGAACCCTCGGTATACACGCCACCCGAGGCGATCAGCAAGGTCGCCTTTTTACCTGTAACAAGCCCACCTCCATCGAAGCCGAGCGTCATCCCCTTGCGCACGATGTGATCGATCCATGCCTTCAGTGCGGCGGGCACGTTGTAATTGTAGACAGGCGTTGCAATGACGATATGGTCGGCGGCGAGCAGTTCGGCGACCAGCTCGTCCGAGAGCCGCAGCGTTTCCTTCATCGCGGGCGTGTGCCGGGCAGGCGGCGTGAAATAGGCTGCCAGCCAGGGTGCCGTGACGAACGGCAAGCCGGTTTCCATCAAGTCGCGTTCGACCACCTTGCCGCCCGGATGCGCGGCTTGCCACTCCTGCACAAACCGGCACGTCATGTTGCGTGAAATCGACGTGCTTCCGCGTGGACTGGTTTCCACCACCAAAAGTTGAGTCATTAGAAAACCTCCTTGGAATTGATTACATGCAGTCAATATAAGACGCGCAGCCCCCCTGCGGTAGAGATCAAAATATGATACTTTCTATCGGAATTGGTGATGCATTACGCAAGGGGGAATTGTTTTGATCGGAAGTTTGACCTTGGACCAGTTGCGGGTGCTGGTGACCATTGCCGACACGGGCAGCTTTTCCGCCGCCGGCAGGAAACTGGGTCGCGTGCAGTCCGCCATCAGCCAGGCGGTCGCCACCCTGGAAGACGTGCAGGGCGTGCTCCTGTTCGACCGCAGCGGCCACCGCCCGCGCCTGACCGATACCGGGCGTGTGCTGGTCGGGCAGGCGCGCCTGGTTCTGGCAAGCGCCGGCCGCTTCCAGGCGATCGCCATGAGCACGCACGCCGGCCTGGAGCCGGAACTGGTCATTGCGATCGACCCACTGGTGCCGACCGCGCCCCTGATCGACAGCTTGCGCGCGCTGGGAGAACGCTTTCCCGATCTTCCAGTCAGTTTCTCGACAGAAGGGCTGGGAGGCTCCTTGCGGCGCCTGCGCAGCGGTTCGGCCGCCCTTGGCATCTGCCTGCTGCTTCCCGCCGCGCCCGATGACGTCGTCGCCTATCCCTTGCTCAACGTCGCCATGCGGCCGGTCGTCGCGCCCGGGCATCCACTGGCCGCGCTTGGGCGTCCGGCAACGCAAAGCGATCTGGAGCCGCATGTGCAGCTGGTGCTGTCGGATCCTGTCGACCCTGGCGCGGGAAATTACGGGCTGTCGAGCGCCACGCTGTGGCGCTTCGCCGACCTTGGCCGGCGCATGGACTTCTTGCTGGCGGGCTTTGGCTGGTGCCGCATGCCCGAGCACCTGGTCGCCGCGCCGCTCGCCGCCGGGCAGCTGCAAGCGCTGCGGATCAGCGACGATCCGACCCCGAAGGAAGGCTTGACGATCCATGCGGCCCATATGCGCAACCGCGCACTCGGGCCTGCGGGGCGCTGGCTGCTCGAACACCTGAGGGAACGCCTGGCAGCCTGAATGCGCGCTGCGGACTGTCTGCAGCTATTTGGCCGCCGACCGGTATCCGATCCGAAACCCGCCCCAGTGCTGGCCATCGACATAAATCGGCGCCGACAGGTCGTGCATCACTTCCCCGGTATCGCGCTTGTACGTCTGCAACAAGAACGCCTTGGTATTCGAGCCGCAGCGCGACCCGGTGCGGTCGCTGAAAATGCGCTTGGTGCGGTTATTGACGATATCGACATCGTAATCGCCGGTCAGCGGCTGCGAAAACTTCTTGTTATGGGTCGGAAAATAGCCTTTGCTATCGACCGCGCCCGCATACGCCAGTTGCGGCATGCTGGCCAACAAGGCTTCCTGCAAAGGCGGCAGCACTTTATCGGTAAAGCCATCGAAACGGGTGCTGTGCTTGGGCGGATCGGTATTCGGAATCGGCTTGTAACGGCGCTCGAACAGCGCTTCATGGCTGATCTGGCCCGACTTGATGGCCGCGCTGAACAGCTTGCCGATCTCGGCGGCCGCCTGCTGGGCTGCGATCCGGATCGGATCGTGCGCGCTCGTCAGCATGGAATCTCCCATCGCGCCGGCAATCGATTCAGCCTTCTCGGCCAGCGCCATGGCCGACCCGGTCGCGCGCGGCAACTCCGCATTGGTCGAGAGCATGCTGTCGCGAATATCGGACAGCGCCACGGTAATGCCGCGCGTAGTCTGCACATGGGTCTGCGCGGCTCCGGCAATCTGCCCGATTTCCTCTTGCGACACCCCGGACGAGCGTTCGATATTGCCCAGGAACCCGTGTACCCGCTCCACATTGCCGGCCGCCTCGCTGACCACGCTCGCCAGCGAGGCCATGCCGATGCTGGCCGTTGCCGCCTGCTCATTAATCGCGCGCACCATCATGCTGATTTCGCCGGCCGCCTCGCGCGTGCGATGCGCCAGCTGACGCACTTCGCCGGCCACCACGGCAAAACCGCGCCCGTGCTCGCCGGCACGCGCCGCTTCGATGGCGGCATTGAGTGCCAGCAAATTGGTGCGGGCGGAAATTTCGGTGATGACGTCGGTAAACCCCGTGATGGCCCTGGATTTTTCCTGCAGCGCGCTCATGGTGCTGGCGGCCTGCTGCGCGTCCACGCGGGCGCTGCTGATGCGCTGGAGCCCTTCGGCCACCTCGGCCCGTCCGGCCACGCTTTCGCTGCGCACGTCGGCCGCCACCTTGGCGGCCCGCCCGGCGTTGACGGCAATCTGCTCGGTGGTGCGGGCCACGTCTTCGGCGCTGGCAACGATGCCGACCGCGATGTGCACGTCTTTTTCGATCTTTTTCTTCACCGAATCGACAAAATACGCCGTTTCGGCGGCGCCGATCATGATGTCGTCGATGGAGTGGCCAACCACGGCGATGAACTTCGCGCTATCGTCGCCATCATCGTTCTTTTGCAGGAGGAGGAACAGGCCGACGCTGGTGACGCCCGACACGGCGGCGGCCACTACCGGCCCCAGCGCGGGTCCGGCAAGCAGGCCGATCAGGTAAACCACGAGAACGCCACCAGCGGCAGCGCCGCAACAGGCGAGCACGCGCCGCACTGTCCTGGAATGAAGTTGCTTCATGTGTCCCCTTGGCCGCTCGAATCGCCAGGAGATCCTCAGCAGGGATCAATGCCTTGGTATTCGATACTCATAACCTACAGCATAAGCCTGGGAAGCTCAACGCATTTGAGACACAATGTATCCAAACAAAAACATTTCTGCGGAGTGCTTATTTGATCGGCAGTTTGGTGGTATTTTTCACTTCTTCCATGACGGCGTAAGTATGGGTTTCACGCACGCCTTTCTGGAGCAGGGTCTTGCCCAGGAATTCGCGGTAGGCGGCCATATCCTTGACGCGGGCCTTGACCAGATAGTCGAACCCGCCGGCCACCATGTGGCATTCGAGCACTTCGGGGATGAGCTGGACGCTGTTTTTGAAAGCATCGAAGACTTCCGGCGTGGTGCGGTCGAGCACTACTTCGATGAAGACCAGCAAGGAAACGTCGAGCAACTGGGGATTGAGCTGGGCCGTATAGCCCATGATATAGCCCGATTCGTGCAGTTTGCGCACACGCTCGAGGCAGGCGGCAGGCGACAGGTTCACCCGCGCCGCGAGTTCCACATTGCTGATCCGGCCGTCGCTTTGTAGTTCCGACAGAATTTTCTTGCTAATCTTGTCCAGCATTGAGATCTCCGCAATAAATTTTATTTGGTGAAATTGTCTCACCAAAAACTATCTATTGCTAGTCTTCTGTAATACCAGAATTAATCCAGAAGAATTCACTCTACAATCGAATCATCTTTTCGCGCACGCCGCAACATCGTTTCCTTAACGGAAAGCCATGTTGACCGTGCGCGGAATCGTCATTCCGATTCGTTTAATCCAAGTAAAGAGTTCTCAATGCAAACTGCCGCTGCTTCGGCCATCCCCTTCGTTCCCTTCTCCGCGCTCCAGGCTGAAATCAAGCCCGAGCAGACACCCTTGCGCGCCGCCATCACCGCCGCTTACCGGCGCGATGAAGCCGAGGCCGTCGCCTGGCTGCTGGGGCAGGGCAACAAAGCCCACCCGGACGCGCACGCGCTGGCGCACAAGCTGGTCTCGTCGGTACGTGAAAAACGTACCCGTTCGTCCGGCGTGGATGCGCTGATGCATGAATTCTCCCTGTCTTCGGAAGAAGGTGTCGCACTGATGTGTTTGGCTGAAGCGCTGCTGCGCATTCCCGACAGCCAGACCGCCGACCGCCTCATCGCTGACAAGATCAGCAAGGGCGACTGGCGCAAGCACCTGGGCGAATCGCCTTCACTGTTCGTCAACGCCGCGACCTGGGGTTTGCTCATTACCGGCAAGCTGGTCGGCACCAGCAGCGAAACCGGGCTCGGCTCGGCGCTGACGAAACTGATCGGCAAGGGCGGCGAACCGCTGATCCGCAAGGGCGTGGACCTGGCGATGCGCATGCTGGGCAACCAGTTCGTGACCGGCCAGACCATCGGCGAAGCGATCAAGAACAGCCGCGACAATGAACAGCGCGGCTACCGCTATTCCTACGACATGCTGGGCGAAGCGGCCCTGACCGAAGCGGACGCCAAGAACTATTACGCTTCGTATGAAACGGCGATCCATGCGATCGGCAAGGCGTCGGCCGGGCGCGGCATCAAGGATGGGCCGGGGATTTCGGTCAAGCTGTCGGCCCTGCACCCGCGTTACAGCCGGGCCCAGCATGCGCGCATGATGAATGAACTGCTGCCGCGCGTGAAAAGCCTGGTCTTGCTGGCGAAACAGTACAACATCGGCATCAATATCGATGCGGAAGAAGCCGACCGCCTGGAAATCTCGCTCGACATGATGGAAGCGATGGCCTTCGATGCGGACCTGGCCGGTTTTGAAGGCATCGGCTTCGTGGTACAGGCCTACCAGAAGCGCTGCCCGTTCGTGATCGATTACCTGATCGACCTGGCGCAGCGCAGCGGCCGCAAATTCATGGTGCGGCTGGTCAAAGGCGCGTATTGGGACGCCGAAATCAAGCGCGCGCAAGTCGATGGCATGCCCGGTTATCCGGTGTATACGCGCAAGGTGTATACCGACGTGTCATACCTGACCTGCGCCAAAAAACTGTTGAAAGCAAGCAGCCTGCTGTATCCGCAATTCGCCACCCATAATGCGCACAGCCTGTCGGTAATTTATACCTGGGCGCAGCAGGACGGCATCAAGGATTATGAATTCCAGTGCCTGCACGGGATGGGCGAAACCTTGTACGACCAGGTCGTCGGCAAGGCCAATCTGGATAAGCCGTGCCGCATTTATGCGCCGGTCGGTTCGCACGAAACCTTGCTGGCCTACCTGGTGCGCCGCCTGCTGGAAAACGGCGCCAATTCTTCTTTTGTGAATCAGATTGTCGACGAAAAAGTGTCGATCGAATCGCTCATCGCCGACCCGTTCGAGGCATCGCGCGCGCAGGGCGGCGCGCCGCATCCGGGCATCGCTTTGCCGCTTGCTTTGTTCAATGCGGAACGCAAGAATTCGGCCGGCCTCGATCTGTCCAATGAAGACGTGCTGCGCGCGATCGGCACCGCATTGGCGCAGCCGCGCAATTACCACGCCGCGCCCTTGATCGACGGCCCGGTGGTGGCCAGCGCCCCTGCATCTATCCGCAATCCGGCGCTGCACCTTGATGTGGTCGGAAAGGTCAGCGACGCCAGCGCGGCCGATGTGGAAACGGCGCTGCACAGCGCCAGCAATTACGCCATGGATTGGCAAACCACCGGGCCGACGGCGCGTGCGGCGATGCTCGCGCGCGTGGCCGATCTGTTTGAAGAAAACTATGCGGAATTGATGGCGCTGGCCATTCGCGAAGCCGGCAAATCGTTGCCGAATGCGATCGCCGAAATCCGCGAAGCGGTCGACTTTTTGCGCTATTACGCGGCCCAGGTGCACGGCACCCAGCACGTGCTGGCACTCGGTCCGGTGACTTGCATCAGCCCGTGGAATTTCCCGCTTGCGATCTTTACCGGACAGGTAGCGGCAGCGCTTGCGGCCGGCAACGTGGTGCTGGCAAAACCGGCGGAACAAACGCCGCTGATCGCGTATCGCGCGGTGCAGTTGTTCCATGAAGCGGGTATTCCGGCAGCGGCCCTGCAATTTCTGCCAGGTCGTGGCGAAGTCGTCGGCGCCGGTTTGACTGGCGACTCACGTGTGAAAGGCGTGATTTTCACCGGCTCCACGGAAGTGGCGCAATTGATCAACCGCACCCTGGCGGCGCGCTCGGTCAAGGAATCGTGCGATATTCCGCTGATCGCCGAAACCGGCGGCCAGAATGCGCTGATCGTCGATTCCTCGGCCTTGCCGGAACAGGTGGTGCAGGATGTGATGACGTCGGCGTTCGACAGCGCCGGCCAGCGTTGTTCCGCCTTGCGCGTCCTGTTCCTGCAACAGGAAATCGCCGATAAGACCATCAAGATGCTCAAGGGCGCGATGCAGGAATTGCGCGTGGGCGTACCCGATCGCCTGGCGACCGATATCGGCCCGGTGATCGATGCGGAAGCGCAGCAAAACCTGCTCAAGCATATCGAACGCCTCAAATCCACCGCGAAAAACCACTTTGCGCTGGAAGTACCGGCGGCGGTAGCGTCGCAAGGCACGTTTGTGGCCCCGACCGTGCTCGAAATCGGCTCGCTGGCGGAACTGACGCACGAAGTATTTGGCCCGGTGCTGCACATCATCCGTTATCGCCGCGACGATTTGCCAAAACTGATCGAGTCGATCAACGCCAGCGGTTTCGGCCTGACCCTGGGCGTGCATTCGCGCATCGATGAAACGATTGATTTCATTACCTCGCGCGCGCACGTCGGCAATATCTATGTGAACCGCAATATCGTCGGCGCTGTGGTCGGCGTGCAACCATTCGGCGGCGAAGGCCAGTCCGGCACCGGCCCGAAAGCCGGCGGTCCGCTGTACCTCAAGCGCCTGCAGCGCGCCGCGCCGCCGCTGCTGCAACATGACCGCAAGGGCACGCCGGGGCTGGACGCCTTGCTGGTGTGGGCCAAAACCCACGGCCACGAGCACGTTGTCAGCCTGGCCGAAGAGTACATGCGCACCACCCTGGCCGGCACCAGCCTGACCCTGCCGGGCCCGACCGGCGAGCGCAACGGCTTGTCGTTCGCCCCGCGCGGCGCCATTTTGTGTGCGGCGGCAACGCCTGGCGTGTTGCTCAATCAACTGGCGGCATGCCTGGCAACCGGCAACCAGGCGATTGTGCTGGCGCGTGCAAAAGAGGTGATTCCCGAAGGCTTGCCGCCGGAAGTCATGGACCGCATTACGTATGTCAAAGGGGCCGATACGGCAGAATGCCATTTCCAGATTGCCCTGGTAGAAGCGTCGCTGGCGGCCGAATTGTGGCCCGTGCTGGCAAACCGCCAGGGCGCGATTGTCGGCGTGATCGATACCTCGGAAGAAGGAGCGATTGCGCTGTGGCGCATGGTGGCCGAGCGCGCACTGTGCGTCAATACCACTGCGGCTGGCGGAAACGCAAGCCTGATGACCTTAGGTCTGTAATGATGTAAACATAAAACAACCCTTGGAGGATGACATGATCGTAGGCGTACCAAAAGAGATCAAGAATCACGAATACCGGGTCGGCTTGACGCCGCCGAGCGTGCGCGAATTAACGTCGCGCGGGCACCAGGTGCTGGTTCAGAAACATGCGGGCGCCGAGATCGGCTTATCCGACGAGGAATATGTGGCGGCCGGTGCGAGCATTGTCGACGATGCTCAAACCATCTTCGCGCGCGCCGACATGATCGTCAAAGTCAAGGAACCGCAACCGGTCGAATGCGCAATGCTGCGCGACGGCCAGATTCTGTACACCTATCTGCATCTGGCGCCGGATCCCGATCAAACCGCGGCGCTGGTCAAATCGGGCGCCGTGTGCATCGCGTACGAAACCATTACCGGCGCCGGCGGCGGTTTGCCGCTGCTCGCTCCCATGAGCGAAGTGGCGGGGCGCATGGCGATCCAGGCTGGCGCGGCGCACCTTGAAAAATCCAAGGGCGGCATGGGATTGCTGCTCGGCGGCGTGCCTGGCGTGGCGGCCGGCCATGTGGTCATTATCGGGGCTGGCGTGGTCGGTACCAATGCGCTGCAAATGGCCGTTGGCACTGGAGCGCGGGTGACGGTGCTCGATAAAAGCATCGACCGTTTGCGCCAGCTCGACCTGGTGTTCGGCAACCGCATTTCGACCCAGTATTCGAATGCCCATGCGATCGAGGAAGCGGTGCTGTCGGCCGACCTGGTGATCGGCGGGGTTTTGGTACCGGGGGCCGCCGCGCCCAAGCTGGTCACGCGCGCCATGATAGCGAAAATGAAGGCAGGCGCGGTGGTGGTCGATGTGGCAATCGACCAGGGCGGCTGTTTTGAAACCTCGCATGCGACCACGCACGCCGATCCGACCTATATCGTCGACGGCGTGGTGCATTACTGCGTGGCGAACATGCCGGGCGCGGTGGCGCGCACCTCGACCTTTGCCTTGAATAACGCGACCATCGGCCACGCCGTGGCGCTGGCGGAAAAGGGCTGGAAAAAAGCCCTGGCCGATGACGCCCATCTGAAAAACGGCCTGAATGTCTGCAACGGCAAAGTCACTTACGCGGCGATTGCCCAGGCACTCGGTTACGACTACACCCCGGCCGATTCCCTGCTGGCTTGAATCCGGCCGCTTTTCAGCTCGGCGCAGAAACGCGTGACGATATGAAAAGCATAACGAGAGGCGACTGATTTCACGAAACGCACGAAATCGGTCGCCGCCTCTTCATTCGCGTTATCTGAAATCGTCCGGATCACCGCAAACGGAATGCCCAGCTCAAAACACACCTGGGCCACTGCCGCGCCTTCCATTTCCACCGCCAGCAAACCCGGCAGCGCATCGCTCAGCTGCGCCAGGTGCGCGCGTTTGCTGATGAACTGATCGCCGCTGGCAATCAGGCCGCGGTGCACCCGTGGCCGCTCCAGGCCGAATTCGGCCCGTTCCGCCTCATCGATCACCGTTTCAAAATCCCTGTCCAGGAAGTCGAGCGCCGCACTGGCGGCGCGCTGGCTCATCTGCGAGTCGGACTGGAAATGCGACAAACCGGTCAGCGGCACCTCGAAGCGGGGAAACAGGGGACTGGCGTCCATGTCGTACTGGACCAGCGATTCGGCCACCACGATGTCGCCCACCTTCACGCCCGCATCGCCGGCACCGGCAACCCCGGTGAACAGGATGTGGGTAACTCCGTACTTTTCCACAAGCGTCGTCGCGGTCATGGCGGCGGCAACCTTGCCAATCCGCGACAGAACGCACACAGCGTCGATGCCAGCGACTTGCCCTGATGCGTAGTTGCGCATGCCATGGATAAGCGTGGCGGGGCCTTGCATGCCTTCCACGAGCCCTTCCTGTTCTTCGTGCAAGGCGCTGATGATGCCTAAACGTATGTTTTTGCCTGTATTCATGCTTTGCAGAACCTTTTTTGATGAATGTGCATGTGGGTAAGTCCGGAGTTTTCCACAAGGATAAACAGTTCTGCGTGCACTGCAAGCTTCGCAAGGCGCGCAGGAGGCCGCCAGCGTCGATTTCTGCAGACACTCCCGGCTTGCACTCCAGCAGCGCTGTTGTGGCCGTCGCGGTGCCTCCAGGGGCTTTACAGCGCATCGGCAGTTCTGCGTTTTTGCCTGGATGGGCTGGTAAACGCTTGTTTTTCCGGGTTTTTTGGCTTTTGGAGGATGTTGCTGTGGATGACTTCGAGGTTATGCACTGCTTTGCCGGGGTTTAGGGTTTTATATAAGTAGTATGTATACAAATTTAGTAGTGATAGTAAACGGCCGTTTTTGTGTGGATAAGTCCGCTTTTATCAACAGGATCAAGCGTTTAGCGTCGAAAAAGTAGCTGGAAAAAGCCTGTACTTTCAAAGGATGACTGTTGGACAAAAATTTGCCTGTGAACAAAGTCGATGGTTTTGCACATCTCATCCTGTGGATATCCATCGACTTATCCACATGTCCTGTCTTCCAGAGGAGCCGTTCGCGGCTTTTTTTTCGTCTTCAGAAAAGTGACTTGGACAATTTTGTGGCCGATTCTTTTTTTTGGGAAACTTTGAGTTTTTGTTCAGCAAAGAAAAATTTTTCCCGTTTTTTGGCCTTTGGAGTTTTTGACTTCGTTTTTCAAAGGTCTTGATGGTTTACCTAAAAAGGTTAAATATAGATTTAGTAGTAGTTGTTAACAGGTGCCTTTTTCTGTGGATAATGGCAAAAATGCGCTAGAAATCATGAGCTTGCGAGAGGTATAAGTCGGTGATCAGCTCTGTATCCGGCTGGTACCGATCTGGGACAAATTTTGGCCTGTGCATAAAGTCGCGTTTATCCACAAACGGTGCCTGTGGATATCAATAGGCTTATCCACAGGCCCTTTCGAACCTTGACGGAGGTGGTATGGATCTGCATGCGTTGTTTAAGTTTCCAATTTTGCAAGGACCCATGGCTGGCGGCGCCAGCCGGCCCGAATTGGTGGCCGCTGTATCGAATGCCGGCGGCCTGGGTTGCCTGGCAGGATCGTTGTTGTCGCCCGCAGCCTTGCGCGACGAGGCCGGCCGGGTCAGGTCGATGACCAACCAGCCGTTCTTGCTGAATTTTTTTGTGCTCCAGACGCCTTCCCCGTCTCCGGAAGAGGTGAGCGCTGCGGTTGAACTGCTGCGCCCGGTCTGGGAAAGCCTGGGCTGGGACAACCTGCCCGTACCGAAACAGTGGTGCCAGGACTTCGAGGCCCAGTTCGAGACCTTGATCGAACTGCATCCGGCGGCTGCCAGTTTTACCTTCGGTATCTTGAATCCCATCCAGGTCGAGCGTTTGCACGATGCCGGGGTCTATGTGATCGGCACCGTGACAACGGTTGAAGAAGCGCTGGCCTGGGAAAATGTGGGCGCCGACGCCGTGATCGCATCGGGTATCGAGTCCGGCGGCCATCGCGGCACCTTTCTTGGACCGCAAGAAGACGCCATCCTGGGCGGAAAGGAACTCTGGCCCCAGGTGGCGCAAGCCGTCAAGATGCCAACGATTGCCGCCGGCGGCATCATGACCGGAGTCGATATTGCCGAAGCGCTGGCGCTGGGTGCCCAGGCCGTGCAAATGGGCAGCGCCTTCATCGTGACCGACGAATCCGGCATTCATCCCGCCTACAAACAGCGGCTGATCGAGGCGCGCGAGACGCCAACGCGCCTGACCCGCGCTTTCAGCGGCCGTTACGCGCGCGGCCTGGAAAACACTTTTATGCGCAAGATGGAAAGTGTTGAGAAGCAAGTTCCAGCGTATCCTGTCCAAAACGCACTGACCACGGGCATTCGCGCAGCAGCTGCCGAACGGGGCGACACCGAACTGATGTCGCTCTGGGCGGGCGCCGAGATCCGGCGGGCGCGGCCGATGCCGGTGGCCCAACTGATGCAAATGCTGGTGGCCGAGATGCGTACACTATAAAACGAGACGAGGAGCTGCATTTGGAATCGGCAGGAGAATACGACTACATCATCATCGGCGGCGGCACCGCCGGCTGCGTACTGGCCAACCGCCTGACCCGGCGCCGCGATATCAACGTGCTGCTGATCGAAGCGGGCGGGCGCGACGACTACGTCTGGATCCACATTCCGGTCGGCTATTTGCACTGCATCGGCAATCCGCGCACCGACTGGCTGTACAAAACCGAACCGGATGCCGGCCTGAACGGCCGCTCGCTGATCTACCCGCGTGGAAAAGTCCTCGGCGGCAGCTCCTCGATCAACGGCATGATCTACATGCGCGGCCAGTCCCAGGATTACGAGCGCTGGGCCGAACTGACCGGCGACCCCGGCTGGGCCTGGGACAAGGTATTGCCACTATTCAAAAAGAGCGAGGATTACCATGGCGGCGCCAGCGAACTGCACGGCAGCGGCGGCGAGTGGCGCGTCGAAAAGCAGCGCCTGTCCTGGGAATTGCTCGATGCATTTCGCGATGCCGCCGAACAGACCGGCATCCGCAAGATTGACGATTTCAACGGCGGCGACAACGACGGTTGCAACTATTTCGACGTCAACCAGAAGCGCGGCATCCGCTGGAATACTGCTAAAGCCTTCCTCAAGCCGGCCGCCAAACGCCCGAATCTGACCATCATGACCGGTTGTCACGTGGAACGGTTGATCATTGAAGATACCGAACATGGCAAAGTCTGCCGCGGCGTTCAATTTTCCGGCGGCGGCACGGCATTTAGCGCCACCGCCGTCCTGGAAACGGTGCTGACCGCCGGCGCGGTCGCTTCACCGCAGATCTTGCAACTGTCCGGGATCGGCCCGGCGGCCGTGCTGCGCGACGCCGGCGTGACGGTGCAGGTCGATTCGCCAGGGGTTGGGGATAACTTGCAGGATCATTTGCAGCTGCGTATGATCTTCAAAGTCAGCAATGCGCGCACCTTGAACACCACGGCGGCGAGCTGGTTCGGCAAGATGAAAATCGGCATGGAATACGCGATGTTCCAGAGCGGGCCGATGTCGATGGCGCCGTCGCAACTGGGCGCCTTTGCCCGCTCCGATCCCGGCCAGGCCACCCCGAATTTGCAGTACCACGTACAGCCTTTGTCGCTGGAGAAATTCGGCGACCCCTTGCATCCGTTTCCTGCGTTCACGGCCAGCGTGTGTGACTTGCGCCCGAGCTCGCGCGGGCATGTGCGCATCGCCTCCGCCGATTCCTACGCCGCGCCGAAAATCACGCCGAATTACCTGAGCACGGAGCAAGACCGCAAAACTGCGGCGGCGGCGCTCACCCTGACGCGCAAGATCGTGGCCGCGCCAGCCCTGGCGCGCTTTGCGCCGCAGGAATTCAAGCCGGGCATCTCGTTCCAGACGGAACAAGAGCTGGCCGACGCCGCCGGCCAGATCGGCACCACGATTTTCCACCCCGTCGGCACTTGCAAGATGGGCCGGGTAGGGGATCCGATGGCGGTGGTCGATAGCGAACTGCGCGTGAACGGCGTGCAAAAACTGCGCGTGGTCGATGCCTCGGTGATGCTCTTGATCACGTCCGGCAATACCAACAGCCCGACCATCATGATCGCGGAACGGGCGGCCGAGCTGATCGTGCAGGCGGCCAAGCCGGCACCTTAGCAAGACCTCACAACTGCCGCAAAGTTGCACTTCCATGTCGCTTGCCTGATAGGCATCAGAGCTGGCGGCATGGTAGTTATACTGTATTGTGAGCAAAATCCAATCTGTGTATAGTCGAACAAAAAAGTTTTCAAAGCGGTATGAAAATAAACCGGAGACACAATGACAGATGTCATATTGGAAACAAGAGCCCTGACCAAAGAGTTCAAAGGCTTTACTGCGGTCAATGATGTTAACCTTGCCGTCCAGCGTGGACACATCCACGCGCTGATCGGTCCCAACGGCGCCGGCAAGACCACCTGTTTCAATCTGCTGACCAAATTCCTGGTGCCCACTTCGGGCAAGATTTTGTTCAACGGAAAAGATATCACCGATGCGCGCCCGGCCCAGATCGCCCGCATGGGCATCATCCGCTCGTTCCAGATTTCGGCCGTGTTTCCGCACCTGACGGTGTTGCAGAATGTGCGGATCGGCCTGCAGCGCGAGCTGGGCACCTCCTTCCATTTCTGGCGCAGCGAAAAATCGCTCTCGCGCTTGGACGACCGCGCCATGGAATTGCTGGCCGAGGTCGACCTGACCGAGTTCGCCGATACCGTCACGGTCGACATGCCTTACGGGCGCAAGCGCGCGCTCGAAATCGCCACCACCCTGGCCATGAAACCCGAGCTGATGTTGCTGGACGAGCCGACCCAGGGCATGGGCCATGAAGATGTGCACCGGGTCACCGAGCTGATCAAAAAAGTATCGGCCGGCCGCACCATCCTGATGGTGGAACACAATATGAACGTGGTGTCCGGCATCTGCGACAAGATTACCGTCTTGCAGCGCGGCGCCTTGCTGGCCGAGGGCAGCTACGCCGAAGTCTCGACCAACGCGCAGGTGATGGAAGCCTATATGGGCACCACCAGCACCGAGCTGGAAGGAGCGCATTGATGACCGCCGCGCTCGAAATTTCGCATTTGCAAGCCTGGTACGGCGAATCGCACATCCTCCACAACGTCAATCTGCGGGTCGAGAAGGGCGAAGTCGTGACCCTGCTGGGCCGCAACGGCGCCGGCCGCACCACGACATTGCGCGCGATCATGGGTCTTACCGGCGCACGGACCGGCTCGATCAAGGTCAACGGAGTCGAGTCGATCGGCATGCCGACGCACAAGATCGCCCACCTGGGCATCGGCTATTGCCCGGAAGAGCGCGGCATTTTTTCGTCGCTCTCGACCGAAGAAAATCTCATGCTGCCGCCGCAACTGGCTGGCGCCGACGCCGGCATGTCGGTAGCCGAGATCTACGAAATGTTTCCGAATTTGCTGGAACGAAAAAACAGCCAGGGCACGCGCCTGTCCGGTGGCGAGCAGCAGATGCTGGCGGTGGCGCGCATTTTGCGCACCGGCGCGCGCCTCTTGCTGCTCGATGAAATTTCCGAAGGCTTGGCGCCGGTGATTGTGCAAGGCCTGGCGCGCATGATTACCACGCTCAAGGCCAAGGGCTACACCATCGTCATGGTGGAACAGAATTTCCGCTTCGCCGCACCGTTGGCGGACCGGTTTTACGTGGTGGAGCACGGCCAGATCGTGGAAACCTTTGCTTCGTCGGAACTGAGCGCCAAGATGCCGGTTCTGACTGAACTGTTGGGCGTATAGCAGGATAGCGACAGCCCAAAGCAAGACCATACCAATACCCTAAATGGAGACAATATGAAACGTAACATCATTGCTTTAGCAGCCAGCGCCGCCTGCCTCGGATTCGCCTTGCCAGTGCACGCGCAAATTTCGAACGACACCATCAAGATCGGCATGCTGACCGACGTCTCCGGCGTGTACGCCGACGTCGATGGCGCCGGTGGCGCGGAAGCGGTCAAGATGGCGATCGCTGACCTGGGCGGCAACATCAACGGCAAGAAAATCGAGTTCGTGTTCGCCGACCACCAGAACAAGGCCGACATCGCCGCCAGCAAGGCGCGCGAATGGTTCGACCAGCAGGGTGTCGACATGCTGATCGGCGGCACCAATTCGGGCGCCAACCTGGCCATGGCCAAGATTGCCGCCGAAAAGAAAAAAGTCTTCATCTCGATCGGCGCCGGCACTGCCCGCCTGACCAATGAAGAATGCTCGCCGTTCACCGTGCATTACGCCTACGATACGGTAGCGTTGGCACGTGGAACAGGCGGCGCGATTGTGAAGCAGGGCGGCAAGTCCTGGTATTTCCTCACCGCCGATTACGCCTTCGGCCAGTCGCTCGAAAAAGACACGACCGACGTGGTCAAGGCCGCTGGCGGCACGGTGGCCGGTACTTCCAAGCACCCGCTGTCGGCCTCGGATTTCTCGTCGTTCTTGTTGAAGGCGCAGGGCTCGAAGGCGCAGATCCTGGGCCTGGCCAATGCCGGCGGCGACATGATCAACGCGGTCAAGGCGGCCAACGAGTTTGGCGTCGGCAAGTCGATGAAGCTGGCCGGTTTGCTGGTGTTCATCAACGATATCCACACCCTGGGTTTGAACATGACCCAGGGCATGTACCTGACCGATGGCTGGTACTGGGATCAGAGCCCGGAAAGCCGGGCCTGGTCGAAGCGCTATTTCGCCAAGATGAAGAAGTCGCCGTCGATGCTGCAAGCTGCCGATTACTCGGCCGCGACCACTTACCTGAACACGGTCAAGGCGCTCGGGACCGACGACAGTGAAAAAGTCATGGCGCAGTTGAAGAAGACCAAGATCAACGACATGTTCACCAAGGGCGGCGAAATCCGTCCGGACGGCCGCATGGTGCACGATATGTACCTGATGGAAGTGAAGAAGCAGGCCGAATCGAAGTATCCGTGGGATTACTACAAGGTCATCGCGACCATTCCTGGCGCGCAGGCGTATACGACCAAGGCGGAAACCAAGTGCGCGTTGTGGAAGTAAGGTAGGTCACATTCGTATATCCCCCGTCGTTCCCGCGCCAAGGCGGCACTCGGCGGGAACCCATGGCACGTCCGCTAAGCTACTGTGCTATGGATTCCCGCCTGCGCGGGAACGACGGGGTGAGGGCGGTTGCTCTCGTTTTGCATTCGCTGCCGCTCATCGTCCCCCGGCCACCCGGTCCCACTTTATGAACTGAGATGCCATGGAAATATTCGGCGTTCCCCTGCAGGCGATGGTCAGCCAGCTCCTGCTTGGCCTGGTCAACGGCTCCTTCTACGCCATGCTCTCGCTTGGCCTGGCCGTCATCTTCGGCCTGCTTAATGTCATCAACTTTTCCCACGGCGCCCTGTACATGATGGGCGCTTTTGCCGCCTACATCGGCGTCACCACCTTCGGCCTGAGCTACTGGACCATGCTGGCGCTGGCGCCCTTGCTGGTCGGCGTGTTCGGCATCATCATCGAAAAATCGATGCTGCGCTGGCTCTACAAGCTCGACCACCTGTACGGCTTGCTGCTGACCTTCGGCATCACCTTGCTGCTCGAAGGCGTGTTTCGCTCCTTCTTCGGCAACTCCGGCCAGTCGGTCGGCGTGCCGGAACTGCTCCAGGGCCGCACCGACCTCGGCTTCATGGAATTGCCCAACTACCGCCTGTGGGTGGTATTCGCCTCCTTAACAGTGTGCCTGGCAACCTGGTTCGTGATCGAAAAGACCAAGCTCGGCGCCTACCTGCGGGCCGGGACCGAAAACCCGAAACTGGTCGAAGCCTTCGGCATCAACGTGCCGCTGATGGTCACGCTCACCTACGGCTTCGGCGTGGCCCTGGCCGGCTTTGCCGGGGTGCTGGCGGCGCCGATCGTCAACGTCACGCCACTGATGGGCTCGAACCTGATCATCGTCGTGTTCGCCGTTGTGGTGATCGGGGGCATGGGCTCGATCATGGGCTCTATCCTCACCGGCCTCGGTCTTGGCGTGATCGAGGGCCTGACCCGCGTCTTCTATCCGGAAGGATCGGAAGTGGTGGTGTTCGTGGTCATGGTCATCGTGCTGCTGCTCCGTCCCGCCGGCTTGTTCGGCAAAGAGAAGTAAACAAGTAACCGAGAACTGGAGCCATTGATGAACAAGAACATCGCTTACGGCGTCGCGCTGGTGATTGCGCTGGCGGCGCCTTTTGTCGGCTATCCCGTGTTCCTGATGAAGTTGCTGTGCTTCGGGCTGTTCGCCTGCGCCTTCAACTTGCTGATCGGTTATACGGGCCTGCTATCCTTCGGCCATGCCGCTTTCTTCGGTGCGGCCGGCTACGTGACCGGCCACGCGCTGACCGTGCTCGGCTTGCCGACCGAACTGGGCATCGTGCTCGGGGTGGCGGCCAGCGCGCTGGTCGGCCTGGTCATGGGCATGGTGGCAATTCGCCGCCAGGGCATCTACTTTTCCATGATTACCCTGGCGCTGGCGCAAATGGTGTACTTCGCCGCCCTGCGCGCACCGTTCACGCACGGCGAGGATGGCTTGCAGGGCGTTCCACGTGGCAAGCTGTTCGGCGTGATCGACCTGAGCAACGACCTGACCCTGTACTTCGTGGTGCTGGCCATTGCTGTGGCGGGCTTTGCCGTCATCGTGCGCACCGTGCATTCGCCCTTCGGGCAGGTGCTCAAGGCGATCAAGGAAAACGAGCCGCGCGCCATTTCGCTTGGCTACGACGTCGACAAGTACAAGCTGCTGGCCTTTGTACTGTCGGCGGCGCTGACCGGGCTGGCCGGCGCCACCAAGACGCTGGTGCTGGGCTTCGAGACGCTGACCGATGTGCACTGGACCATGTCGGGCCTGGTGATCCTGATGACCCTGGTGGGCGGCATGGGCACCTTGTCGGGGCCGATCATCGGCGCCTTCATCATCATCACGCTGGAAAACAAACTGGGCGATATCGGCACCTTCCTGGCGACCCACACCGGCGTGGAATGGTTCAACACCCTGGGCGAATCGGTCGGCATGGTGACCGGGCTGATTTTCATCCTGTGCGTGCTGCTGTTCCGGCGCGGCATCGTGGGCGAAATCGGCGCGGCGCTGGCGGCCTCCGGTGTTCGTAAAAAATCCGTATGATTGCTTAAAATGCACCATTGGAGGCCGGGTCGCATGACCCGGCCTTTTTTTTATCCCATTTTTTGCGGAGGTACGATGGAACAACTACTCACCGTCAACGGTATTGCGATGCACGTCGTGACCGAAGGCGAGGGGCCGGCCGTGCTCTTGCTGCATGGCTTTCCCGATACGCATGCGGTGTGGCACTTGCAGATTAAGGCGCTGGTGGCCGCCGGCTATCGCGTCATCGCGCCCGACCTGCGTGGCTATGGCCAGACCGAAGCGCCCGGCACCGAAGACGCCTATGCCATGGATGCGCTGCGGGCCGACGTGGTGGCCCTGCTCGATGCGCTCGGCATCGAGCGCGTACTGCTGGTCGGCCACGACTGGGGTTCGGTGGTCGGCTGGAACGTGTGCATGCATGCGCCGGAGCGGGTGGAGCGCTTCGTGGCGCTGTCGGTCGGGCACCCGGCGGCCTACACCGAGGGTGGGCCGTTGCAACTTCTTAAAGGCTATTACGTTCTGGTATTCCAGCTGCGCGGTATCGCCGAGTCGATGCTCAAGGCCTTCGACTGGCACTCGCTGCGCGGCCTGGCCAGCACGCCAGCCCAGTTCGAGGAATGGCGCGCCCATCTGGACCGTCCCGGCCGCCTGACCGCCGCCCTGAACTATTACCGCGCCAACCTGAAAATGTTCAACGCCAGTACCTGGCCGACCGTCAAGGTGCCGGTGCTGGGCGTGTGGAGCTCGGGCGATGTTGCCTTGACCGAAGCGCAGATGCGCGGCTCGGAAAAGTATGTCGGCGACAGCTTCCGGTACGAACGCATCGAGAAAGCGGGGCACTGGCTACAGCTGGAAGCAGCCGGACAGGTGAATGCCTTGATCCTCAATTTTTTCCAGTCGCAGCCCTAAAATGCTTCACGTGAAACAATTCCATAAACTGGTTGCATAGCGAACTATTCTCGACTACAGTGGATGCATGTTTGATCACTGCCTCTATTTCAACACCACTGCGCTGGCCCGGGTTCTCGAGCGTGAGTGGACGCGCGCCTTCAAGCCGTTCGGGCTCACGCCATCGCAGGCGTTCATGCTGCGCGCGGTGCTGTCGCGGCCGGGCTTGCTGCAAAGCGAACTGGCCAGGGAGCTGGTGATTAGCCGCCCGACCGCCACGCGTTCGCTCGACGGCTTGCAGAAGCTGGCGCTGATCGACCGCCGCGCCACCGGCGGCGACGGGCGTGAATGCGCGGTGTTTCCGGAATCGGCTGCGCTGGCCATGCATGACGACCTCAACGCGGCAAGCGGGGCAGTGACCGCACGCCTGAAGCAGATTCTGGAACCGGAACAGTTTTCCGTCATCGTCGGCTCGCTCAAAGAGGCGCGCGCGGCAGTGGGCTGATTTTTTTTACCCAAGTAGTTGCATAGCTAACCAATGGAGATTCAGATGCCTATCATCAATGTCAAAGTCAGTGCCGTGAAATCCCCCGCCATGGTCAAGCGGATTGCCGACCTGGTGCAGCACAAGACCGTTGGCATCCTGAGAAAGAAGCCGGAGCTCATTTCCATCGCCATCGACTTTGTTGATCCGGATTGCTGGATCGTCGCTGGCGAGTCGCTCAGTGCGCAAGGCAAGCACAGCGTCTACGTGGACGTGAAGGTGACCGACGAGACCAACACCAAGGATGAAAAGGCGGCCTATATCGCCGAGGTGTTCGCGGGCTTCGGCGCGCTGCTCGGCGAGCTGCACGAGGAGAGCTACATCTACGTCGATGACGTGCGCGCAGCGGCGTACGGCTACGGCGGGCGCACGCAGGAGTACCGTTACCAGCATCCGGCTGGCTAGCCTTCCGCCTCCCTGGCGGCGCTGGCGCCGAAACGCCCGCCCGCCTGGCGCCGGAACTCCTTGGGCGTGACGCCCTTGATCTGCAGGAAGCGGCGGTTGAAATTGGCCACGTTCTGGAAGCCGACGTCGTAGCAGACATTGGTGACGTAGTGGTCGGTGTTCATCAGCAACTGGCACGCCTTGTTGACGCGCAGGCGGGTGACGAAGTCGGTAAAGCTGTTGCCGGTGGTCTTGCGGAAGAATCGGGAGAATTTACTCAGCGACATGCCGAGTTGATCCGCCACCGCCTCGGCCGAGATCGGGTCGCGGTAGTTGTCGGTGATGTAGCTGAGCACCGCGTTGACCTTGGCCAGGGTGCCCTCGTCGTCATACGAACGCATGGTGGCGCTCGAGAGCAGCCGGTATTTGTTGTTGCGCGCCAGCCGGCACATGAAGTTCACAAAATAGCCGAAACGCTCGGCGCCAGCGCTTGCGCGAATCCGCAGAAAATCCTGTTCGGCCTCGGCGCCGATGTCGAGGAATTCAATGCCATAAATGGAGCGCTCCAGCAGGGGCAGCAATTCGCGCAGTTCCGGGATCAGCCGGGAAGCTTGCTCCAGCGGCTCGTGGGCGAACTGCAGGATCATGTCGCGCAGCAAAACGCCTTCGTCCGGCACGCTGCTCGATATCCAGTTATGCGGCAGGCGCGGCCCGGTCAGCACCAGATGGCCGGGCGAGAATTCGCCGATGTAGTCGCCCACGAACAGCTTGCCGCTGGTCGAGACGATCAGGTGCAGCTCGTACTCGTCGTGACAGTGCCAGCGCACGCGCGGGCTGGGATAGCCGTGCTCGATGTAGTGGACGATGCCGTCGTAGTTTTCGCGCTCCAGCTCGGGCGGCTTGAGCTGGAAGCGCTGCGGTTCCACGTGGCGTAGTTGAGGCAAAGTGGTCATGTCATGTTGTCCCCGTTTTTCATCCCCATGGTCGTTCACTTTACGCTGGCGAGCAAGTGGGCCAGCGCGGCACGCGCACCATCTTGGTACAGGCGCGCCAGCGCATCGGCCACCGCGTCGACGAAGCGCGGCGCCTCGCTTAACTCGCCGAACAGTTCGCGCAGCGACAGCAGTGCGCCCGGATTGGCGCCGCCGCGCAGGGCCAGCTCGCGCAACTGCGCGGACAGCGGGTCGATCAAGGTCAGCGGGCGGCCCTGGTCGTCGCTGCCGCTCAGGTAGCGGAACCAGCACGCCACGGTGAAGCTGAGCAGGGCGATGGGCCCGCCGCGTTCGAGCTGGTCGCGCACCGAGGGCAGCACGAACTTGGGCATGCGCGCCGAACCATCGGTGCCGATCCGCAAAAGCTGGTCGCCGATGGCCGGATTGGCGAAGCGCTCGATCAGGGTGCGCTTGTAGTCGGTGAGGTCGATGCCGTCCACCGCCGGCAGCAGCGGCGTGACCTCGATGTCCATCATGCTGGCAAACAGCTGGCGAATGTCGGCATCCGCCATCGCTTCGTGCGCATACTCGTAACCGAGCAGCATGCCGATGTAGCACAGCGACTGGTGGCCGGCGTTGAGCAGGCGCAGCTTCATCTTTTCGTAGGGAAGCACATCGTCGGTCATGTGCGCGCCGACCAGTTCCCAGGCCGGGCGCCCGCCCGGAAAATGGTCTTCGATCACCCAGCTTTTGAACGGTTCGGCCATCACGGGCCAGGCGTCGATCAGCCCGAATTGGTCGCGCACCAGCTGGCGGTGTTCGCCGGTGGTGGCGGGCGTGATGCGGTCGACCATGCTGTTCGGGAAGGCGCAGTGCCCGGCCAGCCATGCGCTCAACGCCGGATCGCGCAGCTGTGTGAAGGCCAGCAGCATCGCGCGGGTGATGTCGCCATTGCTTTGCAGGTTATCGCAAGACATGACGGTGAACGGCGCCAGTCCGCGTTCGCGCCGCCGCGCCAGCGCCTCGGCCAGGTAGCCGAAGCAGCAGCGCGGCGCGTGCGGATGCGCCAGGTCGTGCACGATGTCGGGATGGCCGGCATCGAAGCTGCCGTCGCCCTGGTTGACGTAGTAGCCGCCCTCGGTGATGGTGAGCGAGACGATGCGGGTGCCGGGGTCGGCCAGCTTTTCCAGCACTGCCTGCGGGTCGTCCGGCGCGTACAAAAATTCCAGCAGGGCGCCGACCACGCGTGCCGTATCGCCCTGCGCGCTGCGCTCGACCAGGGTATACAGGCAGTCCTGGGCCAGCATGGCGTCGCGCATGGCCGCATCAATCGGCAGCAGGCCCACGCCGCAATAACCCCACTCGGCGTGGCCGGGCAGGCGCAACAGGTCGTCCAGATACAACGCCTGGTGCGAGCGGAAAAATCCGCCGACGCCAATGTGCACGATGCTGCGCGCGGGCGCGCTGCGCTCGTAGCCGGGTCCCGGTACATGCCCTGGCAGATGGTCGAGCGCGGCCTTGTTCAATGCGATCGCCATCATCGTGCTCCCTGCGGATGCATGCCGCACGTGGAACCCGATTTGTCGAAGTGGTGCACGAAGCCGCGTTCGAACGCCAGGTGGGTGCGCGCACCGGGTTGCAGGGCGATCCGCTCGCTGCCGCGCGCGACCACCTGCACGTTGTTCTCCAGGCGCGCGTAGACCAGGGTTTCGACGCCGAGCGACTCGACCATGTCGACGGTGGCGGGCAGGCTGCCTGGCTGCGCTTGATCGAGCACGTGCACATGCTCGGGGCGGATGCCGACAAAGCCGTCGCTCGGGGCGAGGCCGCCCGACAGCGCGGCCAGCCGCGGCAAGAGCGCCGCCGGCACCACGTTCATGCTCGGGGTGCCGATGAACTGCGCCACGAAACGGTTGGCCGGGCTGTCGTACAGGAACAGCGGCGAGCCATGCTGCTCGATCTGGCCATCGCGCAGCACCACCACGCGGTCGGCCAGTGTCATGGCCTCGACTTGATCATGGGTGACGTAAATGGTGGTGGCGCCCAGTTCGCGGTGCAGCTTGGCGATTTCGATGCGGGTCTGCACGCGCAGGGCCGCGTCCAGGTTCGACAGCGGTTCGTCGAACAGGAACACCTTGGGGTCGCGCACGATGGCGCGGCCGATGGCGACGCGCTGGCGCTGGCCGCCGGAGAGCTCCTTCGGTTTGCGTTCGAGGTAGTCGCCGAGGTTGAGAATGGCGGCGGCCTTGTCCACCTTGGTGCGGATCTCGGCGGGCGGCACGCCGGCCAGTTTCAGCGCGAACGACATGTTCTGGAAGACCGTCATGTGCGGGTACAGCGCGTACGACTGGAACACCATCGCCAGGTCGCGTTTGGACGAGGGCAGGGCCGTGATATCGCGCCCATCCAGGTGCAGGCTGCCTTTGTCGATCGGTTCCAGGCCGGCGATGAGGCGCAGCAGGGTCGACTTGCCGCAGCCGGACGGACCGACGAAGACGACGAATTCGCCCTTTTCAATCTCAAGGTCGATGCCCTTGATGGCGTGGTGGCCGCCGAAGAATTTTTCGATGTTGTTCAGTTGGAGGTAAGCCATGATCTTGATGTCCTATTGTTGTTCTATTTGACTGCGCCGAATGTCATGCCTTGCACCAGCTGCTTCTGGCAGAACCAGCCCAGCGCCATGATCGGTGCGATCGCCATCAGCGATGCGGCCGACAGCTTGGCCCAGAACAGCCCTTCGGGACTGGAGTAGGAGGCGATCAGCCACGCCAGGGTGCCGGCGTTCGAGGCGCCCAGGTTGAGCGACCAGAACGACTCGTTCCAGGCCCACACCATGCACACCAGCGCGGTCGAGGCGATGCCGCCCACCGACAGCGGCAGCACGATGTAGCGGAACTCGTGGAAGACGGTGGCGCCGTCCATGCGCGCCGCTTCCAGGATGTCGCGCGGGAGCTCGCGCAGGCTGGTGTAGAGCAGCCAGATCATGATCGGCAGGTTCATGAGCATGAACATGAGGGTCATGCCGACGCGCGTGTCGAGCAGGCCGGCGTACTGGAAGCAGACGTAGATCGGCATCAGCGCGCCCACGCCCGGCATGTAGCGCGAACTGAGGATGAACTTGAGCAGGCCGACCGTGCCGCCGGTCGGGAAGAACGCCATCGAATACGCCGCCGGAATCGCGATCGCCAGCCCCAACACGGTCGAGAGCACGCTGGTGATGAGCGAATTGAAGGCGTAGCCGGCGTAGTGGTCGCGCGCCATCACTTCCTGGAAGCTTTGCAGGGTCGGCTCGAAAAACAGCAGCGGCGGCGTGGCGATGGCCTGGCCCTCGGTCTTGAAGGCCATCAGGGCCAGCCAGAAGATCGGGAAGAACAGCAGCAGCGCGAAGAACCAGGCGGCCGCCGTGCGGGTGTGCAGTGCGAGTTTGTTGGTCATCGATGTCTCCTTATTTCGCCAGGTTCTTGCCGATTGAGCGCATCAGGAAGAAGGCGGCGATGTTCGCCAGCAGCACCGCGAACAGGGCGCCGGCCGACGCCGCGCCGATGTCGTAGGACTGCAAGGCCTGCTGATAGATCATGAAGGTGATGGTGGTGGTCTCGAAGCCCGGGCCGCCGCCGGTGGTGGTGAAGATCTCGGCGAATACCGACAGCAGGAAGATCATTTCGATCATCAGCACCACCGACACTGCGCGTCCCAGGTGCGGCAGGTACAGGTAGCGCAGCTGCTGCAGGTAGTTGGCGCCGTCCATGCCGGCCGCTTCCAGCTGTTCCTTGTCCATCGACTGCAGCGCCGTCATGAAGATCAGGCAGGCGAAAGGGAGCCACTGCCAGGAGACCATCATCACGATCGACAGCAGCGGGTACTGCGACAGCCAGTCGATGGGCGTGGCGCCGAAGAAGATGCTGACGTGCGCGAACAGGCCGTAGATGGGATTGAGCAGCATGTTCTTCCACATCAGCGCGTTCACCGCAGGCATGACCAAAAATGGGGAAATGAGCAGCACGCGCACGATGGCGCGGCCCGGGAAGGCGTCGTTGATCAGCAGCCCGAGCGCAATGCCCAGCACGACGGTGATCGCCATGACGGAAAACATCAGCACGAAGGTGTTTTTCAGCGCCGGCAGGAAGGCGCCGTCGGTGAAGAAAAAGATGAAGTTGTCGAAGCCGTTGAAGTCATGTTCGCCGGGAGCGAGCATGCTGTAGCGGATGAACGAGTAGTACAGGGTGATCAGCAGCGGGACGATGGAAATGATGGCGATGGAAAGCACCGCCGGTGTCAGTAAAGTCCGAGGAAGAAGTCGTGTCATAAAGTTCCCAGGTGCGACAAAGGAACGCCGCTTGCGCGCATGCGCAGCGGCGATTGAAAACGCAGGTGTGGAATGAACTACTTGTAGTAGCCGCCCTTGCGCATCTCGCGCTCGGCTGCCTGCTGGCTGACCGCCAACGCCTGCTCGACCGTGACCTTGCCCAGAAGAGCCGCGCTCATCTGCTGCCCGGCCGCGACCCCAATGGTCTGGAATTCGGGTATCGCGGCGTACTGCACGCCGACGTAGGGCGAGGGCGGCAGGGTGCTCTGGTTCGGACGGCTGCTGGCAATCGCCGTGCCTTCGGCGGCGGCGAATTTGGCGACCTTGACGAACTCGGGCGCGGCATAAGTCGACTTGCGGGTGCCGGTCGGCACGCTGGCCCAGCCGGACTCCTTGGCGACCAGTTTGATGTACTCCTTCGAGGTGGCCCAGTTGATGAATTTTTGCGCCGCCTCGGGCTGCTTGGAGCTGCGTGGAATGGCCAGCGACCAGGCCCACAGCCAGTTGGCGCCGCGCTCGGTGGTGGCGATTGGCGACTGCGCGAAGGCGACCTTGTCGGCCACTTTGCTCTGCTTCGGATCGGTGATGAAGGAGGCGGCAATGGTGGCGTCGATCCAGATGCCGCACTTGCCTTCGTTGTACAGCGCCAAAATTTCATTGAAGCTGTTCGAAGACGAGCCCGGCGGGCCGTAGTTCTTGAGCAGGTCGACGTAGGTGGTGACGGCGTCTTTCCACGGCTTGCTGGTGAACTGCGGCTGCCATTTCATGTCGAACAGTTGGCCGCCGAAGGAGTTGGCGATGGTGGTGATCAGCGCCATGTTGTCGCCCCAGCCCGGTTTGCCGCGCAGGCAGATGCCGTACACGCCGTTGGCGGGGTCGTGGATCTTGGCGGCCACGGCGCGGATGTGGGCCCAGGTCGGGCGGTCGTCGATGCTCATGCCGGCTTTTTTGACCAGGTCGCTGCGGTACATGATCATCGAGCTTTCGCCGTAGAACGGCGATGCGTACAGTTTGCCGCCCACCGACAGGCCGTCGCGGATCGATGGCAGCAGGTCGTCGATATCGTAAGCGGCGTCGGCCTTGAGCGGAATCAGCCAGTCCTTTTTGGCCCAGATCGGCGCTTCGTACATGCCGATGGTCATCACGTCGAACTGGCCGCCCTTGGTGGCAATGTCGGTGGTCATGCGCTGGCGCAGCACGCCTTCTTCCAGGGTTACCCATTTGAGTTTGATATCGGGATTGGCCTGCTCGAAGAACTTGCTCATCTTCTGCATTTCGATCATGTGGCCGTTGTTGACGGTGGCAATGACCAGGTTGGTGGCGGCCAGGGTGGTGCTGCTGACACAGAGTAGGGCCGTGCACAAGGCACTGCTTGCGATACGTTTCATGCTGTTGTCTCCAGATTTTTTTGCTTTTTATATTCAATGCAAGGTTTGCACCGTGTACAGAATGTAGCACCAGACACCGATACTTTCTGATACTGCAACTCCTAGTGTCGATACTTTTTTGCACCGGGCTCATCCATGCTCGCCCCTGTACAGACCACCGATGCGGCTTGGATAAAAGTATCGACTATTGCGTATGCCGTATCAGGTGCGCGGCCTGATCGTTGCTAGACTTTTCAGCACGACCAAACCCCAAGGAGATTGATGATGATGTCGACCCAGCACGCAAGCAGGAACCGGCTTGCATCGAAGCACGCACTGCTGACCGGCGCCGGTGGCGGGATCGGGCTGGCGGTGGCCGAGGCTTACCTGGCCGAGGGAGCGCGTTGCAGCGTGGTCGATCTGGCTGGCGCGCCCCCGGCCGCGCTGGCGCCTTTGACGGCGCGCTATCCGGACCAGTTGCACTACCTGGATGCCGACGTGCGCGACGCCGGCGCAGTCGCGGCCATGCTGGCGCTGGCCGCCGAACGCTTCGGCCCCATCGATATCCTGTTCAACAATGCCGCCGTGTTCGACATGGCGCCCTTGCTGGAATCGGACCTGGCGATGTACGAACGCATCTTCGAGGTCAACGTGAAGGGCATGTTCATCGTGATGCAGCAGGTGCTGCGGACGATGGTGGATGCGGGCCGCACCGGCGCCATCATCAACCTGGCATCCCAGGCGGGGCGGCGCGGCGAAGCGCTGGTGGCGCACTATTGCGCGAGCAAGGCGGCGGTGATCAGCTACACCCAGTCGGCGGCGCTGGCGATGGCGCCGCATGGCATCCGCGTCAACGCCATTTCGCCGGGGGTGGTGGACACGCCCATGTGGGACCATGTGGACGCGCTGTTCGCGCGCTACGAACAGTTGCAGCCGGGCGAGAAGAAGCGGGCGGTGGGCCTGGCGGTGCCGCTCGGACGCATGGGCACGCCGGGCGATGTGGCCGGCGCGGCGATTTTCCTGGCCAGCGACGAGTCGGCGTACATCACGGCGCAGACGCTCAACGTCGATGGCGGCGCCGTGATGAGCTGAGTCAGTAGGCGGCGCTGTAGATGCTGTGGATATCGTCGCGCGTCAGTTCGCGCGGGTTGTTGCCGAGCAGACGGGTTTGCAGCATCGCATCGTCGGCGAGCTTGTCAATATCGGCTGCGCTCACGCCGACCTGGCGCAGTGTGGTCTGGATGCCGGTTTTTACAGCAATCTGTTCCATCGCATTGACCAGCGCATGGGCGCGCGCTTCTTCGCTGCCGCTCACGTGCGGGTCGATGATGCCGGCCAGTTCGGCGTAATGCGCGCTGGCGTGCGACAGGTTAAAGCGCAGCACATGCGGCAGCACCAGCGAGTTCGACAAGCCATGTGGCACGTGAAATATCCCGCCGATCGGATAAGCGAGGGCGTGCACCGCCGCCACCGGCGCATTGGAAAATGCCTGGCCGGCAAAGCAGGCGCCGAGCAGCATCGCCTGGCGCGCGTCCAGATCGCCGCCGTGCTCGCAGGCGCGCAGCAGCTTACGCGACAGGTGCGACAATGCCTGGCGTGCCAGATTGTCCGACATCGGGTTCTTCTTGTGCTTGCTGGTGAAGGCTTCGATGGCGTGCACCATCGCATCGATGCCGGTCGCCGCCGTCACCAGGGGCGGCAGGCCGAGCGTGAGCTGCGCGTCCAGGATCGCCAGGTCGGCATACAGCTGCGGTGCGACCACACCCATCTTGGTGGTCGCGCCGGTGGTGACGATGGCGATGTTGGTCACTTCCGATCCGGTGCCGGCGGTCGTGGGAATCTGCACCAGCGGCAGCCGTTTGCCGCGCACATTGCCGATCCCGTAGATCTGGCTGAGCGGCTGGTCGCTGCCGGCCAGCACCGCGATCAGCTTGGCCACATCCATCGAACTGCCGCCGCCCAGGCCGATGACGAGATCGGTTTCGTGGCGGCGCGCTACCTCCACCGCTTGCAGCACCACCGATTCCGGCGGATCGGCAACGACGTCGGACCAGACGTGCACCGCCACATTTTCCTGTTCCAGCGAGCGCTGCGGAGCGCCGACCAGGCCGGTGCCCAGGAAGCCCGGGTCGGTTACGATGAGCGCGCGGCGGGCATCCGGAAAGTGGCTGCGGACCAGGGAACCGAGCCGGCTGCTCGCGCCGGGACCGGAGACAAGGTGGGGAACGGTACTGAAACTGAACTCGGCGGACTCGGTCATTGCGCACCTGCTGGTCGATGGGAGATGTGAAAAGCTTACACCATTGGCGCGCCAGGCAGGAAAATGGCGCTGCGGTACGTCGATGAGATTTCTTACGTACAATATCTGGCTGTGCTGTTCAGTCCTCCCTTTCTGGAAAACCCATGGTCGATTTTGCCTTACTCGGATGCGCGGCGTTCCTCGCCGGCTTGGTGGATGCTGTTGTGGGCGGAGGTGGATTGATCCAGGTGCCGGTGCTGTTCTCGGTGTTTTCACGTGAAATCCCGGCGACCTTGCTGGGCACGAGCAAGTTTGCTGGCATCTTCGGTACGGGTGCTGCGGCCGTCAACTACGCGCGCAAGGTGAGGGTGGCGTGGAGCGCGGCGGCGCCGGCGGCGGTATCGGCCTTGCTGCTGTCGTTCGCCGGTGCGTATACGGTGACCAAGGTGCCGGCCGATTTTGTGCGGACTTTGCTGCCGTTCGTGCTGGTTGCGGTGGCGGTGTACACCTTCCGCAAAAAGGATTTCGGCAGCGTCCACGCGCCCTTGCATAGCGGCGCGACCGAGCGCTGGGTGGCGGTCGGTATTGGCGCCGCCATTGGTTTCTATGACGGCTTCTTTGGTCCCGGCACCGGCAGCTTTTTACTGTTCCTGTATGTGCGGTTTTTCGGCTTCGATTTCCTCAGCGCTTCCGCCGCCGCCAAGGTGGTCAACGTGGCGTGCAATCTGTCGGCGCTGATGTGGTTTGGCTACAGCGGTCATATCCTCTGGCAACTCGGTCTGATGATGGCGGTGTGCCAGGTGGCCGGTTCGCTGGTCGGCACCAAGCTGGCGATCAAGCATGGGAGCGCGTTTGTGCGCAAGCTGTTCCTTGTGGTGGTCAGCCTTCTGATCGTGAAAACCAGCTACGACGCCATCGTGAAGTGGTAGTGGTTTCACGTGGAACAGCGCAGAGGCTGGTGCGGATGTTCCACGTGAAACCATCCATATTCGTCAAATAGTGCGTTCCACGTGAAACACTCCGTTGCGACAAAATTGCAGATTCAAGGGGTAAAAGCGTAGGGGGTCTGAAAAGACTCTATAATCGGGCCTCATATCCCCTCGCTCTACACTCCATCATGCTATTTCCAACTGAATTCGACGTCATCGTCGTCGGCGGCGGCCATGCCGGCACCGAGGCTGCGCTCGCTTCTGCCCGTATGGGCCAGAAGACTTTGCTGCTTACCCATAACATTGAGACGCTCGGCCAGATGTCTTGCAACCCATCCATCGGCGGCATCGGCAAGGGCCATCTGGTCAAGGAAGTCGACGCCATGGGCGGCGCCATGGCGATTGCCACGGACGAATCCGGTATCCAGTTCCGTATCCTGAACTCGTCCAAAGGTCCTGCCGTACGCGCTACCCGCGCGCAAGCCGACCGCATCCTGTACAAGCAAGCCATCCGTTCGCGCCTGGAGAACCAGCCGAACCTGTGGCTGTTCCAGCAGGCCGTTGACGACCTGATGCTCGAAGGCGACCGCGTGGTCGGCGCCGTGACCCAGATCGGCATCAAGTTCCGCGCCCGCGCGGTGGTGCTGACGGCCGGCACTTTCCTCGACGGGAAAATCCACGTCGGCCTGCAAAACTACTCGGCCGGCCGCGCTGGCGATCCACCGGCGATTTCGCTCTCGGCCCGCCTGAAGGAAATGAAGCTGCCGCAAGGCCGCCTGAAGACCGGCACGCCGCCGCGCATCGACGGCCGCAGCATCGACTTTTCGCAGATGGCCGAGCAGCCGGGCGACCTCGATCCGGTGCCGGTATTCTCGGTCATGGGCAACACCGGCATGCACCCGCGCCAGGTGCCGTGCTGGGTTACGCATACCAATGCGCAAACGCACGACATTATCCGTGCCGGTCTGGACCGCAGCCCGATGTACACCGGCGTCATCGAAGGCGTCGGGCCGCGTTACTGCCCGTCGATCGAAGACAAGATTCACCGCTTCTCGGGCAAGGAATCGCACCAGATTTTCCTCGAGCCGGAAGGCCTGACCACCAACGAATTCTATCCAAACGGGATCTCGACCAGCCTGCCGTTCGACGTGCAGATCGCCCTGGTGCGCTCGATGAAGGGCATGGAAAACGCCTTCATCCTGCGCCCTGGCTATGCCATCGAATACGATTACTTCGACCCGCGCGGCCTGAAAACCTCGCTCGAAACCAAGGCTGTGCAGGGCCTGTTCTTTGCCGGCCAGATCAACGGCACCACCGGTTACGAAGAGGCGGCGGCGCAAGGCATGCTGGCAGGTATCAATGCGGCGCTGCTGACCAAGGGCCAGGATGCCTGGGTTCCGGGCCGTTCCGAAGCCTACCTCGGCGTGCTGGTGGATGACTTGACGACGCAAGGCGTGGCCGAGCCGTACCGCATGTTCACCAGCCGCGCCGAGTTCCGCCTGAGCCTGCGCGAAGACAATGCCGACATGCGCCTGACCGAAATCGGCCGCAAACTCGGCTGCGTTGGCGACGCTCAGTGGGAAGCCTTCGAGCGCAAGCGCGAAGCGGTCGCCGTGGAACTGGAGCGCCTGCGCACCACGTGGGTTAACCCGCGCATCCTCGCCAGCACCGAATCGGAAAGGGTCATCGGCCAGGCCATCGAGCGCGAATACTCGCTGGCCGACCTGTTGCGCCGCCCGGGGGTGGACTACGACAAGCTGATGGGCCTGTCCGGCGTGGAAGGCCAGGCCCTGGCCGGTCCCGGCGTGGAGGATCCCGCAGTCAAGGAACAGGTCGAAATCCAGCTCAAATATGCCGGCTATATCGACCGCCAGGCCAAGGAAGTGGAACGTCACGACCACTACGAAAACCTGAAACTGCCTGCCGGATTCGACTACCTCGACATCAGCGCGCTGTCGATCGAGGTGCGCCAGAAGCTCGACAAGCAGCGTCCGGAAACCCTGGGGCAGGCTTCGCGCATCTCGGGCGTCACGCCGGCGGCCATTTCGCTGCTGTTGGTGCATTTGAAAAAACGGGGCGCAAAAGGCTTTGCCACCCTCAACGAGGAGTTGGCAGGATGAAGTTTTTCGACCGTAACGCCATTGCGCCGGTGCTGGCCAATGGCATCAAAGAACTCAAGCTGGACCTGAACGAACAGCAACACGGGCAACTGCTCGACTACCTGGCACTGCTGCACAAATGGAATTCGGTGTACAACCTGACCTCGGTGCGCGATCCGATGCAGATGGCGACCCACCATGCGCTCGATTCTCTGGCCGCCGTATCCGCTTTTGAGGGCGCGACCAGTGTACTGGACGTCGGGGCAGGGGGCGGCTTGCCCGGCATCGTGCTGGCGATTGCCCGGCCGAGCATGTTAGTGGCGCTGATCGACACCGTACACAAGAAAACCGCCTTCCTCACGCAAGTCAAAGCCGAACTGGGCCTGGCCAATGTGACCGTGCACACGGCAAGGGTGGAGCAATTGCAGGTGCCGCACAAATTCGACGTCATCACCTCGCGCGCTTTCGCCGACCTGTCGGACTTTGTGAACTGGTCCGGACACCTGCTGGCCGAGGGCGGCAAATTCATCGCCCTGAAAGGCACGGCGCCGGCGGACGAACAGGAGCGGCTGCCGAGCGACTGGAAAGTGAGCGAATTGCGGCCTATCCAGGTTCCAGGGCTGCAAGCGGAACGGCATCTGGTTTTTATCGAAAATAACAAGTAAACAGTATAAATCGTATAAATGATTTATATCGTTTTAACTGTATAAATCGAATAAACGATTTATACGATTAAAACAGTATAAATTGTTTGCATCAAAACTATCATAAGAGCATACATGGCGAAAATATTTTGCGTTGCAAATCAAAAGGGCGGCGTAGGCAAGACCACCACCAGCGTTAACCTGTCGGCGGGGCTGGCCAAGCTGGACCAGCGCGTGCTGCTGGTCGACCTGGACCCGCAGGGCAACGCGACCATGGGCGCAGGCATCAACAAGGCCGGCCTGAAGGCATCGACCTATGAAGTGCTGCTGGGCGAGGCCGAGGTGAGCGCGGCGCGCACGCGCTCGGAAGCGGGGCGCTTCGACGTGCTGCCGTCGAACCGCGAACTGGCCGGCGCCGAAGTCGAGATGGTCGAACTGGAAAACCGCGAGCGCCGCCTGAAGGATGCGCTGGCCTCGGTCGACAAGGACTACGACTTCATCCTCATCGACTGCCCGCCGGCCTTGTCGATGCTGACCCTGAACGGCCTGTGCGCCGCGCATGGCGTGATCATTCCGATGCAGTGCGAGTACTACGCGCTGGAAGGGTTGTCGGACCTGGTCAACACCATCAAGAAGGTGCACGCCAACCTGAACACCGACCTGAAGATCATTGGCCTGCTTCGGGTCATGTTCGATCCGCGCATGACGCTGTCGCAGCAGGTCTCGGCCCAGCTGGAGCAGCACTTCGGCGACAAGGTCTTCAATACCATCATCCCGCGCAACGTGCGCCTGGCCGAAGCGCCGTCGTACGGCGTGCCGGGCGTGGTGTTCGATCCGTCCTCGAAAGGGGCGCAAGCCTACATCGCCTTTGGCGCCGAGATGGTCGAACGCATCAAGACAATGTAAACATACGCATCACACAAAATAGGCAGCACATATATATGGCAACCAAAAAACTCAAGGGGCTCGGTCGCGGGCTCGACGCGCTGCTGGGCGGCGATGGCGAGGGCGCCAAGCCCGATGCGCCGTCGGTCCTGGCCGTGCACCAGATGCAGGCCGGTAAATACCAGCCGCGCACGCGCATGGACGAAGGGGCGCTCAACGAGCTGGCCGCCTCGATCAAAACCCAGGGCATCATGCAACCGGTGCTGGTGCGCCCGATCGGGCAGGACACGCTGACCGGCGCGCTGCGCTACGAGATCATCGCCGGCGAACGGCGCTTCCGCGCGGCGCAGCTGGCCGGGCTGAACGAAATCCCGGTGCTGGTGCGCGATGTGGACGACCAGGCCGCCGCCGCAATGGCGCTGATCGAGAACATCCAGCGCGAAGACCTCAATCCGCTGGAAGAGGCGCAGGGGATTCATCGCCTGATCTCGGACTTCAATTTCACGCACGAGCAGGCGGCGACCGCCGTGGGGCGTTCGCGCAGCGCGGTGTCGAACTTGCTGCGTCTGATGAATCTGGCGGCGCCGGTGCAAACCATGCTCATGGCCGGCGATGTGGACATGGGTCACGCGCGCGCCTTGCTGGCGGTGGACCCGGCCAGCCAGATCGCACTGGCCAACCAGGTGGTGGCGAAGCGCCTGTCGGTACGCGAGACCGAAAAGCTGGTGGCCAGGGAGCTGGAAGAGCAGGCCAGCCCGAGCACCATGCGCCAGAAGGAAAAATCGGGAGATATTGCCCGGTTGGAAGAAGAGCTGTCCGACAAGCTGGCCACGCCGGTGTTGTTCAAGATGGGTGCGAAGGGCAGGGGACAGATGATCATCGACTTTGCCGATCTGGATATTCTGGACGGCGTACTGGCGCGCTTGCGCGCATAAGCCGACAACGTCGTCGATTCCCGCAACCCCGGGATCGGCGAAGTTCGACCATTATCACGCAAGATGTTGCTTCTAGTTAACATTTCGCACAAACCAGCAGTTCGCCCCCGTTTAGTGCAAATTGCATAAAAATGCGTGGTTTTTGAACACAATCAGTCTCATTCACAGTGCAGCAACGTTTGACGCACCCGAGCATAAGCACTTATAATCCCGCTGATTCACATAATTCAGACACCGAAACACGGCACTCATATGGCTGGCGCAAGGAATACAACATGTTGCGCTTAGTCTCCCTGCAATTGATGGTTACAGTCGTCGTCGGCATCATCGCCGCGCTTCTGGGGGGATGGGCTGCGATGTTTTCGGCGGTGTTCGGCGGATTGTGTTGTGTCTTGCCCAATGCGGTGTTCGCGGTGCGCCTGTTCGCCAGCGCGCAGAAACCCGGCGGGGCCGACCCGATATCGTTTTTTATCTGGGAATTCATAAAGATTGCTTTGACGGTGGCGCTGATTGCCGCCACCTTCTCGCTGTACCGCGACTTGAATGTGTTCGCCATGATTGGCGGCTTCATCGCGGCGCTGAAAAGTTACATATTCTTAATATTTAGGCACTGACATGACGAGTCCAACAGTTGAAGGCGGAGCGCACCACGCTCCAACGGCATCAGAATACATCCAGCACCACTTGGCTCACTTTTCGACCAAGCACCAGGATAATGTGATCGATTTCTCGATCATCAATATGGACACGCTGTTCTGGTCCATCACGATGGGCGTGCTCGGTTGCCTGATCATGTGGCTGGCCGCGCGCAAAGCCACCGCCGGTGTGCCGACCCGCTTCCAGGCGGCTGTCGAAATGGTCTTCGAGATGGTCGACAACCAGGCCAAGGACATCGTCCATGGCGACCGCAGCTTCATCGCGCCGCTGGCACTGACCGTGTTCGTCTGGGTTGCACTGATGAATTCGCTGGACTTCTTGCCAGTCGATATGTTCTCCGGTCTGTTTAAACTTCTTGGTATTGAACATATCTTCCCGTATCACCGCGTGGTTCCGACCGCCGATCTGAACGGCTCGCTGGGCATCGCCCTGGGCGTGTTCGCCTTGATGATCTACTACAGCATCAAGATCAAGGGTTTCGGCGGCTGGATTCACGAACTGTTTTCCGCACCATTCGGCATCGCCATGGCGCCGTTCAACCTGCTGTTGAACGTGATTGAGTACGCAGCAAAAACCGTGTCGCTCGGCATGCGACTGTTCGGCAACATGTTTGCTGGCGAACTGCTGTTCCTGTTGATCGCTTTGTTGGGTGCGATGGCTACGACGTTCGGCTTTGTCGGCCACGTCATCGCCGGTTCGGTCTGGGCTATCTTCCACATCCTGATCGTGTTCCTGCAGGCGTTCATTTTCATGATGCTCACGCTGGTGTATATCGGCCAGGCGCATGAAGGCCACTGATCGGCGCAGATCGAACGGAATCGAAACATAGTGGTAGTAAGCAAACTTTGTAATTTTTTAGTTTTCAATTTTTTAATTTACTTTTTGAAGGAACTCTCATGACTGACTATTCTTTTGTTGCTCTGGCTTGCGGTTTGATCATCGGTCTGGGCGCTATCGGCGCTTGTATCGGTATCGCTATCATGGGCGGCAAATACCTCGAAGCTTCGGCTCGTCAGCCTGAACTGATGAACACCCTGCAAACCAAAATGTTCCTGCTGGCTGGTCTGATCGATGCAGCGTTCCTGATCGGTGTTGGTATCGCAATGCTGTTCGCATTCGCAAATCCGTTCCACGCTTAATTAAGCCGGACATCGCAGTCAAAGAATGGCCGAACCTCGCGGTTCGGCATCCGTTTTTGTGAGAAGGAAAACACCGTGAACTTAAACGCAACCTTGTTTGCCCAGTTCGTGGTCTTCTTCATCCTGGCTGGTTTCACGATGAAATTCGTGTGGCCCCCACTGATGAAAGCGCTCGACGAGCGCATCCAGAGGATCTCGAACGGCCTGGCCGCAGCTGACCGCGGCAAGGAAGAAATGCAGAAAGCCCATGAGCAAGTCCAGAAAGATCTGGCCGCTGCCCGTGATGAAGGTCAAAAGCGCATCATCGACGCCGAAAAACGCGCCGCCATGATCCTCGACGACGCCAAGAAAGCAGCTGCTGACGAAGCAGCCCGCATCATCGCGTCCGCCAAAGCTGAAGCCGAGCAACAAGTTACCCGCGCGCGCGAAGAACTGCGTGGCCAGGTCGCTGCCCTCGCCGTCAAAGGCGCCGAGCAGATCCTCAAGCGCGAAGTGAACGCAGCGGCTCACGCCGACCTGCTGTCGCAATTGTCGGTCGAGCTGTAATCATGGCCGAACTCGCAACCGTCGCCCGTCCTTACGCCGAAGCCCTGTACCGCGTTGCCCAGCAAGGCAACGTGGCGGCCTGGTCCGAAGTGTTGTCCGAGCTGGCCCAGCTCGGCGCTCACCACGATGTGCTGGCCTACGCGGCCAACCCGAACGTGGCCGCTGCCGATGTCGCTTCGACCATCGTGTCGCTGCTGAAGTCGCCAGCGACTGCGGAAGTAAGCAACTTCGTTGCCATGCTGGTGGAAAACCACCGCGTGTCGCTGCTGCCGGAAATCTATGCCCAGTTCCAGGTGCTCAAGAACACGAATGCCGGTGCCGCAGACGCCAACATCACCAGCGCCTTCGAGATTGCCCAGCCGCAGGTTGCGCAACTGGTCGCGACGCTGGAAAAGAAATTTGGCCGCAAGCTCAACCCAACGGTGACAGTGGATCCCTCGCTGATCGGTGGTGTGCGCGTGGTCGTCGGTGATGAAGTGCTCGATACCTCGGTACGCGCCAAGCTGCAACAGATGCAAGTTGCGCTGACAGCGTAACGATCGCGTTCCAGACTCGCACAACGCGCCGGCGCAGACGCCCTTGCCTTACGCATCAAGAAACTATTAGGAGTTAGCATGCAACTTAATTCATCTGAAATCAGCGAACTGATCAAAAGCCGGATCCAAGGCCTCGAGGGTTCGGCTGACATTCGCAATCAGGGCACGGTAATCTCCGTAGCCGACGGTATCTGCCGTATCCATGGCCTGTCGGACGTGATGCAGGGCGAGATGCTGGAATTCCCGGGCAATACCTTTGGCCTGGCGATGAACCTCGAGCGCGACTCCGTCGGCGCCGTGATTCTGGGTGCTTACGAGCACATTTCCGAAGGCGACACCGTGAAGACCACCGGCCGCATCCTGGAAGTGCCAATCGGTCCTGAACTCAAGGGCCGCGTTGTCAACGCCCTGGGCCAGCCGATCGACGGCAAGGGTCCTGTCAACGCCAAGCTGACCGCCGCCATCGAAAAAATCGCACCGGGCGTGATCGCCCGTGAGTCCGTGTCGCAGCCAATGCAGACCGGCCTGAAGTCGATCGACTCGATGGTACCAATCGGCCGTGGCCAGCGCGAGCTGATCATTGGTGACCGCCAGACCGGTAAATCGGCTGTCGCGATCGATGCGATCATCAACCAGAAGGGCCAGAACATGACGTGTATCTACGTCGCGATCGGCCAGAAGGCATCGACCATCAAAAACATCGTGCGCTCGCTCGAGACGCACGGCGCGATGGAATACACCATCGTCGTCGCAGCATCGGCTTCCGAGTCGGCTGCAATGCAATACATTTCCGCGTACTCCGGTTGCGCCATGGGCGAATACTTCCGTGACCGCGGCGAAGACGCACTGATCGTCTACGATGACCTGTCCAAGCAAGCCGTCGCTTATCGTCAAATTTCGCTGCTGCTGCGCCGTCCACCAGGCCGCGAAGCCTACCCAGGCGACGTGTTCTACCTGCACAGCCGCCTGCTCGAGCGCGCAGCACGTGTAAACGCAAAATACGTCGAAGACTTCACCGGTGGCGCCGTCAAAGGCAAGACCGGTTCGCTGACCGCACTGCCGATCATCGAAACCCAGGCTGGCGACGTTTCGGCGTTCGTTCCAACCAACGTGATTTCGATTACCGACGGCCAGATTTTCCTGGACACCTCGCTGTTCAACTCGGGTATCCGTCCTGCGATTAACGCCGGTATTTCGGTATCGCGCGTCGGTGGCGCCGCCCAGACCAAGGTCATCAAGGGCCTGTCCGGCGGTATCCGTACCGATCTGGCGCAGTACCGTGAACTGGCTGCGTTCGCGCAGTTCGCTTCCGACCTGGACGAATCGACCCGCAAGCAGCTCGACCGTGGCGCGCGCGTCACCGAACTGCTCAAGCAGGCTCAGTATTCGCCAATGTCGATCTCGATCATGGCCGTGACCCTGTTCGCAGTGAACAAAGGTTACTTCGATGACGTCGAAGTCAAACGCGTACTGGCGTTCGAATCCGGTCTGCACGGCTACATGAAGACCAAGCAAGCTGCTCTCCTGGCCAAGATCGAAGAAACCAAGCAACTGGACAAGGATGGCGAAGCCGCCATGGCCGCAGCCATTGCTGACTTCAAGAAATCCGGCGCATATTAATTGTCTAGAGGGGCCGGCCGTACGCGGCCCCCGATAGCGCAAAAGGAGTAAGGACTCATGGCAGTAGGCAAAGAGATACGTAACAAGATCAAGAGCGTAGAGAATACGAAGAAGATCACGAAGGCGATGGAAATGGTCGCCGCGTCCAAAATGCGCAAGGCGCAGGACCGGATGCGCGCCGCTCGCCCTTACAGTGACAAGATTCGTAACATCACCTCGCATCTGGCTACGGCGAATCCGGAATACACGCATCCGTTCATGGCGCAAGGCAAGGACGTGAAAGCGAAGACCGTTGGTTTCATCGTCATCACGACCGACAAAGGTCTGTGCGGCGGCATGAACACCAACATCTTGCGTCTGTTGACGCAAAAGACCCGCGAGCTGGAAACGGCTGGCAACAAGATTGAAGCGGTTGCCATTGGCAACAAAGGTTTGGGTTTCATGAACCGCGTTGGCGTGAAGGTCGTGTCGCATGCGATCCAGATCGGCGATACGGTCCACCTCGACAAGCTGATCGGGCCGATCAAGGTCATGCTCGACCGCTACGAGGAAGGTGAGCTGGACGCAGTCTATATCTGCTACACCAAGTTCGTAAACACGATGAAGCAAATCCCGATGGTCGAGCAGCTGCTGCCGCTGACCGCCGACAAGCTGGAAGGCGACAAGAGTAGTCACGCATGGGACTACATCTACGAGCCGGAAGCGCAGACCGTGATCGACGAACTGCTGGTGCGGTATGTGGAAGCGCTGGTGTATCAGTCAGTGGCCGAAAACCTCGCGTCCGAGCAATCGGCGCGGATGGTGGCGATGAAAGCGGCAAGCGACAACGCCGGCAGCGTCATCGGCGATCTGAAGCTGATCTATAACAAGACCCGCCAGGCTGCGATTACCAAAGAACTCTCCGAGATCGTCGCCGGTGCGGCCGCGGTCTAAACCCGAATTTAAATACTATTGAAGGAACGAACATGGCTGATGGCAAAATCGTTCAGTGTATCGGCGCTGTGGTGGACGTTGAGTTCCCACGCAATGCAATGCCGAAGGTTTTCGACGCACTGAAAATGGCAGGCTCCGAACTGACCCTGGAAGTACAACAGCAGCTGGGCGACGGCATTGTCCGTACCATTGCACTGGGTACCTCCGACGGTCTGCGTCGCGGCATGGTAATCCAGAACACCGGCAAGCCAATCATGGTACCGGTCGGCAAAGCGACCCTGGGCCGTATTATGGACGTGCTGGGCAACCCGATCGACGAGTGCGGTCCGGTGTCGCACGCGCAAACCGCATCGATCCACCGCGTGGCGCCTGCGTACGACGAACTGTCGCCATCGCAAGACCTGCTGGAAACCGGCATCAAGGTGATTGACCTTGTTTGCCCGTTCGCCAAAGGCGGTAAAGTCGGTCTGTTCGGCGGTGCTGGTGTAGGCAAGACCGTGAACATGATGGAACTGATCAACAACATCGCAAAAGCACACTCGGGCGTATCCGTGTTTGCCGGCGTGGGTGAGCGTACTCGCGAGGGTAACGACTTCTACCACGAGATGGCTGATGCCAAAGTGGTCGATCTGGAAAATCCAGAGAACTCCAAAGTGGCGATGGTCTACGGTCAGATGAATGAACCGCCGGGTAACCGTCTGCGCGTGGCGCTGACCGGCCTGACGATCGCTGAATCGTTCCGTGACGAAGGCAAAGACGTTCTGTTCTTCGTGGACAACATCTACCGCTTCACCCTGGCCGGTACCGAAGTGTCGGCGCTGCTGGGCCGTATGCCGTCCGCCGTGGGTTACCAGCCAACCCTGGCCGAAGAGATGGGCCGTCTGCAAGAGCGCATCACCTCGACCAAGACCGGTTCGATCACCTCGATCCAGGCCGTGTACGTCCCTGCGGATGATTACACCGATCCATCGCCGGCAACCACCTTTGCCCACCTGGATTCGACCGTTGCCCTGTCGCGTGACATCGCCTCGCTGGGTATCTACCCTGCGGTCGACCCACTCGACTCGACCTCGCGCCAGCTGGACCCGCTCGTCGTCGGCCAGGAACACTACGACACCGCGCGCGCTGTTCAGGGCACCCTGCAGCGCTACAAGGAATTGCGCGACATTATCGCGATTCTGGGTATGGACGAGCTGGCACCGGAAGACAAACTGCTGGTCGCGCGCGCACGTAAGATGCAGCGTTTCCTGTCGCAGCCATTCCACGTTGCTGAAGTGTTTACCGGTGCTCCAGGCAAATACGTTTCGCTGAAAGACACGATCAAAGGCTTCAAGATGATCGCATCGGGCGAACTGGATCACCTGCCTGAGCAAGCGTTCTACATGGTTGGCACGATCGAAGAAGCAATCGAAAAAGCCAAGAAGCTCAACTAAGACAGGCGAAGGCGCCGCGCTGATTCAGCGGGGCGCCGGAACCCGATAGGACACACATGGCAAACACATTTCACGTTGACGTGGTATCGGCCGAAGCCAGTATTTTTTCGGGCGAAGCCGAGTTCGTCGCGTTGCCGGGTGAAGCAGGCGAGCTGGGGATTTATCCCAAGCACACCCCGCTGATCACGCGCATCAAGCCGGGTGCGGTACGGATCAAGGTGGCTGGCCAGGCTGAAGAAGAGTTCGTCTTCGTCGCTGGCGGCATCCTGGAAGTGCAGCCGAACGGCGTGACCGTGCTGGCAGACACCGCGATTCGCGGTGGCGACCTGGACGAAGCAAAAGCACTGGCCGCCAAAAAAGCGGCCGAAGAAGCAATGGTCAACAAGGTATCGAAGATCGATTACGCCAAGGCGCAAGCCGAGATGGCGGCTGCGATTGCCCAATTGCAGGCAATTCAGCGCTTCCGCAACAAGCGTTAAGCAACTGGCGGGCTCAAACCCGCCATAGCGAAAAAGGCAGCCGAGGCTGCCTTTTTTACGTCAGTATCTTGTTAAACCATCGCTCATGCGGATAACAACGCATGCTGTGTCAGGTAGGTCAGTCGGTACAGCCCAATCCCCGGCGTTCGATGCGCTCGTGCGCCTCGGAGATATTCGTTGCAGCCCGTACCGCAGCTTGAATCCGCAGGAGAGCGGGAAAGGAAAACTTTTCGCACGTATTGATTTCCCACATTTCACCGCTCGACACGCTGACGGCAAACAAGCCCCAGATTGCCGTCGCACCTTGTTTCGGGGTGTCGTAGCTCAGGCCAAAACTGACGTATCCCGGTGGCGACAATCTCCCGTCATCGCCGGTCAGGTCTTCGATAAAGACGCCACGTTTTTTCAGGCCGTAGCCTTCCCGCGTTAACACAAATACCAGTACCTGCCTGGCTTGCGAACGCGTCAGTCCTTGGGGGTGTATCTTGCCGAGGTCGATAGATGGCGCTGCAGCTGTCGCTGCACTACTTGTCGCCAGACAAATGGCCAGCATGAATGCGCGTTTGAGGTCCGCAATGATTTTTCTCATATCTCTACTGTACCACCTCACAATGACCATGCCGCGCAGGCGCAAGTCGCCCGCGCGGCGAGGTGTCATCAGTCGTACGTCGCGCTGATGGTCACGCCGTTAAAACTCGGCGCGGCCTTGAGCATGATGTAGTACCACTGGCCGCTGGCCGGCGCGGCGATGTTGATGCTCTCGCTGTTACCGCTGGTGACCGATGCGGCATCGTACGAGGTGGTCGACGGATAGCGTCCGCGTGCCACGTACATGTCCGCATTGCCGCTGCCGCCGCTGGTAAACAAGCGCAGGTTCCTGGCGCCGGCCGGCAGCAGGATGTGGGCGTAGCTTTCGCTCGACGACGTGAAGCCGGTAATCGAGCAGTTCTTGCCCAGATAGCTGCCCTGATTACACGCCGGCAGGTTCACCTGCGGCAGCGGCGGTTCGCCGGCGGTGGTGGCCGTCTTGACCCAGCCCGCAAACTCGGCGTCGTAACGGGTGCCGATATACGCCATGTAGTTCTGGTAGCCATCGTAATCGCCGACCCGGAACTTGCCCAGCACCGCATCCACATCGCTGCGGTGCTTTTCCACCATGAAGCGGGTTGCCATGTAACCCCAGCGATACGCGCGGTCGGTATAGTCGCCCATCGAATAGGTGTTGCCGAAAATCTCGCTCAGCTTGTAGGTGCCGGTGCGCGCCTTGTCGATTGATGCCTGATTATTGTTGCGCAGGGACAGATACTCGCCGATGCCCTCGATCCACCATACGGTCGGCTTGGACACGGCCGCGCCGAAGTCGCCGAACATATTGAAGCGCCCGTCCAGGTAGTGCACATATTCATGCTCCAGGTTCCAGACCGAGAAGTTCGGCCGCAGCCACGACGCTTCGTGGGCGATAAAGCGCGCCTGGTTGGTCGACGACTCCGGGTTGCCTTCGAGGTACATGCCGCCGTTATTGGTATCGATATCGTAGATAACCGACGCGTATTTACCGTAATTGGCGTAATCGTCGAACACCACCAGTTCCAGCGAGGTGTTCTTGTCATTGGCGACTGGCACCCGTTTGGTTTGCAGCATGTCGTGGAAGTAGCCTTCTTCCTTTTGCAGGATGGCGCAGGATGACTGCAGTTGGGCGGTGGTCATCTCTTGTGCCCTGATGCGCAGGGTCGGGCTGCAGGTGTAGCTGACCTTGAGCACCGTGTCGGCCAGTTTCTGCTCGTAGCCGCAGGTGCCGTACTGGCCGCAGTTGGCGTTGTCATAGTATTTGACGGCCGAGGCTGCCGCCAGCCAGAGCGCGCTGTCGGCTCCGGTCATGCTGCTGCTGGCCAGGGTCGCTTGCACCATCGGCTTGACCGTGGCTTTTTGCGCCGCGTACTGCATGAAGCGGAAGGTTTCATTGGCGGCATCGTTGAGCATGTAGGCGGTCGCCGTGCCCAGCAGTGCTGTCTTGTTTTTCACCACGAAGTTGTTCAACGCCACCGGATAGCTGGTGTCGCTTTGCAGCAGCGGCAGCGCGTCCGGCCGCCCATGGGCGTAGAACAGCACCGTCAAGGCCGAGGTCAGGCCGCCAGCGGCGTCGCTTTGCTTGATCGCATCAACCGCATTCGGATTGCTCGGTGAGTTAGTGAAGCGCCCCACCAGCTGTTTCATCGATGGCAGGAAATACGCTTCGTCCTGGGTGTTGGTGATCAGCTTGATGACTTCGGACGCGGTGCTGCCGGCCACCGGGTTGCTCTTGTACAGCACCGTGCCCTCGACCAGGTTCTTGATCGGTGCGCGCAGCGATGCCGTGAGCGCGGCCGGCGGCGTGGCGATGGTGCCGCCGCTGCCCAGGTAGTAACCGGCGCGCAAGTACAGCGCCAGGTTGGCCAGCGCGCGGTTGCTGGCGTTGTAAGTGCTCGCTTCGCGTGCGAAGCGGGTCGCGACAGCACTCATGTTGGCGGCCGAATAAGCCTTGGCGGCTTGCGTGGCGTTCAGCGAAAACAGGGGATAGGTGCACTCCACGTCGGGCATGGCGGCCAAGTAATCGGCCAGTGCGGCGCCGTTGTAGCTGGTCAAGGTATCCATGTTCTTGCACTCGGGCGTGGCGGCCATCATGCTCATGCGGCCAAGCTCGGGCTTGTTGGGCATCAGGTCCAGGCGCGGTTTGGTGGTCGGCGCCACGTTAAAGCGCTGTTGCTCGACCGTCGGCGGCAGGCTCTGGCGCGCGTGCGGCATCGGCGCCTGTTTCAGGCGTTCGTGCGTATGGCCTTGATCGGCTTGCTTTGCATAGCCGATGCTGCTGAAACAGGCGCTGATCAGCCCGGCCAGTACGATGGTTTTGTGTTGTACAAACATTGTCTCGCTCCTTGTCATTGTTGTGATCGATCTCGGGCGCGCCGGTCAGGATGTGGTCCGGCGCTTTGCTCATGAGACGGAAAAGGGTCAATTCCGCCCTGCAGCAAGCCTTCAGGCGTGCTGATACTATCCCTAATGCATATGGGGAAATACCCAGCGGGGGCGGCAAAGATGCAATTTGTTCAATTTGTCCGCCCGGCCTGATAAATACGGCACAGTATGGTGCGCAGCGATGACGAAAAAGCCACACTTCCGGTGAGCGGAAGTGTGGCTTTGAGCAACGATCAAGCCTGCGGGGGGATTACTTGGTGACGCTCAGCTTGTACTTGCCGGCGCCACTATACGACGAGATCACGATCCGGTAGTAACCGGCCGGGGCCTTGAAAGTGAGCGCTTCCTGCGAGGCGTCGCCGGTCGATTCGGCCACGTTGACCCACAGATTGGTGGTGCCGTTGTTCTGCCACTGTTCCAGGCGCAGGTCGAAGTCGGTGCCGGCCGGCCCGCTCATGACGGCCGCCAGGGTGCCGCCCTTGTACTCGAACCAGGGCGATGGATGGATCGCTTCGCCTTTTTCGGCCAGGGTGCCGTTATACACATCGGCGGCCGGGGTCGGCGTGGCCGTGCCGAGGTCGAAGCTCACCGTCTTGCCCGGCACGCTGATGTTCGACAGCGCAAAGCCCGACGCATAACCGCTCCACCACAGGGAATTGGTGCCCTTGCTGGTCAGCGCATTCGGCATGCTGGCGTTGAAGGCGCGCGTTGCCACGCCGTCGTACAGGTCGTTGGCGTCGCCCTGGTTCACATTGTTTTCCGGATCGCGCTTGCCGTCCGCGTGTTCCATCTGGATGTACGGCTTCCATTCGGTATCGTTGGTGCCGGTCGGGTCGATGTGGAACACGGCCAGGCCCTGGTCGGGCTGGTACAGGTTCTGCTCGCTCTTGTGGATCGCTTCCACGTAAAACGCTTCGGCCGGGTTGGCCGGATTGCTCCAGCGGTACAGCGAGTGGCCGTTGGCCGCCATCGACAGGCGTCCGGTCGGCGCGCTGCGGTTGATCGCCGGATTGAGTTCGATCGCCGTGTCCCATCCCGCCAGGTAGCGCAGGAAACCGACCGGCTGGGTCGGACGGTACTGGCTTTCGTAGCCCACGCCGCCGAAGCCCATCACGCAGAAGTTCGCTACCGAGCCCTGCGAGCTGCCGTCGTAGTCGTACAGGTCGGGCCAGCCCATGATCAGGTGGCCCGATTCATGCACGAAGGTGCCGATCGCCAGTTGCTTGCCCATGTCGCTGATCTGGTAGTTGCCGGTACAGGCGCCGTTGCTGCAGAACTTCTCGCCGATCCAGCCCATGTGCGGCCACAGGCCTTTCGACCACGGGCTGTCCGCTTCGCCGGCATAGAAGAAGTTCAGGCCGAGGATGTGGCCGGTGCTGTCGCGGCTGAGCGTGGAAAAGTCGAAGCCTTCGCTGCTCTTGACCCAGTTCAGCGCTTCGACGATCAGTTCCTGGGCGCGCGGGCCGACATCCAGGCTGTTGTCGGTGTAGTAGGATTTGGGGCGCTTGGCGCGGTAGTAGCGGGTGACCGTGTTGGTGTAGTCGAGCTTGTTGCCCGAGGCGGCCAGGAAGTAGCCGCGCACCGATTGCGCATTGCCGAAGCCAGTGTAGCTGGCGTCGTTCAGGAACGATTCGACCTGCGGCTTGGTGATCGTGCCCGGTGCGTCCGAGAAATCGATGATCACGGTCAGGCCGCGCATCTGGCCGGTCACGGCGGCGGTGGCCGCGGCGCTCGGGGCCATCATCGCGGACGTGGTTCTCTGCGCCAGTTCCAGGGTGCGTCCGTGCATCTTTTGGTAGCGCTGCTTGGCCAGGCGCGCCTTGGCGGCCGTGGACAGGCCCGGCTCGCGCTTGTCCTGCGCGGTGCTGAAGGTACGCAGTTTGGCATTGGTGGCCAGTACGCCGCTCGAAACCAGTTCGTCGCCCGTGGCGTTCACGTGCGCGTAGCAAAAGCCGCGTTTGGCATGATCATAGATGACCAGCGAGCCGTCTTCGGTGCGCTGTTCGGCGTAATAATCGTTACCATCGAGGCGAATCTTCAACATCTCGCCGCCCGGCTGGCGGAATTCGTAGCTATGGCCTTTGTACGGAATGGCCGCATGGGATGTTAACGCCGCCAGAGACAGCACCACGCCGGCCGCCGCCGTCAGACTTGCACGCATCAAACTCATCACTTCTCCGATGTTGTAAAAAGTATAAGTATGTATGTGCAAAAAATGCCCGTCTTGGCACATTTCGGCGGATCTTCGTCGAAATCAGCATAAAATTGGTCTATACAAATCCCGCGCCACGATGTGGAGTCGCTTCGTATTTCCGTGCGGACAGCATATATTTTCGCTTTGACCGGCTTTCTTCTTGTGCATTATGATTATTAAATACACACTATCGACTTGAACCACGATCAGGGCCGTTGTCGCCATGTTAAACCGCCTGTTAAAGAAACCCGCACCCGCACCCGAGCCTGTCCCTTCGTTTACGAAGCGGCGCTTTTTCGGTACCGAGCAAAAAGCGTTCTACGGCCGCCTGCGCCGCGCGCTGCCCAAGTGCTACATTTTCCCCGATGTCGCGCTGAGCAAACTCATGATCCCCAGCAATCCGGATCCGAAAATCAAGCGCAGCCACCAGGACCATCTGTCCGGACGCAAGGTCGATTACGCCGTCTTCGACGCCCGCCTGCACCTGCTGTTTGTGATCGAGCTGACCGTGCCGCCGGCGCCGGGCGCCAATCCGGACACCATTCCCATCGCGGCCCTGATGGCCAGCGCCGGCATCCGCCGCTTCAGCTGGCCCAAGGACAACCTGCCGTCGACCGAACAGACCCTGCGCGCGCTGGCCGATTATTCGGCCGAGAACCTGGCCAGGGAAGAGGGTGACGCCGGCGAGCCGTTGTCGCAACCGGGCCAGCCCGAGCACATCGATACGATTCCCGTGGTCGACAGCATCATCGTCCCGCGCGGGGCCAGCACCCTGACGCTCGAAGCGCTGGCCGGCATGGCGCCGCAGGGCGCCTTGAAAACGTCCTATCCGCACGTGTGGGAACGCATCTGCCTGTTCTGCACCGAACCGCGCCACCTGCACCAGTACCTGCATTCGCTGTCGATGCAGGACCGGGGCGTCAAGCGGGCCGGCTTTTCGGAAGAAGCGCTGAACGAAATCGCCCGCATCCAGGTCGCCAACGTCGGTTACCTGCAAACCCAGACGGCGCCGGAACGGGCCAGCTGGAACGACGTCTTCACCGACCGCTGACCTGCCCGGCGCAGCCCGGCGCGCGGATTGACCGTTTGTTATCGTCAATCCGCAGTTCATCGCAGCGCCGGCCCTGATCCGGCGCGCTGCAACTATAGTCTGGCCTGTCGTTGCCAATCAACCCAGACTACAGGAACTACGCATGTTCAGACTGTCCGCCCTCTGTTTTGCCTCCCTTGTTGCGCTGCACGCGCCGGCCGCCTTCGCCCAGGAGGGCGCCCCGGCCGCCATGTCCGCCAGCGAACAAGCCCTGGCCGAGCGTATCGACGCCGTGATCGCCCCCTACTACAAGGCCGATGCGCCGGGCGCGACCGTTATCGTCACGCAAGATGGCAAGACCGTGCTGCGCAAGGCCTACGGCATGGCCAACGTGTCCAAGGGCATTGCCATGACCCCCGACATGGCCATGCGGCTCGGCTCCATCACCAAGCAGTTCACCGCCGTTGGCATCCTGATGCTGAAGGATGAAGGCAAACTTGCGCTCGATGACGACATCACCACATTCCTGCCGGACTACCCCACGCGCGGCAAGCGCATTACTATCGAGCACTTGCTGACCCATACCTCGGGCATCGTCAGCTTTACCAGCAAGCCCGCCTTTTTCCTCACCGAGGGGCAAGACAAAGGCGTGGCGGAGATGATCGACTTCTTCAAGAACGACGCGCTCGAGTTCGAGCCGGGCACACGCTGGGCCTACAATAATTCCGGTTACTTCCTGCTCGGCGCGGTGATCGAAAAAGTGTCCGGCCAGACTTACGCCAAGTTTCTGGAAGAACGCATCTTTACCCCGCTCGGGATGCGCCACACCGCCTACGAAGGCCACGAACGCAGCCCCGGCCCGCGCGCCGTTGGCTACACCAAAGGCTGGTTCGGCCGCGTCACCACGGCCAAGCCGATGAGCATGACCCAGCCGTACGCGGCCGGCGCGCTGGCCTCGACCGTGGACGACCTGGCGCGCTGGGATGCGGCCATTACCGCCGGCAAGCTGCTCAAGCCGGCCACCTGGCAGAAAGCGCACACCAGCGCCGTGCTGGCCGACGGCAAGCTCACCAACTACGGCTACGGCTGGCAGGTCGGCAAGCTGCGCGGCGCGCCGATGGTTGCGCATGACGGCGGCATCAACGGCTTTTCCACCTCCGCCCTACGCCTGCCGCAGCAAAAAGTGTACGTCGCGGTGCTCAGCAATACCGATGCACCCAAGGTCCAGCCCGACATGGTGGCCAGCCAGGCGGCGGCGATTGCCATCGGCAATCCCTTCCCCGACTTCAAGCCCGTCAAGGTCGACAACGCCGTGCTCGACGCTTACGCCGGCACCTACCGCATCGACGCCAACGCCACCCGCAGCTTCAAGCGCGACGGCGACAAGCTGGTCATGCAGCGCACTAATCGCGATCCGGTCACCCTGACCCCGTTCGCCAGCGACAGCTTCGTCCTGCCCAATTCACTGACCACCTTGGTGTTCGCGCGCAACGCCAAGGGCGAGGTCAGCCACCTGACCGTGCACAGCCAGGGGTCGGAGATGATCAACCGGCGCGAGCCCTAACGTACGCGGCGGGGATTGACAAATCTGCTACGCTCGCCGGACATACACCTACTGGCGAGCACAATGAGAACCATCCCCGAGATTCTGAAAGACAGTAAAACCATCGCCGTGGTCGGCATTTCCGACAAACCCGAGCGCGCCAGCCATGCCGTGGCCGCGTATCTGCACAAGCACGGCTACCAGGTCGTCGGCGTCAATCCGGCCCTGGCCGGCCACAAGATTGCCGGCGTGCCGGTCCATGCCAGCCTGGCCGAGGCCGCCGCTTCGCTGGGCCAGGGCGGGCGCATCGACATCGTCGACTGCTTCCGCACGCCTGACGCCATGGTCCCGCTGGCGCAGGAGGCCATCGACGTCAACGCGCGCGTGCTGTGGATGCAGCTCGGCGTGGTCAACCAGCAAGCGGCCGACCTGGCCGCCGCCGCCGGGCTCGACGTGGTGATGGACCGCTGCATGAAAATCGAGCACGCGCACAGCGGCGCGCCAGCGTGAAGGCGCGCACCCGCTTCCGGGCCGGACCCGGCCTCAGGCTGCGCGATGAAGACGCCGGCGCCACGCCGCTGCGCGAGCAGGGCGGCAAGCATCCCAGGTCGAAAGAACAGATCAAGGCGCACGAGCGCAAGCTGACCGATGCCTTGACGGCAAAGATTGCGCTGCACCAGCAGATGCTGTTCTCGCAGCGCAAGCAAAAAGTGCTGCTGATACTGCAGGGCATGGATACCTCGGGCAAGGATGGCACGGTGCGCGCATTGTTCAGCCGCATCAACCCGATGGGCCTGCAGGCCGCCCAGTTCAAGGCGCCTACGCCGGACGAAGCGGCGCACGATTTCTTGTGGCGCATTCACCCGCACGTGCCGGGCGCCGGCGATATCGCCATTTTCAATCGCAGCCACTACGAAGATGTGCTGGTCCCGCGCGTGCAAAAGCTGATCGACGAGAAGGAATGCAAGCGCCGCTACGCGCATATTGCCGACTTCGAACGCATGCTGGCCGAGACCGGCACGGTGATCGTCAAGGTGTTCCTGCACATCTCGAAGGAGGAGCAGCGCGCGCGCCTGCAAGCGCGCCTGGATGACCCGGAAAAGCAATGGAAGTTCGACGAAAACGACCTGGTCCAGCGCAAGCGCTGGGATGACTACCAGGACGCCTATGAACGCGCCATCGCCGCCACCGACGCCGACCACGCGCCGTGGTACGTGATTCCGGCCGATTCCAAGGTCCACCGCAACCTGCTCATCGCCAGCCTGCTGCTCGAAGTCATGGAAGACCTGGAACTGAGCTTCCCCGAGACCGATCCGCGCCTGTCGAAGCTGACGGTGGAGTAGGCTGGCAGCCTCAGGCCGCCCGCGCCGCCGGCATCGGCGCCGCGGCCGCTGTCTGCAACGGTGTTGTCGCCGCTGACGTGTCGCGTATCACCAGCGGTTCCGCCTGCGCGCCGTCGAGCAAGGCGATCAGTCCGGCCAGCATTGCGCGGTCGCTGGCCACGTCGGCCGTGTTCAGGGCCAGGTCGCGCGCAATGTCGCGCAGGCGCCAGGTGATTTCGCGCGTGGCCACGGCCTTTTCGAATTGCAGGGTGCCGTCGTCGTGGTCGTGCAAGCCGTGGTTGTTCTTCAGATAGGCATCGAGCCCGGTGCTGATGAAGGCGCGCTCGATGTTGCGGATGCGCGCCAGCGCCCGCTGAATCAGGGCCCACACGCGCGGCGAACGTTCGGCATCGTCGCGCAGCATGTCCTGGCCGGCCTCGAGCGCATCGGCAATCCGGTGCCACAGCCGCGCAATTGCGGCGTCATCGCTCTCGTCCGGGCGCGAGGGGGCGATCGGACGGTTGGCCGGCTGCGTGCGCAAGGCATTCGAAATGGCCGACAAAAAATGGTGCGGATGCTCGCCCGGAATGATTTTCAGGGCCAGTTCGGCGCGCTCGAGCGGAAAATCCTTGTGCAGCACCCCGGCCAGCATTTCCGCCACCGACACCGCCAGCCCCGGTCCGCTGATCATGCCGCCGGCCGACTGGCGCGGATAGCCGGTGCCGTCGAGCCGTTCGTGGTGTTCCGACACCGCCCGCGCCACCGCTTGCGGATAGGTTGCGAGTTCGGTAATGAGCATCTGGCCGACGCGTGGATGGATCACCAGCGGCGCCCACTCGTGCGGCAGCAGGCGTTTGCCCGGCATCAGGTACGCCGGGTCGATGTACAGCTCGCCGATATCGTGCAGCAGGCCCGCCAGGCCGGCCGCCATCTGCTCGTCGTTCGACAGCTCCATCTTTTTCGCCATGCCGATCGACAGCAGGCTGACGGTCACGCTGTGTTCCAGCGCGCGCGGACCGTCGCGGTCGGTCAGGGTGAGCATCAAGCGCATGGCCTGGCCCAGCTGCATGTTCGCCAGCAAGGTCTGCGGCGAAATCCCGCGCCCCGCGTTGCGCCCGAGGATGCGGTTGACCGGCACGCTGGTGTCGAGAATGCGCTTGGCGGTCTCGAGAATCAGGTCGTTGTCGGTGCCGCCTTCGGCGCTCAGCGACGATTCCAGCGTCTTGCTGAGCTTGTGCCCACCAAGGGTATGCTGCTGGGCCCGGGTCAGCCTGGCGCCCTTGGCCACCAGCTTCATGCCCCGGATGTCGACGATGTCTTCACTGGCCGCGACATCCATCACCTCGGTCAGTTTCATTAATTTGTTCAGGTAGTGCTGGTTGACAGTGGTGTTCAGGCTGGTACGCGGCATGGCTGGCTCCGTAAAGATGCACACATGATACCTAGTATTTCCTAGAAGTATCATTCTAAGTATCAAATATTTGCTGCTTTTTTTGGCAAGGTAGCCGTTCCGTCTATCGCCGCGCCGCTTGCACAGGCGAATTGACATAGAATGAAGTTCCCATTCCCCACCGCATGGAAACGACAATGTTCAAGATTTCGGCACTTCTTCTCGCGGGCCTGTCCGCTGTTGTATTGACCAGCATTCCGGCGCATGCCCAAGCCCCGGCCGCCGCCGCCCCGGCAGCGGCCCCGGCCAGCTGCCCCGCCGTGCTCAAGCACAGCTTCAAGCGCCTGCAGGATGACGTGCCGCAGGACCTGTGCCAGTACGCCGGTAAGGTTGTGCTGGTGGTCAACACCGCCAGCTATTGCGGCTACACCACCCAGTACGAAGGGCTGGAAAAGCTGTACGCCAAATACGGCAGCAAGGGCCTGGTCGTGCTGGGCTTTCCGTCGAACGACTTCGGCAAGCAGGAACCGGGCAGCGCCAAGGAAATTGCCGACCTCTGCTACAACACCTATGGCGTCAAGTTCCCCATGTTCGCCAAGACCGTGGTCAGCGGCGCCAATCCCAACCCCTTGCACGCGAGCCTGATCAAGTCCACCGGCAAGGAGCCGAAATGGAACTTCACCAAATACCTGATCGACCGCAACGGCAAGGTCATCGAACACTATCCGAGCAAGGTCACCCCGGAAGACAAGCAGCTGGTCGGCAAGATCGAGCAAGCCCTCGGCGGATAAGTGCTGTCCCACACAGGGGGGCCCGTAGGGCCCGTAGGGCAGGCTGCGCGCCTGCCCTGGAATGTGTGTCTTGCCCACAACGCATAACCATTAATCAGTTTCCCAAAAGACATTAAAGATACTAAAATAGAACTCTCGCTCTATTGCCGGTCTTTCCGATGCTCCCCACTCTCGATTACGCGTTCTTCGCAGAACGTCTGAACGGCTTTTTTGCCGTGGCCGGCCACGACGGCGTCACCCTTGCCCTGACCGAGGTCGACCGGCCCGCGCATCAGCCAGCCGGGGGCAACAGCTTTGCGCTGCTGTTTCGCGGCCCGGCCCAGCCCGCGCTGGAGCAGATGACCTACATGTTGGACATCCCCGGCAGCGCAACGTTCCCCCTGTTTATCGTCCCGGTCGGCTGCGACCAGGACGGCATGCAGTACCAGGCAATTTTCAACTAAATTCGCGCGCGCCCGCAGGCGGCGCCAAGCGACTGGCAAGGAGCCGACCATGAGTGAACCGTTTTTCGCCGAAATCCGGATGATGTCGTTCAACTTCCCGCCCAAGGGCTGGGCAGTGTGCAACGGCCAATTACTGCCTATCAACCAGAACCAGGCCCTGTTCTCCCTGCTCGGGACCCAGTACGGCGGCAACGGCCAGACCAACTTCGCCTTGCCTGACCTGCGCGGCCGGGTGCCGGTGCACACGGGCGCTGTGAGCGGCCCGCCGGGCAGCACCGGCGGCCAGGAAACGGTCACGCTCGCGCCATCCCAGCTGCCCGTCCACGCCCACGCGCTCAATGCCACCACCGCCCTGGCCACCAGCGGCTCGCCGGCGAACGCCCTGGCGGGCAAGAAGGGCCGTCTCGGGCGCGACCTGTTCGCCGCCCCGGCCAATCAGGTGGCGCTGAACGAGAATACCGTGACGCCGCGCGGCGGTTCGCAGGCGCATTCCAACATGCAGCCTTTCCTGACGGTCAATTTCGTGATTGCCCTGCAGGGCATATTCCCCAGCCCAAACTGAATAACAAGGACCTACGCGATGGCACAACCTTATGTCGGCGAAATCCGCATGTTCGCAGGAACTTTTGCCCCGCTCGGCTGGGAATTCTGCAACGGCCAACTGTTGCAAATCTCTGAAAACGAGACCCTGTTCCAGCTGATCGGCAACACTTACGGCGGCGACGGCCAATCGACCTTCGCCATGCCCGACATGCGCGGGCGTGTTCCCCTGCACATGGGCAAGGGCGTCAGCGGCACCACCTACCAGTTGGCCGAAGCGGCCGGCGTCGAAACAGTGACCCTGGCCATACCGACCATCCCGGCCCACACGCACGCCGTCATGGCCTCGACCAGCGCCGCCAGTGCCGCCGTCAGCCCCGCCACGGGCGTGCCCGGCAACACCGGCGGCACCCCCGTGTACGGCCTGAACGGTCAAAACGCGCCGATGGCCGCGGGCGCCATCGGCAGCCAGGGCGGATCGCAGCCGCACAACAATATGGGGCCCTACCTGGGAATCCATTTCATCATTTCCCTGTTCGGCATTTTTCCCAGCCAGACCTAACGGACATCATCGCCATGGCAGACCCATTCCTTGCTGAAATACGCATTTTCCCTTTCAACTTCGTGCCCAGAGGCTGGGCCGCCTGCAATGGCCAGCTGATGCCGCTGTCGCAAAACACGGCCCTGTTCTCGCTGCTCGGCACCGCCTACGGCGGCGATGGCAAAAGCACCTTCGCGCTGCCCAACCTGGCCGACCGCTCGCCGCTGCATCCGGGCGCCGGCCCCGGCTTGTCCCAGCGCGATCTTGGCGAGCCGGGCGGGGTGCACGAAGTCGCGCTGACCATCGCCGAGATGCCCGCGCACCAGCACGATCTGCACCACGCCGGCAGCGCCGCCACCACCGCCACGCCCGGCATGACGGTCTCGTTCGGCCATGCCGGCGTGGCGCAGATCTATGCGAGCGCCGCCGCTACCTTGACGCCGCTGGCGCCGGCCGCGCTGTCAAGCGCCGGCGCCGGCCAGCCGCACGAGAACCGCCAGCCCTTTCTTGCATTGAATTTTTGCATCGCGCTGCAGGGCGTGTTCCCACAGCGCCCGTGAGGATGAAGCCGACACTGCGCCCGCTGCGGGCCGCCGACCACGTCTTCCTGCGCAGCGTGTACGCGGCCGCGCGCGCCCGCGACATCGCCCGCTCCGGGTGGGACGTGGCCACCGCCGACGCCTACGTGCGCATGCAGTTCGACGCCCAGCACGGCTTTTACCGCAAGCGCTATCCGGCCGGCCACTTCGATCTCGTGCTCGATGGCGACATTTCGGTCGGCCGCCTGTACGTGGCGCGCGAAACGCAGCGCATCCATGTGATCGAGATCGGCATGCTGCCGGCCTACCGCAACCGCGGCGCCGGCAGTGCGCTGCTGGGCGCCTTGCAGCGCGAAGCGGGCGCGCGCGGCGCGGCCGTCACCACCCACGTCGAATCGAACAACCGCGCCATGGCGCTGTACCGGCGCTTCGGTTTTCGCGAGATCGGCAGCGCCGGCTTTCACCGCCTCATGGAATGGCGCGCCGACGCGCCCTCCGCACCACCCACCCCGACCAGTAAAGACCACACAGCATGAAACGACGCGACATACTCAGGGCCGGCGCCAGCTCGCTCGCTTTTGCCGGCATGATGGGCGCGGCCGCGCCGCAGGCCGCCGCCTCCGCCGCCACGCCCTTCGCGTGGAGCCACGCCAGCGCGCTGGCGCTGGTCGGCCAGCAGTTCTGGCTGAACCACCCCGAGCTGCGCGCCATCGGCATCACCCTGGCCGAGGTGCAAACGCCGGCCACGCAGGACGATCCGCGCCTGCGCCAGTTCTCGCTGGTCTTTGCCAGCGACGGCGCGCGTTTTGCGGCCGGCACCTACGAGATCGACCATGCCACCCTGGGCCGCTTCCTGCTGTTCGTCGCCCCTGCCGGCAACGCCGCCGGCGCGCCGCGCTACCGCGCCGATTTCAGCCTGATGGCCTGAACACCCGCGCAGTCTCCCAGACCACGGCGCGCACCGGCGCGCCGGCTTCCACTTTCGCCCCAATACACGGATCCACCCATGCACAAGCACGCCTCCGCCAACCGTTTCTACCGCCTCGTCTGGAGCCATGTGCATGCCTGCTGGGTCGCCGTGGCCGAAGGCGCGCGCGGACGCGGCAAGGGTGGCCGGCGCAATCTGGTCAGCCTGATGCTGGGCGCCGCCGTGGCGGCCAACGCCGCCGCCGCCCCGCCGCTGATCGATAGCGCGCTGCCGGCCGGCGCGCAGCTCGTCGCCGGCCAGGCCGCCGTGAGCACCAACGGCGCGGCCATGACCGTCACCCAGGGCAGCGCCCAGGCCATCCTCAACTGGCAAAGCTTCGACATCGGCAGCAAGGCCGAGGTCCGCTTCGACCAGCCCTCGGCCAGCGCGGTGGCGCTCAATCGCGTGGTCGGCAGCGACCCCTCGCGCATCTACGGCAAGCTCTCGTCCAACGGCCAGGTGTTCCTGCTGAACCAGCAGGGCGTGCTGTTCGGCGCCGGCGCGCAAGTCAACGTGGGCGGCCTGGTGGCGTCGAGCCTGGGCCTGTCGGACCAGGACTTCCTCGACCGGCGTTACGAATTTTCCGCCGCCGGCACGCCCGGCGCGGTGCGCAACGACGGCAGCATCCGCACCGCCAATGGCGGTTACGTCGCGCTGATCGCGCCCACGGTGGCCAACAGCGGCAGCATCGGCGCGGCGGGCGGCAGCGCCGTGCTGGCAGCCGGCAGCCAGGTCGGCCTCGACCTGCGCGGCGACGGCCTGATCACCGTGCGCGTGGCCCGCTCCGCGCTCGACGCCGTGCTGACCAACAATGGACTGGTGCAGGCCGACGGCGGCCAGGTGGTGCTCAGCGCCGCCGCCGCCGACGCGCTGGCGCGTTCGTCCGTCAACAACGCCGGCCTGGTGCAGGCGCGCGGCTTTGCCGGCGACGGCGGCAGCATCCGCCTGAGCGGCGACACCATCCACGCGGGCGCGCTCGACGCCTCCTCCGGCGCGGCTGCGGGCGGACGCATTGCGATCGATGGCGGCGCGGTCGCACTCGACGGCGCCATCAACGCCGACGGCGCCACCGGCGGCACGGTCAAGGTGGACGCGCGCGCCAACCTGTCGGCGGCGGCGGCGAGCAGCGCGCAAGGCCGCGGCGGCAATGGCGGCAGCATCGGCTACCGCGCCGGCGCCGCGCTGGTTGAGACCAGCAGCGCCTCGACCAACGCCGGCGGCGCCGCCGATGGCGGCAGCATCAGCATCCACGGTGGCGCTGGCGTGATCTCGTCCGCCACCCACGCTGCCCGCGCCGGCGACGGCATCGGCGGGCGCATCGACCTCTCCGGCGCCGACGTGCGCCTGCTTGGCGCCACGCTCGACGCCTCCGGTACAAGCCAAGGCGGCTTGGTGCGCGTGGGCGGCGCCTTCCAGGGCGGCAGCGAGCGCGCCGACGCGCCCGACCTGGCGCGCTTCACGCAGCGCTGGGGCCAGCGCGCCCCGATCGCCTCGGCCCAGCAAACCTTCATCAACGATTCCACCAGCATCAAGGTGGCGGCCAGCGGCGCGCAAGGGCAGGGCGGCACGGCGGTGGTGTGGTCGGACCAGCAGACCACCATGCTCGGTAAGGTCAACGCGACCGGCGCGGCGGCCGGCGGCACGGTCGAAATCTCGGGCAAGGAAGACTTGCGCCACGTCGGCCTGGAGCACCTCGACATCGGCGCCGGCGGCCAGCTGCTGCTCGACCCGAAGAACATCACCATCGGCAGCTATCCGCTGGTCTGGACCTACCAGGCGATCCTGGGCCAGGGCTACAGCGGCGGCAAGAACAAGGACGTGGCCAGCCTGGCCTCGGGCGACGGCTTTGGCTTCAGTGTTGCCCTCAACGAAGCCGGCGACCGCCTGGCCGTGGGCGCCCCCTTCGACAAGGGCATCGACGGCTTGGGCAGCGCCAAGGGGGCGGTGCGCCTGTTCAGCTTCAGCGACAATAACTTTTCCAACGCGACCCTGGAAGGCACCATCGGCGCCGGCTACACCGGCGGCAAGAACCTGGACCTGGCGCTGGCCGACGGCGCCCAGTTCGGGACCTCGCTGGCCATGAACCACGATGCCTCGCTGCTGGGCGCCGGCGCCTTTGGCGACGGCAGCAACGGGTCGGTGCGCCTGTTCAATTTTGGCAGTCACTTTGCCGCCCCCACTGTCAAGCAAACGCTGACCGCCACCGACACCGGCAAGCCGGCCTTGGGCTTCGGCGCGGCGGTCGGCATGAATCGCGACGGTACCCGCATCGGCATCGGCGCCCTGTACGACCAGGGCGCGCAAAACGACTGCGCCAACTGCGGCGCCGTCTACGTCTTCGACAAGGGCGCCACCACGATGGCGCTGGCCGGCGTGTTCGGCCAGGGCGCCGGCGTGAGCCTGGCGACGGACCAGCAGTTCGGCAGCGCGGTCGCCTTCGACAACAGCGGCAGCCTGATGGCCGTGGGCGCGCTCGGCACCGGCAGCGGCAAGGGCGCGGTGTACCTGTTCAGCGGCGTCGGCGCCGCCAACGCACTGGAAGGGCGCATCGGCGCCGGCGTCAACGGCGCCAAGGATCTGGCCCTGACGCTGCGCGAGAACGACTTGTTCGGCTCCTCGGTAGCGCTGTCGGGCGACGGCAAGCGCCTGGCCATCGGCGCCACCGGCGACGGCGGCTTCGGCGCCGTGACCGGTGGTCCGGGCAGCGTGCGCATCGTCGATTTCGGCGGCGCCAGCTTTGCCGCGCCCGCCGTCTCCGCCACGCTGGGACGCGACTACACGGTCGGCGCCAACGGCGACCTGAATCTGGGCGACGGCGACAACTTCGGCTTCGCGGCCGCGCTGAACCGGGCCGGAGACCGCCTGGTGGTCGGCGCACCGTACGCCAACTCGGCCGACGGCAGCGTGCCAGAAACCGGCGCGGTACATGCCTTTGCGCTGCTGCCGCCGCCATCGAGCAGCAACGTGCCGTTCACTTCCGTCAAGCCCAAGCCGGGCCTGGACGTGACGATCGACGCGCCGACCCTGCTCGCCACGCTCGACGCGGGCGTATCGATCACCCTGCAGGCGAATAACGACATCAAGCTGCTGGCCGGGAATCCCCTGATCATCAGCAATGCGACCACCGGCAACGGCGCGCTGACCTTGCAGGCCGGGCGCAGCGTCACCCTCGATTCGAGCATCAGCACCGGCAACGCCAACCTGACCGTGCTCGCCAACGCCAGCGCCGGCGCCGACCCCGCCTTGCGCGATAGCGGCAATGCCGCCATCACCACTGCCGCCGGCACGGTCATCGACGCCGGCAGCGGCAGCATCGGCATGACGCTGGGTGGCACCAGCATCGGCGCCATCTCGGTTGGCGGCACGGTCACCGGGTCCACGGTCAAGCTGGTCAACCAGGGCCTGGCAAGCAGCACGGTGACGCTGCTCGGCAGCGGCAGCGTGACCGGCACCGGCAGCGGCAGCGCCCTCGAAATCGCCGCCGTCAACGGCACGTTCTCGAATCAGAACGGCGCGAGCGGCATCGGCGCGCCATCCGGCCGCTACCTGGTGTATTCCACCAGCCCGGTGACCACGCTCGAAGGCGCCAGCGGCTACGACAAGCACTACAACCAGGCATACGTGGCCGGCAGCACGCCCGCGTATGCCGGCAGCGGCAACTGGTTCCTGTATTCGGTCGCGCCCGCGCTCAACCTGAGCGCCAACGCCGCCTCCCGCGTCTACGACGGCAGCGCCGCCGTGCCCACGCTGACCTATGGCGCCACCGGCTTCATTGATAACGACAGCATCGCCAGCGGCTTTACCGGCGCGCTGTCGGCCGCCGGCGCCGGCAAGAACGTCGGCACCTACGCCATCGGCGCCGGCAGCCTGGCCAGTGCGCTCGGCTACACCCTGAACTACACGGGCGCCAATTACACGGTGACCCCGGCCACCCTGAACGTGAGCGCGAGCGGCGTCGACAAGGTCTACGACCGAACCACCGGCGCCACCGTCAACTTCAGCGGCAACAAGATCGGCGGCGACGCCGTCAACATCGGCGGCACCGGCGTCTTCGCCGACAAGAATGCCGGTGTCGGCAAAACCATCAACCTCAGTGGCATTGCGCTGTCCGGGGCCGACGCCGCCAACTACACCCTGGGAACGGCGCCGGCGACCACCAGCGCCACCATTACGCCGTTCGCCCTGACCGCCAGCGCCACCGGCAACAACCGCGTCTACGACGGCGGCACAGCCGCCAGCGCGACCGTGAGCGGCAACGTCATCGCCGGCGACAGCGTGGCCTTCGCCAGCACCGGCGCCGCTTTCGCCGACAAGAACGCCGGCAACGCCAAAACCATCACCGTCAGCGGCATCGGCATCGGCGGGCCGGACGCCGCCAACTACACGCTGGCGTCGAACAGCGCCACCACCAGCGCCAACATCGCGCCACGCAGCCTGCTGGTGACCGCTTCCGGTGGCGGCAAGGTCTACGACGGCACGGTGGCCACCAGCGTCGCGCTGGCCGACAACCGCATCGGCAGCGACGACCTGGCGCTCGGCGGCACGGCCAGCTTCGCCGACAAGAGCGCCGGCAACGGCAAGACCGTCACCGTCGGCGGCCTGGTCCTGTCGGGCACGGATGCTGGCAACTACACGCTGGCGTCGCCCACGGCCACCACCACCGCCAGCATCACCCCGCGCACGCTGACGGTTAGCGCCACCGGCGTCGACAAGGAGTACGACCGTACCAGCGCCGCCACGGTCAGCCTGGCGGACGACCGCGTGGCCGGCGACGCGCTAACGCTCGCGCGTAGCGCCACCTTCGGCGACGTCAACGCCGGCACCGGCAAGACTGTCAGCGTCAGCGCCATCGCGCTGTCCGGCAACGACGCCGGCAACTACACCCTGGCCGGGACGACTGCCACCACCAGCGCCGCCATCACCCCGCGCCTGCTGACCGCCACCCTGGCTGGCGCCAACAAGGTCTACGACGGCAGCACCGCCACCACAGCCACCCTGAGCGACAACCGCATCGCTGGCGACACCTTGACGGTTACCGGCGGCGCTGCCGCCTTCCTCGACCAGAACGCCGGCACCGGCAAGACAGTCACCGCCAGCGGCATCACTCTCGGCGGCGCCAGCGCGGGCAACTACACGCTCGCCGCAGCCACTGCAAGCGGCAGCGCCGACATCACCCCGCGCGCACTCGTGACCACGGCCAGCGCCACCAGCAAGATCTACGATGGCAGCGTGGCGGCGGGCGTGACCTTTACCGACAACCGCATTGCCGACGACGTGTTCACGGTTTCCGGCAGCGGCGCGTTTGGCGACCGCAATGCCGGCACCGGCAAGGCGGTTGCGGTGACCGGCATCGCGCTCTCCGGTCTCGACGCGGGCAACTACAGCCTGGCATCGACCAGCGCGGCGGCCAGCGCCGATATCACCCCGCGCAGCCTCGCCGCCAACGCGGCCGGCGTCAACAAAGTCTACGACGGCAGCACCGCCGCCACGGTCACCATGGGCGACAACCGCATTAGCGGCGACCTTGTCACGCTGGGCTACAGCGGCGCGGCCTTCGCCGACAAGAACGCCGGCAGCGGCAAGACCATCAACATCACCGGCGTGAGTATGAGCGGCGCGCACGCGGGCAACTACACACTCGACGCCACCAGCGCCAGCGCCACGGCGAACATCACGCCGCGGCCGCTGAACGTCTCGGCCGCCGGCGCGAGCAAGGTATACGACGGCAGCAATGCCGCCAGCGTGACGCTGGGCGACGATCATCTGCCAGGCGATGTGGTGAGCGTCTCCGGCCTGGCCACCTTCGCCGACAAGAACGCCGGCGCCGGCAAGACCGTCACGGTCACGGGCTTCGCTCTCACCGGGCCTGACGCGGTCAACTACGCCGCGGCCTCTGGCAGCGCCACCGGCAGCGGCAGCATCACCCCGCGCGCACTGGCCTTTACTGCCTCCGGCATCGACAAGCAGTACGACGGCACCATCGCCGCCACGGCCAGCTTCAGCGACGACCGCGTGGCGAACGACCAGCTGACCGTGGCCGGCAACGCCCTGTTCGACACCAAGGCGGTCGGCAGCGGCAAGGCCGTTGCCATCAGCGGCATCGCGCTCGCCGGCGAGGATGCGGGCAACTATACGATTGCCGGCACCACCGCCAGCACCAGCGCCGCCATCACCCCGCGCACCCTGGCGCCGACCGTCACCGGCTTGAGCAAGACCTACGACGGCTCCACCGGCGCCAGCGTGGTCCTGGTGGCCAACCAGATCGCCGGTGAAGCGGTGATCCTGTCGAGCAGTGGCGCCAGCTTCACCGACAAGAACGCCGGCACCGGCAAGACCATCAACGTGGGCGGCCTGTCCATGAGCGGCGCCGACGCCGGCAACTACACGCTGGCCGCCACCAGCACCACCGCCACGGCCAACATCGTGCCGCGCGCGCTCGCTTTTAGCGCCACCGGCGTCGACCGCGCCTACGACGGCACCCTGGCCGCCGCCATCACCTACAGCGGCAACCACCTCGCTGGCGACAACGTCAGCTACACCCAGAACGCCAGCTTCGCCGACAAGAACGTCGGCGCCGGCAAGACGGTGACGGTGAGCGGCATTGCGCTGGCGGGCCCTGATGCGGGCAACTACACGCTCGCCTCGACCAGCGCCACCACCAGCGCCAGCATCACGCCGCGCGTCCTGACCCCGGTACTGGTCGGCGCCAGCAAGACCTACGACGGCACCACCGTCGCCACGCTCACGCTGGACAACGACCGCCTCGCCGGCGACGTGCTGGCGCTGACCAGCACCGGCGCAGCCTTTACCGACAAGAACGCGGGCGTGGCAAAGCCGCTCACGGTCACCGGCCTGGCGCTGTCCGGCGCGGGCGCGGGCAACTACACGCTGGCCTCGACCGCCTATACCGGCAGCGCAGACATCGCCCCGCGCGCGCTCGTCACCACCGCCACCGGCGTGAACAAGGTCTACGACGGCACCCTGGCGGCCGCGCTCACGCTGGGTGACAACCGCCTGGCGGGCGACGTCCTCGTCGTCAACGCGGGCAATGCCGCCTTCAGTGACAAAAACGTCGGCAGCGCCAAGGCGATTACGGCCGGCGGCATGACCCTGTCGGGCGCGGACGCGGGCAACTACACGCTGACGTCGAACAGCGCAAGCGCCACCGCCAGCATCACGCCGCGCGCACTGAATGTGAGCATCGGCGGTGCGGTCAAGGTCTACGACGGCACCACTGCGGCCGGTTCGGCCCTTGGCGACGACCGCATCGCTGGCGACGCGCTGTCGCTGGCCGGCAGCGTTGCGTTCTTCGTCGACAAAAACGTTGGCGTCAACAAGGCCATCGTGGTCGACAAGCTGGCGCTGTCCGGCGCCGATGCCGGCAACTACGTGCTGGCCGCGACCAGTACCAGCGGCACCGGTACGATTACCGCGCGTCCCTTGAATGTCACCGCCACGGCCGCTGGTAAAGTCTATGACGGCACCACGCTTGCCAGCGCCACCGTGGCCGGCGACCAGCTTGACGGCGATGGCTTGACCATTTCCAGCGGCACGGCCACCTTCGCCGACAAGAACGCCGGCAAGGGCAAGACGGTCAATGTCGCGGGCCTGACGATCGGCGGCCTTGACGCCGCTAACTACGCGCTGGTCTCCAGCAGCGCGACGGCGACGGCCGACATCACCCCGCGCGCCCTGAACGTGACGGTGGCGGGTGTGGACAAGGTCTACGACGGCACCATCGCCGCGCAGTTCACCATAGGCGACAACCGCATTAGCGGCGACACGCTGGCCTTCAATGCGCCGGGTGCGCGCTTCGCCGACAAGAACGCGGGCGTGGCCAAGGTTATCATGCTCGACGGCCTCTCTGTCGACGGCGTTGACGCGGCCAACTACACGCTGGCGACGCTTCAGCCGACCGCCACCGCCTCGATCACGCCGCGCGCGCTGACCGCCAGCCTGGCCGGCGTCATCAGCAAAGTCTATGACGGCGGCACCGGCGCCGTACTCGACGCCGGCGCAGTAACGCTGGGCGGTTTCGTGGCCGGCGAAGGCGCCAGTGTCAATGCAAGCAGCGGCACCTTCAACAGCGCCAACGTGCGCGATGCGTCGAGCGTGAGCGCGGTGATCAACGGCGCCAGCGCCACGGCAGGCACGCTGCTGTCGAACTACGTGCTGCCGGCCAGCGCCAGCGGCGCGGGAACGATTACACCGCGCACCGTCGCCGTGAGCGGCATGACGGTCGCTCCCAAGGTCTACGACGGCACCACGACGGCCACCTTGAGCAGTGCGGGATCGCTGTCGAACCTGGTGGCCGGCGAAGCGCTGACCTTGGCGGCGCCACGCAGCGCCAACTACGACAACCGCAGCGCCGGTAACGGCAAGCTGGTCACCGCGAGCGGCTTCACCCTGGTCGATGGCGCCAGCGGCCTGGCGTCCAACTACATGCTGGCCAGCGGCACGGCGAGCGTGAACACCGGCGTCATCACCCAGGCGCCGTTGACCATCAGGGCCGACGACAAGGTGCGCGCAAGCGGTGCGGCCAATCCGGCGTTTACCTTCAGCGCCAGCGGCTTCGTTGGAGGCGACGACAGCGCCTTGCTCGCCGGTCTGACGGCGGCCACCGGCGCGGACCGGCAGTCGCCGGCCGGCAGTTACACGATTACACCGGCGGGCGGCGTTTTCAAAGACTACCTGCCGCAGTATGTCGATGGCACCCTGACCGTGAATGGCGCCAGCAGCCAAGTCGACGCGATCATCGGATCGCTGGCCGCCGCCGGCCAGCGCCAGCAGAACGTGTTTGCGAACGCCGGTTTCAGCCCGTGGACCGTGGCCTGGACCGGTCCTGCGCCGGAACTGACGCCGCAGGCCGACGCCAGCGGCGCGCGCGGCGCCGAGGCCGGAACCAGCACCGTCACGCTCAGCGGCGGCACGGCCGTCACCATGCGCCGTGGCGGCGTGCGCACGGCGGAGTAACACCATGAACAATCTCAAATCGAATCATCCGCAACAAGGTAGCAACGTGAACAAACGCCTCACCACAGACAGCATCGCGCTCGCCATCCTGCTGGCGCCCGCCCTGGCCTTCGGGCAGGTCACGCCGGACGCCGGCCGCATCCTGGAATCGACCCGCCCGCCGGCGCTGATCGCGCCACCGGCGGCCGGCGTCAAGATGCTGCCCGATGCGGCGCCGCTGCCGGCCGCCGCGCAGGCGGGCGACCAGCGCGTGCAGGTCAACGGCTTCGTGTTCGCGGGCGTGAGCGCGTTTGCGGAAGCGGCCTTGCGCGAACTACTGGCGCCTTATGCCGGCCGCGCGCTGACGTTCGCGCAGCTGAACCAGGCCGCCGCCTCGGTCACGGCGTACTACCGCGCGCGCGGCTATTTCCTCGCCTCGGCTTACCTGCCGGCGCAGGATCTGGCGCAGGGCCAGGTGCGTTTGCAGGTGCTGGAAGGGCGCGCCTCAAACGTTCGCATCGTCGCGGACGCCTCGGTGCGGCTGGCGCCCGCGCTGGCGCGGCGCTACTTCGATGCCTACGTCGTGCCCGGTGCGCCGGTCAATGAAACGCAGCTCGAGCGCGCCCTGCTGCTGACGCAGGACCTGCCCGGCATCGGTGCGCGCGCGGAACTCGGCCCCGGCGCGGCGCTGGGCGAGAGCGCCATCGATATCGCCCTGAGCGAAGGGCCTCTGTTCAACGGCAACGCCGGCTTCGACAATTCCTCGAACCGCTACACCGGCCGCATGCGCGCGACCGGCGGTGTGAATGTGAACGACCTGGCCGGTAGCGGCTCGCAGCTGTCGCTGCAAGTGGCCAGCACCGGATCGGACTTCAACTACGCGCGCGTGGGCGCGGTGCTGCCGGTGGGCGCTGCGGGCACCCGCGTCGGCCTGGCGTATTCCGGCCTGCGCTACCGCTTGGGCGCCGATTTCGAATCCTTGCACGCGCGCGGCACGGCCAACGTGGCGCAGCTGCTGGTGATGCATCCGCTGCTGCGTTCGCGCTACACCAGCGTGCAGCTGCGCGGCGGTTTTGAGGACAAGCGCTTCGTCAACCGCGCCAACGGCGTGCAGACCAGCGACAAGCAGGTGCGGGTGCTGCCGCTGGCGGTGAGCATGAGCAGCCAGGACCAGCTCTACGGCGGTGGCTTGAGCAGCGCGCTGCTGGAAGTGACGCCCGGCCGGGTCGACCTGTCGGGCAACGCGGCTTCGCAGGCGGCGGATGCCGCCGGGCCGCGCAGCGAAGGCAGCTTCACGCGCGCGAACTACCAGCTGGGGCGGGTGCAGCGCATCGGCGGCGCAACGTCGCTCATGGGCAGCATCAGCGGGCAGCTGGCGTCGAAGAACCTGGAGGCGGGCGAGAAGATGTCGCTCGGCGGACCTGACCGCGTGCGCGCCTATCCGGCCGGCGAAGCCAGTGGCGACGAAGGCCATGTGCTGGCGCTCGAAGCGCGCTACGAGCTGCCGTCGTGGCAGGCCGACGTGGGTGCGTTCTTCGACTATGGCCATATCAAGCTCAATCGCGCGCTGTACCCGAATGCGCTGGCGGCCGGCGGACCGGGTAACAGCTACGACCTGAAAGGTGTTGGCGTCGGCATCAACTGGCGCGCGCCGGGCAATGTGAGCGTGCGCCTGCAGGTGGCCGGTAAAATCGGCAGCAACCCGGCGCGCAACGCCAGCGGCAAGGATGCCGACGGCAGCAGCTCGCGCACCCGCGCGTGGCTGCAGGTGGCGGCGTATTTCTAGGTGCTAGGCGGCAAGGGCGAAGCCTTCGTCCAGCCATCCGCTGATCCCGCCGGTCATCAGCTTGACCGGGCGCCCCAGCCGCGCCAGCCGGATCGCGGCGCGCGCCGCGCCGTTGCAGTGCGGTCCGGCGCAGTAGACCACGAACAGCGTCCCCTCGGGATAGCTGGCGAGGGTCGATCCGATGATCTTGCGATGCGCCAGATCGAGCGCGCCGGGCACGTGGCCGGCGCCGTATTTTTCGCTGCCGCGCACATCGAGCAACACAAAATCGGGGCTGCCGGACGCCAGCGCATCGTGCACATCCCAGCAATCGGTGTCGAACGCGAACTGCGCTTCAAAATGCGCCAGCGCGGCGGGAGAGGGGGCTGCTGCGACATCGCTTACTGCTGACATGGTCTGGCTCCTGATGGTGAAAGAGCCTTCATTATCGGCATCCATCCGGCCGCTGCTAAGTGGCGCGGAAGCCATTCTGCGTTAAGATCGTGCCATGAAAAACCATCTCGTCGTCGCCCTGGCCTACGATGGCCTGTGCACTTTCGAATTCGGCTGCACGGTCGAAGTGTTCGCGCTCGAGCGTCCGGAACTTGGCGTGGACTGGTACGGGTTCGCCGTGTGCGCGGCCGCACCGGGGCCGATCCGTGCCGCCGGCGGCATTGTTGTCAGCGCGCCGTACGCGCCGGCGCTGCTGGAGCGGGCCGATACCATCGTCATCCCCGGCTGGCGCAATGCCGATGAAGCGCCGCCGCCGGCCTTGCTGGCGCTGCTGCGCGCCGCCCATGCGCGCGGGGCGCGTTTGTGCTCGATCTGTTCCGGGGTCTTCGTGCTGGCGGCGGCCGGCGTGCTCGATGGCTTGCGCGCCACCACCCACTGGCGCTATGCCGACCGGCTGGCGCGCCGCTATCCGGCGATTCACGTGCTGCCGGACGACCTGTATGTGGACGCCGGGCAGGTCATCACCTCGGCCGGTTCGGCCGCCGGCATCGATATGCTGCTGCACCTGTGCGGCGCGATCACGGCGCGCGCATCGGCAACCTGGTGGCGCAGCGGCTGGTGGTGGCGCCGCACCGCGAAGGCGGGCAGGCGCAGTACCTGCCGCGCCCCATGGCGCACGACGAGAAGGGGCGCCTGACGCGCCTGATGGACTGGGTGCGCGTGCATCCGGCCGAGCCGCACACGGTGGCCAGCATGGCGCGGCAGGGGGCCATGAGCGCGCGCACCTTGCAGCGCCACTTCCACGACGCCACCGGTTTCGGCGCGCTGGAGTGGCTCATCCGCGAGCGCGTCGCCATCGTCAAGGACCTGCTCGAAAACCCGGCGCTGCCGCTGGCGCAGGTGGCCGAGCGCGCCGGCTTTGCGTCGGAGGCGTCGCTGCGCCATCACTTCCGCCGCCTGGCGGCCACCACGCCGGGCGCGTACCGGCGCCAGTTCGCGCGCGCCGCCTGAGCCGCCCGCCGGCAAGTATTGACGGCAAGGCGGTTTGGATGGCATGAAAAGTTTTACAATCCACGCCTGCGGCACGCCGCCATCCACCGCCTTACTTCATGAACAAATTCGTCGAAATGCAGTTGTTTGTCACCGTCGTCGACGCTGGCAGCATGTCCGAGGCGGCGCGCCGCCTGGGCACCACCAAATCCGTGGTGAGCGAACGCTTGCAGCAGCTCGAGCGCCGCCTGGGCGTGCCCTTGCTGGTGCGCGGCCGCAAAATGGGGATCACCGATCCCGGCCAGACCTTTTATGCGCATTGCGTGCGCATCCTGGCGCAGGTGTGCGAAGCGGAAGACGCCGTCCTCGACGCCCAGGCCAGCATGCGCGGCCAGTTGCGCGTGGCCGCGCCCATGGCGGCCAGCGTGCGCTATCTGGGCCCCATGCTGGCCCGCTTCGCCGCCATGTATCCGGATTTGCGCATGGAGATCGACCTGAGCGACCGCTACGTCAACATGCATGACGAAAACTACGACGTCGCCATCCGCATGGGCAACTTGCAGGACTCGACCCTGGTGGCCTGGCCGATCACCGTCAACCGCCACCTGATCTGCGCCAGCCCGGGCTACCTCGCCGGGCGCGGGATGCCGGCCGATCCGGCCGAGCTGTCCGCGCATGACGGCCTGTTGTACGGAAATCGCGAACCCCAGGGCACCTGGCAACTGCTGGTGAACGGGCAACTCGAATCGTTCCGCATCCGCAACCGCCTGTGCACCGATAGCGGCCACCAGTTGCTCGAAGCGACCAAGGCCGGACTGGGCCTGGCCATCCTGCCGACCTTTCTCGCGGCCGATCCGATTGCCGCCGGCGAGCTGCAAATCGTCCTGCCGGCCTGTTCGCCCTCGGGCGGGGTGGTCTCGGCGATCTACCGCCAGTCGCACCGGGCCTCGCCCAAGATCCGCACCCTGGTCAATTTCCTGGCCGAGCAGATCGGCGATCCGCCCGTGTGGGAACGGCCGATCCGGGCCGAGCTCGACGCCATCGGCACCTGACGTTCGGAAAACCCGAACCCGCGATTCGCTTTTAGTTGCCTTACGCTAATGTTGCAAACACTCTAATCTGCGCCCCGGTGGACCTGCCACCGAACGGAGATCAGAATGAACAAGCAATCGCACAGTACCCAAGACAGCCGCCAGCACAGCGCGGCCCACCCGGCCAGCGCCCCCGGCGGCGCGGCCAAGGATGCCGACGTGATCATCGTCGGCGGCGGCTCGGCCGGCGCCGTGCTGGCGCGGCGCCTGAGCGAAAACCGCCAGCGCGCGGTGCTGCTGCTCGAAGCGGGCCACAGCTATGAGGCGGCCGGCTACCCCGCCGCCATCGCCTCGAGCGACATCCTCGGCGCCAACGGCGACCCCGAATTCGAGTGGGGCTACCGCAGCGAACCAGGTTACGTCGGCCACGCCATCGGCGCCGTGCGCGGCAAGGTGCTCGGCGGCAGTTCGGGCGTGAACGGCGCGGTGGCAATCCGCGCGCGGCCGTCCGACTTTGCGCGCTGGAACCTGCCCGGCTGGAGCTACGCCGACATGCTGCCGTACTTCAAACGGCTCGAGACCCGCAGCGGCGGCAGCGATGCCCTGCACGGGCGCAGCGGACCGCTGCCGGTGCGCCAGCTCACCCGCGCCGACATCACGCCCATGCAGCGCGCCTTCATGGACGCCACCCTGGCCTGCGGCTTCAAGGCGGTGGCCGACTTCGACGGCGCCGACGCCAACGGGGTCGGACCGTACTCGATGAATGTGGTCGACGGCGTGCGCGTAAACACCGGCATGGCCTTTTTGCCGGCCGCCGTGCGCGCCGCTCCGAATTTGCGGATTCGCCCCGACTGCCTGGTCGACCAGATCCTGTTCGATGGCCAGCGCGCCATCGGGGTGCAACTGGCCGGCGGTGAACAACTGTTCGGCGGCGAAGTGATCCTCTCGGCCGGCAGCTACGGCAGCGCCGCCATCCTGCTGCGCTCCGGCGTCGGCCCCGCCGCCGACCTGCGCGCGCTCGGCATCGCGGTGGTGGCCGACCTGGCGGTCGGGCAAAACCTGGCCGACCATCCGTTCTATTACAACGCCTACGCCGCCAGGCCCGAAGCGCTCGGCGCGCAGACGCCGGTGATCGGCGCCAAGCTGTGGACCGCCAGCAGCGGCGCCCAGATGGACGAACTGGACCTGCACATCACGGCCACCCACCTGTTCCCGCACGAGCAAAGCCCGACCGGGGTCGGCTTCGTGCTGGCGGTGGCGCTGACCCGCCCCCTCTCGCGTGGACGCCTGACCCTGGCCAGCCGCGATCCGCTGGACGCGCCGCGCATCGACCTCGGCTTCCTGGCGGCACCTGAAGACCGCGCCCGCCTGCTCGAAGGGGTCAAGCTGGCGCGCAAGATCGGCGCCGGCGCGCCGCTGGCCGCCATGGTGCACGCCGAACTCAGTCCGGGGCCGCAGGCGCAGTCGGACGAGGCGATCCTGGCCTCGATCATGGCCACCGTGGACACCTATCACCACCCGACCTCGACCGCCCCGATGGGCCCGCGCAGCGATCCCTCGAGCGTGGTCGACACCGAGGCCCGTGTCCACGGCCTGCAAGGGCTGCGCGTGGTGGACGCCTCGATCTTCCCGGACGTGCCCTCGGTGGCCACCAACGTCACCGTCATCGCCACGGCCGAACGCATCGCCAGCCTGTACGCCTGAATACCGCCTTACCCGAGAGACTGAAATGGAAACCAACATGAACAACAGCACCGCACTGCACTGGATCGACGGCCAATGGCACGACTCCGAACAACACCAGGACTCGATCGATCCGGCCAGCTACGAGGTGATCGGGCGCTACGCCGACGGCGGGGTGCGCGAAGCGGCGCATGCCACCGCCGCCGCCAAACGCGCCTTTGCCGACTCGCCCTGGAAAGAGGACCGCGCCCTGCGCGCCCGGGTCCTGCACGCGCTGGCCGACGCCTTCGAGCGCCACACCCCCGCGCTGGTCGAACTGCTGTCTGCCGAAAACGGCAAGATCAAGTCGGAGGCGGCCTTCGAAGTGTCGATGGTCCCTTCCAAGCTGCGCTACTACGCCTCGCTGGTGCGCACCGAATACGGACGCGCCCTCGAACCGAAGGCGGGCAGCATCTCGCTGGTGCTGCGCGAAGCGATCGGCGTGGCCGGCATCATCGCGCCCTGGAATTCACCGGTGGTGCTGATGATCCGTTCACTGGCGCCGGCCCTGGCAGCCGGCTGCACGGCGGTGATCAAGATGCCGGGCCAGACCGCGCAAACCAATGCGCTGGTGTCGGCCATCATGGCCGGGGTGGCGGACCTGCCGTCCGGCGTGGTCAATCTGTTCTCGGAGTCGGGCGCGGAAGGCGCCAAGTGGATGATCGAGTCGCCCGATATTCCGGTCATCAGTTTCACCGGCAGCACCGGCACCGGCCGCGCGATTGCCGAAGTCGGAGCGCGGCGCCTGAAGCGCTTCGGCCTGGAGTTGGGCGGCAAGACGCCGATGATCGTGTTCGACGACGCCGACCTCGGCGCCGCCCTGCCGAAACTAGAAAAAGCCCTGACCGTGTTTTCCGGCCAGTTCTGCATGACCGGCTCGCGCCTGCTGGTACAGCGCGGCATCGCCGACGCCGTGCGCACGCAGCTGGCGGTGCGCCTGGCGGCGGTGCGGGTGGGCCCGGCCAGCGACCCGGCCAGCGAGATGGGGCCGTTGATCGACAAGCCGAACGTGGCGCGCGTTGAGCGCGTGGTCGAAGCGGCGATTGCGGCCGGCGCCAACGTGCTGGTGCGCGGCGGCGCGGTGAACGAGGGCGCGCTGGCGCGCGGCGCTTTCTATCGCCCCACCTTGCTCGAAGTGAGCGACCCGCAGCTCGACATCGTGCAGAAGGAAACCTTCGGCCCGGTCCTGACCTTGCAGGTGTTCGATACCGAAGCCGAGGCTATCGCCCTGGCCAACAACAGCGAATTCGGCCTGGCCGCCAGCATCTGGTCGCGCGACGTCGACCGTCCGCTGCGGGTGGCGCGCCGGCTGGAGGCGGGCACGGTCTGGATCAACGACTGGGCCGTGGTGTACGACGAATGCGAGGAAGGCGGCTACAAGCAGTCCGGTCTGGGGCGCCTGAACGGCATGGCGGCCATGGACGACTTTTTGCAGTACAAGCACATCACCATGAGCCCGGGCGCGGCATGAACCAGCCGGACCTGTATGAGGAATTGCTGGACGCCCTGTATGCCATCTTCGGCAGGCACGAGGGCTTCCGCGTGACGCATGCCAAAGGCATCGTGGCGCACGGCAGCTTCAGCGCCTCGCCGGCGGCGGCGCGCCTGAGCCGCGCGGCCCATTTGCAGGGCGCGCCGGTGCCGCTCACCTTGCGCTTTTCGAACTTCAGCGGCGTGCCGTCCACGGCCGATGGCGACCCGGACGCCGGCCCGCAGGGACTGGCGCTGCGTTTCCTGCTGCCCGATGGCCGCCACACCGACATCGTCGCCCATTCCTACGATGGTTTTCCGGTGGCCTCGCCGGCGCAGTTCCTCGGCTTTTTGCAGGGGATTGCCGCAGCCGGCGGCGCGCGGCCCGACCCGCTGCCGCTGGACGCCTTCCTGGCGCGCAATCCGCGTGCGAAGCGCTATCTGGAAGCGCCCAAGCCGGCGCCCGCCAGTTACCTGGCACAGGAGTATTTTGGCGTGAACAGCGTGCGCTTGCTCGACGCCGCCGGCGCCGCCGTGCACGGGCGCTACCGGATCGAACCGGTGCAGGCGCTGACTGCGCCGCCGCACGCTGCGCTGCCCGGCACCGATTTCCTCGGCGCCGAGCTGGGCGAACGCCTGCGCGGCGGGCCGGCCCGGTTGCGCCTGGTGCTGCAATGCGCCGCGCCCGGCGACGACCCGGACGACGGCTCGCTGGCCTGGCCGCGCAGCGGGCCGCATGCGCGCCCGGAAATCGAACTCGGCATCCTCACTGTCGAGATGGTCGAGGCGGACGCGCGGATGCAGGCGGCGCGGCAGCAGGCGCTCGCCTTCAATCCCGGGCACCTGATCGACGGTATCGAAGCGTCGGGCGATCCGATGATCGCCGCGCGCGCCGAACTGTACCGGCGCGCGGCCTTGCGGCGCCGTCCGCTGCAGGCATGAGCCTGGCGGCGGCGGGCGAGCAAGGCATGAGCGCCATCGTGCACGAGGTCGATCCGCGCCACCGCGCCGACTACGAGCGCTGGATGGTGGCGGCCACACAGGCGCACCGCCAGTGCCGCGGCTACCTGGCGATGGACCTGATCAAGCCGGTCGGCGCCGGCGCCAGCTATGTGGTGCTGCTGCGCTTTGCCACGGTGGGCGATGCCAGCGCGTGGCTGGTTTCGCCGCAGCGGCGCCGGTTGATCGAACAGGCCCGCCCGTGGCTGCTGCGCGAAGAACGCTACCAGGTCCACGCCGGGTCGGCGTTCTGGTTCACCCCCTCGGGCGCGGGCGCGCTGCCCAGGCGCTGGAAGCAATGGCTGCTCTCGACCCTGGCCGTGTTTCCGCTGACCACGCTCATTCCCGCCGTGGTGCGCGCGGCGGCGGAGCGGCTGGCCCCGGCCGTGCCCGCGCTGGCGCTCGCTGCGCTGAGCGCCACCGTGGTGTCGGGCCTGATGGTGTACTGGCTGATGCCCCTGTTGTCACGCGTGGCGGCCGGCTGGCTGTCGCGCTGAATTTACCAATTTTTTGTCAGTTGGATTTTTTAAAGGAAGACATTGTAATGACCTATCAAACGCCCTTGAGCACCAGCGACCGTTTCGAGATCTTCGAACAACTCAATCTGCACCAGCGCTACATCGACAACGATGCCAGCCTGGCATCGGCCCAGACCTACATCGGCCTGTACTGGCCGGAAGCCGAATTTTCGGTGAAGGACATCCGCGAGAACGTGTTTCGCGGCGTGGCAGGACTCAAGCAGCTGTATGACTACGCGCACAGCGTGTTTCCGCTGCACCTGATGCGCCATGCGCTGGGCACCTTCGTCATCGACGGCGGCGACAATGTGGCCCTGGTCGAATGGAACTGGATCGTCACCTGGAAAGCCGAAAAAGAAGGCGTGGTCTCGACCGGCACCTACACCGACCGCTTCGAAAAGCGCAACGGCGTCTGGAAGTGCCTCGCGCGCGCCTCGAACGTGGATCCTAACTGGCCGGCCGATCTGTTCCAGCCCTGGGTCGACCAGCAGGAAACCACCTTCAAGGCTTCATGATGAAACACTTACTTCAACATACCCTGCTGGCGAGCGCCGCCGTCTCGGCCACCTTGTCCGCCACCAGCTTGCCGGCCCGGGCCGCCGACGACACCACCGTGGTGCTGGTGCACGGCGCCTTTGCCGATGGCTCCAGCTGGGGCAAGGTGATCCCGCTGCTGCAAGCGAAGGGCGTGAAAGTGGTGGCCGTGCAAAACCCGCTGTCGTCGCTGGCCGACGATGTCAGCGCCGCCAGAAAAGCCATCGACGCCCAGCCGGGCAAGGTGGTGCTGGTCGGCCACTCCTGGGGCGGGGCCGTGATCACCCAGGCCGGCGACAGCGACAAGATCAAGGCGCTGGTCTACGTGGCCGCGTTCGCGCCGTCCGAAGGCGAGACCCTCGGCACGGTGGGCAAGGATTATCCGGTGCCGCCGGGCGTGCCTTCGCTCAAGCCCGACGCCGCCGGCTACCTGACCCTGTCCGACGCCTCGTATGCGGCCAACTTCGCCCAGGATATCCCGGCCGCGACCGCCAGGGCGTACGCCGCCACGCAAGGCTTGTTTCCAGCCAAGGCCTTCGATGAAAAGATCACCTATGCGGCCTGGAAGAGCAAGCCGAACTACTACATCGTCGCCAGCAACGACCGCATGATCTCGCCCGACCTGGAACGCGCCTTTGCCAAAAAGCTTAATGCGGTCACCACGGTGCTCGCCAGCAGCCATGTGCCGATGCTGTCGCAGCCGCACAAAGTGGCCGACGTCATCCTGGCCGCCGTCAAGCGCTGACCTGCCCGCCGGCGGCCGCACGCCGCCGGCCTGCCCCCGTACTCCACCCATTCACGCAACAGGAAACACCCATGTCCATCACCAACATCATCTACCGCAGCAGCGTGACCGTCAGCGGCGGGCGCGAAGGCCGCGCCGTTTCGGCCGACAAGACGCTCGAGCTCACCCTGACCACGCCCCGCGAACTGGGCGGCAATGGCGCCCCCGGCTCGAATCCGGAGCAACTGTTTGCCGCAGGCTACTCGGCCTGCTTCCTGGCCGCCTTGAAACTGGTTGCCCGCCACGACAAGGTGGTGCTGCCGCCCGATGCGGCCATCGAAGGAACGGCCGGCATCGGCCAGGCCGCCACCGGCTACGGCCTCGAGATCGAACTGAAGATCTCCTTGCCCGGCATGGAGCGCGCCACGGCGGAGAGGCTGGTCGCCGCCGCCCACAAGGTGTGTCCGTATTCGAACGCGACGCGCGGCAATATCGATGTCACCCTGACCCTGGTCTGAATGGATAGCCTCATGATTGTTGATCGTCACCTGTTTGATGTCGTCATTCTCGGCGGCGGTTCCGCCGGCGCGGTGCTGGCGGCCCGCCTGTCGGAACTGCCCCGGCTCAGCGTCTTGCTGGTCGAGGCCGGCAGCGCCTTCGATCCGGACGAATACCCTGAACAAATTTACAGCAGCAACATCATCGCCGCCAACGGCGACGCCCGCTACGAATGGGGCTACCACGCCATCCCGCTGGCCCAGGCGCAGCCGCTGTATGCGCCGCGCGGCAAGGTGCTTGGCGGCAGCTCCGCCATCAATGGCGCCGTGGCATGCCGGGCCTTGCCCTTCGATTTTGCCCGCTGGACCGCCAAGGGCTTACGCGGCTGGGGCTACGAGGACGTGCTGCCTTACTACAAGAAAATGGAAAACGCCCCGCATGGCGAGGAACGCTGGCACGGCCGCAGCGGGCCGCTGCCGATCCATCAGATGTCGATGGAGGGCATCACCCCGGTGCAGCGCGCCATGGTGCAAGCGGCCTGGGCGCTGGGGGCGCGCCGGGTCGACGACTTCAACAATCCCGAAGCGAACAATGGCGCCGGCCCCAACCCGATGAACATCATCAACGGCGTGCGCGTGAACACCGGCATGGCCTACCTGACCCGCAGCGTGCGCGCGCGCCCGAACCTGCGCATTCTCGAGCGCAGCATCATCGACAAGCTGGTCGTCGAGAATGGCCGGGTGGCTTCGGTCTTGCTGGCCGATGGCCGCGCAATACGCGGCAAGGAAGTCATTCTCAGCGCCGGCGCGTATGGCTCCGCCGCGATCTTGCTGCGCTCGGGAATCGGTCCGAAGGCCGACCTCGACGCGCTGGATATTCCCGTGGTCAAGGATGCGCCGGTCGGTACCCATCTGCTCGATCATGCCTTTTTCTGGATGAATTTCAGCGCGACAGCGGAACTGAAAGGGCAGGAGCACCCGGTGGTCGGTTCCCAGTGGTGGACCAATTCCTCGTATGCCAGCTCGGAGCGGGAGCTCGACATCGGCATTTCGCCGTCGCACCTGCTCGACCCGGCCAGCAGCCCGACCGGCGTGGCGTTTTCGCTCGGCCTGGAACTGATGCATTGCACCTCGCACGGGCGCATCCGCCTCAAGAGCCGCGATCCGCACGCGGCCCCGCTGATCGAACTCAATCACCTGAGCACGGAGGATGATATGCGGCGCATGGTCGAGTGCTTCCGCCTGGCCAGGAAGCTGGCGGCCACCGAACCGCTCAAGAGCATGATCGTGGAGGAACTGTATCCGGGAGCGTCGACCGACGACAGCGAGCAGCAGATCCGCAGCGCGCTGGCGGCCGGGGTGGGCACCTTGCAGCATCCTTGCGCCAGTGCGCCGATGGGCTTGGCGGACGACCCGCGCGCCGTGGTCGATGAACAGGGGCGCGTGCATGGGGTCGGTGGGCTGCGGATCATCGATGCCTCGATCCTTCCCGAAATTCCGCTCATCAACTTGAATCCGACGGTCATCATGATGGCGGAGAAGTTATCCGATATCATCAAGCAAGCCGCCATTCGGGCCTGAACGGCCAGTGCGCGCGCCGGCGTGGAACCAATATCGCCGGCGCGGATCGAACAGCTTGAGAAGGCTGGTTTCGCAGGATTCATTGACCTACAAGCTGGCGATCCCGGCAAATGCCTTGGTCATAACTGATACGTCGTGCGCACCTCGTCGATGAGTAAATGGCGCGAGCTGCGCTCTTTTTCATGGGGCGCGAACTGGCCGCTGGCGGTGTCCAACAGGTCGACCGCCAGGGTCAGGCACACCCGGTCGCGGGTCGACAGGGCTTGCTCGACCGGTTTACCGATGATCTCGCGGATGATCGTCGTGGCCAGCTCTTTCGAGGCGATATCTTCCGGCAGCCCGGTTTTGGTGCACACGCCATAGGTGCCCTCTAAGAAGTGGCGCCACTCTTCGATCAGGTGCTGGTCCAGTTCCGGGTTCAGCTTGGGATCGTCGGTGCACAGACCGGCCGCTTTGAGCTGGGTCAGGCGCGCCCGGTAGCGCTCCGCGAACACGCGGAAGGCATCGCCTTCGCCGCCCAGCGACTGCAGCAGTCCGATCCACGAAGCATAGCCCTTGGCGTAGTAAACGAGCTGCTTGTGTTCCTGGTGCGCGCCGAAGAAGGAGTCGCACTGCACGTCGATGCGCAACCGGTACGACGCCTGCGGCATCATCGCGCGCTGCTGCAGCGCCGCCAGTTCGTCCGGGTCGATGCCGGAGACCGCCAGCAGCTGTTCTTCGGTGAAGTAGGAATCGCTCAGGTATCGGATCAGTTCCATGGCCGCTTTCTCGTTGGTCGATAAGGACTACTATACAAGCTTGTGCGCCCTGCATGGTTCGGCTACCATCGAACCATGAAAGACGGACCCAATATTATCGGCATCGCCGCCCTGATCGGCGAGCACGCGCGCGCGGAAGTGCTGAGCGCGCTCATGTCGGGCATGGCGCTCACCGCCACCGAGCTGGCCGGCATTGCCGGCGTCACCAAGCAGACCATCAGCGCGCATCTGGCCAAACTGGTCGACGCCGGCCTGCTGGCGGTTGAAGCGCAGGGCCGCCACCGCTACTTTCGCCTGGCCGACGACGATGTGGCGCAACTGCTCGAGTCGCTCATGAATGTCGCTTTCCGCACCGGCGCCTTGCGCCTGCGTTCGAGCCCGCGCGAGCCGGCCTTGCGCAAGGCGCGCGTGTGCTACGACCACCTGGCCGGCGAACTTGGGGTGCTGGTCTACGAGCGCCTGCTGGCACGCGGCGCCTTCGCTCCCGATGCGGCCGGCCTGCGCCTGACCGAGGCCGGCCGCGCCATTGCCGGCGCGCTCGGGCTCGACCTGGCCGCGGCACGCGGCACGCGGCGCGCCTTTTGCCGCACCTGCCTGGACTGGAGCGAGCGCCGGCATCACCTGGCCGGCACCCTGGGCGACGCGCTGCTGGCGCGCTTTGAGGAACTGGGCTGGGCCAGGCGCTCGCTCGATTCGCGCGTGGTGGTGTTCAGCGATGCCGGCGAACGGGCCTTGCGCGCCTGGATTGATTAGACCAGCACCGCCGGCATCGGTCCGCGCAGGGCGTTACAGATCATCAGGCCGGTGGCGCGTTCGAACATCGCGCGCGTGATGATGGTTTCTTCGGCGTCCCACTGCGGATCGGCCAGCACCAGCGCGCGCATGATCCCGGGCAGCAGGCCGCAGGCCAGGGCCGGCGTACGCCAGCGTCCGTCCACCTGCACGAACACATTGCTGCGGCCTCCTTCGGTCAGTTCGCCACGCTCGTTAAAGAACAGCATGTCGAATGCGCCCTGCGCCTCGGCCGCGCGCCAGGCGGCGTCGTAGCGGGTGCGGATGCTGGTTTTGTGGCGCAGGAAGAGGTCGTCGGCGCGCATTGCTTCTGGCGCGAGCAGCACGCGCACCGGCTGCGCCAGCGCCGCCAATGCTCCGCTTTGCACGCTAAAGTCGCCGGACGGGCCGATGGCGAGCCGCATGCGCGATGCCACGCCCGGCGCCAGCGCGGCGCAGGCGGCGTCCAGGGCCGCATGGGCGGCCGTTTCATCGAACGCGAAGCCGAAGTAGCGCGCCGATTGCGCCATGCGCGCCAGGTGCCGCTCATGCTGGCGGCAGCCATCCTCGCGCGTGGCGTGCAGGGTTTCGAAGACCTCGAACTGGTTTTGCAGGCCGGTGAGAAAACGCGCCTTGAGCTGGCACTCGGCGTATTCGTCGGCGCAATCGCTGTCGTAGACGATACCGGCGCCCACGCCCATTTCGCCGCGCCGCGTGCCGGCGTGTTCGGGCTGCAGCGCCAGGGTGCGGATCGGCACCGACAGGCAAAAGGCGCCGATCGCCCCAGGCGCGGCGGGCGGCTCGAACCAGCCGATGGCGCCGGTGTAGACGCCGCGCGCCGCAGGTTCCAGTTCGCGGATGATTTCCATGGCGCGCCGCTTGGGGGCGCCGGTGATCGAACCGCACGGGTACAGGGCGGCGAAGATATCGGCCAGCGCGGCGTCCGGGCGCAAGCGGGCGCGCACGGTGGACGTCATCTGCAGCACGCTGGAAAAGCGCTGCACGTCGAACAGCGCGGGTACCGCGACGCTGCCGGTGACGGCGACTCTTCCGAGGTCGTTGCGCAGCAGGTCGACGATCATCAGGTTTTCGGCGCGGTTCTTGGGGTCGGCCGCGAGCGCGGCGGCGCGGCGCGCGTTCTCAAGCTCGTCGTCGCACGCGGGCGCGGTGCCTTTCATCGGGCGCGCGACCAGTTCACCGCCCTGGTGGCGCACGAACAGTTCGGGCGAGAGCGACAGGACGGCGCCGCTGTCGGGCAGGGCGATCAGGGCGCCGTAGGGCACCGGCTGGCGCGCGCGCAGGCGTGCGTACAGCGCCTGGGGCGAACCGAAGGCGTCGAAGTGCAGGCGGTAGGTGTAGTTGACCTGGTAGGTGTCGCCGGCGGCGATGTACTCGTGGATGCGCGCCAGGGCGTCGCTGAACGCCTGCTGGCCGACGTTGGCGCGCACGTTGGCGATGCCGGCTGGGTGATCGCCGCCCCCCGCTTGCGCGGCCGTTTGCGCATCCAGCCAGACAGTCACCTCGGCGGACGAGAGGCGGGTGCAGGTATCGAACAGCAGCACCTGCGCCAGTGGGCTGTCGATGGCGTGCGTATCGATGCCGAGCAAGTGCCCGCCCAGTTCATAAGCGAGCACCGCCACCGCGTGCAGGCCGCGCGCCAGCGCTTGCTGGAGCTGCGCCAGCACGGTCGGCCAATCGTCCGCCTGGTCGCAGCGCAGGGTGCCCGCGTGGCCCGTGTACAGGCGCGATGCCGCATGCTCGCCGGTGCCGGTGGCGTCATCGAGCAGGGCAAAGCAGGGCGTGCTGTTCATCGGTGCAAAGGCGGTCAGGCCGCCAGCAGCAGGGAGATCTGCAGGGCCGTGCCTTCGGCCGGATTGTGGCGGAAGCCGCTCTTGGCGTAGCGGTGCCAGCGTCCGACCACGTAGGCGACCAGCAGGCTGGCGCGCGCGGCGACATCGGCTTCCTGGCCGTGGCCCTGGGTCACGGCCAGGCGCAGCGACTGCTTGCAGGCCAGTTCGACCTTGTCATAGAACTGGTTCATGCGCAGTTGCAGGCGCTCGTCTTCGTTGACCAGGGCGTCGCCAATCAGCACCCGCGTCATGCCGGGATTGTTGGCCGCGAAGCCGAGCAGCATCTGCAGCACGGCGTGGGCCTGGTCGATGCCGCCCTGTTCGTTTTCGGCGATCTGGTTAATCAGGCCGAAGACGCTCGATTCGATGAATTCGATCAGGCCTTCGAACATCTGCGCCTTGCTGGCGAAGTGGCGGTACAGCGCCGCTTCGGATACGCCCAGCCGTGCTGCCAGTGCCGCCGTGGTGATTTTCTCGCCTTTGGGCTGCTCCAGCATGGAGGCCAGAGCCTGGAGGATTTGCAGCTTGCGCTGGCCCGGCTTGGTGCTTGCCATGTGTTCTCGATGAGTGGTTTGTCGGTGTCAACGTAGCCGATTCATGCATCTCGGCAACTGAAGCACGGATTTTACTTTGACATCGACGTAAGCGGGGCGTTTTAACTTTTTTGGCAACGGCGCAACACCGATGGGGTTGGCCATGCGCAGATATTGGGTCACCCATGCGGTGCGCATACCGACCTGTTTGGCGGTGCGCAGGTTGGCCAGGGTGTCTTCGACCAGGATGCAGCGCTGCGCGGACACGCCATGCTTGCGCAGCAGGCGGCGCAGCATCAGCTTGGACGGCTTGGGCCGCAGCTGCCCATGCACGTGCATGTTTTCGATGGCGATGTGGTGGCTGAAGTGGCGCCGCAATCCGAGGTGGCGCATGACCTCGGTCGAATAGCGCGTCGGCGCGTTGGTCAGCAGGATTTTGCGTCCCGGCAGGCGCCTGAGCAGGCGCGCCAGGCCGCGTTCGTAGCGGATCATCTCTTCGAGCTGTTCGATGTTGTGCGTCTCGTGCAGGAAGTCGGCGGCGCTGACCTGGTGGTGCTTGATCATCCCGAGCAGGGTGGCGCCGTAGCGTTTCCAGTATTCGAGGCGGGCGGCGTTGACCACGTCGGCGCTGGCGGGCGTGACGCCGTCGCCCAGCACCCGCGCGATGTACACGTTCATGTTGGCCGTGATGGTGGGAAAAATCGCGTGCGAAGCGTTGTGCAGCGTATTGTCGAGATCAAACAACCAGAGCGGGGCGGAGCGGGTAAGATTGGACACAAGAGACCTGAATAAAAACGCGGAAGTGAACCAACAAGGAAAAAACGCATGAGACGTCCAATTATAGTGGTGTTCCTCAGCTTGCTGATGCTGGCCCTGCCGTCGGCCTGGGGCGCCGAGCGCGGCGCGCTGTTCAAGGTAAGCGGCAGCGGCCACACGATGTACCTGTTCGGCACCATGCACGTGGGCTTGCCGGAGTTCTATCCGCTCGAGCCGCGCATCGCCACCGCCATCCAGAATGCCTCGGCGCTGGCACTGGAAGTCGACCTGCTGCAAGACCCGGCCAAGCTCGGCGCGGCGATGCAGGCGCATGCCATGCTGGCGCCCGGCAAGCCCGGCTTCCAGGAGCGCTCGCCGGCGTTTCGCAAGCGCGTCGAGCAAGCCTTGAAAAAGGCGAAAATCGATCCGGCCGCGGTGGCGCGCTTCAAGCCGTGGCTGGTGGCCACCACCCTGACCCTGGCCGAGTACGCATCCGAGGGTTACCAGGCCGAGCTGGCGGTGGACATCAAGCTGGCCCAGATGGCGCGTGCCGGCAAGGTCCCGGTGATCGAGCTCGAATCGATCAGCGCGCAGTTCGCCATGTTCGACCGCCTGGGGGTGGAAGAGCAGTGGAAGTTCCTGGAAGAGAGCGTCGAGATGATGGAGAACGGCAAGCAGCGCGCGGAAATGCGCCAGATTGTCGATGCCTGGGGTTCGGCCGACAAGGCGGCGCTCGATGCGGTGGCGGCCAAGGTCGAGAACGACACCAGCGTGTCGGGCAAATTCATGCAAAAGGTGCTGTTGGAAGAACGCAACGGACCGCTGGCCGAGAAGCTGGCGGCCTTGCTGGCCAAACAGGACAAGAGCGTGGCGGCGATCGGCGTGCTGCACCTGGTCGGCAAGAACAGCGTGCCGGCATTGCTGGGCGCAAAAGGGCTGACGGTCGAGCGGGTGTATTGATGGGGAGGGTGCTGCGAGAGGAATGGTGCCCTTTACGTGGATTGAACACGTGGCCTCTCCCTTACCAAGGGAGTGCTCTACCACTGAGCTAAAAGGGCGGTCTTGATATTTCCGTGGCGGCTGATGCCGCCACAAAAATTTTAGTGCGACCGGATCATAGTGCCAAAAGCCTGTTCGGTCAAGACTTCGAGCAGCAAAGAGTGCTCGATTCGGCCGTCGATGATGTGAACGGTGTTCACGCCCGACTTGGCGGCGTCCAGCGCCGATGAAATTTTAGGCAGCATGCCACCGGAAATGGTGCCATCGGCGAACATTTCGTCGATCTCGCGCGCCGACAGGTCGGTCACCAGGTTGCCTTTTTTGTCTTGCACACCGGCGATATTGGTCATCATGATCAGCTTTTCCGCTTTCAGGATTTCCGCGATCTTGCCGGCGACAACGTCGGCGTTGATGTTGTAGGCCTGGCCATCCTGGCCGAAGCCGATCGGCGAGATGATCGGAATGAAGGCATCGTCCTGCAGCGCCTTGACCACGGCCGGGTTGATGGCGTCGATTTCGCCGACAAAGCCGATGTCGAGGAACTGGCCCGGGTTTTCCTTGTCGGGCATGGCCATCTTGCGCGCGCGGATCAGGCCGCCGTCTTTGCCGGTCAGGCCGACAGCCTGGCCGCCGTAGTGGTTAATCAGCATCACGATGTCTTGCTGGACTTCGCCGCCGAGCACCCATTCGACCACTTCCATGGTTTCTTCGTCGGTAATGCGCATGCCTTGCACGAAAGTGCCTTGCTTGCCGATTTTTTTCAGGGCGTTGTCGATCTGGGGACCGCCGCCATGTACCACGACCGGGTTCATACCGACCAGCTTGAGCAGGATGACGTCGCGCGCGAAGCCGTGCTTGAGGCGTTCGTCGGTCATTGCATTGCCGCCGTATTTGATGACAATGGTCTTGCCATGGAAATTGCGGATATACGGCAGTGCCTCGGCCAGGATCTGCGCCTTGATCTGCGGAGAAACCGCGGTCAGGTCGTCTTGATGGTCGGTCTTCAGTGTGGGCAAAGGAGCGGTCATGGCGGGTCCGGAAATGAAATTTTGCGAGATTTTACAGGCAACAGGGAGAAGCTTGTGGGCATTATAGGGCTATCTTGTTGTATTTTCATTTTTGATCCGTTAGGCTGGGCTTAAATGAATTCCCATGGCACTTTTCGCTTCGCTTGTGGCACGCGTGGCAGCGCATCAATTGATCAGGAAACAGGCCCATGAATGGCATTGCCCGTCGTTGTTTTTTCCCACTGTGGCTCGGCGCGCCGGAAAGCGGCGCGCCATGAGTACCTGCAGCCGTTGCGGCGCCCAGTTCGGCTGCGCCATGGCCGATGGCACTGCCGGGCCGTGCTGGTGCACCGGGCTGCCGCCGGTGGTGATAGTGCCGGCCGCGGACGACGCGGCGGCTTGCTGGTGCCCGGCTTGCCTGAAACAGCACATCGATGCGCAAAAAGACATTGCGGACGGGCCGGTGCACGGGTGAGTTCGGTTGCAGGCCCTCACCAGTTGTCAATCTCCATCCTGCGGACTGCGAGGCGTGGGAATGGGCTTTTCAAAGGCCGCTTTGTAGGCAGGGTTGGTTCCGAGTCCCACCGCCTTTTCCACAGATGCTGTTAGTTTTGCAAGTCCAACATATCCGGTCAGGATCGCCCCGACAATCGCCACCAAGGCTAGACTGGAGACGAACGCGGTTCCGATCTCTTTCATCCATCCGCCGAACGTCTTCTTTTCGTTCAGTTGCGACTGGATTTGTTGCAGGCTCGACTGCACCCGTTCCTCCAGCACTGCAAATTTCCCTGATAATTCTGACTGATAAACCTCCAGAGCGAGTGGCGCAACCTTGTCTTTTAGCGCTTCCGTAAGATATTGCGCGGCGGCACGGTCGCCACGCCGCCGGAAGTTCTCAATATTTACCGATAACATTTGTATTTGAATAAATGCCTCCTCGTCAGCCGCATCAGGTTCATGCATGTGCTGAGAACGGAACCTTACACGCCATTCGATCTTGCTGCGCTTGTAGTCGGCATATGCCAATGCGCCGGATACATCACCGTTGCCGGAAACGAGTGCTGAAAACATGTGTCCCATGTTCTACTCCCTTGCCAGTGCGTTTGCAGCGGCGGTAGCGGCGTTTTGCACATCCTCGGACGAAAACTCTACAGCATCAATGATTTGCTCGGTACGCGCCGAGACGGGTGGGCTGGGAACGCGGTAAACCGCTAAGCGCTGCTCCAGGCGTTGAACATCTTCTTCGGTGAACGTCGTTCTGAATATGAACATGGCGAAGGCTCCTTGCAGTCGAATGATTACCTCGATTGTTTGAACAGAACCGGAAGCGGATATTGCCCGCATCTCGCGGCAATCTTCACAGACATGCCGACATGAGAAGCCTTCACCGTTACGGATTAAGTCTACGTAGTTATAGACCGCAGAGGCGTGTTCAAGTTCCATGTTCGTCCCGGCGCACCATTGACGCTTAGCAAACGTGGGCGCGATTTATCAGCTCACACTTGAGGCAGCAACAAGGAGCTGATGATGGGTGCTTTGTATGACGAGGATGGGCTTGCCATCGCCCGCAAGCTCGGAAGATCCCAAGTCTCGACAGCGCGCTTAGCCCTGCGTAAACGCAGGACTACGAGTCCTGTCTCAGTAGATCGGGGGAAGCGGATGGCGACATGCGCGTAGGCGATGCATGGCAAGCGCTGGCAAGGCGCGAGGAGGCCGCATGGCTGGCCATGCAACGACGAGGGTATTTCGAAGCAATACCGAGGCAGCCCGCCTTGCCAGGCGCGTCAGCAGCGACTCCGATCTACTGAGATAGGCTCTAAGTAAGTGCGCATATCGCTGCCATCAGAAAGTTTGTGGAGTAGCAGGTCCGCAGACACGTCCACATGGCGCATACTGCCCCGTTTTGTCTGCAGAACGTCGCCTTCCATGCCACTATCTTGTCGTGCAGCAGGCATTTTCAGCCGTGCCGGGCTCGCTTGGCTTACCATACGGAGACTGGGTTGGCTTTGAACAGGGAGTGGTCAATGGCGGATTTGTACGACACCGACGTGGTGGCCTGGGCTTACCAACAGGCTGCCTTATTGCGGGCGCGGCAGTGGTCGTCGCTCGACCTGGAGAACATCGCCGAAGAAATCGAAGGCGTTGCCAAGGCCGAAAAACGCGAGCTGGGACGCCGCATGTCGGCTTTGTTTGCGCAATTGCTGGAATGGCATACGCAGCCCGACCGGCGCAATACGGCCTTGTTGCGCAGCATCGGCGACCAGCGCATGAGCATTGCGCGCGTCTTGCGCAAGATGCCCAGTTTGCAGTCGGCCCTGGTCGATGTCGACTGGCTCGACGATGCCTGGAAGGAAGCCCTTGGCATCGCCGCCGAACACATGGAACTCCAGGGGCTGCCGCGCAGGAGTACCTGGACCTTGGTCCAGGTACTCAATGAGAATTTCCTGCCCGACTAAGCACGGGTTTTTGCCTCATCAATAAGCGCGCGGCGCCGCCGACCCGGCAGTATCCGGATCGACGGGAGTTCGATCCCCTTTGAACCAGCCTTAGCGCTTGGTCTGGAAAAAGCGCATCATTTCGCGGCTGGCGTCCGGCCCCTTGCCATCGGTATAGCTGCCGCGTGCGCTGCCGCCGGACCAGGCATGTCCCGCGCCATGGATCAGCCACTGTTCCGCCTGCGGCGTGCCATTGACGGTCTGGTGCACGGTGCGCGTGTAGGCGTGTCCGTCCGGCACACGGCCCGGCTCGATGATTTCCTGCATCACGCTATGCGCGCCGCGCTTGATCAGCTCGTCCCCATTGACCGGATGCACGGTCGTATCCTTGTCGCCATGGAAGACGATGATCGGAATCGACTTGCCGCTGGCGCGCTGCGGCCCGAAATTGCCCTTCATGGCAGCCAGGGCCGACGGCAGATCATGCGCCGAGGCGAACGGCAGCCCCGAATGCACGCCCACGGCCGCATACAGTTCCGGATACAAGGTGCCCATGATGGTCGCCATCGCCCCGCCGGCGGACAGTCCGGCCACATACACCTGGCTGGCGTCGACCGCATGGTTGTGCATGACGGTCTCGGTGATGCCGGCAATGATCGACGGCTCGCCCTGGCCGCGCTGTTGATCGACCGCATTGAACCAATTCCAGCAGCGCGAAGAATTGGCTTGCATCGATTGCGCCGGGTACACCACCAGGCACTGCATTTCTTCGGCCAGGACATTCATCTGCGTGCCGGTGGCGAAGTCGTCCGGGTCCTGGGTGCAGCCATGCAACATCACCACCAGCGGCATCGGCTGGCCAGTGTAGCTGCTCGGCACGTACAACTTGTAGGTCCGGGTGCCGGCCGCATTCGTGAAGCTGCCGTCGGTAAATTTCCCGGGCAGCGCCTCGGCTGGGGTCGACGTGCCGCCGCCCTGCATGCCGTTCATGCCCGGAATGTCGAAATTGGGCATCTTGAAGGCGGCATGGCCATTCGCCCCGGCACGGTCGAGCTTGGCGAGCAGGTCGGGCATCAGGTTGTTAAAGGCGGCGGTCGCGTCCTGCACCACGTTCTTGACGTATTGCTCGTGGTTCAAGGGACCCGCCGCATGCGGCTGGGACGCCGGCTGCGGTTGCGGCCCGGGCGGCGCTGTACCCGCACGCGCCTGGCTGAAGCCGTGCGCGCCGTTGAGCGAAGGCATCGGCGGCGTGATTTCGCGCGCGCCCGATGGCGCCGCCGTTGGCTGGGCGGCACCGCCTTTGTGGGGCGTCAGGACCTTGAGCGCATCCTGAATGACGCTGGTGGCGGATTTCGGGCCCTGGCCCATCAGGGTCTTGGTTGCCGCCCGCATGTTCGCGAACAGTTTGTCATTGAGTTTCATTGGCTTTTTCCTTATGTAAGCGCATCAGAGGATGCGGCCCGCCAGTGCTGTCTTGATCACGCTGCTTGCATGCAGGGCTCCAAGTACAAAAATAGATTCGATGGTTGCCAGCGCCAGCTCTACCGAGACGTCGCTGGCGATGCTTGCCATGCCCAGTACCTGGATCTGCAACCGTTCGCCCGCCGCCAGCGCAGCTTCGAGGTCGGCCCTGGAATAATGATGCATTCCCAGCACCAAGCTCTTGCGCGCCACCGTTTGCCGGACCACTTCGGCATGGGTATTGAGCTGATTGCGGATCGCCGTGCGGATCAGGTCGGTCCGGTTCGAATAAAACCCTTCACTGACCAGGAGGTCGATCTGGCCAAGATCGATCAAGCCCAGGTTGATGGTGATTTTTTCCGATTCAGCAGGTTTCAGTTTCAGGTCGCGGGCGTTCATATGTCTCCAATATCATCTGCGTGGCATCCGTACGCCATCTGTATGGATGGTAGTCTACCCTTGTGAGCGTCTCCGTCAAGCGCGATTCGTCTGAATGCGATAATGACGTTTTTATGTATCAATCCCGTCACAGCGGAGAAACGATGGCACACATTACAGGAATCGACCACGTGCAGATTGCGATGCCGGTCGGCGCGGAAGACGCCGCGCGCGCCTTCTACAACGGCGTGCTGGGCCTGCCCGAAGTGCCCAAGCCGGCCCACCTGGCCGTGCGCGGCGGCGCCTGGTTCCAGTGCGGCAGCGCCCAGTTGCACCTGGGGGCCGACAGCGCCTTCCAGCCCGCCAGGAAAGTCCACCCGGCCCTGATCGTCGCCGGTGTCGATGCGTTTGTCCGTGCGTTGAGGGGTGCTGGCGTGGATGTCCAGATAGAAGAGATGGTGGACGGACTGCAACGCGCCACCGTGAACGATCCTTTCGGAAACAAAGTCGAGCTCATCGAGCAACGTTAAAAGAAGGCATAATCCGCGCATGAGTCCCGACCTGCAAGCCGGCTTCCGCTTCGAGTGGAGCTACACCGTCCCGCCGCGCGCCAGCGTGCCGCAGCTGTACCACGACACCGGTTTCTGCCTCGACATGCCCGACGTGCTGGCCACCGGCTACCTGGTCGGCATGATGGAACTGGCCTGCGTGCACGGCGTCATGCCCTTCATGGATTGGCCGCGCGAGCAAAGCCTGGGCACGATGGTGCATTTTTCGCATTTTGCGCCGACTCCGCCCGGCATGACCTTGTTGATCAAGGGCGAAGTGCTGGAAGTCGATGGCCGCCGCCTGCTGTTCCGGGTGGAAGCGTGGGATGGCGTCGACCGCGTCTGCGAAGGCACCCACGAGCGCCATGTGATCGACCCGCTGCGTTTCAATGCCAAAGTCGCCGCCAAGGCCGCCGCAGCGCTCAAAGCCGTGGGGGCCGCATGAATCCCGAACTGCAGACGCCGGTGCCGTCCCCCTGCATCAGCTTGTGCGACATGGCGCCCGATAGCGCGTCCGGTAAGGCGGCCGGCAAGGGCCTGTGCCGCGGCTGCCTGCGCACCCTCGATGAAATCGTCGCCTGGGGCACGGCTAGTGATGAGTACAAACGCACGGTCTGGGCCGAGATCCGCCGCCGTGAATCCGAACTGGACTTCGACTAAATGAATTTCTACACCCCGCAGCAAGCGGTTACCGGCCCCGCCTACGGGACCGGCTTCAAGGTCTTCGCCACCATCGTCACCGTGGTGCTGCTGGGGTACGCCGCCAGCGTGGCCTGGCGCTTTCCGCTGCCGTCGTTCGGGATCGGCGTCAAGGCGCTGCTGGTGGGCGCCATCATCATGCTGGGGGTCAGTTATTACTGGTTCCTGCGCGCCACCACCACGGTGGACGCCACCGGCATCCGCCAGACCTGGCTGTACGACAAGCAGGTAGCATGGCGCGACGTGCGCGGCGCCAAGATGATCGGCATTCCCTACATGTCCTGGCTGTTCCCGCCGCGCATGGTTGTACGCACCGGCAATTCCTTCACCACCTTCAATGGCGGCTCGCAAGCCGTCCTGATCGAGTTCGCCAAGATCTCGCTCGCGTTTCAAATGAAAAAATGAGTTCCCCCATGAGTGCAATGTTAAATCCCGACCCGGCGCGCTTGCCGGCGTCGATGCAGGTGTTCGAACGCGGCTGGCTGTCATCCAACAATGTGCTGTTTACCGGAGCTGGCGACGCCACCCTGATCGACAGCGGCTACAAGACCCACGTGCCGCAGACGCTGGCGCTGGTCGGCCACGCGCTCGGCGAGCGGCCCTTGGCGCGCGTCATCAACACCCACCTGCATTCGGACCACTGCGGCGGCAACGCGGCCCTCAAGGCCCGCTACGGCTGCCGCATCGGCATTCCCGTGGCCGAGGCTGGCAATGTGGCGGCCTGGGACGAGGACGCGCTCAGTTTCAAGGCCACCGGCCAGCAGTGCGAGCCGTTCAAAGCCGACTTTAGCGTGTCGCCCGGCGACGAGCTGGAACTGGGCGGCAAGCTGTGGCAGGCGCTGGGCGCGCCGGGACACCACCCGCATTCGCTGATCTTCTTTTGCCCGGGCGAAGGGATCGTCATTTCCGCCGACGCGCTGTGGCGCAACGGCTTCGGCGTGATTTTTCCCGAGCTCGACGGTGAATCGGGCTTCCTGGAGGCACGCGCCACCTTGGAACTGATCGACAGCCTCGACGCCCGCCTCGTCATTCCCGGCCACGGCGCCATGTTTACCGATGTCCAGCCGGCGCTCAAACGGGCGGTCACGCGCCTGAACTTCCTCGAAGCCGATCCGCTGCGCAACTCCGAAAACGCGGTCAAGGTCATCCTCAAGTTCCTGCTGCTCGAACGCCAGCGCATCAGCCTGGCGGACGTGGCGCATATGTTCGCCACCATCCCGGTGCTGGAAGGCGCGCGCGCGCGCCATTTGCAGCGTTTCGAGACCTCCGGCCAGATGGCCGACTGGGCCGTGCAATCGCTGGTGCGGGCCGGTGCGGCCAAGCGCGATGGTGAAGAACTGGTCAACAGCGACCTGTAAACACAGTACTGCCGCGCTTTCAAGCACGATCGTACTTTTTTCGCACTATAATGGATGAGAATTTGCTTCCATCCACTTTTTTCGATTGCGAGACCGACATGGCATTGCCCGCCGCGCTGCAAAACCTCACCCTTCCCGTCATTGGATCGCCGATGTTCATCGCCAGCGGGCCCGCGCTGGTGGCGGCGCAGTGCAAGGCGGGGATCGTCGGTTCCTTCCCCGCGCTCAACGCCCGTCCGGCCGAGTTGCTCGACACCTGGCTGAGCGACCTCAAGCAAGAGCTGGACGATTACCAGGCTGCCAACCCGGGTGCCAAGGTGGGGCCGATTGCCGTCAACCAGATCGTGCACCAGTCCAACGACCGCCTGGAACACGACGTCGCGATGTGCGTCAAGCATCAGGTGCCGATCATCATCTCCTCGCTGCGCGCGCCGCCGAAAGAGATGCTCGACGCTATCCACAGCTACGGCGGGATTGTGATGCACGATGTGGTGTCGATCCGGCATGCCGAAAAGGCGCTGGAAGCGGGCGTGGATGGCTTGATTTTGGTGGCCGCTGGCGCTGGCGGACATGCCGGGCCGCTGTCGCCATTCGCGCTGGTCGGTGAAGTGCGTAAATTCTTCCATGGCCCGGTGGCCTTGTCGGGTTCGATTGCCACGGGCGACGCGATTCTGGCGGCGCAGGCGATGGGCGCCGATTTTGCGTACATCGGCTCGCGCTGGCTGGCGACCAAGGAATCGAACGTGACCGATGCGTATCGCGATGCGATCGTGGAATCGGCGGCGGCCGATATTGTGTACACGAATTTGTTCACCGGCGTGCACGGAAACTATCTGAAGAAATCGATCATCAACGCCGGGCTCGATCCCGATGCCTTGCCGGAATCGGACAAGTCGAAGATGAGCTTCGGTTCGGGCAGCGCCAAGGCCTGGCGCGACATCTGGGGCGCGGGGCAGGGCGTGGGGATGATGAATGATGTGCCGACCGTCGCTGAGATGGTGGCGCGCCTGAAGCAGGAATACGACGCCGCGCGCGCACGGCTGGCGCTGTAAATCAAACTTGCAAAACCGGGGACAGACCCCGGTTCGCCGGCCGCCGGTTTTCTTTACATAGCCACACACCCGTCGTTCCCGCGCAGGCGGGAATCCATAGCACCTATCAGCAACGCTGCTATGGATCCCCGCCTGCGCGGGGGAAGACGGTTTTATGGGTGACTATATTAAAGGCTGTTCCGGTTCGCCGATTCGGGTGGCCTTTTTCTTTACTGGAGTTTGACCTTCCAGTTATCCTGCACGCACTTCACATAGTTATCCGCAATCAACGCGCTGTACGGCGTCTGGTAACTCACCAGCTGACACTGGTTCTGCCCACCCTCATTCCAGTTCTTCTCCCAGTAAATGCTGTACGACGCCGAACTCGACGGCCCAAAGCGCTGCATGGTCGCGCACGATAACTGTTCCGCCCCCACATTCCACCCCAGCTCACCGGCAAACTGCTTGTAGTAGTTGATGCGGTTCTGCGCCGCCGCCTTTTCCGTGCCCTGTCCGCACTCGGCATTGATGATCATGATCGTGGTGGCGAAATTATTCCCCGCCCCGGCCGCGCGGTCGGCCGCGTTCGGCACCCAGGTGCCGTCGATCACATGCAGCATCGATGGCTTGGGCGGCTGCGGATACACAAAGAAAAACGTCGCCCACGCCAGGTTCAGCCACGTCGACGCCACCCGGTCCGGATCGCGCAGCAGGACCGATTGATCGCCGCCGAACATGATCTGCGAGAACGGCCCGTAGTTGTAGTTGTACGACAGCTGCTTGGCGCCGCGTCCGAAATACTTCTTGAAGCTGCCGTCCGGATTCTTTCCACAGGTCCAGACCGAATTGAACACCGGATCGGCGCACTCGGCGTTGTAGCCGCAGCCGGCGCCGGTTTCGTCGCAGCCCAGTTCGCGCAGGTACTTCAAGCCCTGGCGCCACTCCGGAATCGTGCTGCTCGCGTTGTGTTCGCCGGTTTCTTGCGCGAAGTGCGCGAACATGGTTGCCAGCGTGTGGCGGCAGATGCCGTCGGCATCGCGCCCGTCGGCATAGTCGTCGCACAGGGCGGGAAACTTGGCCACGGCCTGTAGGAAACGCTGATAGGTATAGCTCGGCTCGCGCACGGCGAAGAAGTGATCCCATTTGGTCGCCGGCAGCAGCCGCTCGACACGCTTGACGTTGATCGGATTGGCGCTGCGCCCCGGCACTACCTGCTCCACCCCCGCATTGTCCAGCGTACGGATCGATGCCTTGACCGTGCGGAAGAAGGCGTTGTCGGTCAGCTGCGCTTCGCGCGCCTCGGCCTGCGCCCTGGTCGGAACGCCGCCCGGTGTCGGGGTTGGTGTTGGTGTTGGCGTTGGTGTTGGCGTTGGTGTTGGGGTAGGCGTCGGAGTTGGCGTCGGAGTCGGTACGGGCGGTGGCGTCGGCGTTGGTGTCAGCGGGCTCAACTCCCACGGTCCCCATTGCTCCGTCCCCGGCACATTTCCTTGGGTCCACCACTTCGCCTTGTAGACCTTGCTGTCGTAAATCACGCACATGCCGGCAGTAAACACCGCACTGGCGCTCCAGGCCGGACAGGCCGCATTCGCACTGACATTCGACATCGCCCGCGTTCCGCTGTCGCTGCCGGTTGATTCTTCGCCACCATTGCCGCCGCAGCCGGCCAGCATGCCCGCGAGCAGTCCCAGCGCCAGCGTCGATATTTGTTGTTTCATATTTTCACTCCAGGAAATTGGATATCGGCCAGAAAAAACCCGGAAGCGCGCGCTGGCGTTTCCGGGTCCTTGGCTACGTACTCAAGCGACGCTTACGGCAGCGCCACCGGCAGTTCCGGATACTCATCGGCCAGCGCATAGCGTTTGCCGCCGACCGTGATCGCATAGTTCGACGGCCCCGAAATCGGCAACTGGTAATTGAGCGTGAGCGAGACCGACGCGCCCGGCGCCAGCGCCTGCCATGCCGGAATCGTGAACTGCGCGCGGTTGAAGTTGGCCTTGAAGCCGCCGATGTTGTTCGGCCCGGTATATCCGGCCGCCGTCACTTTCAGCCCATACCCCGACTGGTCGCTCATGTTGGCCGGCGCCGACACCGGATACGAAAACTCCACCACGCTGCCGCCCGGAATGGTGGTGGCCGACTTGTTGGTCACCGTCATCACCGGATTGATCGGGAAGTTGCTGTCGCCCAGCTTCCAGCCGCCCAGCTCGATGCTCACCCTGGCGCTGCTGGCAGGCACGGCTGTCTCGGCGCGCTTGTTGCCGTACGGCCCCGCCGCCTTGAAGGTGTTGAAGGTGTTGGTGGTCAGGGTGTTGCCCATCACGTACTGGCCCTTGCCGCTGTTCTTGCTGGCATCCCACGCGTAGTCGCCCGCCATTTCCCAGATCATGATGCCGCCGACGTTGTTGTCGACGATGTAGCGCGCCTTGGCATCCATCGATTGCGCCGTCTCGGTCGAGAGGAACACGCGGGTGGTCGGATTCCACAGCCACGGCGCCGCCATGGTGGCGCTGTAGTTCGGCTGGTAGGTGCCGCGCAGGGTCTTGTCGGTCACCTTGTAGGCGTCCAGGTAGTCCGGCAGGATGGCTTTTTCCAGGTTCAGCGCGTGCCACAGCGGATTGCCGCCGCCAGGGATCGGCTGGCCGTTGACGTCGAGGTCGTGCCACAGGTTGTCGATGCCGACCGCGCCTTCGCCGCAGGTCTTGACGCCGGCGCAGGTCACGGTCGAGCTGACCAGCGCGGTGGTGCCCCACAGGCCGTTGGTGCCGCCGTTCACGTTCTTCCAGCCGCGTGTGTAGTACGGCACGCCCAGGTTGATGCGTCCGGCTTGCAGCGCGCCACGGTAGTAGCGGTACGACCAGTCGACGTTCAGGTAGCCGATGTTGGCGAACTGGTAGGCGTTGCCGGCGCGCAGTTCGGCATCGTTGCCGTCATCGAACAGGGCCGCGTTGGGACCGACGTACTGGTTCCAGCCGCCGTGCAGGTCGTAGCTCATCAGGCTGGCGTAGTCGAGGTACTTCAGGCCCGACAGGTTTTCTTCGCCGCGCAAAATCCAGGCCGAGGCCGAACCGGCGATGGTCAGCATGTAGTACTTCTTGTCGGCCACTGCGGCCGTGTCGAGCTTGGTGCGTACCCTTTCCAGCAGTACGTTGTAGCTTTTCATCAGGCCGGCCAGGCGCGGCTTCGACATGCCGAAATCGAGCGGGTTGCCGGCTTCGTTGTTGGTGGTCGGGTGCTCGTAGTCGATGTCGATGCCGTCGAAGAAGCGGTACTGGCGCAGGAACGCGACCATGGAGTCGGCCAGGGTGTCGATGCCGGCGCTGTTGAGCGAGCCGTCGGCATTGGTGGTGGCCGTGTAGAAGCCGCCGCTGCCTGCCCAGCCGCCCACCGAGAGCATGATCTTCACGTCGGGATGCTTGCGCTTGTATTGCGCCAGCATGTTGAAGTGGCCCTTGTAAGGCAGGCTCGGGTCCATCGCGGCGGCCGGGTTCTCGGGCCAGGTGAGGCCCGTGTCCGGATTGGCCGGGCCGCTGCCGAGCAACAGCTTGGACGTGGCGGGATCGACCGCAGCGAACGCGTAGTTGACGTGGGTGATCTTGTCCCACGGGATGTTGTTGACGAGGTAGGAAGGCGTGCCATCCTTGCCCGTACGCCAACTGGTGAAGTAGCCGACGATGCGGCGGTTCAGCCCGTGCGCGAGCACTTCGCGGCCATTGGCGTCGTACACGCCGCAGTAGGGCACGTTGGGTACCTTGGAGGTCAGGCCGTCAGGGCGGCAGGCGACCGTGGGCGTTGGCGTCGGTGTTGGAGTAGGCGTCGGCGTTGGCGTTGGCGTCGGGGTCGGTGTTGGCGTTGGGGTAGGCGTCGGTGTCGGCGTCGGAGTCGGCGTCGGCGTTGGTGTTGGTGTAGGAGTCGGCGTTGGTGTAGGAGTCGGCGTTGGTGTAGGAGTCGGTGTCGTCGACAGCGCCCACGGTCCCCATTCCTCGGCGCCGGGCACGTTATTCTGTGTCCACCACTTCGCCGTGTAGGTTTTTCCCAGGTGGCTGACGCAGGCGCCAGCCGTATACACCTGGCTGGCGGACCATGCGCTGCACACTACAACCTGGGCCAGCTGGCGTTTCGATTCGCCACCCTGGCCCTGAACGGCGTCAGGACCGCTGGCGCCTCCGCACGCTACCAGGGCGCTGCCGAGAAGGGCGCCCATCAAACGATTGATCGTCATTATTATTGTCTCCGTGATTCATTGTGGTCCCCCTAAAAATCATGATTCGGGGGATAGTTTGTGTAGAAATCATTCGGCCATCGGAAATTGGTCGTCGACAGCGTCACCGACATATCGAGCCCTTCCACGTAATGCCACCATCCAACCGGCAGGAACAAAATTTCCCCCGGTTCCAGCACGCATTCGAGCACCTGCACCTCGGCCATGGCGGGAAAGCGCGCCAGGTCGATGTTGCGGGCGTCCACCTCGGTAAAGCAGTGCCGGTGGTTGTAGACCCTTGGCGTGTCCGACGGCGCCATCAGCTTGATCTTCTTGCGCCCGATAATCTGGGCCATGAAGTTATTGGTCAGGTCGTGGTGGAACGGGGTCACCGTGCCGGCCGGGCCGAACCAGAAAAAGCCGCGCCTGCCCGGGTCGTCATCGAGGTACTCGGGCAGGGCGCCAACATCGTCGAACAATTCCTTCAACGCGTCGCGGTTGAGCGAATCGTTGTTGGCGGTCATGTAAAAGTCATTGGTGTGGCCGCTGGTGCGGACCATCTCCACGTACTCGCCGAAAGGCATCTTGCGCTTGTGGGCGATACTATTGAGCTCGTATTGGGGATCGGCTTCGCGTCCGAACTGCACCTCGACCACGCGTTCGCCGAAGCGCTGCGCAAAATAGTCGAGATTCCATTTCTGGCGTGCCGGGAAATGCTCCAGCATGCCGGTGATGATCACCGGCCGGTTGGTGCGGTAATACTGTTGCAGGAAGTCCTCGCCGGAGAGCTTTTCCCGTCGTTCAATCCCCTCGTCGTACAGCCGGTTCAATTGCGCCTGGATGTTCAGCACCCAGTCGCGCTTGTTGACCCGATTGGCCAGCCTGCGCGCAGCCTGCAAGTACGGGCTGCGCAGCGCCGCGTCGATTTCGGTGCGGGCGTTCGCCTGCGACACGTTCGATTTGACCAGGATGGCGGCAATCGCTTCGGGCGAGGTGCCGAGCATGAGGTTTTCGGCGATCCAGCGGCGCCAGTCGTCGTTGACCTGCATGGTCGGCTGCACGTTCTGCTGCACGTTCGATTGAATTTTCAAGAGGTTTCTCCAGGAGGTTGCGGGCATGGAGACACCGGCCGCCTTGCGAGTCGGCAGCCGGTCCCTCCGCTTAGCCGCTTAGCGGCCCTTCCATACTGCGCTGGTCAGGGCACCGTTGGCATCGCCGTCGAGTTCCCAGGAGAACGCGCCGCGCAGGCCCTGATCGCGCACATACTTCATCTTAATGTCGATGGTGGCCGGATCGTCATAGCTCCACCATTCGGCGTTGGTCGTCAGCAGGTACAACTGCTTGGTCACCGGATGAGTCCAGCGGGTGCCGGCCTTATTGATGAGAACCTTGTAGTCGTCGATGCCCGATTCGTACTGGCCGGCTGCCGGACCGGTTGCTGCCTGGTACAAACCGTCGCCGCGCGGGCCGGGGCTCACGCCTTTCCAGCCACGGCCGTAGAACGGCACGCCCAGCAGGATTTTGTTTTTCGGCATGCCGGCTGCGATCAGCGTTTTGATCGCGTCGTCGGTGTTGTACTTGATCAGGTTGCCGGTCGCCGGGTCGGCAGGGTCACGGTACAGTGGCGCGTGGAAATTAGTCGTGTTTTCCCATCCACCGTGGAAGTCGTACGTCATCACGTTGACCCAGTCCATGTACTGACTATACAGCGCAGGTTCGGTCTGGGCAATCTTCTCGCCGCCGGCGCCGATGGCGGCCGTCAGTGGATAGCGTTTGCCGTCGAGCTTGCCCTGTGCATCAAGCTGGGCGCGGAACTCGGCCATCAGCAAGGTGAAGTTGCGCTTGTCGTTGACCGTGTCGACCGTGTTGTACGACTGGCCGCCACCGCCCGGGTATTCCCAGTCGATATCGATACCGTCGAACACGCCCTTGGCCGCGCCCGGACCGCCGCGTCCATCCTGCACCGGCAAGTCGCCCGCGATGAATTGCTTGATGCACGAGCGCGCCAGCTGCTTGCGCAAGGCGTCGGTCTTGGCGGCCGCCGAGAAGTAGCGTGACCAGCTCCAGCCGCCCAGCGATATGAACACTTTCAGGTTCGGGTGGGCCGCTTTCAGCAGTTTGAGCTGGGCGAAGTTGCCGGTCAGCTTGGCATCCCATGGGATGACCTTGCCGTCGACGGTGCGCGCAGGCGAACGCTGGTAATCGGCGTAGGCGTCGCCGCCGGTGCCGGCGTCGGCTGGCGGCGGCGTGGTGTTGCCGGTTTCGGCCTTGGTTACCATGTCGCACTCGTAGCCGCCGTTTTTGGCGTACACGTTGCCGAAGGCATAGTTGATGAAGGTGAGCTGGTCAGCCACGCTGGTCGGCACGCCGTTCACTGGTGTCTTGGTGGTATGGATGTCGGCCACTTCGTAGCCACGGCCGTACACGCCCCACTGCGCGAAATAGGAACCGATTTCACGTCCGCCGACCGGGGTTGGGGTCGGGGTTGGTGGCGTTGGGGTCGGCGTCGGTGTTGGCGGCGTCGGCGTTGGGGTCGGGGTCGGCGGGGTTGGCGTCGGCGTCGGGGTGTCGGTGGTCAGTTCCCACGGGCCCCATTGTTCGGTGCCGGGGATATTGTTCTGGGTCCACCACTTGGCTTTGTAGACTTTGCCCTGGTAGACCGCGCAATTACCGGCGGTGTAGATGGCGGTGGCATTCCAGTCGGCGCAGGCGACCACGGCCGCAGCCGTTTTGGTCATGCTGCCCTGCATGTCGGATTTGTCGCCGCCGCTGCCGCCGCACGCGGCGAGCATGCCGCCGATGAGCGCGATCAGCAGGCTGCTCTTTGTGTTGTATTGCATGTTGTCTCCTTGGTCGATAGGTGTCCGTTTTTCGATTATTTGACATCGGACCTGCGCCGATCAATCCGGAAAACGGTGAGCCAGAGTGAGCCTCGGAGAATTGGTAGTCAAGTGGTTTTAACGAGTTGAGTAAAATGAAATACCAGTTAGATTTTCGAAAGAATATCTCGTTCAGGCAAGGTATTCGTTTATCGCGCATGCATATACGGGAAACGCATCGTCGAATGTGGGGGTGGAGAAAGGCGGGATATCAGAGAGATATCAAATTGTACACAACGTCAGTAGTACCGATTTAGTACCCATTTTGATTGGTATTACCCGCGCCGCGTAGGATCGCGGCGGGTTTTTCATGCGCGTGACGATTTTGTTGAAAATTACCGCTGCTTGAGGTCTTCCGCACGGATTGCCCACAGGCCAGGCAAGTTGCGCCAGTAGCCATATACATCCATGCCAAAGCCGACCACGAACTTGTTGGGAATGGACAGGCCAACGATGTCCGGCTTGACCGGCTTGCTGCGTTTCAGGGCTTTATCGGCAAACACGGCGATGACAACCTCGGCCGCGCCCATGTCGAGCAGGCGCTGCTTGACCTGGGCCAGGGTTTCGCCTTCGTCCAGGATATCGTCGAGCACGATGATGATGCGGCCGGCCACGCTGGGGCGCGGGATGACTTTCCACACCACATTGCCGCCCTGATCGTCGTCGCCGTAGCGGCTCACGTGGATGTAGTCGAATTCGAGGGGGAAGCGCAGCTGCGGCAGCAGGTTGCCGGTGAACACGACGGCGCCGCCCATGACGCCCAGGACCAGCGGGAAGGCGGCGTTGTCGGGACGGTCGAAGCGCTCGTTGAGCTTGTCGGCGACCTGGCGCACGGCGGCCTGGACGGCGGCGGCATCAAAGATTTCCTCCGCATTGTTGAGAAGGGTGCGTGCACGTTCAGCGTGGAATTCTTGCATGGTGGTTAGCTCATAAAGGACACCAGGCAATTATCCTGCAAAGTGCACTGCACAATGCGAACAGTTGGAATTGTGCGACAGGGGGCGCGGCCAGCGCTGTGATATTGCCGGCGTTCGCGCCGCCACCGACAGCGAACGCCGCTCGCGTCACCATCGACAGCGTTCTCCCGCTACCTCGTCGTCCCCGCCTTCGCGGGGACGACGGCTCGAAGGTTCGCTGGAAGAAGTGAAGGTATATCGAGGCGGGAGCTTAGCTGTAATCCCTCAAATCCTCAATCACCTTCCCATCATCAGCCAGCGTCCCCGGCGACTCGAACCGCACTTCCCCACGCAGCTTGGTCACCTCGCGAATCGACTCCACGATCGCCGCCGCCTGCGCCGCATCGGGCGCGCCGTCCACCTCGCAGTGCAGGGTCATCACATCGTTGGCCATACGCCCGGTGACCACTAATCTTGCCTTCAGGATCCCCGGATGCCGCCGTACGATATTGTTCACCTGCGACGGATGCACGAACATCGCCCTGACCTTGGTGGTCTGGTCGGCCCGTCCCAGCCAGCCGCGAATGCGCATGTTGGTGCGCCCGCAGCGCGACGGCGGCGCGTCCACCAGCAGGGCCGACATATCCCCGGTCGCAAAGCGGATCAGCGGGTAATCCGCATTAAACAAGGTCACCACGATCTCGCCGATATCGCCCGGCGCCACCGGCTCGCCGCTCCCGGGGCGCACGATTTCGAGCACCACATCTTCGTCTAGCATCATGCCGGGATTGAGCACGCCGCCGGTGGCCGTTTCGTACGCCATGCTGCCGATATCTGCCGAGGCATAGGTCTGGAACACATGCGGCACGCCGTTGTCGCGGAACCACGCGCGCAGCGATTCCGGCAGCGCCTCGGCACCCATCAGCGCGTGCTGCATGCTGCTGATATCGGCGCCCATCTCGCGCGCCTTCTCGATGATGATGCGCAAAAAGGAAGGCGTGCCCACATACGTATCCGGCCGCAGGTCGGCAATCGCCTGCACCTGCATCTCGGTCTGCCCGGCGCCCGCAGGAATCACCGCGCAGCCAATGCGCGCCGCCCCGCCTTCGACCATGAAGGCGGCCGGCGTGAAGTGATACGAAAAGCAGTTCTGCAGCAGCCCGCCCGCGCGCACGCCGGCCGCATACATCGGCCGCGCAAAGCGCCACCAGTCCTGGCTGCGCCCCTCCGGATCGAAAATCGGCCCCGGCGACACATACACCCGCGCCAATTCGCCCACGGGCGTCACCGCCAGCCCGCCAAAGGGGCGCGCCGCCGTCTGCAGCGCCTTTAAATCGGCCTTGCGCGTGATCGGCAAGGTCGCCAGCGCGGCGCGGCTGTCGATGGCGGCACTATCGACGCCCTGCAGGATGCGCGCCCAGCCCGGCGCGCTGCGGGCGCGCTCGATCAGCTGCGGCAGGCGCGCCATCAGGTCGCGTTCGCGCTCCTGCGGGTCGCGCGTCTCTAAGGCGTCGAGGGTATCGACGGGGGCGTCCACCTTCATGCTTGTTCTCCGATCTGGCGTTGCAGCTTGCGCGTCAGTTTTGCAAAAATCAGTTCGTAGGCGCGCCGCAGCAGCGCCGCTGCTTCAGCGTCGCTGAGCGCCTTCGCCTCCTCCACGTGCACCCACTTGGCCCGCGCCAGGTAAGGCGCGGGAATGATGCCGGGGCGGTCGGTCAACTCCAGGAAGCGCTCGTCCTCCACCTTGAAGCAGATGCCGGCCGCCGGCACCGCATAATCCGACATCGCGAACATCTTCTGGCCCACCGAATACACGGCCCGCGTCTCCCACTTCAGGTCTTCGGTCGCGCCGGGGAAGGTGCGGCACAGCGCTTTGGCAGCTTCAAAATCCATGGTGATCCTTCAAGCCAGCCAGCGTTTGCGGCGGCGGTAAAACTTCATGTCCCTGAAACTCTTGCGCTCCGCGCCAGCCACGCCAAGATAGAACTCCTTGACGTCTTCATTGCTGGCCAGTTCCTTGGCCTCGCCCTCCATCACCACGCGCCCGTTCTCGAGGATGTAGCCAAAGTCGGCGTAGCGCAGCGCCACCGTGGTGTTCTGCTCGGCCAGCAGGAAGGACACGCCTTCTTTTTGATTGAGATCCTTGACGATGTCGAAGATCTCTTCGACGATCTGGGGCGCGATGCCCATCGACGGTTCATCGAGCAGAATCATCGACGGCTTGGCCATCAGGGCGCGCCCGATCGCGCACATCTGCTGTTCGCCGCCCGATGTGTAGCCGGCCTGGCTGCCGCGCCGCTCCTTTAAACGCGGAAAATACTGGTACACCGCTTCCAGTGCGGCTTTCAGTTCGGCGCGCGAGATATTGCGTGTGTAAGCGCCGGTCAGCAGGTTTTCTTCGATGGTCAGGTGGCCGAAACAGTGACGCCCTTCCATCACCTGCGACAGGCCGCGCTTGACCAGTTCATTCGGCGTCAGGTGGTCGACCCGTTCACCCTTGAACTGCACTTCGCCCTTGGTCACGTCGCCACGTTCGCCGCGCAGCAGGGTCGAAATGGTTTTCAGGGTGGTCGACTTGCCGGCGCCGTTGGCGCCCAGCAGGGCCACGATCTTGCCTTTCGGGACCTGCAGCGACACGCCCTTCAACACCAGGATCACATGGTCGTAAATGACTTCGATGTTATTGACCGACAGGTACGGCGTGCTGGCAGCGATGGTGTTCATAGGCTCTTGGCATGGTATAAAAATCCCCCGCGCCGCTGCTCTGGCGCGAGGGCAAGGGACTGGACAGGCTTACTTCATGCAGCCTGGCGTGATCTTTTTCTCGGCCGCGTAGGCCGCCGACGACTCGTCGACCAGCTTGCGCGTGAGGGCCTTGTCGCCCACCACCCAGTTCGGCGTGATGGCGATCCACTTCTTGCCGTCCCACTGCTGGACCTTGACCGCACCCGAACCTTCGTGGTCGTCGCAGCTGGTCTTCACGGTCGGGAACATGCCGAACGCGCCCAGCGCCTTCTGGCGCGCCTCGTCCACGTTCAGGTTTTCCAGGCCCCAGCGAATCTGGTCGCCGCTCATGGTCTTGCCCTTGCCGAATTTGTCCTGCGCCACGCGGATCGCCTCCACCCACAGGATGCCGGCGGTCAGGCCGCGCATGTGGTACACCGAGCCGATACGCGCCTGGTCGGCCAGGTTGCCTTTGCCAGGGGCGTAGACCTTCTTGCGGATTTCGTCGATCAGCGGGTAGTTGCCCGGCGTGTTGAAGGTCATCGAGGTGTAGCCCTTGGCCGCCTCGCCCGATGGAATCATGTCTTCTTCCGAACCGGCCCACCACACGCCCAGCATTTTCTCGCGCGGGAAGCCGTTGCGCTGCGCGGTCTTGATCGCGACCGAATTCATCACGCCCCAGCCCCACAGGATCACGTGATCCGGCTTGGCCTGGCGGATCTGCAGCCACTGCGACTGCTGCTCGCTGCCCGGCGGCGCCACGGCGATCTTGATCAACTCGAAGCCGTACTGCTTGGCCTGCGCTTCCAGCACCGGCAGCGGCTCCTTGCCGAAGGCCGAGTCGTGGTACAGGTGGACGATTTTTTTGCCTTTCAACTTGGCGTAGCCGCCTTCCTTGTCGGCCAGGTACTTGATCATCGCCGCCGCCTGGTTCCAGTAGCTGGTAATGAGCGGGAAAACGTACGGGAACACCTTGCCGTTGGCCGCGTCGGAGCGGCCGTAGCCGAGGGTCGTCATCGGGATCTTGTCCTGCACCAGGCGATCGAGCACGCCGTAGGCGATGCCGGTGGAGAGCGGCTCGACCATGGTGGCGCCGCCGTTCTTGGTTTTCAGCCGTTCGTAGCATTCGATGCCGCGCGACGGGTTGTATTCGGTCTCGCATTCTTCCCACAGGATCTTGACGCCATTGACGCCGCCGTTGGCGTTGACCAGGTTGAAGTAGTCGATCGCGCCGCCGTAAAAGCCCGAACCGCCGGCCGCGTACGGGCCCACGCGGTAGGACGGCAGCGCGAGGAACTGGTCGGCCGCCTGCACCTGGTTGAAGGCGCCGACCAGGGCGGCGCATAACAGCAGGGCCTTGAATTTACCGCTCTTCATCTTGTGTTTTACGTGATTCATTGTCGTCTCCGGAAGAATGCGTTAGTGCGGGAACGGCCAAAGCCGCAGTTTTTCTTTACCTACTTGCCACAGGCGCGCAAGGCCGTGCGGCTCCACGATCAGAAAAAAGATAATCAGCGCGCCGAACACCATGAACTCCAGGTTCGACGCCACCGAGGTTGGCAGCGACAGGCTGTGCGCCAGGATATTGAGGAACACCGGCAGCAGCACGATGAAGGCCGCGCCCAGGAAGGACCCGAGCACCGAGCCGACCCCGCCGATGATGATCATGAACAGGATGCGGAACGACAGATCGAGGCTGTACGCTTCCGGTTCGACCGTGCCCAGATAGGCATACGCGTACAGCGCGCCGGCCACGCCGCAGTAGAACGAACTGACCGCGAACGCCAGCAGCTTGGTGCGCATCGGCCGAAAGCCAATCACTTCGGCCGCCACGTCCATGTCGCGCACCGCCATCCACGAGCGGCCCACGTTCGAGCGGATCATGTTCTTGGCCAGCAGCGCCATGAGCGCCACGATGGCCAGCACCAGCATGTACTTGCTGGCCGGCGAATCGAACAGGTAGCCGAAGATGACGATCTTCTGCGCCGTGATCACGCCCGAACTGCTGTAATTGGTCAGGTAGGGAATCTTGGTCAGGCACCAGACCACGAAGAACTGGGTCGCCAGGGTCGACGCGGCCAGGTAAAAGCCGCGGATGCGCAGCGACGGCAGGCCGAAGGCGATGCCCACCATGGCCGCGCACAGGCCGCCCAGCACAAAGGCGAGCAGCATCGGAATGCCGGGCAGGCGCGCGATAAAGTTAAACGAGGCGAACGCGCCGACCGCCATGAAGGCGGCGGTGCCGAGCGAGAGCTGGCCGCAGTAGCCGGTGAGGATATTCAGGCCCAGCGCGGCCAGCGAAAAGATCAGGAACGGAATCAGGATCGCCGACAGCATGTAGGGCGAGGCGAACAGCGGCACCAGGACCAGCGCCAGCAGCAGCAGGGCGCCCAGGGCGATGCGGTCCTGGCGGATCGGGAAGATCTGGCCGTCGGTTTCGTAGGTGGTCTTGAATTGTCCGGCTTCGCGGTAAAACATGTCAGATTCTCCGGATGATTTTTTCGCCGAACAAGCCTTCCGGCCGCACCAGCAGGAACAACAGGGCCAGCACGTAGGGGAACCAGCCTTCGATGCCGCCGCCGACCATCGGGCCGATGTAGACCTCGGCCAGCTTTTCGGAAGCGCCGATGATCAGGCCACCGACAATCGCCCCGGGGACCGAGGTGAACCCGCCCAGGATCAGGACCGGCAGCGCTTTCAGGGCGATGAAAGTGAGCGCGAACTGCACGCCGTTGCGCGCTCCCCACAGCAGGCCCGCTACCAGCGCAACCAGTCCGGCCACCGACCACACCACGGCCCAGATCTGCTGCAAGGGGATGCCGACCGCGAGCGCCGCCTGGTGGTCGTCGGCCACCGCGCGCAGGGCGCGTCCGACTTTGGTTTTCGAGAACAGCAGCGCCAGCGCGGTGACCAGCAGCGCGCAGATGGCGGCGGCGGTAACGTCGAACTGGGAGACGATGATGTTGTAGTTATCCAGCAGGTAGGGGATCGGCACGTCTTCGATCGGCAGGTCCAGCTTGTGCACCTGCGATCCCCACAGCAGCTGGGCCAGTCCTTCGATGAAGAAGGCCAGGCCGATGGTGGCCATGAAGAGCGTGATTTCGGGCTGGTTGACCAGCGGGCGCAGGACCACCCGTTCGATGGCCAGACCGAGCGCGATCATCACCACCATGGTGAGCGGAATGGCGATCCAGATCGAGACGCCGAACTTGTCGATGATGCCGACGCAGGTGAGGGCGGCGAAAAACACCATCGCGCCCTGGGCGAAGTTGAACACGCCCGAGGCTTTGTAGATCAGCACGAAGCCGATGGCGACTAACGCATACATGACGCCGGAGAGCAGGCCGCCGATCAGGACTTCAAAGAAAAAATTCATGGTGCGTCCTCAGGTCCATCGGTTAACCCCGTCGTTCCCGCGCAGGCCTTGGCGGCCCCGCGGGAATCTATAGCACCTTTGAGCATAGGTGCTATGGACCCCTGCCGAGGGCCGCCTTGGCGCGGGGGCGACGCGCTGATAGTTTTTGGTGATCGCTTCAATGCGCCACTCCCAGATACGCATTAATCACGTTTTGATTGCTGCGCACTTCATCCGGCGTGCCGTCCCCGATCTTCTTGCCGTAATCGAGCACCACAACGCGGTCCGAAATATCCATCACCACGCCCATGTCATGCTCGATCAGCACGATGGTGGTCCCGAACTGGTCGTTCACGTCGAGAATGAACCTGCACATGTCCTGCTTCTCCTCCACGTTCATGCCCGCCATCGGTTCATCGAGCAGCAGGATATCGGGTTCGGCCGCCAGCGCCCGCCCCAGCTCCACGCGCTTTTGCAGCCCGTACGGCAGGCGCCCCACCGGCGTCTTGCGGATCGCCTGGATTTCCAGGAAGTCGATGATTTCCTCCGCCTTTTCGCGGTGCGCAATCTCTTCGCGCCGCGCCGGCCCCCAGTACAAGGCCTGCATCAGGAAATTTGACTTCATCTTCAGGTTACGGCCGGTCATGATGTTGTCCAGCACCGTCATCCCCTTGAACAGCGCGATGTTCTGGAACGTGCGCGCAATGCCCGCCTTGGCCGCGCCATAACAGTCCATGTTCTTGCGGTGCTCCCCGCGCAGCACGATCTCGCCTTGCTGCGGGCGGTACACGCCGTTGATCACGTTCAGCATCGAGCTCTTGCCAGCCCCATTCGGTCCGATGATGGCGCGGATTTCGTGCTGCCTCACGTTGAACGAAATATCGGTGAGCGCCTTGACCCCGCCGAACGACAGCGAGATGTTGTTCAGGTCTAGGATCACCGGGCCGATCTTGCGCGCCGGTCCCGCCGCTGCCGGCTCATTCATCGCTGGTTCATTAGGTTCGTTCATATTCATCGCAACGCGCTCCTCACGCAGCCTTCTCCAGAACAGGGTAGGTGGTGGCCCCACAGATGCGCAGATCGGCGCTGACCGTTCCTACGCGTCCATCTTCGAACTTGACCTGGGTGCTGATGAACTGGCTGGTCTTGTCGGTGTACAGCGCCTCGATCAGCACCGCGTATTTGTCGGCGATGAACTTGCGCCGCACCTTGCGCGTGCGCGTCAGTTCATCGTCGTCCGGGTCGAGCTCCTTGTGCAGCACCAGGAAGCGGTGGATCTGGGTCGCGCCCATCAGCGCTTCGCCGGCCAGGTCGGCGTTGACCTTCTCGACGCAGTCGCGTATCAGGTCGTAGGTGGTGCCGTGCGCGGCCAGGTCGGTGTAGCCGGCGTAGGCAATATTGCGCCGCTCGGCCCAGTTGCCGACCGCTTCCATGTCGATATTGATGAAGGCGCACACCTGGCTGCGCGCGTTTCCGAACGCGACCGCCTCTTTGATGAACGGGAAGAACTTGAGTTTGTTCTCGATGTAGTTCGGGGCGAAGATTGCGCCGCAGTCCATCTTGCCCACGTCGGCCGCGCGGTCGATGATTTTCAGGTGGCCTTCGGCATCGAAAATGCCGGCGTCGCCCGTATGAAAGTAGCCGTCGGCGTCGATCACTTCCGCCGTCGCATCGGCGCGCTTGAAATAGCCGGCCATGGTGGCGGCCGACTTGACCAGCACCTCGCCGCTGGCGGCGATTTTCACCTCGACGCCGGGCGCCGGCAGGCCGACGCTGTCGAACTTGATGTTCCCGTCCGGTTGCAGGCACACGTAGGCGCAGGTTTCGGTGGAGCCGTACAGCTGCTTGAGGTTGACGCCGATCGAGCGGTAGAAGCGGAACAGGTCCGGTCCGATCGCCGCGCCGGCGGTGTAGGCCACGCGCACGCGCGACAGGCCAAGCACATTTTTCAGCGGGCCATACACCAGCAGGCTCCCGAGCGCATACGCGGCGCGGTCCGCGCCCGATACCGGTTTGCCGTCCAAAATATCGGCGCCGCAGCGCCTGGCCACGTCCATGAAATGGTGGAACATCTTGCGCTTGATGGCGCTCGCGTCTTCCATCCGGATCATGACGGTGGTGAGCATGTTCTCGAACACGCGCGGCGGCGCAAAGTAGTAGGTCGGTCCGATCTCGCGCAGGTCGGTCAGCACCGTGTCGCCCGACTCCGGGCAGTTGACCGTAAAGCCGGCCACCATGGCCTGCGCCAGCGAGAACAGGCAGTCGCCCACCCACGCCATCGGCAGGTACGACAGGATATCTTCGCGGTCGGTGAGCTTGTCGAAGCCGACCCCGCCCACGCCGGCCGCCATCAGCGCCGTATGCGACTGGCATACGCCCTTCGGTTTGCCGGTGGTGCCGGAGGTGTACAGGATGATCGCAATGTCGCTGCCGGCGCCCGCCGCCACGGCGGCGTCGAAGGCGCCGGGGTGGGCCTGGTCCCACGCGCGGCCGAGCGCTTGCAGCGCGGCGAACGAGGTCAGGCCGGCCTGCTTGTAGTGGCGCATGCCGCGTTCGTCATCAAAAGCGATGTGGCGCACCTGCGGGCACAGGGCCTGCAGTTCGAGCAGCTTGTCGACCTGCTCCTGGTCCTCGACGATGGCAAAGGCGATTTCGGCGTCGTTGAGCACATACGCCATGTCGGCCGCCGGCGCGTCCTGGTACAGTGGCACCGGCACGCCGCCAATGGCTTGCGCGGCCAGCATGGCCCAGTACAGGCGCGGGCGGTTGTCGCCGATGATGGCCAGGTTCATGCCGCGCGCAAAACCGAGCGAGGCCAGGCCGCAGGCCAGCGCGCGCACTTCAGCGTTGACCTCCAGCCAGCTCCAGGTCTGCCAGATGCCCAGGTGCTTTTCGCGGAAGGCGGGGCGCTGCGGGCGTTCCTGTGCGTGCGCCAGCAGGCGCCGTGGAAAAGTCTGCAATTGCGAGCCATCGAGTGTCTGCACCAGCGTCCCCTTTTGTTTGTCTGGCCCCTCCGCAAACGTCAAAAGCGGGGTGGCGCGTTTTTTGTGTGATGATATTAGCTCGCGTTGGCCGGGGAGGTTGTCTTTTGGATGACAATTGCGCCTCAAATTCGCGACTTTCGATGCTGCGGCGCACAATGACAAACCAGACACAGACATTAATAGATCACCTGCGCTCGACCATCTGGGCCCGCACCCTCACGAGCGCCGAGATGATCCGGGTGGAGGCCGACTGCTTCGAACAGTTCGTGCCCAAGGGCGGATTTGTATGCCGCAAGGGTGAGCCGCTGGAAAACTGGGTCGGGATCATCGACGGGCTGGTCAAGATCAACAATTTTTCGCCGTCCGGGAAAAACGTGACGTTTGCCGGCGTACCCACCGGCGGCTGGTTCGGCGAAGGCTCGCTGCTCAAGGACCAGATGCGCAAATACGATGTGATGGCGCTGCGCGACACGCGCGTGGCGCGCATGCCGCGCGAAACCTTCGAATGGCTGCTGGAAGTGAGCCTGCCGTTCACGCGTTTTCTGCTGATGCAGCTCAACGAGCGCCTGGGCCAGTTCATCGGCCTGGTCGAAAACGACCGCACGCTCGATATCGATACCCGCGTGGCGCGCTGCCTGGCCGCCATGTTCAACTCGCACCTGTACCCGGGGCTGGAAAAGATGGTGCAGATTTCGCAGGAAGAAATCGGCTACCTGTCGGGCGCTTCGCGCCAGCGCGCCAACCAGGCCTTGCAGCTGCTCGAAAAAGAAGGCTTGGTGCGGCTCGATTACGGCGGCATCCGCGTGCTCGACCTGGAAGGGCTGCGCCACTTCCAAGCGTGAGTTTTTTGATGCCGAGCAGGCTGGTTTCCCGGAAAATGCGTGTGCGCCGCGGTTTCGTCCAAAAGATTTTCTATTTCTGGAGTATTAAACGTGGGAAGAGTTCACGATATTTGTTTAGTGTCAGTAGCAAAAGCGGGAGTGATCTGCATGTTGATCTCGACATTGGCAGGATGTTATATGCCTGCAGCGCGTGATGACTTTAGTGTTCTGGATAACGACGTCCTGTCGGATCTGTTGCGCCATTCGCATGAATCCGGGAGGCCCGCCGATCCTAGTTCAGGACCGCGTCGTGTTGTCGGCATCAATCAAGCGACACTGGAATTGCTCGGCAACGATCTTTTTTTAGATCAGGAACAGAGCAGGGTTGAAAGCACCTTTACCGGAAACCATGGCGAATGCATCCCGGCTCTCATTCCCGATTCGATACTGTGCAGTTTCGTCAGAAAATGGAGATTGAAAAATATTGGCGCAAGGTTCGACACGTCGAATTGGTCCGACCCGGCGGTAAAGGTCGATTTCACTTTTACATTCGATGAGCATGGCCGAGTGCAAGCGCTCAGTGTGAACACAATCGATGTCACCGTATACAAAGTCATCAAGGGCTGAAGAAGCGGGCAATCTCTGAGTAAGTGCCGGCTTGCACTTGCGTGCTCGCCAGGCAGCGTGTGCGCATGGCGCTCAAGCCTGCCGTGGCAGCGCGCGCTTGATACGCCACGGCCGGGCGCGATAGAGGTATCATTAGACTAATGACACCACCCGATTCAACGCTGCCCATGCCCACCTCCACCACGCGCGATGAACGCCTCGCGCAACTGCGCGCCGCCATGCGGGGCGCGCAGGTCGACGCCTGCATCATCCCTTCGTCCGACCCGCACCTGTCCGAATACCTGCCCGGCCGCTGGCAGGGGCGCGAATGGCTGACCGGTTTCACCGGCTCGGTCGGCACCTTCATCGCCACACAGGACTTCGCCGGCTGCTGGACCGACGCCCGCTACTGGACCCAGGCCGACACCGAACTGGCCGGCAGCAGCGTGCAACTGATGAAGATCCCGTCCGGCGCCAGCCTGCTGCACATCGACTGGCTGGCCGCCAGCCTGGCCCCCGGCCAGACGGTGGCGGTGGACGCCCGTGTATTGGGCCTGTCCACCGCGCGCCTGCTGGCGGACGCATTGACAGCGCGCGGCATCGTTCTGCGCACCGATATCGACCTGCTCGACGGCGTCTGGAGCGAGCGCCCGGCGCTGCCGCCGCAGCCGGTGTTCGAGCACGCTGCGCCGTTCGCCTCCCTGAGCCGCGCCGACAAGCTGGCCGCTACCCGCGCCGCCATGGCAAAACTGGGCGCGGAGCGCCATTTCATCTCCACCCTCGACGACATCGCCTGGCTGTTCAACCTGCGCGGCGCCGACGTGAGCTACAACCCGGTGTTCCTGGCGCATGCGCTGCTCGGGCCTGACAGCGCGACCCTGTTCGTGGGCGAAGCCAAGATCCCGGCCGACCTGCGCGCGCGCCTCTTGCAAGATGGCGTGAGCCTGGCCCCGTACGACGCCGCCGCCGCCGCGCTGGCCGCGCTTCCCGCCGACAGCGCGCTGCTGGTCGACCCGCGCCGCATCACCGCCGGCATGCGGGGCGCCGTCGCAGCGGGCGTCATGGTGATCGAAGCGATCAACCCGAGCACCTTCGCCAAATCGAAAAAATCCGCGCCCGACGCCGCCCACGTGCGCGCCACCATGGAGCACGATGGCGCGGCCCTGTGCGAATTTTTCGCCTGGCTCGAGGCCGAACTGGCCAACCCGGCGCGCGCCCCGTTGACCGAAGTGGCCATCGACCGCCACATCACGGCCGCGCGCGCGCGCCGGCCGAATTTTGTGAGCCCCAGTTTCGGCACCATCGCCGGCTTTAACGCCAACGGCGCCATCATCCATTACCGCGCCAGCGAAGCCGCGCACGCCGTCATCGAAGGCGACGGCCTGCTGCTGATCGACTCCGGCGGCCAGTACCTGGGCGGCACCACCGACATCACCCGCGTGGTGCCGGTCGGCGCCACCAGCGAGGAGCAGCGCAGCGACTTTACCCGGGTGCTTCAGGGCGTGATCGCACTGTCGTCGGCGCGCTTCCCGCGCGGCACCCGTTCGCCGATGCTCGATGCGCTGGCGCGCGCCCCGATCTGGGCCGCCGGCATCGACTACGGCCACGGCACCGGGCACGGGGTCGGCTTCTTCCTGAACGTGCACGAAGGCCCGCAGTCGATCTCCGCAAGCGCCATGCCGGAGCCGCACACCGCCATGGAAGAGGGCATGATCACGTCGGTCGAACCGGGCATCTACCGGCCCGGCCGCTGGGGCATCCGCATCGAAAACCTGGTGCTGAACGTGGCGACAGAGCCAACCGAATTCGGCGACTGGCTGCGCTTCGAAACATTGACCCTGTGCCCGATCGACACGCGCTGCCTGCACCTGCCGCTGCTGCGCGCCGACGACATCGCCTGGATCAACGACTACCACGCCACCGTGCGCGCGCGCCTGGCGCCGCACGTGAGCGGCCCGGCCGCCGCCTGGCTTCAACTACGCACGCAGGAGATCTGATGTCGACCGCACGTTCAACCCGCGCCAGCGCCGCCGTCGACCGCCTCAAGGTCCGCAGCGGCAACGCCGGCTACTCGATGGCCCGTACCAGCGAAGGCCTGTTCTTCCTGTCCGAAGCGCCGGGCGAGCCGCCCCTGTGCGCCCCGCTCGACCTCGACCAATTCGTCGCCTTTGTCAACAAGCTCGGGCCGCAGGTGGCGCGCCGCGTCAGCAAGCTCGATGTCGCCTTCGAGAAGCAGCTGGTGAAGAAGAAGCCCGCTTCCTAGCCAAGTTCCCTGAGTGTCACCCTGAAGGAAAGCGCATGTCGTTCGCGGAGCTGATTGCGGCCTACTGGTCGAAACCCGAAATTGCCACCAATGGCCTGATCCTGCTCAATCTGCTGGGCGCCCTGGCGCTCGGGCTCTTGGTCGGCTATGAGCGTTCGTACCACGGGCGCGCGGCCGGCATGCGCACCTATGGCCTGGTGTGCATGGCCTCGGCCGCGCTGACCATCGTGGGCGGCTATCCGGGCTTCTGGTTCGGCGGCCATGGCGCCTCCCTGCTGGCCGCGGTCGATCCGACCCGGGTGATCCAGGGCATCGTCACGGGCATCGGCTTCCTGGGGGCGGGCGTGATCATGCGCGAAGGGTTCAACATCAGCGGCCTGACCACGGCCGCCTCGATCTGGACCTCGTCGGTGATCGGCATCCTGGTCGGCGTCGGCTTTTACCTGGCCGCGATGGGGCTGGCCTTCTTTTCTGCGATGATCATGATTTACCTGTCCAAGCTCGAAGCCTGGCTGCCCTCGCGCCACGCGGTGGCGGTGATGATGCGCTTCAAGCACGACTTCGTGCCGCGCGAAGATGCGCTGCGCCGCATCGCGCTGGCGCGCGGCTACGCGATTGCCGGCGGTTCGCTCACCATCGGCAGCGAGAACAATATGCAGGAATGGCGTTTCGTGGCGCTGGCACTGTCGAAAAAAAGCGGCGCGCCGCTGTCGGACCTGGCGGCCGAACTGGCGCAGTTCAACGGCATCGACAGTTTTCAGATCTCCCACGCCCGTAATTAATCAAGCCGTACCCAAGGAGCTGCCATGAAGGCACAAGACATACTCGATTTCTGGTTCCTGCCCGCCGGCGCCGAAGGCCATGGCGAGGCGCGCGAGGTCTGGTTTCGCAAGAGCGACGCTTTCGACGCCGAGGTGGCCGGGCGTTTCGGCCCCCTGCTCGAACACGCCGTCGCCGGCGGCCTGCGCGAGTGGGACGAGCTAGGCCCCCAAGGGGCGCTGGCGCGCATCGTGCTGCTCGACCAGCTCACGCGCAACGCCTGGCGTGGCCAGCCGGCCTCGTTTTCGGGCGATGCGCTGGCGCTGGCCGCCGCCATGCGCCTGGTCGACACCGGCGCCGACAAGACCTTGACGCCGCTGGAGCGCTGGTTCGTCTACATGCCCTTCGAGCATGCCGAGGATGCGCGCATGCAGGAGCGCGCGGTGGACCTGTTTGCCGGGCTGGCGCAGTACGGCAAGGCCTTCGAAGGCGCGCTCGATTATGCGCACCGCCACCGTGGCGTAATCGCGCGCTTCGGCCGCTTCCCGCACCGTAACGCGATCCTGGGGCGTGCGTCGACGCCTGAGGAAATCGAATTCCTCAAGCAGCCGGGGTCGGGCTTCTAGGTGGCGCGCACGCTCAACCTGATCGGCGCCGGCCATGTGGGGCGCGTGCTGGGCCGCCTGTTCGCCGCCACTGGCGCGTTTGCGGTGCAGGACGTGCTGACCCGCTCGCAGGCGGGCGCGCAGGACGCGGTCGGCTTTGTCAAGGCCGGGCGCGCAGTGCCGTCCATGGACCGGATGCGCAGCGCCGACGTGTGGATGCTGGCCGTCGGCGACGACCAGATCGGCCCCGTGTGCGCGCAACTGGCCCGCTGCCAGCCCTTACAGGGCGCCATCGTGTTCCATTGCAGCGGCGCCAGATCGGCGGCGGAACTGGCGCCGGCCACGCAGGCCGGGGCGCTGGCGGCGAGCGTGCATCCGATCCGCAGCTTTGCCGATCCGGCGCAGGTGGCGCGGCACTTCGGCGGCACGTTTTGCGGGATCGAAGGCGATTGCGCGGCACTGGCCGTGCTCACGCCCGCGTTGGAAGCGATCGGTGCGCAGCCGGTGCCGATCGACGCGCAGGCCAAAACGGTGTACCACGCGGCCTCGGTGTTCGCCTCGAATTACCTGGTGACGGTGCTCGACGCCGCCCTGCGCGCCTACCAGGCGGCCGGCGTGCCGGAGCCGGTGGCGCGCGCGCTGGCGCAGCCGCTGGCGTCGGAAAGCATGGCCAATGTGTTCCGCCTGGGCGCGGCGGCGGCGCTGAGCGGGCCGATTGCGCGCGGCGACATGGATACCGTGGCGCGCCAGCAGGCGGCGCTGGCCGCGTGGGACGGGCCGACCGGGGCGCTGTACGCGGCGCTGGTGGCCGCGACCGCCGACCTTGCGCTGCGCAAGATGGAGCACAATGGCAAGGACAAAACATGATCAGGAAAGCCGAAGCGAAGGACCATGCGCAGCTGGTGGCGCTGTACAAGGCGGTGGCATGCGTCCCGGACGGCATTGCGCGCACGCCGGACGAAGTCACGGACGACTATGTGACCGCCTTCATGCGCAAAGCGGCGGCCGATGGCGTCCAATTCGTCTACGAAGAAGATGGCGTGATCGGCGGCGACATCCACGCCTCGCGTGTCGGCATCGCCGCGCTGTCGCACTTGCTGACCGACCTCACCATTGCCGTGGCGCCCGCATGCCAGGGCAAGGGCGTGGGACGCGCCCTGTTCGGCGCCCTGCTGGCCGAGGTGAGCGAGCACCTGCCCCATATCACGCGGGTCGAGCTGTTCGCGCGCGAATCGAATGTGAAGGCGCGCGCGCTGTACGCCTCGCTCGGCTTCGTCGAAGAAGGCCGCCTGCGCGGGCGCGTGAGGAATTCGCGCGGCGACATCGAAGACGACGCTTTCATGGGCTGGATCCGGCCGGCCACCCCGTAAAACTTGCAAAACCGGGGACAGACCCCGGTTTTGCAACACCGTAAAACTTGCAAAACCGGGGTCTGTACCCGGTTCGCCGGCCGCCGGTTTTGCAATAAAAGCGCGATCGGCGCGCTTATGCAACGCGGCTGATGCATTAATGCGAAAAGATGCAACCATGCATCGACAAACGTAAAAAATCGCAATAAGCTAGACCGTTACGGTGATGTTGCGGGAGACTTGCCAAAACGGCAGGGATCGCCATGCCGCTGCTTACGTCGACCAGGGAGACCAGCATGCTATTTTTGAAAAGTACGTCTGTCACAAAGGCGCCCGGCATTTATGAAGTCGACATTGCCGCTAAACCGCCCGGCAAGACTTTTGGCGTATTCCTCGCCACCGACCCTGATAATCCGCCCAGTTCCCTGCTGGCCGGCTTGGCCGAGCTGGGCTTCCAGAATACCCACAGCGAGGCCTATACCCACAAGGACCGCGGCAAGGTGCTCGACCTGCACTTCCAGAAGGACGGCACCGACATCTTCAAAGGCTGGAAAACCGAAGAGTGCGAGGAAAACCTGAAAGCCATCGATACCTTGTTCGGCAACATCGGCATTACCGTCACGCCGCGCGTGATGTCGCTGGCCGAAGCCTACGCCTAGCCTGTCACCTCGATGTGATACAGGGCCCACGGGCAGGCGCCGAAGCGTTCGGCCACCGGTCTGGCGGCCATGTCCCCGAACCGGTCCGCGTCGTACACCGCCCAGAGCGGCCCCAGTCCGCCCAGCGCCATCGGTTTGCCGTCCAGATGGGTGGCGACGATGAAGCGCTGCGCGCGCGCCTGCGCCACCGGCAGCGCCACCGCATAGCCATCGACCGCGCGCAGCAGCAGTTTGCCGTCCTCGCGCGGGCGCGTGCCGGAGAGCGCCACCACATCGAGCAGCAGCGGCCCGCGCAGCGTATGCGGCCGGCTGTCGTATTCCAGGGTCGGGCGGATGCTCACTGCGGGCAGCGCCAGCAGGGCGCCGAAGTCGATGCTGAAGGCTTTCTCGAAGCGTAGCTTTTGCTTGTGCATCATCTGGTCGCGCACCGGGTCGAACGGGCCGCGGTTGCTGCGCGCCAGCGCGCCGGTCAGGGTCAGCAGGGCGGGGCCGGGCGCGCGCCCGGCATCCGCACCTGCGATGGCGGGCAGCGCCGCCGCACTCATTGCAGCGCCCAGGAAGTGGCGTTTTTTCATGCGAAAATACCTCGCTCGTTCGTATCTTCCCGCCATCATATCGCCATACCGCCCTCCCATGGACCTGTTTCAAGAAACCCGGCTCACGCCCTTTCCGCTCGCCGATGGCTGCTTGTCGGTGCTGCCCCGGCTGCCTTTGCGCCTGTCCAACGCCGAGCTGCTGGCGCGCCTGATCGCCGAGACCGCCTGGCGCGCCGAGTCGATCACCCTGTGGGGCAAGGCGCATCCGCAACCGCGCCTGACCGCCTGGCATGGCGAGGCCGCCTACACCTATTCCGGCCTGCGCCTCGAACCGCTGCCGTTCACGCCTTTGCTGCTGGAACTCAAGCACGCGGTCGAGGCCGCCTGCGGGCATCGTTTCAACAGCGTCCTGCTCAATTACTACCGCAACGAGCGCGACAGCATGGGCATGCACAGCGACGATGAAGCCGAGCTCGGCCAACAGCCGGTGATCGCATCGCTCAGTTTCGGGGCCGCCCGCACCTTCATCCTGCGCCACAAAGGGACAAAACAGACACTTAAACTAGGCTTAAATGACGGTACTTTAATAGTGATGTCAGGAAACACTCAAAAGCATTGGCAGCATGGAATTAACAAGTCGACGCGCGCCATCGGGCCGCGCGTGAACCTAACTTTCCGCTACATCTTTTAATTTGCGCTTAACGTGCGACAACGTAAAAATACATATATCTGAACATCTGGTCAGTTATTCCCCGGCAGCGCCCTTTTTTACGTTACATTTGCTTACAAGTATTACGGAATGACCCTTCATGCGCGCTTTGGCTGGTGCTATCTTGATTACCTCGCAATTCATTGGGAATTGCGGAACAGACTGTTTCAAACAAAGGATTCCGCATGAAAAAGCTCATTTTTGCATTGATCGCCGGCGCCACCGCAATGACCGCCGCACAGGCGCAAAGCCCTGCTCCGTACATCGGCCTGGGCGTGGCATCGTCCGACCACAATTTTAAAATCGGCGGCAGCGACTTCGACGGCGACGGTTACAAGCCATCGCTGAAAGTCTTCGGCGGCGTCGATATCACCCCGATGTGGGGCGTGGAAGCCGGTTACACCGACCTGCGCAAGGCTGAATACGACTACAAGATCGGCAACAACAACTACACCGGCAGCACCGAAGGCAAGCGCGCTTACGTCGCCGGCAAGGGCACCATGCCTGTGAACGAGATGTTCTCGGTGTACGGCAAGCTGGGCGTCGGTTACAGCAAGGTCGACAGCACCTCGGCGAACCTGAACTACAAGGAAAGCGACACCGGCGTGTATGCAGGCGTTGGCGCCCAGTACAACATCAACAAACAGGTCGCCCTGACGCTCGAATATGAGCGCTATGGCAAGAGCAAGGACTTCGGTGCCAAGGCAGACGCCATCACCGTGGGTGCTCGTTACAATTTCTAAGGATGGGCCGGGCCCGGGCTGACGCGCCATGCGCGCAGTCCGGACCGCTCCTGACAGAATTGCAGACCGGAACAGGCACGGCGCCTTCCAGTGTGTGCGGCAAGCGCCCCCTCCGCTTGCTGTATCCACCGGGAGGCGCTTTGTTTGTTTACGGCCGCTTTGACTTTACAGGCGGCGTTGATTGCGCCACCATCCCGGCCGCGATGAAACGGTGCAGCGAGGACCATTGCCATTCGTGCGGCGCGGCGCACAGGCCGTGGCGCAGGGGATTGTGGTGGATGTAATCGACCAGGACGGCGTAGTCGTCGGCCCCGGCCCCGACCGCATGCTGCTGGTAGTGCGGTTCCCAGATCGTGTCCAGGCCCGCACCCGCGCCCGACTTGCCCAGCGACTTGGAAAACGCGATCTTGACGGCGCGCCAGCGCGTGGCGCAATCGTGGTCGCCCGGCGGCAAGGTCCAGATGGCATGGGCGTGGTCGGGCAGCGCGACCCAGGCATCGACGTGGAAAGGTTTGCGGCCGCGCGCCTGGCGGATGGCTTCGCCGAAGGCGGCAATGTGATCGGTCAGCAGGGTGCCGCCGCGCCCGGACAGGCGCACCGTGAAAAAGTAACTGTGACCGGCGACCCGGTTGGCGCGATAGTCATTCATCTTTCCAGTGTGCCGGGCAGAAGGGGCTGGTCTCTCGGTTAGCGCCACCGCGCCGGGCTTGCACGCGGTGGTGTGCTGCGGGTGCTTACACCGTGAGCGGCTTGTAGCGGATACGCTTCGGCTTGGCGCCTTCTTCACCCAGGCGTTTCTTCTTGTCCGCTTCGTATTCCTGGTAGTTACCGTCGAAGAAGGTCACTTGCGAGTTGCCTTCGAAGGCCAGGATGTGGGTCGCGATACGGTCCAGGAACCAGCGATCGTGGGAAATGACCATGACGCTGCCGGCAAATTCCAGCAAGGCATCTTCCAGCGCGCGCAGGGTTTCCACGTCCAGATCGTTGGACGGTTCATCGAGCAGCAGCACGTTGCCGCCTTGCAACAGGGTCTTGGCCAGGTGCAGGCGGCCGCGTTCACCACCGGACAGGTTGCCGACGATCTTTTGCTGGTCGGAACCCTTGAAGTTGAAGCGGCCCAGGTAGGCGCGCGACGGCATGTCGAAGCGGCCCACGGTGAGCGTGTCGGCGCCGCCGGCCACGTCGTCGAACACGGTCTTGGTATTGGCCAGGTCGTCGCGGTTCTGGTCGACGATGGACACGCGCGCGGTCTGGCCGATCGCCACTTCGCCGCTGTCCGGCTGCTCTTTGCCGGTGATCATCTTGAACAGGGTCGATTTACCGGCGCCGTTAGGGCCGATGATGCCGACGATCGCGCCCGGCGGCACCACGAACGACACATTCTCGATCAGCATGCGCTCGCCAAAGGACTTCGAGACGTTCTTGAATTCGATCACGTCATTGCCCAGGCGCTCGGCCACGGGAATGAAGATCTCGGAGGTCTCGTTGCGCTTCTGGTATTCGTGCTCGGACAGCTCGTTAAAGCGCGCCAGGCGGGCCTTGCTCTTGGCCTGGCGGCCCTTCGGATTCTGGCGCACCCATTCCAGTTCCTTGGCGATGGTTTTCTGGCGCGAGGACTCGGTCGCTTCTTCCTGCTTGAGGCGGTTGCTCTTTTGCTCCAGCCACGAGCTGTAGTTGCCTTTCCATGGAATGCCGTGACCACGGTCGAGTTCGAGAATCCACTCGGCGGCGTTGTCGAGGAAGTAGCGATCGTGGGTGATGGCCACCACGGTGCCGGGGAAGCGCAGCAGGAATTGTTCGAGCCAGTCGACCGATTCGGCGTCCAGGTGATTGGTTGGTTCGTCGAGCAGCAGCATGTCCGGTTTCGACAGCAGCAGGCGGCACAGCGCCACGCGGCGCTTTTCGCCACCGGACAGGATGCCGATTTTAGCGTCCCATGGCGGCAGGCGCAGCGCGTCGGCGGCCATTTCCAGCTGCAGGTTCAGGTTGCCGCCGTCGGAGGTCGAAATGATCGCTTCCAGGCGCGCCTGTTCGGTCGCCAGCGCATCGAAGTCGGCGTCTTCGTCGGCATACGCCGCGTACACCGCTTCCAGCTTGGCTTGCGCCTCGAACACTTCGCCCAGGCCCGATTCGACCACCTGGCGCACCGTCTGCTCGGGATCGAGCTGCGGTTCCTGCGGCAGGTAGCCGATGTTCAGGCCCGGCATCGGCACGGCGTCGCCCTGGATGTCGGTATCGATCCCGGCCATGATTTTCAGCAAGGTCGACTTGCCGGAGCCGTTCAGGCCCAGCACGCCGATTTTGGCGCCCGGGAAGAACGACAGGGAAATATCCTTGAGGATCTGACGCTTGGGCGGGACGATTTTGCCCACGCGATTCATGGTATAGACGTAATTGGCCATTGAGTTTCTTGAAATGGGGACGGAAGGTCAACAGGATACAATAAGTCGCCCCGGCTTTGGTTCTTTCCTGCGCCGCCCGGCTGGCCGGACGCGCCGGGCATGCCTGTTTTATGCATCCTGCAAGATGTATCGATGATCAAGTGTCGGAAATATTTACACTTGAAGTCATGGCGCAGCGCAATGTTTCTGCAAGTCATTGATTTGGCGCATCTTTTGCTTTTGGGCATGGAAATTGCTTTATTGGCACTAGCAGCAAGCTCCAATAAAAACAGATTCCAACTCTTACCTGAAAAGATACCTCGATGACTTTTAATTTGATCCGCAGCGTGATGTCGGCCGCCGCACTGATTCTGGCCACCAGCTCGGCACATGCACTGGTTGTAACGAATTCCACCAACGCGACCACCCTGGCCAAGGCCCTGGCCGGTACCGGGGTGACCATCAGCAACGCTACCCTGACCAGCGCCACCCCGACCGCCAGCGGCATCTTCACCCAGGGCGGCAATATCGGTTTCGAGCAGGGCATCCTGCTGACCACCGGCGTGACCACCTGCGCCACCGGCATCAACAACGGCGCCGAATGCTCGGGCGCCGGCACCACCACCTCGCTGAAATTCGATTTCACCAGCACCACCGGCAACATCTTCTTCAACTATGTGTTCGCTTCCGAGGAATACAACGAATACGTCGGCTCCGCCTACAACGACCTGTTCGAACTCAAGCTCAACGGCGTGAACATCGCCCTGGTTCCAGGCAACAAAGGCGTTGTGTCGATTAATAACGTCAACAACGGCATCAATGCCGCCTACTACCGCGACAATGCCAAGAACACGATCGCAACCGGCTACGATGGCTTGACCACGGTCCTGAACGCCAAGGCGTTCGGCCTGGTCGGCAAGAACACCTTCGAATTCCTGATCCAGGACCGTGGCGATGCCAGGCTCGATTCGGGCGTGTTCATCCAGGGCGGCACCTTCGCCGCCGATCCGGTCGGCGTGCCTGAACCGGGCAGCCTGGCGCTGCTGGGCCTGGGCCTGGCCGGCCTGGCGGTCGCCAAGCGTAAAAAAGCGGCATAAGTTCGCTGCCTGATCAAAGATAGCGGCCTGCGGGCCGCTATTTTTTTGCCTGCCTTGCGCACGTTTTCATATCTCTTTCACAGCGCTTGCGGCATCATCCGCACCGCCTGCCGGGCTTTGATAAGATGCTGGCGCCCACGCTCAACAAGAGGACCCGAACATGCACCTGCTGGTGGTGGAAGACAACGCCCTGCTCGCGAGCAACCTGGCCGATGGCCTGGAACTGGCCGGCCACAGCGCCGACTTCGCCACCGACGGCATGCTCGGCCTGCATCTGGCGCTGCAGCACCATTACGATGTATTGATCGTCGACCTCGGCCTGCCGCGCATGGATGGGCTGGAACTGTGCCGCCGCCTGCGCGCTTGCGCGCCGCGCCGCATCCCGCTGCTGATGCTCACCGCGCGCGACAGCCTGGGCGATAAACTGGCCGGCTTCGACAGCGGCGCCGACGATTACCTGGTCAAGCCGTTCGCACTGGAAGAATTGCTGGCCCGCTGCAGCGTGCTGGCGCGCCGCCATACCCTGCACCAGGACCATGTGCTGGCCATTGGCAGCCTGCGCCTCGACCGGCGCGCGCGCAGCGCCGCACGGGACGGCCAGGCGCTCGGGCTGCATCCGGCCGGCTACCAGATCCTGCTGGCGCTGGCCGAAGCGCATCCGCGCGTGCTGACCCGTTCCGAACTGACCCAGGTCCTGTGGCAGGGCGAGCCGCCCGATTCGGACGCCCTGCGCAGCCATTGCTATCAATTGCGCCAGAAGCTCGACAAGCCGTTTGCGCGGCCCATGCTGCTTACCGTGCACGGGGTCGGCCTGCGCCTCGACGCGGGGGCATGATGGGGCGCGCCCACAGCCTGCAGCGGCGCATGGTGGCCGCCTTTGCCCTGTTCTCGATGATCAGCGCGCTGTGCTTCGGCGCGCTCGGCGTGCTGTTCCTGTACACGGTCGAAGACAGTTTTTTCGCCAGGCTGCTCGACCAGGAAGCGGCGCACCAGCGCCAAGCCTGGCAGCGCGACGGCCGCCTGGCCGCGCCGCTGCGGCCGTTCGTCACGCTGCACCACGGCCAGGCCGGCTTTCCGGCCGACCTGGCGCGGCGCCTGGCGGCGGGCGCGCGCGGCACCGAAGTGCCCGGCGACGCCGGCCGCCACTACCATCTGCGCCACCTGCAACTGGACGGCGCCGGGCCGCTGGTGCTGGTGGCCGAGGTCGGGGCCGAGCTGGTGGTGCGTCCGCGCCTGCCGTTCATCCTCGCTTTCCTCGGCCTGTCGGCGCTGGCGCTGCTGGCCGCCTCGCTCGGCGCCGGCTACTGGCTGGCGCGGCGCGCCAGCGCGCCGCTGCGCCGCCTCGCCGGCCTGGTCGCGCAGAGCGCGCCGGAGCGGCTGCCGCGCGGCTTCGCCAGCACCTTTCCGGACAATGAAATCGGCCTGCTGGCGCAGGCGCTGGACGACGCGCTGGCGCGCATCGCCGGTTTCATCGAGCGCGAACAGCATTTCACGCGCGACGCCAGCCACGAACTGCGCACCCCGCTGGCCGTGATCGACGGCGCCGCCGCGCTGCTGGCGCAGCAGGCGCTGCCTGAACGCGGCGCCGCCCAGCTGGCGCGCATCCGCAGCGCGGCGGCGCACATGACGCAGACGGTCGAGACCTTGCTGTCGCTGGCGCGCGAGGAAACCGCCGCGCCGGCGCCTGCGCCATGCCCGCCGCTGGCCCTGCTGCCCCTGATCGAAGCGGCCGTGGTGCAGTTCGCCCATCTGCTCGATGGCAAGGCGGTCGAGGTATTGGTGGAGGTGGCGCCGCACGAGACGGCGCGGGTGCCGGGCCCGGTGCTGGCGATCTTGCTGTCGAACCTGGTCAGCAACGCCTTCAGCCACACGCACCAGGGCAGCATCCGCATCGCGCGCGAGGGCGCCGTGCTGGTGGTGGCCGACAGCGGCCCGGGCATCGACCCGGCGCTGCGCGCGAGCATCTACGAGAGCGGCGTCAAGGGCGAGCACAGCAGCGGCTTCGGACTGGGCCTGTCGATCGCGCGCCGCCTGGGCGAGCGCTTCGGCATCGGGCTCGAGATCGTCAGCGGCGCCGGCGGCACGCGCGCCCTGCTGCGCCTGCCGTAAGCGTCTGCGGCCAGCCTATTTGCGCCTGAGCAAACCCTCGGCCGCATACAGCGCCAGCGCGCCCCAGATGATGGCAAAGCCGATCATGCGCTCCTGTGTGAACGCTTCGTGGAACAGGAAGATCCCCAGGCTGAGCTGGATGGTCGGGCCGATGTATTGCAGCAAACCGAGCACCGACAGGGGAATCTTGCGCGCGCCGCTGGCGAACAGCAGCAGCGGAATGGCGGTGATCGGCCCCGAGGCGATCAGCAACCAGCGGGTGCCGTTCGAGGGCGAGTTGAGAAAGGCGTTGTCGCCCGTCATGGTCAGCCAGACCACGAAGCCAAGCGCGAACGGGAACAGCAGCATGGTTTCGAACGACAAGCCTTCCAGCGCGCCGAGCGAGGCGGTCTTGCGCAGCAAGCCGTAGCCGCCGAAGGAGGCGGCCAGCGCCAGCGCGATCCAGGGCATGCGCCCGGCCTGCCAGGTCAGCCACAGCACGCCGCAGGCGGCCAGAGCGATCGCCAGCCACTGCACGATGCGCAGCCGTTCCTTGAGGATCAGAAAACCCAGCATCACGTTGAACAGGGGGTTGATGAAGTAGCCCAGGCTCGCTTCGATCACGTGGCCGCTGTTGACGGCCCAGATGTACAGCAGCCAGTTCAGGCTCAGCAGCAGGGCGCTGAGCGCGAAACTGGCCACCACGCGCGGCTGTTGCCTGAGCGCGCCCAGCCATTTCCATTGCTGGCGGATAGTCAATACAATTACCAGGAACAGCAGCGACCAGAGCACCCGGTGGCCCATGATCTGGGCCGGCGGGACTTCTTTGATTGCATGGAAATACAAGGGAAACAGACCCCAGCACAGGAAGGCCAGGGCGGCGGACAGGATGCCGGTACGCATGAGTGACAATCAGAAATTCATTAGATCAACATTATCCCGCAGATAGGGGAAGCTTGCTGGCGGCCGGCCATTTGCCGGTGATGTTAATCCGGCATTGCGAACGCACTTATCCCGTCAGTACGTTTATCATGGCGTCTTCGAAAGCAAGTGCAATCTTGCTGTAACCAGGGGTATTAATGATGCAACGAATTGTGCTTGCTTTTTCCATGACCATCTTCTATTGTGCAATGCACCAAAACAAGAATATGGTGCAATCTTGACAGCGCAACACAAGAAGAGCGGCCTGGCGGCCACCACCCTGGCGGCGGTCGGGATTGTCTACGGCGACATCGGCACCAGTCCGCTGTACACCCTGAAGGCCGTGTTCCACGAGGACCACGGACTTGTCCTGAATACCCCCAACCTGCTCGGCATCATTTCCCTGATCTTCTGGGGACTGACCCTGATCGTCTCGCTCAAGTACGTCGCCCTGATATTGCGCGCCGACAATCGCGGCGAAGGCGGCATCATGGCGCTGATGGCGCTGGCGCTCAATTCGGTGACCAAGGCTTCCAAATGGTATTTCCCGTTGATGGTGCTGGGCGTGTTCGGCGCCACCATGTTCTACGGCGACAGCGTGATCACCCCCGCCATTTCGGTGCTGGGCGCGATCGAAGGGCTGGAAGTGGCCATTCCCGGCATACCCAACTGGGTGGTGCTGCTCATTACCGCGGTGGTCCTGGTGGCCCTGTATTCGGTGCAGCGGCGCGGCACGGCCGGCATCGGCCGCTGGTTCGGCCCGGTCATGCTGACCTGGTTCATCGCCCTGGCGGCGATGGGCGTGGTGAACATCATCGAGGCGCCGCAGATCCTGGCTGCGCTCAACCCCCTGCATGCCTTGCGCTTCATGCTGGAAAACAAATACACCGCCTTCATCGCGCTCGGCGCGGTGGTGCTGTCGCTGACCGGGGCCGAGGCGCTGTATGCCGACATGGGCCACTTCGGCAAGAAACCGATCCGCGCCGCCTGGTTCCTGATCGCCTTTCCGGCGCTGGCGCTGAACTACATGGGCCAGGGCGCGCTCTTGATCATGCACCCCGAACACGTCAGCAACCCCTTCTATAACCAGCTCGGCAGCTGGAGCATCTACCCGCTGGTGCTGCTCTCGACCATGGCCGCCGTGATCGCTTCGCAGGCGACCATTTCCGGCACCTTCTCGATGACCAAGCAAGCCATCGCGCTGGGCCTGATGCCGCGCATGCGCGTGCTGCACACCTCCGAAAGCGAAATCGGCCAGATCTACATTCCGGCCGTCAACTGGCTGCAACTGGTGGTGGTGCTGATCGGCGTGCTGATCTTCCAGTCCTCCGACGACATGGCCGGCGCCTACGGCATCGCGGTCACCGCCACCATGCTGTGCACCACCGTGCTGACCTTCTTTGTGACGCGCTACCGCTGGCACCTGCCGCTGGTGCTGTGCTTCGGCGCGACCGGCTTTTTCATCGTGATGGACATCATGCTGTTCTCGTCGAGCACCCTGAAACTGTTCCACGGCGGCTGGTTCCCGCTGCTGCTGGGCGCGATCCTGTTTACCGGCATGATGACCTGGAAGCGCGGGCGCCAGCTGGTGTTCGAGAACCTGCAGTCGCACGCCATTCCGCTCGAAGACTTCCTGCAGTCGCTGTTCGTGGCGCCGCCCACGCGCGTGTACGGCACCGCGATTTTCCTGCGCGGCGAAAGCGACGGCGTGCCGCACGCGCTGCTGCACAACCTGTCGCACAACAAGGTCCTGCACGAGCGCGTGGTGTTCCTCACCGTGCACATGATGGAAGAGCCGTGGGTGGCGGCCGCCGAGCAGGCCAAGGTGACCGACCTGGGCCACAACTGCTACCAGATCAATGTGTACTACGGCTTCAAGGATGAACCGGATATTCCCAAGGTGCTGGTCCAGTGCGCCGAGCTCGGCCTGCCGTTCGAGATGATGGAAACCTCCTTCTTCATCGCGCGCCAGACCGTCATTTCGGCACCGGGCGGCGGCATGGCGCCATGGCGCGAGCATCTGTTCGTGACCATGTCGCGCAATGCGCGCGGCGCGGCCGACTACTATCAGATTCCACCGAACCGGGTGATCGAGCTGGGAACCCAGGTCGAAATCTGAACGGCCTGCCTGAAATACACATGGATACATATGCGCGACACTTTTGATGCGTGACGAATAGTGCGGGGACGGGCAACTGCTGCTAAACTTTGGCAACTTTTTCCGTCACCGCCCAAGGATTCCATGAAACTCAAGCTTACTCTCGCCGCCGCCTTCGTCGCCACGCTCGCCCTGAGCGCGTGCGGCAGCTCCGATAACAGCCCGGTCCAGGTGGCGCCGCTGCCGCCGCCGGCGGTGGTGACCACCGACCCGGCCGCCTTTGCCAGCAAGGATACGGTGCTCGGCACCGGCGCCGAAGCGGCCCTCGGCAAAGCCATCAACGTGCACTACACCGGCTGGCTCTACGATTCGACCAAGCCCGACAACAAGGGCACCCAGTTCGAAAGCACCGTCGGCAAGGCGCCGGTCGCCTTCATGCTGACCAAAGGCACCCTGATCGAAGGTTGGACCGATGGCATTCCAGGCATGAAAGCGGGCGGCAAGCGCACCCTGACGATTCCATCGTCCAAGGGTTACGGCACGTCCGGCAGGGGGCCTGTGCCTGCCAACACCGGCATGGTGTTCGAGATCGAACTGATCAGCGTCAATTAATCCCGGCGCCGGCCCTGGCGGGGCCGGCGTGGCGCGCGCATGACATAACACAGGGTGCGCGGCGCTGCGGCGCGCACGATGGCAGCTTGTCCACCTTCGAGGATTCGCCATGCCTACTCACCTTGCACTGGCGCTGCTGCTGTCCGCCGCCGCCACAGCCGCCGCCGCCGTACCAAGCTACACCGTCACCGTCCTGCCCGATGGAATGGCCCCGGCCGGCATCAACAATGCCGGCCAGATCGTCGGCACCCGCAACGACCACGCCTACCTGTGGTCGAGCGCCGGCGGCATCGACCTCGGCACCCTGGGCGGCGCCAGCAGCACCGGCATGGCGCTCAACCGCTTCGGCGAGGTGACTGGCGGCTCGCTCACGGCCGGCGGCGAAGAACACGCCTTCCTTTACAGCCGTGGCGTGATGACCGACCTCGGCACCATCGGCGGCGGCGACGTTACGCGCGGCACGGCGATCAACGACCTGGGCCAGATTGCGGGCGACTTCCGCGCGCCGGCCAGCGGCTGGGGCGCCTTTGTGCGCCTCGACGGCCAACTGCGCGATATCGGCAACCTGGGCGGCTCCGCCATCTGGGCCAGCGGCATCAACAACGCCGGCCGCGTGGTCGGCAGTTCGCTGGGAACGCAGGAGTTCCATCCGCCGCAGACCGCCTTTATCTACGAGAACGGCGTCATGACGGCCCTGAACTATTCGTCCTCGGGCAGCAGCACCGCCAACGCCGTCAACCAGGCCGGGCAGATTACCGGCACCGACTGGCACGGGCCCGAGTCCGCCTATCTGTACACCAACGGCATGACCCAGGTGCTGGGCAGCCTGTACGGCTTGTCCGCCTGGGGCACCGCGCTCAATAACCGGGGCGAGGTGGTCGGCAACCTGGGCGGAGCGCTGCAAGTGCCGTTCTTTGGGTTTATCTACGCCAACGGCGCCATGAGCGACCTCAACACGCTGATCGATCCCGCGCTCGGCTGGACCGTGACCAGCGCCGCCGGCATCAACGACAACGGCCAGATCGCCGCCTGGGGCTGCCACGACAGCGGCGGCTGCGGCGGCCTGCTGCTGCAACTGGCGCCGGTGCCCGAACCGGGCGCCTGGGCCATGCTGCTGGCCGGCCTGGGCCTGCTCGGCTGGCGCCGCCGCCGCCTTAGCGCAGCATATCGACGTGCATGATGCCGTCTTCGTCGTAGGGCGCGCTGATGGTGGCAAAACCGAAGCTGGCGTAGAACGCTTCGAGGTGCTGCTGGGCGCCGATGCGGATGCGCTGGCCCGGATGCTGGCCTTCGGCGCGGGCGATGCCTTCGGCCAGCAGGGCGCGTCCGCTGCCGCCGCCACGCGCGCCTCTGGTGGTGAGCACGCGCCCGAGCGACATGTCGTCGAACTTGACGCCGGGGGCGATGCAGCGCAGGTAGGCGGCCAGCACGCGCGCGCCATCGACCGTGTGCCAGCCGAGCAGGTGGTGCGCGCCCTGGTCGTAGCCGTCCAGGTCGGGATACAAGCAGGTTTGTTCGAGGATGAACACATCCTGGCGGCTGGCCATGACCGCGTACAGGTCGGCGCCGGAGAGCTGGTCGAAGTGGCGCCATTCCCAGGCGATGGATGGATTGACGCTCATGGTGGCTTCTTTCATTGTCCTAGTTGGCGGTTTCAAAACCTTCGAGCACGTTGACCACGTTGATGCCGATTTCGCTGACCGCGTAGCCGCCTTCGAACACGAACGCGGTCGGCAGGCCGGTGTGCGCGATGCGTTCGCCGATGCGCAAAAAATCGCTGCTTTGCAGCGTGAACGACGACAGCGGATCGCCCGCGAAAGTGTCGACCCCGAGCGAGACCACCAGCGCGTCGGGCGCGAAGCTGGCCAGCTTGACGCAGGCCGATTCCAGCGCCAGGAACCACTGGGCCGGGGTCGATCCGGCCGCCAGCGGCAGGTTCATGTTGTAGCCGGTGCCTTCGCCTTCGCCGGTCTCGCCGGCGTGCCCCAGATAGAACGGATATTCGTTGCGCGGGTCGGCATGGATCGAGATGAACAGCACGTCCTTGCGGCCGTAGAAAATGCTCTGCGTGCCGTTGCCGTGGTGATAGTCGAGATCGAGGATGGCGACCTTTTTGGCGCCGTCGTCGAGCAGGTGCTGGGCCGCCAGCGCGGCATTATTGAGGAAGCAGTAGCCGCCGAAAAAATCGGCGCCCGCGTGGTGGCCGGGAGGGCGGGTCAGCGCGAAGGTGCCGCGTTCGCCCAGGCGCAGCGCATGCGCGGCGTTGACCGCGCAGTCGGCCCCGGTCTTGGCGGCGATCCAGGTGCCGGCCGTGAGCGGGGTGCCGCTGTCCATCGAGTACAGGCCCATGCGCGCGGCGAAATTATCGGGCTCGATATCGGTGCGCATGCCGCGGATCGGCCAGACCGACGGAAACGCGTCCTTGTCGGCATTGGCTTCGTCGAGCGCGACCCACTCGCTCCAGGCGCTGCGCAGAAAATGCAGGTAGCGCGGCGTGTGGATGCGTTCGAGCGAAACGAGCGACACGCCGTGCGGCGTGACCACCTTGCCCAGGCCGCGCCGTTCGAATTCGGCCAGCACCATCTCGACCCGCTCCGGCTTTTCGAAGCAGGGCACGAGGGCGCCGCGGAACATCTCGTGGCGTCCGCGGTGCTGGGCGTGGTGCTCGTTATAAAAGGTCAGCACGACCGCTCGCTCTGTCAGTCACCACAGAGTGTGCTGCTGTTGTAAGCCGCCACGAAGTCGTCGAAGCTGCCGCTCGGGGTCTCCTCGATGATGGCCTGTTCGGCCAGCGAGGCCCCCGCCATCTCGTCGAACAACGCCGCTTCGGCCGGCATCAAGGGGCTGTCGCGGAACGCGGCCGCATGCAGCTCGCTCTGGCGCAGGCCGAAGGCGGCCGAGGAGCCGAGCGCGCGCACTTCGTCGAGCACCCGCGCCGATGGCGTCAGGCCCGGATTGGCGACCTTGGCGCGCTGCGCCGCCAGCGAAGCGGCATGCACGCCGTCGTCGTTATGGGCGCTGTCGAGCAGCGCCGCCACCGGGGCGATGCGCCCGATCAGTTCATTGGCCCAGGCCTGCAGCCCGATCTCTTCGCCATTGCGGGTCAGGGTCAAGCCGGGACGGCGGCCTTCTTTTACCGTGCGCGCGAAATTGCGCGCGTGGACCTGGCTTTCCATGTGGTTGATCAGCGGGCTCTCGTCGAGCGCGCAAAACAGCAGGAAGGCATCCATGAAGCGGCCGGTTTCGACGCTGATGCCGATTGCCTCGAACGGATCGACATCGAGGCAGCGCACTTCGATGTACTGCACGCCGCGCTTGCACAGCGCCTGCACCGGACGCTCGCCGGTGCGGATCACGCGTTTCGGCCGGATGGTCGAATAGTATTCGTTCTCGATCTGCAGCACGTTGGTCGAGAGCTGGATCCATTCGCCATCGCGCTTGGTGCCGAGCGCCTGGTACGGCTTGTACGGGCGGTTGACGGCGTCCATCAGGCTGCTGACGTAGCTCTCGAGCGAGTTCTCGTGCGGGGTCAGGCCCGATTGCGCATCGTTCTGGTAACCGAGGTCGCTCATGCGCAGGCTGGTCGCGTATGGCAGGTACAGGGTGTCTTCGGAGAGTTTTTCGAGCTGGTGCTCACGGCCGCGCAAAAAGCCGGTGGAGAGCGCCGGCGAGGCGCCGAACAGGTACATCAGCAGCCAGCTGTAGCGGCGGAAGTTGCGGATCAGGGCGATGTAGCTTTCGGACTGGAAGTCGCGCAGCGCGCTGCGCCGTTCCTGGGCGACGCCTTCGCTGCTGGAAAACAGCTGGAACATCTGCTCCGGCAGCGAGTAGTTGTAGTGGATGCCGGCGATGCACTGCATCGCTTTACCGTAGCGCAGCGCCAGGCCGCGCCGGTACACGTGTTTGAGCATGCCGATGTTCGACTTGCCGTACCAGGCGATGTCGATTTCCGCTTCGCCCGGCAGCTCGCACGGCATCGACTCGCTCCACAGCATTTCGTCGCCCAGCTTGGTGTAGGCGTAGCGGTGGATGGCGTCGAGCTTGTGCAGGGTGGTGCCGATATCGTTTTCGGCCGGCGTGATGAATTCGAGCAGGGCTTCGGCGTAGTCGGTGGTGATCTGCGGGTGGGTCAGGGCGGCCCCCAGCGCCTCCGGGTGCGGGGTGCGCGCCAGGCGTCCGGCGCGGTCCACGCGCAGCGTTTCGCGCTCGATGCCGCGCAGGCCCTGGCCCAGCAGGGCGCGGTGTTCATCATCGTCGAGCAGGGCCAGGCGGCGGGTCAGTTGGTTCGACACGGTGAATCCTTTCTTGTACTGCCAAATAGGTAAGTGCTGCGAGATTAACCGAAATCCGGCCAGCGCGCCTGAGGTCTGGTTTTCCTGCCGGGATGGGGCGTGGATTTTAAAACAAAGATTATTTTATATGCAATGCGGCCGTGTCAGGACGCCGGCTTTTTGGCGGCCGCGATCCAGGCGTCGACCTGCTGTTCGAGCAGCGCCAGCGTCAGCGGCCCGTTATCGAGCACCACGCTGTGAAAGCGCCGGATATCGAATTTGTCGCCCAGCGCCGCCTGCGCCTTGTCGCGCAGGGCGCGGATTTTCAGCTGCCCGACCTTGTAGCCGAGCGCCTGCGCCGGCCAGGCGATGTAGCGGTCCACTTCCAGCTCGTTGTCGCCCGGGGCGTTGGCGGTGTTGGCGTTCATGTAGTCGATCGCCTGCTGGCGCGTCCAGCCCTGGGTGTGGATGCCGGTATCGACCACCAGCCGCACCGCGCGGAACATCTCGGCGTTCAGGTGGCCAAAGGCGGAAAATGCATCCTTGTAAAAACCCAGTTCAGGGCCGAGCGTCTCGGCGTACAGGGCCCAGCCTTCGCCATACGCGCCGTGCCAGCCGTGGCGGCGGAAGGCCGGCAGCTCGGCGATGTCGGCCGCGCGCGCCACCTGCAGGTGGTGGCCGGGCAGCGCTTCGTGCAGGGCCAGCGTTTCCATCTCCCACATGGGGCGCGTTTCCATCAGCGAGGTGTTGACCACGAACGCCGCCGGCCGGTCGGCGGCGCCGGCTTCGTACCAGGCCGCGCCGAGTTTGTCGGTGCCGGCGCCGCTGGCCGCCTTGACCTGTACTTCCTGGGTGGGCGCGGCCGCGAACAGTTTCGGCACGGCCGCGTTGGCGCGCGTGATGATGCGCCGGTAGCGCGCCAGCAGCGCGTCGCCGCTGGTGTAGAACAGGCGCGGATCGGTCTTGGCGAACACGATGAACTGGGCGAAGCTGCCGCTAAAACCGGTGCGCGCGATGGCCGCCGTCATCTCGCCGCGCAGGCGCGCCACTTCCCTGATGCCGAGCGCGTGGATGGCGGCCGGCGCCATTTCGATGGTGGTCTGGCGCGTCACCGCCAGCAGGTAGTAATCGAGGCCGGAGGGCAGCGCGCTGGCCGCGATCGACTCGCGCGCGACCGGCACGTATTCGGTGCGCAGGAAGTCTTCCAGCTCCTGCAGCGCCGGCGCCACGCGGTTGCGCAGCGCTACCGGGCCGGCCAGCGCCAGGGCGTCGCGCACCGGTTTGTCGATGCTCGCCGGGATCTGGCGGAACGGCAGGCCGAGCGGGCCGTCGACCGCGTTTTCGCGCAGTTGCCTGAGCAGCGGCGGCACCGCGCGCACGGTCACCCTGGGCGCCACCCAGCCGCTGCGCATGCCTTCGCGCAGTTGCTCGATCAGTCCCGTAACGTGGGCCGGCACCGCGTCCAGGCGCGCCAGGTAGTTGCGGTAGTCGCCCTCGGTGGCGAACGGCATCTGCGCGGCCAGTTGCGCCAGGGTGATGTGCACGCCCGCGTAGGCGCTCAGCGGCTGCGCCTGGAACGGGTACAGGGCGGCCGCCTTGACCGCCTGCTCCTTCTCCCACACGAACAGGTCGTAGGACAGCTGCTGCTGCGCACTGAGTTTGTCGCGTTCGATCTGCCTGGCCTGGTCGAGCATCTTGCGCTGGTGCGCATTGGCGGCGCGGCTGGCGGCCAGGGTAGTGTCGCTCAGGGCCGCGTCGTAGCGGTAGTCGCCCACCGAGGTGGCGTATTCGGGCTGGTTTTGCAGGCGCCATTCCCAGTCGCCGTCGAACAGCGCGCGCGCCTGCTGGTCCGCCGTCAGGCGTTCGGCCACAGGGCGTTCGGCCGGCGGCCGGTCTTGCGCCGCCCGTTCGGGTACGGCGGCCTGACCCGCGCCGGCGGCGAGCGGGGCGAGCATCAGGACACAGGTGGCGATCAGTTTGCGCATCTGGTCATTTTAGCAAAGGGGATGGCGCGCACCTTGCACCGCAGAACTTATGTTGCGCCGCCGGCCCGTGCGCCGCTCACGCGCTCGATGCCGGCCAGGTCGCGCCAGCTCTGCACCTCGCTGTAGCCGCCGGCCGCCAGCAGGGCGCGCACCTGGGCCGCCTGGTCGTAGCCGTGCTCCATCAGCAGCCAGCCGCCCGGCGCCAGATGGTGTGGCGCGCCAGCCACAATGGTGCGCAGCGCCGACAGGCCGTCGGCATGGTCGGTCAGCGCGCCGGCCGGCTCGAAGCGCAGGTCGCCCCGGGACAGGTGGACGTCGCCGTCGGCGATGTAGGGGGGATTGGCGACGATCAGGTCGAACGATTCGGCGGCGATGGCGCCGAACCAGTCGCTTTGCACGAAGCGCACGGCGGCGCGGTTCGCTTGCGCGTTGGCGCGCGCCACGGCCAGCGCGGCGCCGCTGACGTCGAGCGCGGTGACGCCGGCGTCGGGTCGGGTGTGCGCCACGGCCACCGCGATGGCGCCGCTGCCGGTGCCCATGTCGAGCATGCGGCCGCGCACGGGCAGGCGTTCGAGCGCCAGCTCGACCAGCAGTTCCGTATCGGGACGGGGAATCAGTACCGCCGCGTTGACGGCGAAATCGAGGCCATAGAATTCGCGCCGGCCGACGATGTAGGCAATCGGCTCGCCCGCCAGGCGCCGCTCCACCAGCGCCGCCAGCGTGGCCGCTTCAGCGTCGGTGAGCAGCCGTTCCGACTGGGTGATCAGGCCGATGCGCGTGATGCCCAGCGCATGGCAGGCCAGGATGCGGTTTTCCAGCGGCTCGAGCGGCAGCAGCGTTTGCAGCGCGCCGATGCGCTGGCCGGCGAGCACCATCAGCGGCTGCCGCGCCGTACCAGCACGAACAGCAGCGAGGCGCTGATGATGGCGAACCAGAGGGCCGACCATTGCGGGATCGACAGGCCGAGCAGGGTGTCGACCGCATCTTCGCACAGGCCGTCGGCCTCGAAGATCCATGGCAGGTAGACGGCGGTGGGGATTTTATTGAGCACGGTCTGCATCGGGTCGATGCCGCACGACAGACCCGGATGGGCCAGTACCCACAACTGCTTGCCGGCGTAGAACAGGCCGGCCAGGGAACCGGCCAGGCCGAAGAAGCTCCACAATTTGAACTGCTTGGCCGACGCCGCCGCCAGGCACACCAGGCCGCAGAAGAAATAGGCGTAGCGCTGGATTACGCACAGCGGGCATGGCAGCATGTTCTTGTAGTGCTGCAGATACAGCGCCGCGCCCAGCAGGGCGAAGCAGATGGCGGAAAGGGTCATCAGGATCGTGCGGTTGTTGGGCATCGTTTCAAGTCCTAGTAGTGTTCTTATGTATGTCGTGACATGCGGCCCGGGTACGCCGCATTGCACAGTCTACAACGTCCGGCTGACCGTGTGCTTATCAAACGCTTAATCGCCCAGGGCCGCCAGCAATTCGGCCTGGTGTTCGGCCGCCAGCGCGTTAGTCAGTTCGGTCAGTTCGCCGTCCATGATGAAGTCGAGTTTATACAAGGTCAGGTTGATGCGGTGATCCGTCATGCGGCCCTGCGGGAAGTTATAGGTGCGAATCCGCTCGCTGCGGTCGCCCGAGCCGATCAGGCTTTTGCGGGTGGCCGCTTCCTTCGACTGCTGCTCGCGCAGCTGCACGTCCTTGATGCGCGCCGCCAGCACCTTCAGCGCCGAAGCCTTGTTCTTGTGCTGGCTGCGGTCGTCCTGGCATTCGACCACGATCCCGGTCGGCAGGTGGGTGATGCGCACCGCCGAATCGGTCTTGTTGATGTGCTGCCCGCCGGCGCCCGAGGCGCGGTAGGTATCGATGCGCAGGTCGGCCGGGTTGATGTTGACGTCTTCGACTTCGTCCGCTTCCGGCATCACCGCCACGGTGCAGGCCGAGGTGTGGATGCGGCCCTGGGTTTCGGTGGCCGGCACACGCTGCACGCGGTGTCCGCCCGACTCGAACTTGAGCTTGGAGTAGGCGCCGTTGCCGATCAGGCGCACGATCACTTCGCGGTAGCCGCCCAGGTCCGAGACCGATTCCGAGACCGTTTCGACCTGCCAGCGATTGCGCTCGGCGAAGCGCACGTACATGCGCAGCAGGTCGCCCGCAAACAGGGCCGACTCGTCGCCGCCGGTGCCGGCGCGGATTTCCAGAAAAATGTTGCGCTCGTCGTTGACGTCCTTCGGCAGCAGCATCTTCTGCAGATCCATTTCCAGCTGCGCCACGCGCGCCTTGCCGGCTTCGATTTCTTCCTGCGCGAAGTCCTTCATCTCGGGGTCCGCCAGCATTTCCTGCGCCTGGGCGATATCGTCCTGGGCCAGCTGGTACTCCTTGAACAAGGCCACCAGCGGGCCGATTTCGGCGTGCTCGCGCGTCATCTTGCGGTAGGCGTCCATGTTCGAGGTCGCGCCTTCGCTCATGAGCAATTCGTCAAGTTCGACAAGTCGGTTGGCCAGTTGATCCAGCTTGGCCAGCATCGATGGTTTCATAGGGTTCAGGTAAAGGTGAGGGGGACTGACAGGGACAGGCCGCGCGAGCGCAGCCTGGCAGAACGGCGGCGCAAGCGCTAACGGCGGCCGCGGAACAACTGGGGCAGCAAGGTGGCCAGACGGGCGCGCTCGTCGCCCTGGGCGCGGTGCAGCGCCTGCTGCGGGCCGTGCAGGAACTTGGCGGTCAGGCCCTTGGAGAGGGCGTCGAGCACGGCGTCGACATCGTCGCCGCGCGCCAGCATTTTTTTGGCGCGTTCGAGCTCGAACAGGCGCATCGCTTCGCTGTTTTCTTGCAGGTCCTGGATGACGGGCACCATGGCGCGGTCGTCCATCCAGTGCATGAACGACTGCACCCGCGTTTCGATGATGGCCTCGGCCTGGGCCACGGCGGCCTGGCGGCTCTCCAGCCCGGTCTGGACGACTTGTCCGAGGTCGTCGACGGTATACAAGAACACGTCGTCGAGGCGGCCGACTTCGGGCTCGATATCGCGCGGCACCGCCAGGTCGACCATGAACATGGGTTTGTGGCGGCGCGTCTTGATCGCGCGTTCGACCAGGCCCAGGCCAATGAGCGGCAGCGAGGACGCGGTGCACGAGATGACGATGTCGAACTGCGCCAGCTGCTCGGGCAGCGCGGCCAGGCGGATCGCCTTGCCGTTGAAACGGTGCGCCAGCGTTTCGCCGCGCTCCATGGTGCGGTTGGCGATGGTGATGTTTTTCGGGTTCTGGGCCGCGAAGTGGGTGGCGCACAGCTCGATCATTTCGCCGGCGCCGATGAACAGCACGTTCTGGTCGGAGATCTTGTCGAAGATGCGCTGCGACAGGCGCACCGCGGCGGCCGCCATCGACACGCTGTGGGCGCCGATTTCAGTGGTGCTGCGCACTTCCTTGGCCACCGAAAAACTGCGCTGGAACAGCTGGTGCAGATAGGTGCCCAGGCCCCCGGCTTCGTCGGCCAGGCGCATCGCGTCTTTCATCTGGCCGAGGATCTGCGGTTCGCCCAGCACCATGGAATCGAGCCCCGAGGCGACCCGGAATGCATGGCGCACGGCGGCATCGTGCGGCAGCATGTACAGATGCGGGCGCAGTTCGGCGAAGTTGAGCTTGTGGTAATCGGCCAGGAAGTGGGCGCTCGCATCGAGCGGATTGGCGACATCGCTGGCGGCGTACATCTCGGTGCGGTTGCAGGTCGAGAGGATTGCCGCTTCGTCGCCGCCACGGTTGTCGATGCGGGCAAACCAGCCGCGCGCAGCCTGCACCGCCTGGCCGAGCTGGTCGGGCGCAAGCGCCAGCTGCTCGCGAAGCGAGACCGGTGCGGTGGTGTGATTGAGGCCGACGGCGAGCAGTTGCATGGCTTTACAGTGTACGGATGGGTAGCGCCATTATACCGTGATGTGTCAAGGACCTACTGAAAGGAGGGTTTTTTGGTGCGGGTGGGCAACGATTGGCACGGCAGACCGTCGATCCCCTCATCCCCGCCTTTGCGGGGAGCCGGTTCCGGCAGCGCCAGCAAGGGCGGCCTTGGCGGCCGCGCTTGTACTCACGTCCCCAGCTTTTCCAGCCGATAGCCATAGCTGTACACCGGCACCAGCCGGAAGCCGTTCTCCGGCCGCAGCTGCAATTTGTTTCTTACGCGCGACACGTGGGTATCCATGGTGCGCGACGGCACCGCCGTTTCGCGGATCCACACCGCTTCATGAATATACGCGCGCGACAGCGGGCGGCCGATATTCCGAAAAAACAACAGTGCCAGGTAGAATTCTTTGTGCGTGACCTCGATCACGTTGCCATCCATTAACAATCGCCCCGGCCGGGTTTCGAAAATATACGGTCCGAACTGCAATTGTTCAGCCCCGTTCTGGGCCGGATAGGCGCGCCGCAGCAGGGCTTGCACGCGCGCCACCAGTTCGCCGCGGCGCAGCGGCTTGACCATGTAATCGTCGGCGCCGGCGCCGATGCCAGCCACGATGTCGTCTTCGGCCGAGCTACTGGTGAGGAACATCATGGGGGTGGTGGAGGGCAGCTTTTCCTTGGCGCGGCGCAGTACTTCGGTGCCGTTCATGTCGGCCACCTGCCAGTCGAGGATCAGCATGTCGATGCTGTCTTTACGCAGCTGCCCGAGCAAATCTTTACCACTGTCAAACGACTGACAGACGTGCCCGGCGGAGGTCAGCACCTGGCAGATCAGGTCTGCCTGGCTACGGTCATTGTCTAGGACGGCAATTCTCATGGTGGCGTGTCGAACGTAAAAACGTGTTGTAGGAAGTGTCCTACTATTGCTAATGAATAGTTACTCTGAATATAACAGACTTTTACAAAGCAACACTAAATTGGAACACATTAATTTACATCCGGCAACGAACTGGTCTGTCGTACATCGCCTCGTTTCATTACACGGTACACTGGAAAAACGCCGATTTCAATCGACATTTTAAGTCTTGACGGAAATTTACATATCGAAAGGAGCACCATGAAAGATGACTTGACAACCATTCCGGGCAATGCGGAAGCTATTTTGCAAGTCCGCGAGGAATGCCGGCGCATGGTGCGCAACCGGTCGGCTGTCTCGGCCGGTATATCGGCGCTGCCGGTGCCGGGGCTCGACGTCATGTCCGACCTGACCATGCTGACCGGTCTGGTAAACGACGTCAATGCGGCCTTTGGCCTGACTGCCGAACAGGTCGAGCACTTGCAGCCGGCCTACAGGCGCATTGTGTTCGGCGCGGCGGCGGGGTTTGGTGGAATGATGGTCGGGAAACTGGTCACGCGCCAGCTGGCGCTGCGGATGCTCAAGCGCAGCGCCACGAAGGTGCTGGCCAAGTCGGCTGCGCGCTTCATACCGCTGGCCGGCCAGCTGGCGTCGGCGGCGATCGGGTTTACCGTGTTCCGCAAGCTTGGCTACGACCATGTGGAAGCCTGCACCACGGTCGCGCAGGAATTGCTGGCGGCGCGCGCCGGCTAGGCGTTTTGGTTGCGTCGCCTTGGCGCGTCGCCTTGGCGTGCCATGCGGCACGCCAAGGCCGAACCCATCAGGTGTCCGGCAGCACCACGTTTACTTCAAGCACTTCCAGGTTTCCCTGGCGGTCCAGCGACAGTTTGATGTCGTCCGGATTGACGCGGGTGTACTTCGAGATCACTTCCAGCAGTTCGCGGTGCAGCGCCGGCAGGAAATCGGGGCCGGTGCGGTGACCGCGTTCGCGCGCGATGATGATCTGCAGGCGCTCCTTGGCCGCGGTGGCGCTTTTCGGCTTGGAGGGGAACAGGAATGAAAGCAGGGCCATATCACTTTACTCCGAAGATGCGCTGGAATATGCCTGGTTTTTCATAGCTGGTAAAGCGCAGCGGGACGTCCTCGCCGAGGAAGCGCGAGACCACGTCTTCGTAGGCCTCGGCCACGTCGGTGCCCTTGAAATGAATCGCCGGATTGCCCTGGTTCGATGCGTGCAGCACCGATTCGGACTCGGGAATGATGCCGACCAGGGGAATGCGCAGGATTTCCTGTACATCCTGATAGGACAGCATTTCATCGTTCTCGACCCGCTTGGGCGAGTAGCGCGTAATGAGCAGGTGTTCCTTGACCGGCTCGGCGCCGGTCTGGGCGCGGCGCGACTTGGCCTGGATGATGCCGAGGATGCGGTCCGAATCGCGCACCGACGACACTTCGGGGTTGGTCACGATGATCGCTTCGTCGGCGAAGGTGAGCGCCATCAGTGCGCCATGTTCGATGCCGGCGGGCGAATCGCAGATGATGTATTCGAACCCCATGTTGATCAGGTCGTGCAGCACGCGTTCGACGCCTTCTTCCGACAAGGCGTCCTTGTCGCGCGTCTGCGAGGCCGGCAGGATGAACAGGTTGTCGCAATGCTTGTCCTTGATCAGCGCCTGGTTGAGCGAGGCTTCACCATTGATGACGTTGATCAGGTCGTAGACCACGCGCCGTTCGCAACCCATGATCAGGTCGAGATTACGCAGGCCGACGTCGAAGTCGAGTACGGCGGTCTTGTGGCCACGCATGGCCAGGCCGGTGGAAAAGCTGGCGCTGGAGGTCGTCTTGCCGACGCCACCCTTGCCGGAAGTCACAACAATAATTCTTGCCACAGGGGGTCCTTTTTTCGTATCTGGTATTTAAACGCGGGAGGCCGGACTGATCGACAGTATATCGATGCGGTCGCCGATCAAGCGGATTTGCGTCGGCTGGCGTGCCAGCTGCGGCGCGAAGCCATCTTCGAAAGTGCGGTAAACGCCGGCGATCGAGACCAGTTCGGGCTGCATCGCCATGGCGAAGATGCGCGCGTCGCTGTTGCCCGAGGCGCCGGCCAGCGCGCGTCCGAACAGCGAGGCGTAAATATGAATGCTGCCGTCGGCGATGATTTCGGCGCCGTTGTTGACCACCGCCGTGACGATCAGGTCGCCGCCGCGCGCATACACGCGCTGGCCGGCGCGCACCGGGGTGTCGATGATCATGGTGCCGGGGGTGACCAGGGTAGTGGCCGGGGCTTGGGCCGGCGCGCTTGGCGCGGGCGCGGCCGCTTCGCTGCGCGCCTTGTCGCCGCTGGCGCCGTCGTCGAGCGAGAGGCCGCGCGCGCGGATCGCGTCGTGCATGGAGGCCGGGGCGCCGCGCACGGCCACCGCGTTCAGGTGGTATTTCTTGAGCAAGGCGACCATCTTGTCCCAATCGATGCGCGGCGCGTTCTCGGCCAGGGCGCTGATATCGATCACGGCGAATTCGTCTTCGAAGAAATCGGCCGAGCCGCCCGTCATCTGCTTGAGCGCCGCATCGATCGCCAGCGGGTCGGCCGAATACAGAATCGTGGAGATCGCCACCACGGTGGAGATCTTGATTTCGATAGGCAGTTGGGACGGGCTTTTGAGCATAGACGAGTCGTGAGGGATGGGCGGATCACCGCCCAAAATGGCGCAGGCTCGTGCATTCTACTGTGAAAATCGGGGTTAGGGGAGGCTTGGCCTGCATGTTCCGCGAGGCAACTTCAAACCGGTTTTTGGCTGGTCGGCGCAGCATTTTTCTAGATGGGAATACTTTGCACTGTTCATCCGACGCGCCGCACAGCGCGTGACAAGATGGGCCGGCTGCTGGTCAAGCAGACCGGCACGGCGACCAGCCGTTACGAGTGGAGCGCAGCCGACCCACCTCACAGGTGCCGCGCGCATGCCCACCGAGACTGGCGCGGCGCTCGGCGTCAGCGCGAGCGCCTTGCGCTTCAGCTATGACGCAGGCGGGCGCTTGACCTCGGACGACGGCGCCGAAGGCCAGGTCGGCTATGAACTCGACGAGCTTGACAATGTCACGAGCCTAAGCCTGCCGCATGGGCAGCGTATCGATACGCTTAGCTACGGCTCCGGCCACGTGCACCAGATCCGTTTGGGCGAGCATGTCATCAGCGACCTCGAGCGCGACGAACTGCATCGCGAGATCGCGCATACGCAGGGTTCGCTGGTACAAAAGCTCGGTTACGATAGGCTGGGGCGGCGTCTGTGGCAGGCCTCCGGCCGCAAAAACGAGGCGCATGGCGCCGGGCTGGGTCTTTGGTGGCGCAATTACCGCTACGACCCGATCGGCGAGTTGGGTGAGCAACGCGATAATATCCGCAGCGCCATTGTGAATCAGTACGACCTGGCCGGTCGCTTTTGGACATTATTTTCTCGCATTCGTCGTTAACAAGATGGATCGGTGTCCGTCCGGCGCCCATGCTGCGCCATCGGACTGTTTGCGTACGTGAAGTTTTTCTTCAGCGCACAATAGAAAATATACACGTCATGATGATCAAAAAATCAACCTTTTAAAAATTGATATATTTACAACGCCGGTCTGCAAAAGCGGCGTTCAGACCTCGCAAGCGGTAGACTGTTCGGTTGCCTGCCTCAGGCCGGAATGTTGATATCCGCACCTTCCTGGGCCCGCATGCGCCGCGCCGCCGCCACCATGTTCACCAGCGCCGCTTCGGTCTCTTCCCAGCCGCGTGTCTTCAGGCCGCAATCGGGATTGACCCACAAATTTGCCGCCGGAATCACCTGGGCCGCCTTGCGCAGCAGGCGTTCGATGGCGTCCGTGCCCGGCACCGCCGGCGAGTGAATGTCGTACACCCCCGGCCCGATCTCGTTCGGATAGCGAAACTGCCCGAAGCCGTCGAGCAGCGCCATGTCCGAGCGGCTCGTTTCGATCGTGATCACGTCGGCATCGAGCGCGGCGATCTGCGGCAGGATGTCGTTGAACTCGGCGTAGCACATATGCGTGTGAATCTGGGTATCGTCGCGCGCCGCGCCGGCCGTGATGCGAAACGCGCGCACGGCCCACGCCAGGTAATCGTCCCAGCGCGCGCGCCGCAGCGGCAAGCCTTCGCGCAGGGCCGGTTCGTCGATCTGGATGATGCCGATGCCCCCCGCCTGCAAGTCCGCCACTTCGTCGCGCATGGCCAGCGCGATCTGCAGCGCGGTCAATGCGCGCGGCTGGTCGTCGCGCACGAACGACCATTGCAGGATGGTCGCCGGCCCGGTCAGCATGCCCTTGACCGGGCGCGCCGACAGGCTTTGCGCATGCGCCGACCAGGGCACCGTCATCGGGCGCGGGCGCGCCACGTCGCCATACAGCACCGGCGGCTTGACGCAGCGCGAGCCGTACGACTGCACCCAGCCGTGCTGCGTGAACACGAAGCCGTCGAGCTGTTCGCCGAAATACTCGACCATGTCGTTGCGCTCGGCTTCGCCATGCACCAGCACATCGAGCCCGATGGCTTCCTGGCGCGCCACCGCGTGCGCGATTTCGGCGCGCATCGCTGTTTCATACTGCGCCAGCGGCAGGGCTCCGCGGCGAAAGGCCGCGCGCGCGGCGCGGATCGCCGCCGTCTGCGGAAACGAGCCGATGGTGGTGGTCGGATACGCCGGCAGCCGCAAGCGCGCGCGCTGCACCGCCTGGCGCGCGGCAAACGGGGCGCCGCGCCGGTCGGCGCCGCTTGGTAAGGCGTGCACCCGGGCCGCCACGGCGTCGCTGTGCACGCGCTTGCTGCGGGCGCGGCTGGTAATCGCGGCGCGCGCCTCGATCAGCTGCGGGGCCGCTTGGCCGCTCAGGGCCGCTTTCAGGGTCGCCAGTTCCCCCAGCTTTTCGGTGGCGAACGCCAGCCACGAACGTACCTCGGGGTCGAGCGCGCTTTCGTCGGCCAGGCTCAGGGGCACGTGCAGCAGCGAACATGACGGCGCCAGCCACAGCTCGCCGCGTTTGTCCAGCAGCGGCGCCAGCACGGCGATGGCCGCGTCGAGATCGGTGCGCCAGATGTTGCGCCCGTCGACGATGCCGACCGACAGCACTTTGGGTAAGGCCAGCCAGTCGCACACGCTGGTCAGTTCATGCGCCGCGCGCACGCCGTCCACATGCAGGCCGGCCACCGGCAGGCGGCAGGCCAGGCCCAGGTTTTCTTCCAGCGGTGAAAAATAGGTCGCCAGCATCATGCGCGCGCCGGACTGCGCCAGCAGCCAGTAGGCGATCTCGAAAGCGTTGCGCCATTCCTGCGGCAAGTCCAGCCCCAGAATCGGTTCGTCGATCTGGACCCATTCCACGCCTTGCGCTTTGAGCTTCATCAACAGGGCCGTGTAGACCGGCAACAGCTTCTCCAGCAGGCTCAGGCGATCAAAGCCATCCTCGCGCGCCGTGCCCAGCCACAGGAAGGTGAGCGGACCGATCAGGCTGGCCTTGACCCGGTGCCCGAGCGCTTGCGCTTCAAGCACCTCCGCCAGCAGGCGCTCGCCGGCCAGCGTGAAAGCGGTATCCGGGCCGAATTCCGGCACCAGGTAATGGTAGTTGGTGTCGAACCACTTGGTCATGTCGAGCGCGTGGCTGGTGGCTGGCCCGGCATGCGGGTGGCCGCAGCAGCCGGCCGGCGCGCCACCCGCGCCGCGCGCCATGGCGAAATAGCGCGCCAGCGGCGTGGCCGCGCCGCTGGCGCCGAAGCGCGCCGGCTCGCAGCCGAACAGCTGGATGTGGCTGGCCATCTGGTCATAGAAGGCGAAGTCGCCCACGGTCACCAGTTCCAGCCCGGCACCGGCCTGCAAGGCCCAGTGGCGCGCGCGCAGGGCGGCGCCGGCCGCTTCCAGAGCGGCCTCGTCGATATCGCCGCGCCAGAAGGCTTCGAGGGCGGTTTTCAGTTCGCGCCGCGCGCCGATGCGGGGGAAGCCAAGTACGTGAGTGTGCAGCGTTTTCATGATGTCATCGAGATTTCATTGTTGGTGTGTAAAGTTTGCGGCAAAGTGTCATATAATCAAAACGAAACCTTTTGCAGTTCCGCATGAAAAATTTTCACTGACCGAGACCCATGCTTGAACTCCGCCACCTGCGCACGCTCACCGCCTTGCGCACATCCGGCAGCCTGGTGCGTGCCGCCCAGCTGCTGAACCTGACGCAATCGGCCCTGTCGCACCAGGTCAAGCTGATGGAAGAGCGCTACGGCGCCCCCCTGTTCGAGCGCAAGTCGCTGCCGATCGCGTTTACCGCCACCGGCATGCGCCTGTTGCAACTGGCCGACCAGGTGCTGCCCGAGGTCGAACAGGCCGAACGCGACGTGGCGCGCCTGTCGCAGGGCGACCGTGGCCAGTTGCGCGTGGCGCTCGAATGCCATACCTGCTTCGACTGGCTGATGCCGGTGATGGACGCCTTCCGCCAGCGCTGGCCCGATGTCGAGATCGACCTGGTGTCGGGCTTTCACAGCGAGCCGATCGACCTGTTGCGCACAGGCCAGGCCGACCTGGTGATCGGTTCGGCGGGCGGCCCCGAGTACACCGTGTTCCCCCTGTTCCGCTACGAAATCCTGGTGGTGCTGGCCCAGAAGCACCGCCTGGCCACCCAGCGCCGCCTGGAAGCGCCCGACTTCGAGGGCGAAACCCTGATCACCTACCCGGTGCCGGAACAGCGGATCGACCTGATCCGCGAAGTCTTGCGCCCGGCCAATGTGCGCTTCGAACGCCGCACCGCCGAGCTGACCGTGGCCATCCTCCAGCTCGTCGCCAGCCGGCGCGGCCTGGCCGCGCTGCCCAACTGGGCCATCAAGAACTACGTCGACTACGATTACGTGCTGTCGCGCCCGGTGGGCGAGTTCGGCCTGTGGAGCGACCTGTTCGTCTCGGTGCCGCCGGCACTGGCCGCCAAGGCCTACGTGAGCGACTTCGTCGGCGTGATCCGCGAACAATGCGCGCGCACGCTCGACGGCATCACCTTGCTTAGCTGATATCCAAGCGGGGTAATTTGCGGCTGCACGGCAATCCCCGATTGTTTTTAGTAAATAAGCTGATAAGATTGATTTTGCTCAAACTCGAACGGAACCTGGAAAACTAAGATGGAGGACTTTGTCACGCTGTGTGCTGTCAAAGCCTGTTCATCTGAAAAGGGAAACCATGTTTTCAAGTTCTGACCCATTTTTCCGCCCCGTGCGGGAACTGTTCGACGCCCACGCGGGCATGTATCAGCGCAGTGTCCAGGCAGCGATGGATGCCGCCGTATCCGCAGTGGAAGTCAATGTCGATTCGATAAGAACCCTGCTCGCCTCGGCCACCGTCGCAACCCGGCAATGGCAATACGCGGGCGGCGCCAGCAACTGGCTGACCCCGGTTCCGCGCGATGCATGGCAGTTTGCATTTTTCGGTCGGCCCCTGTTGGACGCGCCGCCGGCCGGCGTAGCGCCGGGAACGGCGACCGGCAAAGTCTAGTTCACTTGAAACCCACTGGCCTCCGCGCCAGAACACAGCACATCGGAGATTCACATGGAAGACGTCGTAATCGTGGCCGCTGGCCGTACCGCAGTCGGTAAATTTGGCGGTGCACTGGCGAAAATCCCCGCCGCCGAACTGGGCGCCCACGTCATCAAGCACCTGCTGGCGAAGATCGACCTCGATCCGGCCAAAGTGAACGAGGTCATCCTCGGCCAGGTGCTCACCGCCGGCGCCGGCCAGGGTCCTGCGCGCCAGGCCGCCCTCAAGGCCGGCTTGCCCGACATGGTGCCGGCGTTTACCGTCGGTAAAGTCTGCGGCAGCGGCCTGAAAGCCACCCACCTGGCGGCCCAGGCCATCAAGTGCGGCGATGCCGACATCATCATCGCCGGCGGCCAGGAAAACATGAGCGCCTCGCCGCACGTGCTGCCCGGCTCGCGCGACGGTTTCCGCATGGGCGAGGCCAAGCTGGTCGACACCATGATCGTCGACGGCCTGTGGGACGCCTTCAACCAGTACCACATGGGCGTGACCGCCGAAAACGTCGCCAAGAAGTACGACGTCTCGCGCGCCGAGCAGGACGAATTCGCGCTGCAGTCGCAGCTCAAGGCCGAGGCCGCTCAAAAGGCCGGCAAGTTCAAGGATGAAATCATTCCTTTCGAAATCGTGTCCAAGAAAGGCACGGTCGTGTTCGACACCGACGAGTATCCGAAGCACGGCACCACGCTTGAATCGCTGGCCAGCCTGCGCCCCGCTTTCGACAAAGCTGGTACCGTTACGGCCGGCAATGCGTCGGGCCTGAACGATGGCGCCGCCGCCGTGATCATGATGTCCGCCTCCAAGGCCAGGGAACTGGGCCTCAAGCCGCTGGCGCGCATCAAGGCCTATTCGTCGGCCGGGCTGGACCCGAGCATCATGGGCATGGGCCCGGTCTCGGCGACCAGGCTGTGCCTGCAAAAGGCCGGCTGGAAGCACGAAGACGTGGACCTGATGGAAATTAACGAAGCCTTCGCCGCGCAGGCGGTTGCCGTCAATAAAGAGATGGGCTGGGATACCAGCAAGATCAACGTCAATGGCGGCGCAATTGCACTTGGGCACCCAATTGGTGCGTCGGGCTGCCGCGTGCTGGTGACCCTGCTGCACGAAATGATCCGCCGCGACGCCAAGCGCGGGCTGGCCAGCCTGTGCATCGGCGGCGGCATGGGAGTTGCTTTGGCAGTAGAACGCGACTGAGCCTCGTTGCGCGCAAGCGCAATGGAGTATCACGGAGCGACAATGAGCGCAGCCGGGCACGACCCGGCGGCGCTTGAGCGGAGCACGGGCGGTGCCAATCCCGCCCCCGCGATTTGGTTGGAGTTGGTGTATAAAAACAGGAGAAGACAACATGGCTAGAGTTGCATTAGTGACCGGCGGTATGGGCGGTTTGGGCGAGGCGGTCTGTTTCAAGCTGGCCGCTCTCGGGTATCGGGTCGTCACCACGTATTCCCCTGGTAATAAAAAGGTCGCCGAATGGCTGGCGACCACCAAGGACATGGGCTACGACTTCAAGGCGTATGAGTGCGACGTGGCCGACTACGATTCGGCGCAGGCGTGCGTGGCCAAGATCGGCGACGAAGTCGGCCTGATCGACGTGCTGGTCAACAACGCCGGCATCACGCGCGACATGACGTTCAAGAAAATGGACAAGCCGAACTGGGACGCTGTCATGGCGACCAACCTCGACTCCGTTTTCAACATGACCAAGCCGGTGTGCGATGGCATGGTCGAGCGCGGCTGGGGCCGCATCATCAATATTTCGTCGGTGAACGGACAGAAGGGCGCCTTCGGCCAGACCAACTATTCGGCGGCCAAGGCCGGCATGCACGGTTTCACCAAGGCGCTGGCGCTGGAAGTGGCGCGCAAGGGCGTGACCGTCAACACCATCTCGCCAGGCTACATCGGCACCAAGATGGTCATGGAAATCCCGAAAGAAGTGCTCGACACCAAGATCATCCCGCAAATTCCGATGGCGCGCCTGGGCAAGCCGGAAGAAGTCGCCGGCCTGGTTGCTTACCTGTCGTCGGACGAAGCCGCTTTCGTGACCGGCGCCAACATCGCCATCAACGGCGGGCAGCACATGTCCTGATCGCCGCACGCAGCGGCAGGACCCGAAAAGCACTGCCCGCGGGTGGTGCTTTTTTTCACCGAGGATGCGTCATGGCGATCAGCGCCAAACCCTATTTGCGCGAAATATCGATCGCCGGCGACGCCGAGATCGACTTCGACAGCTATCCCTTCAACATCCCCGCCGTGCGCGACATGGGCGTGATCGAGCTGCACGCCGACGTGACTTTTTTCGTCGGCGAGAACGGCGCCGGCAAGTCGACCATGCTTGAAGCGATCGCCGTGGCGATGGGCCTGCCTAGCGAAGGCGGCAGCCGCCACGTCCATCGCGCGCAGCAGGATGTGTCGTCGCTGCACGGCTCTCTGAAACTTGTGAAAAGCTTTCGTAAACCGGCCTGGTCGTACTTTCTGCGCGCTGAAAGCCTGTTCAATGTCTTCAGCTATCTTGACGACCTTCCTCCTGGTGGCGGGCCATCGAAGCACATCCGCTCGCATGGCGAAGCCTTCATGGACGTGATGCTGGAGTTTTCCGCCGGCGGCCTGTACCTGCTCGACGAGCCCGAGGCGGCGCTCTCGCCCAATCGCCAGCTGGCCGCGTTGTCCGCCATCGACCAGTTGGTCAAGCAGGACTGCCAGTTCATTATCGCCACCCATTCGCCTATCCTGCTGTCGTACCCGAACGCCAGAATCCTGCAGTTCGACGGCAGCGGCATCACCGAAGTGGCGTTTGAAGACACCGAACACTTCGCCGTCACGCGCGATTTTCTCAACCACTACCCGCAGCGCCTCAAACAACTGCTCGCCGATGACTGACCACAGGAACACCACCGACTTGAATACCACGTCCACGCTCACCTTCAGGCTCGCCACCGTTGCCGACATCGGCGCCATGTCGGCCATCCGCCTGGCCGTCACCGAAAACCGCCTGCGCGACCCGGGCCGCGTCACGCTCGCCATGTACCGCGACTATATGGGGCGCCTGGGGCGCAGCTGGGTGTGCGAGGACGATGGCGTCATCGCCGGTTTCGCCAGCGCCGACCACGTGCAGGGCTCGATCTGGGCGCTGTTCATCGATCCGGCGCGCGAAGGGCAGGGCATCGGCAAGCGCCTGCTGGCGCTGGCGGTCGATGACCTGTTCCAGCAAGGGCACGAGCAGATTGTGCTCTCGACCAGCGCCGACACGCGCGCCGACATCTTTTATGAATCGCAGGGCTGGGAGCGCGGCAAGATGAAAGACGATATCGAAGTCCAGTATTCGCTCCAGCGCGCGCGCGAAGTGGCGCCGCCGGCCGACAATCTGTACGAAGCGAGCGTGCCGGTGTTCCGGCGCTACCTGGGCCGGCTGCGCGCCATGCTGCTGCTGGCCGAAGCAGATCCGCAAGGCCCCGCGCTGCTGCAAGCGCGCCTGGCGCCCGGCATGCTGACCCTGGCCGTGCAGGCCGAGGTGGCGGCCAATTTCGCCGTGCGCGCCTGCGCCCCGCTGGCCGGGAGTGCCTTGTCGGACAGCGGCGCCTTTCCCGCCAGCGTGCTGCGCGAGAGCGGCAAGTTCCCGCCCACGTACGAGGGCCTCGGCCAGCGCATCGACTTCGTGCGCGGTTTCCTGGACGCGCTCACGCCCGCGCAGTTCGACGGCGCCGCCAGCCGCATGATCAGCGACCGCGCCGGCGAAGCCGTGGTCACCCTGGCCGGCCAGCCCTTCCTGCTGCAATACGCGCTGCCGAACTTCTTTTTCCACCTGACCGCCGCCTACGCCATCCTGCGCCACCACGGCCTTGCGATCGGCAAGGCCGATTTCGACGGCTTCCATGTCTACACCGGCGCCTGACGCGGCGGCGCTGCTGCACGAACTGCTGCTGCGCGGGCTGTGGAGCACCGTCATCGATGAAGCCGCGCCCGAGGCAGTGCAGCGCCATGGCGGCGCCGTGGCACGCTTGCTCGCCGCCGGCGTCGACCCGCACGATCTGGTGGACGTCATCCGCGAGGCCCAGGTCGACACCATCTACAACGTGGCGCAGCTGATCGACTGGCCCGACGAGGACGTGGCGCCGGATGACGCTTGCGAGGTACGCCTGGCGGCCACCCTGGCCGGCGCCCCGCCGCAGCCGCTGCCCGAGCTGCATTCCTGCCTGATGGAGCGCGACCCGAGCGGGCGCGCCGGCGAGCCGCGGTCGCCCGAACTGCGTCAATACGCCATGCTCGACGCCGGCGTGCGCGCGCAAATCAAGGCCCTGGCCGCCGCCCGCAAATTCCCGGCCGCCGCCCTCCTGTGGAAGCGGCACGCCGGCGGCGACCTGGCAGCCGCCCTGGCCGCAGTCAAGCAACTGGCCATCCGCACGGGGTAGGGCGGCGGCGCGCCAGTGCGCTACAATCGACTGTCAACCACAAGAGGACTCCCATGCCCGCCATCCCGACCTGCCTGTTCCCGCCGATCCAGCCGACCCGGCACGGCATGCTGCAAGTCGATGCGCTCCATACCATCTACTGGGAGGAAGCGGGCAACCCCAAGGGCATCCCCGTGCTGTTCCTGCACGGCGGGCCGGGTGCGGGCCTGTCGCCCCAGCACCGGCGCTTTTTCGACCCGCAGCAGTACCGCATCATCCTGTTCGACCAGCGCGGCGCCGGCAAATCGACCCCGCTGGGCGAGTGGCGCGAGAACACCACCCAACTCCTGATCGACGATATCGAAACCCTGCGCGCCCAGTTCGGCGTGGACAAGTGGCTGGTGTTCGGCGGCTCGTGGGGCTCGACCCTGGCGCTGGCCTACGGGCAAGCGCACCCCGAGCGCTGCCTCGGCTTCATCCTGCGCGGGATCTTCCTGTGCACCGCGGCCGAAGTGGACTGGTTCCTGCACGGCGTGCGCTGGTTCTACCCCGAGCTGTACGACGAATTCGTGGCCCCGATTCCCGAAGCCGAGCGGGCCGACCTGCTCACCGCCTACACCTCGCGCATGCTGTGCGACGACCCGGCCGTGTACTGGCCGGCGGCGCGCGCCTGGAGCCGCTTCGAAGGCCGGCGCGTGTTCCTGCTGCCGCAGCCGGAAGACACCGCCTCCGACACGCTCGACCTGGGCGTGGGCCGGCTCGAATCGCACTACATGGCCAACGGCGGCTTTCTGCGCGAGGACCAGCTGGTGCAGGACGTGGGCCGCATCGCGCACCTGCCGTGCGTGATCGTGCAGGGCCGCTACGATGTGATTTGCCCGCCGCTGTCGGCCCACCGCCTGCACCAGGCCTGGCCGGGTTCGCGCATGCGCATGGTGGCCGACGCCGGCCATGGCGCGCTGGAAGCGGGCATCGCCAAGGCGCTGGTGGGCGCCACCGAGCAGTTCAAGCGCAGCGGGCGCTTCGATTAGCGATGGCGGGGGTGGCCCTGCTACACTAGCGGCTGCCATGCATAACCACGATTCCAGCGCCCTATGAACCTCCAGCTCACCGATATCGGCCACGTCATCCAGCTGGCCATTGCGCCGGTGTTCCTGCTCACGGGCGTGTGCACCAACCTGATGGTGCTGACCAACCGCCTGGCGCGCATCATCGACCGCTCGCGCGTGCTGGAAGACCGCCTCGACATCGCCTACCAGGACGCCTACATGGATGAACTGGACGTGCTGTACCGGCGCTGGCACCTGATTAACTACGCCATTGCGCTGAGCACCGCCTGCGGCCTGCTCATTTGCCTGGTCATTGCGCTGCTGTTCCTGGGCGATACCACCAACGTCCCGCTCGACCAATACATCGCCGGCCTGTTCGTGATCGCGATGCTGTGCCTGATCGGCGCCTTCGTGTACCTGCTGGTCGAAATTTTTGTCGCGTCCAAGACGCTGCGTTCGCGCCGCCACGTGCGTCCGCCCGGCTCCCTGCCGAATCCACACTAACAGATTGAGTTTTCTTATGCACGATTATCAACGTCCCCCGACCCTGTACCGCTACGCGCCGCGCGCCGAACTCGAAGCCGCGCTGGCCCTGGGGCAGTTTCGCCTGGTCCCGGTCAACAACTGCCTGACCCTGTCGTTCTCGCAAGCCTGGGACAAAGCCCTGTTCGACGTCTTCTCGCCGGCCGACTGCTGCCTGGTGATCCACAATACCGAGGAATTCGGCGAGCGCCTGCACCGCGCCGTGCAGCGTACCTTGCCAAGTTGGGCCGGGATCGACGGCGCCGTCGAATACGGCGTGCGTGCAGCCCTCGGCGCGGCCTTCACCAAGAGCAGCGCCGAAGCCGAAGAACGCGAGTGGCAGTTCGCCTGGCGCGCCATGGCGCCGCAAATGAGCTTGAATCCGGTGACGGTCAAGATCGGCAGCATCGAAAGCTTCGGCGAACTGCGCGAGCCGCACAGCTACCAGGCTTGAAGCGATGCGTAGTTAACTGTTTCAGTTACCCGGACTGTCGCCGCGCTCCAGCCGCGCCAGCACCGCTTTCATCATGCGCTCGATGTCGGAGCGGATGATGTTCGCCCCCAGCATGCCGGGCACGTAGAACTTCGGCACCAGCTTGCCGCTGTAGACGATGCGCGTGCCGCCCGTTTCAGGCACCGGCACCAGCTCCCAGCGGCACTGGTAGACGCGCATGTCGCCGGTGACCAGGCTGATGTCGATGGCCGTCATCGGCTCCTCGGCCGCCTGCACGATCAGATGGATGTCGCGCCGGATGAACAGGAAGCTGGCCACCCCGAACTGCTCGATGATGGCCTTGTTGCCGGTGCGTGAAAGGACCTTGGAGGTTTTCAGGTCCGGCACGAATTCGGACATGCGGTCGTAATTGGTCAGCACCTTCCACACCGCCGCCGGCGACGCCTTCACCTCGCCGCTGGACGCGACTTCGAACACGTGCTGGTCGGCCACGTCGACACGCTTGACCGACACCTCCAGCCTGGATTGGGCCAGGACGGGCTCGGAACAGGCGAGAAGGCAACAAAATAGGATTCGGGGAAACATGGACCCCAGCCTACGGGAAAGCGGCTGGCCTGACAAGGGAGCGCGCTCAAGCGTGCGCGCGATAGCGGTTCAGGGCCAGGCCAAAGATTAGAACCCGGCATCTACAGAAGTAGGTTGTAATGTCGTCTCGACATGCAGTGCCGACATCCGTCTTTACGCCTGAACCCCAACGACCATGACAAACCAAGCCTATCCCCACCTGCTCGCGCCCCTGGACCTCGGCTTTACGACCCTGCGCAACCGCGTCATCATGGGCTCGATGCACACCGGGCTGGAAGACCGCTTTTACAACTACGGCAAGCTGGCCGCGTTTTACCGCGAGCGCGCCAGGGGCGGCGTGGGGCTGATCGTCACCGGCGGCATTTCTCCCAACCGCCAGGGCTGGCTGCTGCCGTTCGGCGGCACCCTCAATTTCGCGGGCGACGTGATCAACCACCGGCGCGTGACAAAGGCGGTGCACGAGGAGGGCGGCAAGATCCTGATGCAGATTTTGCACTCGGGGCGCTACGGCTATCAGCCGCTGGTGGTGTCGGCGTCGAACGTGAAGTCGCCGATTTCACCGTTCAAGCCGCGCGCGCTGACCGAGAGCGGCATCGAAGCGACCATCCGCGACTATGCGCGCTGCGCAAAACTGGCCAGGCGCGCCGGCTACGACGGCATCGAAGTGATGGGCAGCGAAGGCTACCTGCTCAACCAGTTCCTGTGCGCGCGCACCAACCTGCGCCAGGACCGCTGGGGCGGCAGCATCGAGAACCGCATGCGGCTGCCCATCGAAATCATCAAGCGCATTCGCCTGGCCGTGGGGACGGACTTCATCATCATGTACCGCCACTCGCTGCTCGACCTGGTCGAAGGCGGCAATACCTGGGACGACGTGGTCAAGGTGGCGCACGCGCTGGAAGACGCCGGCGTCACCATCCTCAACACCGGCTATGGCTGGCACGAGGCGCGCGTGCCGACCATCGTCACCTCGGTGCCACGCGCGGCCTTTGCCAGCGTGGCCGGGCGCCTGCGGCGCAAAGTGAAGATTCCGGTGGTGGCGTCGAACCGCATCAACATGCCGTTCGAAGCGAACGACATCATCGCGCGCGGCGACGCCGACATGGTCTCGATGGCGCGTCCGTTCCTGGCCGACCCCGACTTCGTGGCCAAGGCCGCAAGCGGGCGCGCCGACGAGATCAACACCTGCATCGGCTGCAACCAGGCCTGCCTCGACCACACCTTCTCGAACAAGCGCGCCAGCTGCCTGGTGAACCCGCGCGCCTGCCACGAGACGGAGCTGGTGTACGCACCCGCGCGCAAGGTCCGCAAGGTAGCGGTGGTGGGCGCCGGTCCGGCCGGGTTGTCCGCGGCGACCGTGGCGGCCGAATGCGGGCACGCGGTGACCCTGTTCGATGCGAGCGAGTCGGTCGGCGGGCAATTCAAGATCGCCATGCAAATCCCGGGCAAGGAAGAATTCGCCGAGACGATCCGCTATTTCGCGCGCAAGCTGGAACTGACCGGCGTGACCGTGCGCCTGGGCCAGCGGGTCACGCGCGAAGCGCTGCTGGCCGGTGGTTTCGACGACGTGATCGTCGCCACCGGGATCAAGGTGCGCATGCCGCCGATCGAAGGCATCAAGCATCCCAAGGTGCTGTCGTACATCGACGTGTTACAGAAAAAGGCGCCGGTGGGCAAGCGCGTGGCGATCATCGGCGCCGGCGGGATTGGCTTTGACGTGGGCGAGTATTTGCTGCACAACCCGGCGCACCCGCTGCCGCTGCCGGTGGCCGATTGGGCCGGCGAGTGGGGCGTGGACCTGGAAGCGACCACCAGCGGCGGGCTGGTGGCCCCGCACGCCGCCGAACCGGTGCGCCAGTTGTTCCTGATGCAGCGCAAGGCATCCAAGCTGGGGGCGGGGCTGGGCAAGACATCCGGCTGGGTGCACCGCGCGACCTTGAGCCGCAATGGCGTGGTGATGCTGGCCGGGGTCACCTACAACAAGATCGACGACCACGGGCTGCATATCACGGTGGGCGGGGAACAGCGCCTGATCGCGGTCGACAACGTGATCATCTGCGCGGGGCAGGACAGCTTGACGGAGCTGATGCCGGAGGACGGCGCGGCGGCCAATGGCGGGCCGGTATTCCACAAGATCGGCGGCGCCGCGCTGGCGGCCGAACTCGATGCCAAGCGGGCCATCAAGGAAGGTGCGGAACTGGCGGTGCGCCTGTAAAAAGTTTCAATTCCACCCGGTGTCAGACACCGGGCATTCAGCGGCGAGAAACCGATGCGCATTGAAAAATCGATGGAACTTGAGATCGCGGGACCCGGCTTCATCATCTATTCTCCCTTTGCCGCCGCCGGCATCGCGGAAGGGGAAGATTATCTGGAAACCGGCTTCGAGAATCCGTCCGAAGTGGAACGGCAAGCGCTGGAAGGCCTGATTGTCGGCGTCAGTACGGGCTCGCCCGGGATGTTTGTGCTCACTTTCCGTTCCGGATATCCCCCGCCCGACATGCGCGATGTGTACGGATGCGCCTTGCGGCTTGGCGTCGCAGTGAAAGACAGGTCGCTGTGTATCCGCGACCTGTTCGATCTCATCGACTGGTCGCCCGCCTGTCCCGCCCACCAGCGCCTGGAGCTGGACGACGGCTTTTACCATATCACCTTGTTGAGCAAGGCGCTGTCGCCAGGCGATCCGTCATCCGCTCACGAGATATTGGTGTATCTGCAAACATTGAACGAGATGCCGGCACTGCGGTACAACGGCGTGCCGACCCTGTTCTGATCGACGGCCCCGGCGCCGTCGCTCGCGCGCTTACTTCTTGCGCACCACCACGCAGCCGATCGAGTACCCCGCACCGAACGAGCAAATCACGCCGTGCGAGCCGCTCGGCATGTCGTCCTGGTACTTGTGGAAGGCGATGATCGAACCGGCCGACGAGGTGTTGGCATAAGTGTCCAGGATGACCGGCGCTTCCTGCGGTTCCGCATCGCGCCCGAGCAGCATGCGGGTGATCAGCAGGTTCATGTTCAGGTTGGCCTGGTGCAGCCAGTAGCGCGATACCTGCGCCACTTCCAGCCCCGCGTTGGTGACCGTCTCGCGGATCATCTCGGCCGCCATCGGGCACACTTCCTTGAACACCTTGCGGCCCTGCTGGCGGAACAATTTGTCCGGCTTGCCCACGCCCGTCTCATCAAACCGGTTCATGAACCCGAAGTTATTGCGGATGTTGTTCGAGAATTTGGTCTTGAGCTTCGACTCCAGGATCTCGAACTGGTGCGCGCTGGTCGCCGTGTCGGCCGCTTCGATCACGATCGCGGTGCAGGCGTCGCCGAAAATGAAGTGGCTGTCGCGGTCGCGGAAGTTCAAATGGCCGCTGGTGATTTCGGGATTGAGCACCAGCACCGCGCGCGCCTGCCCGCTTTGCACCGCCGCCATCGCCGTCTGGATGCCGAAGGTGGCCGAGGAACAGGCCACGTTCATGTCGAAGCCGAAGCCGTCGATGCCCAGCGCTTCCTGCACCTCGACCGCCATGGCCGGATAGGCGCGCTGCATGTTGCTGCAGGCGACCAGCACCATGTCGATGTCGGCCGCGGTGCGTCCGGCCCGGTCCAGCGCCTGCTGCGCCGCCGCCACGCAGATTTCGGCCTGCAGCGAGATTTCTTCGTCGGCGCGCTCGGGAATGCGCGCCGTCATGCGCGCCGGATCGAGAATGCCGGCTTTTTCCATCACATAGCGCGACTTGATGCCCGAGGCTTTTTCGATGAACGCCGCGCTCGAGCTTTCGATGGCCGTCAGCTCGCCCGCCGCGATGGCGTCGGCGTGCTCGGCGTTATACAGCTCGGCGTAGGCGTTGAAGGCGACAACCAGCTCTTCGTTGGAGATCGAATGGGGCGGCGTGAACAGGCCCGTGCCGCTGATGACGACTTGTTTCATGGTGGAGCTTTCAAATAGGGTAAGCCGGGCATGACCCGGCAGGTGCCGACGATTCTACACAATGAGATTCACGGTGGCGAGAAAAGCGGGTGCTGTCAGTACGTATTCTTGCAGGTTGACAATGCCGATTTCCTACTTGATAATGAAAATCATTCTCAATAGACTGGTCCAGCGGCCCCGTTCCAACGCGCCGGACCGTCGTTTGTGCAGCCGCTTTGCCGGCGCTCTCCGCGGACTTTCCCTTGACGACATTGCCAGCCTGGACGCGCTGGTGTGGATCTTCCCCATGCAGCGCGCATGGCTGCATGCATCCACCATAAAGGAACCGCCCGTGAAATCACCGATGTCCCCGCCGCCGCAACGCCACCCCCTTTCCGCCGCCGTGATGATCGCTTTCGCCGCCCTGGCCGCGCCGATGGCGCAGGCGCAGTCGGACGACGCGGCCATGCAGGCGGTGGTGGTCTCGGCCTCGCGTTCGAACATCGAGGCGGACAAGGCGCCGCAGACGGTGGTCATCATCCGCAAGGAAGAGATCGAGCGCCAGATGGCCATTTCCAGCAATTCGTCCGACCTCCTGAGCAGCGTGCTGCCGTCCTACACGCCCAGCCGAGGCAAGATGAACGGTTCCGGCGAAACCCTGCGCGGGCGCGCGCCGCTGATCCTGGTCGACGGCGTGCCGCAATCGAACCCGATGCGCCCGACCGGGCGCGAAGCCCACACCATCGACTATGCGATGGTCGACCGGATCGAAGTGATCCAGGGCGCCAACGCCGTCAATGGCCTGGGCGCGACCGGCGGCACCATCAACATCATCACCCGCCGCCCCGAAAAAGGCTCCTTCAACCAGCACGTCGATGTCCAGGCCAGCACGCCCACCTCGGGCCTGGGCAGCGACGTGACGAGCTACAAGAGCACTTACCGCGTCTCCGGCCGCGGCGACAAGCTGGAATACCTGTTCTCGGCCGGTGTTGAAGACCAGGGCCTGTACCGCGACGGCAAGGGCCGCGCGGTCGGCACCGACAATACCCAGGGCGACCTGATGGACTCGCGCACCTGGGACATGCTGGCCAAACTCGGTTACTGGATCGACGACAAGCAGCGCCTGCAATTGTCGGTGAACCGCTTCCGCATCAAGTCCGAAGCCAATTACCTGGTGCTGGCGGGCGACCGCAAGACCGGCCTGCCGAGCGTTTCGGTCGAGGGCAAGCCGCCCGGCACCGCACCGTGGAACGATGTGTGGACTTCCAGCCTGGCCTACAGCCACGCTGACCTGGCGGGCATGGAACTGTCGGCGATGGTGTTCAACCAGGAATTCGAGGGCTTGTTCGGCGCCGATAATTCGGCCACCTTCCAGGATGCGCTGATCGCCCCGGTCGGCACCCTGTACGACCAGTCGCGGTCCGTGGCGTCCAAGTATGGCAGCAAGGTCAGTCTCGGCAAATCCGACCTGCCGGGCGGGCGCGTGAAGCTCACGGGCGGCTTCGACACCCTGTTCGACAAGGGCAAGCAAGACCTGTACGGCACCGGGCGCACCTACGTGCCGGAATCGGATTACCGCAACCTGTCGCTGTTCGTCCAGGGCGAATACAAGCTGCTCGACCAATTGACCCTGCACGTCGGCGTACGCAGGGAAAAGGCGGACCTGACTATCGACAGCTACCGCACGCTGGCGCAGTACAAGCGGGTGGCGGTCGAAGGCGGCAAGCTGAAATTTAACGAGACCCTGCTCAACGCGGGCCTGGTGTACAAGCCGGTGCAGGAGGTCAGCGTGTTCACCAGCTATTCGGAAGGCTTCGGCATGCCCGACATCGGCCGCGTGCTGCGCTCGATTAATACGCCGGGCCAGAACGTGGCCGGCATGCGCGACCTGCAACCGATCCTGACCAAGAGCGTGGAACTGGGCACCCGCATCCGCAAAGGCGACTGGGATATCGACGCCAGCATCTTCCGCTCGGATTCCGACTTCGGCACGCGCGTCATTCCCGTCAACGGCGCCTTCATGATGGCGCGCGAGAAGACCCGCATCGAAGGCGTGGAAGCGGCGGCCGGCTACCGCATCTCGGCCGCGCACCGCGCCAGGCTGGCCTACGCCTACACCAAGGGCCGCTACGACAGCGACGAAAACGGCTCGCTGGACGCGCGCCTCGATGGCCTGAACGTGGCGCCGAACCGCTTCATCGCCACCTGGGCGGCCACTTGGGGCGGCAAGCTCAAATCGTTCGTCCAGGCGCAGCACGCATTCCACCAGGAGTTCGACGATCCGGCCAAGGAGTTCAGCGGCTACACCCTGGTCGACGCCACCATCAACTACAAGCTGGCCAAGGGCGAAGTGCGGCTGGCGGTGGCCAACCTGCTGGACCGCGATTACATCACCTTCTACTCGCAAAGCGCGCTGGTCGAGCCGAAGCGCTATTTCGCCGGACGCGGAAGAGTGCTCACGCTCGGCTACGCGCTGAACTTCTGACATGAACGCGGCCAAGGCGTCCACCGGCTTGCGCACGGGCCTGCGCATCACCGGCGCGGTGTTCGGCGGCTATGCCGTCACCGCGCTGGCGGTGACCACGGCGGCCGCGCTGCTGGCGCGCTCGGGGCTGGCGCGTTCCGAAGCGGTGGCGCTGGCCGCCATGACGGGCTTTATCGTGTATCTGGCGCTGCTGCTGTGGGCGTTCAGCGTGCCTAGCCTGGCGCGCCTGTGGGGCGTGCTGGCGCTGGCCATGGCGGCCATGGGCGCCGTCCTGTACCTGCTGGCGTAAGAGCATGGACCGCACCTTTACCAAGTCGATGGCCTGGCTGCACACCTGGGCTGGCGTCTCCATCGGCAGCCTGCTGTTCGCGATTTTCTGGATGGGCACTCTGAGCGTGTTCGACCTGGAGATCGACCGCTGGATGATGCCGCAGACACGCCTCGTGCCCAGCGCGCAACCGCTCTCGCTCGACCGCGTCGCCCAGGCGGTCACGCCGCAGGTGCCGGCCGGCGCCGCCCAGTGGCGGATCGACCTGCCGACCGCGCGCGAACCGGTGCTGACTTTGTCGCACCGCGACGGCAAGGGCCAGGCCACCAGCCGCCTGCTCGACCCGGCCAGCCTTGCCTTCATTCCGGAGCAGGGCACCGAGGCCGGTTCGGGCTTCATCTTCCCCTTCCATTACAGCCTGCACGTCAAGTGGATGGACCTGGGCAAATGGCTGGTGGGCGCAGCCGCCATGAGCATGCTGGTGCTGCTGGTGTCGGGCGTGGTGATCCACAAAAAAATCTTTGTGCAGTTCTTCACCTTCCGCCCGCGCAAGCGCCTGCAGCGCAGCGCGCTCGACCTGCACAATCTGACCGGCGTGCTGGCGCTGCCGTTTCACTTCATGATTACCCTGTCAGGGCTGATCATCTTCATCACCATCTATTTTCCAACGGCGCACCAGGCGGTGTACGGCAGCGGCGAAAAAGCCAAGGCCGCATTCAGCGCCGACGCCTACGGCCGCTTCAAGCGCGCCAAAGCCAACGCGCCCGGCACACTGGGCTCGCTCGACGCCATGCAGGCGCGCGCCGAAGCCGAGTGGCGCGGCGGACGGCCGTATTTCGTGCGCGTGTTCCATCCGGGTGACGCCAACAGCTATGTGGAGCTGCGCCGCTCCTACGCCGCCGACATCACCATGAACCTGGACCAGATCTATTTCGACGCCGCCAGCGGCGCGCTGCTGCACCGCTTCGAAGCCAGGCCGGTGATGACGGTGCAGCGCTTCATGTCGGGCATTCATTTCATCCGTTTCGAGCACTGGACCTTGCGCTGGCTGTACTTTGCGGCGGGCCTGTGCGGCTGCGTGCTGATCGCCACCGGCTTCCTGTTCTGGATCGAAGGGCGGCGCGCCAGCCATGCGAAGAAGGGACTGGCCGGGGTGCGCGTGGTGGAGGGGCTGGCCATCGGCAGCGTCAGCGGGATCATGCTGGCGACGCTGGCGTTCTTTGTCGCCAACCGCGTGCTGCCGCTGGACGCGGTCTTCGCCGGCATGGCGCGCGCGCAGCTGGAGATGTGGGCCTTCTGGCTGGCCTGGCTGGCCGCGTTCGCGCATGCCTGGCTGCGGCCCGCCAAAGGGTGGAGCGAGCAGGCCTGGGCCATCGCCGCGCTGGCGCTGCTGGCGGTGCTGTTGAACTGGAGCGGTACCGGCGACCATCCGCTGCGTACCCTGGGCACAGGGCTGTACGCGGTGGCGGGCATGGATGCGGTGCTGCTGGCCGCCGCCGTCGTCGCGGTCATGGTGGCGCGCCGCAGCGGAGGGCGCAGCGATGCTTGATGGTCTGTTGAGCGTGGCCGCGTTTGCCGCAATCTGGCTCGCGTTCGGCATGCTGGCGCTGATGCAGGAGGCGCATTGGACGACCGTGACGGGGCGGGCTGACGCGCCGCCGCTGCGCCGCCAGCGCCTGTGCGCAGCGGCCGGACTGGCGCTCGGCTGCGCGCTATGCGTGGCCGTGCATGGCGCCGGATTCGGCACCTTGCTGGCGGTACTGTTGCTGGGCGCCGGCGCCATGTCGGTGGCATTCACCCTGGCGTGGAAGCCGCACTGGCTGCGCGGCCTGGCCGCTATTTTTTGAGTTTGGCGGGCGCCGGCGGCGCCTGTGCAACGGCCGGCTCTTCCACCTTGGCCGCCTTGGCCAGCCGCACCGGCAAGCCTTTCAGGTGATTGATGGCCTGGGCCAGCTGGAAGTCGTCGGCACTGCCGTATTCGAGCGGTTTGCGTTTGCGCTCGGCCGCCAGCAGGCGCCGCTGGGCCTCGATTTCCTCGCGCGTCATGGCCGCGCTTTCCTTGTCGCGGTCGTTGGAGAGATGTTTTTCCAGATCGGCCTCGCGCATGCGAAAACCGTTCATCCCATCGCCGTCGGCGTTTTCGTCCACCAGGAAGTCGGGAATGATGCCGCGCGCCTGGATCGAGCGCCCGGCCGGGGTGTAGTAGCGCGCCGTGGTCAGCTTGACGGCGGTGTCGCTGCCGAGCGGCTTGATGGTCTGTACCGAGCCCTTGCCGAAGGTGCGGCTGCCAAGGATGATGGCGCGCTTGTAGTCCTGCAGCGCGCCGGCCACGATTTCGGAGGCCGAGGCCGAGCCGGTGTTGACCAGCACCACCATCGGCACCGTCTTGAGCGCGGCCGGCAAGCGGGCCAGCGCGTCGCCGTCGCCCTGCAAGGTGTAGAACTCGGGTTTGCCGAGGTAGCTCTGGCGCGAGTTGGGCAACTGGCCGCGGGTCGAGACGATTTCGGCGCCCTTGGGCAAGAACGCGGCCGACACGCCGATCGCGCCCTGCAGCAGGCCGCCCGGATCGTTGCGCAGGTCCAGCACCAGGCCCTTGATGCCCGGATCCTGCTGGTACAGCGCGGCCAGGCGGGCCGCCATGTCATCCACGGTCGGTTCCTGGAATTGCGAAACGCGCAACCAGGCGTAGCCCGGCTCGACCATTCTGGCCTTGACGCTTTTCTGGATGATTTCCTGGCGCATGATGGTCATCACCAGCGGCAGCGGCACGTCCTTGCGCAGCAGGGTCAGGGTGACCTTGCTCATCGGCTCGCCGCGCATCTTCTTGATCGCTTCGTCGATGCCCAGGTTCTGGATGGCTTCGTTGTTGATGCGCGTAATCAGGTCGCCCGCCTTGATGCCGGCGCGCCAGGCCGGCGAATCCTCGATCGGGGCCACGATCCTGATGTAGCCTTCCTCGCTTTGGGCGATTTCGATGCCGAGGCCGACGAATTTGCCCTGGGTGCCCTCGCGCAGGTCGCGGTAGGCTTTCTTGTCGAGGTAGGCAGAATGGGGATCGAGCGAGGCCACCATGCCGGCGATGGCCTCGGTCAGCAGTTTTTTGTCTGCAACGGGTTCGACATAATCGGTCTTGATCAGATCGTAGGCCTCGGCCAGCTGGCGCAACTCCTCGAGCGGCATGCCTTGATCGACCGGCTTTTGCGCGAGTGCCGAAAACTGCATGGAAATCGCCACGCCGGCAATCGCGCCCAGGCTGACCAGCCCGGAATTTTTGAGGGTAGAACCCATGATGTCACCTACGATGCGAAGAAAAAACGCCAGTTCCGCTGATGAGCTGGCACGAATCCAGTATAAACCCGATTCCCCGGCCCGCAGCGAGATTGTTCGCGCCGGAGATCAAGCGCCGTGGCGGTTTGTGTATCGAAAAGTAAAAAAACCGGGGCCGGTGGTTCCGTCCGGAATGCAGGGGCTAGAATGCGGTCATCGCGAGCCTCATGACGCGCCCGACAGTTGCCGTCCAGCCAGCCTGATCCACCACTGAATTTTCGATGAGCAAACTGATTCCCTTCGCCTGCGCCGCCCTGTTCGCCAGCAGCGCTTGTTCCGTCCATGCGCAGGAGGCGCCGGCCGTGCCGGCCGATGCGCCAGGTGTGCCGGGCGTCAAAGGCAAGCCGGCGGCCGCAGCCCAGCCCGCAGCGGGCGTCACGGCCGTCACCATCAACGGCAGCCGCGCCGACGATACCGAATCACGTCGCCTCTCGACCGCCGCCAAGATGGTGTTCGGGCGCGAGGAACTCGACCGCAACGGCGACAGCAGCGTCGGCGAAATCCTCAAGCGCTTGCCGGGCGTGACCATGGGCGGGCCGCCGGGACGCGGCGGCGGCGGCGTGCGCATGCGCGGCCTGGGCAACGGCTACACCCAGATGCTGGTCAACGGCGAGCGCCCGCCAGCCGGGTTTTCGCTCGAATCGCTCTCGCCCGACCAGGTCGAACGCATCGAAGTCATGCGCGGCCCGGTGGCCGAGCACAGCACCCAGGCGATTGCCGGCACCATCAATGTGGTGCTGCGCGAGGGTTACCAGCAGAAAGACATGCAGCTCAAGCTGTCCGACAGCATCGAGGATGGCCGGCACGGCCCGACCGTCTCGCTTACCATGCCCGGCAAGGCGGGCGCGCTGACCTGGCTGATGAGCGGTTCGGCTGGCACCGGCCGCCAGGCCGACTCGAGCGTGACGACCTACCAGGACAGGTACGATGGCGATCCGGCCGGCGTGTTGCTGAAAGACCAGCAAGTCGACGCCCATAGCAGCCGCAGCGCGCGCTCGCTGCACCTGACGCCGCGCCTGTCATATAAATTCGACAATGGCGACACGCTCAATTTCCAGCCGTTCTTGATGCACAACCGCAGCGAAGGCAACAGCGACAGCCTGCTGACCCAGCGCATCGGCCCGCCGCAACGCGAATACGCGCTGGCGCTGGCGGACTCCAGCTCGTCGATGACCATGCTGCGCGGCTTCGGCAACTGGCTGCACCGGATGGAGGCTGGCGCCAAGCTCGACGTCAAGTTCGGCTTCGGCGCCGGCCGCAGCGAAAGCACCTCCTTGCGCAAGCAGTACGCCGACAATGGCTTGCTGAAAGATTACTTTAACGACGTCGACACCTCGCGCAACCACAGCCTCAACAGCGGCGGCAAGTACAGCACGCCGCTGGCCAAGGGCCACCTGCTGGCGGCCGGCTGGGACATCGAAGGCGGACAGCGCGAGCAAAGCACGGTAGCGCTGGTCAACGGCCGTGCCCAGTTTGCCGAATCCGGATCGAGCATGACGGCCGACACGCGCCGCGTGGCCGCCTACGTGCAGGACGAGTGGGACATCACGCCGCAATGGTCGGCCTACGTGGGCCTGCGCTGGGAAGGCATTCGCACCAGCGCCACCAACCAGGGGCGCGACGTGCGCAACAACAGCAGCGTGTGGAGCCCGGTGCTGCACAGCGTCTGGCGCATTCCCGGCTTTGAAAAGGACCAGATCCGCGCCAGCCTGACGCAGAGCTACCGCGCACCCCAGCTGAACGACCTGATCGCCGTGCCGACCTATTCGCAGCTCAACAGCGCGACCCGGCCCGACCGCACCGGCAACCCGAACCTGAAACCGGAACTGGCGCAGGGTATCGACCTGGCCTACGAGCATTACCTCGGCAAGGGCGGCATCCTCAGCGCCAGCGGTTTTATCCGCAAAATCGACAACCTGATGCGGCGCGAACTGACCCTGCGCGACACCCCGGACGGCCCGCGCTGGCTGTCGAGCCCGTCTAACATCGGCAGCGCGCGCACCAGCGGCATCGAGCTGGAAGCCAAATTCCAGCTGGCCGACCTGGTCGCCAATGCCCCGAACATCGACCTGCGCTCGAACTACAGCCGCTTCTGGTCGAGCGTGGACGGCATTCCCGGCCCCGACAACCGGCTCGACCAGCAAGCCAAACAAACCGCCAATGCCGGCCTCGACTGGCGCCTGAAAGACTTGCCGATGACGCTCGGCGGCAGCTATAACTGGACCCCGGCGATCCTGGTGCGCACCAGCGCCGACGAAGTGGCCACCACGGGCGTCAAACGACAGTTCGACATCTACGGTTTGTGGAAGTTCAGCGCCGCCACCCAGCTGCGCATTTCCGCCAACAACCTGATGAACGACGATTACCTTTCCGGCCGCACCGTGACCAAGGGCGGCATTGCGCAATTGTCGGACTCGGCCGGCCGCACCTATACCACCTGGACCGTGCGCCTTGAAATGAAGTTATAGTATTCGGCTGCGGCCACAAGCCCTCTCCCTTTTTTACCTGCCCCATAAGGACACCCACCCGTGAAACGTTATCTCCTGAGCACCCTGACCCTGAGCCTGGCGGCCGCTTTTGCCCACGCCGCCGAACCGGTAAAACCCGTCGGCCCGATTTCCGGCATCGATGTGCAATACATCGACAGCAGCGTGCGCCCGCAGGACGATTTCTTCAATTACCTGAACGGCGTGTGGCTGAAAAAGACCGAAATTCCGGCCGACAAGTCGAGCTGGGGCACCTTCGCCCAGTTGCGCGACGACACCTTGCCGCAGCTGCGCACCCTGATCGAAGCCTCGCAGGCCGCAAAAAACAAGAAAGCCGGCAGCGAAGCCCAGAAAATCGGCGACCTGTACACCAGCTACATGAACGAAGCCAAGCTGGAAAAGCTCGGCTACAAGCCGCTGGCCGGCGAATTGCAGCGCATCCGCGCACTGCGTGAAAAGAAAGCCATCCCGGCCCTGATCGCGCACCTGTCGCAAATCGGCGTGAGTACGCCATACGGCATCTACGTGGGCCAGGACAGCCGCGAATCGACGCGCTACGCCACCTACATCAGCCAGAGCGGCCTGGGCTTGCCGGACCGCGACTATTACCTGAAAAAAGACGACACCAAGCTGGCCGACGTGCGCGCCAAGTACGAGCGCCACATCGAGAAAACCCTGGGCATGGCCGGCCATAAAGATGCGGCCGGCGCCGCCAAGGCCATCCTGGCGCTGGAAACCGCGCTGGCTGAAGTACAGTGGAGCAAGGTCGACCTGCGCGACCCGGTCAAGCGCTACAACAAGGTCGAGATCGCCAAGCTGGGTGAACTGACCCCCGGTTTCGACTGGAAGAGCGCGCTGGGCGCGGCCAACATTGCCGGCAAGACCGACTACGTCATCGTCGGCCAGCCGAGCTACCTGGCCGGTTTTAACCAGGTGCTGGACAAGACCGATCTGGCGACCTGGAAATCGTACTTTGAATGGCATTTGCTGAGCAGCTATTCCGAATACCTGTCGAAAGACTTCGTCGACGCCGATTTCGCGTTCTTTGAAACCGTGCTCAAGGGCGTGCCGGAGAACGAGCCGCGCTGGAAGACCGGCGTTGCGACCGTCAATACGGTGCTGGGCGAAGCGGTCGGCAAGGAATATGTCGCCAAACATTTCCCGGCCGAGCGCAAGGCGCGCATGGAAGAGCTGGTGCAAAACCTGCTGGTGGCCTACAAGCAGAGCATCGACACGCTCGACTGGATGGGCCCGGAAACCAGGAAGGAAGCCCAGGCCAAGCTGGCCAAGTTCCGCCCGAAGATCGGTTATCCGAGCAAATGGCGCGATTACTCGGCGCTGTCGGTCAAGCAGGATGACCTGGTCGGCAACATGATGCGCGCGCGCCAGTTTGCCTACAACCGCGGCATCAACAAGCTCGGTAAACCGATCGACCGCGAAGAGTGGGGCATGACGCCGCAGACAGTGAACGCTTACTACAGCTCGACGATGAACGAGATCGTGTTCCCGGCTTCGATCCTGCAGCCGCCGTTCTTCGACATGCGCGCCGACGACGCGGTGAACTATGGCGCCATTGGCGCCGTAATCGGCCACGAGATCAGCCACGGCTTCGACGACAAGGGCAGCCAGTCCGACGGCGACGGCAACCTGCGCGAATGGTGGACCAAGGAAGACCGCGCCAAGTTCCAGGCCAAGGCCGACATGCTGGTCAAGCAGTACAGCGCGTACAGCCCGCTCAAGGGCTACAACGTCAATGGTGAGCTGACCCTGGGCGAGAACATCGGCGACAACTCGGGCGTGGCGATCGCTTACAAGGCCTACAAGCTGTCGCTGGGCGGCAAACCGGCGCCGGTGATCGATGGCTTGAGCGGCGACCAGCGTTTCTTCATGGGCTTCGGCCAGGTATGGCGCATGAAGATGCGCGAAGCGCAGCAGATCGTGCAGGTCAAGACCGATCCGCACTCGCCGGGCCAGTTCCGCGCCAACGGCACCATGATGAACCAGCCGGCCTTCTATGAAGCGTTCGGCGTGAAGGAAGGCGACAAGATGTACCTGGCGCCGAAAGACCGGGTCACGATCTGGTAATCCTGCTGCAATGACAAAGGGCCACGCGAGTGGCCCTTTTTTTACGCCCGCGCTATTGATCTGCGGACGAAAAAAAACCGCCCTGGACGGACGGTTTTTATTGAGTGCGAACGCTTACTTGACTGCGGCAACCATGAAATCGACCGCTGCCTTGACTTCCTCATCGGAGGCCGAGGAGCCGCCTTTGGCAGGCATCGCACCGGCTTTGCCGATGTAGCCCTTGATCGCGTGCTCATGCAGCACCGACGCGCCCTGGGCGATGCGTGCGCTCCAGGCGGCCTTGTCGCCGAACTTCGGCGCACCGGCGATACCTGCGCCGTGGCAAGCGATACATGCGGCGTTGTAGACGGTCTTGCCTGCGTCGGCGGCCAGTTTCGGCGCTTCGGCTGGTGCTGCCGCCGCTGGGGCTGCAACTGGTGCCGGTGCGGCTGCTTCGGCTGGCGCCGGCGCTGCTGCGTCGGCAGGGGCGTCCGCTGGCTTGGCCGTTGCTGGTGCCGGGGTCGCTGGTTCCTTGAACTTGGCGCCGCTCTGGTTGGCCATGTGCACGACTGCGCGCGCTACTTCGACATCATCGAGGTCGGGATTGCCGCCGCGGGCAGGCATCGCGCGGATACCTTCGATCGCGTGCTTGACCAGGGTATCGTAACCTTGGGCAATACGGGTACCCCATGCGCCGGCGTCGCCCATCTTCGGGGCGCCAGCGGCGCCAGTCGCGTGGCAGGCTGCGCAGTTAGCCGTGTACACGGCGTCGCCAGCGAGGAACACTTTCGGTGCATTGGCATCCTTGAGCGTGAAGCCTTCGTCGGCCAGCGGACGCAGGCGCGCCGCGACCGCTTCGGCCTTCTGGCTCTCGGTGCCGGCACCAGTGGTTTTCGTCGTCGTCACGAACGTCACGAGCAGAATGATGCCGATGACAGTGACCAGGAAGAAACCGGCAACCGCAGCGGCGAGCTGCTTGGGTGTCCGGATCGCGGATTCGTGTTCGTTGTGTGCGTCGCTCATGATGTCCTTAGTACAATATTCAAAAAGCTGCCGGTCGTGTTCGCATGTTGATCTTGCAAATACTCGCCAAACCCGCGATTATAGACTCAAAGCACCTCTTATGGAACGCAAATTCCCCGTAACGCGACACTTTCCATGGACGCGGGGTGAGAAAAAACGGTATCCTTCGCTTCACGTTCAATTTTCCTCAGCGCGGCTGTAGCTCAGTGGATAGAGTATTGGCCTCCGAAGCCAAGGGTCGTGGGTTCGATCCCCGCCAGCCGCACCAATCGTCATGCGCCTTTCCAGGGCATGATGCCTTAATGCACAACGTCGCAGTCGGATATGGGAAAAATTTTGGGTAATTCCCAACATGTCTCCCCGGTTCGTGATGCAGGCCGATCTTGACCATACGTCACGCCACCAGGCGAGTCAGGTCATGTCAAAAAATCAAAATAGCACCGCTTCGGGAAGAACATGGACCGGCGGCGCCACCAGGCTGCCAACGCGCATGCCGTCAATGCGGCTCGGGCAGCTGCGGCGCAACGCGCTTTGCATCCGGCCGAGCTGCTGGACGGCCGGTTCCGCGTTTCATCGCGGCAGTTCCTCAGTGGATCAATTGCATGCCCAGCAGGACCAGTGTCGAGGCGCAGCTGAGCGCGCACATGACAGCCAGCCATGTCGTGCGCGCCTGGAACGGTGCGAGCTGAAGGGCGAGCTGTTGCTGCACGGTGCTGGTCAGCAAAGCTTGTTGGGCCTGGGCCAGCGTATCGTGTCCCTGGACAATTTCCCTGGACGACTTGTCGACGCTGGCCCCGAGGGCGTCGAACAACGGTACCAGCGCCGGCGTGACCGTCTCGATCCGTTGCGCGAGGCCGGCGTGGTGACGATTGAGCTGCTGTACCAGTGCGTCCAATCCACCGTTGAGTTCTCCAGCATGCGCCTGTTCTTGTTGGCGCAGGAGGCCCAGGTCGGCGTCCACCTTCGCCGCCATGCGTGCCGCCACGGCGATGCCATCGGCAGCGGAAGCGACTTTGTGGTCGAGCGTGTCCAGTGTTGCCGCAGCCTTGCCCAGGCCGTCATCGAAGTGCGCCTGTTGCCGGGCGAGCCTGTCGTGCATGCGTTCGTCATGCCCGAGCAGCTCGCCGTGGCGCGTCTCGAGCGCGGCCGACAAGCCCGCCAACGCACCCTTCAGGCCCTCGACGTCGTCGAGCACATCGTTGACCTGGCTTTTCAAGCGCTTGCCCTGGCCTTCCATCAGCTCGCTCAAGCCTGCCTCGGCGGTTTGCGCCGCGTGGACGCTCGCCTGCTCGACCGCCGCGATCTGCGCGCGCAGTTCCTCGATCGCCTTGTGCAGAGGCGTGAGCGGACGTTCCAGCACGCGTGTCAGCAAGGCCGACATGGCCTGTTCCTGTTCGTCGATCTTGTGCCGGAGTTCCTGGTCTTGCAGCTTCTTGTCGATTTTCATGCTGGTTCCGTTCAGGATAATTTGATCTTGGCGCGTTGTTCGCCCATGTCGGCGACCGAGAGCAGGGTGAGCAAGGCATCGCCGGGATCAGCGGCCTCGGCGATGTGCGCGCGGCGCTGCCGCAGTTCGGCCAGGTATTCTTCATCGAGCATGCTGCCAAAGCGCGCGGCGGCGCACTCATCGCTGTCGAGCCGCGCGAGCGCGTGCTCCATCTCCTCGTTCACCTTGTCGCGGCGCGCCTTGAGTTTGTTGCATGCAGCTTGCTGCTGCGCGGCGATCTGCGTCAGGTTCGCGACGTCACCCTGGACTTGGGCCAGCTCGGCTTCGAGCTCGGCGGCTCGCCTGGCTACGTGTTCGCGCCATACCTTCTGCGCCAGCGCGGCGGTCTTGGCCGCCGCGTCACGAATGTTGCGCTTGAGATTGGCCTTGTCGTTGGAAAAGCTGTCCGACACGCTTGGGTAGTATTCGGACAAGCGATAGCCTGCCATGGATGCGCTGAGGCCGGCAAATTCACGCCCGGCGATGCTCTTGACCTTGGCGCTGCTGGCCGCCAGGTTCGGCCGTGAGCTGCCCAGGAATTTCCGGGCAGGGCCGCTGGACGGTGCCGCGTCGAGGAAGCGCTGGCGCAGCCACGACGTGACGTCGTCGATCCGGATGAAGAGGGCGCTGGTGTGCGTGTTGAGCTGGTCGACCTGGGAGATTTGCGCGGCGGGGTCGATCGCGAGTGCGGCGGCGAGTTCTTTTTCCACCTCTGCCCGCTGCGCCAGCCGCGTCTGTGCCACGCTGGCCTGGCGGGCCGCCTGCCGCTTGCCCTCCATGGCCTTCTGGCGCAGTGCATCGACCGCGTCGATCTGGCCGGTCAGCTTGGCCAGCCCCTCCTGGCCTTGCCGGATGCACGCTTCGCGCTTGCGCCGTGTGACGACATGCACGTCGAGCGCATTGCGAAAGCGAGCGGTCTGCGTGGCCGAGGCGCGGATGTCGGCATGCAGCGACTGCTTCAGTTCCCTGACAATCGGTCCGATGCGGCGCGCGAGCGCGTCGTCGTCGCGCAGCATGGTCTGCCACGACTGGCCGATCTCGACCGGAAAATAGCGTTCCGAGCGCGCGGCTTCCTCGGACAATGTCAATCCAAACGTGTCGATCTGCTCGCGCAGGCGCGCGCGGAAGTGCTCGGCCGTCAGCGTGCCCTCATGGTTGAGGGCAAACTTGCGTACCGTATCGGGTGTAAACGAGTACGTTGTGACGATGCGAAACCGGTTCGGCACGTATTGCCAATCTTCGATGCTGGGCAGGGTGAGCGCATCGGGATTCAAGAACGACAGATCGTCGCCGCGCCCGACCAGGAGGATCAGGTCGGCATACGGTACGTAGCGCGCCGCCATGCGCTCGACGTGCTTGCGTTCTTGTTCGTCGGCCGGGTTGTCGCCCGGAAGGTCGAGCATGCGCGGGCCGCTGCCTTCCGCACCCTGCGCGAAGCAATCTGCAGGAATCGATACGACCACTGGCTTTTCCGCCGGCAGGTGGCCAACGCTCATTCGATGGCGCAGTTCGCCCAGCGCTTCGGACATTGCGGCGTCACTGTCGATTTGCCGGATGCCGGCGCCGTCGTCGAAACGCCAGTGGCGATCCGGCGAGCGCCGGTACTCCATGGTCGTGGCGGTGGCCGACTTGCCCGCTGCGCGGCCGCCGCGCAGAACCTTGCCCACGCGCACCTGGGCATCGCTCCCGAGGCCCATCAATTCGAGCAGAAGGGTGGTCTTGCCTACCTGGGTCTTGCCGAACACGGCAACGTATGGTTCGCGCGCACCCTCGCCATCCATCAGATGCGCGCGCACGTCGTCGCTCAGCTCATCGATAAAACGCCGGTAGGCGCGGTAGGCCCACTCGAGGTTCGCATTGCGCATAGCGGCCCAGCGCGCAGACGCATGGCCGCGCTTGATCATGCGGCGGCCGTGTCGAACAGCGCCAGCGTGTGGCCCGAACTGGCCAGTTGCGACAGCAGGTCCTGCTGCAGCACGCGCACATCGGCGAGCGCTTTCTGCAGCCGGTCCTGTTGCTCCAGGCGCAGGTCCATCCCGTAGCGGCGGCGCAGGCCATCCTTCAGGTGGCTGCGCATGGTGCTCATCAGGTCGTCGTAGCGCGCGCCGAAATGGACTTGATGGTGGTCGCGGATGTGCTGCATCATGCTTTCGGCAAGGCCCCGCACCTGGCCGTCGTGGCGCCGTACTTCCTGCAATGCGCTGTGCGCAAGGTAGCCGATCGCGATGGCGCCTGCTACCGCGCCGCCAATCGTGAGGCCGGCCGCACCGGCGGCCGTGCCCGTGCTGGCGGCGGCCGCATTGCTCCCCACGCCGACCGTCGAGAGCAGGGTATCGATGATGTCGGCATGGCCGTCTGCCGCGATGTCGACTGCCATGACGGCGGCGATCCCCTTCAGGATGCCGCCCGAGGTATCGGCGAATTCGGAGAACTGCTGCTTCATCCTGCCGGCCGATTCGGCGAGGTCAGCCTGCGGCATGCGCGCCAGCGTGGTTGCGCTGACCTGCACGAGTTGGGGAAGGGCCGATGCGATGCGGGTGTATTCGAGCACCATGGCTGGCAGTAGCCTGACCGTCCGCTCGAGCTCGCGGTTGGACGGGCCGCTGGCGACGTCGCCCGCGCGGCTGCGCAACAAGGTGCGCAGGTTCGCTTGCGTCGTCGCGTCGGTAAATCTGGCTGCCACCGGCAGGTTCTTGTCGTCGATATAGCCGAGGCGCTGCAGTGGCGTGGCCGACGCCGGCAAGTTGGCCGGCGCCAGGGCCGGCCCGGCCACCCTTGCCGTCAGCCCGGCCAGCCCGGCCGTGTACTGTTGCAGGAGCGGTCCCGGCGTGTCCCAGGATGCCAGGACATCCTGTTCCAGCTTGCGCTGCGTCTCTGTGACGGTGTCCAACGTCCCCGTTATCTTGTTCCAGAATCCCTCGTGCTCGTTTTCCAGGCGCGTCTGCATCTGTTCCCAAGCCTGGGCATAGTGCGCTCCCGTCAACTTAATGACCATCTGCTGGTGCTTCGCGCGCAAGTCGGTGCAGGCGTCGTCAAAAGCGTCGAGGCATTCCTTGAGCACTTCCTGATCGCTGCCGCCGCCGGACTGGCGCAAGGACAGCGTGGCGTGGGTCCGGACCTCGCGCAGCACGGCGGCAAGGTCGACCGACAGGGTCTGCTCCAGCCTGGCCAGCTGGACCTGGCGCGATGCGCTCCCGGCCAGCGACATGTCGCGCAGGGCCGCCGACAGGTCGGCAAGCCAGGGCGCGGCAACATCGGCGCCCGAGCCAGTCGTGCCAACGCCCGCGCAGAACACGCGTTCGAGCGCGTCGTCTCCCTCCAGTTCGAAGGTGGCGACGGCGGTCTGGCGTAGTTCCGTCAACTTGTGCGCATCGCCGCGCAGCGCTTCGGTCTTGGCGACCACGATCAGGGGCCGCACCGTGCGCAGTTCATTGGCGAGCATGTCCTTCACCACTTCCTGCTGGCCCTGGTTCGCCATGCGGGTAGCGTCGGTCACGATGATGCAACCGGCGGCCCCCAACAAGGCCTGGCGCATCAGGTCCTGCCAGACCCCGTTGTCCGCGCTACGCTTCTCGTAGCCCGGCAGGAGGATCAGGGCCTGCCCATCGTGCTGGAAGTGGCGGCGCGGCACGCGCAGTACCGGCAGCAGCACCTCCGCCATCTTTCCACGGCAGGCTTGCACGAACGCATCTGGCTCCAGCGGCCTCTCCTCCGTCATGAAGTGGTGCGATCCATCGTCGACCGCTCGCAGTACCATGGCGTAACCTCTCGGTGCGGCGTGGTCGGCGCTTTCCTGGATCAGGATCGGCAGCGTTTCGCCGCGGCCTTCGTTGGCCGGCAACCAGGGATCGTTGTCGCCCAGATCGTAGAGCGTGCGTACCAGCGTGGTCTTGCCAGCGCCCTGGGTGCCGCCGACGGCGACCAGCCAGCGCTCATTCATGATTTCCGCGAGTGTAAGGCGGCGCATGACCTGCAACAACTGGACGTCGAGCAGGTCGTTGTCCAGCACCCGGGCCGCGCCACGCAGTTCGCGCAAAGCTTGGTTCAATTTCGAGAGCAGCAGTTCAGGGGTTTGCATGATGATCCGGTGACGATGAAGGGGTGGACCGGTCCGGCGCCATGGCAGGTGAGCATGAGGTTGGACCGCTTGAATGCATGGCAGTGACTGTTCGCTGGCAGCGCGCGTAGGTCAATCACACCCGAAGTCGGTGGATTGAAATTTCGTCTTAGAAATTATAATTGTTAATATGAGCATTGACACCCTCTTATTGTTGCTGAAATAGAATTTCCTTGGTAGATAGTGGGTCGGCACCGTTGATAATGAGGACACGATGGCAATCAGTGCAAAAGGCAAGCGCCGCATCAGCGTCGATGAACGCGTGTATCTGTGGCGCAGCTTTGATGAATATGATCAGGGTTGGTTTAATGGCGTCCAGGTCATCGTCGCAGCGATGGATCAGGAGCTATTCTTGCGCTACGGACTTGGTCAGCCCGATAAGAGCCGAACTGCTGTCGTCTCGCGCGGTCGTGGCGCGCCCGGGATTCGCGCCGCCTGTCCAAGGTTCGAGGGGGATGGTGACGTCTTCACCCCCCAGGTTGTTCGGAGCCTCATCGCGTGGGGGCTCGCGGTCGCGTTGTGATCTTCCGCTCTTGCTGGCGCTTGAGTAACTTATGCGCTCGTGATACTAGGGCCTTGCAGCCGGCCCCACATCGAGCGCGGTGAGCGGCTTGTTGCGATACTCGGCAACGCCGCTGGAATAATCGTCGGCGCCGACCACGCCACTGCTGCGGATCTGGCCATCGATATCGAGCTTGATGCCGGGATACGCGGCACTGGCATAGCCGTACGCGTGGCTGCCGCTGCCTGGCGCCCGCAACACATAACCGTTCTTGCTGACCGCAACCATGGAAGCGCTGATTTCATACACTTCCACCGTCGTCCAGGCCTGGTTCGGCAGAGGGCGGCCTGAGGTTCCCAGGCTGGCATTGGCGGTAGGGTAAGCGATGTTCTTTGCCGCGACGGTATTCGTGCCCCGATCGTTGAACAAGGTTCCGAGCTTGCCTTCGATAAGATTATTGGCGATCACATTGCCTTGCGCGCCAACGGGAGATTTCGCATCGCTCGCTTCGACGCTGATGCCTTCCGCGTTATCGATCAAGGTATTGAAGAGCACCTGGACTCGGGTCGCCGCCCGGTGCTTGTTCGAGAGGGCATCCGGGTCGGTGGCGCTGATGTCGCCGGCGTCGAGAAGGATCGGCTTGCGCGCTTGGGTGCCGCTCAGGCCGTGGAAGACGTTGTTATAGATGGTGTGGCTGGCGCCGTAGGCGCGCACGCCGCCGGTCTGGTAGTTGGGGTCTGCCGCTGTCTTGCCGGCGCCGGCCCCTAAAAAGTAATTGCTGTAGACCTTGGTGCCCTGGCCCTGGCGCAAACTCAGGCTGCCGTAGGAGTTCTTGAAGGTGTTGTAACGGATCTGGTTTTTCGAGGTTTTTACCGAAATGATTTCGTCTTCGCCGTCGCAATCCTCGAACAGATTCGCTTCAATGATCGTTCCGGCCGCAATCTGCTGGGTACTTGCGGTACCGAGTGCGATCGCTTCCCGGCCGGAGTCGCCCGCCACCGAGCGGTTCTGGATAAACGGGCGGATGTTCTTGAAATGGTTATGGTGGATATGGGTAGCGAGCGCCGATGCGGTCTGGATGAAGCTGGCGGGCACGGGTTTGCCGCCCGAATCGGCGCCGGGGACGGGTATCACGGGACTGTCCGAGGAACGGTCGAAATCCTCGAAGCGATTGTAGGAAATCTCATTGTCACGGCTCTCGCCATCGGTGGAAAACTCCACTGACTTCTGCTTTGTCTGCACGCCGGCATGGCCGAACACATTGCCGCTGATGCGGATCTGGCTGGAGCCCTTGATTTTGATCAGCGCGGAAGCGCTGGACGAGGCGAATCGCAGATCGCGCACCAGCACATTGGTGCTGCCCTCGATCACCAGCGCCTTGAGCACCAAGGACGGCTGCGCGGTGCGGATGGTGATCGGGGCAAGGGTGGCGTCACCCTTGTCCGTGAGCGTCAGCGCGCCGGGATAATCACCCGACTGGCCGCTCAGGAGCAGCGTTTCTCCGGGCTGGACACTGGCAACCGCGCTGGACCACTCCGCGCTGTTGCGTACAGTCCTGTCGGCGTGCGCCGCGCCCGATACCGACATCGCGCCGAGCGCAACACATCCGAGGAATTTGATTGTCGTCATGGTGATTGATGAGAGAAGTTGTGCCAGCCACATCATAGCCCGACAGCGATCTCTTCAATATTCGGCGCACCATCACACACTTCCTGCCGCCATGCTTCGCTTGGTACAAGGCCACGCCGATATGGCCTCCACGGCAACGAAACGCCAGTGCACCAAGTCCGTGATGAGGCGCCCGGGTCGGCTTGGACCTTCGATCAACTTCCTGCATTGCCCCAAACGCAGAATCGATTTCTTGCTGCCGTTCGCAAACTGTACACATGCTTGAGTGATTAATGAAGGGTGCGTGGGCGGGCCGTTGACAACAGAACGCCGGCGTCTAAGTAAGTGCGCCTAAATTCTTGTCATTTCGAGCTTCCATAAGCGGCGCCTTGCTGCGTTGCCCACCGCTAGGAGTCTGCGCGGCAGAAACTGATGCAATCCGAATGGTGACGAGGTAAACTTGTCAAATGACGACGAGCTACCTTCCATACGATCAGCATCAGCAAATGCTGCTTCCCCATGCTTTGCAAG
>NZ_VVIW01000010.1 GCF_011682045.1 Massilia aquatica | reverse complement strand
GTCTGCGACGCGTTGAACATGGCCATTCAACAGCGGCAACCGGCACCGGGACTCGTCGTCCATTCGGACCGGGGCAGCCAGTACGCGAGCGCGCTTTACCAGGATCTGCTGGCAGAACACGGCTTCGGTTGCAGCATGAGCCGCAAGGGAAATTGTTGGGACAATGCCGTTGCAGAGCGTTTCTTCTTAAACCTCAAGATGGAACGCGTCTGGCAGCGCCAATATGCCAATCATGCCGAGGCCAAGGCCGACATCACCGATTACATCGTCGGCTTCAACTGCAAACGCATCAATTCAGCATTGGGCAATCTGTCGCCCGCCGTCTACGAACGGAAAATGGCAGTACGCGAACCTATCGTGGTGTCCGAAATTACTTGACCACAGCAGCTCGCAAGTCGGGCTTTCACCGTGCGTGATCCCATCCTCACATACTTCGAAATTCATTCAAAGCCTTTCCCCTCCATGAAAGGCCAGATCTGGACCAGGTCCTCAACGTGGAATTTAGTAGCAGCTACAAATTCTAAAATTCTTCGTCCAATATATGTTTCAAATTCATCATTCGCATTCGTGGCATATATGCATGTCTCGACCTCCTGAAAACACTCTCGGGCATTCAACCGAAAGTAATTTCCCGCATGGTCGCGAATGACGCAAACGGCGACAGGAGACATATCATCGATTCCGTCAAAAAACAGAAATCCATATTTATCAACTAGCTCAGCAACCTTCAGTTTGCTGTGCATAATAGCTTGGTCGATAACCACATCTTGTGGGCAACTGATTCCATCCAAATTTTCATAACTCAAAGTAAGGACGCTTTCTTCAAGGTGCTGCCGGTAACGGTGTCGGAGGTGCAGGAATACCGGGGCGTACCCGACAGGCGTGCCGCGAAACTACTGCGCGAGACGTGGCGTTTGCGGCTCGCCATCTATTCATGTCAAAGACGGCATTTACGCATGTCATGCACTCGGGCCTACCCGCGCTCGTGCAATTGCCACGAATAAAGGCAAGCGTCTCTTACGCCGCGTCCAGCATGCCGCTATAACACGCGTCCGCAAACCCGATCCGGTCGGTGGTGGCGTTGCGCGCATCCTCGACGCTGATCTTCTTCTCGCGCAGCAGGTTCACCAGCGCCGTGTTCATCGAATGGCAGCCCGCGTTGAACTTGCCGGTGCCGCCGTCCATCAGCGAGCGCACTTCGCCCACGCGGCCCGACTCGATCATGCGCACCACTTCCGGATTCGAACTCAAGCACTCGGTGGCCAGGTAATAACGCTCCCCACCCACCGACGGCAGCAAGGCCTGGCACAACACGCCGCGCAAGGCGCTCGCCAGGGCCTGCGCCTGCGCATCCGAGTTCCCCAGCAAACGCAGCATCTTCTGCAAACCCAGCTCGGTCGAACGCGCGTGCAGGGTGGCCAGCACCAGCGGTCCCGATTCGGCCAGCGCCAGCGCTTCCTGCGCGGTCTGGGCGTCGCGGATCTCGCCGATCACAATCACGTCCGGCCGCTCGCGCAGCGCGTCCAGCGCACCGAGATAGTAGCTCTCCACGTCGCCGTCAAAGCCCACTTCGCGCTGGGTGATGATGCATTTACGCTGCGGGATCAGGGTTTCGACCGGGTCTTCGATGGTGATGATGTGGCCCGAGCGCGTCTTGTTGATCTGGTCGATCATCGAGGCGATGGTGGTCGACTTGCCCTGGCAGGTGTCGCCGATGATCAGCACCAGCCCGCTGGTAAACAGCGCAAAATCCTGCTCGGCGGCGCGCAGACCCAGTTGATTGAGCGGCAGCGGTTCGCGCGGAAAGCGCCGCACCACGCAGCCGAGCCGCTTCTTGCCCTGGAAGGTAAAGCAGTTGGCGCGGATGCGCGCCGTATGCAGGTCGATCGAGCGGTCGAAAGCGCGGTCGGCAATGCGCTCGGCCCAATCGGGCTCGATCACCTCGAAGAACTCTTCCAGCTCCTCCTTGGTGATCGGCGAATCGGTCACCGCCACCAGCCCTTTCGGCTGGCGCAGCATCAGCGGACTATTCTGGTGAATGATGATGTCGCTGAAAATGAGCTTCGAATTGAGCAGGTGAAGAATCTGTTCGACCAGGGTGCCGAACACCGGATGGTCTTCATTCTCGACATAGGACAGGGTACGGATCTGCGAGGACTGGTGGTTTTCCATCTGGCTCTTGGCGTGGTCAATAGTGCCGATAATTATAAGACCAGTCCCCGCAAAAAATTGCAATCGTGAAAGATAATTTTTCTCGATGGTGATATCCGCGCCCTTCCTGTGTCACTCCAGTGCAACAGCGCGGCGCGATCCGGCCAGCCGCGCCAGCCCACAAGCGACGCCGACCGCGATCGCGCCCGCCAGCGCCGCCACCGGCGCCATGCCGGTCAGGCGTCCGTCGGCCGCTTCGCCCAGCTGCCAGCTGGTCACCAGCGCGGCCGCGCCGATCGCCACATCCTGCACCAGGCTTTGCAGCGACATGAAGCCGGCCCGCTCGTGCGGCGACGGCACCTGGCTGACGGTGGCGGCCATGGTCACGTTGCGCCCCGCGTTCCCGGCCATGAACAGCACGAAGAACAGGATCGGCAGCGCCGCGCCAAGTCCGAAAAACGGGGCCAGGCCGGCGCAGAAGGCGGTCGACGCCAGCGCGGCGGACAGCACCGGGCCGGAACGGTCGGCCAGGCGCCCGAGCAGCTGCACGGTGATCAGCGCCACCACGCCCCCGGCAAAATACAGCATGCCGAGCTGCGCGCGCGGAAAGCCCAGGTTCAGCAAAAAGTAGGCCGAAAAATGCGGGATCACCAAAAAGGCCGAGAACGCGCTGGCCCCTTGCAGCAGCATCGCCAGGCGCACCGCGGGCCGCGCCAGCAGGATGCGCGCCGAGACTTTTTCGCGCGCGTTCAGGTGCCCTTCCAAAGCCGGCAGCAGGAACGCCATGGCCACTAACACCAGCGCCGCCAGCGCCGCCACCATATAGAACGGCGCCTGCCAGCCGCCGATGCGCGCCACTTCCAGCCCGAGCGGCACGCCGGCAATGGCCGCCAGCGAAAAGCCCAGCATCACCTTGGCCATGGCCTTGCCGCGCTGTTCCGGCGCCGTCATGTCGATCACGATGGCCATGCCGATCGCCACCGCCGGCCCGCCAAAGGCGCCGGTCAGCGCGCGCGCCACCATCAGCGCCGGCAAACCGTGGCAAAAGCTCGTCGCCAGGGTCGCCAGCGCCAGCAAGCCGAAGGTGAGCAGCAGCGCTGGCTTACGGTCGAAGCGGTCCAGCAGGCGGAAGGTGACCAGGCCGGACAGCGCCGACGCCAGCGTGTAGGCGGCCGCCAGCCACCCCAGGCGGTCGACCGCAAAGCCATGCTCGCGCGCCAGGTCGGGGCCGAGCGGCAGCACCATCATGAAGTCGACCAGGTACACGAACTGCAGCGCCGCGACCAGCAAAATTGTGCGCGACTGCTTAGACATCGGCGCCTCTCCGCCGCGCCGCCACGTCCGCCCGCAGCGCTTCGCGCGCGGCGCGCAGCATGGCCGCCGTCTCGTCCCAGTCCACGCACGGATCGGTCACCGAGCAGCCGTAGCGCAGGGCCGACAGTTCGGCCGGAATGGCCTGGTTGCCCGCCTCGATGAAGCTTTCGATCATCACCCCGGCCACGCTGCGGTTGCCCGCCAGGCGCTGGCGCACCACGTCGGCCATCACGCCGGCCTGCAAGGTGTGGTTCTTGTTCGAGTTATCGTGCGCGCAGTCGATCACGATGTTGGGCGGCTGGCCGCCCTTCTCCAACGCCTGCCCGGCCAGCGCCACGCTGGCCGCGTCATAGTTGGTACGCCCTCCTCCGCCGCGCAGCACCAGGTGCCCGTACGGGTTGCCCGGCGTGCGGATCACCGCCGCGCGGCCATCGGCGTCGATGCCCAGGAACGCATGCGGATGCGAGCTCGATGCGATCGCGTTGACCGCCGTATCGACCTTGCCGTCGGTGCCGTTCTTGAAGCCCACCGGCATGCCCAAGCCGGACGCCATCTCGCGGTGCGTCTGCGACTCGGTGGTGCGCGCGCCAATCGCGGCCCAGCTGATCAACTCACCGACGTAATGCGGCGACACCGGGTCGAGCGTCTCGGTGGCCGCCGGCAAACCCAGGTCGGCCACCTCGATCAGGAAGCCCCGCGCCAGCGCCAGCCCTTCGTCGATGCGAAACGAGCCATCCATGCGCGGATCGTTGATCAGCCCTTTCCAGCCGACCCGCGTGCGCGGTTTTTCGAAGTACACGCGCATGACCACGAACAGCGTGTCGGCCACTTCGTCGGCCAGCGCCTTGAGCCGGCGCGCGTAATCGCGTCCCGCGTGCAGGTCATGGATCGAACAGGGGCCGACCACCACCATCAGGCGTGGATCGCGGCGGTCGAGAATATCGCGCACGCTCTGGCGCGCGGCGTCGATCGTCAGGGCGCTGGTATCGGACAGCGGCAGTTGCGCGCGCAGTTCGGCGGGCGAAGGCAGCGGGCCGGGCGTGTCGTGCGACAGCGGAGACAGGTCGCGCTTCATGCGCGCCCGCCGCAGGTGGTGGCGTGGACGGCATGGGCCGGCGCGGCGGGCGCTGCGAACAATAGCGCACCCGGTTGGCGAACGGCGATGTGAAGTGCGGGCATGGTAGGTCTTCTCAAGTGGGATGAACAATTGCCATCGTTGACAGGTGTGAAAGTTAAGCATACCATACTCGATAAATGCGAATCAATCTCATTTGCATTAATATTTAGGTTGTAAATGCTTATCATTTCGATCTATAGTTCGGCCCGCCTATCCGGCGAAACGCTCCGACTGCCCTCCTAACGCAAGGAACTTCACCATGAATGACAGACTGCACGGCCACTACCTGAGCCGCACCAGCGCGGCCGACCTGTGCGCGCACTACGAAGCTGGCGCCACCCTGTTTTCGTCGCCCGGCCACACACTGCTGGCCAGCGGCAAGCGCAGCATTCTGGCGCCGCAGTCCGGGGCGGCGCTGGCCGATGCCGCAGCAAGCCTCCTGCGCGCCGCGCGCCGCGACGGCGAAGCGCTGCCGGTCATGATCGGCGCCGTGCCGTTCCTGGCCGACGCGCCGGCCCACCTGTTCATCCCCGAGCATGTGCTCATCGCCACCGGCCCGGCCAACCTGCCGGCGGCCACCCCGCAAGCGCCGGCGGCGCGCGCGCGCTTCCCGCGCACCATCGCCGTCGTGCCCGACCAGGCCCAGTACCGCAGCGCGGTAGCCCGGGCGGTCGAACGGATCCGCGCCGGCCAGCTGGAAAAGGTGGTCCTGTCGCGTTCACTGACGCTGGAAACCGAGATCGACGTCGCCGCCCTGCTGGCGCGCCTGGGCGCCCGCAACGCGCACGGCTACACCTTTGCCATCGACCTCGCGCCCGACCATGACGGCCGCCGCACCCTGATCGGCGCCAGTCCCGAGCTGCTGCTCTCGCGTACCGGCACCCGCGTGCGCTGCCATCCGCTGGCCGGCTCGATCCCGCGCAGCGCCGACCCGCATGAAGACCAGCGCCGCGCCCAGGGCCTGCTGGCGTCGCAAAAAGACCTGCACGAACACGCGCTGGTGGCCGACATGGTGGCCGAGTCGCTGCGTCCATACTGCCACTTGGTGACTGTGCCGGCCGTGCCGTCGCTGATCGCCACGCCCACCATGTGGCACCTGGGCAGCGAAGTGACGGCGGAACTGAACGAATCCGGCATGACCTCGCTCGCGCTGGCCATGGCGCTGCACCCCACGCCCGCCGTCTGCGGCCATCCCGCCGCCGACGCGCGCAGCTTCATCAACGACGCCGAAGGTTTTGATCGCGGCTACTTCGCCGGCCTGGTGGGCTGGATGGACGCCGACGGCGACGGCGAATGGGCCGTCACCCTGCGCTGCGCCGACGTGCGCGCCCACAGCGCCACCCTGTACGCAGGCGCCGGCATCGTGGCCGGTTCCGATCCCGAACTCGAATATCTCGAAACCTCCGGCAAGCTGCGCACCATGCTGCGCGCGATGGGCCTCGAAGCGGTTCTGGAGGAAGCGGCATGAGCGGTGACTATCTGCCCGGTTTCACCCCATACCCGGAAGACTTTGCGGCGCGCTATCGCGCAGCCGGCTACTGGACGGGCGAAACCTTTGGTTCCCTGCTGCGCGAACGCGCAGCCCGACATCCCGAAAGCACAGCGCTGGTGTGCGGCACGCGCCGCTGGAGCTACGCCGAACTCGATCGCCGCGCCGACCGCTTTGCCGCCGGCTTGATTGGCCTGGGCATCGCCGCGCGCGACCGCGTGGTCGTGCAACTGCCCAACGTGGCGGAATTTTTTGTGGCCTGCTTCGCCCTGTTCCGCATCGGCGCACTGCCCGTGTTTGCCCTGCCCGCGCACCGCCGCCACGAAATCGGCCACTTGTGCGCGTTTACCGACGCCGCAGCCTATATCATCGCCGACGCCGATGCCGGTTTCGACTACCGCACGCTGGCGCGCGAAGTGCAGGCCGAAGTACCGGCTCTATCGCGCGTAATCGTGCTGGGCGAGAGCGCCGAATTCATCTCCTTCGACTCGCTGTATGCGGACCCAGTGACGATCGCCGGCCCTCAGCCGGACGACGTGGCCTTCTTGCAGCTCTCCGGCGGCACCACCGGCCTGCCCAAGCTGATTCCACGCACCCACGACGACTATCTATATAGCGTGCGCGCCAGCGCCGATATCTGTGAACTCGACCAGTCCAGCGTGTATTTATGCGCCCTGCCGGTCGCGCACAATTTTCCAATGAGCTCCCCGGGTTCCTTTGGCGTCTTCCATGCCGGCGGCTGCGTGGTGCTGGCGCGCCGCGCCTCGCCCGACGACGCATTCCCGCTCATCGAAGCCGAAGGCGTAACCATCACCGCGCTGGTGCCGCCATTGGCCATGATCTGGCTCGACGCCGCCGGCGCCACGCGCTACAAGCTGGGTAGCCTCAAGCTCTTGCAAGTGGGCGGCGCGCGCCTCTCCGCCGAAGCGGCCTGCCGCGTGGGGCCGGTGCTCGGCTGCGCCCTGCAACAGGTATTCGGCATGGCCGAAGGCCTGGTCAACTACACCCGCCCGGACGACTCGCCCGAGCTGACCGCCAACACCCAGGGCCGCCCGATCTCGCCCGCCGACGAAGTACGCATCGTCGACGACGAAGACCGCGACCTGCCCGATGGCCAGATCGGCCATCTGCTCACGCGAGGGCCCTACACCATTCGCGGCTATTACAACGCCGAAGAACACAACCAGCGCGCCTTTACCAGCGACGGTTTCTACCGCACCGGCGACCTGGTGATGCGCCTGCCCTCCGGCCACCTGGTGGTCGAAGGCCGCGCCAAGGACCAGATCAACCGGGGCGGCGACAAGGTCGCGGCCGAAGAGGTCGAAAACCACCTGCTGGCCCACCCCGCCGTGCACGACGCCGCACTGGTGTCGATGCCCGACGCCTACCTGGGCGAGCGCAGTTGCGCCTTCATCGTTACGCGCGGCGCGCCGGTGCGGGCGATTGAACTCACGCGCTTCCTGCGCGAACGCGGCGTGGCGCAGTACAAAATCCCCGACCGCATCGAATTCGTCGAACGCTTTCCTAAAACGGGCGTCGGCAAAGTCAACAAACGCCAGCTGCGCGAACAGATCGCCCAGTTGATCAGCACTCAATCACAAGATCGGCAAGCACCATGACCATCCCGAAAATCGCCTCCTACCCCATGCCCACGGCCATGCCGGATAACCGCGTGACCTGGATGCCCGAACCCAAACGCGCCGTGCTGCTGATTCACGACATGCAGGAATATTTTCTCGATTTCTACGACAACGCCGCCGCGCCGATTCCCGAACTGATCGCGCACATCGGCCAACTGCGCGCCGCCGCAGACGCCGCCGGCGTACCGGTGGTCTATACAGCGCAACCGGCTGTGCAATCGCTTGAGGACCGTGGCCTGCTCACCGACTGGTGGGGCCCCGGCCTGACCGCGCGTCCCGAACGCGCACCGGTGGTGGCAAGCCTGGCGCCGCGCCAGCAAGACGTGGTGCTGACCAAATGGCGCTACAGCGCCTTCTTTCGCAGCGACCTGCTGGCGCGCATGCGCGAACAGGGCCGCGACCAGCTGATCGTGTGCGGCGTGTACGCCCACATCGGCTGCCTGATGACGGCCGCCGACGCCTTCATGAGCGACATCCAGCCCTTCCTGGTGGGCGATGCGCTGGCCGACTTCTCGGCCGGACAGCACCAGATGGGCCTTGACTACGTGTCGCAGCGTTGCGGCGTGGTTGCCAGTACCGCCACCGTGACGGGCGCGCTCAAACCTGCGGCAACGTGGCACGCCACCCGCACCGCCCTGCAGGCCGAAGTGGCGGAACTGCTGGCCGTTCCGGCGTCGGACCTGCTCCCGGACGACAACCTGCTGTTCGCCGGCCTCGATTCGATCCGTTTAATGAGCCTGATCGAACGCTGGCGCCGCGCCGGCATCGAAACCACCTTCGTCGAACTGGCCGAGCGCCCGACCCTGGCCGACTGGTGGGAACTGCTCGACGCGCGCCGGGTGAGCCGGTGAGCGGCGCGCGCCTGGCGCTGACCAGTGCCCAATACGGCATCTGGCTCGGGCAGCAGTTGGATGCCGCCAGCCCGGCCTACTGGACGGCGGAAGCGGTCGAACTGAGCGGCCCGCTGGATGCCGCCCTGTTCGAAGCCGCGCTGCGCCAGGCCGTGCGCGAATGCGATGCCCTGCATATGCGCTTCGCCAGCGACGGCGAAGCGGTCTGGCAAACGTTTTATCCCATCGAGGACTGGACGTTCGCGCAGCACGTCATGGGCGGCGCCGACGCCCAGTTGTGGATGCAGGCTGACCTCAAGCAGCCAGCCGACCTGGCACGCGGCCCCCTCTTCGCCAGCGCGCTGCTGCACATCGGCCCCGAAAAAGCGCTGTGGTACCTGCGCACCCACCACATCGCCCTCGACGGCTTTACCTACGCCATGCTGGCGCAGCGCGTGGCGGCCCTGTATTCGGCGCTGTGCGCCAATACCGACGCACCGCCCGCCCGCGCCGGCAAGCTCGATCCGGTGGTGGTGGAAGATGCCGCCTACCTCGCCTCGCCCGCCTATGCACGCGACCGCGACTTCTGGATGGCGCGCATGCTGAACGCCCGTGCCCCTGCCATGCTGGCGCCAGCGGCCAGTGTCGCGCGCGGGGTGCGCCGTGTGCGCGGTGGCATTGCCACCAGCACCATCGAACGCTGTCAGGCGGTAGCTGCCGCCGCCGGCGTGGACTGGGCCGCCGTGCTGATCGCCGCCACCGGCGCCTGGCTGCGCCGCTACGCCTCGGCGGGCGACCTGACCCTGGGCCTGCCCGTCATGGGCCGGCTTGGCTCGGTGGCGCTGACGATTCCGTGCATGGCGATGAATATCGTGCCCCTGCGCCTTGCGCCAACGCCGTCGCAATCGCTGGCCGACCTGGCGCGCGCGGTCGCCGCCGAAATGAAGGCGATCCGCCCGCACCAGCGCTACCGCTACGAACACCTGAAACACGACCTGGGCATGAGCGGCGGCACGCGCCGCCTGTTCGGCGCAGTCATCAACCTGATGCCGTTCGACCGCCCGCCGGTATTCGGGCCATTGCAGGCGCTCTCGCACCCCGTATCCGCCGGCCCGGTGGAAGACCTGTCGATCACCATTGCGCCGGGCGCGAACAGCCGCATCGACATCGAAGCCAACCCGGATGCGTACGACGACGCCACCCTGCACGCGCTGCACGCGTCGCTGCTTGACGCGCTGGCCGCCCTGCTCGCGCAGCCCGACGCGGCACTTGCCGAGATCCTCGGGCAAGCGCCGCACGCAACGCCTGCAATGGCGTCCGGCGCCCCGCTGCCAACCGCGCCGGTCTGCGTGCTCGCCTCCCTGCTTCGGCACGAGGCGCACAAGACCGCGCTGATTCACGGCGACACCGAGCTCAGTTACGCCGAACTGGTGGCGGCAGTCCAGAACATGGCCGGCCGCCTGCGCGACGCCGGCGTGACCGAAGAAAGCCGGGTCGTACTGCTGCTGCCGCGCAGCCTTGACACCGTCGTCGCCATGCTGGCCATCCTGTGGGCCGGCGGCGGCTACGTGCCGCTCGACCCGGACGGCCCCGCCCTGCGCGTGGCCGCCGTGCTGGAAGACGTCAAACCCACGCTGGTGGTCAGCCTGCGCAAATACGCGCCCCTGCTGCCCATCTCCATGCCGCTGCTGTGCATCGACGAAGCCGCGCCAGCCGAACCGATGCCAGCCCCGCTGCCGGTCGCCGGCAGCGCGCTCGCCTACATTATCTACACCTCCGGCTCCACCGGCCGCCCGAACGGCGTGATGATCGAGCGCGCCGCACTGGCCCACTTCGGCGCCGGCGCCACGGCGCGCTACCAGATGACAGCAAGCGACCGCGTGCTGCAATTCGCGCCGCTGCATTTCGACGCCAGCGTCGAAGAGATTTTTCTGACCCTCGGCGCCGGCGCCACGTTGATCCTGCGCGACGACGCCATGCTCGAATCGCTGGAACGCTTCATCGACGCCTGCGCGCGCCTGCGCATCAGCGTACTCGATCTGCCGACCGCGTTCTGGCACGAACTGGCCTTCCACGTGGGTCAGACCGAGGCAAAGCTGCCCGACTGCCTGCGCCTCGTCATCATCGGCGGCGAAGCCGCGCTGGCCGAAAGGGTGGCGCGCTGGCGCACCGCCGCCCCAGCCCATCTGGTGCTGCTCAACACCTACGGCCCGACCGAAGCAACCGTCATCTGCACCACCGCCCAACTGGCCGGCCCCGACGCCATCGCCTGGAGCGGCGACGCGGTCCCGATCGGCCGTCCACTACCCGGTGTCGACATCGCCGTCTGCGCCGAGCACCCGGTCGGCATCGGCGAAGAGGGTGAACTGTGCCTGATCGGCGGCGGCCTCGCGCGCGGCTACTTCGACCGCGAAGCGCTGACTGCGCAACGCTTCGTCACCCTGCCCGACGGCCGCCGCGCCTACCGCACTGGCGACCGCGTGGTGCTGGGCGAAGATGGCGAACTGCGCTACCTGGGCCGGCTCGACGACGAAGTCAAGATCAGCGGCCACCGCATCGACCCGACCGAAATCGAAGCGGCCCTGCTGCAATACCCTGGCGTGCGCGAAGCGGCGGTGGTGTGCCAGTCGCAAAGCGACGGCGCCAAGCACCTGCGCGCCTTTGTCGCCACCGCCGGCAAGCTCAATGCGCCGGCCCTGCGCGCCTTTTTGGCCGAACGCCTGCCGGCAGCGGCGGTACCCGCCAATTACGCCAGCCTGGCGCGCCTGCCGCGCAACGCCAACGGCAAGATCGACCGCGCCGCGCTGCGCGCCAAAGAGCCCGACGCCGCGCCAACAGCCATCGGCGCCACCCCCTTGGAACAGTCGGTCATGTCCGTCTGGCGCGAAGTGCTGGGCGTGGAGGCCTTGACGCCGCTGGACGACTTTTTTGCCCTCGGCGGTAAGTCGCTGCAAGCGATCCAGGTCGCCAACCGCCTCGGCGCGGCATTGAAGCGCGAAGTGGCGGTGTCCATCCTGTTCCGCCACCGCACCGTGGCCGCACTGGCGCATTCGCTCGGCACCGTCGGCCATGCGCCGCCGGCAGCCGCCGCCGGTGGCGAATTCGCTCCGCTGCTGACCATCCAGCGCGGCAGCGGCCCGGCCCTGTTCTGCGTACACCCGGCCGAAGGCCTGTCGTGGTGCTACCTGGGGCTGGCCGCCTACCTGCCGCATACGCCGATCTACGGCCTGCAAGCGCGCGGCATGAGCGGCACGCCCCCGGCTGACATCGACATGCAGGTCGACGATTACCTCGGCCTGGTGCGCGGTGCGCAACCACACGGCCCGTACCGCCTGATCGGCTGGTCCTCGGGCGGCGGCCTCGCCCACGCGCTGTCGGCGCGCCTGCAAGCGCTGGGCGAAACGGTGTCGCTGCTGGCGATGATGGACTCCTACCCGAGCGACATCTGGGAAGGCAAGCCCGAAGCCGAAGAACGCGACGCCCTGATCGCCATGCTGGACGTGATCGGCGCGCCCTCGGTCGACGCCGACGGCCAGCCGCTCGGGCGCGAGGCGCTGCTGGCGCAGTTCCGCCAGCCGGGCAGCTCGCTCGCCACCGCCGATGACGCCCACCTCGAACGCATCACCACCACCGCGCTGCTGTCGATGCGCCTGTACCGCCAATTGCGCCATCCGCGCTATGAGGGCGACGTGCTGTTCTTCCACGCCAGCCGGCGCGGCCCCGATGCCCCCGACTGGCAAGGCTGGACGCCGTACGTGAGCGGCCAGCTCGAACGCATCGACGTCGATTGCACCCATTCGTCCATGAGCCAGCCGGCGCCCCTGGGGCACATCGGCCGCGTGCTGGCCCAACGTATCCACCCTGAAGGCAGATCATGACCACTCCCAAACGCACACCCCCAAGGATGCTGTACGTGCGGCGCACCTTGCAACTGACCCCGCTGATGCGCCGTATCACCCTGGCCGGCGACGCGCTGGCCGGCTTCCCGACGGGCAGCGACGGCGCCCACATCAAGCTGCTGCTGGCGCGCGAAGGCCAGCGCGAACCGGTGCTGCCGACCCTCGGCCCGGATGGCCCGGTGTGGCCGCCGGCCGACATCCGCCCCATCGCCCGCACCTACACCGTGGCGCGCTACGACGCCGACGCCGGCGAACTCGATGTGGACCTGGTGCTGCACGGCGACGATGGCCCCGCCTCGCGCTGGGCGGTGCACGCGCAGCCGGGCGACGCCGTCGGCGTGGCCGGTCCCGGCGGCCCGCCGCGCTTCGTGCCCGGCGCCGACTACCACCTGATGATCGGCGACCCGAGCGCACTGGCCGCGATTGCCGCCGCCCTGCGCGGCGTGCCCCGCAAGGCGCGCGGCACGGTACTGATCGAAGTGCCCGACCACTCCGAAGTCCAGGCCCTGCCCTACCCGGCCGCGTTTACCGTTCACTGGCTGTCGCGCCGTGGCGCGCGCGCTGGCGCCAGCACCTTGCTGCTCGACGCCGTCAAGGCGCTGGCGTGGCCACCGGGCCGCGTGTCGGTCACCCTGGCCGGCGAAAGCAACCAGCTGCTGGCCGTGCGCGACTATTTGCTGCACGAGCGCGGCGTGGCCCGCGCCGACATGTACGCGGTCCCGTACTGGAAGGACGAACACACCGAAGAGGCGTACCACGCCGAACGCCACCGCATTATGGATGAACTGGAAGAAGCCGAATCATGATCACATTCTCACCCCTGCGCCGCGTCGCCTTGTTTGCGCTCATGGCCATGTGCACCGCGCCCGCGCTGGCCCAGCGCAACATCGTGGACGCCGCCAACCGCGCCGTCACCGTGCCCGAACGTCCGCAACGCGTGGTGGCCCTGTCCGAACTCGATCTGGACGCCCTGCTGGCACTGAAAATCAAGCCGGCCGGCGCCACCAAGGGCCGTGGCCAGACCGCCATGCCGCGCTACCTTGGCGCGGCGGCGAACGCGATCCCGAGCGCCGGCAATTTTGCCGCGCCGGTGCTCGACCTGGTGGTCGGCATGCAGCCCGACCTGATCCTCGCCGGTGGCATGAGCGACCCCGAACTGCTGACCCAACTGGCCAAGATCGCCCCCACCGTCGTCACCTACCAGCCGGGCGAAAACTGGCAAGCGAGCTTTCGCCGCATCGGTACTGTCATGGGCAAGACGCCCGAGACAGACGCGTTTTTGGCCGACTACCTGGCCAGGGCCGACGCTTTGCGCCAGCGCCTGGGCAAGCGCGCCGACACCACCGTGAGCGTGGTGCGCTGGAATCCGCAAGGCCCGTCGTACATGCTGCGCGATTCGTTTGCCAGCCTGGTGCTGGCCGACCTCAAGATGCGCCGCCCCGCCGCGCAGATGCAGCCCGGTGCGGCGCACTCGCGTCCACTGAGCCTGGAAGCGCTGGCGGCCATCGACGCCGACTGGATTTTTGTCGGCACCCTGAGCAGCAGCGGGCCGGCCAACGACGCCCTGGCGGCGGCGCGCCAGTCGCCGCCCTTCCGCCAGCTTGGCGCCTCGCAGCGTAACCAAGTGCGCGCGGTGGACGGTTCGCTCTGGACCAGTCCCGGCGGCCCCCTGGCCGCCCTGGCGATCCTGGCCGACGTCGACAAAGCCCTGGCCGCGCCTTGAGTCCAGCCTGCCGCATCGCGCTCCTCGCGCCCATCCTGCCGGCACTGCTGCTGGCATCGATGCTGCTTGGTGCCGGCGACGCCGGCATGGCCGACCTGCGCGCCGTGCTGGCCGGCGGCGACAACGCGCCCCTGCACATGATCGTGCGCGACGTGCGCGCCCCACGCACGCTGGCCGCGCTGCTGGTCGGTGCCGCCCTTGGCGTGGCCGGCATGCTGATGCAAACCGTCACCCGCAACCGCCTGGCCGAACCGGGCCTGCTCGGCGTGAACGCCGGCGCCGCGCTGGGCGTGGTGGCCGGCATCACCTGGGCCGGCGCAGAATCGGGCCTGGCTTACCTGCTGTGGGCCGGCGCCGGCGCCCTGCTCGGAAACGCCTGCGTGCTGGCCGTGGCCAACGCCGGACGCAGCTCCGGCAGCCCGCTGCGCCTCGTGCTGGCGGGCGTGGCGTTGGGCGCGACCTTTCACGGCTTGAGCTCGGCCATGCTGCTTAGCCAGCCTTCCGGCTACGACCAGTACCGCTTCTGGGTTCTCGGTTCGCTCGCCGGCTCGAACGGCAGCATGCTCCTGCTGGCCGCGCCCTTCATCATTTTCGGGCTTCTGGCCGCGCTGTTCCTGGCGCGCCCGCTGTCGGCCATGCTGCTCGGCGACGACATCGCCCGCTCGCTCGGGCACTCGCCGCGCATGCTGCGCGCCGCCGTCGCCTTCACCGCCACGCTGCTGACCGGCAGCGCCGTCGCCCTGACTGGCCCGATCGCCTTTCTCGGCCTGCTGGCGCCCTTCCTCGCGCGCGCGCTGGCACAGGGGCTGGCGGCCCAACTGGCGGCATCGGCCTGGGTCGGCGCGATCGTGCTGCTGTTCGCCGACCTTGGCGCGCGCCTGGTGGCGCAGCCGTTCGAAACGCCGATCAGCGTGCTCACCGCCCTTCTGGGAGCGCCGCTGCTGGTGTGGCTCGCGCGCGGAAGCGTACGATGATGGCGCCCGAACCAGGTTTGCTGGTGCTGCGCGGCGGCGCGCTGTCGGTGCTGGTGGCCAGCCGTTCACTGTACGCCACGCTCGCCCTGCTGCTGGCGCTTGCGCTGGCGGTTGGTGTGGCCTTGTCGGCCGGCCCGGCGTGGCTGTCGCCATCGCAGCTGCTGGCCGTTATCAGTGGCGACGCACCCGGCGGCACGCGCCTGATGGTGCTCGAATTTCGTTTGCCGCGCGTGCTCACCGGCGTGCTGGCCGGCGCCTCGCTGGGTCTCGCCGGAAGCCTGATCCAGACCCTCACGCGCAACCGCCTCGCCTCGCCCGACATGCTCGGCGTGGCCGATGGCGCCATGCTGGGCGTCTTCATGGCCCTCATTGCCGGCACCACCGGCATGCTGGGACCGTGGTGGGTCGGGCCGCTGGGCGCCTTGGGTGCGGTGGCCTTGCTGCTGTTGGCCAGCGGCCCGCTCGACAGCCGCGGGCACCGCCTGCTGGTGGTCGGCATCGCGATTGCCAGCCTGCTGCGCGCCGGCGCCGAACTGCTGCTGTCGCAGCAGGAGCTGATGCACGCCAGCGCGCTGTACGCGTGGAGCATCGGTAGCCTGAGCGGGCGCACCTGGGGTTCGGCCTTGCCGCTGGCCGTCGCCCTGCTCGTGCTGTTGCCGCCCGCGCTGCTGGCCAGCCGCCGCCTGGCGCTGCTGCGGTTTGATCCGGACATCGCCAGCGGCCTTGGCCTGCCGGTGCGCGCCACCCAATGGCAGGTGCTGCTGTGCGCCGTGCTGCTGGCCGGGATGGCGGTCGGCGTATGTGGCCCGATCGCCTTCGTGGCGCTGGCCGCGCCGTTTATCGGCGAGCGGCTGGTGGGCTACGGACGCGGCGCCCTGCTGGCATCGGCCCTGTGCGGCGCCGTGCTGGTGGCCGCCGCCGACACGCTCGGGCGCGTGGTGCTGGGCGACGCCGAACTGCCGGTCGGCGTGATCTGCAACCTGCTCGGCGGGCCATTTTTGCTGTACCTGCTCCTTCACGAGCGCAATGGAGAAACACAGTAATGGACAAACAAGTGACCGAACTAGTTGTACGCGGCCTGCATGCCGGCCATCCGGGCCGCCCCGTGCTGCACGGGATCGACCTGGCGATCGAGCCAGGCAAGGTCACCGCCATCGTCGGCCCGAACGGCTGCGGCAAATCGACCCTGCTGCGCTGCATGGCGCGCCTGCATCGGCCGCAGCAAGGCAGCATCGCGCTCGGCGCGCACGACCTGTGGCAGATGCGCCAGCAGCAGGCCGCGCGCAGCCTGGCGATGCTGCCGCAAACGCCGCAGGCGCCCGAAGGCATTACCGTCAGCGCCCTGGTGCGCTTCGGGCGCCATCCGCACCAGGGTTTGTTTCGTCAATGGTCGCGCGACGATGAACTGGCGGTGAATGCGGCCATGTCGGCCACCGATGTCATCGCGCTGGCGCAGCGCCGGCTCGATCAGCTCTCCGGCGGCCAGCGCCAGCGCTGCTGGCTGGCCATGACCCTGGCGCAGGAGACGCCGATCCTGCTGCTGGATGAACCGACCAGCATGCTCGATCTGGGGCATCAGGTCGATGTGCTGGACCGGGTGCGCGCACTGGCCGCCAATGGGCGCGCGGTGGTGATCGTGCTGCACGACCTGGCTGCGGCGGCGCGCTATGCGGACACGCTGGTGGCCATGCGCGATGGCCGCATCGTCGCCGCCGGTGCGCCGCGCGATGTGGTCACCCCGGCGCTGGTGCGCCAGTTGTATGAGCTGGAGGTGGACGTGCTGTCCGCGCCCGGCGACGGCGCGCCGGTGGTGGTGCCGGTCCGGCGTTTTCATTAATCAGAGAAGGAACGAGATGACAAATCAATTCGAAGGCAAGGTCGCGCTGGTCACCGGCGCGGCGCAGGGCATCGGCGCGGCCGTGGCGCGCAAGCTGGCAACGGGCGGCGCTGCAGTGGCGGTGTTCGATGTCAAGGCTGGCGCGGTCGAGGATATGGCGGCCACGCTGCGCGCCGGCGGCACTCAAGCCATCGGCATCGCGGTCGATGTGACCGACAGCGCGGCCGTGAACAAGGCGGTGGCGCGCGTGCGGCGTGAACTGGGCGAGATTGATGTACTGGTCAACGTGGCGGGCATCCTGCGCATGGGGGCCATTCTGGACTACAGCGACGACGACTGGGAGCGCACCTTCGCGGTCAACGCCGGCGGCGTGTTCCGCCTGTGCCGCGCGGTGGCGGCCGGCATGGTGGAACGCAAGCGCGGCGCCATTGTGACGGTGGCCTCGAATGCGTCGAGCGTGCCGCGCATGCAGATGGGGGCGTATGCGGCATCGAAGGCGGCATCCACGCAGTTCATGCGCTGCCTTGGATTGGAACTGGCGCCGCACGGGATTCGCTGCAATGTGGTCTCGCCCGGATCGACCGATACCGAGATGCAGCGCCAGTTGTGGAATGGGGCCGATGGCTCGCAAGGCGTGATCGGCGGTTCGCTGGAGACGTTCAGGCTGGGGATTCCGCTGAAACGGATCGCAACGCCGGACGATATTGCCGACGCGGTGCTGTACCTGGCGTCGGACAGCGCGCGCCACATTACCATGCATGATTTGAGGATCGATGGCGGCGCGACCCTGGGAAGTTAAGTGCGGCAGCACCCGTGTGTGTTATCTGGTCCGGAGCTTCGCGTCATCGCCAGCAGTCACGCTGGAGAGGACGATGCAACAGTGCCATTGAATGCGGGGACTAGCGAGAATTTCCCGGCAATGAAATCCATGAACACGCTGACACGCCGTGGCATGAGGCGATTTGCCACATACAGAATATGAATCGGCACCGGTGGCGGCACATGCTCGCGCAGCAGAAGGCGCAAGCTGCCGTCGCTTAATCCAGCCTCGAACAGCCACTGCGGCCCATAAGCGATGCCAAGACCGGCCGCGACCAGTTCGCGCACGGCCTCGGGCGAATTGACACTCACCCTGCCCGATACCGGGACGTCGGCAGTCCGGAAACGCCAGCTATTGCCCGATGAGAGAAACGTGTAGGGCAGACAGTCGTGGCCGCGCAAATCATCAGGACTTTCCGGGTACCCGCGCGCAGCGATGTATCCTTCGCTCGCAACACAGACTCGCTCGAATTGGCCGATGCGGCGCGCGCGCAACGCGCTGTCTTCAAGATGGCCGATGCGAATTGCCAGCTCGGTGCTTTCATCGACCAGATTGACATAGCCATCGTTGAGCTGGAGATCCAGCGTGACTGCCGGATAGCGCCGAAGAAACTCCGGCACGTGGGGCAATACGAACGCATGCGTCAGTGTCGTGGGGCAAGCAACACGCAACAGGCCTGATGGCTCGACGTTGTCGCGAAGCGCCGTTTCCGATTCCGCCACGGCGGTCAGAATACGCCGTACCTCCGCGTAGTAGCGCTCGCCTTCCGGCGTGAGGCTGAGCCTGCGCGTGGAACGATGCAGAAGCCGGATTTGCAGATGCTCTTCCAACGCCGCCACATACCGGCTGACGTTGGGTTGGCTTAGCCCAAGGTCGCGCCCGGCCGCAGACAGGCTTCCCATCTCTACCGTGCGCGCAAAACATGTCATCAGCAAGAAGCGGTCCATTGCTCATTCATGCACTGAAAGCATGAATTATATACAAATACAGCCACTTATCTATTCCTGTAAAGAGGTCCATCCTGACGGTCGAGATGCAGCGGAGGCGCTTGCGTCCATGTCAACCAACCAAACAAAAGGATGTCAATGTCTCGCTTACAAGGAAAACGTACCCTGATTACCGGCGGTACCAGCGGTATCGGTCTTGAAACGGCCAAGCATTTCCTGGCCGAAGGCGCACGCGTTATCGTTACCGGCGTCAACCCCGATTCCATCGAAAAAGCACGATCCGAGCTGGGGCCCGACGTGCTCGTGTTACGTGCCGACTCTGCCAGCGTAGCGGCACAGCAAGAACTGGCGCAAGCAATCAAGGATCATTACGGCCAGCTCGACGTCGCCTTCCTCAACGCTGGCGTGTCGGTCTGGATGCCGATCGAAGAATGGACGGAAGAGATGTTCGACCGCTCATTCGATATCAACGTCAAGGGGCCGTATTTCCTGATCCAGTCGCTGTTGCCGGTGTTTGCCAATCCTGCTTCGGTGGTGTTGAACACCTCCGTCAACGCGCACGTGGGCATGGCGCGCTCGTCGGTTTACGCCGCGACCAAGGCAGCCTTCCTGAATCTGTCCAAGACACTGTCGAGTGAATTGCTGGGACGCGGCATTCGATTCAATGCGGTCAGCCCTGGCCCGGTGGACACCCCGCTGTACGACAAACTGGGCATCCCTGCCGCCTACCGCGATCAGCTCAACAAGGAAATCACCATGAGCATACCGTTCGGCCGTTTCGGCACGCCGGCAGAAGTGGCCAAGGCGGTGTTGTACTTCGCGTCGGACGAGTCCACATGGACATTGGGTTCCGAAATCGTGGTCGATGGCGGCCGAATGCTCAACGGTTAAAGGCCCTGGCTTCCCGATCGTGAAGCCCGCGATCGGGCGCAGGAATATCGGCGTGAACGATGCGTCAATGGCGCCAGTGATCTATGTTGATTATCGATGGCGCACTAGGTTGGGAAGTCAGGCGAAGCGCAATCAGTGGGAAGACCGTCAGTTTTTGCGCCGCAGACGATGCATCGGCATTGGGTAGCGGAACAACTGATGCATATTTTCCATGCATTATTTCGGTAATGCTCGGGTGTACGTCTATCCCAAGAGTTATTGCATTCCCGGCAGATACCGAATGACCGGACTACCTCCTTGTTTCTGCACGGCTCACTACAGTACAGCGCTACAAGTTCAGACGACATAAGAGGACCTAAGAAGAAGTAATGGGTGGTGCGAACCAGCCGGAAACCTCACGTTGATTACAGCGGGTTGATGGCCGCGCTGCTCAATTGTTCCGGCACGTCCATCTGCACTGCCTGCAATATCGAACGGCATGTCCTGGCAGAGTCGCAGGGAATCAGAAAATCGCCCTCCGCGCTCAAGCCAACGACGTCGAAGAAGACAATTCCCCTTGTCGATTGCAGCTTCACTTTGACGGGAACGCCATACGACGCTGCACGATAGATCGTGGCAGTTTCTTCCGGCCATTTCGCCGGCGTCGGTGCCATTCGCACGTTCATTTTGCTGTTCTTTATCTCGAAAACGGGCATGTTGGCGCGTACAGCGAACGAATCCGGCGTGGTTTCGACGACGATTCCCTTGGTATAGAGTACGCCCAAACCGAGCGAGATGCCAGTGACGACCAGTGCCCCCACGGCTAGGCGAACCATGTCATCTTCCTGGTGGTGAAACCGCTTCGTTGTACATGCCAGCGTGAACCCAGGTGCCGCCCTCCAGCCTCGCAAGCTCATCCCATTCCGTATTGACACCCGTACCATGATAATGCAGCACCACCGAGTCGGCACGCAGTGTCATGAACGCCAGGCCGCTTTCAAAAGCTCTGGGATGCAGTCCGGATTTGCGGCACTCATCTGCGCATGACGCTTGTACGGCATTATCGAGGCGATCAAGATCGCGGAGCAGGCTTCTTGCCACTTCCAGAAGCGGCTCGTCAACGTGGTCCGCCTCAAAATAGAGCGCGCATTGGTCATCGTCATCAACGCCCATCGGAAGCGAAATCAGGTAACTTCCGCTTTCATACTCGATGTTTTTCGCCTCGATATGTTGGATCATGGCGCGCGCGTTGTTTCTGTCTGGCGTTACTTTCAGCTCCAGCATGTTCTTCTCATTTTCAGATGGCGGCCGGTGACGACGCGCCACTTCATTTTAACGGAACTTGTAGCGTTCGCCCGTCTTCAAATCCAGCGCATACTTCACGCCATTCTCCGTCACCGGCACTTCATCGGGCGGCTCGTCGCCCGCCAGCGCGCCTTCGACGAACGGCAATCCTTCGCCCTTGCGCACCAGTTCATCGGCGCGCTCGTACACATTGCGGCAGCCGGTTTCGGCGATCAGGGTCTGCACGATCGGCACCTTCCACGCATCGACGCCGGCGGCCTGGAATTCGCAGATCAGATATCCCTCTTTACCGCCATACTGCTCCACCAGCAAACCCGGCAAATTATCCGCCTCGGCATTGACCAGCTTGACCACCTGGTCCGGACGCGCCTTTTTCGCCGCCGCCGCGCTCTTGGCGAGCGCCGCTTTTACCCGCCGCTTGATCAGCGCATGGTCAACCGGCTCGCCTTCGTCAAAAGTCCACACGCGCGCGCGGATCTGCGACTTGGAATTGTAGGCGGCGCGCGCCAGGAATTTGGTCGACGACGACTGCACGATCGCCGTGCCGCCCGGCTTCATTTTTTCGTTCGGCTTGCCGTCGACTTTCTCGATCGCGGACGCGTAAATCCAGGGCTCGCCGGCGAGCAGGCTCTTTTCCTTGCCCTGTTTGATGGTGATGATCAGCATGTGGTTCCAGTGAAAATGCATTGCAATACCGAATGATACCGCCTGCCGGCCCATTTAGAACCCATCCTCTACCCCGCAAAGATTTTTCTTGCGCCTAGACCGATCAGTCTATAGGATGAATTGCATGAAACCAAGCGATGCCAAACAGCGCCTGATCGGCGCCATGATCGACGCCCTGCAACGCCGTGGCCTGCACGGCAGCGGCCTGACCGAACTGCTGGCCGCCGCCGACGCGCCCAAAGGCGTGCTCTACCATCATTTCCCCGGCGGCAAGACCGAACTGGCGGTGGCCGCCATCGACCTGACCATCGCGCGCCTGTGCGACAGCATGGAGGCGAGCATGGCTGCCAGCGGCGATCCGGGCGCCGCGCTGATGATCTGGATTAACGGCGCCCAGAAGCGGCTCGACGCCAGCCATTACGAACGCGGCTGCCCGCTGGCCACCATCGCCCTCGAAACCACCGCCGACGATGTCGCCATCCGCGCAGCGCTGGCCAAGGGCTTCGCCGCGCTGCGCGAACGCATCGCCAGCAGCCTGACCCAGGCCGGCTACGAGGCCGCCAGCGCCCACGCCACCGCCGCCCTGCTGCTGGCCGCCTACGAGGGCGGCCTGCTGCAGGCGCGCGTGGCCGGCACGCCGGAGCCGATGGCACTGGTCAGCGCCGCCCTGCTCACCTATCTGAAACTGCAGCGCCCCAAGGAGCCCGATCATGCGTAAGCCAGTCGATGCCGAATCCCTGACCTTGATGACCGCCGACGGCTACCCGATCGCGGCGCTGCGCTACCCTGCCACCGGCCTCACGCGCGGACACCTGGTGGTGGCCGGCGCCACCGGCGTGCCGCAGGGCTTTTACCGGCGCTTCGCGCAGTACGCCAGCAGTTGCGGCTATAACGTGATGACGCTCGATTATCGCGGCATCGGCCTGTCCAAACCTGCCTCGCTCAAGGGCTTTCGCATGGATTACCTGGACTGGGGCCGCCAGGACCTGGCCGCCGCCGTCGAGGCCATGAGCGTGCCCGGACTGCCCTTGTACATGGTCGGCCACTCCTACGGCGGCCATGCCTTTGGCCTGCTGCCCAACCACGACAAGGTCGACGCCCTGTACACCTTCGCCACCGGCGCCGGCTGGCATGGATGGATGCCGCCGGCCGAGCGCCTGCGCGTGCTGCTGATGTGGCGCGTGGTCGGCCCGCTCATCGTGCGCGTCAAGGGCTACCTGGCCTGGAACTGGATGGGCATGGGCGAAGACCTGCCGATCGACGTGTACCGCCAGTGGAAGCGCTGGTGCACCTTTCCGCGCTATTTTTTCGAAGACCCGCACATGACCCACATCGCCGCCTCGTACGAGAACGTGCGCAGCCCGATCATGGCCTGCAACGCGCTCGACGACCTGTGGGCGCGCCCGCCCTCGCGCAACGCCTTCATGTCGGCCTACCGCAACGCCGGCTGGCAGTCGACCGACATCGACCCGCGCCAGGCCGGCCTGGGGCCGATCGGCCATATGGGCTATTTCAAGGCCCACTGCAAACCGTTGTGGGAAGGGGCGCTCGGCTGGCTGGAACAGCACGGACGGATTCGCCCGGCCGCTTTATCGCGTTAAATTGCAGCCTGTCCGGCGCGCGCTGCCGTCTGTCGCAAACGGCGCGCGGCGCGATGCATGCTTGCCTAGTATGCTGGTCAGGAGCCTTATCCAACCACATACCGAGGAAGCCGCCATGACCCGAGCACAAACAACCCGTTCCCCCCTGCGCTACCTCGTCCTCGCAGCCGCCCTCGCGTGCGCGCTGCCCGCCAGCCACGCGGCCGGCGACTGGTTCAGCGGCGAGCGCGTCGAGGGCAGCACCATCCTCAAACGCGAAACGCGCGCGCTGGGCCGCTTTAACGGCGTGGCGCTAAGCCTTCCGGCCAAGCTGGAAGTGCGCACCGGCGACACCGAAAGCGTCACCATCGAAACCGACAACAACCTGCTGCCATTGATCGAGACCGTGATCGAAGACGGCACGCTCAAGCTGCGCCCCAACAAACGCAACCTGCACCTCAAGACCGGCAACATGAAGATCGTGGTGCAGGCCAGGAGCATCGATCACCTGTCGATCGGCGGCGCGGGCAGCATCAGTGCCGACGCCGTGCGCGGCGACAGGGTCACTATCAACGTCGGCGGATCGGGCTCCATCGTCGTCAAACATATCGAGGCCGACAACGCCGTCATCGCCGTTGGCGGCAGCGGCAGCCTGTCGGGCGTCGCCGGCTCGGTGAACAAGGCATCGATTTCGATCGGCGGCTCGGGCGACGTCGACCTGGGCAAGGTCAAGGCGCGCGACGCCAGCCTCAGCGTGGCCGGTTCCGGCGAGGCGACCGTGTGGGCCAGCACCAGGCTGCATGCATCGATTGCCGGTTCGGGCAACGTGAACTACTACGGCGACCCGACGGTGAGCAAATCGATCGCCGGCTCCGGCAACACGCGCCGCCTGGGCGACGTGCCGCGCTGAGCGCTTACAGGTCGAAGCGCAGTTCCGCCACGGCGGTGCGCTGGGTGTACGGGTGAAAGGCCCAGTAGCGCGCATTGTTCACATTGTCGATCCCGAGCGCCGCGCTCCACTGCTTGCTGATCTTGTAGCGCACCCGCAGGTCGGCCACCAGATAGCTTGATACGCCCATGTAGGTGGCGCCGTTCGGATCGGTGTTATCCAGGGTGCCGTATTGCTTGCCGCTGTAGCGCACCCCCACGCTGCCGGCCCAGTCCCGGCCCAGGTGGTAAGTCGTAAGCAGGTTGGCGCGCCACTGCGGCACGCGCGGCTGGCGTTTGCCGACGCTGGCCGCAAAGCCGCGGTTTTGCACGATGCCCGAATCGGCGTAGGTCAGGCTGCTGTTGATGGTCAGGCCGTGCACCATCACGTCGTCGCCCTGCCATGCCATTTCCACGCCGTTGGTACGGATCTTGTCGACGTTCTGCACCGTGTTCACCAGGTTGGTCAGCGCTTGCGAGTACAGGGCGTCGCGCGTGGTTTCGTGGAACAGGGTGGCGCGCAGCGACGTATCGCTGGTCATCCGTTCGGCCGTCAGTTCGCCCGTCCATGAGCGTTCGGCGCGCAGGTTCGGGTCGCGGTTGACGATCTGCTGGTCGACGATCGAGCCCTGGAACAGTTCCGCCGCGGTCGGGTTGCGCACCGCGCGCCCGGCCGATGCCTTGAACGCCCACTCGTCGGTGGCCTGCCACGCCAGCGCCGCTTTCGGCGACCAGCTCGTTTCGCTGCGCTCGCCGAACGGCAGCGGCGCCACCGAGGCGGTGTTCGATACGTCGCCGCCGTACGCGCTCCAGCGCTCCAGGCGCATGCCGAGCGTGGTCTTCCACTGCGGCGCAAAGCGCCAGGTGTCCTGCGCGTACAGGCTGCGCAGGCGCGTGTTGCCGTTAAACGTGGACACGGTGGCACCGTCGCCCGCGCCGATCCAGTCGCTGCTCGAAAACACGCGCGTGCGCAGGGCCGCAGTGTCGCTCTGCACGCCCATGTCGACGATGTGGGACGCAATCGGGCGCCAGATGGCCTTGAGCGCCAGCGTGGTCCAGCCGCTGCCGCCCATGTCGGTCACGTTGCCGCGCCCCGTCTGATCGATGTTGGCAACAGGCACCACCGGCGTACGTACCAGGTCTTTGGCGTAGTCGTATTTGCTGGCCGCGACTTCCCAGTCCCACACGCCCTTGCTGTGCTGCTTGAGCGAGAAGCCGTGCATCAGGTGTTCAAGTTTGCCAATGCTCGGCGCCAGGTCCGAGGCCTTGAGCTCATAGCGCCTGCCGCCCACGTTGATGAAGCCATTGGCGTCGCCGCGATACACTGGCGCACCATTCGCGTCGCGCAGGTAGGTCTCGGTGGCGCGGTGGGCGTCGTTGCCCCACCAGCCCAGCGTATAGCTGGCGCGCAGCACCGGCGAGACATCGTAGGCCAGCTTGATCTTGGCGTGATCCTGCACCGTGTGCGACTGGCCGCTGGCGCCGATGATCAGCCAGTCCTTGTTGGCGGAGTTTTTGTCAAGCACGGCACCGCTCACCGGCAGGCCGGCGGCGCTGTTCACGCCCGTCGACACCAGCTTGTTGGCGAACGCGATCGGCTGGCCGCGGCTGTCGAGGCGCGACACATCGACCCACCACGACCACGCGCCCTGGCGGTTGCCGACCGAGGCGCTGCCCTGCCCTCCGCCGAAGCGGTCGTCGGTAGCGTACTGGCGATAGCGCTGGCTGAACGCGGACAGCTTCACGTGCGCTTCCAGGCGGGTCGGCATGCGGGTCTGGAAGTCGACCACGGCGCCGGCCGAATTACCGGGGTAGGCTGCCGAAAATGGCCCGTACAGCACATCGACGCGCTCGATTTCCTCGGGCGAGACCATGCCCCAGCGCGGGGTGAACGTGGCGCCGTTGCCGAGCAGGTTGGAGAGCAGGATGCCGTCGGCGTACACCAGCGAACGCGCACTGTTGCCGGTGCCGGACGCGCGGCTGGCCAGCACCGCGTGGTCGTAGTCGCCGATGTAGCGCTTGCGCACATTCAGGCTGGGGAAGTATTTGAGCGCGTCTTCGCTGTCGGTGGCGTTGATGCGCTGCTCCACCTGGGCGCCGCTGATCGATTCGATCGTGGTCGGGATCTGGGTCGGCAGCGAGCTGGGACGCCCGCCATTAACGGTCACCACCGGCAGCTTGTCGGGGGTGTGCGTGGCTTGTACCACGCCGGCGCTACAGGCGAGCAGGATCCCCAGCGCCGGGGCACTGGTAAAAAATGGTTTCATGACGAGCCCTTAGTGGTGGGGTGCGCCGGCTGCGGCGGGGAGAATCTCGATAAACGGTGCGGGCGAGGCGAGCTTCGCGCCGCTGGCGTCGGCAATGGCGTCCCAGTCCATGCGGCCTTCGTCGCACAGCTGCGTGACCTTGAAGTAGTGCCTGCCGACCGAGGCGGGCAGCTTGACCTGCATGACGAATTCATCGTAATGCGCGTCGAGCAGCGGGCCGCCTTTCCAGGTGACCTGGCTGGCCGTGGCGCTCACAGTCCACCCGGTTTTGGGCATCGGTTTGGCGCCATTGACGCCGTCGGGCAGGTTCACGGTGAGCGTGTGGGTCGGGCTGCCCTTGCAGCCGTGGCCGGCGCGGAAGGTCAGTTTTTGGTAGGCGCCGGCGGTGGCGCTGGTTTGTTCGAGCGTCACGTGGGCGTGCACGAGCGGCGCGGCCAGGGCCGCGCAGGCGAAGAGAAGGCGAATGTTCATGATGGAGTCCGGGTCGGGGTTTGCGTCAAGGTCAGTGGGCAGCGTGCGCACCGGGTTGGCTGACGAAGTTCAGCGGCTTGACGGGAACCTGGACGGTCATCGATTCGCGTTTCCTGTTCGGGTGTTCGATGGTCAACGTGAGCGGCACCGAGTCGCCCGCCTTGAGCTGGCGTTTCAGGTCGATCAGCATGAGGTGGTAGCCGCCCGAGGCCAGCCTGACGGCCTTGTTGGCAGGCAGCTCGATGGCGTCGACCTGCTCCATTTTCATCTGGTCGCCTTTCATCTCCATCTTGTGCATTTCGACGCTGCCGGCCACCGGCGAACTGGCGCCGACGAGGCGCACGTCTGTGGGCGACTGCAACTGCATGAAGGCGCCGCTGGTTTTCTGGACCGGCACGGTGGCGCGTGCCCACGGAGCGTCGACTTTAAGCTGGGCAAAGGCGGACGAGGCAAAGGCGCACAAGGCGACGAGCGCATAGATATTCTTGTTCATGGTGGTTCTCTGTAACAGGTTCTGTAGACGCGGGCCTGCCGGGCAGGCGCGCAAGGTCGCAAGGGTGCGGCGCGCGGGGCGCCGCAATATCCATCAGAGAACCGAAGGCGGGCCGCGCGGTGGAGCGGCGGTGAGCGCGAGCAGCGGCTGCGGCGCGCGATAGAACAGGAACGGGCGCAGCTCGTGGCCGCCGAGGATGGCCATGCCGGTGATCTGGTTCGGCATCAGCGAGTAGCTGCCGGCGTGCGGAAGGCAGTAGCCGCAGTCCTGCATCATGCCGGCGTCGGAGTGCTCGAGCTGCGCGGCGACGAAGCTGATGGCTTCGACGGCGGGTGCGGCGCGCATGCCGGGATCGGTGAAGCAGATATCGGCGCCGGGAGAGTCGGCGCGAACGGCCGCCAGCGCGTGCGAAATCGAGGGAGCGAGCACGTTCATCAGGATCGCAAGACACGCGATCCAGATTTGCAGGCGCCACTTTGTCGACTTCATATTCATGGGGTGAATTATATCGTAGCGATGCTGCGTTGGGGCCAATACCTCCCACGCCAAAAGAACTAGGTACTCCAAGGCATTTGGCGTTTTGATGATTAAACAACGGTTTCAAAAACGATAATTTTGCATTGGCGCTTGACGTACTATTTGCGACGCCCGGTCCGGGGAAACCCAATCCCAAGGAATGACCATGGCGCCGCAAACGCGCCGTGCAAAAAAACGCCTGACCTGGTCTACTGTGTCTCGCCACTGCTGCGTTTTCTGAACTGGGCGGCCTTGTAGCGATTGCCGCACAAGGCCATGCTGCACCAGCGGCGCTTGTGCGCCTTGGTGCGGTCGTAGAACCAGAGGATGCAGTCGGGGTGCTCGCACTGCTTGACGAGCGTGAAATCACCGTCCACCAGTAACTGCGCCACCGATTCGGCGACCGGTCCCAGCAACGATGCCAGCGCGTCGCCGCGCGCCATGCGCGTCAACATCAGCTTGCCCTCGCTGTCGCGATCGAGATGCGGGGCGCTCAGGTAGGCGTGCAGATACGGGTTGAGCGCGCTGGCGTCGCCCGGCTCGTCCTCCTTGCGCTGAACAATCAGCCGATGCGCCAGTGTACGCAGCGCCGTCGCGCGCGCCAGCAATACGTCCAGGTCGATGCCCCCTTCCGCCGGCACCACGCCGCAACGCGCCAGCCAGGCGAGCACATCCCCACCACTGTTCCAGTAATCGACGAGCGCGCCGTTGCTGCGCGCCTGCGTATTCATCAAGTCCATGGCGAGATGGTCGCCCAGGATCGGCGCCTCGGCCAGGCCGCCATCGCGCTGGATTCCTGCATTTGTCATTAGTAACCCCTAAAAATGTCGTTGACAGGTTACTAAAGCGCACGCATACTGCGGTTAAGTAACCTGTTTGAGTCAATTATAACGGTTATACGGATGCCATACCCATCACTTCAAGGACAATCATGAACCCCAACAACACACTGTTAGCCGCCGCCCTCGCCACTGCGCTCACCGCCAACGCCGCACCAGTTCCGGTGCAAGTCCACCACAAGACAATCGACATCCAGGGCGTGCAGGTGTTCTACCGCGAAGCCGGCTCACCCAACGCGCCGGCAGTGCTGCTGTTGCACGGCTTTGGCGCCTCGTCGCACATGTTCCGCGAGCTGATCCCGCAACTGGCCGCAAAATACCATGTGATCGCCCCCGACCTGCCAGGCTTCGGGCAGACCAGCGTCAAACCGGGAGTCAAGTTCAACTACACCTTCGACAAGCTGACATCGGTGATCGACGCGTTGACGGTGGCCAAAGGCATGGAGCGCTACGCCATGTATGTGTTCGACTATGGCGCGCCGGTTGGCTGGCGCCTGGCGGTCAACAACCCGCACAAGGTGACCGCGCTGGTGAGCCAGAACGGCAATGCCTATGAAGAGGGATTGAGTGCGGGATGGGCCGACATGCGCCGGGCCTGGGCCGAGCCGAGCGCCGCCAACCGCGAGGCGCTGCGCCGCTTTAACACGGCTGACATGATCAAGTGGCAGTACACGGAAGGCGTGCGGGATGCTTCGCTGATTGCGCCGGAAAGCTACCAGTTGGCCCACGCGGCCATCGAGCGCATCGGCGTCGAGGCGCAGATGGACCTGCTGCTCGACTACGGCCAGAACATCAGGCAGTATGCGCAGCTGCACGATTATTTCCGCCGTTACCAGCCGCCGACATTGGCAATCTGGGGCAACAAGGATCCGTTCTTCACCCCGGCCGGCGCCGAGGCATTCAAGCGCGACAATCCCAAGGCCGAAGTGCGTTTCCTCGACACCGGCCACTTCGCCCTCGAAACCCATGGCAAGGAGATCGCGGCGGCCATGCTGGAGTTTCTGGACCGCAGCGTCAAGCCCTGAGCTTGGGGCGCGCTGGTTTAACGCAGCGCCTTGAAATCCTCGCGCTCGATCAGCACCGTGTTGACGCTGTCGGTCAGGTAGATCTGGCCGTCCTGGATCGTGCACTGCAACTGCATATTGCGCTGCGCAAGGGCTTCGAGCTGCGCGCTGGCGTCGGCCGGGATGTTAATCACGGTCAGGTTCTTGGCGCGCTCGAGTTTATTGGCGATCTGCTTGTACCAGATATGGCTGGTCGCGCTGTAGCTGTAGACGATCACGCGCTCGCTGCGGCCGCACGCTTTCATCAGGCGCTTTTCGTCCGGCTGCCCGACTTCGATCCACAATTCGATCGCGCCGGTCAGGTCTTTTTGCCACAGGTCCGGTTCGTCGGTATCGAACAGGCCCTTGGTAAAGGTCAGCGATTCGCTCGCGTGGATGGCAAACGCGAGCAGGCGGATCATCATCCGCTCGTCGGTCTCCGATGGATGCCGCGCCAGGGTCAGGATGTGCTCCTGGTAGTAGTTGCGGTCCATGTCCGCAATCTGCAGCTCTGCCTTGTAAATTGTCGCTTTAAGTGCCATTGATACGCCTGCCTTTAACTTCTTTGAATTGAATTATTTGAAGACGACAGTCTTGTCGCCATTTTGCAAAATGCGGTGCTCCACGAACCATTTCACCGCGCGCGCCAGCACCACGCATTCGACGTCGCGCCCGATCGCGCTCAAGGTATCGGCATCCATCGCGTGATCGACCCGCTCGACATCCTGCTCGATGATCGGACCTTCATCCAGATCGCCGGTGACAAAATGCGCGGTCGCGCCGATCAGCTTCACGCCGCGGTGATGCGCCTGCGCATACGGCTTGGCGCCTTTAAAACTCGGCAGGAACGAATGGTGGATATTGATCGCCTTGCCGCGCATCGCCTCGCACAGGCCCGGCGACAGGATCTGCATGTAGCGCGCCAGCACCACCAGGTCGATCTTGTGCGTGTGCATCAGGTCGAGCACGCGCGCTTCCTGCGCCTCTTTGGCCGCCGCATCCGCACCGGTCGCCAGCGGCAAGTGGTGGAAGGGAATGTTGTAGCTGGCCGCCAGCTGGTAAAAATCCATGTGGTTCGACACGATGGCTGGAATGTCCACCGGCAGCAGGCCGCTCTTGTAGCGAAACAGCAAATCATTCAGGCAATGCCCGATTTTCGAGACCATCAGCATCACGCGCGGCTTGGCGCGGGCGTCGTGCAGTTGCCCGTTCATGCCCATCTGCGTGCACAGGGATTCGAAATCGGCGCGCAGCACAGCGTCGCCGACGGCGCCCTCTTCCAGCGCAAAGTGGACGCGCATGAAAAACAGCTTCGATTCGGCATCGCCGAACTGGGCCGAATCGATGATGTTGCAGCCATGCTCGGCGAGAAAGCCCGACACACGGTGCACAATGCCGCGCTGGTCGAGGCAGGACAGGGTCAATATGTATTCTGGATGCGTCATGGTCTTGGTGTGAATGGCGTGGAAACTGCGAACCTTGTATTGTCGCATGCGTCAGGGAAAATCGTTCCATTACAAAAAAGCACGCCCGTGCAGAATTACGGTATAGTAGGCAAATCACCACTTCAACCAAGGACTCGCCATGACCACTGCCGCACTGATGAACCAGCAGTTCCGCCTCGCCGCCCGCCCTGTCGGGATGCCGAAACGCAGCGACTGGGAGCAACTTACCGAACCAGTGCGCGAGATCACCGATGGCGAGATCGTGATCAAGGTCCTGTACCTGTCGCTCGACCCGGCCATGCGCGGCTGGATGAACGAAGGCAAGTCGTACATCCGCCCGGTCGCCATTGGCGAAACCATGCGCGCCGGCGGCGTGGGCGTGATCGTCGCCTCCAAGTCCGACAAGTTTGCAGTCGGCGACACCGTGTCCGGCGGCACCGGCGTGCAGCAATACTGGGTCGGCGCGGCCGATGACAAGTCGGGCAACTTCTACAAGATCTTCCCGGCCATGGCGCCGCTGACCACCTGGCTCAACACGCTCGGCATGCCGGGCATGACCGGCTACTTCGGCCTGATCGAATCGGGCCAGCCGAAAGCCGGCGAGACCGTGGTGGTGTCGGGCGCGGCGGGTGCGGTCGGCATGACGGTCGGCCAGGTCGCCAAGCAGCTCGGCTGCCGCGTGGTCGGCATTGCCGGCGGCAAGGAAAAATGCGACTTCGTGGTCAATGAACTGGGCTTCGACGCCTGCATCGACTACAAGAACAGCGCGGTCAAGGATGGCCTGAAAGAACATTGCCCGAACGGCGTGGACGTCTACTTCGACAACGTCGGCGGCGAGATCCTCGACACCGTGCTCACGCGCATCAACCTGCGCGCGCGCATCGTCATCTGCGGCGCCATTTCGCAGTACAACAACACCACCCCGGTCAAGGGTCCGGCCAACTACCTGTCCTTGCTGGTGAACCGCGCGCGCATGGAAGGCATCGTCGTGTTCGACTACGCCGACCGCTATCACCTGGGCGTGGCCGCCATGGCCAAGTGGATGCAGGAAGGCACGTTCAAGAGCCGCGAAGATGTCGTCGACGGCCTTGAGAATTTCCCGGAAGCGCTGTTGATGCTGTTCGAAGGCAAAAACTTCGGCAAGCTCGTGCTCAAGGTGGCGGACGCGTAAGCCATGCGCCGCGCACCATTAATATGATCTGAAGCACCGGGCCGCCCGTTCGCGGCGGCCCTTTACTCCCTTCCCGCTTGACCTAACGCGCCTTCGCGCAAAGTTCGTGGAACTTTGGCGCGCCTTGTCACGTCTATCACATGTCGACGCACGTTCGCCTGAACGCGACAGCGTCCTTCCCCATGTTTTACGACAAGGAACGTCATGCCATCCTATTCAAACCGACCACCGATGCATTCGCCCTTCGACACGCAGGTCCATTTTCTCACCGAGCTGGCGCGCGCGGGTGTCGATGCGCTACGCAGGCTGAGCGAGCTCAATCTGCAGCTCGCCCGGCAACTTAACGGCGACGCCATCAACGCCGCACGTGCGCTGGTGGCGTGCCCCGATCCGTTCCAGCTGGCGCTGGTGGCGGCGCGCGCGGCCGAGCCGGCCATCGGCCACTGGCACAGCTATCAGCAGCAGCTGGGCGGCGTGCTGTCCGGCGCCGGGCTCGATCTGGCAGGCGGCGCCGGTGCCGCGCAGCGCCTGCTGCGCTCGTCCGGCGAGGCGCACGCACCCCACCACCGGCCGGAGTAACGGCCGGCAAACAGTCACCACGGAGTTCACCCATGTCTACCCACGGTAAGCCAAAAAGCGGCGCGGCGATCGACGCGCTCGAATTGCTGAAAGCCGACCATGAAAAGGTCAAAAGCCTTTTTCTCGAATTTGAAAGCCTGCGCGAGAACGACAACGACGACGACGAACGCAAGTTCGAGCTGGTCGACGAGATCTGCTACGAACTGACCTTGCACTCGATGATCGAGGAAGAGATTTTCTATCCCATGCTGCGCTCCGTCATCGATGACGGTGACCTGATGGACGAAGCCGACGTCGAGCACGGCGGCATGCGCGACCTGATCAGCCAGCTCGAAGTGATGTATCCGGGCGACGACCATTTCGACGCCACGGTCACGGTGCTGGGCGAAGAGATGGCGCACCACATCGACAAGGAAGAACGCGACATCTTCGATGTGGCACTCGAATCGCTCCTCGACCTCGGGGAACTGGGCGAGCGGCTGGCCGCGCGCAAGGAAGAACTCGACGACGACCTGACCGCGCCGCCGACGCCGATCGACGCGATGGAACCGCACAACAATGCGCGCCGCACCCCGCGTCCACCGGATTAAGGGTCGCGTAGCGCCATCGCAGGGGAACTATTGAATTGAGCACTTCTCTAACCCACAAGCCCGGTAACGCACGAGAGCGGGGTTCCGATATCCATACACAAGGAGAACGACATGGCGACAAGTAAGGAAAGCGCAGGCAACAAAAACAGTACGTCAAGCGGCAACGCGCAAAAGAGCGGCAGCGGCAGCGGCAGCGGCAGCGGTCCCGCCAAGCGCGGCTTCGCGGCGATGGACCAGAATCAGCAGCGCGAAATTGCCAGCAAGGGCGGCCAGGCCGCCCACCAAAAAGGCACGGCGCACGAATTTGATTCCGAAGAAGCGCGGCGGGCCGGGCAAAAAGGCGGTGAAGCGGTCAGCCGCAACCGCGAGCACATGGCCGACATTGGCCGCAAGGGTGGCGAGAGCCGCCAGTCGGCGGCGCGTGCTGCCGCCGCCGCCGCCGCCGGCAATGGCGATGGCGCCGCCGCCAAGGGAGCACGCCAGGGCAGCAAGGAAAAGCCCAAGGACAAGGCGGCGGATTAAGGTCCGGTGGCGCTGCCGGCATGCGGGCGCCATCGGTCCACCTGCACAAACGTGATGGAGCCTGCGTGGTATCCACGCCGTGCGCATGCCGTCCGGACGGTACGTCGTTGACGGTCCAGGCAGGACCGCGAGCGACGGATGTGCACCGTCGTCCCTCGACACGCCAGAGTGACGATCCACACTGCAACGGCAGTGCCGGCCAGATCGCCGCCTGTTGATGTGCGCGTACGTTTCAGGGCTCAGCGGTATGCGCCCGGCACGGTGTGATGTCGAATCAGGCATCTGCATGCATATGCAGATTGGCGACAGCGCACCACCATCGCGCACATCGCCCCGCACCTTTGCATCGCGCCTTCGCGCGCAGAATCTTCCGCTGCAGCCGCATGCATCTATGCACAGGTTCGCACCAGTCACGGCGCTCGCCGCGTGCACGTGCATATGGCAAGCGCGCCAACGCCAGCAAGGCGCGCTGTCAAATTAGTTCGCCGCCTCACCTCCTCAAGAAATAGTAAATAATCTATGATGCAACTCTGGAAGCCGCATCCGACGGCATCCCCATCCAACAAGAAAGACGTTCGCCATGCCACGTTTCGCCTTGCGTTTATCCGTGACCGTCATCGCCGCAGTGTGCGGCGCTTCCAGCTTTGCCCAGGCCCCCTCCGCGGTCGATGCCGGGCTCGCGTTTTCCCACCCAAATCAACTGGTCGATATCGGCGGACGGCGCCTGAACCTGTATTGCAGCGGCTCCGGAGCGAACACGGTCATCTTCGACGCGCCGTCCGGCATGGGAGGCTGGGTCTGGCACAACGTGCAGCCGGAGGTGGCCAAGCAGACGCGCGCCTGCATCTTCGACCGCGCCGGCATGGGCTTCAGCGACCCGTCGCCGCGCCCGAACACCTCGGCCAACGTGGTGGAAGACTTGCACGCCGCCCTGGGCAAGGCCGGCATTGCGCCGCCTTACGTCCTGGTCGGCAATTCCCTGGGCGGCGCCAACGTGCAGTTGTTCACCTACCGCTATCCCGATGAAGTCAAGGGATTGGTGCTGGTCGAAGGCCACCATGAAGATGAAATGGACCGCATCAATGTCGTCTCGAAAGGCAAGTTCAAGGAGATGATGGCGGGCAGCCTCGAGTACGCCAACGCCTGCGAGGCCCAAGCCAAAAAAGGCTTTGTTCCCGGCAGTGAGCTGTTCACCAACTGCACGGGTGGGGTCCAGCCGCAATTCGGCCGCGCCCTCAACGCCGCCTACCTCGCCTCGCTCACCTCGCCCGCCTACTGGCGCGCGCGCAACGCCGAGGAAGACGCTTTCGAGGTCAGCAACGCCCAGCTGCGCGCGGCGCGCAAGCCCTTTGGCGACCTGCCACTGATGGTGCTCACGCGCGGCGTGTCGCCGTATGCCATTCCGGGCAAACCGCAAAGCGAGTTGAACAAGGCAACGGAAAAGGAAAACTACGCGATCCACCAGGAGATGGCGGCGCTGTCCACGCGCAGTACGCACCGGGTGGTGCCGGGCGCCGGCCATATTATCCAGGCCGACCAGCCGCAGGCGGTGATCAAGGCAATAGCTGACGTACTCGCGCAAATCAAGCCATAATGCCGGACCGGGCAGGTGGACCGACACCGCCTGCGGAACACAAGGAACCAGCATGATCCCAGACGAGGTAAGGACCGAGATAATGACGCGCCTGGCGCGCACCGAGCGCGAAGAAGGCGTGCGCATTATCCTGGCGATTGAATCGGGCAGCCGCGCCTGGGGTTTTGCGTCGCCCAACAGCGATTACGATGTGCGTTTTATCTATGCGCGCCCGGCCGACTGGTATCTGGCGGTCGATCTGGAAGAGCGGCGCGACGTGATCGAATACCCGATCGTCGACGACATCGACCTCAATGGCTGGGACCTGCGCAAGGCCCTGCGCCTGCTCTGGAAAACCAATCCGGCGATGGTGGAATGGATCCAGTCGCCGATCACCTATATCGAGACTGGCGGCTTCGGCGCCGGGGCGCGGGAACTGCTGCCGGCGCTGTATTCGGCGGAGCGCGGGATTTATCACTACCGCAGCATGGCCAAGACCAATTACAGCGACCATTTGCGCGCCGCGCAGGTTCCGCTCAAGAAGTATTTTTATGTGCTGCGCGCGCTGCTCTCGGTGCATTGGATCGAGCGTTACGGCACGGCGGCGCCGATCGAATTCCACAAGCTGCTGCATTTGCTCGACCATCGCCCGGATTTGCTGGCGCGGATCGACGCCCTGCTGGAGCAAAAACGCGCCGCGCCCGAGCTGGGGCTATCCGAACCGATCGCCCTGCTCAATGACTTCATCGAGCAGGAACTGACGCGCCTGGAATCGGTGCAACCGCTGCCGGTGCCGCGTGCCCAGCCCCTGCCCGCCCTGAACGCCCTGTTTCACGCCGTACTACGCGAACACGAAAAGTAATCCGGCCGACCCGCCTGGCGCCACCCCGCTTGGTGTCAGGTCCGACATTTGGACACGGCCTCATCCTTGCCCCCTGGGTGTGAGGTCTGACATTTGGACCCGGCCCGGATACGCACGACCTCATCCTTTATATCTAGTCACATGACGCGCCTGCCAAGCAGGCGGGCGCCCGCCTGACCGTCCAGTTCGTGTCCGAATATCAGACCTGACACCCAGCGAGGACACCCAGCGACGCAGCAATGGCATTCCAAGCTCTCCCCTGCACGTAATTCGTAAACCTTCTATAATTTCAGTAATTCCTGAAAATTCAATACTTCCAAAGACCTATAGACATGACAAATCTCAGTCCACTTGCCCAGAAATTCATCCTCCACTTCGGCGAAATGGGCAGCCGCTGGGGCATTAACCGGACCGTGGGGCAGATCTACGCGCTGCTGTACGTGCTGGCCAAGCCGCTCAATGCCGACGAAATCGCTGAACATCTGCAGTTTTCGCGCTCGAATGTGTCGATGGGCCTCAAGGAGCTGCAATCCTGGCGCCTGGTCAAGCTGCTGCACCAGCCGGGCGACCGCCGCGAGTACTTCGAGCCGCCCAAGGATATCTGGGATATCTTCAAGGCCCTGCTTGAGGAACGCCGCCGCCGCGAAGTCGAGCCGACCCTGTCGATGCTGCGCGACGCCCTGCTTGAAACGCCGGCCACCGACGCCGACCGCGTGGCCCAGGAGCGCATGCGCGAAATGTATAACCTGATCGAGCTGTCGAGCTCCTGGTTCGACGATGTCCAGCGCCTCTCGCCCGAAACCCTGACCTCGCTGATGAAAATGGGCTCCACCGTCAAGACCCTGCTCAACGTGGGCGACACCGTGCGCGGCACCTTCCGCAAGAAACGCCCTGCGGAACCGGTCGCACCCGAGCAAGCCGAAGCCGGTAGCGGCGACGCCAGCGGCAAAGGCGAATAAGATGCGCGCCCTTCTTCACCGCCTCCCGTTCGCACTGGCGATCACGCTGGTGCTGGTTTTGAAGGCCGTCATCCTGTTCATGTTCTACAAAGCCTTCTTCTCCACGCCCCAGGTGAAAAAAATGCGCATGCCGACCGCGCAGGTCGAACAGCACCTGCTCGCCACGCCCCGACCGAAACCACCACCACTTACTCCTGCCAAGGCCACGCCATGATTCCCATCGATGATGTTGTCAGCCTGTCGCGATTGCAGTTCGCCGCGACCGCCATGTATCACTTCCTGTTCGTTCCCCTCACCCTCGGCCTGTCGTGGATCCTGGTGATCATGGAATCGGTCTATGTCATGACCGGTCGCGAAATCTACCGCGACATGACCAAGTTCTGGGGCAAGCTGTTCGGGATTAACTTCGCCATGGGCGTCACCACCGGCATCACCCTCGAATTCCAGTTCGGGACCAACTGGGCCTACTACTCGCACTACGTGGGCGACATCTTCGGCACCCCGCTGGCGATCGAGGGCATGATGGCCTTCTTCCTCGAGTCGACCTTTGTCGGCCTGTTCTTCTTCGGCTGGTCGCGCCTGTCGAAAGTGCAGCACCTGGGCGTGACCTTCCTGGTGGCCCTCGGATCGAGCCTGTCGGCCTTGTGGATCCTGATCGCCAACGGCTGGATGAACAACCCGGTCGGCGCCGAATTCAATTTCGAGACCATGCGCATGGAACTGGTCAGCATCTCGGATGTGATCTTCAACCCGGTGGCGCAGGTCAAGTTCGTGCACACCATTTCTGCCGGCTACGTGACGGCATCCATGTTCGTGCTGGGCGTATCGGCTTTTTATCTGCTCAAGGCGCGCGACGTGCCGTTCGCCCTGCGCTCGTTTGCGATTGCGGCCGGTTTCGGCCTGGCCTCGACGCTGTCGGTGATCGTGCTGGGCGACGAATCGGGCTACACCGCCGGTGAAGTCAACAAGGTCAAGCTGGCCGCCATCGAAGCCGAATGGGAAACCGAACCCGCACCGGCCGGCCTTACCCTGATCGGCCTGCCCAACGATAAAGAAGAACGCACCGATTACGCGGTCAAGATCCCATACGTGCTGGGACTGATCGCTACCCGTTCGACCGACACCCAGGTGACCGGCATCAAGGACCTGAAAAAGCTGCACGAGACGCGCATCCGCAACGGCATGCTGTCGTACGCGGCCCTCACGCGCCTGAAAAGCGGCGACAAGTCGCCCGAGGCGCGCGCCGACTTCCTGCGCCTGAAGGACGACCTGGGCTACGGCCTGCTGCTCAAAAAGTACACCCCGCGCGTGATCGACGCCACCGAAGCGCAGATCAAGATGGCGGTGGGCGACACCGTGCCGAAAGTGGCGCCGCTGTTCTGGTCTTTCCGCATCATGGTCGGATTGGGCTTCCTGTTCCTGTTCATCTTCAGCGCCTCGTTCTACTTCCTGATCCGCAAGCGCCTGGCGCAGCAGCGCTGGCTGCTCAAGCTGGCCGTGTGCGCGATCCCGCTGCCATGGGTGGCGGCGGAGCTGGGCTGGGTGGTGGCTGAATATGGCCGCCAGCCGTGGACCATCGCCGGCATCCTGCCGACCCACCTGTCGGCGTCGACCCTGCAGGTGTCGAACCTGTATTTCAGCCTGGCCGGCTTCATCGGCTTCTACACGCTGCTGCTGGTGATCGAGATGGGACTGATGATCAAGTACACGCGCCTCGGCCCGAGCGCGCTGCATACGGGTAAATATCACTGGGAACAGAAGGAGGCCGCATGATCTTCGACTACGACACGCTCAAGGTGATCTGGTGGGGCTTTGTCGGCCTGCTGCTGATCGGCTTCGCGCTGACCAACGGTTTCGACTTCGGGGTCGGCATGTGGCTGCCCTTCCTCGGCAAGGATGACATGGAACGGCGCGTCATCATCAACGTGATCGGGCCGACCTGGGAAGGCAACCAGACCTGGTTCATCGCCGCCGGCGGCGCCATGTTCGCGGCCTGGCCGCTGGTGTACGCGGCCGCCTTTTCGGGCTTTTACGTGGCGCTGATGCTGCTGCTGTTCGCGCTGTTTTTCCGGCCGGTCGGTTTCGACTACCGCAGCAAACTGGCCGACACGCGCTGGCGCAATGCCTGGGACTGGGGCCTGTTCACCGGGGGCTTCGTGCCGCCGCTGATCTTCGGCATCGCCTTCGGCAACCTGCTGCAGGGCGTCCCGTTCCACTACGACGACACCATGCGCATGGAGTACACCGGCAGCTTTCTCGGCCTGTTCAATCCCTTCGGCCTGCTGGCCGGGGTGCTGGGCGTGGCAATGCTGACGATGCACGGCGCCACCTTCCTGTATCAGAAGACCGAGGACGTCATCGCCGAGCGCGCGCGCAAGGCGGCCATGGCGGCCGGCGCGCTCACCTTGCTCGCCTTCGGCGCGGCCGGGCTGTGGGTCGCCACGGGGCTCGACGGCTTTCGCATCGTTTCGATGCCGCCGGTCGATTCGGCCTTCATGCCGACCGCCAAAGTGGTCGAACGCGGCGTCGGCGCGTGGATGGATAACTACACGCGCTGGCCGCTGACGATCGCCTTCCCGGCCATGGGCCTGTTTGGGGCCGCGCTGGCGGTGCTGCTGTGCGCGGCGCGCCGCAGCCTGCTGGCGTTTTTGGCCAGCGGCGTGTCGGTGGGCGCGATCGTGCTCACCGCCGGCGCCGCCATGTTCCCCTTCATCATGCCGTCCTCGCTCTCGCCCGGCAGCGGCCTGACCGCGTGGGATGCGGTGGCCAGCCACAAGAGCCTGGGCGTGATGTTCTGGGTGATTGTGATCATGCTGCCGATCGTGGTGATGTACACCAGCTGGGTCTATTCGATCATGCGCGGCAAGGTCACCGCCGCGCATATCCGCGAAAACGAACACGAATCTTACTAGGAGCAGACCATGTGGTATTTTGCCTGGATATTGGGAATCGGCCTTGCCCTCTCGGCCGCCATCATCAACGTGATGTGGCTGGAGGCGAACTACGCGTTCGGCCTGCGCGACGAGGATGTGACGCGGACCAGCTTTGAAGAGGCGAACAAGGAAAACCGCCTGTTCTGATTGCCACGCCGGCGGCCCTCCGGGATGGGGGCGGCCGGATCGTTACCGGCCGATGGCGTCAGGGCGCGTCCTGCTCCTCGGTGATTTTGACGTACTGCACATTGAGCGTGATCGTTTCGCTGTAGCGCAGCACGAACGAGTCGCCGTCGACCTCGTAGAAGCGCTCGCTGTCGCTGGCGTCGGGTGCATCCGGGCCGGGCTTGTCGGCCACCATCGGCCGGCGCGATACGCCTTGCAGCACCATGCGGTCGAGCTGTCCTTCCGCATTGACGAAAAATTCGTCCAGCACGCCCACGTACAGCACGGCTTCCTTGGCAATTTCGACCACGGCCGAGACGATGATGAAGTCGGGCGCGTCCTCCTGCTTGAAATCGGCGCCGGTCAGCAGGTAGTACCAGGGTGCGTCGTGGAAGCGGAAAAACGGGCCAAGGCGCGCCGTGGAGCGGTCCAGCCGGTAACGCGAAATGATCAGGCGCGCCAGGGTCGGCAGGACAAACGAGGCCAGGAACAGGCTGACGAAGTAGGCGGCGATCCAGCTGAAACCGGCGGCCACGGCGGCCGTGGCATCGGCCTGGATCGACGGCGCGGAGGACAGCAGTTCCATCAGCACCAGCGGGGCGAAACGCTGGCCGAAGACCACCGCCGACAGCGCCAGCCAGGCCAGGTGCGCCATCAGCGACCACAGCACCGCTTCGGCGACTACCTGGCCGAACGGCGAAAAATCGAGGGAAGTGCGCTCCGAGCGCTTCAGGCGGGTTCTGAAAATAAAGCCGGGCAAGAGCAGCAGGAAGGCAATGAGTGCGGGAAGGGCAATATTCATCCGACCGTCATGCGGCCTTTGCCTTGGGCACCAGTTCGACCTTGACCGTGACGGCGGAGCCGCCGCGACGGATCTGGAACGGTCCGCTGGCGGCGCTTTGCGGCGTCGCTGGCGAGCCTTGACGCTTGCCGACCAGGAAACGGCGTAGCTCGTCGCGTGCCGCCGGATCGGCAAGCAGTTCGACGGCAAGGGGACTTTTGAGCGCTTTCATGATGAGATGATGCCACAAGTACGCCATCAACGCATCATTGCCGGCCCCGGCTGCGGCTTGATGCCGCCAGGCTTGCCGGCGGCGCTGTGGTAAAGTGCCCACATGCAACCCCTTAAATACCTGAGCGCCTATTCCGAGCAGACGCAGGCGCAAGTGACCCAGCTGATCGCGCAAAACAAGCTCGGCGAGGTACTCAAGCAGCGCTATCCCGCCGCCCACGAGGTGCGCACCGACCGTGCCCTGTACGACTACGTGCAAGACCTCAAGACCGAATTCCTGCGCAACGCCGACCCGATCAACAAGGTCGTTTTCGACAGCAAGCTGCATGTGATCCAGCACGCGCTGGGCCTGCACACCTATATCTCGCGCGTGCAGGGCAACAAGCTCAAGGCCAAGCACGAAATCCGCGTCGCGACCGTGTTCAAGGACACGCCGATCGAGTTCCTGCGCATGATCACCGTGCACGAACTGGCGCACGTCAAGGAAAAGCAGCACGACAAGGCGTTCTACAAGCTGTGCTGCTACATGGAGCCGAACTACCACCAGTACGAATTCGACCTCAGGCTGTACCTGACCCAGCTCGATGTGTCGGGCGAGCGCCTCTGGTAGGCGCGGCGCCGTTGCGGCGTTCGCGCGAGCGCGTTGCCAACTGCGTCAGGCAATCGGCACCCCACGTAGCTCAGCGTCGGGATCGGTTTGAATCACGGTGCCTCCGTACATCCCGATGTCGTCCGGCTCCAATGGCGTCATCAGATGCCAGATCCAGAGACCGCGGATGCCACCTGCCACATGCAAGAGGTCGTGCCCATCGCTTCGGCACGCGAGCTGGCGTAGCGCAGGTTCATATCGGTTGAGCGATTCGGCACGGGATAAGAACATGATCAGCGCCGCTGCCGGGCCGTCGGCTTCGTACTGTTCGTACGCCATGCTGAAGTCGGAAAACGTCGCGGAGACAGTAAACAACATGGTTCGACCTTCATGCACCCTGGCGTATCAGACCATCGCAGTCCAAGTTACCGGCGTGTTGATTTATTAAAAAATGAAAGAGTGTGCATCTGGGAAGACGCATTGATGCGCTACGACGTTGAGAATAGACGCATGTCGAACAATTGACAATATTATTCGATTGAAATGGTGGATGACCAGCTTGCGGAGCAATGAGGGGGGGCTGCCACAACCCCCTGCGACCACCGTTTCGGTCCCGTCAGCCGGGCAGCCGCGCTCGAGCGATCCCACAATCTCTCCGAATGTTGCTTTTCCGCAGCACAAGTTATCAGGGCGATTACGTTCGTGAGGAAAATGTTCGACAAGCGCCACCCTGCTCTATAAAGTCGAGCCTGAATCCCGCGCTGGCCAAACCCGCGCTAGCCTGACCGACAATATTCCCGCACCTGACCCAGCCGGCGCGCCTCCGCCGGTGCTGCGCCTGCGCGAAGCATGCTTCACCGGACCTCTATTCATGACCAAGCCTGACCCACGCACCGCCCAAGTCGTCGCCACCCGCGCATGCATTTCTGTCGCACTGCTGGCCGGCGGCGTGGCGCAGGCGGCCGATCCCGACGGCCTGGCCTGGACCTTCGGCGGCTTCGGCACGGCGGCGGTGAGCCACTCCGACAACCGCCGGGCCGACTTTGGCGCGAGCGTGCTCAAAGCGAGCGGCGCCGGCTACAGCGACGCCTGGAGCCCGCACGTGGACAGCCGTCTCGGCGCGCAGCTCGGCGTGACCATCAACAAGCAATGGTCGGGCGTGGTGCAGGTAATCACCGAACAGCGGCTCGACCGCAGCTACCGCCCGCTGGTCGAGTGGGCCAACGTAAAATACCAGGCCACGCCCGACCTGTCGCTGCGCGTCGGCCGCATCGCCCTGCCGATATTCCTCGCAGCCGACTACCGCAAGATCGGCTACGCCTATCCGTGGGCGCGCACGCCCGGCGAGGTGTACGGCGCCCTCTCGATCAGCAGCAGCGACGGCGTCGACGCCAGCTACCGCTGGAAGGCGGGCGGTCTCAAATTGCTCACCCAGGCCTTCGTCGGCGGCACCGGTTTCGATCTGTACCAGGGCTACACCGTCAAGGCGCGTAAACTCACCGGCGTGTCCACCACCGCCGAACGGGGCGCCTTCAGCAGCCGCGTGAGCGCCTTCAGCAGCGAAGTGTCGATCAACCTGGCCGACGAGCTGTTCGACGGCTTCAATCAGTTCGGCCCTCCCGGCCAGGCCCTGGCGCGCCAGTACGGGATCGAGCGCAAGCGCTTCAACGCCCTGACCATCGGCGCCGGCTACGACCCCGGCGACTGGTTCGTGATGGCCGAAGTGGGCCGCTTCAATTCCCATTCCTTCCTCGGCAAGACCCTCACCGGCTATGCCGGTGGTGGCTACCGTATCGGCGCCTTCACGCCGTACCTGACCTACGCCGCGTCGCACGCCAAAAGTCCCACGCGCGACCCTGGCCTGGCGCTCGACGGCCTGCCGCCGGCGCTGGCCGCGCCGGCCGGCCAGCTCAATGCGGGCCTGAACTACCTGTTGATGAGCGTATCGGTGCAGAACACCGTCAGCGCCGGCGTGCGCTGGGACGTGCGCCGCAACGTCGCGCTCAAGCTCCAGTACGACCGGGTGCGCCCGGACGCGCATTCGCGCGGCACCCTGCTCAACGTGCAGCCGGGCTTCGGCGAGCGCCCGCGCGTCAACCTCGCGAGCGCGGTGCTCGATTTCGTGTTCTGAGGACGGCGCCATGCACAATCGAACCCTGCGCCGCCTGCTGGCAAGCTGCGCCATGACCGCAGTCTTGTCCGCGTCATCGCTGCACGCTTGCGGCGCCGAACTGGTGGTGATCGTCTCGGCCAGGAGCCCGGTCGCCAGCCTGCGCGCCGACCAGGTGGCCGACATCTTCCTCGGCCAGGCCGGCACCTTTCCCGACGGCGCCGAAGCGGTGGCGCTCGACCAGCGCATCGGCAGCGCCCTGCGCGACGAATTCTATGCGCGCGTGACCAGCAAGACGCCGGCCCTGCTCAAGGCTTACTGGACCAAGATGATCTTCACCGGCCGCGGCCAGCCGCCCAAGGAAGCCGGCGACAGTGCCGCCGTGCGGCGCATGGTGGCCGACAATCCCGCCCTGATCGGCTACATCGACAAGGCCGCGCTCGACCCGAGCGTCAAGGCCGTGCTGATGGTGCGCTGAGCATGAACAGCATGCGCGCCCGCCTCACGCGCCTGCTCGGGCTCGGGCAGGAAACCCACATCTCGCTGCCGCTGTTCGCGCTGCTGCTGCTGGTGATGATCTGGATGGCGACCGACCACTTCATCGGCATCGAGCGCAGCGCCGCCGCCAACGCCGCGCGCGCGTCGAGCCAGGAACTGATCGACACCTACGAAGCGCAGATGCAGCGCAATCTGGGCAGCATCGACCAGACCCTGAAAGTGCTCAAGTACGCGGTCGAGCTGAAAGGTACGGCCGGCGCCCTGCCCGCCCTCGACCAGCAAGGCTTGCTGCCGTCCGGCCTGGTGTTCGTGGTCAGCATCGCCAACCGCGACGGCATGGTCGTGGCCAGCAACCCGCCGGCGCGCGAGATCGACGTGTCGCAGCAGGGCTACTTCGGCTTTCACCGCGACAGCGACACCAGTACGTCCTACGCCAGCCAGACCTTGCGCGACGACGCCAACCAGGACTGGCACCTGCACTTCACGCGGCGCCTGAACGACACCGACGGCAAGTTCGCCGGCATCGTCATCCTCGAAGTCGACCCGGCCTACTTCACCAGCGGCTACGAGCGCTCGCGCCTGGGCGAGTCGGGGGCGCTCGGGCTGTACGGCGCCGATGGCGTGTTTCGCGCCCTGCGCATCGGCGACAAGGTGACCTGGGGCCAGAGCGCGCCGCGCTTCTCGTCCGGCACCGGCGCCGGCCAGGTGGTGGCCAGCGGCTGGGACGGCGTGCCGCGCTACACCAGCGTGCGCCGCCTGCACGGCTTTTCGCTGACCGCGCTGGTCGGCCTGTCCGAACACGAATCGATGGCCGCCTTCGAGCAGCAGCGCCGCAACTACCTGTGGGTGGCCGGCGGCAGCAGCACCGTGCTGGTCGTCATCGTCACCCTGGTGTGCGTCTGGTCGTGGCAGCTCACGCGCACCCGGCGCCGCATCCGGCGCGCCCAGGAAACCTACGCCGCCGCGTCGGAAGCGAGCCTGGATGCGTTTTTCGTCATGCGCCGCATTCTCGACGAGAGCGGCGCGATCACCGACTTCGTCATCGAAGCGACCAACACGCGCGCCGAAAAACTGGCCGGCATGGACAAGCCGGCCCTGCGCGGCATGCGCCTGTCGGCCATGCTGCCGGCATTCCGGGACACCGGCATCTTCGAGGACCTGATCAAGGTCACCCTGGCCGGCGGCGTGCACGAAGCCGAATGGCTGGCCGAACTGAGCGGCGATCGCACCTGCTGGCTGCACCGCCAGGTGGTGGCGGTCGAAGACGGCGTGGTGGCGATCGTGCGCGACATCACCGAACGCAAGGTGGCGGAAGAACGCATCCGCCACATGGCGCACCATGACGAGCTGACCGGACTGCCCAACCGCAGCCTGATCCGCGACCGGCTGGACCAGGCCATCGTCCAGGCCCAGCGGCGCGGGCGCTGCGTGGCGGTGGCCTTCATCGACCTCGATGGCTTCAAGCTGGTCAACGACGGCCTCGGTCACAACGCCGGCGACGAACTGCTCAAGGTGGTGGGCACGCGCATGGCCGCCTGCGTGCGGCGCGAAGACACCCTGGGGCGCTTCGGCGGCGACGAATTCATCATCATCCTGCCCGACCAGGCGGACAACCCGATGGCGGTGGCGCCGGTGCTGGAAAAGATCCGCCAGGCCGTCACTGAACCGATCCTGCTCGACGGCCAGGAAGTCCAGGTCAGCTGCAGCATGGGCGTGGTGATGTACCCGCGCGACGGGGCCGAACCGAACACCCTGATGATGAACGCCGACGCCGCCATGTACCGCGCCAAGGAGATGGGCAACAATAACTTCCAGTTCTACACGCGCGAAATGAACGCCAGCGTCGAAGAAAAACTGGTGCTGCTCGAAGGCTTGCGCGGCGCCCTCGACGACGCCCAGTTCCATCTGCTGTACCAGCCCAAGGTGGACCTGCGCAGCGGCCTCATTTTCGGGGTCGAAGCGCTGATCCGCTGGGAGCATCCCGAGCATGGCGTAGTCTCGCCGATGCGCTTTATCGGCCTGGCCGAAGAAAGCGGGCTGATTGTCGCCATCGGCGACTGGGTGCTGCACACGGCCTGCCGCCAGAACAAGGCGTGGCAGGATGCGGGCCTGGCGCCGGTGACGATGTCGGTCAACGTCTCGCCGCGCCAGTTCGAAGAAAAGCGCCTGGTCGAACGGGTCGCCGCCGCCCTGCGCGAGAGCGCCCTGGCACCAGGCGCGCTGGAGCTGGAAGTGACCGAAAGCCTGATCATGCGCGACCTGTCGCAGTCGATCGGCAAGATGCGCGAGCTAAAGGCGATGGGCATTTCGCTGTCGATCGACGACTTCGGGACTGGCTATTCGAGCCTGTCGGCGCTCAAGTCCTTCCCCATCAGCACCCTCAAGATCGACAAGTCCTTCGTGCGCGAACTGGCCGACAACACCGATGACCAGGCGATTGCGAAGGCGGTGATCTCGCTCGGGCACATGCTCAAGCTGCGCGTGATCGCCGAGGGCGTCGAGACCGAACAGCAGTGCGCCTTCCTGCGCGACAACGACTGCGACGAAATGCAGGGCTACCTGTTCAGCCGCCCGGTGCCGGCGGCGCAGATCGCGTTGCTGCTGGAAGAACAGGCGCGCATGCAGGCCGGCTGCGACAGCGCCGGGCGGCCATTGTTCGCGCCAGAGGCCGATGCGGCGTGACGAAACTGACTGATGCGCCGTCACGCAAACCGCATCGCCACCGCGCCACCCGCAATCAAACCGACCGCGCACACACGCCGCACGCCAAGCCGCTCGCGCAGGAACACGCTGGCGATCAGCGCCGCGAACAGGATCGAGGTTTCGCGCAGCGCGGCGATGACGGCCACTGGCGCCGCCGTCATGGCCCACAAGGCCAGCCCGTACGAGGCCATCGACACCAGGCCGCCGAGCAGGCCGGTCTTCCAGTACCGGCGGCCGTAGTCAGCCAGGGCGTGCCGTTTGCCCACCACCGACACGAGCAGCACGAGCGCCGACAGCGCGAACAGCCACAGGGTATAGGCCACTGGCGCGCCGGACAGGCGCACGCCGACGCCGTCGATCAGGGTGTAGCACGCGATCACGGCGGCGTTGAACAAGGCAAACAGGGTGGCGCGGCGCGACGGCGGCGTGGTGTCGGCGCCGCGCCACAGCCCCATCGCCAGCACACCGGCGCAAATGAGTGCGATCGCGCCATACTGCCGCACGCTGAGCACTTCACCGACCAACGCGGCGGACGCCAGCGCCACCAGCAGGGGCGCGCTGCCGCGCATGAGCGGATAGGCGTGGCTCATGTCGCCATGCGCGTAGGCGGCGGCCAGCAGCCGGTAGTAAACCAGGTGCATGCACGCGGACGCGGCCAGCCACGGCCAGCTGGCCGGCGCCGGCAGCGCCAGGAACGGCAGCGCCAGCGCGGCCGGCAGAGCGCTGCCGCAAGCTACCAGCACGGTGGAGAGGAGTTTGTCGGGGCCGGCCTTGACCAGTGCATTCCAGCTCGCGTGCAGCAGCGCGGCAAACAGCACCAGCAGCACGATGGCGCCGGACACGGGGTGGCCGGCTTAGCCTAGCGGGCCAGCAGGCGCGCCAGCAGCGCCTCCGGCTCGGCTTCGACCATCATCAGGCCCACATGGTCTTCGCGCACGAACGCTTCGCGATGCTGGTGCATGACAAACGCGGCCAGCAGGTCGTAAAAGCCGCCGGCATTGAGCACGCCGATGGGTTTACGGTGGATGCCGAGCTGCGACCAGGTCAGCATCTCGAACAGTTCTTCGAGCGTGCCCATCCCGCCCGGCATGGCGATGAAGCCGTCCGACAGTTCGGCCATCATGGCTTTGCGCTCATGCATGTCGCGCACGATGAACAGCTTGGTCAGGCCCTGGTGCGCCAGTTCGCGCTCGACCAGCGCCTGCGGAATCACGCCGACCGCTTGGCCGCCAAGACGCAGCACTTCGTCGGCGATGACGCCCATCAGGCCCACCTTGCCGCCGCCAAATACAAGACCGATGCCCTGCTCCACCAGCGCGCGGCCCATGGCGCGCGCGCTGTCCGCGTACAGCGGCGAGGCGCCGTACGAGGCGCCGCAATAGACTGCGATTGATTTCATGTGTGCCGCTTCTTATTTGAGTTTTTTCAGGTATTCCTCGGACAGCTTCTGGAACAGCAGGTGCGTGTCGCCGCGCAGGTAAGGACCGATCTGCGAGAGCACCTGGTAGCAGCCGCGCGCCAGCGCGTCCGACATGGCCTGCTGCTCCGAATACTTGCGCGGATTGAGCACGTATTCATACGACAGCCAGTAGGTGGCCACCACCACCATATTGGTGGCCATGGCGTTGATGTCGGCGTCCGACGCTTCGAGCGACTTTTCGCTGCGCAGGTCTTCGCACAGTTCCTTGGCCACCTTGATCTTGTGCGCCAGGATCAGCTTGAAATGCAGTTCGAGCTTGCGGTTGCGCGAGAGCAGGTCGTTCAGGTCGCGGTAGAAAAAGCGGTAGCGCCAGATCAGTTCGAACATCAGGTGCAGGTAGATCCACACGTCCTCGATGTTCGAGCGGCGCCCGTCCGGCACCGTCAGGATGCGTTCGATCTCGGCTTCGAACTGCACGAAGATCGAATTGACGATGTCATCCTTGTTACGGAAATGGTAGTAGAGATTGCCCGGAGAAATATTCATCTCCTCGGCGATCACCGTGGTCGTGATATTCGGCTCGCCGAACTCGTTAAACAGCCGTAACGACAATTCGAGGATGCGTTCACGGGTGCGGCGGGGAGCTTTCTGTAGCATGGCGGGGCGGTCGGTGTTTTTTCTCATGCAAGCATAACACCGAACATGGGGGTATTCACAGGCCAATGACGATACCCCGGCGTACGGTCAGGCGTCCTCGCCGCCCGGCGGTGCAGGGGCTTTGGCTGTTGCGCGCTTGCGTGGCGTCCCCACTGCCTTGGCGGCTGGCTTGGCGGCTTTCTTCGCTGCCGGCTTGGCAGGCGCCCTGGACGCCGTCTTCGCGGCGCTCCTGGCGGCGGCTGCCGCCGGAGCCGGTTTACCGCTCAGTTCAGCCACCTGCTTGCTCAATTCCTCGACGCGCGAGGCCAGCGCCTTGAACTGCTCCTGGGTCGGCACGCCCATGCCCGCCAGGGCGCGCGTGACGCGGTCTTCGAACACCTGCTCCATCTTGTCCCATGATCCGGACGCCTGGCGCGCCACCAGCTCGGCCACGCTGGCGGCGCCCTCGGCCACGCCACCGGCCTTGTCCTCGGCCATCGAGCGGGTGCGTTTTTGCAGGTCGTTGCCTTCCTGGACCAGTTTGCTGAATACCCGGCTGCCCTCTTCCTGCGCCTTGGCGAACGCGCCAAGGCCGGCTTGCCAGATCTGGTGCGCCGAAGCGCGCACGGCGTCGGCCAGTTGCGAGTCGTCCTCGACGGCCTGCGGCTTGAGTTTTTTTGTCATTGCGGAACTCCGTGAATGAAATAGGGGTCGGATCTGCGATCCATTCTAGTGAGCTACGCTAGAGAGTGCGTTCTAAAGCGCATGCGGTGCCGGCCGGCGGTCAACCCTGCGATGCGACGCGCAGCATTGTGTCATACACATGCTGGTTGGGCGTGACCTTGAAGCGCGGATCGCGCGGGTAGCAGGTGTCCGCAATCGCTACGCCATACAGGCCGGCCAGCACCTCGGCCACGGCCGGGGAACGGCTGGCGCCGGCGAAACAGTGCACCAGCAGCAGGTCGATCCCTTCGCGCGCCAGCACCTCGCGCAGCTCGCGCAGGATGGCCCGGGCGATCGTTTCCGAGAAAAGATGCGGCGCCGCGCCGGCATCGCTCGCGGCGCCGGGCACGATGTCGTCGAAGGCGTATTCGCGCACCCAGGCGTGCCCCTCGCGCAGCGGCGGATAGACGTGATGTCCGACCGCCTGCCCGTCGAGGATGCGCAGCACGTACGTGCGCGCGGAAACGTCGGGCGGCACCTCGCTGGCATCCTCGGCGCTCATGAACAGCACCTTGCGGATCTGGCCTATTCCGGTGTCTTGACCTTGCATCATCGTTTTCACTCCATGTCCACCAAGGTGACACCGCATGCGAACACGGTGAGGGATTTGTTCGCGCTCAAGAAATAGATACGGTAATGCCGTACCCGGCCGCCATAGGGAAAATGCCTGGTCCATGCCGTGGCCGCTTCCGAATCGGGATACTCGGCCAGGGCGTCGATCGGCACCGTGTGCGCTTGGTCATGCTCGAACGCGGCCGTCGCCACGCCGGGAAATGACGCGTAGGTGAACGAGCACACCGATGTGAACACCAGCTTTTTGCGCTCAAGCACTTGCTCGCCGTCGAATTCGATGATGACCGACAGCTCCCTGCCGTCGGTGGCCACGTCGACCGTCGTCTCGCCATACTCAGGCAACCACGCGCTGGTGTCGATTACCAATACATCACGTCCCAATTTCATCGTTGTGTCCATTCTCATCGACATGCGCAGGTCGGGTAACCGTGCCCATGTTTATTCTACGCAGTGCGAAAATCTTCCCGCGCCGAGGTTGGCGTAACGTATCGCAAATGCATCATCGTTACGCGTTCATTGCGTGCACCGGGTAAATTTTCCTGCCTTGACGATCCGGTATTGCAAGGCCTTTGTCGCCGCGTCATCGGTCCCGCCTCCAGCCACCACGCGGATGCTCCGGATGTCGATGCCGGCCGGCGCCGACCAGCATCGCTCGCTTTCCGTCAAGCGCGGCAGGCGCAGGCGCGAGCGGATCTTTTCGTTTTCGAACTGGAAACTTCGAAACAGGTACGGCACCGTGCCGATGGCCGGGCTGGCAATATCAAACTCGATCACCTCGCCAACCACCTCGGACCAACTGATCCTCAACGTCCCTGTCGCTCGCACATTGCCTTTGAAAAGAAAGATACCGGCATGGTAGTCTTCGATGGGCGCGTATCCGCAGGCGGCGACCAGCGTCAATGCCGGCGTACCCTTCAAAATACTGCTGTCCCGCAGTTGGAGTGGATAGCCCGGCAGCAGCGAGCTGCCGCAATCGCAACCGGGTCCCACATCGAGCTCGGCGGCATAGCGGGCGCACCGGTCCGCACCGGCGGTGGCGGCGCCGGACAGGGTTGCCATTAGTACAGCGGCAATAAACAGGATGGATTGCAAGACAGCGGCTCCTCGGGCAGGCAAGACGGGCCTGCGTGGCATGGCCGCCATGATACAGGGTCAGCGCGGCTATTCCAGGGGCGCAATGCCGTGATCCTTGTACGAGAAAGCATACACCTTCTGCAGCCGCGCCAGGCGGCGCTGCGCGGGGCCGGCGGGCAACGCCACCAGCCAGTCGCCGATCTCCCTGAAACATGCCGCGCGCAAAGCGCGCTGCTGGATGCGGATGTTCCCGAGGGCGGCTTCGGCCTGTTTCGCCACATCCTCGCCGGACCCGGCCGCCATCCGCAACAGCACGCTCATTAGTTCAGGCGTCCTCGGTGCAATGCGCTCGATGCGCAGCACCGCCAGCCCTCCCCTGGTGGTCGGCATGGTGCTCTCGGGCATGCCGGGACTCATGCCGATTGATCTGCTGTATTCGCTGTACGACTGCGCCAGCGCGCGATCGGCATCGGCGGCGAATGGCAGTGCCAGCAAGCCCGGCACGACGCGCGCCTGATAAGTTGCCAGAAACTCTTCGCCGCCCGGCGCGAGCAGCATGGACTCGACCATGACCAGCCGGTCGCCGCGCAGGCGGCCAATGCCAGCCGCGATGCGCGGCACGGCGGGCGCGATATTGATCGTCAATCCGCGCCGCAGATCGTCCATGTCGTGCTCGCGGCGGCTGGCCAGGAAACGCTCGTACAGGAATTCAAGGGCCGGACGCGACCCCAGGCTGGCGATCAGACCGGTGGTGTTGCTCAGGCACGCGCGCGCACCGGCCTGTGCGGCGTCGCGGTACGCGCGTTTGAGCATCGGCAAGTCGGACGCCACGAGCGCTCCGGATTTTTCCAGCAGCCTGGCGCTCAGGCAGTCGACCGGCGCGCACAGCTGGCCCTTGCAGGGGCGTTGACGCTGTTCCAGGTCCTTCTGTCGCAGCGCCACCCGCAGGTCGTCTTGAAAAGCGTCGAGCAGCAGGCTGCGCGCAATCCCGGTGACCGGGCCGGTGCTGTCGATCGCATTGAGCAAAAGATTGCGGCGCGCACGGTCCCGCGTGCCGCCGGCGTCCAGCAGCGCCAGCAGTTTTTGGTTGGCCGGCGCCGATTTGCGCCCGATGGTAACGAACGCCGTGGCGGCACTGTCGGCGCTTGCTGGATTGTCCAGCTCGTCAACCAGGTGCGCCATCGCGCCTGGCAAATCGATGTCCCTGAGCAGGGCGATGGCGGCCGTTCTCGATGACGGTAGCTTGATGGCGTCCGTTACATACCGGTCAGCCAGCGGACCCCGCTTTCGGAGCGTATCGGCAACCGGCGTGGGCGACTCCCCTCCCACCTGGAACAGATACGGGATACCGATCTCGTCTCCCTGCACGGCAAGATAAGCATCAATCAGTCCGCTCGTCCAATCATTGAGCAAGCTTGTCCGCAGTGCAGGCAAGACCGGACTGGCGCGGCTACCCATGCGGATCAGGAATGGCGCGATCAATTGTGCCGCCTCATGCGTCACCTTCCCGCTCGACAGCAGCGCCGCAATCGTCCGCAGGCGTGCGCTGTCATTTTCCTCGGAGATCTGCCAGATCGCCATGGCGATCTCGTCACGCAGCCCGTGCGGGTAGGCGGGATTGGCGTACAGCGCCGACAGATACGGGATCGCCGGCTGCGCGACGCGGCCAAGATCCCTGAACACGCGCGTGACGGTGGTCGCCGCACTTTGCGCTTGCGCAAGGGTCTTGTAGTCGGCGCCTTGCGCCTGCAGGCGGTCCAGTTCGCCCATCTCGCGCTGGTGCAGCGCCATCAGCTCGGGCAAGGCCGGCGCTGCCGCCGGACCCAGATGAACCATCGTCCACAGGGCAACGGTGCGTGAAACATCGCGCTGATCGCGCAGCAGGCGAACCAGGACAGGCACGGCCTGCCCTTGCGAGCGCACCAGGGCCCGCATATAGCACTCAAGGTCGGGCCGCGGCTCCTGCTGCATCATCGTCTCGACGCGCTCGGGCGTGAGATCGGCTAACTGGCTGGGACATTCAAGCTCATACGCGATCTTCGACGCCTGTGCCGCGGGTGCAAACACGGCAAGTGCCGCGCTCAGTACCGTATATTGTATTGCCGCCTTCAATCTCATTGCGTTCGCTTCCCGTCGTGGCAAACGGCCAGCCGGGGCGGCCGGACGTTGTCCCATTAGATTTCCTCTAGACATTAATTGTATACTGTCAACTTAGCTTACCGACAAGTGCCGCCTGCGCGCCACGGAAAGACGAATGTGAACAAGAACATGATGCGATGGAATTTACTGGCGCTGGCGCTGGCCGGATGGCAGGGACAAGCGGCCGCGACGGCTATTCCAATGCGCGAGGCGGCCAAATTCTCCGACAAGATGAGTTGCACCATTGATGGCGCCGCCACCTTCAGCGCCAGCGGCGCCCAGGTCAGGATCACCCGCCTGGGCGCGGTCGAAGGGCCGGCCGTGCTGAGCTTCGGGCTGGGCATGACGGCGGCCAGCAATGGCCAGACGCACGAGATCGACACCGGCGCCATCGAACTGCCCGCCAAAGAAGGCCACTACCAGTTTCCCAGGCCGGGGCAAGATGGCGCCTGGTCGAGCGTGTACCGGATCCGGAATGGCGCCAACGCCGTCGTGGAAGACTATACCGGCAAGGCCTGGTGGCAATTTTATGGCGTCGCGGCGCAAGGCGCGCAAGCACGCCTGATGCTCGATATCGACCGTCTGAACGAGCTGGAACTTGGCAGACGCTACGGACGTCCTCTGCGTTTCAACATGAGCGGGCAGTTTCGCTTCAACGCGGCCTGGGCCGCCGGCGTCGACGGCAAGCTGGCGCAAGCGTGCCGGGCGGCCACGCCTTGGTCGATCCCCGCCGCTGCGCCGGCAGTTGATGCGCGCCGCGATCCGGCCGCGTGCGGGGTGCGCCAGCATTTGGTCGAGTGCGCCTTCGAGGTCTACCTGGAATTGCCTTACCGCCGCTAGTGTCCTGAGTTGGAAATGCGTTGAATATAAATATGGCGAAATCGTGCTGAGACAAGGAACAAAGCGCAGGCAGGCAAGCGCCTGGCGAGCATTTGTGACGCGGTATCGGCGCGATTATCGCCATATTTATTCAACGAATTTCTAACTCAGGACACTAGCTCCTGGATTAGCGACAGTCCGCGTTCCACGCATCGTAGTCGGCGCCGCTGCGGCGCGCCCAGATGGTGGCGTCGGCCCCGCGCCCGCTGCGGTAAGTCAGCGCCACCATTTCCTCGCTGCTCGAGCCGGTGGCGCCGACATCAATCGCATGCAGGTAGTACGGCAGCGAACGATCGCGCGCGCAGGCGGTGTTCCCGGCCAGGAGCAGGCGCGCTTTTTCCAGCAATGCCCCCTGCTGCGCCAGCACCCCGGTCAACTCCGTGTCGGGCATGCGCTGCAACAGTTCCACCGGCCTGGCCGGGATCGCGCAGCCGCTGGCGCGGTCCAGCCAGACGAACTGGCGCAGCCTGTCGGCAGCGCTCCACTGGCCGCCGGCGACGTACGTGAAGTCGACCCGCTGCATGCGGCACAGCTGCTTGAGGCCGCGCCGTGGCGCCATGCTCACCGCCGCGCTGACTTCCCACGGCGCGCCGGCGTGCGCGCGCGTGACCGAAAACGTCGGCTGCGCACTGTGATTATCGGGAAAGCGCTTCTGGTAATACGCATGGAAGGATTTCACCTCGGCCTCGGAGGGCGCGCGCGTCTGGAGGTTGATCACGGTATCGGCGGCGGCCGGCGCGCCCGCCGCCAGCAGCGCTGGCAGCACCAGCATCAACACCCGCCTCATGCGCGCGCCAGCATGCGCCGCTCGACCGAGGCGCCGGCTTGCATGCGGAACGTGAAGCGGGTGGCGCCATCCTCGGAAATCACTTCCAGCGTGGCGCCGTGCGAACGGGCGATTTCGGACACGATGAACAGGCCCAGTCCGAGGCCCTCGCTGGCGACCTGGCTGGACGCCCGCCAGAATGGCTTGAACAGCTGCCCGATCGTGGCCGGCGCGATGGCCGGCCCGCCGTTGCTCACGCTGATCTCGAACTGGCCGTCGCGCGCCCGGGCGCACACCAGCACTGGCTCGCTGCGCGCACCGTGCACCAGCGCGTTTTTGAGCAGGTTCGACAGCAGTTGCTGGATGCGCGCCGGGTCGCAGTACACGCTGTGCGGCAGGTCGACCTCGAGCCCGATGCGCTGCTCCGGATAGGCGCCCTGCAACTCGGCCACCACCTGTTCGAGCCACTGGCGCAGGCCGGCCTCATTGCGCAGGTCGAGCGCGATACCGCCGCCCATGCGCCCGCGCGTAAAGTCCATGACGTCGCCAACCAGCGCCGAGATGCGCAGCGCGCTGCGCCGCATGCGCTCGACCACGCTTTCGGCCTGCGCCGAGAGGGGCTCGCGCCGCAACAGTTCGGTGCCCAGCAGGATCGACGAGAGCGGCGTGCGCACATCGTGCCCGAGCACGGCGATGAACTGCTCGCGCAATTCCGAGGTATCGCGCTCGTCCAGCAGCGCCGACTGCGATTCGGTCAGTTTCAGTTCGTTTTCGAGATGCTTGGAGATGAGCTGGGCGAACAGGGTCATGCTCGACACCGTGGCCGTGGTCGACAACGACGCCGGCAAGGGATCGAGCCCGCACAGGGTGCCGAAATACGAGCCGTCCGGCCGGTGGATGGGCAGCGATATATAGCTCTGGAAGCCGTACATGCGCGGCGTATGGTGGTCGCGGTAGCGCGCGTCTTCGCTGACGTTGTCGATGATGACCGGGCGGCCCGAGTCGCGCACTTCCTCGCACAGGGTGGTGGCCACATCGAGGCCGTCGCCGACCTTCACGCCGAGTCCGAGCTCGTCGCGCACGGCGCAGGTGGTCCACGCATCGTGCGTCACGCGCGCGATGCAAACAAAACGCAGGCCCGTGATCGCGGCCACCGCTTCGAGGATGGTTGGAACAGATGAAATCGCCTCAATGGCGGCGATATCGGCGGCTATCTCTGTTTGCATCAATCTCTCTTGCGCGAAAACCCGGTTGGACGAAGCGCAATCGTATCATGCGGGCCGGGTGCGGGAGATTTTGCGCCGCTCTAAGCCGCCTGGCGCCCGTGCATCTGGCGATGCAGGCGGAAGCCTTCGCGGATATTCTCGCGCAGGACCGCCCCCTTCCACGGCTTGGTGTAAAAGCGGTCGATCGCGCCATGGTTGATCGCCGCCATGATGGGCGTGAGGTCCGAATACGCCGACAGCATGATGCGGAAGGTATCCGGGCACAGGTTCTTGACCCGCTCCATGAATTCGGTCCCGCTCATGAGCGGCATGCACTGGTCGCACAGGATCACCTGCACCTTGTGGCGCGCCAAGATGTCGAAGCCTTCGGCCGCCGTCTGCGCGGTCAGGATGCGGTAGCCATCCTGCGCCAGGAAGTCCGACAGCACGTCGAGCATGAAGGCGTCGTCGTCGACGATGAGCAGGGTTTGCTGGTTCAGCAGCGACTCGTCGAGCGGCGGCATCAGGTACTTGCCTTCGCCGAGCATCTGCTCGAAGTCCTCTTCCGGCAGCGGGCGGCTGAAGTAGTAGCCCTGCATCTCGTCGCAGCCGTGGCGGCGCAGGTAGGCCAGTTGCGCATCCTTCTCCACGCCTTCGGCGATCACCTGCAGCTTCAGGCTGTGCGCCATGTTGATGATGGCCAGCACGATGGCCGCGTCGTCCGGATTGCTGGTCACTTCGCGCACGAAGGCGATGTCGATCTTCAGTTTGTCGATCGGGAAGCGCTTCAGGTACGCCAGGCTCGAGTAACCAGTGCCGAAATCGTCGATCGAAATCTGGATCCCGAGCGCCTTCAGGTTGCGCAGCACGGTAATGGTATCTTCCGCGTTCGACATGAGCGAACTTTCGGTCAGTTCGAGTTCGAGCAGTTCGGGCGCGATGTCGTGCACCTTGATCGCATTGAGCACTTCCTGTTCCAGGCCGCCGACGAAAAACTGGATGCCCGACACGTTCACCGACAGATGCACCGGCCCGATCTTGCTTCTCCCCCATTCGCTGATCTTGCGGCACGCTTCGTTCAGCACCCAGGTGCCGACCCGCACGATCAGGCCGGTCTCCTCTAAAATCGGAATGAACAGGCCGGGCGAGACCATGCCGTGGCCCGGCCGCTTCCAGCGGATCAGCGCTTCGGCGCCGCTGATGCGCCCCGACCCGATGTGCACCTTGGGCTGGTAGTACAGCACGAATTCTTCGTTGTCGATGGCGCGCCGCAGCGCGTTTTCCAGATCCAGCCGCGCCAGCGACTGGGCGTTCATCTCGGCCGTGAAAAAGCGGAACGCATCGCGCCCGGCTTCCTTGGCGCGGTACATGGCTGTGTCGGCGTACTTGATCAGGGTATCGGCGTCGAGCCCGTCGTCCGGATAGACCGTGATGCCGATGCTGGCCGTGACGGTCACTTCGTGCCCTTCCAGGTCGAACGGGCGGCGCAGGCTCTCGCGGATCTTGTCGACCACCGCAATGGCCGTCTGCGGACCTTCCGGCAGCATCAGGATGGCGGCGAATTCGTCGCCGCCGAAGCGGCCGATGGTGTCGCGCACGCGCAGGCAGTCGACCAGGCGGCCGGCGAACTGGCGCAGCAGCTCGTCGCCGATCGGGTGCCCGAGCGTGTCGTTGACGGTCTTGAAGCGGTCCACGTCGAGGAACAGCACGCCCACCGCCCAGCGGTGTTCCGCGGCCTGTTCCAGCGCCCGCGTGAGCGAAGAATAGAACTGGCTGCGGTTGGGCAGTCCGGTCAGGGTGTCGAAATGGGCCAGCTTGAGCAGGCGCAGTTCGGATTCCTTGCGCTCGGTGATGTCGCGCGCCACCGCCACCAGGATCCAGCTGGAACCGGAGCGCAGGGTGCGGCGCTGCACTTCGACCGACAGGGTCGAGCCGTCCTTGCGCTGCACCAGGATTTCGGCCATGGCGCCCGACTGGTCGCCCGAAAGCAGCTTGTCGTACAGGTCTTTGAGGCGCAGCTTGTCGTTCTCGTCCTCGCCCGGCCGCGCCGGCGCCGACAGCGCCAGGAAGTCGTCGCGAAAGAAGCCGAGCATGCGGCAGGCGGTGGCGTTGACGTCGACGAAGGCCATGCCCGAGCGGTCGATCAGGAAAATCGCGTCGGCGGTGGCGTCCATGGCGGTGCGAAAGCGGCGCAGGTCTTCGTCGAGGCGAATGCGCGCCGTCATGTCGGCCGTGAGCTGCGCGTGGTGGCGCTTGATTTCTTCGTACAGCAGCAGGTTTTCGTAGGCCACCGCGATCTGCGCGCTGACCGTCACCGCGACCCGTTCGTCGACTTCCGAAAAGCCGTCGGCGCCGAGCTTGTCGACCAGGTACAGCCAACCGTGCACGCGCTCGCGCGAGGCGATCGGCACGCCGAGAAAGGAATGCACCGGCGGGTGGCCCTGCGGCAGGCCGACCGAACGCGGGTCGCCATCGATGCCCTCGATGCGCACCGGGACTTCCTCGTCGAGCACCTTGGCCAGCACCCCGGCGCGCGGAGTGGCGGCCACCACGCGCGCCTGGCGGTTTTCGCCGCACGAGGAAAAGTAGCTCAGTTCATCGGCGCCCTCATCGAGCACGCCGATGCAGGCATATTTGGAGACGCAGATGTTCTGCGCCACGCGGCAGCCGATTTCGAGCAGCGCGGTCGGATCGCGCTCGGCGCCCAGTTCGATACCGAGTTCGATCAGGGCGGTCAGGCGCAGGCTCACCGCCTGCAGGCTCGACAGGGAACTCGAGAGCCGGTCGGTCATCTGCGACAGGTCGTACGAGGGCTCGGGCATGCCGTGGCTGGCGATGCGCGAGAGCACCTGGCTGCTGCTCGACTCGACTTCGACCAGGTATTCGGCCACCGTGTTATCGATCGAGAACATGCGGCTTGGCTCGGCCGGCGGCGCCGTGAACGAGGGCAGCATGACCGGATCGGTGATGCCAAGCGCTTCGTGCACGGTGCGCAGGATCACATCCGGGTCCGACGGTTTGGGCAGCACCCATTGCACCCCGCAGGCCTGCGCCATCTTGTTCGCTTCGCGCTCGCGGTAGGTGGCGGTGTAGAAGATCACCGGCAGGTGGGCCGTGGCCGGATCGCTGTGCAGGCGCGTGACGAATTCGTAGCCGTCCATGTTCGGCATCAGGATGTCCGAGATGACCAGGTCAGGCCGCTCGGCATGCACCATCTTCAGGCCCTCGACGCCGTTGGCCGCTTCGAGCAGGCGGTGGCCCCCGTAGCCGAGCAGGGTCATCAGGAATTCGCGGTTCAACACATGGTCGTCGACGATCAGGATGGTGGCCTGCTTGTCGGTGCGGCCCACGCCCGCCGGCGCGGCGGTCGGCACGGCCAGGCTTTCCTCGACGCTGGCCACCAGCTCGGCCGGCGCCTGCAGCGGCAGGAAGCTCTCGAGCTGGGCCACGAAGGTATCGGGCTCGATCGGCTTGCCGATGTAGCCGTCGAAACCGGCGTCGAGCAGGCGTTCGCGGTCGCCCACCATGGCCAGCGCGGTCACCGCCAGCACCGGGATTGCGGCCAGGCTGGGGTCGCCCTTGAGCGCCGCTACCACCCCGTAGCCGTCCAGCTTGGGCAGGTGCACATCGCAGATGATCAGGTCGGGCATCGTCTCTCGGGCGGTGTCGACGCCGCTCACGCCGTCGTACGCCGTCAACGGGGTATAGCCGAATGCCTTCAGCAGATACACCATCAACTCCATGTTGGTGGGGTTGTCTTCGATTATGAGGATGCGTGCGGACACTGTGGCGCTCCTGGTTAATACCGGTACTCGTGCAACTGGTGGCATCACCGTCTGCTCTTCTGTTGCATCCTGACACATTCATGCATGCATAGGCAATTGTGCGCGACGAAACAGGAACAACACGGCCGCAGCAGTCGTTAATCGGCGACAGAATGCGCCGGCATCATGCATACAGCATAAGAAACTCACCATTACTCACGAGAGGAAATCGGATTGTCCATGACAATCAATTTCACAATGACTGTAGCACGGCTTTCAGGGGTGTTGCTAAAGATTATCGCGGGCTGTAGACAGAGTGTTAATTTCCTGCATCAGGCGCGCCAGCACGCGCCGGTTGCGTCCCAGCGCCACGTGGCCGACGCCACCGAAGGCGATGTTGCGGGCGCCTTCGAGCACGCTCGACGTTTGCGGGGCGACGATGTTGTCGTGATGGGTGAAGAGCGACGTGATCAGCGCGCGCGTCTGCGCGCTTTCGCTGGCGGCCAGTGCGCGCAGCCAGCCACCCGCCGCTGGGTCGCCGCCGTCGCCGCCGGCGTCGCCGCCGTGGTACTGCATCTGGACCGCGTTCAGGCCCGGCCCCTTGCTGGCCAGGCTGGTGCCATGGTGCGGGGTGCCGATGGTGAAGACATGCGCCACGCGCGCGCTGCCGTGGGCGCGCAGGTAGGCGCGCGCCACCAGGCCGCCCATGCTGTGGCCGACGATGATCACCTGCTGCGCGCCGCTGGCCGCGCACAGGGCCTCGACGGCGCCCCGCACCGCCGGCACGAAGTCGTCGATCCCGGCCAGCATGGGCTCCAGGTCGAGCGTGGCGTGGCTGATGCGCGCCGCGTCCAGCTCGCGCACCAGGTGGGTCCAGTAGCCGCTGTTGCAGCCGTAGCCATGCAACAGCAGCAGTGGCGGCGCCGTGGCGCCCGCGTGGATGCGCTGGTGCGCCGACGCGTGCGCCATGAACCATGAGGAATGGGTCAGGGTCGCGATGAATTCTTCGGCGAACAGGCGCAGCCTGGCCCCCGCGCCGATCTGGAACGGCGCCGGGGTCGCGCTGGAAAAGCGCGCCGTGGCCCTGAAGTTGTTCGCCGTGAGCAGCATGCGCGCCAGCAGCACGCAGGCCAGCCCGCAGGCGGCCGCCAGCCAGGTCGACGCCACCGCGCCGTAGCGCAGCGCGCCGTACGCAATGGCCGCCGACAGCACCAGCTGCACCAGCAGCACCCAGCGCAGCATGGCGCGCGCGCTCATGCCGCTGGCGCCAAGGGCGCGGTCGGGCGCCCGGTCAGCGCCTGCGCCAGCTCGCTGGCCAGGCGCGCCGTGATGGCGTACACCGACAGCTGCGGATTGGCGCCGATGGAGGTCGGGAACAGCGAGCCGTCGTGCACCGACAGGTTGCGCACGCCGTGATAGCGGCCGTTGGAGCCGGCCACGCCGCGCCGCTCGTCGTCGCTCATGGTGCAGCCGCCCATCACGTGGGCCGAGACCACGCGCGTGATGTGCTCTTTCATCGGCAGCGCGCCGATGCCTTTTTTGGCGGCCTCCCAGCTGGTGTAGCGCGCCGCCAGTTCGTGCACCGGCTGCACGCTGGCCGCGCCCGCGGCGAACTGGATTTCGGCCATCGACAACAGGGCGCGCCGCATGCCGTCCCAGACATAGCCTTTGATCGGGTAGTCGAGCAGCGCCGCGCCCTCGCGGGTCAGGCCCACGCTGCCGCCGGGGGCGTCATCATGGAAGCCGTCGCGCAGCAGCGCCAGCAAGCCATGCACATGCGGGAACTGGCGCATGGTGTCGGCGTGCGCCTGGCCGTAGCCGGCCATGGTGGTCGACAGCAGCAGCGGGTGCAGGGGCGGCGCTTCGAGCTTGTAGCCGATCGGGCCGTCGAGCGGGCCGTTGTGCAGGAAGTGGTCGGAATAGATGGTCTGCGGCGCGCCCGCAAAGCCATCGACGCGCTGCGCGAAAATGGCGGCCGAAATCACGGTCGGATGCAGGAAGGTGCGCCGCCCCAGCAGCCCGTGCGGATCGGGCGCGCGCGAACGCAGCAGCAGCGCCGGCGAGTTGATCGCCCCGCCGGCGACGATGAAGTGCTTCGCGCGCAGCGTGACGGTGCGCCCGCTGGCGGCCAGGCCGTCCGCGCCGAGCGCCTCGCACAGCAGGTGATCGACGGCGTCGCCCCTGAACACCAGGCGCTGCGCGCGCGCATGGGTGACCAGGGTGGCGCCGTGGGCCAGCGCCGATGGAATCGTCGTCACCAGCATCGACTGCTTGGCGTTGGTCGGGCAGCCCATGCCGCAGTAGCCGAGGTTCCAGCAGCCCTTGACATTGCGCCTGATCGCCGCCGAGGAGATGCCGAGGCGTTCGGCGCCGCGCCGCAGCAGGTCGTTGTTTTCGTTGGGCGGGGCTTGCCACTCGCCGATCGACAGGCGCGCCTCCATCATGGCGAACCACGGAGCCAGCGCCGCGCTGGTGTAGGTCGACAGGCCGAAGTTCTTTTGCCAGTAGCCGAGGGTCGGTTCCGGCGTGCGAAAGCTGGAGGTCCAGTTGACGGTGGTCGAGCCGCCCACGGTACGGCCCTGCAAAATGTTGATCGCCTTGTCGCGCGTCTTGCGCGCGGCCGACTCCTGGTACAGGGCCGGATACGCATCCGCTTCGCGCATCTTGAAGTCGCTCGAGGACTTGAGCGCGCCCTCTTCCACGATGATCACCTTCAGGCCGGCCAGCGCCAGGATTTCGGCACTCACGCCGCCGCCGCCGCCGCTGCCGATGATGACGACGTCGGCCTCAAGAGCGCGGTCGGCTTCCAGCGCGGCGGCGTCGATCACCTTCCAGCCGGCGGCGATGCCGGCGGCGACCGGATCAGGGATAACAGAAACTGCGGCGCTCATGCCAGTTCCTTCATCGGCCCGGGGTAACCGATGGCGGCCCAGCTCGACGGATCGGCATACCAGGAGCCGATGATCAGGTCGTGCAGCGCGTGGTAGGCGCTTTGCAGCATGCCGAGGCGGTGAAAGCGCCAGTCGTGCAAAAACACGGCCACCTGCTCGACGCTGGCGCCGGCCCAGCCGCCCGATACGCCCGCCAGCAGACGCCGCGCAGGCGCCAGCGACAGCAATCCGAACAGGTCCTGGACTTCCTTCTGCGCCGCCAGCGGCAAGCCCAGAATGGCCTGGTGCACGCGCACGGTGGTCGCGGCCACGGCGGCGCCGCGCGCGCCCGGATCGTCCGGCAGGGCCCCGGCCAGCATGGCCGGCACGATGGCGTCGATGGCCGCCTTGGCTTCGCCGTCGAGCACGAAGCGCCCCAGCGGCGAAGGGTGGATGTAACGATAAATCCCGCCGCCCGCCGCCAGGGCCAGCGCGCCGAGCGCGCCAACCTTGAGGAAGGTTCTGCGTTTTGTCTCCATGTCGTTGTTTTCCATACTATTTTTTGGCTAGTGTACGCCAAAGCGGCGGGCGCGAAATCGCACAAACTAGAGTCATCCATCTAGGAGTTTCTGGTAAAAAGACGGGCCCGCGTTAACTTTAAACGTATAGTTATTACTATGTTTTATTACTTTGAGGAATCGGAACTTCGTGTAATAATAGAATGTATTACTTTATGGAATCGGTTTTACGCCGGTTTCACCATGCCAGGCGCGCCGCATCATTGTCCCGGGCGCCACCGACCCGCGCCCGCGCGCCCGCACTCTCACGACCCATGTTGCACGCCACCTTGTTTGCCCGACTTCTTGCCCGACCATGACAATATACGACCTCAAGCCACGCTTCCAGGCGCTCCTGCGCCCCTTCACCACCTGGCTGTTCCGGCGCGCGGTCACGGCCAACATGGTCACCGTGGCGGCCATGCTGGCCTCGGTGGCATATGGCGCGTGGATGCTGTTGGCCGGCTCCACCCTGCCCTACCTGCTGCTGCCGCTGTTCATGTTTGCGCGCATGGCCCTGAACGCGGTCGACGGCATGCTGGCGCGCGAGCACGGCCAGCAGAGCAAACTGGGCGCCGTGCTCAATGAAGTGGGCGACCTGATCGCCGACGCCGCCCTCCTGGTGCCGTTCGCCGCGCTGGCGGGCGTTAATCCGCAACTGGTATACGCGGTGATTTACCTGTCCACGCTGACCGAATTCATCGGCGTGGTGGGCCAGACCACCGGAGCAGGGCGGCGCTACGACGGCCCGTCCGGCAAAAGCGACCGCGCCTTCCTGCTCGGCCTGCTCGGCCTGCTGATCGGCACGGGCGTGCCGGTCCTGCCCTACCTCAATCCGGTCTTCATGTTCATGCTGGTCCTGCTGGCGCTCACCTGCTGGAACCGCGCCCGCCGCGCCGCCGCCGGCGCGCCCTGACCGCCCTACTCTGACAAACGCTCTCCCACATCCAGGATTTTGACCGATGACCATTGATCACAGCAGTAACAGCAACAGCACCAGCACCGTCCGCACCTGCCAGGAATGCGGCTTCGACAGCTTCGACGGTACGCGCCTGTTCTACCGCTACTGGCCGGGCGCCGCCGCCAGCGGCCAGCGCGCCGTGGTGCTGTTTCACCGCGGGCACGAACACGGAGGCCGCGTGGCGCACCTGGTCGACGAGCTGAAACTGCCCGAATTCGCCTTCTTCGCCTGGGATGCGCGCGGCCTCGGACGCTCGGCCGGCGAGCGCGGCTACGCCGAGAGCATGGCCACCCTGATCAAGGACATGGACGCCTTCATCGCCCACATCGGCGCCACCTACGCCATCGCCCCGAGCGAGCTGGCGGTGATTGCGCAGAGCGTGGGCGCGGTGGTGGCCTCGGCCTGGGTGCACGACTACGCACCGAAGATCCGCGCCATGGTGCTGGCCTCGCCCGCCTTCAAGGTCAAGCTGTACGTGCCGCTGGCCCGTCCGGGCCTGGCGCTGCTGCAAGCCTTGCGCGGCAAGTTCTTTGTCAATTCCTACGTCAAGGCCAAGTTCCTGACCCACGATCCGGCCCGCATCGCCTCGTACAACAGCGACCCGCTGATCACGCGCCCGATTGCCGTCAACATTTTGCTGGGGCTGTACGACACCGGCGAGCGCGTGGTGGCCGACGCCGGCGCCATCACCGTGCCGACCCAGCTGCTGATCTCCGGCGCCGACTGGGTGGTGCACCACGGCCCGCAGCACGCCTTTTTCGATCGCCTGGGCAGCCCGGTCAAGGAAAAGCACGTGCTCGACGGCTTTTATCACGACACGCTGGGCGAACTCGACCGCGCCAAGGCGGTCGACCTGGCGCGCGCCTTCATCGTGCGCCAGTTCGCCGTTCCCGCCTCGGTGCCGAGCCTGCTCGACGCCGACAAGCACGGCCTGACCAAGACCGAATTCGACAACATCAGCCGCCCGCCATCGTCAAGCCTGGCCAGTGCCTACTGGGCCATGTCGCGCTTCTGGATCGGGGTCGGCGCCAAATTGTCGGAAGGCTTGCGCATCGGCGCCGACACCGGCTACGACTCCGGCACCACGCTCGACTATGTCTACCGCAACAAGGCCAGCGGCGTGCCGCTGCTGGGCACCCTGGTCGACCGCATTTATCTGAACAGCGTCGGCTGGCGCGGCATCCGCGTGCGCAAGGTGCACCTGGAACGCCTGATCGCCAGCGCCATGACGCGCCTGGAAGCGGCAGCGACGCCGGTGCGCATCGTCGACATCGCCGCCGGCCACGGCCGTTACATCCTGGAAGCGCTGGCGCCCCAGCAGCAGCGGGTCGAGCAGATCCTGCTGCGCGATTACAGCCAGCTCAATGTGGACGGCGGTTCGCGCCTGATCGAGTCGATGGGCTTGAAGGAGCGCGCGCGCTTCGTGCTGGGCGACGCGTTCGATCGCGGCTCGCTGGCCACGCTCACCCCGCGCCCGACCCTGGCGGTGGTGTCGGGCCTGTACGAACTGTTCCCCGACAACGCCCTGATCCGCGCCTCCTTGGCGGGCCTGGCCGAAGCGGTTGCCGAAGGCGGCTACCTGGTCTACACCGGCCAGCCGTGGCATCCGCAGCTCGAACTGATCGCGCGCTCGCTGACCAGCCACCGCCAGGGCGCGGCCTGGGTCATGCGCCGCCGCACCCAGGGCGAGATGGACCAGCTGGTGGCCGACGCCGGCTTCGAGAAGGTCGACCAGTTCACCGACGAATGGGGCATTTTCACCGTTTCGCTGGCACGCCGCACCGGCGCGCCCGTTCGTTAAATGGTGGCGGCTCCCGCAACGCCGCAGGCAGAGGCGCGGCCATGGCGCCGCGCCTGCGTCTGGCTGGCCTTCCTCGGCCCCTTCTTCTTCCTGACCTACGGGCTGGCCAACTGGTGGAGCGCCAGCCTGCCGCACGTGGGCAGCCTGGCCTTCGAATGGGAACGCCATATCCCGTTCTGGGACTGGACCATCCTGCCGTACATGTCGATCGACGCCTTTTACGCGGTGTCGCTGTTCGTCTGCGCCACCAAGGCCGAGCTCGACACCCACGCCAAGCGCCTCTTGATGGCCACCTGCGTCTCGGTGCTGTTCTTCTTCCTGTTCCCGCTGCGCTTTTCCTTCGACCGGCCCGAGACCACCGGCTTTAACGGCGCCCTGTTTACCGCGCTGGCCGGCTTCGACAAGCCGTTCAACCAGGCGCCCTCGCTGCATATCAGCCTGCTGGTGCTGCTGTGGCTGGTGTACGGGCGCCACTTGCGCGGCGTGGGCCTGTGGCTGCTGCACATCTGGTTCATCCTGATCGGCGTTTCGGTGCTCACCACCTTTCAGCACCACGCGATCGACATCGTCGGCGGCCTGCTGGTGGCGGTGGCCTGCGTGTACGTGTTCCCGGACGCCCCGCACGGCTGGCAACGCTCACCCGCCCCGGGCGTGCGCGGCAAGCCGCTGGCGCTGTTCTACGGCATCGGCGGCGCGGCCCTGTGGGCGGCGGCGGCCCTGCTGGGCGGCTGGGCCTGGCTGCTGACATGGCCCGCCACCGCCTTGCTGCTGGTGGCGCTGGCCTACAGCCACTTCGGCGTAAACGTGTTCCAGAAACACGGCGGGCGCACCAGCTGGGCCGCGCGCACCCTGTTGCTGCCCTATCAGCTGGGCGCCTGGACCTCGTCGCGCTGGTTCACCCGCGCCATTCCGGCGCGCGCCGAAGTGGTGCCGGGCGTGTGGATCGGGCGCGTGCCTGGACGCGAAGCGCTGGCCGGCATGGCCGTGCTCGACCTGACCGCCGAATTCCACGCCGCGCCACACCGCCGCGCCCGTTACGAAAGCGTGCCGATGCTCGACCTGCGCGCGCCTTCGCGGGCGCAGCTGGGCGCCGCCATCGACGCCCTCGACCGTTTGCACGGGCAAGGACCGGTGCTGGTGCACTGCGCGCTCGGCTATTCGCGCAGCGCGCTGGTGATTGCCGGCTGGCTGCTGCGCCGGGGTCTGGCGGCCGACGCCGCGCAGGCGCTGTCCATCCTGCGTAAAGCACGCCCGCAAGTGGTGCTGAACCAGGCCCAATTGACCTTGCTGGAAACCCGCGCCCATGGCTAATCCACATCTTCGCGAGCAAGCCACGCAAGCCGGCGTGATGGCGTCTTTCCTGCGCGTCGGCGCTCCGGTCGACCACGCCTCGTCGCTGCTGCTGGCGCTGGGCGTGCTGTGCGCGCTGCTGGGCCACGCGGCGCCGCTGGCGGGGCTGCTGGCCCTGCTGCTGGGCCTGGGCGAGAAATATGTTGCCTGGCGCGCCGCGCTCGACGCCGACCTGTTCGCCGTGCTGGCGCGCGAACCCGGCAACGAGGCCGCCTTCGACGCCGCCCTGGGCGCCTGCCTGGGCCGCGGCACGCCTTTGCCGCAGCGCACCCTGGCGCAGCGCTGGCCAGGGGCGCGCCGCTTTTTGCTGTGGCAGATCGGACTTGTCCTGGCGCAAGCCCTGCTGCTGGCCGCCATGCTGTTTTTGGGGTAGTGTACGTTCTTCCCTGTCTGTTTCCGGTGCAAGAACCATGAACAAAGACACGCTGGCCAAAGAACTGGAAAGCCACCTGCGCGCAGTCGCCGCCGAACGCGAGATGGCGCGCCGCGATCCGGCCCTGCAGGCGGCGCGCACGGCCGTCAAGCGCTACCAGTCGGCGCGCCTGGCGGCCACCCACCCCGACCTGCTGGCTGCGCCCGACACGCGCGAGGCGGCCGCGTTTTTTCTCAACGATATCTACGGCGCCCACGACCTGGGGCAGCGCGAGGCCGACCTCGAACGCATCGTGCCCAGCCTGCAACGGCTGCTGCCGGCCGAGTCGCTGCACACCATCACCAGCGCCATCGCGCTCGACGCGCTGACCGAAAAGCTCGATACCGGCCTGGCGCGCGCGCTGGGCGCCGTTTTCGATGAACAGGCCTATCTGATGGCCTACCGCAGCGCCAGCGCGCCCGAGGAGCGCGCGCGCCAGCTCGACCTGGTGCAGCAGCTGGGCGATTCGCTGTGCACGCTGGTGCGTATTCCGCTGTTGTCGCTGACCCTGTCGGTGATGCGCGGACCGGCCAGGCTGGCCGGCGTGAGCGCGCTGCACCAGTTCCTCGAGCGCGGCTTCGGCAGCTTTAAAAAGATGAAAAAGCCGGCATATTTTGTGGACACCATCGTCGGACGCGAACGGCGCGCCATGGGGCACATCTACGCCGGGCGTAAAGAGCCGTTCGACGTGTTTTGATTTCAAGGACAGCAATTTTGGTCCGACAATCTCCGAGCGGCTGCATGCGGTGAAACTGGCTGATTCGACACCGTCATGCCCCCACGCCTTGCGCAACGCGCCGAGCCCTTGACCACGCGCAGATAAACAGGCTTCATTCGCCGGCCGAGGGCGCACGGGCGCCGAGCATCGCCACGTACTCCTGCAAGAAATCGTCGCTGACGCGCCAAGGGCCGCCGCTGCGCTCGAAAATGAACTCGCCTTCATGCGCGTCGCTGATGCCCGTGCCGTCCATCTCCCACTCGCGCCTCTCGATCACCAAACGGCAGCTGTAGCGGCGCTTCTCGATCAGTACGCGGCACGGCCCGACCGGCTCGACCTCGGCCACCCGGTGCGGCGCGGCTTCGAGCACCGGATAGCTGCGCCGGTGGCGCGCCAGGATCTTGAAAACCCCTGCGCGAAATGCCTCGTCGAGACGGGCGCGCCCGATCGGCGCTCCCGTGTCGGGAAACTTGCCGCCGCTGTCGAGATGACCATAGCGCGCCTGCACCAGCGCCGCTTGCGCCGGCAGCACCTCGGTCACCTTGTGCTTGCTGTCGATTGTCACCGTAAAGGCGAATGGCTCGGCCTTGCCGTCCACGGCGAGCGTGGCGGCGCAGGCGCGCACCCGCGTCTGGCTGGCAAAGCCGACTTCGCGCACCCCGGCCAGCTGCGCGAGACTGGCGCGGGGAACCCGGTTGTTGGCCGCCAGGAGCACATCGGGGTCGGTGCAGGCGGGGACCGGGAGCACCGGACCGGGCCGTATCGCCAGCCAGAGCAGCAGGCCGGCCACGGCCAGCCCGGCGCCGATCCACAGCCGGCGCGAGCCGGGTATGCGCTCGACCAGCAGGCCGGCGACGTCGCGGTCGAAGCGCATCAGCATGGTTTCGGCTTGGTCCAGGATGGCGCCGCGCTCAAGGCTGTTGTCGCGACGGGCGCGCAGGTCCCATACGCGCCGGCGCGGGATGATGTCCTTGAACACGACCCAGGCCAGGGCGGCGCCGGGCGAGGCCAGGATGTCGTCGTCGCCGGCCGCCGCGTCGAGGGCGGCGGCGTCGATGGCGGCGGCGCGCTCGTCGGCGCTGATCACGCCTTCCACGAACAGGGTGTCGAGATGCTGGCGGTTGAAGCTGGCCCCGAGCAGCGCCAGCTTGTGCAGCGCGTCGTCGAGCGCCGCCAGGTCATCGGGCGCGGTCAGACCGGCGCGCGTCTGGCGCAAGTCCTTGACCGTGAGGATGTCGCGGCACGCCAGCCACACCATCTGGTCGGCCACGGAAAATTCGCCGGCCAGTTCGGTGGCCAGCGGATGCGCCAGGGCGCGCGCGTGGCCGGCGGCGTCGATGACGCCGATCCGCTCCAGATGCGCCAGCGGCGCCGGATGGGGTGCGCCGCTCATAGGCGAACACGCGACAAGGGAAATGCGGGCGACTCGGGGACCATGGCGTGCTCGGCTGGCTGCTAATTGACTATTTTACAATATCATGGCGCTTGATACGGGGCCGCGATGGCCGCCTCGTATTCGCGCTGGAAGTCGGCGCCGACCTTCCACAGGCCGGCATATCCGCCCTGCTCGATGGTAAATTCGCCCTGATGCAAGGTGGAAGCGCCGACCACGCCGGGGCGCTGCGGGTCCTTGCGTTCGATCAGCAGGCGGCAGGTGTAGCGCACCCCCACCACCAGCGCGCGGCAGGGCTCGACCGGCTCGAGGTCGGCGATGTCGCTGCGCGGTTCAGGGGCGAACCGTGCCGACCAGCCGTCGGTGGCGCGCCCCGGCGCCGCGCGCCGCCCGCCCTCGCGCATGGCCGATTCGAGCGCGGTGCGCGGAATCGGGTACGTCAGGTCGGGCGGACGGGCGTTGGCGTCAAGACGGCCGAAACGCATCTGCGCGATTACCGGATCGGCCGGGGTCACCACCAGTTTGTCGTCTTTCGGGTCGCTGGCGACGGTGTAGGCGAACGGTGCCGCCTTGCCATCGACGCTGAGCGTGGCCCTGCAGCCGCGCAGCTGCGCCGCTTCGATGTAGCCGATCTCGCGAATATCGGTGAGGCTGCGGGCGACGCCGGGCGGCGTCAGCGCCCTGATCTTGCGCCCGACCGTCCAGCCGTCGCAGGCGGGCAGCGCGTTGAGCGCGCGCGTGATCATGCCGATCCCGAACGCCAGCAGCACCGGCGCCAGGATCCACAGCGCCAGCTCGCCCCAGGCCCGGAAGGGCTTACGCGGCGCCTTGCGCACGACGGCTGCGCGAGGCGTCGGCGCGTCGCTGGGCAAGCTGGCGGCCGCATCGTCCAGGATGGCGCGGCGCCTGGCGCTGCCGCCGCTGGCCTTGCGCAAGGCATCGAAGCGTTTGCGCGGCATCACACCGCGCTTGACCATGCGCACCAGCACGGCGTCCGGCGCGGTGAACGGTGTTTCGAATCCGATCGCTTGCAGCACGTGCTCGCGCTCGCCGGCGCAGACCAGCCCTTCGCGCACCAGCAAGTCGAGCCAGACGCCGTTGGCCTCCATGCAAAACAGCTCGTATTGTTCCAGCGCCTGGTCGAGCATGTCGCGGTCGCCGGCCAGTGCAAGGCTGTCGCAGGCCTCGGCCAGTGCGTCGGCCGAGACGATCTGTTTGCGCATCAGCCACACCAGCGGTTCCACCAGGCCCGGGCTGGCGGCCAGCGTTTGCGCCGCCGGGTGCTTCATGGCGCGCCAGTATTGACTGGTTTCGAGCAGGCCGATACGCTGCAAATACAGGAAGGGACAGGATAGCGGCGTGACGGTCATGTGGCGCGCAAAGGAGTAGGCCGGGAGGGATATGAGGCCCTCATGCGGACGGCCTGGCCATCCGCATGAGGGTGCAGCTTTACTCGGGCGCCTTGGCACGCGCTTCGGCCAGCGCTTTCTTGCGCGCCGCGTCGATGGCGGCCCGGTACTCCTGCTCAAAGCTGTCGGCCATGGCCCACTCCGCCCCCTGGCGCACGAAGCTGAAGTCGGCCTCGAACACGCTCGACGATCCGGCGCCGATCGCTGCGAGGATGGCATCCTTGCGCTCGACCAGCAGGCGGCAACTGTAGGCGCCGCCGGGCGTGATTTCGCGGCATGGCGCCAGCGGCTCGATTTCGGGAATGTCGCGCGTGCGCTCCGGCGCGCTCTCGCTGGTGCGGCTGGCCCTGCGCGGGCTGCCGGCCACACTTTCCATCAGTTTAGCCATGCGCTCTTCGCCGGCATCGGCCTTGAACTTGTCGGCGGCGGCGCGGAAGGCCTTGTCGATATTGGCGCGCCCCACCGGCGCACCCTTGCTGTCGGCCCTGGCCGGGCCGGCGCCCTTGCCGAAGCGCGCCTGCACGATCTCCGGATCGGCGCCGGTGACGGTGTAGCCGCCTTCCTTGTCGCGCGCCACCGTAAAGGCGTACGGCCGCTCGATCGGCCCCATGGTCAGGGTGCCGATGCAGCCGCGCACCCGGCCGACCTCGTCGAAACCGACTTCGCGGATGCCGGCGACCGAGGCGCGTGGCGCGCGTTCGCCGCCGGGGCGCAGGTAAGCGTTGACGCCTTCGTCCACGTTCAGGCGGAACATGATCGAGGCGACCGTGGAGGTGACCTCGCGGTCGGTGCAATCCGGAATCGGGACCGGCCGCACCAGCGACCAGACAATGTAGCCGACGAAGGCCAGCGCGGCGCCGATCCACAGCCACAAGGGGCCGGGGAAAATGCCGCGGATGACGGTGCTGCGCGCGGCGGAGGAGATTTTGCCGAACATCTCTTGCACTTCGGCCAGGATGGCGGCGCGTCCGGGGCTGCCGCCGGTAACCGCGCGGATCTCGTCGAGCCGTTCGTGGGTGATCAGCTGGGCATACACCATCCAGACAAAGGCCGCCGCCGCCGAGGCCAGCATCTCGTCGCCCGGCAGCGCCTCCAAGGCACGGGTGCGCTCCTCGTCGGTGAGGATGTTTTCGGCGACCAGGGTGTCGAACCAGTCGCGGTTCAAGCCTTCGCGCACGCCGTGAATCTTCAACAAGGCGATGTCGATCGCGCGCAGGTGCTGTTCACGGTCTTCGCCGCTGTAGGTGCTCAGGAAGCGCTGGTATTTTTGCTCGAGGTCGTCTTCCTCGAGAATGTCGCGCAAGACCAGCCACACCAGATGGTCGGCCAGCAGCGGATAGTCGGCCAGTTCGCCCACCTGAGGATGGTCCAGCGCGCGCTGCACCTGGTTGCGCGTGATCAGGCCGATCTGCTGGAGGACGGAAAAGTGACTTGCGCTGGATTGATCGGACATGGAAAGCTCGGCTGGTTCGTGATTGCCGATTTTACAATATTAGTTTTTACTCAGGGGAATTATTTTTTTCTCAACCATACCGGGTGTTGCGTCGGCACGTACGCATCATCCTCCACTAGCTTGGAGCCGGTAGTGCTCGATCGCCGCCACCAGCGAGGCCAGTCCGACCCCGTAGCCGATGGTGGGGTGGTAATAATCAGCGTCCATCAAGTTGCGGCAAAACGCGACCTGGCGCATGAAGGCCTTGTGTTTGCCGGGCGGCACGGCGATCGTGTCGGGCGAGTCCAGCCACAGGAAGATTGCCGGATTGCCGCCGTACTCCCCGCCTTCCACCGCGCTGATGCGCTCCCACGGCAAAACGATCGGCAAACCACGGCCTGCCAACGCCAAACCGTCGGCGCGCAAGGTGATCTGCCCGACAGGCACGAGGCGCGCCAGCACCGCCGCCAGCATGCCCACGCCACCGGCCACCAGCAACCACGCGCCGCCCCGAATGATCGGCGTGAGCGTTGTCATGGTGATCAGGGGCATGGCGCCGATTGCCAGCATGCCGATCGCCACGGTCATGGCCTTGCCGCGGGACGGGCGCAGCGGCACGCCGAACGGCACCTTGGTGATGTCGGCCACTTCCATGGCGGTGCGGTAGAGCCGGATCAGGCGCCATACCGACGTCGCGGCTGCCAGGGAACAAACCAGGAGGATACCGAGGGACTGGCCACGCGCCGCTTCGCTGGTCTGCGCCAGCGTGTTCGACAGCGCTGCAATGGCAAGCGCCACGCAGATAATCGTGCTGGACCAAATGATGAAACCGGGTTTGGAATGCATGGGTCCCGCTGGATTTTCAATGGATGACAAGGTGATCGATGGACGCTTGCGCTTCAATCAAGGGCGCGCCTTGAGGATGTGACGCGCGATGCCGCGCAGGATGTTCACTTCCTCGGTCTCGAGCTGGGTGCGCGCAAACAGGCGTTTCAGGCGCGGCATGAGCTTTTTGGGATTGTCGGCATCGAGAAAATCGATCGCCACCAGCGCCTGTTCCAGGTGCGCATACATGCCTTCGACCTGGTCCAGGCTGGCGGAGTCGCCGTGAAAGCCGATCGCGCTCGGCGCCGGCACTTCCGTGTCGCCGGCCACCCGGCATTCGTAGGCCAGCACCTGGGCCGCCTGGGCCAGGTTGAGCGAGGAATAATCGGGATTGGCGGGAATATTGATCAGCACATTGCACTGCTCGACGATCTGGTTCGGCAATCCAAAGCGCTCGTTGCCGAAAATGAGCGCGGCCGACAAGTCGCCCTGCCCCGCCACATGGCCGGCAAAGGCGCGCGGGGTCCATACCGGCGGCGAGAATTCGCGCAGGCGCGCCGAGACCGCGGCGGCGAAATTGCAGCCGTCCAGGGCCTCGCCGATGCTGCCGACGATGCGCGCGCGCGCCAGCACATCCTGCGCGCCGCTGGCGAAGGCGACCGCTTCCGGGTCCTGCAAGGCATCGGGAAAGCGCGGATTGACCAGCACCAGGTCGGAAAATCCCATGGTTTTGATGGCGCGCGCAGCGGCCCCGATATTGCCGGCGCGGCTGGTCTCGACCAGGACAAATCGGAGGCGTTTGAAAACAGACGTGTTGATTTCGGGCGTGTTCATTTAAAATAGCGCTATCGCGCAGTGGCGGATGAGTAAAAACAGGGCTGACCAGCCCGCGATTTTAACCAGTTCGCCGCCGCACCGCTCTTTAATTCATTCTTGTTCTCTACCGTACGCTGCGCCCAAGGGGGCGCCGTGGGCGTTAGCGTTCTTTTAACGGAAGCTCCACATGCACCCAATGCTCAATACGGCGATCAAAGCAGCTCGCCGCGCCGCCACCGTGATCCAGCGCGCGTCCTTCGACGTCGACCGGATCAGTGTTACTGAAAAACAACACAACGATTTCGTCACCGATGTCGACCAGGCGGCCGAACAGGCGATCATCGAAACCTTGCTCAAAGCCTATCCCGACCATGCGATCCTGGCCGAGGAATCGGGTGCATCCGCCAACCTGAACGACGAGAGTGAATTCGCCTGGATCATCGACCCGATCGATGGCACCACCAATTTCATGCACGGCTATCCCAACTATTGCGTCTCGATCGCGCTGGCCCAGCGCGGCATCGTCACGCAGGCCGTGATCTACGATCCGGTGCGTAACGACCTGTACACCGCCAGCAAAGGCGCCGGCGCCTACCTGAACGACAAGCGTATCCGCGTGACCAAGCACGACCGCCTGGCCAACACCCTGCTGTGCTCCGGCCATGCCGCCGGTCCGCGCGCGCTGGCTGAATACATGAAGATGTACGGCGTCGTCGCCGAGCGTTGCCAGGCCGTGCGCAGCGCCGGTTCGGCCGCGCTGGAACTGGCCAACGTGGCCGCCGGCCGCAGCGACGGCTTCTACGAAAAGGGCCTGAAAGCCTGGGATATCGCCGCCGGCTCGCTCCTGGTGACGGAAGCGGGCGGCATCGTCGGCGAGTTCAACGGCGAGTCCGACTACCTGCACAAGGGCGACATCATCGCCGCCAGCCCGAAGGTCTTCGGCCAGATGGTCACGCTGTTGGCGCCTTTCGCGTAAAATGCCGTACTAAGCTGTCCGGGAGGCCGTGTAAGGCCTCCACTTTCCCTCCGCCAGGCTTAACAAGCCGCACGTGAAATTTCCACAGCGAAACCTATTTCTGTTAAATTTAGCATCGCTGTGTATGCTGCAATGTCGGGTGGCACCGTTTCCAGTGCCTTTGCCACCACGATTTTCTAATATTGATTGCCTGCGACTGGCGCTTTTTGCATGAGCGACGGGCCGATCTCCACCATAAAGTTATCATGTCATTTTCTAAACTCGGCCTGTCCGATGCTATCGTTCGTGCCGTAACCGAACACGGTTACACCGTCCCGACCCCGATCCAGACCCAGGCGATCCCCGCCGTGCTGAACGGCGGCGACCTGCTGGCGGGCGCACAAACCGGCACCGGCAAGACCGCCGGTTTTACCCTGCCGATCCTGAACCGCCTCTCGACCGATACGGTCGGCGCGGCCCAGACCAGCAAGACCTCGACCCGCTCGGTGCGCGCACTGATCCTGACCCCGACCCGCGAACTGGCGGCCCAGGTCGAGGAAAGCGTGCGCGTGTACGGCAAGTACACCAACCTGAACTCGGCCGTGATTTTCGGCGGGGTCGGCATCAATCCGCAGATCAAGCAGCTCAAGCACGGCGTCGACATCCTGGTGGCAACGCCAGGGCGTCTGCTGGACCACATGGAACAGCGCACGGTCGACCTGTCGAAGGTCGAAATCCTGATCCTGGACGAAGCCGACCGCATGCTCGACATGGGCTTCATCCGCGACATCAAAAAAGTGCTGGCCGCCCTGCCGCCGAAGCGCCAGAACCTGCTGTTCTCGGCCACCTTCTCGGAAGAGATCAAGGCCCTGGCCGATGGCTTGCTGAACAAGCCGGCCATGATCGAAGTGGCGCGCCGCAATTCGACGGTCGAAGTCATTTCGCAAAAGATCCACCCGGTCGACCGCGACAAGAAGCATCCGATGCTGTCGCACCTGATCAAGTCGAACAAATGGACCCAGGTGCTGGTGTTTACCCGCACCAAGCACGGCGCCAACAAGCTGGTCGAGCAACTCGGCGCGGACGGCATCGGCGCCATGGCAATCCACGGCAACAAGAGCCAGTCGGCGCGCACCAAGGCGCTCTCCGAATTCAAGGATGGCGCCCTGCAGGTGCTGGTCGCGACCGACATCGCCGCGCGCGGTATCGATATCGACCAGTTGCCGCACGTGGTCAACTACGACCTGCCGAACATTCCTGAAGACTATGTACACCGTATCGGCCGTACCGGCCGCGCCGGCGCCACCGGCGAAGCCGTGTCGCTGGTCTGCGTGGACGAGCACGACATGCTCAAGGATATCGAAAAGCTGATCAAGCAAACCCTGCCGCGCCAGATCATCGCCGGTTTCGAGCCGGACCCGACCGCGCGCGCACAGCCGGTGCAGCTGCGTAGCGGCGCGCCGGGCCATGGCGGCCGTGGCGGCCGTTCCGGCGGCGGGCAAGTGGTCAAGGTCGGCGGCGGCGGTGGCCGTGCTCCGGCCAAGCCGCGCAGCGCCGGTGGTGGTGGCGGCGGCGGCGGTGGTGGTACGGCTGGCGCGCGCGGTCCGCGTCCGGCGGCGCCGCACCGTTCGGGCGGCCGCGGCCGTTAAGTAATCATGTAGTCCGGCGCTCTGGCGCCGGACGCACGCCTTGGCGCGTGGTCATCTGTCAGCCCATCTGCAACGATGCGCTGACAGGTTGCCACGCGCTTTCTTTTTGTGGGGACCTCTCCAGATTTTGTTTGTTTCAGGTTTTACTGGCGCATTCACGACGCCAGCCATCCATTTCCAGACGTTACGAAAGCACACGGTACTGCAGCGCGGCGGCGCGCCTGGCCGCCCCCTTCTTTTCCTCAATCTGAGCCAGCGTCAGCTTCATACCGGTGTCGTCACTCAGATCCTGCATGACATACGTCTCCCCCACCATCGCGATACCTCGATCCAGTAGTGGGACTGCATCAGAGTAGTTTTTGGCGCTGATCAATATAGCTGCCCGACGCAATACTCCTTGACACTGGCATACGCCGGGTCCGTTGCCTGGCCCGTGACTCAACGCGGCTCCTTCTGAAAAATGAGCTCGGCCGGCCGGTCATCTGGCAAGGGGTGGTCCCGCTCGAACCGCGCAATGAGGGTTGCATTAAAAGCATGGTTGAGGCGTGCTATTTTAAAAAGTTCCTCTTTCGGAATATTAACAGCCTGACTATGCGCGCCATGGCTTGCCACCAAGTCGTTCAAGGTCAGCCTGGCATCCGGACGCAGGTAAAATTGGAGCGATCCGTCTTAGCCTCCAGTCACCAGGACAAACAGCAGCCCGGTTTCAAAGTGGATCTGATGGCTTACCGCCGGGTTTTCACAACTAGTCAGGGAGGAAATATGGCTCGACACGATTATTCCGATGAAGATGAGTTTTATGAACAAAATTTTGAAAAAAAAGGCGTGCTTTCGGCATGGATCGGTTTGACACCTCAGACTGAAGAAGATGACGACATCGACATTCTGCAAGACCTGTGCGGCGTGGGTTATTACAGGCTCAGCGACCAGGAAAGCATGTCTTTCGACAATGAAGTGGTTGAGCTATCACGCCTACTGGCCCCGCTGTCTTATTCAACAACATATAGTGACGATGTGATGGCAGCGGCGAAAAAAACAGGCATAGAAAAAGCACGAGAGCTTGTGATTCAATTTGACTTCGCGTATGACCCGGCAGTCGTCACCCGCGCGATAGCGGATGATCCTGTTTTTATCGGTGTTTTTGCTTACTCCGATGAATAGCATCGAGGCAACTTGCTGAAGCGAGAAGGCAAGTTGCAGGATTCCAGGCGAAATTGTCTCTGGTCGGGAAACACGGCGCCACGGATCAGGCGTTCTTTGCTACGTCACTGACTTCATTCCATGTAGTAAATGCCTGCGTGCGGACGTGCCGGTACTGCTCCGCTGTCAAGCGCTTGCGCTGGCGCCGGCGAAGTTCATTGGCATCGCCTGGCCGCAAGTTGACAATGCCTTAAAATCCTATATACTTGCGTACTCAAATATCTATACCGCATCAATAAAGGAGATTGCAATGAATGAACTCAATTCCCACGCCGAACTATGCCTGCGCATGGCGCGCGCCAACGCGGCCCTGCTGCGCCGTTTCGACAACTCGCTGGGCGGACACCACGGCATCAGCTTTTCCGACTTCCAGATCGTCAACCACCTGAGCCGCGCACCGGGCGGACGCCTGCGCCGGGTCGACCTGGCCGAGCGCCTCGGGCTGACCGCCTCCGGCATCACGCGCAGCCTGCTGCCGCTGGAAAAGATCGGGCTGGTCACGCGCGAGGCCGACCCGCGCGACGCCAGGGTCGGCTTTGCCGTCATCACCCCCAGCGGGCAGGAACTGGCGCTTAACGCCAGCGATGTCGTCGACCTGATCAGCCGCGAAGCGCTGCGCCCATTCCCACCGGACCAGCTCGAAGCGATGTCGGCCATCCTGGGCCAGATCGCCGGCATCAACCTGAGCAACAGTTAAGCCATGGACGATCCCAAGCAAGCCAGGGCGGCCCTGCTGCGCGAGCCGAATTTCCTGTGGATGATGGGCGGCGGCATCATCTCGGCCCTGGGCGACCAGTTCACCATGATCGCCCTGCCCTGGCTGGTGCTGGTGAGCACGGGCGATCCGCTCAAGATGGGGCTGGTGATTGCACTGATGAGCGTGCCGCGCGCCATTTTCATCCTGCTCGGCGGCGCCCTGGTCGACCGCTACTCGCCCAAGTCGATGCTCATGATCAGCAAGTACGTGAACACTGTCTTGCTGGGCCTGCTGGCGGTCATGGTGTTCACCGGCCACATGGAATTGATGCTGATCGGCGCGCTGGCGCTGGCGATCGGTTTCGCCTCGGCCTTCAGCATCCCGGCCGGCACCTCGATGCTGCCGAACGTGGTGGCGCCGGCCCAACTGCCGATGGCCAACGGCATCATGATGGGGATTCGCCAGGTCAGCATGCTGGCCGGGCCGCTGCTGGCGGGCCTGTTGCTGGCGCTGTTCGGCGACGGCAGCCGGGGCGGCAACGCGAGCGGCATCGGCGTGGCCTTCGCGCTCGACAGCGCCAGCTTCCTGCTGTCGGCCTGGACCCTGTCGCGCGTGCGCCTGCTGCATGCGGCCCCGAAGGCGGCGCCCGAACCGGTGCTGCGCGCGGTCGGCGCCGGCATCAGGATGGTCTGGAACGACATGGCGCTGCGCACCAGCATGCTGTACTGGGGTTTGTGCGCCTTTGTCGTCGGCGGCGCCATGCAGGTCGCGCTGCCGGTCCTGGCCAGCACGGTGCTGCATGGGGCCTCGGCGCTGGGCCTGATCATGGGCGTGCATGGCGCCGGCAGCCTGGCCGGGATGGCCCTCAGCGGCGTGCTGGGCAAGTTCAGGGTACGCAATTTCGGCACCACGGTGCTGCTGGTCGATGTGCTGGTCGGGCTGCTCCTCATCCCGCTGGGGCTGGTGGTGGCGACCTGGCAGGCGGCCGGACTGCTGCTGCTGATCGGCGTGCTGGGCGGCTTCATGCAGGTGGCGGTGTTCAGCTGGCTCCAGCAACGCGTACCGCGCGCCATGCTGGGGCGGGCGATGAGCATCTTCATGTTCATCTTCATGGGCGTGGCGCCGCTGTCGGCGGCGCTGACCGGCTGGCTGCTGCAATACATGTCTTTGCCACAGCTGTTCGGCGGCGCGGGATTGTTCCTGGTGGGAGCGGCGGCGCTGGCCTGGCTACTCACGCCGATGGGGACGATCGCGGACGGGGCGCCGCCGGTGCGGATGTAACCAAGCGTGGCTGAACGACGAGTTCATTGACCTTGTTGGCGTCAACGACAACCATGGAAACACGCGAATAATCGTGGCGAGGGGGACAAACGTCGCCCTCGCTCAGCGACGCCGGCCGCGAAAGTAGCTGGCCCGATCCGCTGACGCCACCCAAGCACGCGATGCCATGCTCAAGTCCTCATTTCCCTGACTGCCCTTTCCAGATTGGCCCGCATGATCACGCGATGAAACGGCGCAATCGTCGCCAGATAAACGCGTCCCAGTCTGTTATGGCAGTGCACCACCGTCCCCGCGAGCAGCTCGCGGCCATGTGCCGCATCGGCGCGGAACTGGATGGTGACGCGGAAGTCGAGATGGCGGTCATCCGCGCCCAGGATTACCTCCGTCGCACTCTTTGACAGCAGCGGCAGGAAGCCGACCACCGGCCCGCGCGCCGCTCCGGCAAGACCGACAGCGCCAGACGATGCGACGCCGACGGTCGCCATCACCCCATCGCGCACGCGCAGGAGCGCACGAATCCACCACGCCTGGTGCTCTAGCGCGATGCGTGCCAGCACCTCCAGATCATCGCTTGCCTGCGCCGGCAATGCAATGGCAAAGGCGTCCAACAGGTCCGCGTTGGCGTACAGCGGCGCCAGCACGGTGTTGCCGGGCATGGGCACAGCGCGCGCTTTGGTCGAGCTTATGTTGCGGGGGAGGTTCATGGTGGCGTCCAGGTAGGTAGTCGTGAGAGAGCCGCGAATCTGCGCGCAAGCGGACGGCCACGACACGCTGCTGGTGGCGGACAGCGGCCAAGCAGTTACTAAGGTGCTTCGAAACAAGCAAGCCGTTCTTCAAACTCATAATGTAACAGAAATTCGGACAATATTTACTCTTTGGCAATCATGATCCCCAGTTTCTCTTCGGGCCCCGCGACCGCGCCACGCGCCGGCATTTGGATTACGATGAAGCATTGCCACATTCGAAGCGATGCCGATGCCAAAGTTCTGCGCCAATCTCAGCCTGATGTTCACCGAAGTAAGCTTCCTCGACCGTTTCGCCGCCGCGCGCGATAATGGTTTCGCCGGGGTCGAGTTCCTTTTTCCCTACGCCTTCGAGGCCGGCCAGATCGCCGAGCGCCTGGCGCGCTCCGAGGTGCAGCTGGTGCTGCACAACCTGCCGCCGGGGGACTGGAGCGCGGGCGAGCGCGGCCTGGCCTGCGATCCGCGCCGCCTCGGCCAATTCCAGGACGGCGTGGCGCTCGCGCTCGACTACGCCCGCCAACTCGGCGTGCGCCGCCTGCACTGCCTGGCCGGCATCGTGCCGCCCGGCCTCGAGCGCGAACGCGCGCACGAGACTTACATCGCCAACCTGCGTTTCGCCGCCGCCCAGCTGGCCGCGCACGGCATCGACCTGATGATCGAACCGATCAATACCTACGACATGCCGGGCTACTTCCTCACCGGAAGCGCCCAGGCCGCCGCCGTGATCGCCGAATGCGGCGCGCCGAACCTGTTCATGCAGTACGACATCTATCACATGCAGCGCATGGAAGGCGAACTGGCCAACACCATCCGCGCCCACCTGCCCCTGATCGGCCACATGCAGGCCGCCGACAACCCGGGCCGCCACGAACCGGGCAGCGGCGAAATCAATTACCGCTATCTGTTCGCCCTGCTTGATGAACTCGCTTACGACGGCTGGGTCGGCTGCGAATACCATCCGCGCGGCGACACCAGCACCGGCCTGGATTGGCTGAAAGCACTTAGCAAAACCGACCGGCACACCGCCAACAGATGAGCGAGCAGGCGGGCGAAAGGAACGCCGGATGTCTGTCTGCTCGTCGTTCGTGCCGGATGCGCAACCTGCGAAAGCGATGTAGCGAACCCAAGGTATGCGCGACCACCCAACGCCGTCGTCCAAGCCTTTCCCTGTTTGCAGCCGAGTTTGCCACGATCGGTGTGGTTACGGCCCGTATGCTCGCCACCGTCAGGTGCCGGTACGCTAGCGGCGTCAACGCTAGCTCGATCCCGCATGATCTGGTCGTGCTCGCGGCGCCGCCACGGAAGCGTTTCATGGATACGCTGCCGGCTTGCATCCATTCGTGAAGTCGACGCCAGCATGTCATGCCACTAGTGCTTGGGCCATGGCATCACTCCGGCTGAGAACACGGCCTTTATCGTCATGCTCGGACGGAGCCCGTGTACGTCCGCTATCGCCCCAAAGCAGACCTTAACTCGACTATTCCCCAAGTTGCTCGATGAGATCCTCTAGCAGTTCTTCGAACTCATCGATACCGACAGTCTGCTCCTCTTCTGGCACTAAAAACATAGTGATACTGTCAAGGTGGGCAATCAACTCTGGCGAAACTCCCTCATCGAGTTTTCTCTCCGACCATTTTATGTAACCGGGTAGTTGCATGAGTGGCACATCCCTTCCACTGCTCTGCAAATGTTGGACTCGAAGAGCAATTTCTTTGTCTGTAGCCACAGTTCATCCTTATGTATTTGAGGTGATCGCACTATGTTTAGGCCCCGCACCTGGCATGATCGCGGCCGTTTGCGAAAGTCAGCTTCTGGCCGATAGCTGACCGTCGGTATGGCTCAGTGTACGATCTTGTTGCCATCACGGCAAGTAACAGGCCTGGTTAGGCGCTCCAGAGCAAGGTGGCATATTTACGTAATTCATGACAAAATTAACAAGATGATCGACGGCATATTTCGCCAGTGGAAACATTAGCGAGGTTTGACTTTAAACAAACCCGATGCAAATTATCGGCGCAAGAATGGGAACTTCTGGCCAGCCTTCCCGCCGCTGCCTGAAAGGATGTATGAACACCCTTCGCACCCTCTGCACCTCCGCCCTTCTCGCCGCCAGCCTGCTGCTGGGCGGCTGCGCCAGCAACCGGGTCAACCTGGAGGAGGTGCGCGAATTCGCGGACGCCTCGGCCCGGCTGGGCGGCTACGCCGAACTGTCCACGCGCTACCGCGACACCTATCTGCGCGAGCAGCCCTACCTGCCGCCCGCCGCCGAACAGGTCGCGAAGGACAACGACGCCAGGCGGCACGCCGCCTACAACGACTTCGTGACGATCCAGAAAGCCGTGGTGCTGTACATGCAGACCCTGAGCCAGCTGGCGGGCGCGGCGCGCTACGATTTCTCGCCGCAGCTCGACACCTTCGGCGTGGGCATGGCCGGTATGAGCAACACCACGCTCGGCCAGAAACAGGTGGGCGCCTACACCGGCCTGGCGCGCCTGCTGACGCGCGCGTTCACTTCGCGCCTCCAGAAAGAGAGCGTGGAAACCATGGTGCGCGAAGGCGACGCCGACGTGCGCATCCTGCTCGAGGCCATGGCCAGCCTGACCGATATCTACGCGGCGGCCCACGAGAATGAAAAGAAAACCGTGCTCGGCTTTTTTGAAGTGGCCCTGCCGCTGGCCGAGCGGCCCCAGGACCGCCTGCTGTACACACTGGCGCGCGCCCACGTGCAGGCCAAGACCAGCGAATACCGCCTGGTCGACCGCCGCATCGACCTGGCGCGCCAGGGCCTGGCCAAGGTGGCCCAGGGGCACCAGAAGCTGCGCGAGAACCTCGACACGATGTCCTCGTCCGAGATGCGCCACATGCTCTCCGACGTGGTGCGCGACCTGAACCTAATCCGCGCCGGCCTGGCCAGCGACTAAACCGAACCGAGGTGTGCTATGAAGACAGATCAAGACGGACTGGCCAGCGTAGAGGACATCATGGCGCTGGCCGCGCAATTATCAAGCGTGGCCGGGGCCATCCATGAGCGCGCCCTGACCGCCATCCGCGCACCGGCCGACGCGGCACTTGGCGAGGACGAGCGCCAGCGCGCCTTCGCCCTGCTCGACGACGAACTGCTGCTGCGCCAGCACGTGCACGCGCTGTACCTGGACGCGGCGCGCGCCGTGGTCAAGGGCCTGGGCCAGCCGCAGCAGCACGTCCTCGACCTCACCGCCAACGCCGCCGAAAAGATCCGTAAAATCACCGTCATCGCCAACATCACCGGGCTGGTGGCGGCGCTGGTCGGACTGGCAGGCGCGGCCGCCAGCGGCGTGCCCGGCACCGTTTCGCTCGCACTCAAGGGCGTCCGCGACCATATCAAGGCGCTCAAGGCGCAATAAGAGTTGATCATGACCTATCCGCCCGGATAGGCATCGCCGCCGGCGCGCGTGCGCCGGTATTCAGCGCCGCGCGAACGCGCTACACTCATCTCCATGCGCGCGGCCATCCGGGCCGCCGCGCCAACACACCATCCACTTTCCCGGGCATTTGACCATGAACGGACTGGAACCAGGGCAGCTTGCGCTCCTCAAAGCCGTCCTCGAACAGCGGCTGGCCGAACTGGCCCGCCACGACGGGGCCGAGTTGCCGGCCGGCCCGCGCGACCTGGCGGTGCAGGAAGTAGAAACCTCGCCCGCCGACAAAGCCACCGTGCGCCTGCTCAACGACCTGGCGCTGGAGGCGGCCGGCCACCACGTGGCGCAACTGCGCACCATCCGCCAGGCGCTGGCGCGCATCGATGAGGGCAGTTACGGCGAATGCGAAGAATGCGGCAATCCGATCGGCTTTTCGCGCCTGCAGGCGCGTCCGGAAGCGCGCCTCTGCATCGCCTGCCAGACCCGCGCCGAGAAGCGCTGACCAGTACGGCGGCGATCGCGTACTGGAAGCCCTGCTCAGCTCATGTGCTGCCCGCCATTGATGGCGATGTTGGCGCCCGTCACGAAGGCCGCCTCGTCCGACGACAGATAGGCCACCAGGCCCGCCACTTCCTCCGGCTCGCCCAGCCGCCCGACCGGAATCTGCGGCAAGATGCGGCTGCTCATCACCTCCTCGGGCACGGCCATCACCATGTTGGTGCGCAGGTAGCCGGGTGAGACGGTGTTGACGGTGACGTTGTGGCGCGCCATTTCCAGCGCCAGCGCCTTGGTAAAACCATGCATGCCGGCCTTGGCGGCGGCATAGTTGGCCTGGCCAAAAGCGCCCTTCTGCCCGTTCACCGACGAGATATTGATGATCCGCCCCCAGCCCTGCGCGATCATCGGTTCGATCGCCTGCTTGGACAGGTTGAATACGCTGTCGAGATTGGTGCGCATGACCTCGACCCAGTCGTCGTGCTCCATCTTGGCCAGGCTGCGGTCGCGCGTGATGCCGGCGTTATTGACCAGCACGTCCAGGCGCCCCTGTTCGGACAACAGTTTCTGCACCATCCATTCGCTGTCGGCAAAGTCGCCCACATCGACCTTGTAGGCGGTGAAGCGGAAGCCCTCGTCGCGTTGCGCCGCCAGCCAGCCCTCGGGCGAGCTGTTGTGCGGTGAGTAGGTGGCCGCCACGCTAAAGCCAGCCCGGTGCAAGCGCTGGCAAATTGCCGTACCCAAACCTCCCATGCCCCCGGTTACGAGTGCCACTCTTTTGATTTCCATCATGCTTTCCTGTCATCGTGGTGAAGTCCGAACCCAAGTCTAGGGTGGTTACCGTACGCAACATTGAGCAATATCAAAGCTTGGGGAAAGATGGTTTAAGATGATGCATATCACGTTCACCGAGACAGGCATCATCATGGCGTTCCAGACCATCCTCGTCCACGTTGACGACAGCCCCGCAGCGCCGGCGCGCATCGGCGTGGCCATCGCGCTGGCAAAGCAGGGCGGGCATCTGATCGGGATGGCTCCGACCGGCGTCTCGCGCACCCTCCATCCGAGCCTGGCGCCGGGCCAGACCGACCCCACCCTGGCGCTGCACCTGGGCTTTTTGCGCGAACAGGCGCACACGGCGCTGGCGGCGTTTACCGCGCGCTGCGAGGCGGCCGGACTCACATCCTACGAAGCGCGCGTGCTCGACGACGACGCCGCCGGAGGCCTGTGCCTGCATGGACGGGTGGCCGATGTGATCGTGCTCAGCCAGACTGATCCCGGCCAGGGCGGCCCAGGCCTGCTGGCCGACCTGCCCGCCGAGGTGGTGCTGCACGCCGGCACGCCGGTGCTGATGGTGCCGTTTTCAAGCCAGCGCGCCAGCGTCGGCCAGCGCGTGCTGGTTTCGTGGGACGCCAGCCGCGAGGCCGCGGTCGCGCTGCAACTGGCGCTGCCGCTGCTGCGCCACGCATCCAGCGTCGACCTGGCCGTGTTCGATACCGGCTCCGGCAGCCACACCGTGGCCGAAGCGCAGGCGGCCGATCCGCGCCCGTGGCTGGCGCGGCACGGGGTACGCGCCAGTTTCGCCATGCATCCGCTGGCGCACAAGCGCCAGCACGTGGGCGAGGCCCTGCTGGCGCTGGCTGCGCAGAAAAATGCCGACCTGCTGGTGATGGGCGCCTACGGCCACTCGCGCGTGCGCGAAACCATCCTCGGCGGGGTCACGCGCACCCTGCTCGAATCAATGACTGTGCCGGTGCTGATGGCGCACTGATTCCAGGCTTCAATGCCAGTCGAGCTCGCGGATGCGCGAGACCTGGCGGCGCGCCATCAAGGCCCACAGCTGCTGGGCCAGGGGCAGGTCGGCGCGCATGCGGCGCGGCGGCGCCAGCGCCAGTTCGCAGTCGCGGTCGGACCATTCTTCGAAGCGGATCTGGCCGCCGCTGCTCACCTCGATCACATACATGAGGCCGTCGTCGTAGCCGAAGCGCAGCGCAGCGCTGGCCGGTTCGGGCGCGGCGCCGGGCGCTCTCTTGGCCTTGCCTTTGCCCTTGTCTTGGTACAGCGGCGCGTACAGTTCGGCGAGGACCGCCGCCAGCTGCGCCTCGGTGGGCGCGGCGATGTCGCGTCCGTCCATGCTCGTCAGGGTGAGCCAGGCTTGGGTCATGGTCGCGTCCTCCCGGAGGCACGCAGTCACCGGCGCGGATGCCCCGGCTGGACTGGTACGGATGCACTATGTAAAGAGCATAATACCCAAAAAGCCGGTGATGGGAAGCACTATCTGAGCGCTGTTGCAGGCGCGATGAATCAGGCATCCAACCGAGAACGCGCCGCCCGGCGCAAGGCGGGGCGGCGCGCTGCCAAACCTTGTTACTTAGCTTACTGCACCAGCACCGGCAAACTGAGCGGATCGAAATCGGTCCAGTCGCCCCCGACGATGGTGCCCTTGGCACGTTCGATATGGTGGCCGCCGAGGCGGCGCAGCACGTCGATGGCGCGCGTCTCGTCTTCCGGCTGGTCGGCCGCGACCGCGATCAGCATGCCCGACTGGCGCGGCACGTAGCGGTTTTCGCTGCTGCCTTCTTCGCCCTCGCCGGCATCCTTCATTTTCGACAAACTGAACAGCGAGCCGACGTGCGCCCCGACCAGGCCGCCGACGATGGGGCCGACCGGACCGGTCACGACCGAGGTGGCCGCGCCGACCGCCACGCCGATGGCGCCGCCGGTGGCGGCGCCCGCCATCACGCCTTCCGGGGTTTCCTTGGCGCCGGGCGACTGCATATTGTCGCCGCCGATGGCGGTCTGGTCATGCTGGCCCGGCTGGTTAAGGAAAAAGGCCGAGATGCGGTCCTCTGAAAAACCGGCGCGTACCAGTTCGCGACGCGCGTTGTCAACTTCGTCCTGAAGCTGAAAGTGACCTGCAACGATTGTAGACATGCTAACTCCTCCTGCATTAATGATGGCCCAGCATGCACCCAAGCCGCCATTTATTCTGTACGCAAACGCACCTAAGGCCACAGAGCAACAAAAAGAAATCTTCGCTTCCGCTCTGTAAATATTTCTCCGTATAATAAATCGAAGGCATGCCGCTTCCCCGGCGGCCTTCGCACGGCCAGAACGCTCGCATTTTTCACCGAAAGACGCTGATGGAAGTCGATACCGCGCATTCCTCCCGACCGCTTGCCGGCGCCGCCGCGGCCGCCTGGGCCGCCTGCGCCAATGGCGTGCTGCTGGTCGACGCCGGCGCGGCCGGCTTGCCCATCCTCGCCGTCAACCCGGCTTTTTGCCGCCTGCACCACAGCACCGAAGCCGGGCTGGTCGGCGCCAGCGCGCTGCTGCTGGGCGGTAACGAGCCCGACAATCCCCTGGCCGCCGCCCTGCGCACCGCCGCCGCCGGCGGCGCCACCGAGTCGCTGTTGCTGCGCGCCGGCGTCTGCGCCCCGCTGTGCCGCTGGACCATCAGCGTGGCGCCGGCCGGGCCCGACGCGCCGCGCCAGCTGGTGTGCGTGGTCGACGATGTGACCGAACTGTACGAGCAGCAGGCCTTGCTGGCCCACCTGTCGACCCACGACGCGCTCACCGGCCTGGCCAACCGCGCCCTGTTCAACGAACGCCTGCAAGCGGCCATGGCGCAGGCGCAGGCCACGGGCGGCGGGGTTGCCGTGCTGTGCCTGGCGCTCGACGGCTTCAACCTGGTCAGCGAAAGCCTCGGCTACGTGGCCGCCGACCAGCTCCTGATCAGCGTGGCGATGCGGGTACAGGCCTGCATGCGGGCGCAAGACACCCTGTCGCGCCACGGCGGCAACGAGTTCGTGCTGGTGCTGGCCGACGTGGCCGACAGCGCCCAGGTGCATGCCGTGTGCGAGCACATCGTGCGCGTGATCGGCGCCCCGTTCCCGGTGATCGGCCAGAGCCTGCACGCCGGCTGCAGCATCGGCATCGCCCGCTATCCGCAGGACGCCGACGATGGCGTGACCCTGCTGCGCTACGCCGACATGGCGCTCTCGCACGCGCGCGGGCTGGGCGGCAACCAGCTGCGCTTTTTCGCCGCCGAGATGAACCAGCGCACCGCCGAGCGGGCCCAGATGGAAGCGGCGCTGCGCATCGCCCTGATCGAAGGCCAGCTGCAACTGCAGTACCAGCCCTTGGGCGACCTGCAAGCCGGCGCCATCTGCGCGCTCGAAGCGCTGGTGCGCTGGCAGCACCCGGTGATGGGCCTGATTCCCGCCGGGCGCTTCATTCCGCTGGCCGAGGCGGCCGGCCTGACCATCGCGCTCGGCTACTGGAGCCTGCACCGCGCCATGGAAGACATGGCGGCCTGGCGCAGCGCCGGCCTGGCGCCGGTGCGGGTGGCAATCAATATCTCGCCCAAGCAGTTCCGCGACGCCGCCCTGCCCCAGGCGGTGGCCGACGCGCTTGCATCCTCGGGCATTGCGCCGGCCCAGCTCTCGCTCGAAATCACCGAAGCGGCCCTGATGCAGGACCCGCTCGCCAGCGACGCCACCCTGGCCCAGTTGAAGGCGCTGGGAGTCGGCCTGACCCTGGACGACTTCGGCACCGGCTACTCTTCGCTGAACCACCTCAAGCGTTTCCCGCTCGACCTGGTCAAGATCGACTGCGGCCTGACCGGCAATATCGTCACCGGCGCCGACGACGCGGCCCTGGTCAAGACCATCATCTCGATGGCCCATCACCTGGGCATCGAAGTGGCGGCCGAGGGCGTGGAAACGGAAGCCCAGTGCGACTTTTTGCGGCGCAATATGTGCGACCAGATCCAGGGCTGGTTCTTCAGCAAGCCGTGCGACCGCGACCAGGTGGCCGACATGCTGGCCGCGCGCCATGCGCTGCCGCCGCACCTGCTGCGCATCCAGAAGCAGCCGCGCACCCTGCTGCTGGTGGACGACGAACAAAACATCGTCTCGGCCCTGAAACGCCTGCTGCGGCGCGACGGCTACCAGATCCTGTCGGCCAACAGCGGCCAGGAAGGGCTCGATGTGCTGGCCGCCAACGAGGTCGACGTGATCGTCTCGGACCAGCGCATGCCGGGCATGATCGGCGCCGATTTTTTGCGCGCGGCCAAGAACCTGTATCCGGACACGATCCGCATCATGCTCTCCGGTTACACCGAGCTGCAATCGGTGACCGACGCCGTCAACGAGGGCGCGATCTTCAAGTTCCTCACCAAGCCGTGGGACGACGACCAGCTGCGCACCCACATCGCCGAAGCGTTCCGCCTCAAGGAAATCGCCAACGACAACGAACGCCTGAACCTGGAGCTGCGCACCGCCAACCACGAGCTGGCGGCGGCCAACCGGCGCATGGAAGACGTGCTGCGCCAGAAGCAGCAGCAGATCACGCGCGATGAAATCAGCCTGAACGTGGCGCGCGAGCTGCTCCAGTTCGTGCCGCTGGCGGTGATCGGCCTGGACGACGAGGGCATGGTGGCGTTCGTGAACGACGCAGCCGAGCGCATGTTCCGCCAGAATGGTGCCATACTCGGCAATGAGGCGCAGATCGTGTTGCCCGAACTGTTTCCAGACGGCCTGGCCCCCAGCGGCAGCCACCAGGTCGACATCGACGGACGCTGCTTTCAGGTGGTGGCCCATCCCATGGGCGCGAACTCGCAGTCGCGCGGCAGCCTGATCACCATTAGCGTGTGCGAGGAAACAGCATGAGCACGATTGAAGAAAGCATCGGCATCGACGAGGCCAGCGAAGGCATGGTGCTGGCCTGCGACCTGCGCGACGCCGGCGGCGCCGTCCTGCTGCCGGCCGGCGCCACCCTCGGCGCCGCCTCATTGGCCTCGCTGCGGCGACGCGGCATCGAGCGCCTGCAGGTGGTCGGCGCGCTCGACTCGGCAGACGCCGCACTCGACGCGGCGGCCTTGCAGGCCGAACGCGAGCGCCAGTGCGCGCGCCTGCAGCACCTGTTCCGGCGCTGCCTGAACGGCGCGGCCGGCAATGCCGGCGGCGCCAGCGCGCTGCTGCTCGAACGCCTGCTGGCCTACCGCGCGAGCGCATGATGCCCGCCACCATGCCCACCACGCCCACCTCGCTCGACGATGTCGTCAAGCGCATCCGCGACCTGCCCTCGCTGTCGGCGGTGGTGGTCGAGCTGCTCTCGTCGATGGACCAGGAAGACATCGATGTGCACGTCCTGGGCGGCAAGATCGCGCTCGACCAGTCGCTCACCGCCAAGACCCTGCGCCTGGCGAACTCCTCGTTCTACGGCATGTCGTCCAAGGTCACCACCATCCACCAGGCCATCGCGGTGCTCGGCTTTCACAGCATCCGCACCCTGGTGACGGCGTGCGCGGTGACCAGCAGTTTTCCGTCCAACGCGGCCGGCGGGGTCAATTTGCAGGCCTTCTGGCGCCATTCGGTGGCCACCGCCGTGTGCGCCAAGCTGCTGGCGGTGCACCTGAAACTCAATCCCGAGACGGCGTTTACGGCCGGCCTGCTGCACGATATCGGCACCTTGGTGCTGGCCACCCGCTTTCCGGCCGAATACGCGGCCATGCTGGCCTACCGCAAGGAGCACGATTGCTACATCATCGAAGCCGAGCGGGCCGTGATCGGGATCGACCATGCCGCCGCCGGCGCGGCCCTAGCGGCTTACTGGAAGTTCCCGGCCGACATGCAGGAAGCGGTGGCCTGCCACCACCAGCTCGGCGCGACCGGCACGCCGACCCTGCCGCTGCTGGTGCACGCCGCCAATATCATCGCCCACGCCCTCGATCTGTCGGGCGAGGAAGACGACCTGGCACCGCCGATGCCGCAGGCGCTGTGGGTGACCCTGGCGCTGAGCGAAGCCGACTGCGCCAAGCTGTTCCGCGATACCGAGTCGACCTTTGTCGACATGTGCAAGATTCTCGTTAGCTAGTCCGACCAGTGCCATGGAGGCCGATCAAGATGTCCAGCCGCGAACACCTGCCTGCCAACAGCCCGCCCGACGAGGGTGATGCGTTTGCCCTCTCGGAATTGCTCGACGGGCATCCGGTGGCGACTTTTGTGATCGACCACGAGCACACCATCACGCACTGGAACAAGGCCTGCGAACACCTGCTCGGCTGGAGCACGGAAGCGATGATCGGCACCCGCAACCACGGCGTGGCGTTCTACGCGCATGAGCGGCAGATGCTGTCGGACATGATCGTCTCGGGCGACGCGGCCGGGCTGGGCGCGCACCGCCAGTCGGCCCTGATTCCCGGCGCCTACGAGACCGAAGGCTTTTTCGAAAACCTGGGCGTGGGCGGGCACTGGCTGCATTTTACCGCCGCGCCCCTGCGCGACGGCGCCGGCAAGGTGGTCGGCGCCATCGAAACCATGCGCGACGTGACCGAGCGGCGGGTCGCCGAAAACGCCCTGCGCCGGGCCCACGACAACCTCGAACACCTGATCGAAAAGCGCACCGCGCAGCTGGCCGAAGCGAACGAACGGCTGGAAGACGACCTGCGCCAGCGCCAGATCGCCGACGCCGAACTGCGCGCCAAGCACCTGGCCCTGACCGAACTGAACGCCAAGCTGTCGATGGCCCAGGAGCAGCTGGTGCAGTCGGAAAAGCTGGCCTCGATCGGGCAGCTGGCGGCCGGCGTGGCGCACGAAATCAACAACCCGATCGGCTACATCTTTTCCAATTTCGGCACCCTGCAAAGCTACCTCGACCAGCTGTTCGACATGCTGCACGTGTACCAGGATGCGGAAAGCGAGGCCAGTCCGGAAACGGCGGCGCGCCTGGCGGCCATGCGCAAGACGCTCGACCTGGATTTTTTGCGCGACGACATTCCGGTACTCATGAGCGAATCGAAAGAAGGCATCGCCCGCGTGCGCCACATCGTGCAGGACCTGAAGGATTTCTCGCGGGTCGACGCCAACCAGGAATGGGTCTGGGCGAACCTGCACGGCGGCATCGATTCGACCCTGAACATCGTCTCCAACGAGGTCAAGTACAAGGCCGACGTGGTCAAGCAGTACGGCGCCATTCCCGACATCGAGTGCCTGCCGTCGCAGATCAACCAGGTGATCATGAACCTGGTGGTCAACGCGGCACACGCGATGAGTGAGCGGCGCGGCACGATCACCCTGCGCAGCGGCACCCTGGGCGAACCGGACAGCGACGCCGAACAGGTGTGGATCGAGATTGCCGATAACGGCAGCGGCATCCCGCGCGAAAACCTGACGCGCATCTTCGACCCCTTCTTCACCACCAAGGCGGTGGGCAAGGGAACCGGCCTGGGCTTGTCCCTGGCCTACGGCATCATTCAAAAACACCATGGCAGCATCGACGTCGACAGCGAGATCGGGCGTGGCACCACGTTCCGCATCGTCCTGCCGGTGCACCAGAGAACCGCAGCAAGCGAGGAGAACAGCCCATGACAGAGCCCCTGACCGACGATACCGCCCCACCCCCGGCCACCGTGCTGTGCGTTGACGACGAACCGAACATCCTCTCGGCTCTGCGCCGCCTGTTCCGCCCGGAAGGCTACCGGGTGCTGGTGGCCGAGAGCGGCGCGGCCGGCCTGGCCATCCTGGAACAGGAAAAAGTCGACCTGGTCATTTCCGACATGCGCATGCCCGAAATGGACGGCGCCCGCTTCCTGGAACACGTGCGCGAGCGCTGGCCCGACACCGTGCGCCTGCTGCTGACCGGCTACTCGGATGTGTCCTCGATCCTGGCGGCGATCAACCGCGGCGAAATCTACCGCTACATCACCAAGCCGTGGGACGACACCGATATTTGCCTGGTGGTGCGCCACGCCCTCGAACGCCGTGCCCTGGAGCAGGAAAAGGCGCGCCTGGAAGTGTTGACCGTGCGCCAGAACGAGGAACTCAAAACCCTCAACCTGAGCCTGGAAGCGAAGGTCGAGATCCGCACCGAAGAGCTGCGCAACTCGCGCGACACCATTTTAGAGACCAACAAAAAGCTCAAGAGCAATTTCATCACCACCATCAAGATCCTGTCGAGCATGATCGAAATGCGCGGCGGCAACCTGGCCGGGCATTCGCGCCGGGTGGCGGACCTGGCGCGGCGCCTCGCCGTCAAGCTCGGCCTCGACAGCAACGCGACCCAGGAAGTGTTCATTGCCGCGCTGCTGCACGACATCGGCAAGATCGGTTTCACGGACGACTTGCTGGCCACGCCGGTCAATTCGCTGGCCGGCGACATGCTGGGCGTGTTCCGCAAGCATCCGCTGCGCGCCGAACAGCTCCTGATGCCGCTGGAAGACTTGCAGGGCGTGGCGGCCCTGCTGCGCGCGCAGATGGAGCGTTTCGACGGCGGCGGCTTTCCGGACGGCGTGGCCGGGCCCCTGATTCCGCTCGGCGCGCGCATCCTGGCGCTGGCCTCGGACTACGACAATCTGCAGATCGGCGCCCTGATCCAGCGCCGCGTGCTGGTGCCCGACGCCAAGCAGATCATCTACGACGCGGTGGGCAAGCGCTACGACCCGAACGTGGTGGCGGCGTTCCGGGCGCTGATGGATGGCGACAAGATGGAAAAGGTCAAGGACCTGGCCACCATGGCCAAGTACCTGGCCCCGGGCATGACCCTGTCGCGCGACCTGGTCAGTCCGGAGGGCTTCATGCTGCTCTCGGCCGACCATGTGCTCGATGAACGCATGATCCAGCAGGTGCAGGATTTCGAGAACAAGAACGAGGTCCGCCTGAATATCTGGGTCTGGCCTTTACCGGTGAAGGGGGCTTGAGATGCGCCGCATATTATTGGTTGACGATGAAGTCAATGTGCTCAATGCGCTGGTGCGGGCGATGCGCCAGCACCTGGACATTCCCGATCTGCAGATCGAGACCTTCAGCGATCCGTTCGACGCGCTCACGCGCTGCGCCGAGGTGACGTTCGACGTGGTCATTTCGGACTACCGCATGCCGCAGATGACCGGCGTGGAGTTCTTGCACGCGATCATGGAGGTGGCGCCCGACACGGTGCGCATGATTTTGTCGGCCTCGACCGAGTTCGAGACGGTGATGAGCGCGATTAACGAGGCGCAGGTGTTCCGCTTCATTCCGAAGCCATGGCAGGTGGGCGATCTGCGCGAGAACATCCGGCTCGCGCTGGAATACCGCGACACGCTGCACGAACAGCATCGGCTGGCGGACCGGCAACGGGTGCAGGACGGCACCATGACCCGCGAGGAACTGGCGATCCGCCAGATGGAGGAAGAGGAACCGGGGCTGCTCAAGGTGAAGTGGGGGCCGAACGGGGAGATTATTATGTAAGCTGGGGCAGCCGACCTTCGGCAATCGCCGTGGTTCTCTCACCGCGAGCATTGTTTCCGACCACTAGCTCGTCGTTCCCGGCCACTAGCTCGTCGTTCCCGCGCAGGCGGGAATCCATAGCACCGTCGATTCGCGTAGGTGCGATGGATTCCCGCCAAGGGGCCGCCGAGGCCGGGAAAGACGGTTTTAGCGCTATCGTTACAATGGATTCCAGAAGGACCGCGAACAATCCAGCCTGTGGCTACCCTTACCCCCCCGCCCCCGGCGGCAGCACCGGCAAACGCACCGTAAACGTGGTCCCCTGCCCCGGCGCCGACGCTACGTCGATCCGCCCGCCATGCTTGTTCACGATCCCGTACGACAGCGACAAGCCCAGCCCGGTCCCGCTGCCGACCGGCTTGGTGGTGAAAAACGGCTCGAAAATCCGGTTCAGGTGTTCCTGCGCGATGCCGCAGCCGGTGTCGCCGATCGCCACCCACACCCAGCCATCCTCGGCCCCGGTGCGGATCGTGATCACGCCCTTCTCCTTGATTGCGTGCCCGGCATTGACCAGCAGGTTCATGAACACCTGGTTCAGCTGCGAGGCCAGGCAGGTCACCGGCGGCAGCTGCCCGTAGTGCTTCTCGACCGTGGCCTTGTACTTGATCTCGTTGGAGACGATATTCAGGGTGCTGTCGAGCCCGTGATGCAGGTCGGCCACCTGCCACTCGTTCTCGCCCACATGCGAAAAATCCTTGAGCGCCTGGACGATATCCTTGACCCGCTTGAGCCCGTCCATCGACTCCCGGATCAGGTCGGTCGCGTCATCCTGCAGGAAGGCCAGGTCGGCGCTCTTGCCGATCTGGGCGATGCGGCTGGACAGGTCCGGCGGCGGGCTGTGCGCGGCGATGGCGGCATCGTACTGGCTGACCACGCCGAACAGGGTCGCCACGTATTTCTGCAAGGTACCCATGTTCGAATTGACGAAGCCGACCGGGTTGTTGATCTCGTGCGCGATGCCGGCCGCCAGCTGGCCGATCGAGGCCATTTTTTCCGATTGCAACAACTGGTTCTGCGCTTCCTGCAGACGCCCGATCAGCAACTGCTGTTCCTGGCCCTTGCTGTGCAGCGCTTCTTCCATGGTCTTGCGGATCGTGATGTCGGTAAGCGAGCCGATCACTTCGAGCGGCGCGCCATGCTCGTCGCGGATCAGGCGCAAGGTGTCGTGCATCCACAGGTAGGCCCCGTCGGCGGCGCGGAAGCGGTACTCGTAGGCGCGCTGGCCCTCGACGAACACCAGCGCCAAGCTGGAAAAGATGGCCGGCGCGTCGTCCGGATGAATATGATCGAACCAGAAATTGGGATCGGCCACCATGTCTTCGGGCCGGTAGCCGAGCACGTTGTAGGCGTTGTTGCTGACGAAGGTCATCTTGAAGTCACCGCTGGGCACGGTGCAATAGATGATGGCCGGGGTGTTGTCGATCAGGTACTGCAGGCGCACCAGCGGCGAGGCGGCGTCGGCGCCCGGCGCGCGCACCGGTGCGGGCGGCGTGTCGGACGCGAAGGATTCAAATTCCTCGAACTGCATCGCCATGATCAATCCCGTGGGAAAGTACTTCAGGCGATTATGACCGAGTATTCAGGCATACGCCAGCATCATCGCCACTGGCCGTACACGGTACCGTAGGAGGCCGGCGGCTCGGGTTCATCGAAGCGAGGTTCAGGTGCCAGCACGGGCGGCGCCAGCCATTCGCGCGGGTCGACCCGGTAGTATTGCTGGAACTGCTCGTACAGCGCGGCGTGGCGTTCGGCCAGCTGCCAGGGCTTCTCGAAAAAGGTTTCGGTGGCGACGGCGAAAAACTCGGCGGGACTGACCGCGCCATAGTGGTCCAGCACGCTCTGGCGATGAAACATGGCTTCGTGGCGCAGGTTGTTGAAGTCGCGCAAGAGCACCTCGGACCAGTTGCGGTAGCTGCCCGGATGGCCGAGGAATGGTGCGCCGTTGTTGCTGCCCGACTCGCTGTCGAGCTGGTGGGCGAATTCGTGCAGCACCACGTTCTGGCCATCGGTCCAGTCGCCGGCGCCGCGCTGGACGTGGTCCCACGACAACACGACGCGGCCGTCGACCCACGATTCGCCCAGCAGTTCCTGGCGCGCCGGATGCACGATGCCGGCCTCGTCGGCATGGTTGCGCGGCACCAGGAAGGCGCTCGGGTAGACCAGGATGGTGTGCAGCTTGCGGTACACGCGGGTAAAGCGGTTCAGCAGCAGCAGGCAGGCCTGGCCGGCGATGGTGACGCGGATCTCGTCGTCCACCTCCAGCCCTTCGCAGCCGACAAACTTTTTCTGGAACAGGAATTGCTGCACCAGGCGCTGCAATTGCGCTTGCAGGTCGGGCTGCATGCGCTGATAAATGGGGATATTACGTTCAAGAATATCGCGCCAGGCAGGCGGGAACGGCTGGGCCAGCGCGCGCCTGAGGCGCCAGCCGGGATAGCTCATGCCGAGCGCGATTGCCACCACGATGGCGGTGGTCCAGAGCAGCGCTTCCATCTTAGTCCTTGTCGGGTGCGATACGAAAACGAGGAAGCCGCGCCGCAGCTCCGCGCGCCGGTCCGGCGCGCGGAGCTGCGGGCTGGGCTTATGCCGCCTTGGCGGCGCCGAAGTAAGCGTCGACCGCGTCGGCGTTGCCGATCAGCTTGCCGCCGATGAAGACCTGCGGCCAGGTCGACTGGCCCGAGACTGCGCGCAGCACGCTGGAATTAATCTTGCGGTCCTGCGAAATCTCGGTGAACTGCAAGCCGTGCGCCTTGAGCGTGGCCTTGGCGCGCGCGCAATGCGGGCAGCCGGGCTTGGAAAACACCACGACCGGCTCGGGAACCTGGGCGTCGGGACTGATATGGCGCAGCATGGTTTCGGCGTCCGACACTTCAAACGGATCGCCTTCCTTGTCGGCCTCGATGAAGATCTTCTCGATGATGCCGTCCTTGACCAGCATGGAATAGCGCCACGAGCGCATGCCGAAGCCGATGTTGCGCTTGTCGACCAGCATGCCCATGCCTTCGCTGAAGTCGCCATTGCCATCCGGGATCACGGTGATGTTCTCGGCATCCTGGCCGACTTTCCACTCGTTCATGACAAACGCATCGTTGACCGAGATGCAGATGATCTCGTCGACGCCGTGCTGCTTGAACACGGGGGCCAGTTCGTTATAGCGCGGCAAATGGGTGGAGGAACAGGTGGGCGTGTAGGCGCCGGGCAGCGAGAACACGACGACGGTGCGGCCCTTGAACAAGTCATCGCTGGTGATGTCTTTCCACTGGTCGTTGGGCCGGGCCTTGAATGTGACATTCGGTACGGGCTTGCCTTCAAGCGATTCTGGCGTCGGTAACATGGCGTTCCTTTGGGTGAGTGGGTGGGACGAGCGAACATCCCCGCACCGCCACAAGTGGGGCTGGTTCGGGGGTTTTCAATTGGGGACAATGACAGAAAAACAGCAGACGTGCCGAAACACACGCATCCTGGCAGGAAAGCGTGAAGGCAAAGCTGGGCTGCACGGGCCAACTGGCACGGCCTAAGGGACGGCCGAATAGCGCGGCCGAACGGCGCGGCCGAATAGAGAGCGAAACAACAGAGTCCGGGGCTGGACCGTTCTACGCCGGTCCTGCCTGGAAGATAAAACGCGCGGGCGGCCCCTGCCCCGCAGTCCGACCGGATGGCGGACGCAGGCGCAGCGGGCGCAGCTCAGCGCAGGATCAAGCCTGGTCTTTGGCCGACGGCGCTGCGCCGAACAAGGCGGCGACCAGCGGATCGCGCGCCACCGGGCTGCGATTGACGCGAATGGCATAGTGGGTGTCGTCCGCCAGGATATGGAAGTGACGGCCCGTGCCAGCCATGCTCTGCTCGCGCAGGCCCGGACGCTCTTTGCGCGGTGCGGCGCCTTCGCGTTTCGGCTGGACGATCGCGGCCAGGAAAGCCTTGACGCGTTCCGGATCCGGCGAAATCTGGTACACCGCTTTGCCCAGGTAGGTGGCGGTACCTTCGATATAGCGCGCCAGTTCGATCACGCCCGCTTCGCGCAGGTCGCGGATGTACTTACGCGCGCCGGATGGCGAGAATTTGAGGAACCAGGCGATCTCGTCAGCCAGCATTTCGTGGGTCGACAGTTCGCCGATCAGCTTTTGCATGTTTTCGATGCGGCGCTGGGTGGCCGACGTCGAACGCACGCGCTCGATCGGAGCCATCGAGATCGGGGCGCGCTCGGCCGGCTGCGGCGCGACGCGCTCGATCAGCGAAGAATTGGCGTTGGTGTGCAATGTGGTCATTTCGCCTTGGGCCGCATTGTGGTGCTGTGTCGTTGCATGCATGTTGAGTACTCCATGAGAGAAGATTCATTTCGTCCGGATCCGGTACATGTCGTTTGACAGCCTGACAATAATTCGGTTCCGCACAACTGAGTGCAAGATTGCCTGTGCGGACCGCGATGGTCTGTGCGCCATCGAACATTTCGCACAATTTACTTCCTATGATCATCTTTTCATCGTTGCAATTTTGCTGACGGGTTCTGCTGTGTGCGTTGGCGTACAGATTCCAACTAAACAAGACCGTATTCTGGGTCCGTTCGCACAAATTCGTGTGTGCAATGACTTCACTGACGTTCAGTCTGGTTGCCGCCGGCACCAGACACATATAAAAGGAAACCACCATGAAAACGACTATCCTGGCAGCACTGCTGGCAATCGCCGGCCTGACCGCATGCGAAAAAACCACTGTTAACCCACCTGCAACGGTTGTTACCCCAACCGTTGAAGTTCCAGTAGCCGTACCTGGCCCGGCTGGCGCTCCTGGCGCAACCGGCGCGACCGGCGCTGCTGGTACCGACGGCAACTCGGGCGCCACCGGCACCCCAGGCGCCGCTGGCGCAACCGGCACCCCAGGTGCCCCTGGCGTAGACGGCGCCAAAGGCGACCAAGGCAAGACCGGCGGCGACACCGTGATCGTCGTACCGGAAAAAACGAACTAATAGCCCCTGGCTATTTTTCGCGCGATAAGTCGCGCCGCACCAGGTTCGCCTGGTCCGGCGCGATTTTTCTTAGCAAGCGCACAAATTGTTGTATTAAAAAGACAAGGCCAGAATCACAGTGCGCTATCGAACGGTTGCATTGAACTCCCCCACTTAATCTCAAGTCGAACGTCACACTGCTGCATTTCAGTGATGACAACTCAACTGACCTATCGAATAGGAGTTCCCTGTGAGCAAAATGAGAAAGACGGCCCTGGCTGCGGCACTATCGTGCAGCGCGTCACTGGCCTTTGCGCAAGATATCAATCCCTCGTGGTATATCCAGCCCAGCGCCAACGCGTTCCGGCCCGACAAGGATTTCGGCGTTGACGAACGCGACTACGGAGGCGGCCTCAAGATCGGCAGGCCGCTGTCCGAGATGTGGGACGTGCAGATGGGCGTCACCCATGCGCGCAGCAAGGAAGGCCTGGCCAACTATCGCCAGACCCTGGTGGGCGCGGACGCGCTGCTGATGCTGTCGCGCCAGAATTTCCGTCCCTTCCTGCTGATTGGCGTCGGCGCCGAGCGCGACCGGGTCGACAATCCGCTGCGCCGGGTCAGCAAGACCTCGCCCTACGCGACCGCCGGCCTCGGATTCCAGCTGGGCCTGACCGACCAGTGGTCGATGCAGGCCGACCTGCGCACGGTGCGCGGGCGCCTGCGCGGCGACGACGCCTTCGGTTTCGACCGCAGCAACAACAAATACCTGACGATCGGCGTCAACTACGCTTTCAACAAGCCGGTTCCTCCTCCGCCGCCGCCGCCACCGCCAGCGCCGACCCCGCCGCCGGCACTCACGCCGCCGCCGGAACCGGTGGCACCGCCGCCGCCGCCGGCCCGCTTCGAAAAAATCACGCTCACCGCCACCGAGCTGTTCGCCTTCAACAGCGCAACCCTGAACGTCACCCAGACGCGCCTGGACGAGATCGCCGCCGCGCTGGCGGCCGACCCGAGCATCACCGACGTCGACATCACCGGCTACGCCGACCGGCTCGGTTCGGAGCAATACAACCTCAAGCTGTCGGAGCGGCGCGCCAATGCGGTGCGCGACTATCTGGTGGCCAAGGGCATCGACGGCGCGCGCCTGAAAGCCTACGGCAAGGGCGAGGCCAATCCGGTAGTCACCTGCACCGAGAAAAACCGCGCCGCGCTGATCACCTGCCTGGAACCGAACCGCCGCGTTGAAGTCGAGCAAATCACCATCGAACGACGCGTTCAATAACAAGATTCACTGTTTTGCGGGGAGCGCGTGCTCCCCGCGCAATTTAAGGAAAGTAATGACAATGGAAATCAAGGAATGGGCGCCGTACTCCAAACAACTGGTCAATGTGATGCGCTGCGCGGTCACCGAATGGTTCGCGCACCGCGCCGCCAGCAAGGGCGCGGCACTGGCGTTCTACACCCTGTTTTCGATGGCGCCGATCCTGGTGCTGGTGATCGCCATCGCCGGTTTTTTCTACGGCGCCGAAGCGGCCCAGGGCCAGTTGATTAACGAATTGCGCGGACTGGTCGGCAAGCAAGGCGCGGAAGCGATCCAGCTGATCCTGGCCGGCGCGCAAAACAAGGAAAGTGGCATCTGGGCCACCGTCATCGCCACCGGCCTGCTGCTGTTCGGGGCCACCACCGTGTTTTCGGAGCTCAAGGACAGCCTGGACGAGATCTGGGCGGTGCCGGCCTCCACCGACGCGACCTGGTGGGACATCCTGCGCACGCGTTTGCTGTCGTTCGGGCTGATCCTGGTGCTGGGTTTCCTGCTGATGGTCTCGCTGGTGGTCAGCGCCGCGCTGGCCGTGCTGGAAAATTACATGAATGGCTTGTGGAAAGACGCGGCCGTGCTGCTGTCGTGGGTATCGTGGGCGATCAGCTTCCTGGTCATCGCGGTGCTGTTCGGGGTGATCTACAAAATGCTCCCGCGCATCAAGCTGTCATGGCGCGACGTGACCATCGGCGCGCTGGGTACGGCTGCCTTGTTCAGCCTGGGGAAATTTGCAATAGGGCTGTATATCGGTAACAGCGGCGTGGCCAACAGTTTCGGCGCGGCCGGCTCGATGATCGCCCTGCTGCTGTGGGTGTATTACTCGGCGCAGATTTTCTTCCTGGGCGCCGAGTTCGCCCGGCAATATGCGCTGCAACTGGGCAGTCTGAAGCACAAGCCGGATGAAGTCACCGGTGGCGGGCAGACAACGGCGGCGAAGGTGACGCGGATTCGGTGAGCGGGACCACATGTCGATACCAAACGACTACAGGGAAATTGTAAAAGCGCTTTCTGTCAAACCCGAGGAAGGCAATGCCGGTTGGCGCAAAGACAAGTACACAATATCCGTCACTGTCAACAACACGAAACTTGCGCTGTGGGCTGACAACGACGAAAAATCGGACTTGCCATTCGTGGCGTTTGGTTTATACGGGCCGAATGGGATGGTGATGGACACCTGGTACCTTGACGAATCGGATAGCGATTACGCGCACGTGTTTCAGCTTTATCAGTCAGCTCATCGGCATGCCCAGGGCGTACCTGCACGCTTAAAACAATTTGCAGGTCTCATTTCCGATTTGAAATTTATTGGATCGCCAAGCCAATAGTTCGTCCGATCCTCCCTTGGTTAACTGTCCGGTGGCATCAGCGGATCGTCCGCCACAATCAAGCAGTAGGGGCCCGCAACGTCGATGCCATCTGCCAAATCAATGATTGAAACGAGGGTCGGAACGCCGCCGCCAGGCACTGCAAGAAGCCACTCTTCCGCACTGGTGTCCGCGATTGATGATTCCGACTCGAAAAGTATCTCGGTCGCGAACTCGTCGGCAAAAATTGGGGCCAACTGGGCAAGCGACTTGTCAAGCACGGGCCCTTCGCGCCAGAACAAATAGACATAGTGCCGAAACCCCTCGTCGTGCTCGATCGTCATCAGAAAGGCGAGCGCTGTGTCCTTTTGGTGCAGTATGCTCTCGCAGGACAAGCCAAGTTCGCGCTCGAAGAAGCGCAGCAAATCGCGTTGGTCGATCTGCCGCCTCACAAAAAAAGGCACTTCATTCATGGTTCCATCCCTCATGCATGCGCATGGTCGCGTCATCCCAAGTCGTCCCCGGCCGACACTGCACCAGGCGTACCGCGCCAGCCTCAATTCCGATCAGGTCGCCGGATTGCATTTCTATCTCGAACTGGCCCTGGACGCGTGTCGACGCCGAATGAATGGACTGCGATGGGCCCCAAGGGTGGGTGCGTGGCACGCTAAGGCGGGTTACCTCTGTGAACAGCAGGATGCAATCGGCCAGCGAGGTGTGCCTGATTCGCACGACACATTGACCGCTGGCCCACGCGAAATCAATCGCCAGCAGCGTCGCATCGTGAAGGCCGAAGTCTTCAAGCATCATGACGCTGCCATCCGTCGTGCAGCTGCACCGGCCGATGCGGCGGCGAACAGCTACTGAATCGGCCGATTTTCAAGCTCTGCATCATGGTAGTAGGTCGACTCGGAGATTTCGGCAAACGCCATTTCGTCCACCATATCGAATTCGACGTATCCGCTATGCTCGGTAAACACAACCGCCTGAGCCACGGCGGGCCGCACCAGGAAGAACGCCAGGTCGAAGCGGACCGTCATGCCGTACGGCGTCCTCACTTCCACTGCTCTGGAAAAATCAGTCGCCATCAGCCCGGATGTGAGCAGCTGGTCGACTGGCCTGTCGAAGCGCAGCGCGAGTTCATTTGCCCACTCGGCGAGCACGGCTGACTGTTGACGCAAGGGTTTCATCATTGTCGGTCCTGGTTCATCAAGCCAATTGCGGATGTGCTACTCGTAACGCAAGGACTCCGCCGGATTGATCCGCGCCGCCCCATAACTCGGATACAAGGTCGCCACGAACGACAGCGCCACCGACACGCCGGCAATCATGACGATATCCTGCCATTGCGGGTCCGACGGCACCGAACTGAGGAAGTAAATCTCTTGCGACAGCAACTTGCTGCCGATCAGTTTCTCCACTACCGGCATGATGACATGGACATTCATCGCCACCAGCACGCCGGCCGCCACCCCGGCCACGGTGCCGATCACGCCGACCAGCGCGCCCTGCATCATGAACACCGCCATGATCGAGCGCGGCGAAGCACCCAGGGTGCGCAGGATTGCAATATCGGCCTGCTTGTCGTTGACCTTCATCACCAGGGTGGATACCAGGTTGAACGCCGCCACGGCAATAATCAGCACCAGGATCAGGAACATCATGCGCTTTTGCGATTGCAGGGCGGCGAACCAGACTTCGTTCTGGCGCGTCCAGTCGCGGAACATGAGTTCCTGCGGCATGCTGGCGGACAATTCCTGCGCCACCCGCGGGGCCTGGTGCAGGTCATGCAAACTCAGGCGCAGTCCGGTCGGCAAGGCCAGCTGCTCGACCGAACGCGCATCGTCGATATGCGCCAGCGCCACGGTGGAATCGTAATCGTTGTGCCCCACGTTGAAGGTCCCGGTCACCGTGAAGACTTGCCGGCGCGGTGCCCAGGCGGTGGTTGATGCGCCCTGCGGCGCCACCAGCAGCGACAATTTATCGCCCGCTTTCACGCCCAGCTTGGCGGCCAGCGCGTAGCCGAGCACGATGTTGAAGCGGCCCGGCTGCAAATCGTCCAGGGTGCCGCCGGTAATACGCCCGGCAATGCTCGACACGGTTTTTTCGGCCGCCGGCAAGATGCCCTGCACCGCCACCGGGCGCATGGTTTCGTCGTACAGCAGCATGCCCTGCAAGGTGACGAACGGCGCCCCGCCGGCCACGGCCGGATTGCCGCGCGCCTGCGCCAGGGTCTGCTCCCAGTCGGGCAGGCCGCCGCGCTCGTCCATGACTTCAATGTGCGGAACCATCGACAGCATGCGCGCCGCCACTTCCTTCTGGAAGCCGTTCATCACCGACAGCACCACGATCAGCGCGGCCACGCCCAGCGCAATGCCGCTGACCGAAATGAGCGAAATGACCGACAGCATCGGATTGCGTTCGCTGCGGCGTTGCGCGCTGGTGTAACGCAGGGCGATCTGTAATTCGTAAGGTAAATTAGCGAGCATGGTTTCCTAGTATCCTTGTGCTTTCAGGCGGACGATATCGGCCTCGCCATCGTCTTGCAGGCGTTTCTTGTCGTCCAGCTTGTCCATGCCGAGGCTGCGCGACATCGACAGCAGCAGGCTTTGTCCGTGTGCCGGACGTTGCGGCGAGAACTGGTACACCGGGTCTTCGAAGGCCTTGGCCGGCGCGACGATGGTCCAGCCCATCTCCTTGAACATGCCGATCACGTCGTCGAGAAACAGCGCGTTGATCAGATTGTGGTGTAGCAAAATCACCTGAGCAATATCGCGTCCCTGTAGCCGCTGCGACATGGCGCGGTAGGCCAGCGCGCGTTCGCGCACATGCGCGAGGTACGCTTTTTTCAGGGGCGCCAGGTCGGCCTTGCTGTTCTTCGCCAAGGTCTCGGCAAGGTGTTCGTCGAGGCGCCAGTCGCTGGTGTCGAGCGTGACATAGGCGTTGCGGTAGCCCTGCGCGGCGAGAAAGTCGCGCATGCCCTCGCGTTTGCCGGGTTCGCTGCCTTCGCGCAGATAGGTGTAGCGGAACCATTTCTGGTAACCGGGCAAGGTGGCAGTGATCTTGTCGCACTCCAGCACTTCCTGCTGGTATCGCGCCAGGCTGACCTTGGCGCTGTCGAGATCCGGATGGGTCATCGTGTGGTTGCCGATGACGTGGCCAGCCTCGCCCCAGGCGCGTGCCAGCGCGTAGCCGGCCGGCTTGTCGGCGCCATTGCCGGCGGTAACGAACAGCGCTGCCTTGACCTTGTGCCTGGCGAGGGCATCGAGCATCGCCTGGTTGCGCTGCTGCGGCGTGAAACGTGGTGTGTCGGCCAGCGAAGGACCGTCATCGAAGGTGAAGGCGACCGATTGGGCGCAGGCGGCGCCAGCGACGATGCCGCAACAGAGCACGGCGAGCGCGCCCCTGGAGAGCGCGAGCGCAAGATTTTTTAACTGGAGCATGGACAAGGCGCGCTTCTGAATTGACGATCTGCAAGCCTAACATACGGCGGCGCGGGCGCAAAGGCATCGCCCCCGCCCCGCCGCCGCCGCCGCCGACACCGGCTTACTCGCCCAGCAGCTCGGCCAGCACTTCCATGCCTTCGACCCGTTCGGCCACGACCTTGATCATCACGACCACCGGCACGCCGAGCAGCAAGCCCCACATGCCCCACAGCCAGCCCCAGAACAGCAGGCTGACGAACACGGCGGCCGGGTTCATCTTGGCGATCTTGCCGGTCATCCAGGTGGCAATCACGGTGCCGACCAGGGTGGCAATCGCCAGCGAGGCGCCGGCCACCAGCAGCACCATTTCCAGCGATTCGAACTGCATGAAGGCAACCAGGCCGGTCAGCGCAGTGATCAACAGCGGGCCGAAGTACGGCATGATGTGCATCAGGCCGGCAAAAATCGCCCAGGCGCCCGCATTTTCGAGGCCGATGGCGCGCAGCGCGACCCACATCAGCAAGGCCAGCAAGGTATTCGTGACCAGCAGCATGAACATATAGTTCTGGATCGAGGTATTGATGTCGTCCAGGATGTGCACGGTCACCTTCTTGCGGCTCAGCGACGGTCCGGTCAGTTTGACCAGCTTGCGCTTGAAGGTGTCTCCCGCAAGGAGCAAAAAGAACACCAGGAACACTACCATGGTCGCCTGCGTGACAAAACCGATGAAGCCCATCGACCCGGCCAGTACCCAGTCCATGATCTTGAAACTGCCGCCGGCGGCCGCCGCGGCCGGCATGGCCTTGCGCGCCGCCGATTTTTGCCCGCCGACGCTGGAAGTGGCTTGCTCGATCTGGGAGGCGGCCGCCTGCATCTGCTGGATCGTGCTCGGCTGTCCGCCGCTGGCGCGGGTCAGGATGCGCGTGACCTTTTGCGTAATCGTCGGCAATTCGTCGATGATGTTGAAAAACTCGCCCTGCACCCGGTTCAGCACCCCGCCCATCAGCACCAAGATGACCACGGTGACGATGGTGGCGCCGATGGCGCGCTTGATGCGCATGCGCCGTTCGAGGAACAGCACCAGCGGATTGAGCGTGTAGGCGATAAAGATCCCGAGCAGCAGCGGGACCAGGAATTTTTGTGCCCACTGGAGCGCATAGACGAAGGCAATCGTCGCGATAATGCCCAGCGCCAGCCCGCGCGCGTTGACATGAATCGGGATGCGCAGCGCGTGCGCGGCAGTGGAACTGGCAGTCAGTGGGTCGTGATGCTCCGCGCCGGCGTCGGCGGGGGCTGCCTTGACGGCGCCGCTCTCGGTGGAAGGAGCGGGATTGGGATTGGCGGGGGCCGGAATCGGATCTGCAAGCTGCATAAAATCTTCACATATTATTAGAGCCGGCACCGCAGGCCGGCCACTGCGGGCCGGCCTGAAGAGCTCAGCTTACTTCACACGTACGTCGTTCTTGACCGATACTACACCTTTCACGCCGCGTGCCACATCGGCCGCTTTGGTGGCATCGGCCGGATCGGCCACGAAGCCGGACAACTGCACGTCGCCCTTGAAGGTTTCAACGTTGATTTCCGACGCTTTGAGGGTAGGCTCGTTGAAGATCGATGCCTTGACTTTGGCGGTGATCACGGTGTCATCGATAAATTCGCCGGTGCCTTCTTTGGTGGCGGTCGAGGCGCAACCAGCCATGGTGGCGACGAGGGTGGCGGCAAACAGCATGGTCGACAGACGTTTTGCGATTTTCATAGTGGACTCCTTGGTGGGTGGTTCAAAAAAAATTGCTCTATATGAGCTGTTGCAGCATAGCTTGCTTGTTACTTATTTACCATACTGCGATTTCGCGGCCGAGACACACGTGTCCTTGACCGCACCGGCAAACGCATCGCACTTTTCAAGCGCGACTTTGTACTCGGCCGTCCGTTTGTCGTCGCGCGCATCGGTGCGCGCTTCGATCGCTTTCTTGTCGGCCCTGGCGTCGGCCTGGGCCGCGATCAGGGTCGATTTTGCCTGCTGCATGCAGACATCCTTGTCGTTGCCGGTCAGCGCACGGCACTTGGCCTTGTCGAGGTCGAAGTTGGCCGAGGCGATCGTCTGGCGCGACTGGGTATAGGCTTTGAGCGTGTTCTTGTAGATGGCGCTCGCTTCTTCCACGGTGCGCACGCGCGCTGCCTTGGCTTCTTCCACGCACACCTCTTTGGGGTTGCCGGTAATCACGTCGCATTGCGCACGCGCCGCCTTGTAGGTGGCGGTCGCCGCCGCTGTGGCCTGCTTGTAGGCCGCCTTCGCTTCCGGGGTCGCCGCACTGGCCGACAAGGCGGCCGACATCAGGAAGGCGCCGATCAAGGCGGGGGTGACTGCTCGTTTCATCTTGCTTTTCTCCGGTGACAATACATCGCTGCCTTCCGTTTTACGGGAAGTACCGCCCAACATCTGTACGCTGGCGAACACAGCGAGATTAGTGGCAAAAACCCAACAGTTTAAGCCAAACTCAACTGAATTAAACTGAGTGCGGCAGCGCACAGACCCCATGGTGCTTGCTGATTATGCTGGCTTCACACTTTGTCAGGAGAACAACATGAAATCGAACCAGACTATCGCAGCAATCGTCATCGCCACCACTGCCATGCTCAGCGGCTGTGCCAGCACCTCGTCCCAGCCTGTCAACAATGGCAGCTACGACAATCCAGCCTCCTCGTCGGCGGGCTACGGCACCATCGAATCGATCCAGGTCACCCGCAATGACGGCCAGACCAACGGCGCCGGTGCGGTTGTCGGCGGTATTGTCGGCGCACTGGTCGGTAATCAGGTCGGCAGCGGCAGCGGCCGTACCGCAGCGACTGTCGCCGGTGCCGTCGGCGGCGCCGTGGTCGGCAACAAGGTCGAAGCCAACCGCAATGCCGGTAATGGCCAGGAGATGTACCAGATTAACGTTCGCCTGCAAAACGGCGAAACCCGCACGGTTGTGCAGGACAGCGTGTACGACCTGCGCGTCGGCAACCGCGTACGCGTGGTCGACGGCCGCGTCTACCGTTACTAATTATTTAACAGCATCCCCACCATTCATATAACTCACGATCTGCACAGACAGATCGACTTTTAAAGGAGCCCACCATGGGTACCATTCTTCTCGTTATCCTCATTCTTGCCCTGATCGGCGCCCTTCCTACCTGGAACCACAGCCGCAGCTGGGGATACGGCCCAAGCGGCATCACCGGCCTGATCGTGGTGGTGCTCATCGTGCTGCTCCTGACCGGGCGTCTGTAACAAGTCGACAACCGGCGCCGCGTGCGCCGGTTTTTTTTACCCCACCATCAACAACCAGAAAAGGAGCTGCCATGCGCAAGCCCGACAACAACACGCCACGCACCAGCGGCCCATTGACCGGCCTGCTGCGCGCCAGCGTCGCCGCCGCCTGCCTGATGGGCATGAGTATCGCCAGCGCCCAGCTGCCGCAAACCTCGACCGACCAGAACGTGCCGGCCGCCACCGCGCGCCAGCAAGCGGCCGAAATCGCCCGTGGCGATCCGGCGCGCTGGTCGCAAGAAGACGCTACCCCGGAGGCACGCCTGCGCACCTTGCGCAAGGAAATGGGTGCGGCCCTGCAGGAAGCCAAAGGCGCATGCCGCGCCCTGCCGGCGTCCGAGCGCAGCGCTTGCAACAAAGAAGCGCAAGCGAACTACCAGAAAGACATGGCCGGCGCGCGCGCCCAGGCTGCCATGGGCGGCTGACCGGACCTGCCTGCCGGGCGCGCCGCATCGACGGCCGACGCTCCCGGCAGCAACGCTTTATGCCGCCGCGACCCAGTCATCCTGGTCCGGCGGCAATTCGTGCACCACCACGGCCGTTTCTTCGGCCACCATCAGCAGCCAGCCCGCGTGCTTGAGCGCGCGCAGCGCATCGCGGTAGCCCTGCTCCCAGCGCCATTCGATCGACCCCCTGGAAAAATTGACGTCCTTGGACGCCATATGCCAGTCGTGCCCCGCATAGGGAATGCGCACGATGTGCAGTGTGGCGTCGCAGCCGAGCGCTGCGAGCTCGCGCCGGTCTTCCTCGGTGCGCTCGGCCTCGGGCATGCGCGCATACATCTGGCGCAGCTTGTGCTGCAGCGCATGGGTGGCGCTGTAGTCTTCGATATGGCGTTTCGAGCGTGACGCGTAGGTCACGTCTTTCTGGCGCGTATTGACCTGGTCCATCGTCACCGGCTCCTCGCCTTCCGCACTCCACAGGTCGACCATGAAGCAGATGGTGTCGCCACCGGGCAGCTCGCGCAGCACCGATTCGAGCGGGGTGTTCGAATACAGGCCGCCGTCCCAGTACAGCTCGCCATCGATGCGCACCGGGGCGAAGGCCGGCGGCAGGCTGCCGCTGGCGCGCACATGGTCGGCGCACAGGTCGCCGCCCTGGCTGTCGAAATGCGCCAGTTCGCCGGTGCGCACATTGACGGCGTTGACCGTCAGGCGCATGCCGCCCTCTTCGTTCAGATAGTCGAAGTCGACCAGTTCGCGGAGCGTGTCGCGCAGCGGCGTGGTGTCGTAAAACGAGGCTTCTTCCGGCGCAACCGTCATCCCGAATGGAAAACCGCTGAACAGGCGCGGCTTGAAAAAGCCCGGCACCCCGCGCATGACGGTATCAAAGGTGTTGAGCCAGATATTCGAGCGCCGCTGGCGGTCGTCGACCCGGGTCATGTCCAGCGTGTCGGCATGCGACACCCGGTCCCAGAAAGCCTTGATTTTCTCCAGCCGCACCGATTGTTCGTTGCCGGCGATCAGGGCAGCATTGATGGCGCCGATCGAAGTGCCGACGATCCAGTCCGGCACCAGGTTGTGCTCGTGCAGCGCCTGGTACACGCCGGCCTGGTAGGCGCCCAGCGCGCCGCCCCCTTGCAGGACCAGCACAATGCGCAGCTTGTCGGGGTTGAGTTTATTTGGGTCAGTCATAGGATGGCCGGAATCGAGTCGGGAATGGGAATGGAAGAAGTGAATATACGAAAAACGACCAGGGATGAAAACGATACCAGCAAAAAAAGACGGCGTCGAATCCGAAGATTACGACGCCGCTCAAGCCCCACCATATCTTTCCGTTCTTATTGCGAGGCCGGGTTCGCTTGCCCGGCATGGTAACTAAACAGTTCAGACGTATTGCGGCGCGCTGTGCGCGTCACAGTTGTTGCGTCTGCCCTGTGCGGCGCTGTTGCAAGTACCACGCCACGCCGCCCAGCACGGCCGCCACGCCGAGCGCGGGCTTGATCAGCCGGCGCCGCGTGATGAAGCCGATGATGGTCGCGGCGTACGGCATGATCGACGCGACACTGATGCCGGTCGGATGCAGCACGCTGTCGATCCGCGAACGGACCGCAAAGGTCGCATGGTCGAGTGCCGAGTGAAACAGCACGTCGGGACGCGCATCGTGCTTGATCCGGGCTTTGGCGTGGGCAATGCCGACACGGTAGAAATCGCCCTGGCGCAGCAGGCGCGCCTTGCGTTCGGCTACCGATTCGGTCTTGTCGCCCCCTGTGCCAGGGGATTTTTCGAGCCCGATAATGTTATCCATCGTAATACTCCCGTCTGAAGTGCCGCTTACAGCAGCATGTCGCGATCGTTCTTGAGTTCGTTCATGGTCTCGGGGAAAGCCAGCTTGCCCTCTTTGAGCATGGCCTTGGCCTTGAGCACGAGGCCGATCGTCACGGCGATGAACACGGCAAACATGATGAGGAGGATTTTCCAGCCCATGCTTTCCCAGGCCAGCGCAACAATTGTCGCGCTACCGTAGGCCAACGCAAACATGGCGCACAGCACTGCCAGCGAAAAAACCACCAGCAATTCAAGCACATGATTGCGCACTTCGGACAACTCGAGTGCCGCCAGTTCCACGCGCGACACCACGAGTCCGAAGACATTTTTTGCCAGCCCTGTCAGGCCGCCCATCAGGCCGGGGCCATGTACTGCCGCTGTTGTTTTGTCCATGGCTTCTCCCGGCTTGAATTATTTACGGCCCAGGATCACACCGACCAGCAAGCCGACGCTGGCAGCGGCGGCGATGGTGCGCCATGGGTTGTCCTTAACATAGACATCGGCGGTGTGCGCCAGTTCCTTGCCTTTGACGATAGCTTGACCTTGCACTTGCGATGCCTTGCCCAGCGCCACGTCCAGCATTTCCATGCCGCGTGCGCGCATGTCTTCGGCTTTCTCTCCGGTCAGTGCGGCCGCTGCGGACAGCAGGGTCTGGGCATCCTTGACCAGGGTCTTGACGTCGGTTTGCACGGCGTTCACATTGCCGTTCAGGTTGGAAACGCCGTTCGTGCGGGTGTTGGTATCTAACATGATGAACTCCAGTGGTGGGTTGAAAAAAGTCTGTAAAGTGTTACCGTTTTTGCTTTTAGTGCGCCAGCAGGTCGCGCATGTCGTCCGCGTGCTCTTCTTCGACCGCCATGATGCTTACCAGCAGCGCCTTGGTGGTCGGGTCCTTCTCGCCAATGGCGGCAATCATCTGACGGTATGACTCGATCGCCACGCGCTCGGCGATCAGGTTCGAGCGGATCATCGCTTGCACGTCGTCCGAATCGTCGTATTCGGCATGGCTGCGCGCGGTCAGGGTGGCCGGATTAAAATTCGGCGAACCATTGAGCTGGACGATGCGTTCGGCCAGCGAGTCGGCGTGTTCCTGCTCCTGTTGCGCGTGCTCCAGGAACTCGGCCTTGATCGGACCGTTGCCCACGCCGCTGACGGTGTAGTAGTGGCGCTTGTAGCGCAGCACGCACACCAGTTCGGTGGCGAGCGCGTCGTTCAGCATGTTGATGACCGCTTCACGGTCGGCTGCGTAGCCGTCCGTGACGGCGCCGTCGTCCAGATTGGCCGCTGCCTGGCGGATGGCTTTCACGTCGAATCCGTGCGCCAGTGGCTTGGTATTGTCGTCCATGATGATTCCTTTTACTATTAAGTTGCTACTGCAGTGTGTTCGGTATTAACGGCGCGGCGCGATCGCGGCGCCTTCGTTCGACAGCACGATTTCAACGCGGCGGTTCATCTGACGGTTGCCGGCGTTGTCATTCGGCGCGACCGGGAAGGCTTCGCCATACGCACGCATTGCAACGCGGTCGCGGGCAACGCCCATCTCGACCAGCGCGGCGCGCACGGACGAGGCGCGTTTTTCCGACAATTGCTGGTTATGCGCGGTGCTGCCGGTACTGTCGGTAAACCCTTCGACCAGCACGGTGCGGTTCGGGTTCTGTGCCAATGCATCGGCCAGCTTGCGCAGGGTGGCCTGGCCGTTCGCGGTCAGGTTGGCCTGGTCCACGCCGAACAGCACATCGCCGATCGTGATGACCAGGCCGCGTTCGGTTTTCTTCGCTTGCAGGTCGGTCATCAGCGCTTCGAGCTGGGCGGCGCGAGCCTGGGCTTCGCGGGTCTGGGCTTCGGCGGCGGCGACCTGGCCTTGAGCGGCGGCAGCCTGGTTCTGGGCGGCGGCGGCATCGGCCGAAGCGGCGGCGGCGGCGGCCTTGGCGGCGGCGGCATCCATCTTGGCGCGGTCGGCTTCGACGGTGCGCGCTTCGAGGCGCACGGCGTCGCGTTCTTTGCCGGACGAGGCGATATCGGCTTCAGCCTGTTTCTGCTTGGCGATTTCTTGTGCGGTGGCGATTTTTTGCTTGGCCAGATAGGCCAGCTTGTCGATCTGTTCCAGGCTGTCCTTGCGGGCGGCGGCGGCGTTGGCTTGATCCAGCGCTTCGCTGGCCTGCTTGAATTCCAGCGGGGCGAAGGTGGCGACGCGCGAATTATTGTTGGCGGCGACGAAATCGCCACGGGCCTGGTCCAGCAATGGGGTGGTGGTCGGCACGCTGCTGCAAGCGCCAAGGGTCAGGACGGCGGCGAGGATAGCGGTTTTGATCAGGGTATGTTTCATGGAATTGTTCCTTTTGTTGTCATGGCGCCATGTGGCGCGGAGTTCAAACGTTTTCTTGTGCTCTGGGTACTGCTGTGCGCGGCCATTCGGCCTGCGCTGCCGCTGTGAGGGCGCGCGGCATCTGTCTGCTGGGCAGACTTATTATTCTTATTATTGTTGCGGCTTGTTGGCGCGGTCGACTTCTTCGCGCAGCACGCGCAGGTCATCCTGGAGTGCATTGGCGGCGGTGGTCGCCTTGGCCGAATTGGCCTTGCTCTGGGCCAGCTTGGCGTCGGCCTGCGCCTGGGTCGCCAGTTCGCGCGCCAGTTTGTAATCTTTAGCGGCCAGGGCCTGGTTGGCCTGCATCATCTTGGTGCGGGCGGCGTTGATTTCTTCCGGGGCCAGATCGGCGGCGCCGGCGCTCACAGCGTTTTCGACGGCATTCTTCGACACGGCAACATCAGCCGTTGCCGGTGCTTTTTGCGAACTGGCGCAAGCGACCAGTGTCATAACCAGTGCGGCGCAAAGAACTTTACTGACTTGATTCTTGATTTGTGCATTCATCGTGTTTCTCCATGAGGTGTAGTGATGTCGTGATAACGTTATAAGCTGATTTATTGGCAAGTTCGGTTCGCTGCCGCACATAGCAAATGTTTTACGTGCAAGGGGCTGGCCGACCGTGCGCTAACGTACACAAAAGTGCCACCCATATCGCTTAAAGTGACCCTATTCTCACAATAAGGATAATCATGAGCCAAGCCGCCCCGGTCCCGTCCGGCCGTCGCACACCGATCGCGCGCCGCACCAAAATTATTCTCGCCATCGTGGCCGTGCTGGTCGCCATTCCACTGATCGCGCTCGCCATCCTGCTCACCTACGACTGGAACAAGGCCCGTCCGTGGCTCAACGCCAAGGCCAGCGAAGCGATCGACCGTCCGTTCAACATCAAGGGCAACCTCGACCTGAGCTGGGAAAAGCCGTCCGCCGTCATGGCCGAGCGCGACCGCACCTGGCGCGATCTGGTGCCCTGGCCGCACCTGGTCGCCAACGATGTGCACGTGGGCCAGCCGGGCGGGATGGGCACGGGTGACATGGCTTCCGTCAAACAGTTCTCGTTTTCGCTCAACCCTTTCTCGCTGCTGCACAAGACCATCGCCATTCCGGTGCTGCGCTTCGACGCCCCGGCCGTCGACCTGCGGCGCGACAAGGATGGCAAGAACAACTGGACCTTCCGCAATGAAGACAAGCCGGCACGCTGGAAGCTCGACCTCGAACGCGTGGTGTTTACCAAGGGCGTGGTCAAGTTCAACGATGCGATCGAGGACATCGACCTGAGCGCCGACGTCGACACCGTCAACGCCGACCCCGCCTACGGAATCAGCTGGAAGCTGCGCGGCACCTATAACAACGGCCCGGTGACCGGCGGCGGCAAGGCCGGCGCAGTGCTCTCGCTCAAGGAGCAGAGCACCCCCTATCCGCTCCAGGCCGACCTGCGCGTCGGAAAAACCCACATCGAAATCGAAGGCACGATCACCAAGCCGACCAAGCTGGCGGCGGTCGATGTGCGCCTGAAGCTCTCGGGCGCCAGCATGGCGCGCCTGTACACCCTGACCGGGCTGCTGCTGCCGGAAACGCCGGCCTTTCGCACCGAGGGCCGCCTGACCGGCGAGCTCGGCGAGGCCGGCAGCCGCTGGGTCTACGACAAATTTACCGGCAAGGTCGGTTCGAGCGATATCGCCGGGCATATGGAATACCAGACCGGCAAGCCACGCGGCAAACTGAGTGGCAAGGTGTCGTCGAAACTGCTGCAGTTCGCCGATCTGGGGCCGCTGGTGGGCGCCGATTCGAACGCCAGCAAGGAGGCGCGCGGGGTCGAGGCGGTGCAGCCGAGCGGCAAGGTGCTGCCGGTCGAATCGTTCCGCACCGAACGCTGGACCGCGATCGACGCCGACGTGCACTACGCGGCCGAGCGCATCGTGCGCGAAAAGCAGCTGCCGATCAGCAAACTGTCGACCCACCTGATCCTCAAGGATGGGGTGCTGACCCTGGCGCCGATGAATTTCCAGATGGCCGGCGGCAGCGTCACCTCCACCATCAAGCTCGATGGCAGCGGCAATGGCAAGCAAGCCATCAAGGCCACCGCCAAGGTCAGCGCGCGCCACATCAAGATCAAGGAACTGTTTCCCTCGGTTGAAGGCATGAAGGCCACGGTCGGCCAGATCAATGGCGACGCGCAGTTGTCAAGCACCGGCAATTCGGTGGCGTCCTTGCTGGCGGCCTCGAATGGCGAAGTCAAGGCGCTGATCGACGAAGGCACGGTGAGCAAGATGCTGCTCGAACAGGCTGGCCTGAACATCGGCAATATCGTGCTGACCAAACTGTTCGGCGACAAGCAGGTCAAGCTCAATTGCATGGCCAGCGATTTCCAGGTCACCAACGGGCTGATGCAGACGCGCACCTTCGTGGTCGATACCGAAGAGGCGGCCATCACGGGCGACGGCACCATCAACCTGGCCAACGAACAGATGGACCTGACCTTGAATCCCAAGACCAAGGGCTTGCGCATCTTTTCGCTGCGCTCGCCCCTGCACCTGCGCGGCAGCTTCTCCAAGCCGGAGGTGAGCGTCGACAAGGGCGTGCTGGCCCTGAAGGCGGGTGGCGCGGTTGCGCTGGGCCTGGTCGCAGCCCCGGCCGCCCTGCTGCCCCTGGTCAATACCGGTCCGGGCCAGGAAAGCGGCTGCGCTCGCTTGCTGGCCGAAGCGCGCGAAAAGCCGGTGGCGCCGCCGCCGGGCAAGAGCGCACCCTCGGCCCAAAACGTCCGCCCGCGCCGCTGATTCCAAAAAAATTGCGTTTTGTCACTTATGTGCGTTGCCGAACAGACCACGAGCTCGGCAAGCCCTAATCTAGACGTATCGGTTGGGCGACATGCACCGCCGAACGCATAACAACATAGACCACCACCATAGAGGAACACACCATGAAAAACCTGAAAATCGTATCGACCCTCATCGCCGCCCTGATGCTGACCACCGTTGTTGGCTGCGCCTCGACCGACAAAAAAGAAAGCGTGGGCGAATACGTTGACGACAGCGTGATCACCACCAGCGTCAAAGCGGCCATCGTCAATGAGCCGACCCTGAAAGTTTCGGAAATCAACGTTGAAACCTTCAAAGGCGTTGTTCAGCTGAGCGGCTTCGTCGCTGCGCAAGACAGCATCGCTACCGCCGGCAAAGTCGCCCGCAATGTCAAAGGTGTGAAGTCGGTGAAAAACGACATTCGCATGAAGTAAGCTTTACAATTAAAGAGGCACTATCATGAAAACAATCAAGCAACTGGTAATGAGCGCGACGCTGGTAACAGTAGCGCTCGGTTTGGGTGGCTGCGCAGGCATGTCGGCCCAGGATAAGAACACGGCCATCGGCGCCGGCGCCGGCGCAGTTGTCGGTGGCGTATTGACCGGCGGCAGCGCTGTCGGTACCGTTGGCGGCGCAGCCGTCGGCGGCGTCATCGGCAACCAGGTCAAGCCACCGAAATGATCCGGCTTGCCTGATTGGAGAAAAAACCTCGCCAGCTGCCCCGCTCGCGGGGTTTTTTTACGTCTGCCTTTTCTGAAAGCGGCAATCAGCCGCCTTTCGCTTCTTTCAATCTCGAACGCAGGCCCGTCAGGGGAGCCTCGAGAACGTCTTTCGGGCCGCGCACCTCGATGATGTTTTCATCCGCGATGCGCAGCTCGACATCCTGGTCGGGTGAGTCAAGCCAGGACAAGCCGTAACCCGGTGTGGGACGCCATCGGATGCATTCGCCGCTTGGGTCCACCTGCCTGCGCACATAGCCCAGATCGCACACCAGCGGTTCCAGGATGGCCATCAACTGGCGCGCCGGACCACGCGTGGTGGCAATGCTTATTTTTCCGGGCAGTTGCTTGTAGAGCGTGCCGATCAGCATAAAGAAGAAACAGAAGAAGACCGCCATCCTGGCGTCCGCGGCGAAGGTCCGAGGCAGCACTTCGATGCAGACAAGCGCCGCCACGACGACCAGCGCCAGCGCGGTGATCAATTGTTTTGCGGAGAGAAACGGCCAGAGATAACGCCACAGGCTGTGGTCATCCGTGGAAAAGAAGACATAGCGCGGCGGCGCTACCGACCGGGCAGAGACAGGAGGATTAAGCGGCACCGGCATGGCAGGCTCCTTGAGATCGTCATCACCACGCACACGACGTGCTTGTGTGGTGATAGATCTCTGCCTGCCAGACAAAGTTCCCTCTTTTTTGACTGCGCCGAGCGCACCGCCCGCAGCGTCAGACGAAGGCGGTCGACAGCGCGCTCGCGCCCGCTTCCTTGACGATCTCGTAGCATTTACAGGAGGCCGCCGCCAGTCCCTGCACGTCGAGGATCTCGATATTGCCGCGGCTGTAGATGATCAGCCCCTGCTGCTGCAAGGCGCTGGCGGCCTTGGTCACGCCGACCCGGCGCACGCCGAGCGCATGCGCAAGGAATTCGTGGGTCAGATGAAATTTGTCGGACTTGAGACGGTCGCGCGTAATCAGCAGCGAGCGCGCCAGGCGCGCTTCGAGCACGTGGAAGCGGCTGCACACGGCGATCTGGATCGCCTGCGCCAGCAAGGTGTCGGTATAGCGGTACAGCACCCTCTGCAAGGCAGGATTGCGCGCGAATTCGGTGCGGAACTTGGCGCTGTCCATGCGGCTGGCGCACCCGGCGCGCTGGACGATGGCGCGCGTCTGCGCGGTATCGTGCCCGAGCGCGACGGTGGCGCCCAGCATGCCTTCGCGCCCGACCAGGCCGACCTCGAGCGTCATGCGCCCTTCGGCCACGCCCAGCAGCGAAATCAGGCTGTCGTGCGGAAAATAGATATGGCGGACCGGCTCGGCCGGCTCGTACAGCACCTCGCCCACTTCCACCTGTACCGGTTCGAGCAAGGGAGACAGCCGCGCAAGGTCGTTGTGCGGCAAGGCGGCGAGCAGCTGGTTGCCGTTCGGGTGGTCGAACTCAACGGCGGAAACGTGATTCATCGCTCCCTCCGGTGGGCAGGGCGCGCGGTCGGCCATGAGACAAAACGGATAGCGATCATTAGATAGGTAAGGCCAGGTTGGTATGACAGATACATTTACAAACAATTTCAATCAGCGTAACGTCAATAATAGGCAAAGTATGTACGGTGACGCACGGAAGGGCCGCCCCATCCTCGGGAGAATGGCGTCCATCAACCCGACCGTGCACGACCACACATTCACCAACAAGGAATCATCATGACGACGCCCTCCTCCCCTGCGCCCCGCAGCGCCCAGCATCCGCTGCTGATCGCCGCCGCCGTCGCGGTGATCGTGTTTTGCGGGGCCGGCACGGCCGCCATCCTCGGCTGGATTCCCTCATCGATCGGCGGCACGCCCGCCACCGCCGAGCTCAGTGAAATCGACCGCGCGGTGCTGGCCTCGACACTGCAAAGCGAGGGCAGCTCGGCTGGCGCATCGAACCTCGCGCCGCGCACCCTGGCCGCACTTGACGCGCAGGACACCGACGCCGAACGCAATGCCGCCCGCTACCGCGCCGCCCAGCGCGCCGATAACCAGCGCGAGGACGACCTGCGTGCCGCGCGCGACCGCGAAGAAAAGCGCGAGGCCGCAGAGGAAGCCAGGCGCATCCCGACGCAGCAGGAGCTCGACCGCGCCGCGCTGCACAACGGCGGACCGGCAACGACACGCAAACCAGCCGAGCGCAAGCCGGCGCCGGCGCCGCGCCACGCCGCTTCCGAGCCGGCGCCGGAGCGCTGGTGCAACCATTGCGGCAATATCGAATCGGTGCGTGAAGTGACCCAGCGCGCGCAAGGCAGCGGCCTGGGCGCGGCGGGCGGCGCGGTGCTGGGCGGCTTGCTCGGCAACCAGGTAGGCGGCGGCAACGGCCGCAAGCTCGCCACCGTCGCCGGTGCGGTCGGCGGCGCGGTAGTCGGCAACCAGGTCGAAGGCAATCTGAAAGCGACGCGCAGCTACGAAATCCGGGTGCGCCTGGACGATGGCGGAGCGCGCACCTTCCATCAGCAGAGCGCGGCTGGCTGGCGCACTGGGGACCGCGTCAAGGTCGTCAACGGGACCTTGCGTTCGGCCGCCTGATCCGCTCCCGCTGTACAAAAAAACAACGCCTCGTGGTTATTTCCACGAGGCTTTTTCTTTTCTTCTTTGCAATGTGCGCCAACGAACCGATTTGCTGATGAGCAAGCGCGAAAATAGCTTTACGCCTGCAGCAAAAGGCGCGGCAGTATCACCAGAGACGAAGGAATTATCATGAACCGCATGGTTTGGATCGGCATTTTAGCTTGGGGCATTATCGTAACGCTGTTTGGATTCAGCGCCGCGGGACCTGTCGCGGCGGGCAGCAGCGCCACAATGCAGGCCCAGGACGTGGTGTTTCTGATTGCCGGCGGCCTGGTGGCCTGCCTGATCGGTTTGGTTGGCCTGGCAGGCGTATTGGGCTGGTTGCCTGCATTGCAAAACGAACAAAAAACTTATTCTTAATGTACGCCAGCGTACGGAGCGGCATGCAAGAGTTCTGCATACTGCACTCACGACATCAAGTCGTCTATAAAAACCCACCGAGGACAAAATCATGCTCTATACAATCGCCGTCGTACTCCTGATCCTGTGGCTGCTTGGCTTGGTCACTTCCTATACAATTGGCGGCTTCATCCACATCCTGCTGGTTGTTGCTGTTATCATGATTCTGGTTCGCCTTATCAGCGGCCGAGGTATCTAGCTTACACAGCATCCGGCCATCGACTGATGTCCGATCCGTTTCGCGGTCGTGCCTGGCTTAGCCTGGTGTGACAGCGAAACGGATTTTATTACTTTTAGGAGCCACACTATGAAAAAGAACCTGACTAAATCCCTGCTCGGCATCACCGTCGTCGCCATGATGGCAACCGGTTGCGCCGACATGTCCGCCACCCAGCGCGGTACGGCAACAGGCGCTGGTGTCGGCGCCGGCCTGGGCGCGATTATTGGCGCGACCTCCGGCCACGGCGGACGTGCCGGCAAGGGCGCCATCATCGGCGGCGCCGCTGGTGCGATCATCGGCAATATCTGGTCGAACCGCATGGAACAGCAAAAGCAAGCCATGGAACAAGCCACGCGCGGCACCGGCATCCAGGTCAGCCAGACCCACGATAACCGCCTCAAGCTCGACGTGCCTGCCGACGTCTCGTTCGATACCGGCCGTTCCGCCATCAAAGCCAATTTCCGTCCTGTGCTCGAGCGCTTCGCCACGACCTTGCAAGACAATCCGTCGACCACCGTGACCATCATCGGCCACACCGACAGCACCGGCAACGACTCGGTCAACCAGCCGCTGTCGGTCGACCGTGCGGCCCAGACCCGCGACTACCTCGCGGCGCGCGGCGTCTCGCCGAACCGCATCATGATCGACGGCCGTGGCGAGCGCGAGCCGGTCGCGTCGAACGACGATGCCAACGGCCGCGCGCGCAACCGCCGCGTCGAGATCTACGTCGCCGAGCCGAACCGCCAGGGTTAATTCCCGCGCTATACCGTTGTAGAACATGGAAAGCGGCCAACGCCACAAGCGTTGGCCGCTTTTTTCATGTACCCGCGCGAACGACGTGGCGCAGCCGCTTCCCCTGTCGTGCAGCAAACGCTGGGCCGGCCACCTTGCGACGGCACTCGCGTCCGGATGTGCTTGCGCCGTCTGCACCGTGGCCAATTCGCCTGGCCCCGGGTAGACGATGAAGGAGGTCACCCGGGATGCGTTGCGGTGCCGGGGCGGCACCGCCAGCTAGCCGTGCGCTTCCCCGCTTTCAGCCGCTTATTGAGGCAATGTCACGCGCGTCTCCTGCAACTTCCACGTTTCGCCCCCCATGTTGAAGGCCTTGTCCTTCACCGCTTTTTTGAGCGCATCGTTAACTGCGGTCTCGTAAACATCCGGCCCAAGGGCGGACAGGATTTCCGCGTTTTTCGGATCGGAGAAATTCACTGTCACGCTCTTCCCGTACAGCGTCACCGAGATGCTGCTCGGCTTGAGGTTGGAACTGAATTTGTTGATCAGGTGGCTGCCGAGGTAAGTTGCCGCCGCAGTCGTCATTGCAACGCTCAGGGTGGCCGTCACGGCGACCACGATAGGATTGCCGCCCCTGTTGCTCAGTGCTTCGCGCACCTCCTTGTCTGCTGGCGCACCATCCTCCCAAGCTTGGTTCGCGGTGAAGCTGATGGATTTGTCCGTATCGCTGTCGGAGAAAGTGACGGTGCCTACCACGCTCTGGTTTGACGCGATAATCGTACCGGTATCCTGCAAATTCGCGAACCAGACCTGATATGTGTCGACGGGCTGCATGGTGGATGGTTGCCCAGTGATATCCATACCACTGGTATTGAGGAAGATTGGATTCCCCTCGTTGTCTAGAAGAATTGCATGCGGGTTGTTGGATTTCTGATTTGTGATACTAACGGCCAGAGCAGTGCCGTTGTTGCCCGGTTCGCTGAAGATCCCGTACTTATCCAGCGTGACAATTTGACCCAATTCGATCGGTGTCGAGATCCCGCTGGTAGTGAGCGTCACCGAACCCTCCACGATGGGGTCGTCCGTATAGTTGACTTGGTACGAAGGAAGGGCGATGTTGAAAACGTTCTTCGGCCCATAGGCGTCTGGATCGGTCGAGTCGGCGACCAACGCTTTCCAGATCACATTGCAGTTTCCGTTGACCATTTTGGCCAAGTAGAGACTGTAGCCGTTATTTGACTGTGCCACTAATTGGGTGGGGTCGATGTAGACGGTGATGGTTTCTGCTGCCATTTTGAACTCCCTTAGATGGGTTGGTTAGACTCGCTACCGGCGGCAACGAGTGACTCCATAGTCCGGCAACCTTGTGCGTCACGATATGGCTCCGGTGTCGTATGGACTTGCAAGTGAGACCATGCTAAGTACCCGCCCCTAAATAACTGTGATTTTTGTCTTCCATAGCCGGCGCGCTGTGGCGTTGCCCTCCACTCGCAGTGCTCGCACTGCGTCGCGTCGGGCGCCTTGCATCGCATCCGGCTCTGTTTGCCAAAATCTCACATTTATTTATTGGCGGGTACTTAGTGACCGATCCGGGAAGGCTTAAGGCGCCGACAGAAGCAAGCGAATCAACTGACCCGTGTTGACGAGTCCAAGCTTCGCCAACAGGTTCTCCCGGTGTTTGCGAACGGTGAGGTCGCTGATGTTCAATCGCCGTGCGATTTCCTTGCTGGTCAGACCATCCAGAAGGAGCGTGGCGACCTGGGCCTCACGCGGCGTCAGGCCGCTCTGAGGCAAACCGTGCTGCGGGAACTCGGCGGATCTGGCCCCCACTTCTGCCGGTCCATGGCCCGCGCATCGCATCGCAACGCATACGCGGTGAGCTCGGCGGGGTTTCTCAACTGCATTTTGCGCAACAGGTTGGCCCGGTGCTTGCGCACCGTGAATTCGCTGATTCCCAGCCTTCGAGCAGTGGCCTTGCAGCCAAGCCCGGCGGCCACGCAATCGAGGACCTCCCGCTCACGAGGAGTGAGGGATACCTCGTCCCTCATTCGGGTTCTACACCCGGAGCGCCGATTTTTTCCGTCGGTCCTTTTTGGGCTGAATAGGATCGATTACCACCAAGATTGTTGCTCGATTGAAGGAAGTTGACGGTGGGGCGCATTTTTTCTCACATCGGAATCGGCCATTTTCGGCGCCAAAACAGGGAATAGGAGCAAAACAGGTCCACGAAAAAAATCGGCGTTCCGGGCTTGGAACCCCAGTCAGCGGTCACGGCTTGACGCGCCGCCAAGCCCTCGCGCCACGCCCGCAATGCGGCATCAGGCGGGCTTTCGGGGGCTTTCGCCGGCGGACCGGCTTGAGGACTGGCGCGTTTTCATGATATCGCAGATCCCCCGGTCAACCGGGGTCGACCACTGCCTGTCCTGGAACTGCGCCGTGCACCAGAAAACATGCTGCTTCCCAGCCTGCCTGTTTGCCGGATCGGCTCGCGCTGGCCACCGCGCTACGGCCATCCGGAGCGTGCCCGCTACCGCCGAACTGAACGGACTCGATCCCACCTGCTGGCGTGCCGACCCGCTCGAACGTTTGCCGACCTGCCGCAACAGCGAGATCGATTCGCGGCTGCCGTTCGGCAGTTCTACCCAGCACTAAGCTGGTCTCGCGCGTTGCGGGAATCGCGCCAGCGTCCACGGCGACGATCGCCCAGGAGTTGCACGATCTGCTAAATGGCAATGATGAGATATTCCACGCCAGGCGTTTAGCAATGCAGTGCTATCTAGCCGAGGAAAATGAACGGCAAGCTGCGTTTCAACTCCACGCAGCCAAAGGCACCGTCCGACGCTTCGGCAGCGCTTGGTGAGAAAATTCCCCCGATCAGGCCACGTTGATAAGTCGCCCGACCCGGCATCGACCACGCAAGGGGATGAGGTGAGAATGGCGAAGGTACGGGAACCTTACTCCGGCTGCGCCACGTGCACGCCCACTCCCAGCGCCCGGTAGCGCGCCAGCAAGCCCTCATCGGTGCCGTGCGCGACCACGATTGCCCCGATCTCATCCGCACCGGCGATCCGGAAAGGCGAGCTCGTCGCCAGCTTTTCCGGCGAGGCCAGCACCACCGTGTGCGCCGCCGCCCGCCACATGGCGCGCTTGACGGCCGCTTCCTCGAAGTCGCCGGTCGACAAGCCCGCTTCCGGATCGATGCTGCTCACGCCCAGGAAACACAGGTCGGCGCGCACCTGGCCAATCGCCTCGAGCGTGGCCGCGCCCACCCCCACCACCGAATGGCGGTACAGGCGCCCGCCCAGCATGATCACCTCGATCCGTTCGTGCCCCAGCAGCGCCAGCGCCACCGACGGACTGTGGGTGACGACCGTGGCGCGCAGGTCGGGCGCCAGCGAGCGTACCAGATGGCCCGAGGTGGTGCCGCCGTCGACCAGCAGCACCTGCCCCGGCACGACCAGGGCGGCGGCGGCGCGCCCGATGGCCGCCTTGGCGTCTTGCGATATCCGCTCGCGCGCACCGAAGTCGGCCAGCGCCGGCGACGCCGGCATGGCCGGCAGCGCGCCGCCGTGCACGCGCTGCAACAGGCCCTCGCGCGCCAGTTCGCGCAGGTCGCGCCGGATGGTGTCTTCCGACAGCCCCAGCGCCTCGCTCACAGCCTTGGCCACCACTTGCCCGTCGCGCCGCAACAGGTCCATCAGGTATTGCTTTCGCTGGGTCGTCAGCATGATTGCCTTTGCACGTATTTTCTTGACATTGCACGATTTTGCACGATATTCTAAAAAACACCAAGCACAATCACGAAGGAACATCATGCAAGCAGAACGGGTACGGATCGACAAGGAAGAACTGCTGTCGGACAACTGGTACACCCTGAAACGCCTGACCTTCTCGCTGCGCCGGCGCGACGGCAGTTGGCAAAGCCAGACGCGCGAAGTCTACGACCGCGGCAACGGCGCCGTCATCCTGCTGTACAACCTGCGCCAGCGCACGGTGCTGCTCACGCGCCAGTTCCGCATTCCCGCGTTTGTAAACGGCCACGACGGCTTTCTGATCGAAGCGGCCGCCGGCCTGCTCGACCATGCCAGCCCGGAACAGCGCATCCGCGAGGAAGCCGAGGAAGAAACCGGCTACCGTGTCGAGAACGTGAAAAAGATCTACGACCTCTTCATGAGCCCCGGCTCGGTCACCGAACGCCTGCACTTTTTCATCGGCGCCTACGAGCCCGAGCACAAGGTGGGCGACGGCGGCGGCCTGGCCGCCGAAGGCGAGGATATCGACGTGCTCGAACTCGGTTTCGGGCAAGCGCTGGCGATGATGGACAGCGGCGAGATCATGGATGGCAAAACCGTCCTGCTGTTGCAATATCTCCAGTTGCATCTGATGTCGGCGTAAAGCTAGCGCCAGATCAATACATGCGCGTGGGAGGCACGCGATAGTTGCACACATGAATGCACATTCTTCCCTCCCAGACACCCAGGCAGCGCATGCCGGGCACCGCGCGGCGCTGTGGAATCCGGACGCCGCCGCTTGCTGGAGCCTCCTGTTCACGCCGCTGTTCGGCACCATCCTGGTGATCCGCAACTGGGAAGCGCTGGGCGAGCCGAAGCGCGCCGTGCAGGCCTGCTGGTGGTTCGCCGCCTGTCTCGTGGCGCTCATTCTCAATGTCTATATTTCCCTGCTGCGCGAAGCACCCAATCCGTTGCAAACCGGTCCCATCGTCCTGCTGCTGGTCTGGTACATCGCCGTGGCCAGCCCGCAGGAGCGCTTCGTGCGTGAACGGTTGGGCACCGACTATGCGCGCCGCTCGTGGGCGATCGCGCTGCCTTGCGCGCTGGTGTTGCTGCTCGCGTACTTGCTCGGCTACGCGCATCTGCTGGCCGTGCTTCAACAGGTTCATTGAACGGCGCTGCCGGCCCTGCCGCAGCGCCGTTGTTGTTTGCAGTACCCACTTTTCGCAGGTTGACCATTCGCACAGGAGCATGGTATGAGCACGGAGCGTTTTGCCCATTTTTTGGATTCTCTGCAATCCTGGAGCGCCGAAGCGCCAGCGCCGGCCCCCGCGCCGCCCAGCGCCACCGGCCAGACCAACGCCAACCAGAGCGCGCGGGTACGCCGCGTCAAGGGCTTGCTGGAAGCGGTCGGAGCGGACTCGGCCTGGCGCGCCCAGGGTAATGTCCTGGCCGGCAACGACAGCCAGGCCGACGCCGCCGGGGAACTCGACGATGACCTTGACGACGAGGAAGATGACGATTTCAAATGACCAGCTCGCCTGTGCCGGCGCCGGACAAGTCCGGCGCCGGCACAGGCAGGTTCGGACATTCTTCTCATCGCCCAAGCTTCACGATCACGAAATTGGAGAACGCATTATCTGCAAAGGAGCGAGTTGAGCAAGAAACACCAGATGTTCAACCGCTTTCACCTTCTGTAAGTTTTTTAGGGTAGCCGAACCGCCGAAAGCGAGTGCGGGCACAAAACCATACATCTCATCCGGTTTTAACGGCCCCAGCTTCTTTAATGCGCGGGCGAAAAGTGGCTTCTCCGCGTCATCTTCCATATCAAAATACTCACGCTTTTGGGAACTAAAAAACCATTTTGCCGCATCATCCGCCTTCCCTTTCAAGATGTACTCTTCCGATCCCTCGGACGGAAACGCTAGCGCATGCCAAGGCAGAATCGATAAGCTATCGCCGGATTTTTCACCCCAAAAAACGAGCTCGCCAAATGCACTTCTGGCGATAAGATGATAAGCGTCCCGCTCCATAAATTCCGTGTCGCCTATCCATGCTTCCAGCACTGGTTCATACTCTTGCGGATCAACTGTCCAGAAAAGGCCGTCGGCGTAGCCGCACCAGCCGCTCTCTTCCCAATACAACATCAGTTGGTCCGGCAATTTTCCACGGTAGCGCTCAATAGATGACGAGGGCACATATCTCGTGCTGATTTCCGGACCAAATTTTTCTCTAAAACTGGCAAAGTCTTCGTCCATGTCGCGCTCCTTTATTTGCATCGTTCAAGTTTGACGTTCATTTTTGTGCTGCCTCGTATTGATTTCCCAATCTCTTTTGCCGCTTCATCCAATTGCATCAAACGTTGACTTTTTTTCCACTGCGCACCAATGCGTGAATTGATATTCCTGTCCCCAAAATTGCTTATTTTGTCCTTGCCTGCAGCCACCATATCGGGGTTGTGCAACGCTGCCAACGTTTTCATTTTACTTTTGGCACCTTCCTGTGCGGCTGCTTCGGCTTGGGCAGTCGTCATTCCACTTTCACGAAATTGCTTGAATAAATTGCGTTCCATTTCTTTTTGATAACTCGCTCTCGCTGCGCGCGCCACGTTCGGATCCCGCACCGTCGCCCCCTTCTCGAACGCCTCCCGCCCTTTGAGATACTCATCAACCGTCATCTCATTGATGCCCATTTCTTGCCCGGCAAGCTGACGGTCGAACTCCGGAACCTTGCCCTGTGGCAGGCCATTCGTGTTAAAACAAGGCACTTCCTTCTTTGGCATGCCCTTGGGAACGGTGGGCTCGTCCTTCCGATCTGGCCTGCGCTTCGGCGCCGGCGCCGGCGCCGATCCGCCCGCCGCGCCACCGCGTCCGCGTGACTGGAGCGCGGGGTGCTGAGCGAGCCTGCGCTCGTTTTCCTCGATCCACTTCGCCACGCGCGGCCCCAGGCGTGGACTGCGGCGAATATCGCTCAATAGCGCAGCCTTGCCGCCCTTGCCCCGTGTGAAATAGGCCAGCAGCGTCGTCAGAATGGCCAACACCATGATGACGTGGCCATTGGCGAAGTCCAAGGCGGCAAACGCCGGATCACCGGTCGCACGGCTGACAAAGCCGTGCTGGCGATCCTGCCGCAGCGGCCCCCACGCTTCCAGGAAGCCGCTTTCGTAATAGCGCAGGGCTTCCGGAACGGCCTGGGCCAAACCTTCCACCAGGGACTTCAAGCCCAGCATCGCCAGTACCCAGCCGCCCGCATAGCTCCCCGCCGCCGCGCCCGCCGTTGCGCCAGGAACCGCACCGACGCCACCAAGCAGCGCCCCGCCAACGCCGCCGATCAGCCCGCCCGCGACCACCGTCCCGCCGTAGTAGAGCGCAATATCCTGGCATGCCGATACAAGAATCGGCCAGATGGCGGACAGGTCGATGCCGGTCAGTCTCTGCGCAATCATCTGGAACGCCAACGGCCCCGAGTCGTGCAACGCTTTGCGTACCCGGCCCACCCGCCCCATCCGCTCGTACCTCCAGCCCATATGCCCATGGTCGGATGAACTGAGCAGGCGCCCGATGCTGTCGTACTGCTGACCGGCATTGCCCTGGCGGCCGCCCCATTTCAACGCATCTTCTTTGTGCTGGAGCATGCTCCAGACGCGCCACATGTCGTCGATATCATTACCCATCGAATGCCTCAATTGGTAAATAGAGCGGATCAGTCTGTTTGGATAAAACTCCGATAGGTTAGCAATGCGTAAACACGCGCGGCTTGACTGTTATCAAGCTCGGCGTTACATGTGGGAATAATGAACAGTGTGATAGACCGGACAGGAAAGACTTATCCGTCAATATTGAAATAACAACATCCAATGCACGATTCGCGCTAAACTAGCGGATTGACACTTGGAGTAACTATGAATCAACGTTTCCGCCTGAGCGCCCTCGCCCTCGTTTCCGCAGCAGCAATGGCCATCACGCCTGCCTTCGCCCAGACCATGAAGCCAGGCCTGTGGGAAAGCACCGCCAAAACCACCTTCGCCGATCCGGCGACCAACAAGGCGATGATTGATGCGCAGAAGCAAATGACCAAGCTGCCTGCGGCCCAGCGCAAGGAAATGGAAAAGGCCATGAACAAGCCGGGCGGCCCGGTAATGACCATGAATGCCGACGGCGGCTTCACCGTCAAGAACTGCGTCTCGCAGAAACAGATCGACGCCGGCGCCAACATGGGCGTCGATGACGGCAACTGCAAGTACAAGCAAGGCGCCAACGTGGGCGGCACCCAGACCTACTCGTTCGCCTGCGCCAACCCGGTGTCGTCCGGTGAAGGCAAGACCGTGTATCAGGGCAACGATTACACCTCGGTCATGAAGACCACCACCACGACCAACGGCAAGAAGGAAGTCATGACGACCGAGTCCAAAGGCAAATGGCTCGGCGCCGATTGCGGCACCATCAAGCCGATCGACATTCCGCCGGCGGCCGCCAAGAAGTAAGCGCGACGCTGTGGGCGCCGCCGCTTAAGCAGCGCCCGCCTGCCGCCGCTTAAGCGGCGCCGCTGAACGCCAGGTAGCGCTCGCGCGCCAGGGTCGCCACCGGCCCGATGGCGAGCGTGCGCTGCTCGTAGCGGATGCAGGGCGTGACCTTGCCGTAGTTTCCAGTATTAAAAATTTCCAGCGCCGTCAGCAACTCCTCCGGATGGACGCTGCGCTCCTCCACCGCTACACCGGCCTCGGCCAGTAAACCAATCACCCGTGCCCGCGTAATTCCCGCCAGGAACGTGCCATTCGGCACCGGCGTCACCACCTTGCCTTCCGGCGTGACCAGGAACAGGTTCGATGTCGCAAATTCGGCCACGTGGCCATCGCTGTCGACCACCACGGCGTTCTCGAAACCGCGCGCACTCGCTTCGCGGATGGCGCGCGTGGTGTTGGCGTACAGGGCCGAGGCCTTGGCATCGGTCGGCGCCATGGTCGCGTCGGGCCGGCACAGGGTCGACAGGCAGGCCGAAAAGCCGGTGAACGGCGGCATCGGCGCATCGAACAGGGTCAAGGCGAAGCCGCTCTTGTCGGGCACCGGCACCAGGAAACCCTCGGCGCCGAACACCAGCGGGCGCACATACAGTTCGGCATCGGCCGGAAATTTGGCGACACCCTCGCGCACCAGCGCTTCCATCTCGTCGACCGTCAGCGGGCACTGCAAGCCAAGCCGCTCGGCGGAACGGATCACCCGTTCCAGGTGCGGGCGCAGGTCCGGCAACTGGCCGCGGATGGCGCGCGCGCCATCGAACACGGACGAGCCGAGCCAGACGCTGTGATCCATCGCCCCGAACAAGGGCACATTACCTTCGGCCCATTGCCCCTTGAAATAAGTCAGATACATAATCGCTCCCTTGTCATTGTTGTGCAGGAAGTTTAACCGAACTTGCGCGACAGGTCCGGCCGCCGCCGACGCCGGTTAGAGGCCGGACTCCAATGCAGCACAGCAATAATCCGACCATACCTGTTAGCATTGAAAATGCTGCAATCATATATTTAACCCAAGATTTAACCTAAGGTATTTCATTTTGCCGACGCTGCACCCTTCCACCGACATCGCGTTTTCCCGGCCGCCAGGCCGCTGGCTCACCATCGGCATCGTGATCGGCCTGCACGCCGCCCTGTTGCTGGCGTGGCACCACACGCGCGAACAAGCCCCGCTGCGCGACGAGGACAGTGGCCCGCGCATCCAGTGGATCGACACCGTTGCCCCCAAAGCGGGCGAGCCGGCGCCGCAAGCGCGTCCCGTACCGGCGGCCAGCGCCAGCAGCGAACCGGTGCGGGCCGCGCGCACGCGACGCGATGCGCCCGCCACGCCACCGGCGCCGCCCGCCCCTGCGATTTCCGTGCCCGCCACGCCCGAGAGCGAGGCACCGGCCATCGCGCTGCTGCCGCCCGACCCGTTCGCCACCGAACCGGCCCCTGCGGCACCCGCCGGCGGCGCCGACGCCATCCGCAAGCGCGCCCTGGCCGACTTGGCCAAGATCGACAAGGAGTTGCGCAAGGCATCGCTCAACAAGTTCGCCGTGCCCGACGATTCGCCGCAAAAACGCCTGATCGCCGGCATCCAGTCGGCCCGGCGCAACCCCACCCTGTTTGAAAAAGCCGAGATCGAGGAAATTACAACCGGCAATAGCGATAGAGGCGGGCGCATGTACAAGATCAAAACCGCGCTGGGAACCTATTGCGTCACCTATCCATCCGCCACCGATCCCATGGGTAGCAAGAAATACACGCTGTGTCCCAACTAGCCGCGTAGCCAGTCTGTTCGCTAGCGAACAAAGTTTCCGCGCAACACCACGTACACTACGTCTTTAGTATCTGCTGCTCCGGCACTATTTCATGCTTTCCACCCTAGAACGAATCGATCCCCATAGCGACCGCATTGATGTGCTGGTCGACCTGGTGGAAAAACTGCGTCCGCGCCGCCGCGCCGAGATCGCCACCAGCACCGAGCGCGTGCGCACCCTGTGCCAGCTACTCAAGGGCAATCCCGAGCAAGCCTCGGCCCTGCGCAGCTACCTCACGCGCCTGCTCGACAGCCGCCGCCACGCCAGCCTGTACACCGACATCGGGGTGCTCTCCAACGACGGTTTCTTTACCGAACTGAAACGCCGCATTTCCTACCGCTTCCTGCCGCCCGCACTGGGCGATGTGTACCTGAGCGACGCCATCGACCAGGTCCTGTACGTCCAGACCGACTACCGCTGGATCCGCACCGTGCCCGCCGCCGACTGGCTGGAGCTGTTCGACGTGGTCTCGAACGCCCCTCCCGCGCCGTTCACAAGCCCGGCCAACGCCGAGCGCACCACCGTGCTCGGCATGCTCGAAGCGATCCGCACGATTTCCTGCCGCGTCTGCGCGCTCGGTTTCGAGCCGCGCCTGATCAGCAGCCATGCGGACATCGAAAACTTCGATTCGCCGTTCCTGATGCAAAACATCGAGGTCAACAACTACCTCGACGGCTATGCGCGCCTGCTGGCCGGCGACGTGGCCAGCGTCGACGACGCACGCCACCTGCTCGTGATGCTCGACCAGTGCGACAGCGTGGTCGCCAAGATCCGCAAGAACGCGCTCAGCCACGGCACCAGCGTGGCCCTCACTTACCTGCTGGTGGCGCTGACCCAAAGCATCGACCGCCTGCGCAAACTGCTGTTCCTGGTCGATGTGAGCGGTCACTTGCCGTCCGCCCCCGGGGTCGACCTGGCCACCCTGGCCAACGACGCCACGCCCGACTATGCCCCGCCGACCAGCCTGCGCCGCGCCGGCGGCATTGCCCTGGCGCAGGAACTGGTCGAAGCGCACAACAACAAATACACCGTCCGCGACTTGTTTGCCGACAATATCGACTTGCTGGCGCGCAATGTGACCGAAAACGCCAGCCGCACCGGCGAACACTACATTGCCGACAGCCGCGTCCAGCTGCGCAGCATGTTCAATTCCTCGGCCGGGGCCGGTTTCATCGTCGGCTTCATGGCGCTGTTCAAGATCCTGCTCGGCACCCTGCGCGCCGCGCCACTAGTTGAAGCCTTTTTGTTCAGCCTGAACTACTCGCTCGGCTTCATGCTGATCCACGTGCTGCATTTCACCGTGGCCACCAAGCAGCCGGCCATGACCGCCTCGCGCATCGCCGCCGGCCTGTCGAGCAAGGATGGCAGGAACATCGACCTCGACAGCATGGCGGCGCTCATCAACAAGGTGTTCCGCACCCAGTGCGTCGCCGTGCTCGGCAACCTGGCCACGGCGATTCCGACCGCCTGGCTGATCGCCACCGGCTACCACTACGCCACCGGGCGCCACTTGGTCACACAAGAGAAAGCCGCGCACCTGCTGCACGACATCGATCCGATCCACAGCCCGGCCCTGTTCTACGCCGCCATCGCAGGCGTGTGCCTGTTCGTGGCCGGCCTGATCTCTGGTTATTTCGACAACAAGGCGCTTTACACGCGCATGGCGCAGCGCGTCTACCAGCTGCGCGGCCTGGGCCGTTTGCTGGGGCCGGAGCGCTTGCTGCGCCTGTCGCTGTACATCGAGAACAACCTCGGCAGCCTGATGGGCAATCTGTACTTCGGCGTGCTGCTGGGCACCATCGGTACCCTCGGCTTCCTGTTCGGCCTGCCGCTCGACATCCGCCACGTCACCTTCTCGTCGGCCAACTTCGCCACCGCGCTGGTTGCGCTCGACCACCAGATGAGCTGGCAAGTCGCGCTGACCTCGATCGGCGGTTTTTTATCGATCGGCACGGTCAATCTCGTGGTAAGTTTCGGCTTGGCACTGTTGGTTGCGCTTCGCGCGCGCAAGATTCACTTTGAACACGGTATCCTGTTGTTGAAAGCACTCGGACGGCGTTTCCTGGCCGCCCCCATCGATTTTTTCATCGGACCCAAGGACTTGCCGTCCGAGTCGCCCGACGCTGTACCACTTAAGGGATCAAAATGACGAAATCACGTGTCGCTGCCTGGCTGGCCGTGCTGGCCCTGGCGGTCGGTCTGGCCTCCTGCGCTTCCCTGCCCTCGATGGACGGGGTGGGCGACACGCCGGTGGCGCAGAAGACCCCGACGGTGGCCACCGGCAAGGGCCGGATGGACAAGAAAAAGGCCGCCGACCTGCTGGCGCGGCGCTGGGCCAAGGCCACCCCCGACATGAAGGCGCTGGCGGTGCTGGAAGAAGCCGCCACGGGCGTGCCGCTGGTGGCGGGCAACAAAGTCACCCTGCTGTTCGACGGCCCGGCCACCATGCGCGAAATGATGGCGGCCGCCAGCAACGCCAAAACCTCGATCAACCTGGAAACCTACATTTTCGACCAGGATGAAATCGGCCTGCAGTTCGCCAACGTCCTGATCGACAAGCAAAAACAGGGCGTCACCGTCAACGTGCTGTACGACAGCGTCGGCACCTTCGGCACGCCCAAGGAATTCTTCGAGCGCATGCAGCAGGCCGGCATTGCCATGGTCGCCTTCAACCCGGTCAATCCGGCGGCGCGGGTCGGCAAGTGGGAATTGAACAACCGCGACCACCGCAAGCTGATGGTGGTCGATGGCAAGGTGGCGTTTACGGGCGGCATCAACATCAGCAGCACCTACGCCAACAGTTCCTTCTTCCGCTCCAAGCGCCGGCCGGACGCGACGATCGACAGCAAGAAAGTCGGCTGGCGCGACACCCACATCAAGATCGAAGGCCCGGCGGTGGCGACCCTGCAATATCACTTCATCGACGCCTGGGTCAACCAGGATGCCGGCGAATTGCCCGAGCGCGAGTACTTTCCGGCGCTGGCCCCGGTCGGCGACAAGATCGTGCGCGTGCTCGCCACCGATCCCGAGCGCGAGTCCGAGATCTACAAGTCGCTCATGCTGGCGATCCAGGAATCGAAGAAGTCGGTGCACATCACGGCCGCGTATTTCGTGCCGGACCGCCAGTTTGTCGACGCCCTGAGCGCGGCCGCCAGGCGCGGCGTGGACGTGCGCCTGGTGCTGCCGGGCGTGACCGATCACGGCCTGGTGTTCCACGCCGGCCGCGCCTTCTACGACGAACTGCTCAAGAACGGGGTCAAGATCCACCAGTTGCAGGTGGCGATCCTGCATGCCAAGACGGCGGTGATCGACGGCACCTGGTCGACGGTCGGCTCGGCCAATATCGACCGCCGCAGTTTCCTGCACAACTACGAGCTCAACGTGGTGGTGCTCGATGCCGGCTTCGGCGCCGACATGGAAAGCGCGTTTTCGGAAGACATGCGCGATTCCAAGGAAATCACCCTGGAACAGTGGCGCGACCGGCCGTGGAGCGACCGCATCAAGGAATGGACGGCGCGCCTGACCGAATACTGGATCTGAGTCTTGTCGATGTGGTACCACGGCTGCGGGGGGTCATCCCGGCCGTGGCTGAAGTGTTGTTCTCGGACTTGATTCCCGTCTGCTTCCGAACGAAACGCATTTACACAAAAATCGTTGTTCTCTATATTCAATACATACACATAGGGATCAGCGCGGCTTGAGATAGATCAAGCAATGCCTTGATTCATCCGGCGCGCGCACCTTCTCTTCCGGCGCCTCCCACAACTGTTGCGGACCTGACCGGGAATCGATCTCATGCCGAATTACACCTTTCAAAAAAAACAAATGGCGGTGCTGGTGGCCGGCGCCTGCCTGATGATGGCCAACGCGGCGGCAATCGGCAATCCTTGCCCGGCCGCCAGCGGCGGCATCATTACGGTGGACAACACGACCATCGATAGCACCTGCACCATCGGCGCCGGCGAGAGCCTCGCGGTAAGCGCCACCGGGGTGATTACCGTGCCGTTGGCAAACACCCCCAACAATGGGGTCCAGCTCGGCAGCGGCGTCAGCGCCGTCTCGATCACCAATGCCGGCACCATCAACCCGGCCACGGTCGCGCTCAACATCGAAGGCACCCTCAGCGGCGGGATCACCAATACCGGCACCATCGCGTCCACCGTCGTGTTGGGCGGCCTGACTCTGGAAGGCATACGCCTGAACGGCGCTAATGTTACCGGTGCCATCAGCAACGGTCCGGCCGGCGTGATCAGCGCCGCCAACGGCACCGCGATCCACATCGTCAACAGTACTGTGCAGGGCGGCATCACCAACGCCGCCGGCGGCAACATCAACGCGGCCGCCGGTTTTGCCGCACTCGACATCAGCAATTCCCAGCTCGGCGCCAGCATTATCAACCAGGGGCACATCGGCAAGACGCCAGGGCAAAACGCGCGCGGCATCGCCCTGGCGAGCGTCACGCTCACCGGCGACATCCTCAACAGCGGCAGCATCGACACCCAGGGCGGCAACCCGGCGCTGGCACTGGCGGGAAGCACCGTGAGCGGCAAAATCAGCAACAGCGGCACGATCGCCGGCGCCAATTCGAGCATGGTGGTGGTGGGAAGCGGCTCGACCGTCGGCATGATCGAGAATACCGCGACCGGCATCATGAGCGGCGGCCGCACCGCGATCATCGGCGTCGCCGCTTCGACGGTCACCAGTGGCATCGTCAATGCCGGCAAACTGACCGGCAGCCACCCCATCGACCTGAGCAGCGCCACCATCAGCGGCGGCGGCATCCTGAACGATAGCGGCGCCGAGACCCACGGCGATCGCTCGATCAACCTGAGCGCGTCGCAGATCAGCGGCGACATCATCAACCGTGGCCTGATGGACGGGGCCGAAGGCGGCATCGCCGCCTACAATGGCAGCACGATCACCGGCAACGTCAATAACGCCGGCACCATCACCACCACCCTGTCGAGCGGCAGAAACAGCATCGACGGCGCCGGCATATTCATCAGCGACAATTCCACTGTCACTGGCCAGATCGTCAACAGCTCGGTCATTACCAGTAGTAACGGCAATGGCATCACCTTGTCCAACGGCGCCACGGCGGGGTCGGTCAGCAATACCGCAAACGGCGTCATCACCAGCAAGAACCACGCCATCAATGTCAACGGCACCGGCGCCAGCGTGGCCACCGGCATCGTCAACGCCGGTGCGCTGGACGCCCCGCGCGGCATCCGGATCGGCAGCGGCGCCAATATCGTGTCCGGCGGCATCGTCAACCAGGCCGGCGCCACCATCACCGCCACCGACATCGGCATCACCGTGCCCAACGCGCAAGTGCATGGAGGCATCACCAACGATGGCACGATCAGCGGCACCAACACCGGCATCGCAATCACCGGCACGAGCGTTCTCGACGGCGGTATCCTGAACAGCGGCACCGGCGCCATCAGCGGCACCAATTCGCTCAACTTCACCAACAGCGGCAGCGCGTTTATCGTCACTAACCGGGGCAGCCTGACTGGCGCGCTCGCGCTCGGCATCAATACCTTGAATATCCTGGGCACCAGCGCCAGCGTGACCGGCACCGTCAGCGGCGGCGCCGGCAGCGTGGTCAATATCGGCACCGGTACGCTCAACAGCGCGGCGATGACCGCCGGTGGCAATTTTTCCGGCTTGAGCCAGATGAATATCAGCGCCGGCAGCACCCTGCGCTCAAGCAGTGCGCTGGCCATCGGCGCGACGACCATGAGCAACAGCGGAATCCTGTCGGTCGCCGCCGGCCATACCGTGACCTTGACCGGCGACTATCTCCAGCCCGTCGGCGGCATCTTTCGCACCGGCCTGACCAATGCCACCACTTACGGCAAACTGAACGTCACAGGCAATGTCGACATGTCCGCCAGCAGCAACATCGATGTCGATGTCAGCGGCGCGCCGGTGCTGGCCAACGGCACCGTGCTTGCCAATGTGATCAAGGCTGGCGACACGCTGACAACGGCGGCCATCATTCCCGTTACCGACAACAGCTTCCTGTTCAACCTGACTGGCGTCAAGAACGGCAATGCCATCGACCTGGTAATCGCCTCGGCAACGCCGACGCCGACGCCGACGCCAACGCCAACCCCGACCCCGACACCGACACCAGTGCCGGTACCAACACCTGTTCCGACACCGACACCGGTGCCGACGCCGGAACCAACACCCGTCCCCACACCTGTTCCTGTGCCGACGCCGGTGCCGGTGCCGACACCGGTGCCGGTTCCAGTGCCGACGCCGGTCCCGGTCCCGGTCCCGGTCCCGCCGCCGACGCCGGTGCCGGTCCCAGTGCCAACGCCAGTGCCAGTGCCGGTTCCGACGCCGGTTCCGGTTCCAGTGCCGACGCCGGTTCCAGTGCCGACACCGGTGCCGGTCCCAGTGCCAACGCCAGTACCGGTTCCAGTGCCAGTGCCAACGCCGGTCCCGACCCCGGTGCCGACGCCAACGCTGCCGCCAATCCAGCCGCAGCCGGCCAATACCGCCATCTCGGCCATCGTCGCTACCGGCAACTCGTCCGGCGGGGGCGCCGCGCGCGTGTTCGACAGCCTGATCGCCAGCGGTACCGGCGGCGACATGGGCCAGGTCATCACAGCGCTGGGCAAGCTGTCGACCGCGCAGGAAGTCTCGGATGCCGTCGGCCAGACCCTGCCGCTGGCAGGCGGCGGCATGGCCTCCGCCGTTGCCCACAACATGAACCTGACCGGCCGCGTGGTGCAAGCGCGCATCGAATCGAAGCGCGGCCTGTCGGCCGGCGGCGGCTACGACAGCGAGCGCAACTTATGGGCCAAGCCGTTCGGGGCCTGGGCGCGCCAGAGCGAACGCGATGGCACGGCCGGCTATAAAGCCGACACCGGTGGCCTGATCGTCGGCGCGGACGGCGGCGTCGGCAGCGCCGACCGGGTCGGCGTCGCGCTGACCTACGCCCGCACCAATCTGGACGGCAACGGCGTAAGCCCGCAGTCGGCCGATATCGACCTGCTGCAACTGATGACCTACGGCAGCCACAGCCTCGATGCCGATACCGACATCAACTGGCAGCTCGATGCCGGCACCAACAAGACCGAGGGACGCAGGCTCATCAGTTTCGGCGGCCTGACGCGCATGGCCGGCAGCGACTACCGCGGCATCAGCCTGCATGCCGGCAGCGGCATTGCGCGCGTCGTGGCACTCAGCGAGCAAACCAGCCTGACGCCATCAGTGCGCCTGGACTACACCACCGTCAAGAACAAGGCCTACGCCGAAACCGGCGCCGGCGCCCTGAACCTGATGGTAAACAGCCAGCGCGCCAAACAGTTCACCCTGTACGCCGACGCCAAGTTCAATCATTCGCCATCGAAGCAATTGACGTTCTCCGGCAACCTCGGGCTCGGCTATGATTTCCTTGCCGAGCAAACCACGCTGGTGGCGGCGTTTGCCGGTGGCGGACCGGCCTTCACCACCTACGGGGTCGATGCCAAGCCGCTGTTCGCGCGCGCCGGCGCCGGCGTGACGCTGCTGCGCGACGGCAACACCGAACTGACGGCGCGCTACGACGCCGAAGCCCATCGCGGCTTGCGTGCGCAAAGCGTCTCGTTCAAGCTGCGCAAGCAGTTCTGAACGCCGCCGCGCCTGATCCAGACAGAGCAATGCCGACCGACGCACCCGCATGGCGTTTGAAAAGCAGCCTGGCCGGCATCGCGTGGCCGGCCGTTCCGGACATGCGGAGCGGCCTGGTCTGCTCCCTGTTGCACCAGATGGAGAGCGAGCAATGGCTGGCCCCGCACGAGATCGCGGCGCGCCAGTCGCTCCAATTGGCGCAGATCGTGCGCCACGCCGCGCGCAGCGTGCCCTGGTACCGTGAACACTGGCCGCCCGGCCTGGTGGCGCAATGGAGCGAGGGCGCGCCCGTGCGCGCGGACGAGTTCGCACGGCTGCCGTGCTTGTCCCGGCGGGAACTGCAAGCGCAGTTCGACCAGCTTCAGAGCAGCGCCGTGCCGTCCGAACACGGGCCGCTGGCCGACGGCGGCAGTTCCGGCTCGACCGGCACGCCGGTGCGCTTTCGCAAAACCTACCTCAACCAGCTGGTGTGGGAAGCGCTGACCCTGCTCGACCATGCGTGGCATGCGCGCGACCTGCTGCAAACGCTGTGCATCATCCGGCGCGGCGAGGCCGCCGAGGCCGACAACTGGGGCATGGCGACCCGCATGTTCCACACCGGCCCAGCCTGTCTGTGCCCGGTCAGCGTCGATGTCGAGGCCCAGCTGGCGTGGCTGGTTGAGCGCGCGCCGGGCTACCTGCTGACCTATCCCTCGCTGGCCCTGCAACTGGCCACCCTGGCGCTTGAGCAAGGCGTGCGCCTCCCAAGCCTGCGCGAAGTGCGCACCTTCGGCGAACCGCTCGACGCGCAGGTGCGCCAGGCCTGCCGCGAGGCCTGGGGCGTGCCGGTCAACGACACCTATTCATCGGAGGAATTCGGCTACCTGGCGATCCGTTGCCCGCACAGCGGCCACTATCATGTGCAGTCCGAAAACGTGCTGCTCGAAGTGCTCGACGACGATGGCAATGCATGCGCGCCGGGCGCCTGCGGACGCGTGGTGGTCAGCGGTTTGCTCAATTTTGCCATGCCCCTGATCCGCTACGAGCTGGGCGACATGGCCGAAGCCGGCCCGCCCTGCCCCTGCGGGCGCGGCCTGCCGGTGCTCACGCGCATCCTGGGGCGCACCCGCAACATGCTGGTGACGCCCGATGGCAAGCGCTACTGGCCCACCTTCGGCTTTCGCGACAGCGGCGCCACCGGCATCGTCCAGCGCCAGGTGGTCCAGACCGCACCCGGCCGGGTGCAGGTCCGCTACGTCAGCCGCAGCGCGCTGGCGCCGCAAGAAGAAGCGAGCCTGGCGGCACAGGTGGCGCAGCGCCTGCCGCCGGGCATGCGCGTCGACGCCCTGCGGGTGGACGGTATCGGCCGCAGCGCGAGCGGCAAGTTTGAAGAGTTTGTCTCGCTGGTGGCGACGCCAGCGCCCTGAGTTCAGCCGGCCCGCCGGCCCTGCACCATCCATTTGACGTAGCGGCTGTCCGGTGTCGCGGGCCGGTGCCCTTCCAGCGCGCGCGCCGACAGGCGTTCGCAGCGCACCGGGTCCAGGCCGGCGGCGCGGGCAGCGGCGGCCAGCTCCTCGCTTGACGCGACCGCGTGGGTGACCTTGGCGGCGCAGAAGGCGCGCACGATGTGTTCGAGCTCGGGCTCGCCCAGCAGCGCCAAGCGCAGCGCCGGCGTGCGCTGGGCGGCCAGGCTGGCACCGACCATGCGTTCGACCTGCTCCGGCGCATACGCCAGCGGCGCCGGGCCATGCTGCGCGCGCACGCTCTGATACAGCAGCAAACTGCCGGACGGCGCCAGCCGCGCCGCCAGCTGCCCGAACAGCGCGGCGCGCTCGCCCGGAGCGATAAAACTGAGCAGGGAATGGGCCAGCACCAGGTCGGCGCGCGGCGCGGCCGCATCCGCCGCCAGGCGCAGGTCACTCAGCTCCGGCGTCAGCGCAAAGCCCATCGCCCCGGCGTAGCGGCGGCACAGCGCCAGCGGCACCGGCGAGCGGTCGGCGATGCGCACCTCGAGCGCCGCGATGCCGTCGCCGAGCGCCTCGTGCAGCACCGACAGCAGGCCGCAATCGGCGCTGCCGGCGATGCAGACCGAGGCGAGCGGCCGCGCGCGCGCCAGCTGGCGCAGGTGGCGCACGATCTGCGCGCGCTCGCTGGACAGGCCGCTGATCACGCCCAGCAGTTGCAGCACCACCCAGCCGCTATGGTAGGCCGAGGCCATCGGCAGTATCTCCGGCAAGGCTTGCAGCAGCAGGGCGCGGCGTGCATCCTCGCTGAAAGCCGGCACCCGCGTCACCGGGCCAGCGCCAGGTCGGCGCCGGCAAGGCAGAAGCGCGCCACGGCCGCCTCGTCGAGCGTGACGCCGAAGCCGGGGCCGGGCGGCAGGCGCGCCTGGCCATCGCTGATGTCAATGGTTTCGTTGATGATGTCGCCGGCGAAACGCTCGCGCGCGGAGCCGTAGCCGACGACCTCGCCCACCGCGGGGTGGGCGGCGGCAAAGTGCAGCAGGGCCGCGCTGCCCACCCCGAAGGTGTGTTTCGAGCCCAGGTTGCACTGGAGTCCGCCGGCCGAGGCGATCTCGACAATGGCGGCCGAGGCGCGCAAGCCGCCCGACTTGGCCAGCTTGACGGTGATGATGTCGGCCGCGCGCGCGCGCACCACGCGCATCGCGTCAGCCGCGCTGAGCACGCTTTCATCGGCCGCGATGGGTGCATGCGCACGCTCCGTGATCAGTTGCATGGCTTCGATATCCCACCACGCGCAGGGCTGCTCGATGCATTCGAGGTCGCATTCGCGCAAGGCGGCATCGACCGCCAGCGCCGCCTTGCACTGCCAGGCCTGGTTGGGATCGATTTCGAGGCGCGCCTGCTCGCCCACGGCGCGCTGCACCGCGCGCGCCATGCGGATATCGTGGCGCCAGTCGGCGCTGCCTTTCAGGGTCAGCAAGCGGTATCCCTGCTCCACCAGGGCGCAGGCCGACCGCAGCGCCGTGCGTTCGTCCGGCATGGCCATGCTGCGCGAGAGGGCAAAGCGCTCGCGCGTGGCGCCGCCGAGCAGGTCGGCCACCGCAATGCCGAGGTGGCGCGCCTTCAAGTCGTGCAGCGCCAGGTCGACCGCGCACAGGGAGGTGGGAAAGGCGTACCGTTCCGACGACAGACCGGACAGCATCTGCAACAGGGAGACGATGCGCGCGCCGTCCTGGCCCAGCAGCAGCGGCCCGCTGACCTCGGCCAGGCGGCGAAACACGGAGTCGGCGCTTTCGCCGTCGCGCGCGGGAAAGATGATCGAGGCCTCGCCCAGGCCCACCGTGCCGTCGCGCGCAGTCAGGCGCAGCAGCACCTTGTCGCCCACTTCCAGCCGCCCGCGCGAGGACTGCATGGGCGCCAGGTATGGAATGCGCACCTTCCACACCTGCACCCGCACGATCGTCAGCGGCGCGCCGCGCGCACTTGCAGAAGACATATCAGCCATTGAGCCAGTCCGTAGATGAAGTCGTGCGGGCGGAAATTGGCTGCGGCCGCCACTCAAGGGCTATTGTACTGTCCGGCAGCGCGCCGTGCGCCCTAAATCCCGCTGGCCATCAAGCCTTCGGTGTGGCCCGACCAGATGTTCCCGCTGCGCAGGAACGGCTCGGTCTTCATCAGCGAAAAGCGCAATCCCACCTCATCCCAGCCGTAGCGGTCCACTTCCACCCGCTCGCGCTCGACCCGCACCACGTTGAACGAGTTGACCTCGCCGCGCCCCCGGGTCGAGGTCGCCGTGCCCGCCTGCACCACCAGCGCCGCGTACTCGCTCATCTGGTAGCGCTCGGCCGTGCTGCCCGCGTGGCTGGCGTGCATATGCCCCGACAGCAGCAAGTCGACGCCGCATTCGGCGAACGCCTGCATGGCCGCCGGCGCGCGGTCGACCAGGTCGTCGTCGTCCGCCGTTTTCGGCAGGTCGAACGGGTGATGGGTAACGATGATGCGCGTAACCGCCGGGTCCAGCCCCGCGAGCTGCTGCCGGATCATGGCCACCTGCTCGTCGTTGACCCGCCCGTCCTTGAAGGTCAGCGAACGCGCGGTATTTACACCCAGTACCGCGATTTCCTCATCCACGAAAATCGGATCGAGGTCGTCGGTGATGTAGCGCTTGTAGCGCGTGAGCGGCTGCAGGAAGCGCCGGAACACGTTATACAGCGAAATGTCGTGATTGCCCGGCACGATGATCTGCGGCCCCGGCAAGGTGTCGAGCCAGGCCTTGGCAGCCTCGAACTCTTCGCTCTTGGCGCGCTGGGTCAGGTCGCCCGAGACCACCACCACGTCCGGCGCGATGCGTTCGACCAGCTCGCGCAAGGGAGCGAGCAATTTTTCGTCGACGCGGCCGAAGTGCAAATCCGACAGATGAACCAATGTACGCATGCTAATTCCTCAAGTTGGGACCACGACCGTCAGCGCGGCCGGACGGATCCGGTAGCGCAGCGGGGTCGTCATGATGGTGACTTCGCCATCGGTGGCCACCCGCAAGCGCGTGTGGCGGGTGGCGATTTCCATGTTTTCCACAGTGAGCACGTCGAAGTCGCGCTCCTGCGCCAGGCTGCCCCACAGGGCGCTCCAGCCCAGCCGCAGCAAGCCCAGGCGGCCGGGGCGCTGCGCCACGTAAAGGCTCAGCTTGCCGCCGTCGAGACGCTGGCGTTCGCCCACGCTCAAGCCCTGCATCGTGTATTCATTATTGCCGATGAACACAAACGGCGTGCGCCGCGCATGCTCGTCGTCGCCCACTTTCAGGCGCAGGCTCAGGAATGGATAGCGGCGCAGCGCGGTGATCGTGGCCCAGCCGGCGGCCAGCCACTTGCCGCGTCCCAGCCGGCGCTGCTGCTTTTCGCGGTCGCGCACGATGTCGGGATACAGGCCGAGGCTGGAATTGTTCAGGAAAATCGTGCCGTTCACCTCGCCCACGTCCACTTTGGTGCGCCGTCCCTGCGCCACGTTGCGGATGGCCTCGTCGAGGGCCAGCGGAATGCCGAGGTCCTTGGCGAAGTGGTTCAGGGTGCCCATCGGCAGCACGCCGAAGGCGACATCGCTGCCGACCAGCTGCGAGGCGACCGCGTTGATGGTGCCGTCGCCGCCGCCCGCCACCACGATCTGCTTGCCGGCCTCGCGCGCCGCCCTGGCCGCGCCGATCAATTCGCTGCCGCCGCGCGCCAGGGTCACGTGCGCCGCCATGCCATGGGCGGCGAACTTGTCGCGCAGCTCGGCGGCACGCTCGTCGTCGTGGCCGCTGCCGGCGCTGCCATTGATGATGACGGCGATCGGGATCATTCGCTGATCCGCGCGGAGCGCCGGCGGCGCAGGGTCGAGCAGGCGGTGATGCACACCGCCAGCCAGCCGCAGCCTTCGACCATGGCGCCGAGCACGTCGCTCAGGTAGTGGGCGCCAAGGTAGACCCGGCTCAGTGCCACCAGTGCGACCATCAGGCAGGCGAACAGCACCACCAGGATGCGCACGTTCCAGCGCGGCACCGTGCACACCACGTAGGCCGCCAGCACGCCGTAGAACACGGTCGCGCCCAGCGTATGGCCGCTGGGGAAGCTGTAGGTGGACAGGGTCAGCAGCGGCTCGTCGAAACTCGGCCGGGCGCGCTGGAAGATATATTTGAGCAGCACGTTCAGGAGTTGCCCGCCGGGCACCGCCAGCACCAGGCAGATCAGCCAGTAGCGCGCTTTTTTCAGGTAGAAATACAGGCCCAGCGCACTGGCCATGATCGACACCCCGAGCACGTCGTGGGTATGCGTGATGAACAGCATGGGATCGGTCCAGATGCTGTTCTTGTGGCCGTGGAACCAGTCGGCCAGGAACGCGTCGAGCTCGGTGATGTCGTCGTGCGAGACCACCTCGGCGGCCAGGTTGCCGAACACGGCGGCGGCGATCATCATCAGGATGGCGCCGATGGTCACATGCAGGCCGAGTTCGCCCTCCGGACTGAGACGGGCGGCGACGAAACTGCGGACACGCGGATGGACTTTGATCACGATGACGATGGACGATTGGTCTCGGCCGGCACCAGCGGCACGGCAACGTTTGCAATCTTACATGAGGCGCCCCGCTTCGTAGCGCACAGACCGCCATTGCGGCCCTGCGCGCCTATTCCAGGGTGTTGACCAGCTCCAGCAGCGCGGCATGGTCGAGCGGCTTGTTGAGGAACGCGGTCGCGCCCTGGCGCAGGGCCCAGACCCGGTCGGACTCCATATCCTTGCTGGTGAGCAGGATCACCGGAATGTGCCAGGTCGCTTCATCGGTGGTGATGGCGCGCGTGGCCTGGAAGCCGTTCAGGTTGGGCATGACCACATCCATCACGATCAGGTCCGGCAACTCGCTGCGCGCCATGGCCACCGCTTCGCGGCCGTCGGTGGCGAGGATGACGCGGTGTCCGTGCAGGGTCAGCAATTCGGAAACGATCAGGCGCTGCACCAGCGAATCGTCGACCACGAGGATTTTTTGACTAGCCATGACAAATCATTTCAGTGTGCGGAAGGGGCAGGCGCGGCCGCCTCCGCGGCTTTGTGCTCGGGAAAGTAGCGCCAGTAAAAGGCGTGCGGCTGCAAGCCGAACTGGGCCTGCAATTCCTGGCAGAGAATGGTTTCGGCCAGATAGAGGGCCTTGAGGTTGGTGGTGCGGCTGATGGTCACGTACACCCGCAGCGTCTTGGTCGAGCTCGAATGGTGCAGTTCCATTGCGGTGACGTCGAATTCCATGCTGCGCAGCTTGTGCCGGATGTGGCGCGCCACCTCCTTGCGCAAGGAGTTGTACAGCGCCGCATCGAACGCCTTTGGGTCAGGCATAAATAGAGCCCCAATCAATGAACGCGCCGCAACAGGCCTGGAGGAGCACTGCGGGCTGCATAAAAACCGTTTTCCCGGTTCCGTCTGGCATGGACGTGACAAGCTGACATCATACGCCAGATCACATGCGGCAACAGCCGGGGTGCGCGCAGTATCGCCGCGACTTGCACAGGAGTCAATCAAAATGTTGCTGCGAGCCAAATGTTATGCAGGGAGATGCCGGCGCGCGCTTGGTCGAGCCAGCGCATGCCCGCCAGTCAAGCTGCATGGGAGGAACCTGAGCACCGTGCGCAGGCACTCAACGCTGGGGGCGCCGGCTGCTGTTTCCGGGCCGAACTAAGCAGCCCCGGGCCCGATGCTCCAAAACGACAAACAACTGTTTATTCATACAGTCCTGTGGTTTTATACAGTAGTTGTGCTATTCTTGAATCACTCGATCAACGCAAACCCACAAAGGAATTTGTCATGACACCACTGAACGGTAACTTCGGCCTCGAATATGCTCCAACCCCATTCATGATGCGCCTCGGCCGCCGCGAAGTGCTGGTCACGCGCGATTTCCGCAAGCGCTTCTACGCAGTCAATCCCATCATCGAATGCGATACCGGGGTCGAACCCGGCCACATCGAAGTGCTGCTGATGCGCCGCTGGCTGCTGATCCTCTCCAAGGCACATTAAACGCATATGCAAAGCTGATTTAATTCGTGTTCTTTCCGGTGGGTGGCATTTAAGCTGAGTGCTCCCGAACTTCCCACCGAGAGAGCCCGCCATGCTGTTAAAAACAATAAGCCAGTCACTGATCGCACTGACCCTGCTGTCACAAGCTGCCATCGCCGCTGACGTCACCTTGCTCAACGTGTCGTACGACCCGACCCGCGAGCTGTACCAGGACGTCAATACCGCCTTCGCCAAGCAATGGAAAGCCAAAACCGGCGATAACGTCACGATCAAGCAATCGCACGGCGGTTCGGGCAAGCAGGCCCGCGGCGTCATCGACGGGCTGGAAGCGGACGTGGTCACGCTCGCGCTGGCCTACGACATCGACGCCATCGCCGAACGCGGCATCGTTTCGCCGCAGTGGCAAAAGCGCTTGCAGCACAACAGCGCCCCGTACACCTCGACGATCGTGTTTTTGGTGCGCAAGGGCAATCCGAAAGGCATCAAGGATTGGAACGACCTGGTCAAGCCTGGCGTTGCCGTGATCACGCCGAACCCGAAGACCTCGGGCGGCGCGCGCTGGAACCACCTGGCGGCCTGGGGCTACGCCCTGCGCCAGCCGGGCGCGACCGAAGCGACGGCCAGGGAATTCATCAGCAAGCTCTACAAGAACGTGCCGGTGCTCGATTCGGGCGCGCGCGGCGCCACCACGACCTTTGTAGAACGCGGCATTGGCGACGTGCTGATCGCCTGGGAAAACGAAGCCCTGCTGGCGATCAAGGAACTCGGCCCGGACAAGGTCGACATTGTTGCGCCATCGCTCAGCATCCTGGCGGAGCCGCCGGTGTCGGTGGTCGACAAGGTGGTGGACAAGCGCGGCACGCGCAAGGTGGCGCAGGCCTATCTGGAATTCCTGTACACCGACGAGGGGCAGGAGATCGCGGCCAAGAATTATTACCGTCCGGTGGTGCCGAAGATTGCCGCCAAATACGCCGCCCAGTTCCCCAAGGTCAAGCTGTTCACGATTGACGAAGCGGCGGGCGGCTGGACCAAGGCGCAGAAGGCCCACTTCGCCGATGGCGGTGTGTTCGATCAGGTTTATCTGACGGGCAAGAAGTAATCTCTGACAAGGGGAACACGGTGCGTGGATAGCGCGGATCGGTGCTGACGTTCGCATCATGAACGCTGCCCTGCACCGTGGTCCCTGCATCGTCCACCGTCGCCCCCGCCTTCGCGGGGGCGACGAACCTAACGGCGCTGGAGCACGCCTGAACACGCTCGCCGCATGCCTGTTTCACCATCCCGCACCCACCCTGCATCAAGCCCTCAACCAAGGTATGATCGGATTGCCATGGAACCATTCCCGGCCATACCGACACCACGAGGAGACGTCAACGATGACCCGCATGACCGCTAACGATTTCGATCCCGAAGTGCTGAAGTTATTCGACCAGTATGTCCACGGCCAGCTCGACCGCCGCGGCTTCCTGTCGCAGGCGGGCCGCTACGCGGTCGGCGGCGCCACCGCGGCCAGCATGCTGGCGGCCCTCTCCCCCAGTTTCGCGGCCCAGGTTGTCCCCCCGGCCGACCCGCGCATCAAGGCCAGCTACGTCGAATACCCCTCGCCCCAGGGTTACGGCAAACTGCGCGGCTACCTGGTCCAGCCGGTCAATCCCAAGGGCAAGCTGGCCACCATCCTGGTCGTCCACGAAAACCGGGGCTTGAATCCGCACATCGAAGACATCGCCCGCCGCGTCGCGCTTGAGAACTACATCGCCTTCGCACCCGACGCCCTGTTCCCGCTGGGCGGCTACCCTGGCGACGAAGACAAGGCGCGTGAACTGTTCGGCAAACTCGACCAGACCAAGACGCGCGCCGACTTCGTCGAAGCCACCGCCATCCTCAAGGCCATGCCGGGTGGCAGCGGCAAGGTCGGCGTGGTAGGTTTCTGCTACGGCGGCGGCATCGCCAACTACCTGCCGACCGTAGTCAAGCAGCTGGCCGCGTCAGTGCCGTTCTACGGCGCCCAGACACCGGCCGCCGAAGTGCCGAAGATCAAGACACCGCTGCTGATCCACGACGCCGAAAAGGACGAGCGCATCCTGGCCGGCTGGCCCGCGTACGAAGCGGCGCTCAAGGCCAACAAGGTCGACTACCAGCACTATATTTATCCCGGCGTCGAACACGGCTTTAACAACGACACCACGCCGCGCTACGATGAAGCGGCGGCCAAGCTGGCATGGCAGCGCACCATGGACTTCTTCAAGAAACATCTGGGATAGGAAGACCGCAGCGATTGTCCCGCGCCCTTGGCGCTACGCTGCTGCCGTGCCCTGGGCGAACGCCAGGGCCTGGTGGCGCCGGTACCAAGGCAAAGCCCGGCACGGCGCCGTCGATGCGCACCCGGCCGGGCCGGGCGTGCGTTCAGGGGTGGGTGCCCTTTTTGCTGGCTGGGGCCTGGCCCGGCGGCGCACTGGCCATGAATTCCAGGTCGTCCTCGTCGAGCGGGACCGAGGGAATCGATTCGATATGGTCGACGTCGATGTCGGCGCCGTCGCGCACCACGGTATCGCGGCCGGCGGCGGCGCGCTCGCCCGTGCCGCTGGAATCGGTATCGCTGTCGAGGTCGGGGTCGCCGATGTCCGGACCGGCGCCTGCCGCGCTGCCGGCTTCGAGGTCGGAGGTGGTGCCGCTGCCGAGGTCGAGCACGTCTTCTTGCGACATACCGGCCGCGCCGACCAGGTCGCTGCCGCTATCGGACGAATCGCTGGGGCCGAGGGCGCCCGTGCCGTGGCCGGTGCCGAGCGTACGGTCGGGGGTTTCTGGGAAATTATCGGGGTCGAGCGTGCTGGTGCCTGTCATGGTGCCTCCGGAAAGAATGGATGGTGTGTGATGACAGCGTAACCAAAATCGCAAGAAGGTGTCGCACGGACAACTCAACACCGCCTTCCAACTGACTGGGATGACGGTGTGAAGCTTAAGGGCTGACTGAAGGGGTCACCGGCGGACGCCAGTTCATGCGCTCGGTGATATCCATCCCGATCCCGCGGTAGCCGGTAAACCGGCTCGACGTATCGAACATCGGCTCGCCGCTCACTTGCAGGTACTGCACGCTGCCATCGGCGCGCGTGCGGGTGAAAATGAAATCGAGAAACGGCGTGCGGCTGGCGATGTTTTCCTGCAGCTCGGCACGTTCGTCCGGGTTCCAGCCTCCCTCGCCCTCGCCCTCGCCTTCGGCGCCGATCCCCAGCATCTCGCTGACCGGCCCCGAAAAGCGGGTCAGCTGACCCTGCGCATCCTGCTCCCAGTACCAGTCCGACGACAGCTCGGTAAAGCGCTGGAAGCGCGCTTCGCTGGCGCGCAGTTCGGCCGTGCGCTCGAGCACGGTCTGCTCCAGCTGGCGGTTGTAGTCGGCAAGGCGGCGGTACAGCAGCCGCACTTCCAGCATGTTGTGGATGCGCGTCTGCACTTCGATCAGGTCGAATGGCTTACTGACGAAATCCTTGGCGCCGGCCTTGAGCGCGCGCAGCTTGTGCCCGGGCTGGGCGGTAATCACCAGCACTGGCAGGTAGCCGCCTTTTTCGATCTCCTTGAGTCCTTCGATCACCTCGAATCCGTCCATTTCCGGCATCTGCAAGTCGAGCAGAATCAGGTCGTAGCCGTGTTCGGCGTGCGCGGCGCACACGGTGCGCGGATCCTGGGTCGTGGAAATATTGACGTAACCCGCGTTACGCAACATTTGTTCAAGCAGCATCACGTTCGCTTCCTGGTCATCGACGATCAGGATGTTGCCGCTCAGGATTTCAGAAGGGTCAAGCATGTGGTTCTTTCAAAGTAGTGCCGGGTGCGACAGGGTCGGCGAGGCTTTGTTCGGCCGCGTGCTGCATGGCCAGGTCGAGCGCATCCATGAATTCGCGTACGCGGATCGGCTTGGTGAGATACTGGAAAAATCCCGCTTCCAGTCCCTTTTCTATGTCGCGCGGCATGGCGTTGGCCGACAGCGCCACCACTGGAATGTGCGCCGTGGCCTTGTCTTCGCGCAGGATCTTGAGCGCGCCGTAACCGCTCATGCCGGGCAGGTTGATGTCCATCAGGATCACGTCCGGCTTGCAGGCGCGCGCCATTTCGACGCCGTGGTAGCCGTCCACCGCGGTCAGCAGTTGCAGGTCGCCGCGGCGCTCCATCAATTGTTCCACCAGCGCCAGGTTGGCCGGGTTGTCTTCCACGTACAGCAGGGTCGGTTGCTTGCCGGTAAGGCGCGAGGCGGCCAGGCGGTCGCGCCCCATGTCGTCGTCGTTCTCCAGCGCCAGTGCCGGTTCGGCGGCGCTGGCGAACTCGACCCAGAACACGGTACCGGAACCGACTGTGCTGTCGACGCCGATGCGCCCGTCCATCAGTTCGACCAGGCGCTTGGTGACCACCAGCCCGATGCCGGTGCCTTCCTCAAGGCTGTTTTCCTGGCCGAGGCGGTTGAACGGCTGGAACAGCTGCGCCACCTGCGACGGCGCGAGACCCGCGCCGGTGTCTTCCACGCTCACGCGCACGCGCCCGTCGGCCACCAGGTCGCAGGTGACGCTGACCGAGCCGCCTTCGCGGTTGTATTTGATGGCGTTCGAGAGCAGGTTGATCATCACCTGTTTGACGCGGGTACGGTCGGCGTGGATGAACAGCTGCTTGCTGACAACCGGGAAGTGCAGGCCCAGATTGCGGGTCGCCGCCTGCGGGCTGATCATGCCTTCGCAATCGATCAGCACGTCGCCGAGCGACATCGATTCTTGCGACATCGTGACCTTGCCCGACTCGACCATCGCCAGGTCGAGGATTTCGTTGATCAGGCGCAGCAGGTACCAGCCTCCCTTGAGGATCTGATCGATCGAGCGCTGCTGGTGCGGCGCCGGCGGCGGCACGTCGGACGCCATCAGCTGGGCAAAGCCGAGCACGGCGTTGAGCGGGGTGCGCAGTTCGTGGCTCATCGAGGACAGGAATTCGGACTTGGCGCGGTTGGCCTTGTCGGCCGTGGCGCGCGCGCTTTCGAGCTCGACATTGGTTTCCTGCAGTGCGTGTTCGAAGTGCTTGCGCTCGGTGACATCGCGGGCGGCGGCGAACACGCCCTGCAGCTTGCGGTCGCGGTCGTAAAACGTACTGGCACTGTAAGACACCACGGTCCGGTTACCGTCGCGCGCCACGGCGGTCAGTTCGACATTCGTGACCTTGCCTTCGCGCAGCACGCGCGTGACGGCCTCGTGGGCCCGTTCCGGCTCCGAAAAATAGCTCTTGAACGGTGCGCCGATCAGTTCGTCGCGGGTGCAGCCGGTCAGCGCTTCCATCTGCTGGTTGACATCGCTGATGATGCCGCGCGGATCGGTGGCGATCAGGGCGTCGGTATTCGATTCGATCAGCGAGCGCGTGTAGAACTGCTGGTCGCGCAGGCGCTGGTCGAGCAAGGCTTGCTCGACCTCGACCTGCTTGCGGGCGGTGTTGTCGCTGCCGATCAGCAGGTAGCCGATCACCGTGCCGGCGGCGTCGCGCAGGGCCGTGACCGACACCAGCGCCGGAAAGCGCGTGCCGTCCTTGCGCACATAGGTCAGCTCGTAAATGTCTTCGATGCCGCGCAGGGCCTTGTAGACCATCGACTCGAAGCCGGCGGCGATCGCCTCGCCCATCTCGTGGCTCAGGTCGGCGGCGCGCGATTCCAGTTCCTGGCGGTCGGAAATGTCGGCCGGGGTCATCTTGTCGACCACTTCGGCGGCGGCGTAGCCCAGCATGCGCTGGGCGCCGACGTTGAAAATCTGGATCACGCCCTGGGCGTCGGTGGCGATGCTGGAAAAGTTGGCGCTGTTGAAAATCGCATCCTGCAAGGCGCCGGACTTGAGCAGCGGCACCGCATGGCGCGCCCGTTCAGCCTCGGTACGCATGCTGATGGCGCGCTGGACGCGCACGAACAGCAGCGCCAGGAAGATCAGCAGCAGGATGATGCTGGTCTTGATCAGGTTGACGGCGCCTTCCGAATCGACCGCGTAGTTCAGGGCGATCCCGCCGACCAGCAGCAGCACCGTCAGGGTGGCGCCGAAGCCGATCACCATCAGCCGTTCGACCGAGGTGTTGTGCATGAAGCCGGTGCTCATTTCACATTTCCCTGGCGGTGACGCACATCCGACAGCAGGCGTCCGAATTCCTTCTTGACGACCGCGTAGCATTCGCACACGTCGTCTTCCAGCCCGGCGCGGTCGAGCACGGTGATGTGGCCGCGCCGGTAGCTGATGTAGCCGTAGCCCTGCAGGCGTCCGGCCGCTTCGGTCACGCCTTCGCGCCGCACGCCGAGCATGTTGGCGATCAGTTCCTGCGTCATGGTCAGCTCGTTGGTGGGCAAGCGGTCGAGCGTCAGCAGCAGCCAGCGGCACAGTTGCTGCTCGACCGAATGGTGCCGGTTGCACACGGCCGTTTGCGACATCTGGGTCAGCAGGGCCTGGGTGTAGCGCAACAGCAGGCGCATCACGTGGCCGCCGCGGTTGAATTCTTCCATCAGGATCGCGGCCGGCAAGCGGTAGGCGTGGCCGCGCGTCTGCACCACGGCGCGGCTGGGCGTGCTGTCGCCGCCCATGAAAATCGACACCCCGAGCACGCCTTCATTGCCGACGCCGGCAATCTCGGATGAGCCGCCGTTTTCGAGCAGATAGTGCAGGGACACGATGGCGCTGGTCGGAAAATATAAATGATGCAACTTGTCGCCCGATTCAGACAAGACGTCGCCAAGAAGCAAGGGAATCAGTTCGAGGTGCGGGGCAAGACGGTCGAATTCGGCGTCGAGAAGCGCGGCCAACAAGTGGTTCTGATTTGGGTCGTGCTTACTGGACATTGGAAACTGCCCCTTCTTCCAGTGAATACTGCGTTGAGTTAGTCCGACAGAATATCACGCAGTCATTCTTGGGCGCAATTCTATTCCAATTCGGCATATCGATCCGTACGGAACCGAACATACTTCCGCCAGTAAACCATATACTGTGATCATCCGGCCAGCCCAGATCGTCGATCACCCGGACGCGTGCACGCAGGAGGTTCGCCGATGGGAAATTTGTTACGCCGGGTACGGATATCGGTTTCGGTCTCGGCCGCGCTTGCGCTGGTGGTCGGCCTCGGCTTGACGGCGCTGCTGTTCGCCTCGGTGCGGCGCGTGGAATCGCAGGCGCACGCGCTGCAGTTCAAGCAGCATGCCACCTTGCGCATCAATGCCGTCTCGGGCGGGCTGTCGGACGCGATCGAGCAGCTGATGGTGGTCAACCAGCTGTTCAACACGGTCGGCGTGGTCAGCCGCGAACAATTCCATACCTTCACCGCGCCTCTGCTGGCGCGCTACCCCGAGCTGCACGCCCTCAGTTTCCAGCGCCTTATCAGCGACGCCGAACGCCCGGCCTACGAAGCGGCCATGCGCCGCCGCCAGCCCGGTTTTACCATCACTGAATACATCGACGAGCGCCAGGGGCCGGCACGCCGGCGTGCCTCCTACAACGTGGTCGACTACATCGAACCGGCGCAAGGCAATGAGGCCGCGCTCGGGCTCGACACGGCCGCCCTGCTGACCTACGACGACGCCCGCTCGCGTTCGCGCCGCAATGGCCGCGCCACCGCCACCGGCCTGCTGTCGCTGGTGCAGCAGCAGGGCTTTCATACGGGCTTCCTGGTGCTCGCGCCGATTTACCAGCGCCAGGCGCCGCAAGCGAGCAGCCGCCAGCGCGAGCAGGCCGTCATCGGCGAGACCGCCGCCGTGTTCCGGGTCGACCACCTGATCCACACCCTGCTCGGTGCCGCCCGCCTGCTCGACCGGCCGGGCATGTCGATCAATATCTACGCCGCCCCCTCGGCCGCGCCGGCGCAACTGGCGTTTTCGAACGGCGCGCCGCCCCCGGCCGCCAGCGCCGGCACCAGCGCCCTGCTGCCGTCCTGGCTGGTGGTCGACCATCCGGCGCCGGTGGCCACCGTGTTCTACGTGGCCGGCGAGCCCTGGTTCATCGAAGTGGCGCAGCAACCGCGCTCCTTCATCGACAACCACGCCGGCTCCTGGTACGCGCTGCTCGGCGGTGTTCTGTCGAGCCTGCTGGCGGCCGCCTATATCTACAGCCTGGTCTCGCGCCACTCGACCATCGAGCGCGTAGCCGGCGAGCGTACCGCCGCACTGCAATTCGCCAACCTGCGCTTGAGCGAAGACCTGGCCCTGCGCAAGCGCACCGAGAAAGCCCTGCGCCTGCGCGAAAAAGTCATCGAGGTATCGGCCAACTCGGTCATCATCTGCAATGCCGAGGGACCCGATTACGCCGTCGAATACGTCAATCCCGCATTCGAGGCGATTAGCGGCTACAGCGCGGCCGAGGTGATCGGCAAAGGCCTCAAAACGCTGCAGGGCGCCGGCCACGACCAGCAGAACATCGCCGAAATCAGCGCCGCCCTGCGCGAACAGCGCGAAGGCCACGCCGTGCTGCGCAGTTACCGCAAGGATGGCAGCGGCTACTGGAACGACCTGTTCATCGCCCCGGTGCGCGACGACGCCGGCCTGATCAGCCATTTCGTGGTGGCCCAGTACGACATCAGCGCGGTCATGCGCTTCGAGGCCGAGCTCCAATACCAGGCCGGCCACGACGCCCTGACCGGGCTGGCCAACCGCCACCTGCTGGCCGAACGCTTGTCGAACGCGATTGCCGACGCCGCGCGCGCCGGCGCCGGCCTGTGGGTCGTGTTCGTCGACCTCGACCGCTTCAAGTTCGTCAACGACACGCTCGGCCACGAAGCGGGCGACGCCATGCTGCGCGTGCTGGGCGAGCGCCTGAAAAGCGCGGTGGGCGAGGCCGACACGGTGGCGCGCATGGGCGGCGACGAGTTCATGGTGGTGCTGCCGGGCGACCAGGGCAATGGCGCCGGCCTGCGCGTGCTGCAGCGCATCACCGAAGCCATCGCCCAGCCGCTGCTGATCCAGGCGCACGAATTCTTTGTCACGTGCAGCCTGGGCGTGGCGGTCTATCCGGACGACGGCGCCACGGCCGAGACCCTGACCAAGCACGCCGACATCGCCATGTACCGGGCCAAGGAACTGGGCCGCAACAACTATCAGTTCTATTGCCCGGCGATGAATGCGCGCACCCTGGAGCGCCTGCAAATCGAGGCCGACCTGCGCCACGCGCTCGAACGCAACGAACTGGTGCTGCATTACCAGCCGCAGATCGACGTCATCAGCGGCAATATCGCCGGCATGGAGGCGCTGCTGCGCTGGGAGCATCCAGTGCTGGGGGTGGTCTCGCCGCTGCGCTTCATCGGCCTGGCCGAAGAAATGGGCCTGATCATCCCGATCGGCGCCTGGGTCATCCGCACCGCTTGCCTGCAAAACATGGCGTGGCAAAAGGCCGGCCTGGGCAAGCTGCGCATGGCGGTCAACCTGTCGGCGCGCCAGTTTACCGGCAAGGACTTGCTGCAATCGGTGGCCGATGCGTTGGAAGAAAGCGGACTGGCGGCGCGCTACCTGGAGCTGGAATTGACCGAAAGCATGGTCATGAACGATGTCGACAACGCCATTACCATCCTGCGCAGACTCAAGGAATTGGGCGTGCACATCGCCATCGACGATTTCGGCACCGGTTATTCGAGCCTGTCGTACCTGCGCCGTTTTCCGATCGACGTGCTGAAAGTCGACCAATCCTTCGTCGCTGACATCGCGCTGGGGGCTGACGGGGCCGCCATCGTCGTGTCGATCATTTCACTGGCGCACAGCCTGCGCCTGAAAGTCATTGCCGAAGGGGTGGAAACAGCCGAACAGCTGGCCTTCCTGCGCGAGCATGGCTGCGATGAGGTGCAAGGCTATTTCTTCAGCCGCCCGGTGGGCGCGCTGGAATTTGAACATCTGCTGGCGCACGGGACCTGCGCGATGGCCTGAACGGCCTGTGGGCGCGGCCGCCCCAAGGTGGAAGCGGCCCGCCCTTGAGGAAAGACTCAGAACGAGTGGCGCATGCCCACGTTCAGGGCCGACCAGCCCTTGCCGCCGTCGGGCGCGGTCATGGCCATGTAGCCGGGGCCGGTGCGGTGTTTTACCAGCGAATAGGCGGTGTAGAAATCGGTACGGCGCGAAATTTGATAGGTGGCGCCGAAGGCCAGCATATCGACATCGCGGTTGGCGCGGTCGCGGTCGTTCTTGCGCACGAAGGAGACCAGATAGGTCATGGCGCGCATCGGTACGGCAACGCCGACCAGGACGTCGCGGCTGTCGGTCGACGGGGTGCTGGCCATGGCGGCGCCATACGGGTTGTCGGGATTCCACAAAGGCGAATTGCCCCAGCCGCGATTGGCGCTGTAGGCGGCGTACGCCTTCATGCGGCCCAGGTCGACATTGGCGGCGGCGATGGAATTCTTGGCATCCATGCGCACGCCCAAGGCGGTCGAGGGAGCCACTTTGGCAACGCTTTTGTTCTGGTGCGCAACGCGCAGGGTGAGCGGTCCATCTGAAATGCCGACCGACAAGCCCCAAGCGCGGCTGTTCTGGCGGTCGCGCTCGAAATTACTGAGCGCAATGCCGCGCGGCTCGGTCATGTCTTGCAAGCCCATGCGCTTGCCCGGATAGCCGAACACCCTGGTGGCGGTGTCCGGACTGCCCGGTTCGAACAAGTCGCTCACATCGACCAGGGACAGGCCGTGCCTGGCCCCGGTACCGTCAATGGCGGCCCGGTACACGGAATTTTGTGTTTGAGCTTGCGCTCCTGCTGTGCAGGCGCACAAGGCAACGATGGCAAGAGAAGATGTTTTCATGGCGGCACTCCGTACAATTGATTCTACGCTGATTACGTTATCCTCTTATCGGAATATTTGTTCTGTCCGTTACCCCACATAGCGCGCTATCATCGTCAAACTCGTTTCGACCACCCGGCCCCTCAGGACGTCATAGTGACTACAAGAAGCACCAGTACCAGCAGCGCCAGCAGCAAGACATTCCGTTATCCCAAGATGCCCGGCACCCTGCGCGCCGATGTACTGGCGGTTTTGCTGGCATCGGACGACATGACAGGGATTGAGAGTATTTTCGACCAAAGAAAGCAAAGCTTGAGCACGGTGATCCGGGCGCTGATCCGCAAGTACGGCTGGCCGATCGAGCGCAGGGACTTTCCGACCAACACAGCCGATGGCCGGGCCGGCTGGGCCTCGGTGTATTGCCTGCCGCAAGAGGTGATCGACGCCGCGCTGGCCGGGTCCGGGCGCGACTGGCTGGACGGGGTGCGCGCGGCGCAAGCGGCACGGCGGCGCCGGCCCTTGCGCTCGCCCGCGGGCGCGAAAAGCAAGGCGTCCGTTGCGCCCGGCGACGGCGATGACGCGTGCCCGGAATAATCAAGGACAGCATGGGACCTGACATTTACAAAGTTGCAGCGATTGGCCAGGGAATGCTGGCCGTGATGGCAAAACCGGTTGCGGGCGAATGGATCGCGGACGAGTTTTCCGGGATCGCCAGGCATGGCATTACGGACATGGTTTCCTTGCTTGAGCGCCACGAAATCCGCGAACTGGGGCTGACCGAGGCGCCGGCGCTGTGCGCCGCCAACGGGATGGCGTTCACCTCGTTCCCGATTGCCGACCGCGGCCTGCCGGCCTCGCCGGGCGTGTTTGTACTGGTGCGGGAGATCGCTTGCCGTATCGCCGATGGCGCGCATACCGTGATTCATTGCCGCGCCGGGATCGGACGGACCGGCTTGCTGGCCGCTGCCATACTGGTGCGGCATGGATATACGCCCGAGGCGGCGTTCAAGCTGGTGTCGCGTGCGCGCGGCGTCCAGGTGCCGGACACGCCCGAGCAGGTCGACTGGGTCGTGCAGCATCGGCAGCGCCTTCAATGCACCGGGTGACGTACTTGAGACTAGGCCATCGTCGCCATCGGCTCGCTGTATGCGATCCCGCTCGCTGACGCCAAACACCTTGTTGCCGATAGCGCGCTGTAGGCAAGCGAGCATGCGCACGCATGTCATGGAAAGCTGGCATGAGCCAGCCATCCAGTCGCGCTCCACATTAAATGTTTGCAACCATAGCGCTCGCGATGGCGTGGTCCACATGGCCATCCGGCCGCACGACTAGCGCAGCCACCCCGTCGAGTTCCGCCTCCCTTCCCGGCACCGCTGCCGTGACCGTTTCCACCCAGTCGTCATCCAGCGGGCTTTGCCAACCATCCTGCGCCACCCGCAACACTACCCAGCGCCCGCCGGCCAGATGCCGGTACAGCGATGACACCGTGCCATCGGCATGCCGCAGCGGCCAGTCCGGCAAGCGCCGCCCGGTCCAGCGCGCGCACACCTCCCCGCCCTGCGCCACGGGGAGCAGCGCGGCCGCATAGCGAATGCCAAAACCCGACAAATCATGCGCCAGGGCCGCATTCAGTTCCGGGCCCTTCATCAGCTCGCTAAGCGTCGCGCGCAGGGCCTGGCCCGCAGGGTCGAACGAATTCATCATCAGCGCGCTTTGCGCCAGGGTGTTGCGGTACAGCGCCGCCCCGACCGGATGGCGCTCGGCTTCGTAACTGTCGAGCAAAGAAGCGATTCCAGATGCGCTGGCGCCACCCCGCAACACCCCGGCCAGCTTCCAGCCCAGGTTCATGGCGTCCTGCATGCCCACGTTCATGCCCTGCCCGCCGGCCGGCAAATGAATATGCGCCGCGTCGCCCGCCAAAAAAATCCGCCCTTGACGATAAGACTGCGCCAGGCAGGTTTGGTTCGAAAAGCGTGACAGCCATTGCGGCGCATGCATGCCGTAATCGTCCCCCGCCACGCGCCGCGTTGCCGCCGCCAGCCCTTCCAGCGTCAGCGGCAGCGCCACCGGCACGTCGATCTCTTGCGCATCGACCACGATTACCCGGTACAGCTCGCCACCGAGCGGCACCACCATCAAGCCACCCGCCGGATTGCCCAGGCTTAATGCACGGCCCGGCGGCGGCGAGCGCAGCAGCACGTCGCCGAGCATCGCCGTTTTGGTGGGCGGCAAGCCATCGAAGGCGATGCCGGCCTGCCGCCGCACCAGGCTGCGCGCGCCATCGGCCCCGACCAGGTAGCGCGCGTCCAGCCGGAACGGCGTGCCGTCCCGCGTGCCGGTGACCCACACGCCGTCTTCGTCCTGCCCGGTCGATTCAACCGTCGCCCCGCGCCGCACATCCACGCCCAGTTCGCCGGCCCAGGCTTCCAGCAATTGTTCCGTCACGCTCTGGGGAAGGAACAGGGTGAAGGGATAGGTGCTGTCGCAGGCGCTGAAATCGAGCCGGGTCGGCAGCCCGGCGAAGTGGCCGCTGGGAATTGGCATGCCGCGCGCCAGGAAGCGGTCGGCCACCCCGCGCAGCGCCAGCATTTCCAGGGTGCGTCCGTGCATGGTCAGCGCACGCGATTGCGGCACCGGTTCCGTACGCCGTTCAAGCACCGTCACGCGCACGCCGGCCAGCGCCAGTTCGCACGCCAGCAACAGCCCGACCGGACCCGCTCCGGACACGATTATCTCTGCATTGCTTGTCATCGTCATATAAGCTAACATCGTTAGGGAAGCTGCAAAGGTAAACCTAACAGCGTTAGATTGTCAAGAAAAAGAGGAAAACATGGGAATATCACGCGAGGTGGTGATCGCCACGGCATTGGGCTTGCTCGATGAAGTCGGACTGGAAGGGTTGACGATGCGGCGCCTGGCCGACGCCCTCGACATCAAGGCGGCGTCGCTGTACTGGCACTTCGCCAACAAACAGGTTTTGATGGATGGCATGGCCGACGCGCTGATGGCTGAGGTTGCACCGCAGACGACGGCGTTGCCGGCTGAAGGAACCGGCCCGGCCGTCTCATGGCGCGATGCGGTCGCCGGCACGGCGCGGGCGGTGCGCGCCGCCCTGCTCGCCCGGCGCGACGGCGCGCGCGTGTTTGCGGGCACCTACGTCGTCACCGACAATGTGCTGCGGGTGGCCGAGTCGATGATCGGCCCGCTGCGCAAGGCCGGCGCCAGTACCCGCATGGCGGGCTGGGGCGCGTTTTCCATTTTGTACTACGTGCTCGGCTTCGTCATGGAGGAACAGGCACTCGACCCGTCCGCCAGCGCTCCGATCGACGCCCTGGGCCGCCGTGCTCCTTTCGAAGAACTCGCGGCGCAACGTTATCCGCATGTGCTGGCGGCAATGGCAGACCTGTTCGACCTCGATTTCGACGCCCGTTTCGAAGCCGGGCTGGACCTGATCCTTACCGGCCTGGACGTCAAGATCGGCGGCGCTGTCTAGAACTCTTCCCACGCATCGGCGTCGGCGGCCGGCTTGGCGGCAGGCCTGGTGCTTGGCTTGGCGAGCCTGGTCGCCGGCTTGACGGCCGCCCTGGCGGCCGCCGCAGGCAGCGCCTTTGCGCGCACTGGCGAACGCAGCGCCGCGCCGCCCCCCTCATCGCCATGCAGCTTGAACACGCTGACCGCCTCGGCCAGGTGCACGGCCTGGCCCTGCATGCTCGCGGCGGCGGCGGCCGCCTGCTCGACCAGCGCTGCGTTTTGTTGGGTGGCATTGTCCATCGCCACGATCGCCCCGTTCACCTGGTTGATCCCGGCGCTCTGCTCGGCGCTGGCGGCGGCGATTTCGCCCATGATGTCGGCCACCTGGCGCACCGAACCCATGATCTGCTCCATCGTCGCGCCCGCCTGATTCACCAGTTCGCTGCCGGTCTCGACCTTGCCCACCGAATCGTCGATCAGCGCCTTGATTTCCTTGGCGGCGCTGGCCGAGCGCTGCGCCAGGTTGCGCACTTCGGACGCCACCACCGCAAACCCGCGTCCCTGCTCGCCGGCGCGGGCCGCCTCGACCGCCGCATTCAGGGCCAGGATATTGGTCTGGAACGCAATCCCGTCGATCACACTGATAATATCGACGATCTTGCCCGAACTTTCGCGTATCGCCCCCATCGTGCCGACCACGTCGCTGACCACCCGGCCGCCCTTGTTGGCGTGCTCGGCGGCCGATACCACCAAGGTGTTGGCCTGGCGCGCATTGTCGGCGTTCTGCTTGACAATCGAGGTCAATTCTTCCATCGAGGAAGCCGTTTCCTCCAGGCTGGCGGCCTGGTTTTCGGTGCGCGAAGCCAGGTCCATGTTGCCGGCCGCGATTTCCGACGAGGCGGTGGTGATGGTATCGGTGCCGCTGCGCACTGCGCCGACGGTGCGGGTCAGGCTCTCGACCATGTCTTTGAGCGCACTGAGCAGGCGCCCGGTTTCATCCTGGCGGGTGACGACAATGCGCGTGGTCAGGTCGCCGCGCGCAACGGTTTCGGCCAGCGCCACCGCCTCGCCGATGGGAACCGTGACCGAGCGCGTGATCAGCCAGCCCGCCAGCGCCGAGACGGCCGTTGCCAGCGCCAGCAGCAGCAACATCAACAGCGCGGCCGAGCTCGACGCGTCGGCCGCCTCCTTGCCGTCGCGCGCCATCAGGGCCGTCTGGTATTTGAGGACCGCGTCGAGGCGCCCGAAATACGCGTTCTGGATTGGAATGACTTCCTTGAACAGGAAGGCGACGGCATCCTCGCGCCCGCCCTGCCCGAAGCGCTTGACCGCTTCCGAACGCAGTACGAAATAGGCATCGAAGGCCTTGGACTGGTCCTGGAACAATTGTTTTGCTTCATCGGCGACCATCATCGCGCCCAGTTTGGACGCCGCCTCGGCGCCGGTACGGTCGGCATCGAGCATGCTGCCCAACAAGGCTTTGGACTGGGCCGGATCGGGCGCCAGCATGGCGTTGCGCAACGACTGGGCGCCACGGTTGGCGTAGCTGCGCATCACATTGGTCAGCTCGACCTGCACGTAGCGGTCGTTGACGATGTGGTCGGTCAGGGAACTGGTGTAGCGGATGCGGTTGATGCCGAGCAGCGACATCACCAGCAGGATGCAAATCGTCAAGCCGAACCCGATTGCCAGGCGCGCACCAATTCTAAGATGGGAAAACATCACGACAATCTCCTTGAGCAACGTTCACAGGGCTAACCGATGAGAACGATTGTAAGCCCGCAGCACGCATGATCGTCAAGGAGTGTTGTTAAGCGGCACATTTAGTGCCGCCGCGCTTTAACGCTGGGCCGGGACGAACTCTTGCAGCACCGCCTGGCGCAGCAGGGTCGGCGGCACCAATCCCTGCGCCAGCACGAAGTCGTTGAAGGCCTGGCGGTTGAATTTCCTGCGCAAGGCCACCTCGGCTGCCTGGCGCGTTTCCATCAGCCGCTGGTAACCGTAGAAATACGAGGTGGCCTGGCCCGGCGCGCGGAAGGTGTAGCGCTGCATTTCCTGGGTCGCCATGCCTTCCGACAAACCGACCTCGTCCATCAGAAAGGCTTTGACGCCGTCCGGCGTGATCTCGCCCAGGTTGACCATGGGATCGAGGAAGGCGCGGGCGGCGCGGTGCATGCGCGCCTGCAGCGCGAACAACTGGCCATCGAGCGGCTCGTACGGCTGCATTTCGGCTTCCGCGTACAGGGCCCAGCCCTCGACGTTGACGCTGTTAAACGCAAACACCGCGCGCGCGGTCGACACACCCGTTTCGATCATCTTGGCAAATTGCAGCTCGTGCCCGGGCCGCGCTTCGTGCGCGGTCAGGGTCCAGGTGGCAGCCTCGTGGGTAAAGTCGTCGAAGGCGAGCATTTTTCCCTTGGCGTCGGGCGGCATGCCGGCGGTCAGGACGAACTCGCCGTATTCGCCGGTATTGCCGATCAGGCGTGGGGGATTCATGTGCGGAGCCGGCTGGGCGGCGCTTTCGGCCGTGCTGGCCATGCGGATCACCGCTTTGCGCTCAGGCAGCGACACGATTTTCTGCTCGCGCACGGCCGCCTCGATCTGGTTCAAACGGTCGGCGTACAAAGGCATGACGCGCTCGGGCGCAATCTGCTGCTTTTTCAGCTCGGCCATGACGGCGCGGTAATCCGGATTGGCCAGCTTGCGTTCGCGCGCGATCAGGCCCGCCGTGATATTCATCTGGTTGCGGATTTCGGCAAACGAGGTCAGCGCCTTGGCCATCAATTCCTGCGGGCTGATATCGACGCCGAACTGGCGCAGGTTGTTCGCATACACCTCGGCCGGCAAACGGTGGTCGCTGCGGGCGCGCGGCAGGATCTGCTTTTTCACGTGCTCGTTATAGGCGGTCAGCTGCGTTTCCAGCGCGGCGAAACTCGGTTCCCAGCCTTGCAGGTCGCTTTTGGCGAGCAAGTCCCTGATACCCTTGATCAGGGTCGGGCTATCGTTGATCGCCTGCTCCACTTCATCCTTGAAAGGACCGATCAGGGTCTTGTTCGCTTTCAGGCGTTCTTGCAGGCGCTCGGCCGCCAGTTCGGTGGCCGGGCGGTATCCCTTGGCAAGGCCGGCGTATTTTTGCAGGCGCACCAGCAGGGTCTTCTGGCGCTCCTTTGGAATGCGCGGATCGAGCGTCTGGCGCACCACGCCGAACAGCTGCGCGGTCAGGTTATCGAAGGGAACAAAGTGTTTGCGGTTCAGGGCATCCGCGCGCATCTGGTCTTCGGCGCTGCCGATCAGGATATCGATATCCTGGCGGATCTTGGCGTCGGTTTCGGCCTTGCGGCGTTTTTGCAGCTCGGCGATAACGGCGCGGGTATCTTTATTGGTCTGCTCGAAGTGATCGCGCGAGAGATCGGTAATCTGCTCGTCGTAACCGTCGACGCCAAGGCCGCTGGCGCTTTCGGGCGAATACTTGGCCATCACATTGAGTACCAGCTTGGCGTTGGCATTACTTTTGGTGACCCACGCCGGCTCGGCGGCGGAAACGGCGGCGCACAGCGACAGCATGGCCAGCGCGACGGCGGCGCGCACGCTGCGAATGGTGCGAATAGGGGTTGGGGACTTCGGCATGACGCTCCTTGTTTTATACATATGCGGCGCGGTCGATAAGCGACCGGACGCGCGGAGCATACTTTTACCAGATTGCGGCCGATTGATCAAAGCTTCCCTCATCGACTATCCGCGAACAAGCTGGAAATCAACCGCTATTGCTCGCCTTTTGGATCGGGCTGCCGAATACCTCATCGAATGCGGCGAAGGTCCCGCGGTTGTTTCGGTCGAGTACCGCAAACGTCACGTGGCCGAAGGCATTCTTGTAGCGCGGGTTATGCAGCAGGTGCGCCGCAAACCAGCCGGCCATTTCTTCGGGCAGGTTGCCGAACACGCCGCAGCCCCAGGCGCCGAGAATCAGGTCGCTATGGCCATGGTGCAGGGCCAGCGCCAGCAGCTTGTCGATCCGCTGCAGCATGCATGATTCCACATCGCGCATCCGTTCCGGTTCATTGCGGGCCAGCGCGCCACGGTTGACGGCGGGCGCGGTGACGAAGCTGGCCAGATACGGCGCGTCGAGAAACCCGTAGGCATCGTCGCGAAACACCGGCACCTTGGGCGAATAAATCATGTCGTCGTTATAGATGCACGAGCGCAGTGCGCGGTTGGCGTTGTACATGTCCGTCATCTGCACAATGCACGCATACAGGCCGGACGACTTGGCCAGGTTTTCTTCCTGCGCTTCGGCGCCGCCCAGAAAACCGCCGCCGGGGTTTTTCGCGGAGGCGAAATTGAGGCACAGCGGATCCGGACGTCCCCCGCCGGCAATGCGGCGCGCGGCGGCCAGGCTCGATTCGTTGCGCACCTCGAACTGCGTGACCTTCGCCTGGCCGGGAACCAGGTCCTGGCTCAATTGCGACAGGCGGTCGGACGTATAGTGGCGCGACTGCGCCACGGCCAGCGCCAGCGCATCGGCGATCGACACGTCCTCCCCGCGCGCATTCTGGTAACTTCCCCGTTCCATGACCGCCAGGGTCTCTTGCGCAATTGATGCGCGACGATCTCGATTGATACTCATGATTGTTCCTTTTTTTTATGGTTGCCATCGGCTGACGCAGCATAAATCACTTAGTATAAAATTACAACTAACTTAGTTGTAATTTTCTACTAACGCAGCAACAGTGATAGAATCCGCGTTTGCGACAATGGGGACAACAATGGGTAACGCCGATCTCACCGAACAGGAATATCTCGCCAGCTACAACATCCACGCATTCGATGTGCCATTGACCAGCGTCGACCTGGTGATTTTCACGGTCCGCGAGCAGGCCTTGCACGTGCTGCTGGTGCGCCGTGGCGCGCACCCGGCCAAAGGGCAATGGGCGCTGCCCGGCGGGTTTATCGATATCCGCAACGACCCCGACCTGGATGGAACCGCCTTGCGCAAGCTGCGTGAAAAGACCGGCGTGACGGCGCCTTATCTGGAGCAATTGCAGGGCTTCGGCAGCAGCACGCGCGATCCGCGCGGCTGGTCGGCCACGTTTGCCTATTTCGCGCTGATCGGTTCGGACCATATCGAACTGCAGCACGGCTCGGGAGCCGATGCCGCCTCCTGGCACCCGGTCGGCGCGGCCGGGGTGGACATGGAACTGGCGTTCGATCACGGCGCGATCCTGGCCACGGCAATCCAGCGGCTGCGCAACAAGGTCGAATACACCTCGCTGCCGGCGCACCTGCTGGCGCCTGAATTCACCCTGTCCGATTTGCAGCGCGTGTATGAAATCGTGCTGGGGCGGGCCATCGATAAAAGCGCTTTTCGCAAACGCGTGAAAGAAGGCGACTTTCTGGAAGAAATCACCGGCAAGCAGCGCCATGGCAGCAATCGTCCGGCCCAGCTGTACCGCATTCGCAGCGGCCAGCCGACCGTGTTTTTCAGCAGGACAATGGGGGCGTAATGGTCATGCCGGCGGCGATTCGGTAAAAATCCTGCGCCAGTTACTGTTGCGCTCAGCGCACGCCGTGCTCCGTCCCGGTTGGCAGATGCCAGTGTGGCAGTGGCTCGCGCCGGCTTGTCCACTCCTGCGGAATGGCTGCCGCCCCGGCGCTACAGGCCACGATCCCGCCCACGATGGCGCAGATGGTGTCGCGGTCGCCGCCGGCGCTGACGGCCAGCCACAGCGCCTCTTCATAATTCCCAAGATGGTGGCTGCAACACCACAGCGCAAACGGCACGGTATCCTGCGCCGACATGCCGATGCCGTTGCCGAGAATCGACACCGCAAACTGCAGCGAGTTCACGCTGCCGATCGACTGCGCCCGCACGATGCGCGAACGCACTTCGCTTGGGGGCAGCAGCGCCACCACGCTCTCGAGAAAATCGCATGAGGCCGGCAACGTGGCGCATCCGCGCAGACGGCTCGCCTGCGCGGCGGCCAGCGCCACAGCCACGGCGCCGGCCACCCCTTCGGCGTGCGCATGCGTGACTTCGGCCGACAGCGCCGCCTGCGCAGCCGCCAGCGCCAGGTCATCGGCAAAAAACGCGCCTAGTGGCGCGGCGCGCATGGCCGCCCCATTGCCCCAGGAACCCTGCCCCTCGAAAGTGCTGGCGGCGACCTCGCGCCAATCCTCGCCCTTGCCGATGCGGGCCATTACCCGGTGCATCGACGGACCGTAGGCGCGGTCGTAATCGTAGCGTGCGGCCATGCTGCCGGCCAGCAGGTCCTGGTCGATCCGGCCGCGCCGCGCGAGCACGGCCAGGATCGACAGCGACATTTCGGTGTCGTCGGTGTAATGCCACGGCGCCGGCGGCAAGCGGCGTTCGGCCACATTGGCTTCCGGATCGACCAGCTGGAAAAAGCACTGGCCGAATGCGTCGCCGGTAGCGAGGCCGTCAAGCGATTCAAGTGCGCGGGAAAATGGACTCATCAGAGACGACCAATAACTAAACAAGGAACACGCGTACCGCCAACTGTGCGACAGGAATCCAAGTGGCGATGACAAACACCGCCACAGTAGCGGCAAACTTGCGCGTGCAGTTCGCTGCCAGGATGGCAAAAATGACTAGTTGAGGAAGACATCCATACAGAAGAACGAAGCGCAGCAGCTGACGGTAATCGAGCGCAGTGGCTTGGGCGAAAATGCCCGTCAAAATACAAAGCAACACAACTGAGCCCGTCAATATCATCGAGGCAGCGAGCGGAAATCCAGCTCGGAATGGCATTTCCATCTATTTTTATCCTGTCGCTGCGGCTAATGTAATAGTTCCATATTTTACAGTACATATTCTTCGATTAAATCCCGCAGATGCCGTCAGCCGCCACATGAAATATGCACAAACTTCCCGCTGAGCCGACCAGTTCATTGCCGCATGGCTGAGATGTTATTATCAGTAAAACGACGACAATCACCAGCGAGCCCAATGACCGAGTTCACGCACTACGAGCGAAACGCCAAGGAACTGGTCACGCAATACGAATCGCTGTCGTTCGAGGAAGTTCATGCCGGGTTGATCGACTTGCTGCCGGAACCCGGAGCGACGATTCTCGACGTCGGCGCGGGCTCCGGGCGCGATGCCGCCTGGCTGGCCAGGCGCGGATACGACGTCGTCGCCGTCGAGCCATCGGACGCCATGCGCACCCAGGCGCGCGCGCTGCACCGGGCACAAAACATTCACTGGCTGGCCGACTCGCTGCCCGACCTGCCCCAGGTCAGGCGGCTGGGACTGACGTTCGACCTGATCCTGCTGTCGGCCGTGTGGATGCATGTGCCGCCCGCAGCACGCGCGCGGGCCCTGCGCAAACTTGCCACCATGCTTGCGCCGAGCGGGCGCATTGCGATCAGCCTGCGCCTGGGCGAACCGGATAGCGAGCGCGCCATGTACCCCGTCTCGCTGCACGAATTATCTGGCCACGCCCAGCAATTCGGACTACGCCTGCTGCGCGCGACCGACAGCGCCGACCGGCTTGGACGGCCCGGCATCGCATGGACCAGCGCCGTCTTCGGCCTGCCGGACGATGGCCTCGGCGCCCTGCCCCTGCTGCGCCATCTGGTGCTGGTCGACGAAAAGTCGTCGACCTACAAAATCGCGCTGCTGCGCATTGTGGCGCGCATGGCCGATACGGCCGGCGGCTGCGCGCGCCATGAAGCCGATTATGTGGCGGTGCCGATGGGACTGGCCGCGCTGTTCTGGATGCGCATGTACAAGCCGCTGATCGAAAACGGCCTGCCGCAAATGCCGGCCTCGCGCGCCGGCACCAAACCCGGTTTTGTGACGGACAGTTTCAACGCCCTGCGCCTGATCCAGCCTGCCGAACTGCGCGTGGGCGCCCTGTTCGGTGGCGACTCGGCCAAACACCTGCACCGCAGCCTGTGGGAGATTGCCGGCACCATTCGCCGCATGCCGGCAAAGTATTTGTGCTGGCCAGCCGGCAGCGAACCGATCTTCGCTATTCATGCGCTGCGCCAGACGGCAGCGCCATCGACGCTGCTGATTGACGAACCATTCCTGTGGAGCTTCGGCGAGTTGCGCGTGCCGCTCCAGATCTGGCAAGCGCTCACCCGCTACAACGTCTGGGTCGAGCCGGTGCTGGTAGCGGAATGGGTACGGCTGATCGAGTCGTATGCGGGCAAGCGCCTGCCCGATATTCCACAACGCGCGCACGCCTTGCTGGCCTGGGCCGATCCGGAACGCGACACGCGCATTGCACGCGCCGCCGTCGCGCGTATGCGGGAAGCGGGAAAAGCCGTGTATTGCGTCTGGTCCGGCCAGCGCCTGCGCGACGATTACGATGTCGACCACTGCTTCCCGTTCGCCGCCTGGCCTTGCGGCGACGCCTGGAACCTGATGCCCGCCTCCAAAAAGATCAATAACGAGAAATCCAACCGTTTGGTAACGCAGGCCGCTCTGGAACGCGCCGGCGACTGCATCACGGCCTGGTGGCGCGATGCGTTTCTGTCCGGCGAGAGCGAGGCCAGCAAGCGTTTTTTTCTCGAAGCGGGGCAAACCCTGCCCATGCTGAGCGATAGCGCGCAAACCTCGGATATTCTCGACGCGATGAAAGTGCATCGGATTCGCCTGGCAAAAGACCAGGGCTTGCGGCCATGGGAACCGAGGCGCGTAGAATCGGCGGCACCCATTGGAATTGCGGACCCGGCATATGCGAATTGAATGACAGGGCGGCGATGGCGGCGGTAAAAACATGACAGGTTTCTGCGTATTCTACTCACGGTGATCGTCGCCTTGACGGCGCTCCTGGCGCTCTTCCTGTATATCATGCCCGGCAGTGAAGTGGGAATTCGCTATCCAACGCTGCTGGCGGCGCGTGCTGATAAACCGCTCGACCGGGGATGGTTACCCGCTATCCTGCCGCCCTCCACCACCGGTATCCGGATCATCAATAACCCTGACCTCAACACTTCAAGCGGCGACGTCGACGTTCATCCCGCCGAATACCGCCTGATCATGGCGCGCTCCGGACCATATCGGCCCATCGCCGCACCTTACGACAGCGCGGCAAAGACAGTGGAGAACATGCGCGAAGACGATGATGAGGTGCGCATACTGGAAGACGAGGAATCGCTCTGGGTCTTTTTTTGCAAGGGAGCCGCCGGACACTGCAACTACATGATGTGGTCGCGCGGGATCTGAGCAGCACGTCTTCTGCTACCGTTTGATCATATGGCGCTGCGCTTTGAAAAAAGCAGCCTGACAAGCCTGTGCAGATAGCCCGGCTTGCGGTAATCGCAGCTCGCCGCGGGCAGCTTTGCCAGGATGCGCGGGTCGCGTCCGCCGTAGCGAAGCGCCCCGACGCAGCAAGCGTCGATGGCCTCACACGCCTGCTCGATTTCTTCGGCGGTGGCTGGTTGACGCACAAAGTAGGTATTGGCGTCCTCGCCGGTCACGGGCGAGAGCAAGGTCGGCGCCGCCATTTCAGGCGTGCCGCAGAACATGCAGTCGCCGTACCATGTGCCGTCGTCGAGCTGATAGCCGGTCGTATAGAAAGGCCCGTCTGCATTACCGGGGAAGCGCTCGGGGTGACGGTAAAAGTCGCGTTCCATGACGGCTGTCAGTGCTCGGCCAGACGGGCGCGCGGCACCCAGCCCTGGACTTTGCGTCCGCTCCTGGGGTTGGTGTAATTGGCATACACGAAGGCGCCGGAAGCCAGGCTGGTGCTGACGCTGTCGCCCGGTACCACGAACACGCCGGGCATGGCGCAGACGGGGTCGGGCGCGCTCAGGAACTGCAAGCGTCCGGTGCCGGCAACATGGCTGGACAGCGGCGCGCTCAATGGCTGCGCATTTTTCTGGGCCAGGAAGCCGTTCGCGCTGCACAGGCTGGGCGACTCGAACGCCATGATCACCTCCCCCTCCTTCCACTGATAACTTTCCACGCCGGCTTGCGGGTCCGCCCGGTTGTTCAGATGAACCACCGGCGCGGCTCCGGCATTGCCAACGCCGGCAAGGTCGCGGCAGCTTCCAAATTCCTTTGACAGCATCGGCGCGGCGTCGGACAGTTCCAGCAGCAGATAGGCATTCTTGCAGCTCGTCCCGGCGCGCTGCGCCTGCACCACGACATAGTCGCGCTCGCCCACGGAGGCGATGGGAAACAGGGAGGCGCCGGCAGCGCCGAGGCTGGCGATTTTCTTGCCGGCGACGAGCAGATCGGCGCCCTGCGCGCCCGCCACCACATCCACCCTGCCATGGCGCGCGTCGATACCGGTGGCGGGCGCCGCCGCAAACGCCAGCAGCGGGGCGAACAGGAACGCGGCGGTGAGTTTTCTGATGTGTTTGTTGGTCATGTGTGGGCCCGAAAGTTGGCTATATTCTATCAGTGATGCCAACGCCGGCCCGCCGCGGGTGCGCTTGCGTATCCCAACGCACGCACCCCGGCGCCGGGATAGATTATGATGGGCCTACAATAATTATCGAATTCATATCACCAACTATGCAACAGTTCACGCTTCAGCAAAAATCGTTTCTGCTTCTTCTCGCCATGGTCACCATCGGCTTCGGCTGGATCCTGGCGCCCTATGCCGGCGCCGTGTTCTGGGGCGTGGTGCTGGCGATCCTGTTCGCGCCCCTGAACCGCTGGCTGCTCAAGAAAACCAACAACAAACCCAATCTATCCGCCTTGCTGACCTTGCTGTCGATCGTGGTGATGGTGATATTGCCGCTGGCGCTGATCACGGTGTCGCTGGTCGACCAGGCCGCCACCGTGTACGAGATGGTACGCTCCGGCGACATCAGCGTGGGCACCTATTTCAAGAAGATCATGAGCGCGCTGCCCCAGTGGGCCGTCAACCTGCTGGAACGCTTCGACCTGAGCACGCTGTCGAAGTTGCAGCAGAAAATGACCGAAGGCGCCTCGCAGGTCAGCCAGACCGTCGCGCGCCAGGCCATCCATGTGGGCAGCTATACCTTCGACCTGATGGTCAGCATGTGCATCATGCTGTACCTGCTGTATTTCCTGCTGCGTGACGGCCAGTCGCTGGCGGCGCGCATCCGCGGCGCCGTGCCGCTGAGCCGCAAATACAAGCAGCGCCTGTTCAGCAATTTCACCGCCGTCACGCGCGCTACCGTCAAGGGCAATATCCTGGTGGCGATTGCGCAAGGTGCGCTGGGCGGGCTGATTTTCTGGTTCCTCGACGTGCAGGCGCCGGTGCTGTGGGGCGTGGTGATGGCCTTCCTGTCGCTGCTGCCGGCCATCGGCGCGGCGCTGGTGTGGGCGCCGGTGGCGGTGTATTTCCTGGTCACCGGGTCGGTGTGGGAAGGCATTACCCTGATCGCCTTCGGCGTGATCGTGATCGGCCTGGTCGATAACATCCTGCGCCCGATCCTGGTGGGCAAGGACACCAAGATGCCCGATTATGTGGTGCTGCTCTCCACGGTTGGCGGCATGGCGCTGTTCGGCCTGAATGGTTTCGTGATCGGGCCTGTGGTGGCGGCGCTGTTCATCGCATCGTGGGATTTGTTTGCCTCGGCCAGCGAGTTTCATACCGATTGATCCCGGCCCTGCGAATACAAGGGGATGCACGGACGCGCAGTCGCTTGCATGCCCCTTGCTCGGCGATTGCGCCGCGACTTGACTTACCTTCCTACTAGAAGGTAATATTGGGTCATGAAAAAAATGTCCACGACTGCCGACGATATCCTGGCCTGCGCACGCGTCCTGATCGTTGCAGGCGGCTACAACGGCTTCAGCTATGCGGACATCGCCGGCGTGGTCGGCATTCGCAAACCCAGCATCCACCACCATTTTCCGAACAAGGTCGACCTGGTGCAGGCGGTGGTGTTGCAACATCGCGCCGCGACGGAAGACGGACTGCGCAATCTGGCGCAGGCGATATCGGACCCGCTGGAACAGCTGCGCGCCTACCTCAACTATTGGGAACAATGCATCGAGGACTTGAGCGCGCCGTTCTGTGTGTGCGCCTTGCTGGCCGGAGAGCTTCCCATGTTGCCGGAAGAAGTGGCGCTTGAAGTGCGCTCTTATTTCCGTTTTCTCTCCACCTGGATGGCGTCGGTGCTTGAGCGGGGCGTCGAACAAGGAACCATCGGCTTGACGAACACGCCCCGGATCGAAGCGGACATGTTGATGGCTGTCGTACACGGGGCAATGCTGTCGGCGCGGGCATACGGCGATACCAGCGTATTCGGCACGATCACCAGGGCGCACTTGGAACGGATCTCCAAGCACCGCTAGTGCCATCAGTCACGGTCCTGGTATTCACTTCACCCTGAGCATGATCTAAACAATCCCACGCCCGATCCGGACAACGCATGGCGCACTGCTGGAGAGGGTTTTTTGCTGCACCATCAACCTACCAACCAGTAGGTTGATGAAAGATTTGATCGTTCCATGCCGGTAGCTGAGGGTATGCCCCCCGCGATGCAATCGCTTATTCAATAGATGGAGAACTACATGACTGACCAAACGCCCGTTTCCGCTCGCCCCGCCCAGGAAGACTGGCTCAAAGGCTATTACTTTACCCGGGCCGGTTTTTCTTTTCTATGGCTGATTGCCGTGCTCACCGTGGCGCCGCGTTCACCCGGCGCCGCCGCCTTCCTGCTGGTTTGCTATCCGGCCTGGGATGCGTTGGCCAATGGCATCGACGGTTGGCGGCACGGGGGCCTGACGAACAATCCCACCCAATTATTCAATGCTGTTGCCAGCGGGCTGGTTGCTGTCGCGCTCGCCATAGCCCTGCCTGACATGCACCGGGTGCTTGGTGTTTTTGGTGCCTGGGCCATCGTCTCCGGGCTGCTCCAGCTGGGTAGCGCCGTGCGCCGCTGGAAGCTGTACGGTGCGCAATGGGCGATGATCCTGAGCGGCGCGCAGTCGGCGCTTGCCGGCGGATTTTTCATCTTCCAGGCACAGTTGCCAGCGGTACCGACAGTGGCCAGCCTGGCTGGCTATGCCGGCTTCGGCGGTTTCTACTTCCTTGTGTCGGGCCTGTTGCTCAGTGCCGGCGCATACCGTCGCCGCCGCGCTTAGTGCCGGGATCGATTGGTTTTGCGCGGGATGCAGGCGGCGCTCGCGCATCTCAGTCGTCGGCCCCTGGAATGCCAGCGCTGCAAGGGCGGCTCGGACGGTTGAACTTGACCGCATGCGACAGCAGATGGAGCATCACCTGCGACAAGCGCTTGCGGTCGGCCAGCACAGGCACGCCGGACGATGGCGGCGTGCGCAGCTCATGGCTGGTGCGCGAGAGGAATTCGGGTCGGCATTGACCTCATACCGGTAGTCGCACTGAACTAACGTTTCATTTCCGTGCACTCAGGACATTTTACAAGCCCTGTATGGCCGATAGTCCAGCCGCAGTCTTCCGCCAGGACCACAGCCCGTGCCGACCATTCTTCCAGCGGTTCAGTAGCCACTTCATCGCACTCGAAAAATTTACGGCAATTGCTGGTCTCACATTTGAGTAAAAATTCACAGTACAACATTTCTTGCAACAGATTTTTCATGATGGGGTCCACGTGTTAATTTCCAGCTGGTAAGGGCGCGGCTGCGCGAGGGTCGGATGTGACCAAGAAGATGAACCCAGCGGTTCTGTGCCAGTTCGGTTTCAAGCTCATCACGCGTCCATATGAAAATCAAGGACCATGATTTCTGGCGCGATGCCGCCCTGATCGTCGCAGTGTAGGCCAAGCGGGCTGGACGTTAAGAAGATCAGTCAATTCTACGAGCGGTGGAAATAGAAAAAGCCCCGTCAGGGGCTTTCAGAATACGGTGGCGGAAGCGGTGAGATTCGAACTCACGAACGGCTCACACCGTCGCCAGTTTTCAAGACTGGTGCCTTCAACCGCTCGGCCACGCTTCCTGCAAACCGCGATTATACAGAAAACCCCCGGGCTTGGGCAATTTGCCCTCAGCCCAGCGCCCATTCCACGGCCGCAACGCCAACCACCGACGGTTCCACCACCATGATCAGGTTTTCCGGCGTCAAGGTGGTCGCCACTAGGCCCTGCAACTTCATCATCGTCACAAAACCCGCCTGCGGTCCCGCCGCCCCATCGGCATCGAACTGCACCAGCGTATCGCTCCCGCTCTGCAGGTAACGCAGCACGCCGCTGGCGAACGGGTCGCCCGGCGGCACCGGCCCGTTCAAGAGCGCCGACACATCGATCCGGTCGCCGCCCGCCCCCACCGCAAAATCGCGCACGCTGAACATGCTCGTCCCCACGCTGCCCACCACGCCAAAGCGGTCGCTGCCGCCTCCGCCGATGGCTGTTATCTGGTTCGAATTCTGCGTCTCGCGCGTCAGGATGATGGTATCGTCGCCCTCGCCGCCATTGGCGAGCACCCGCCCTTGCGCCAGGTAATCGCTGGCGGTGATCTCGATCCGGTCGCGGCCGGCGCCGCCGAACGCGCCGACATCGGCATCGGTCTGTACCTTGATGATGTCGTTGCCGCTGCCGCCATTGAGCAGGCCCCCGGTGCCTTCGATGACGATCGTGTCGTCCCCCGCCCCGCCGTCGGCCACGACCTGTCCACCGAAGGCGCCGATCCGGTCGTTGCCGTTGCCGCCGTTGAACACGTCGTTGCCGCCACCGCTGCCGTACAGCTGGTCATTACCGTCGCCACCGTTGACTACGTCGTCACCAATGTGGCCATCGAGCATATCGTCGCCGCCTCCGCCGTTGAGCGTATCATTGCCGTCCTGGCCGTGCAGGTAGTCGTTGCCCGCGCCGCCGTCGAGCAAATCGTTGCCACCAGACCCGCTCAGGTCGTCGTTGCCATCGCCGCCGTACACGCTATCGTTGCCGTCGCCGGCCCACACCTGGTCGTTGCCGCCACCGCCGTCGACGGTGTCGTCAAGCACGCCGCCGTAGAGGTTGTCGTTGCCGCTGCCCGCCTGGATGGTCTTGCCGTGCTGCGAGCCATCCTGGTTGTAGCCCTCCTTGAAATTGTTGGGGATCAGGTCTTGCACCTGCACGCCAGTGAGGATGACCACTGTACGGAAACTGCCGGCAGTGCCCGCCGCGCCATCGACATCGATCTGCACCAGTGTGTCGCCGCCCTGTTGCAGCAGGCGCGCATAGCCGGGCGCGCCGAAGGGATTGAGATGGGGCAATGGCAGCATGCCCCCGAAGGCGAGCTCGTCGCCGCTGGCACCGGCGCTGAAGTCGTCGATGAAAATGGCTTCGTCGTGCGTGCCGTAGGCGAAAATAAACAGGTCGCTGCCCGCGCCGCCGCTGGCATGCACCGTTGTGGCCGTGGTACCGGGAAAGATGGCGATGCGGTCGTCGCCATCGCCGCCGGACACCAGCACATTGCTGGGAATCATGCTGCCGGCTGCCGCACCGATGTTGAAAGCATCCATGCCCGCGCCGCCGTACAGGCTGTCATGGCCGGTGCCGCCTTCCAGCATGTCGTTATCCAGGCCACCTTCGAGGCGGTCGGCACCAGGGCCCATGGCGAGCAGGTGGTCGTTGCCCGCACCGCCGGCCATGATGTTGCTGCCGATGTCATCGCTCAGATAGTCGGCGCCGTCGCCGCCGCGCAGCACGTCGTCGCCGGCGCCGCCGTCAATCTGGTCCATCCCGCCCTGGCCGTCGAGCAGGTCGTTGCCGGCGTCGCCGAACAGATAATCGTCGCCGCCACCGCCGAACACGCTGTCGGCGCCGTCGCCGCCGTACAGGCGGTCGCCCGGACCGTCTTCGTCGCCGCCGTCGATGGTGTCGTTGCCGCCGCTGCCCAAGATCAGGTCGGCGCCGCCCAGGCCGAAGATCCGGTCGTCCAGCGCACCGCCGCGCAGGACGTCATTGTTGGCGGTGCCGGTCAGGTTCAGGCCGGTCACCAAAAAATTTGCCGGCCGTAACGCGTCCTCGTCGGCGTCGGACAGCAAGAAAAATGTGGACATGGCAATTCCTTAGGAGAGGTTGAAGGGCGACAAAAGGTGCGGTGCGCAAGGCGCGGCCGGCAGCAACTCAGGCCATCGCCCAGTCGGCCGCCGCAGTCCCGACCAGCGCCGGTTGCACGGAGGTAATCAGGTTTTCCGGCGTCAAGGTCGTCGCCAGCACCCCCAGCAATTTCATCATCGTCACAAAATCCGCCTGCGCACCCGCCGCGCCATCGGCGTCAAATTGCACCAGCGTGTCGTTCGCGCTTTGCAGGTAACGCAGCACGCCAGTGGCGAACGGGTCGCCCGGCGGCACCGCGCCGTTCAAGAGGCTTGACAAGTCGATGCGGTCGCCGCCGGCGCCCACCGCAAAATCGCGCACGCTGAAGATGCTCGTACCCACGCTCCCCACCACGCCGAAACGGTCGCTGCCGCCACCGCCGATGGCCGTCACCTGGTTCGAATTCTGCGTCTGGCGCGTCAGGATGATGGTGTCGTCGCCCTCGCCGCCGTTAGCCACGACCCGCCCTTGCCCCAGGTAATCGTTGGCGTTGATCTCGATCCGGTCGTTGCCGGCGCCGCCGAAGGCACCCACGTCGGCGTCGGTCTGCACACGGATGATGTCGTTGCCGCCACCGCCGTTGAGCAGGCCATCGATGCCGCCGGTGTTGATCCGGTCGTCGCCCGCGCCGCCATCGATCACGTAGCTGCCGTAGTAGGCGGAGACGCTGTCGTTGCCGTTGCCGCCGTTGAGCGTGTCAATGCCCTCGCCGAACAGCTGGTCGTCGCCATCGCCGCCATACAGCAAGTCCTTGCCCTCCTTGCCCGACAGCAGGTCGTCGCCGGCGCCGCCATACAGGGTGTCGTTTCCTTGCGCGCCAGTCAGGTAGTCGCCGCCGGCGCCGCCGTCGAGCAGGTCGTTCCCGTAAGAGCCGTCGAGGTCGTCGACGCCGTCTTCGCCGCGCAGCACGTCATCGCCAAAATAGCCGAGCAGGCGATCGTCGCCGGCCCCGCCATAGATGGTGTCGTTGAGCACGCCGCCGAGGATAAAGTCGTTGCCGCTGCCAGCCTGCACCTGCATGCCGTTGATCGAGCCATCCTGGTTATAACCTTCGACAAAATTGTTCGGCAAGACATCCTGCGCGCGCACGCCAAGCAAGGTGGCCACCGTGCGAAATGTGGCGGCGCTGCCGGCGGCGCCGTCGGCGTCGCTCTGCAACAGGGTATCGTTGCCTTGCTGCAGCAGGCGCAAGTAGCCCGGCGCGCCGAAGGGATTGTTGTTGTAGAAGGAGTGCAGGGAGCCGAGGGCAAGCTTGTCGCCATCCGGACCCACCACGAAATCGTCGATGATGATGGTTTCGCCGTGCACGCCCCCGGAAAACGCAAACGCGTCGCTGCCGGCGCCGCCGCTGGCGTGCACCACGATCGGCGCCGCCGTTGCATGAAAGCCAAGCGTGTCGTTGCCGTCGCCCCCAAGCAGCAGCCACTCGCCGGGCGCCGTGCTGCCCGCCGCCGCCCTGACCGTCAGCGCGTCGTGGCCGGCGCCGCCATACAGGCTGTCGTTGCCGTTGCCGCCTTCGAGCGCGTCGTTGCCGCTGCCGCCGTCGAGGCGGTCGGCGCCGGCGCCGGTGGCGCTCAGGCTGTCGTCGCCGCCGTCCCCGAGGAGAATGTTGCTGCCGAGATTGTCGCTCAGGAAGTCGCGACCATCGCCGCCGCGCACGAGGTCGTCCCCGGCCCCGCCGTCGATCTGGTCGGTGCCGCCTTCGCCGTCGAGGGCGTCGTTGCCGGCGTCGCCGAACATGACGTCGTCCCCGGCGCCGCCGAACACGCTGTCGGCGCCGTCGCCGCCGTACAGGCGGTCGCCCGAGCCGTCCTCGTCGCCACCTTCGATGTAGTCGTTGCCCTCCGCGCCGCGAATCAGGTCGGCCCCACCCAGCCCGAAAATGCGGTCGTCAAACGCGCCGCCGCGCAGGATGTCATTGCTGGCGGTGCCGGTCAGGGTCAGGCCGGTCACCAGGAAATTCGCCGGACGTAACAGCTCGTCGTCAGCCGCGGACAGCATGAAAAATGTGGACATGGCAATTCCTAACAGAAGGTTGAGTCGAGGCAAGAAAGGCGTTCCGTCATGCGCGGATAGCTATGATGCGCCGTTCCCTCGCCAGTGTCGAGACGCGCGCCGCCACGTCCTTGCGCGGGGCAAGGTGCATGGCGGCGCGCTGCCGGCTTGCGCCGGTCAGCCTATGAGGAAGGCGGCGGCGGGGGCATCGGCCACGCCCACCAGTTGCACCGGTGCGGCGGCGGCCCCGATCACGTTGTCGCTGGAGATGCTGCTGGCGAGCACGTTTTGCAAGCTCATCAAGGTGGCCGCCAGTTGCGGGCCGGCGGCGCCGTCGGCGTCGAAGCGCACCAGCGTGGCGCTGCCGTTCTGCACGAATTCCAGCACGCCGGCAGGCGCTGCCAGGCCAGTCAGGTCGATGCGGTCGCCGCCGGTGCCGGCCGCAAAGTCCTTCACGCTCAGGCTGCCAAGGCGCCCTTCGCCGCGCAGCACGTAGGTGTCGATGCCGGCGCCGCCGCTGGCGTTGACGGCGGTGTTATCAAACGCGCCGCGCGTGACGACGATGGTGTCGGCGTCGTCGCCGCCGGAGGCCACCACCCTGCCGGCCACGGCCTGCTGCGTTGCGACGATCTCGATGACGTCGGCGCCGCGCCCGCCCAACAAGCCGCTGTTGCCGCTGCCGGTCAGCTTGAGCACATCGTTGCCGTTGCCACCATTCAGTTGCACGCTGCCGCTGCCGCCGTCCAGGGTGTCGTTGCCGGCGCCGCCATCGAGCACGTCATCGCCCTGGTCGGCGAACAGCGCATCGTCGCCGTTGCCGCCGTTGATGGTGTCGGTCCCGGCGCCGCCGTGCAGCACGTCGTTGCCTTCGAAGCCGCCCAGCTCGTCGTTGCCGGCGCCACCGTCGAGACTGTCGTCGCCATCGCCCGCGCGCAGGATGTCGGCATCGGCACCACCGCCCAGCGTGTCGTGGCCGTCGCCGCCGTCGAGCAGGTCGGCGCCGTCCCCGCCTTGCAGCAGGTCGGTGCCCTGCCCGCCTTCGAGCACATCGGCGCCGGCGCCGCCGTCGAGATTGTCGTTGCCGTCGCCACCTTGCAGGCTGTCGGTGCCGGCATCCCCCAGCAGCGTGTCGTTGTCGTTGCCGCCTTGCAGCAGGTCATCGCCTTCGCCACCGTGCAGGGTGTCGTTGTGGCTGCCGCCGAGCAGGGTGTCGTTGCCCTGGTAACCGACCAGCACGTCAATGCCATCCGCGCCATCGAGCACATCGTTGCTGCGCCCGCCCTTGAAAACATCCTGCTCCTGGCGCGAGCCGGTCAGGTGGATGCCGTCCTCGGAGCCGTTCGGATTCATGCCGCCGACAATGTAGTTGGCGGTCAGCTGGGCGGGCGTGATGGCGTTGATGGTCAGAATGGTGCGAAAGAGCGCCGCGCTGCCGGCCGCGCCGTCTTCGTCGAACTGAATCTGTGTGCCGCTGCCGCTGGCTTGCACGCGCAGGTAGCCGAGCGCGCCGAAGGGATTGCTGACGTAGTTGGAGGCAACCTGCGGAATCAGCGCATCCAGGTCGAGCACGTCGTTGAGGTAGTCGAGGTTGAAGTCGGTAATGGTGACCTGCCCGGCGTGGGCGCCGGATGCGAACCGAAAGGTATCGTTGCTGGAGCCGCCGCTCGCCACCACATCCTGGAACGCGAGCGACGGGCCGAAGGTGAGCAGGTCGCTGCCGCTGTCGCCGGCCATGTGCAGCGAGCCTTTGGCGCCGCCCGTAAAATCGGCGGACAGGTGGTCTTCATCCCAGCCGCCGGTGAGCGTATCGCCGGCGCCGCCGATGAGGGTATCGTCGTCGTCGCCGCCGTCGACCTTGTCGCTGCCGGCGCCGGTGGTGACGATCACGTCGTTGCCGTAGCCACCCGTGAGCACGTTGTTGCCTTCGACATCGGTGAGCATGTCGTCGTTGTCGTCGCCGGCGAGGACGTCGTCGCCCGCGCCGCCGCTCAGGACATCCTTGCCCAACCCGCCCACCAGGCTGTCGTTGCCCTGTTCGCCGGCCAGGCTGTCGTCGCTCGCGCCGCCATACAGGCTGTCGTTACCGCTGCCGCCTTGCAGCAGATCGGCGTCCTCGCCGCCCTCAAGCAGGTCGTCTCCGCCGCCGCCGAGCAGGGTGTCGCTGCCGCCCAGGCCGATGAAATGCTCGGCGCGTTCGTCGCCGTTCAGGCTGTCCGCGCCGGCCGTGCCGGTCAGCACCCGGCCAAAGAAGCCGGCCGCGGGATCGTAGCCCTGCTTGAAGTTGGCGCTGGTCATGCTGGTCGCGGTGACGTTACGCAAGGTCAGCACATCGGCCATGGCGTAGTTAGCCCCGGCCGCCCCGTCCCGGTCGTAGCGCATGACCGTGTCGGCGCCGCGCTGCTCCAGGCGCAGGTAGCCGTCGGCGCCGAAGGGATTACCGGTGTAATTCGACGAGAGGCCACGCAGGGCCAGGCTGAGCTGGTCGCTCTCGGCGCCTGTCGAAAAATCGGTCAGGGTCGCGTTCGGGGTCTTCTCCGGCCTCCCATCCACCCACAGCTGGTACAGGTCTTGCCCACTGCCGCCGCTCGCGGTCACGCTCACCGTCGACGGCGCCTCGGAGATCTCGAAGTAGTCGTTGCCATCGCCGCCGGACAGTTGCACAGAGCCGAACATGACAGTGTCGTAATTGCCCGCCCTTAAGGTGTCGTTGCCTTCGCCGCCGGTGAGCAGGCTGTCGCCGCCGTAGCCAACCGTCAGCCGGTCGTTGCCCGCGCCGCCGGACAAGGTATCCGAGCCGGCGTCGCCATACACCGTATCGTCGCCCGCGCCAGCGTCGACGATGTCGTCGCCGTTTCCGGCAAACAGCAGATCGGCGCCGTCGCCGCCGAGCAGGGTGTCGCGGCCTTCATCCCCATGGATGGTGTCGTTGCCGCCGTTACCTTCGTAGCGGTCGTTCAGGTGGGTGCCGAAAATTTCGTCGTTGCGGCTGCCGGTGATGAGGGTCTCGCCGTTCTCGATGCCGGCCGGGGTGAGCACGCTGGTCGAGATGTTCGCCGCGACCGACTCGGCGGCCACGCCTTCGAGCCGCAGCACCGTCTTGAAGGCGGACGCCGTTCCCTTGGCGCCGTCGGCGTCGAATTGCAGCAGCGTGTCGGCCCCGTCCTGCACCAGTTTCAGGTAGCCGCGCGCGCTGGAAAACGGGTCGCCCAGGGACAGGTCGATTCCGGCCAGCAACTTGCTGAGGTCGATCCGGTCGCCTTCGGGGCCGGTGGTGAAATCGGTGACCACGTAGCCGGCCGGGCCGCTCTCGCGTTCCAGCAGGTACACGTCGCTGCCGGCGCCGCCGGTCACGCGCGCGGTGCCCTTGTTCAGGAACGATACGCTGAACAGGTCGTTGCCGGCGCCGCCGTCGGCCAAGGTGGTGGCGACCGCTTCGGCGGCGCGGCTGCGGAGCGTGATGCGGTCGGCGCCGCCGCCGCCGATGAAGGTGTCTTGGCCGTCGCCCAGCAACACGTCGTTGTCGTCACCGCCGTCGAGCACGGCGCTGCCACCCCGCTCGGAATACAGGAAATCGACTCCGGCGCCGCCCAGTAGCAAGTCGCGCCCTTCGTAATCGTTGAGCGTGTCGTGGCCGGCGCCACCCTGCAGGGTGTCGTTGCCCAGTTCACCCCTGAGCCGGTCGCTGCCGCCACCGCCATCGACGAAGTCATTGCCCCCATTGCCGTTCAGGTCGTCGTTGCCGCGCGCGCCGAGGAGGGTGTCGTTGCCGTCGAAGCCGAAAATCTCGTCGTAGCCGGCGGGCGTGTCGTCGTCCGGGTCGTTGCTGGTAATGTAGTCGTCGCCGCCATAGCCCCACAGCTTGTCCCCGCCGCCATTGCCCGAAATAGTGTCGTTGAGCTCCGAACCATACAGAAAATCGGCGCCGCCACCGCCCTGCATATTGCGGCCGGGGGCGGCGCTGGTGACGCGGCTGGCCTGGAGAGGCGTGCTGCTGGCCGGCTCGGCATGGTGCTCGGTGATGGCGTTGGAAATGGTCATGGGGGTCCCGTGAATGGTAAACATGTACAGAAGTTAAAATGAAAGAATATGGCGTCGTTTGCGGCAAGGTCAGCAAGGCGCCTTGCGCTTTGCCGCCCCCTTGCGCGGGTTCCCGAGCACCGCTTTAGCCGATGAGCTGCGCGGCGACAGGCAAGCCGACCAGTTCCACCGGCGCGGCGCCGGCATCAAGGGCGACCACGTTGTCGCTCGTCATGCTGGTGGCCAGCACGTTTTGCAAGGTCATCAGGGTGGCCGCCAGTTGCGGGCCGGCGGCGCCGTCGGCGTCGAAGCGCACCAGGGTGGCGCTGCCGCTCTGCACGAATTCGAGCAAGCCGGCGGGCGCTGCCAGGCCAGTCAGGTCGATGCGGTCGCCCCCGGCGCCGGCCGCAAAGTCCTTCACGCTCAGGCTGCCAAGGCGCCCTTCGCCGCGCAGCACGTAGGTGTCGATGCCGGCGCCGCCACTGGCGTTGACGGCGGTGTTATCAAACGCGCCGCGCGTGACGACGATGGTGTCGGCGTCGTCGCCGCCGGAGGCCACCAACCTGCCGGCCACGGCCTGCTGCGTTGCGACGATCTCGATGACGTCGGCGCCGCGCCCGCCGAACAGGCCGCTGTTGCCGCTGCCGGCAAGCTTGAGCACATCGTTGCCGTTGCCGCCGTTGAGCTGCACGCTGCCGCTGCCGCCGTCCAGCGTGTCGTTGCCGGCGCCGCCCTCGAGCACGTCGTCGCCCTGGTCGGCGAACAGCGCGTCGTCGCCGTTGCCGCCGTTGACGGTGTCGCTCCCGGCGCCGCCGTGCAGCACGTCGTTGCCCTCGCCACCATTCAGTTCATCGTTGCCGGCGCCGCCGTCGAAGCTGTCGTCGCCTTCGCCAGCCTTGAGGAGGTCGGCGCCATCGCCGCCGGCCAGCGTGTCGTGGCCGGCGCCGCCGTCGAGCACGTCGTTGCCGGCGCCGCCGTCGAGCACGTCGTCGCCGTCGCCGCCGAGCAGGCTGTCGGCGCCGTCTTCGCCGAACAAGGTGTCGTTATCTTCCTCGCCGTCGAGCAGGTCGTTGCCCACGCCACCGTACAAGGTGTCGTTCTCGGTGTCGCCCTTGAGCACATCGTTACCCTGGAAACCGTACACCTTGTCATCGCCCTGGGCGCCGTCGAGCGTGTCGTTGCTGCGCCCGCCGTTGATGGTCTCGCTGTAGTGCGTACCCCACATGTGGATGCCGTTTTCCGACCCGTTCGGATTCATGCCGCCGGCGATGTGGCTGGCATTGAGCTGCGCGGGCAGCACGGCGTTGATGGTGAGAATGGTGCGGAAGGTCGCCGCGCTGCCGGCGGCGCCGTCTTCGTCGAGCTGGACCAGGGTGCTGTTGCCGTTGGCTAGCAGGCGCAGGTAGCCGAGCGCGCCGAACGGGTTGCCGGTGTAATTGGCCACGACCTGCGGCACCAGGGCGTCCAGGTCGATCACCTCGCTGGTGTTGTCCAGGTCGAAATCGTTGATGGTGACCTGTCCGCGGTGGCTGCCGGGCGCGAATACGTAGGTGTTGCCGCCGTAACCGTCGTCGTTGGTGATCACGTCCTGGAATGGCAGCGAGGGGCCGAAGGTGAACACGTCGTCGCCCGAGCTGGCCAGCATGTGCACGGTCCCCGTGGCGCCGCCCGTGAAATCGGCGAACAGGCGGTTCCAGCCCGAGCCGCCGTCGAGCGTGTCGCCGGCGCCGCCGGTGAGGGTGTCGTCGCCGTGGCCGCCGTCGACCTTGTCGCTGCCGCTACCGGTCGTGACGATTGCGTCGTTGCCGTCGCCACCCGCCAGCACGTTGTTGCCTTCGACATCGGTGAGGATGTCGTCGTCGAAGTCGCCGCTGAGGATGTCGTCGCCGGCGCCGCCGGTCAGCACATCCTTGCCGGCCCCGCCCACCACGCTGTCGTTGCCCGCTTCGCCGGCCAGCGTGTCGTCGCCCGTGGCGCCGAACAGGCTGTCGTTGCCGCTGCCGCCTTGCAGCAGGTCGGCGCCATCGCCGCCTTCGCCCAGGTCGTCGCCGCCGCCGCCGGCAAGGGTGTCGCTGCCGCCCAGGCCGATGAGGTGTTCGGCGCGCGCGTCGCCCTGGATGTTGTCTGCGCCGGCCGTGCCGGTCAGCACCCGGCTGAAGAAGGAGGCCGCGGGATCGTAGCCCTGCTTGAAGTTGGCGCTGGTCAGGCTGGTTGCCGTGACGTTGCGCAGGGTCAGCATGTCGATCAGTGTGTGGGCGCTGCCGGTAGCGCCGTCGTTGTCGTAGCGCAGTACCGTGTCGGCGCCGCGCTGTTCCAGGCGCAGATAGCCATCGGCGCCGAACGGGTTGCCGGTGTAATTCCAGCTCGGGCCCGCCAGGGACAGGTCAAGCAGGTCGCCGCCGGCGCCCGCCGAAAAATCGGTCAGGGTCACGTTGGCGATGTTGTCAGGCCGGCCGTACAGCGACAGGCGGAAGCTGTCCTGTCCGCTGCCGCCGGCCGCGCTCACCGTCACCTCCGGTGGCGCCTGGGCGATGTCGATCTTGTCGTCGCCGGCGCCGCCGGACAGCTGCACCGTGCCGAACTTGACGCTCGCCCAACCGCCCGCCTCCAGGGTGTCGTTGCCGTCACCGGCGTCGAGCACGCTGTCGCCGTCGTAGTCGGTCGACAGCATGTCGTTGCCTGCGCCGCCGAGCAGGATGTTCGAGCCTGCGCCGCCGCCCAGGTGGTCGTCGCCCTCGCCACCCTCCATGCGGTCGTCGCCGCTCTCTCCGAACAGCCGGTCGGCGCCGTCGCCGCCGAGCACGGTATCGTTGCCCGCGCCGGATTGCACGGTGTCGGCGCCGCCGTTGCCTTCGTAGCGGTCGTTCAGGTGGGAGCCGAAGATGTTGTCGTTGCGCCCGTCGGCGCTGAAGGTCTCGCCATCGTTGATGCCGTCCGGCGTGAGCGCGCTGGCCGAGATGTTCGGGGCCACCGATGGCGCCGCCACGCCTTCCAGGCGCAGCACGGTCTTGAAGGCCGACGCCGTGCCCTGCGCGCCGTCGGCGTCGAATTGCAGCAGCGTGTCGGCGCCGTCCTGCACCAGTTTCAGGTAGCCAGGCGCGAACGGGTCGCCCAGCGACAGGTCGACGCCGGCCAGCAACTTGCTGACGTCGATCCGGTCGCCCTCGGGGCCGCTGGCGAAATCGGTCACCACGTAGCCATTGGCGCCGCTCTCGCGTTCCAGCAGGTACACGTCGCGCCCGCCGCCGCCGGTCACGCGCGCCGTGCCCTGGTTGAGAAAGCCCACGCTGAACAGGTCGTTGCCATCGCCGCCGTCGGCCAGCGTGGTGGCGGCCGCTTCATTGGCGCGGGTGCGGATCGTGATGCGGTCGTTGCCGCCGCCGCCGATGAAGGTGTCCTGGCCGTCGCCCAGCAACACGTCGTTATCGAGACCGCCGTCGAGCAGGGCGCTGCCGCCGCGCTCGGAGTACAGCAGGTCAACCCCGGCGCCGCCCGCCAGCGAATCGCGTCCTTCGTAATCGTTGAGCGTGTCGTGGCCGGCGCCGCCGCGCAGGGTGTCGTTGCCCAGTTCGCCCTTGAGCTGGTCGTTGCCGGCCCCGCCATCGGCAAAGTCGTTGCCCAATTGGCCATTCAGGTTGTCGCTGCCGCGCCCGCCGAGGAGCGTGTCGTTACCGTCGAAGCCGAACAGGTCGTCATAGCCGGCGTCCGAGTCGTCGTCGGGGTCGTTGCTGGTAATGTAATCGTCGCCGCCATAGCCCCACATCCGGTCCGAGCCGCCATTGCCCGAAATAGTATCGTTGAGCTCCGAGGCATATAGCGAGTCGCCGCCGCGCCCGCCCTGCAGATTCTGGCCGGGTGCGGCCAGGAGGCTGACAGGACTGGCCTGGAGGTTAGCGTTGCTGGCGAGGTCGGCGTGCTGCTCAGTGACGGCGCTGGAAGTGCTCATGAGGGTCCCGGGAATGATGTTGGTTGAAGGTGTTCAACATCAATCATGCCCGTACCCGATTGGAATGTACAGAAGATAAAATTAAAGAAAATGTAACAGTTTGCGACAAGGGCGGCAAGCTGCATTGCACCGCGCCGCCGCCCGCCGCTTTAGCCGATCAGCTGCGCCGCGACAGGCACGCCGACCAGTTCCACCGGCGCGCCGCCGGCGCCGAGGTCGACCACGTTGTCGCTGGTCATGCTGGTGGCGACCACGTTTTGCAAGGTCATCAGGGTGGCGGAGGCCAGCGGGCCGGCGGCGCCGTCGGCGTCGAAGCGCACCAGGGTGGCGCTGCCGCTCTGCACGAACTCCAGCAGGCCGTTTGGCGCCGCCAGGCCGGTCAGGTCGATGCGGTCGCCGCCGGCGCCGGCCGTGAAATCCTTCACCGTCAGGCTGCCCAGGCGCCCTTCTCCGCGCAGCACGTAGGTGTCGATGCCGGCGCCGCCGCTGGCGGTGACAGCGGTGTTATCCAGCGCGCCACGCGTGACGGCGATGGTGTCGGCTTCCTCGCCGCCGGACACCACCACGCGCCCCGCCAGCGCCTGCTGCGTCGCGGCGATCTCGATCAGGTCGGCGCCACGCCCGCCGAACAGGCCGCTGTTGCCGCTGCCGGCCACTTTCAGCACATCGTTGCCGGTGCCGCCGTTCAGCTGCACGCTGCCGCTGCCGCCATCCAAGGTATCGTTGCCGGCGCCGCCCTCGAGCACGTCGTCGCCGATATCCGCATACAACACATCGTCGCCGTTGCCGCCATTGACCGTGTCGTCGCCGGCGCCGCCGCGCAGCACGTCGTTGCCATCGCCGCCGATCAGCTCGTCGTTGCCGGCGTCGCCGCGGGCGTTGTCGTCGCCATCGCCGGCCTTGAGGATGTCGGCGCCCTCGCCGCCGCCGAGCACATCGTGGCCGATGCCGCCGTCGAGCAGGTCATCGCCGGCGCCGCCGTCGAGCAGGTCGGCGCCCTCGCCGCCCACCAGGCCGTCGGCGCCCTGTTCACCGAACAGCGCGTCGTTTCCGGGCGCGCCGTCGAGGCTGTCGTTGCCCGCCCCGCCGAACAGCGAATCGTCGCCGCCGTGTCCACTAAGCACATCGTTGCCCTGGAAACCGGACAGCTTGTCGTTGCCATAGCCGCCGTTGAGGGTATCGTTGGCGCGCGCGCCGTCGATGGTGCCGCTTCCCCACACCAGCAGGCCATCTTCGGAACCGTTCGGATGCATGCCGCCGACGATGTGCCCGGCGCTCAGCTGGGAAGGCGTGACGCCATCGATGGTGAGAATGGTGCGAAAGAGCGCCGCGCTGCCGGCGGCGCCGTCTTCGTCGAACTGGAGCTGGGTGCTGTTGCCGCTGGCTTGCACGCGCAGGTAGCCGAGCGCACCGAACGGGTTGCCGCTGTAATTGGCCACGACCTGCGGAATCAGGGCGTCCAGGTCGATCCGGTCATTGAGATAGTCGAGATCGAAGCCGGTGATCGTGACCTGCCCGGCGTGGACACCGGGTGCGAACGTGTAGAGGTTGTTGCCGAACTCGCCGCTGCTGGCGAGCACGTCCTGGAACGCCAGCGACGGGCCGAAGGTGAGCACGCCCCAGCCCGCGCTCAACATGCGCACGGAACCTGTGGCGCCGCCCGTGAAATCGGCAAACAGGTGGTTTTCGCCGTAGCTGCCGTCGAGCGTATCGCCGGCGCCGCCGGTGAGGGTGTCGTCGCCGCTACCGCCGTCGACCTTGTCGCTGCCGGCACCGGTGGTGACGATCACGTCGTTGCCCCAGCCGCCCGCCAGCACGTTGTTGCCTTCGACATCGGTGAGGATGTCGTCGTCGTTGTCGCCATTGAGGACGTCGTCGCCCGCGCCGCCGTTGAGCACATCCTTGCCGTTCCCGCCAAAAGAGGTGTCGTTGCCCGCGTCGCCGGCCAGCGCGTCGTCGCCATCGCCGCCGTAGATGCTGTCGTTGCCGGCGCCGCCATGCAGCAGGTCGCCGTCAATGCCGCCTTCGAGCAGGTCGTCGCCGGCGCCGCCGAGCAAGGTGTCGCTGCCCGCCAGGCCGATCAGGTGTTCGGCGCGTTGGTCGCCTTCGATGCTGTCGGCGCCGGCGGTGCCGGTCAGCACCCGGCCGAAGTAAGCGACCGAGGGATCGTAACCCTGCACGAAATGGGCTTTGGTCAGGCTGGCGGCGCTCACGCCGCTTAAGGTCATCAGGTCCATCAGGGCGTAGTCGGCGCCGGCCGCCCCGTCCCTGTCGTAGCGCACCACCGTGTCGGCGCCGCGCTGCTCCAGGCGCAGGTAGCCATCGGCGCCGAAGGGGTTGCCGGGTCCGCCGCCGAACCACACATTGAACTTGAGCAGGTCCGCTTCCGCGCCCACCGAAAAATCGGTCACCGTCACCTTCGGACTGCTGTCGGCGTAGCCGTACGACGACAGGAAGAAGGTGTCGCGCCCGCTGCCGCCGGTGGCGATCGCCGTCACCTCCGGCGAGGCCGATGCGATGTCAAAGCTGTCGTCGCCGGCGCCGCCGAACAGTTGCGTCGTGCTGAACTTGACAAAACCGTAACCACGCACTGCCAGGTCGTCATTGCCATCGCCGCCGTCGAACAGGTTGTCGCCCTGGTATTCCGCCGTCATCTGGTCATTACCGGCGCCGCCGAGCACGGTGTTCGAGCCGGCATGGCCGCCCAGGTAGTCATTGCCCTCGCCACCCTCGATCAGGTCGTCGCCCGCGCCGCCGAACATCATATCGTTGCCGGCGCCGCCGACCAGGGTGTCGTTGCCGGCACCCGAAAAGATCGTGTCGGCCCCGCCGTTGCCTTCGTAGCGGTCGTTCAGCTCGGAGCCCTCGATGCTGTCGTTGCGCTCGTCGCCGATGATGGTTTCGCCCTCATCGATGCCGTCCGGACTGAGCTGGCTGGCCGAGATGTTCGCCGCCACCGCTTGCGCGGCCACGCCGTCGAGCCGCAGCACGGTCTTGAAGGCGGACGCCGTGCCCTGGGCGCCGTCGGCATCGAACTGCAGCACCGTGTCGGCGCCGGCCTGCACCAGTTTCAGGTAGCCGCGCGCGCTGGAAAACGGGTCGCCCAGCGACAGGTCGACGCCGGCCAGCAAACGGCTGACGTCGATCCGGTCGCCCTCGGGGCCGCTGGCGAAATCGGTCACCACGTAGCCGGCCGCGCCGCTCTCGCGTTCCAGCAGGTACACGTCGCGCCCGGCGCCGCCGCTCACGCGCGCGCTGCCCTGGTTGAGGAAGGCCACGCTGAACAGGTCGTTGCCATCGCCGCCGCCGGCCAGGGTGACGGCCGCCGCTTCATTGGCGCGGGTGCGGATCGTAATGCGGTCGTTGCCGCCGCCGCCGATGAAGGTGTCCTGGCCGTCGCCCAGCAACACGTCGTTGTCATCGCCGCCATCGAGCACGCTGTTGCCGCCGCGTTCCGAGTACAGCAGGTCGACCCCGGCGCCGCCCATGAGCGAGTCGCGTCCTTCGTAATCGTTGAGCGTGTCGTGGCCCGCGCCACCCTGCAGGGTGTCGTTGCCCAGTTCGCCCACGAGCCGGTCGTTGCCGGCGCCGCCATCGGCGAAGTCGTTGCCGAGGTTGCCGTTCAGGTAGTCATTGGCCCGGCCACCAAACAGGGTGTCGTTGCCCTCGTAGCCGAACAGGTCGTCGCCCACGGCGAGCGTGTCCTCAGGGTCGTTGCTGAGAATGTAGTCGTCGCCGCCGTAGCCGAAGATGATGTCCTTGCCGCCATTGCCCGAGATGGTGTCATTGAACGCCGAGCCGGTCAGCCCTTCACCGCCCGGCCCGCCCTGCAGGTTCAGGCCGGTACCGGCTGGCGCGGGGCTGGCCTGGAGCAGCTTGGCGGGCGTGAGGATGTCGGCGTTGTGGGTAGTCATGTCGGTCCCTGGAATGATCGGCTGAATTTCTTGGCAATATTGCCAACCGAAAGCATGCCCACGCCCGCCAGGAATGTACAGAAGTTAAAATTAAATAATATGTAACAAAATATGTCGGGGCGGCGCTGCCTGGCCGCCCCTGTCCTGTTAGCCGGCGTATGCCTCGGCCGGCGCCACGCCGACCAGTTGCACCGGCGCCACGACGACGCCGGCCGCCGCCGGGGTATAGATGAAGTTGTCGACCGTCAGCGTGCTGGCCACCACGTTTTGCAGGGTCATCAAGGTTTCGAGCCACGCGTTGCCGCCGGAGCCGTCGAAGTCGATCTTGACCACGGTGGCCGTACCGTCTTGCACCAGGCGCAGCGCGCCCGATGCCAGCGGGTCGCCCGCCGGCATCCACGCAATGAGCGCCGCGGTCACGTCGATCAGGTCGCCGCCGGGTCCGGCGCTGAAGTCCTTGATAGTGAAGCTGGTGGTGTACGGCAGGAGGCCGACCCGGTAGGTGTCGACCCCGCCGCCGCCGATGGCCGTCACCTTGGTGCCCCAGCCGCTGCGGAAAATAATCGTATCGTCGTCCGCGCCGCCCGAGGCTAGCACGCGTCCGTCCCCGGACTGGATCTCGATCACGTCGCGTCCGTTGCCGCCGAACAGGCCGTTATCCCCATTCGCTTTCACGGTCAGGTAATCGTTGCCGCTGCCGCCGTTCAACTGGCTCCCGCCATAGCCGCCATCCAGGGTATCGTCGCCGGCCCCGCCGTCGAGCACACTGCTGCCCCGGAATACTTCGAGCTTGTCGTTGCCGTTGCCGCCCATCAGCACATCGTTGCCCTGGTAGCCCATGAGGTGGTCGTCGCCATCGCCGCCGCTGACGACGTCGTCGCCGTCGTGGCCATCCAGAAGGTCGTTGCCGGCGCCGCCGTTGAGGGTGTCGTTGCCTTCGCCGCCGTTCAGGACGTCCGCACCGCTGCCCCCGTCGAGCAGATCGTTGCCGGTGTCGCCGAGCAGCATGTCGTCGCCCTCGCCGCCATACAGTGCGTCGTTGTCGATGCCGCCGTCCAGGTTGTCCTTGCCCAGGCCGCCGAAGAGCGTGTCGTCCCCTTTGCCGCCGCTGATATAGTTATCGCCATCGTTACCCTGCAGGTAGCGGCCGTTGTCCGAGCCGTCGGGTTTGTATCCGCTGGTGAAATTGGCGGGGTGCAGGCTGCTGGCCATGATGCCGGACAGGACGGCCAGGGTTTGAAAGCCGTGCCCGGTGCCGGCGGCGCCATCTTCATCGAGCTGGAACAAGGTATCGCTGCCGCTTTGCACGAGGCGCAGATACCCGTTCGCGAACGGGTTGCCGGCGTACGTCGGCAGCCCGTCATACATCAGCCGGTCGCCGCCGATGCCGGCCTGGAAATCGTGGATCAGGTTCGTTTCAGCGTGCTGGAAAGGACTGAATTCAAAGATATCGCTACCGCTGCCGCCCCACGCGTCGACGCTGGTGGTCGCCGTGTTTTCGACGAAAAACAAGGTATCGTTGCCGGCCCCGCCAAGCAGGATGCAGGTGAACGGCGTCGCCGAATAGCCGTGGCCGGAAGAGAGGCGGTCGTCGCCCGCGCCGCCGTCGAGCGTGTCGTTGCCTTCCCCACCGTGCAGCATGTCGTTGCCATCGCCACCGTCGAGCAGATTGTCGCCGCCTTGCGCCAGCAGGATATCGTCGCCGCTGCCGCCGTGCAGGGTGTTGTTGCCTTGGCCGCCGTACAGGGTATCGTTGCCGCTGCCGCCATCGAGCACATCATTGCCAGCCATGCCGCGCAATTCGTCGGCGCCGCCCAGGCCGGCGATGTGGTCGTCCAGCGCAGCGCCGGTCAATGTGTCGGCGCCGTCGGTGCCGTTCAGGGTCAGGCCGGTAGTGTCTTGCTCGACGCCGGTGGCGAAGATGGAAAGGGTCATGATCATCCTTGAAAGTGATAAAAAGCTGTAAGGCCAGCGTGTAGGTCGCGGCAATATTTACAACTTGTTATCATGCCTTCACAGCACAATCATGTCCAGAAGGAAATCTTACATTTGCAGAACAATCAGCCCGGATCGGCCCATCCGGCGCGCAGCGCGGCCTCAAAAGCGGCCTCCGGCAACGGGCGCGAAAACAGGTAGCCCTGCACTTCGTCGCAGCCGGCGTCGCGCAAAAACTCCAATTGCTGGCGCGTTTCCACGCCTTCCGCAATGACCTTGTGGCGCAGCTGGCGGCCGATGCTGATGATGGTGCTGGCAATGGCGCAGTCGTTGCTGTCGAACGGCAGGCCGGTGGTGAAGGAACGGTCGATTTTCAGGGTGTCGATCGGGAAGCGCTTCAGGTACGACAGACTCGAGTAGCCGGTGCCGAAGTCGTCCAGCGACAGGCTCACGCCGAGCGCGGTGATGCGGTCCATGATGGCGATCACGCGTTCGATGTCGTGCATCAGGGTGCTTTCGGTGATTTCCAGTTCCAGCCAGGACGGATCGAGCCGGTAGCGCGCCAGGGTCTCGCTCACGCGCGCCGGCAAGGCCGCCGAAAACTCGCGCGCCGAGACATTCACGGCCAGGCGGAATGGCGGCAGTCCGGCCGCCTGCCAGCGCGCCGCCTGGGCGCAGGCCGCCTCCAGCACCCATTCGCCCAGCTGGACGATCAGGCCGGTCGCTTCGGCCAGCGGAATGAATTCGGCCGGCGGCACCAGCCCGCGCTGGGGATGGAGCCAGCGCACCAGCGCTTCGGCGCCGACCATGGTGCGGGTGCGGATCTCGAACTTGGGCTGGTAGTGCAACAGCAGTTCGCCGTTGGCCAGCGCCTGGCGCAGGCCCGATTCGAGGCGCATGCGTTCCTGCATGCCCTGGTTCATGTCGCGGCTGTAGAAGGTGACGCTGTCGCCGCTATCGTCATTGCCCAGCTTGGCGCGCGCCATGGCGATGTCGGCCACGCGCAGCAGGGCTTCGGCGTCGCTGCCATCCTGCGGATAGACGCTGATGCCGACGCTGGCGCCCACGCGCAGGTCGTGCCCGCCGATCAGGAACGGTTCGACCAGCGCCGCCTGCAGCTTGTGCGCCACCGTGGTCGCTTCGAAATGCTCGCGGATGTCGAACAGGCCGACCGCGAATTCGTCGCCCGACAGGCGCCCCACCACGTCCTGCTCGCGCAGCACCTGCTTGAAGCGCTGCGCCACCTGCTTGAGCAGTTCGTCGCCGGTGGCGCGCCCGAGGGTGTCGTTGAACATCTTGAAGCGGTTCAGGTCGACGAACAGGATGCAGGCGGTGGCGCCCTTGCGCTGGGCCGAGCTCAAGGCCTGGTCGACCAGCTTGGCCATCAGGCTGCGGTTGGGCAGGCCGGTCAGCGCGTCGTAGTAGGCCAGGTGGTGCAGGCGTTCTTCGGCGTGCTTGCGCTCGGTGATGTCGGTCAGGTAGGCGATCAGGCCGACCGGGCGCTGCTCGCGGTCGTGCAGCGGCGAGAGCGACAGGCTGGCCCAGAATACTTCGCCCGATTTCTTGCGGCGCCGCACTTCCATCATGCGCCCGCCCTGCTCCACGAAGGCATCGTGAAAGGCCGGATCTTCATCGGCGTACAGGAACAGGATGTTACGTCCCACCGCTTCCTGGGCGCTGTAGCCGAACAGGCGCTCGGCGCCCTTGTTCCAGCTGGTGATGTAGCCGGTCTGGTCCATCGTGAGGACCGACTCGTGGATCTGGTCGAGGATCTGGGCCTGGTGCGACAGCTCCGCTTCGAGGTCGAGGTAAGCCTGGGTCGAGCGCAGCGCGAAGTCGTTGACCTTGAGCAGGCTGGCGGCCAGCGCGGCCAGGCCGGCCAGCAGGCGCGCGTCGTCCTCGCCGTAGGCGGCGCGCCCGCTCACCACCAGGCGGCCGTAGTCAGTGGCGCCGCTGGCGACCTGGCACGCCAGCTGGGCAGCAGCACCATCGGCGGCCGGCCCGGGCACCAGTGCGCTGGCCTGGCCGGCCGCGACGAAGCTGCCGTGCGGGCTGGCCAGCAGCTCGCGCGCAATGCGCCCGAGTTCGGCCGCAAGCTGCTCGCCGCGCAGGTTGAGCACGGCGGCGCACAAGGCGGCACTGCTGGAAAGGAAGTCAGTCGCGAGGCTGTCGTGCATCCTACAAATTCCTGCCGACCTGGATCGCCCAGTGGTAGGCGTGCAGCTGGCTTTGCCACCATTGGGTATGGTCGATGCCGAGCGCGGCCAGGTGCTCCGGCGCCGCCAGGCCTTGCTCCACCAGGCGCAGCTGTTGGCCGAGGCGCCCTTCGCGCAGCAGCAGCGCTTCGGCCGCGGCCGGCGCCAGGCCGAGCGCGCCGACGATGTCTTCCATCGGCATGCCGAACAGCACGTCGAGCAGCGAGAACACGCCGGTCATGAAAGCGAGATCCTGGTCTTCGCGCTCGCCGCCCTGCAATTTGCACAGGCATTCGAGCTGGGCCGCGCGCAAGGCGGCCAGCGGCAGCAGCGGATTGGCCATGCCGTCGGGCTGCTGGCGCGCGTACAGCAGCAGTTGCAGCCAGCGCTGCAACTGGCGCCGCCCGAGCAGGTTGATGGCCTGGCCGAAGCTGGTGATCTGGGTGCTCAGCGCAAACGCGGCCGAGTTGACCAGCTTGAGCAAATGGTAGGACAGCGCCGGGTCCTGCTTGAGCAATTGTTCGAGCTCGCGCGATTCGGCGTCGCGCGCCAGCAGGCCCAGCAAGGCCAGCAGGCGCTTGCGCGAGGTGCCGTCGTGCGGCTTGGCGCTCGGCGCGGGATGCAGCGGCCAGTCGCCGGCCAGCCATTCGAAACCGGCCCCGGCGCAGTCGGCAAAGCGCGCCGCGCTGTTCACGCCGTACGCCAGGTGCGGGCCGAACAGGGACAGGACCTGGTATTGACCGCCGCGCACCACCGGCAAGCCGGCGCCGCAATCGAGCGCGACCGCGCGCAAGGCGGGCGGCAGCTTGAGGCCCTCGCCGGCCTGGCCGTCGAGCAGCACGCGGTAGCCTTCGTCGTGCAGCGCCAGCGTTTGCTTGAGCAGGGCCGGGTCGGCCAGCACGCCGGCGTCGATCGCGAAGATCACGCGGCTGGGCGGCGTCAAGGCCAGCAGCGCCGGGGTCAGGAGTGCGGGCGAGGCGAGCGGGACGATGCAGTCGAGCGGCGCGATGGCGGTGAGCAGGTCGGGCGCGCCGAACACCTGGTGCAAGGCCGTGCCGTGGGCAGCGCCGCCGACGCGCACGATCAGCGCCAGCCACTCGTTTTGCGCATTGGCGACCGCTTGCATCTCTACCAACGGGAACGGTGTTGTATCGGAGGCAGCCATCGGCATCTTTGAATTAGTGGGTTCGGTAATCTTAGTTGAGATAATGATCGGAAGCAACCACTTCATGGGTCGCACGATAGCAGTTCGTCATCATTATCCGTAAGGAAAGCAGAAGGATACTAGCTTCCTTCAAAACGTGCGTGCTGCACGGCATATCTGATCAGTTCGGCCTGCCCTTCGATGCCGAGTTTGCGCTTGATATTGAGGCGGTGCGTTTCCACCGTACGTACCGACAGGTCGAGCGTGCGCGCGATCTGCTTGTTGGAATGCCCCCCGGCCAGCTGCTGCAGCACTTCCTGCTCGCGCGCCGACAACTGGTTGTCTTGCACACTGGGGCGGGCCAGCTGGCGCGCCAGCGCGGCGCTGTAGTAAATACCGCCCGCCATCACGGTCTCGATGGCGAGCACGATATCCTTGCCCGGCGCATCTTTCAGCACATAGCCGCGCGCGCCGGCCTGCATCGCCTGGCTGACGTACTCGACCTTGTCGTGCATCGACAGGATCAGCACCGCGATGGCCGGGAACTGCTGGCGGAAGCGGGCGCTGGCCTCGATGCCGCTGATGCCGCGCATGTTGATGTCCATCAGCACCAGGTCGATGGCGTGCTCACCGGCCTGGCGCAGCGCGTCCTCGGCGCCGTCGGCCTCGGCCACCACGCGAAAATGCGGCACCGCTTCGAGGCGCGCGCGCAAGCCGTCGCGTACCAGGGGGTGGTCGTCGACCAGCAGGATGTGGATGAGTTTATCGGTCATGAGCGCGAGGTGGTGGGGGGAAGCGGGGCCGAGGCGTGCACCGAAGTGCCGGCCGCGGACGAGGTAATGGCCAGCTGGCCGCCGATGGCGTCCAGCCGTTCCAGCATGTTGCGCAGGCCGATGCCGCGCTTGGGGTGGATGTCCACGCTGGCGGCGTCGAAACCGGCGCCGTCGTCGGCAATCGTCAGGGTGACGCTGTTGTGCTCGCGGGCCAGGGTGATCTCGACCTGGCGCGCGCCGGCATGGCGTTCGATATTGGTCAGCGCTTCCTGGGCGATGCGGAACAGCACCGTGTTGGCGACGTCCGGCAAGCCGTCGGTGCTGCCGCGCGCCAGAAAGCGCACCGGCAGCGCGCTGTTCTGGGTCGCTTCGTGCGCCAGGTGGTCGAGCGCGGCGGCAAGACCGAGGTCGTCGAGGATGGCCGGGCGCAGGTTGTGCGAGATGCGCCGCACCTCGCCCAGCACATCGTTGAGCTGGGCGGCGGTGTGCTCGAAACTGGCGCGCGCCTTGATCTGCTGGGCCGCGTCGCCGCCGAGGCGGATCACGCCCGCTTCGATCTGCAGCTTGATCGACACCAGCCACTGGCTGATGCCGTCGTGCAGGTCGCGCGACAGGCGCGCCCGCTCCTGCTCCTGCGACTCGACCACGCGCTGGGTCAGCACCTTGAGCTTGGCATCGGCCACGCGCAGCTCGCTGATATTGAGCGCCAGCCCGGAGCTGGCCACCACCAGCGCACTGACGATCGCCAGCACCGCGATCCACAGCATGGTGCCCTGGATATTGCGCGACTGCTGGGCGTCGATCTTGGCCAGCGCGGCGTCCACGTCGTCGAGGTAAATGCCGGTGCCGAGCATCCAGCCCCAGTTCTCCATCGGCACCACATAGCCGAGCTTGGGCGCCGATTTATTGGTGGACGGCTTGGCCCAGATGTAGCGCTGCAGCCCGCCGCCGCTCCTGGCACGCGCCAGCAGGCGCTGGATGGTCGGCTCGCCATTGACGTCGCGCATCTCCCACAGGTTGCGCCCCACCAGTTCCGGCTGGCGCGGATGCATCAGGCTGTTGCCCTGAAAATCGTAGACGAAGAAATAGCCATCGTCGCCGTAGCTCAGGGTCGACAGGATGCGCTTGGCCTCATCCAGGGTGGCCTGGTCGCGCTTGCCGGAATCGGCCAGGTGCGCGACCGCGCGCGTGGCCAGGTCCACATAGTGTTTCAGTTCGGCTTCCTTGCTGGCCAAATAGGCTTGCTGGATGGTGTCGCGCTGCTGCTGGGCCAGGGTGATGGCCTGGTGGCGCACGAACAGCGCGATCGTGCACAGCGCCAGGATCAGCGGCGTGATCGCGAGAAAGATGACCTTTTGCCTTAACTTCATACAGCGCCCGGCCTGCCGCGTGCGGCTTTGTGAATGAGCCACGATTCTACGACGGCCGGGCCCGCCACGCCTACGTAGTACCACGTAAAGCGCTGCGTAGTGCTGCGCTTGCCGCGTGGTGCGGCCCGTTCGATACTGGTTCACGCTGTGCGGAATTGAACCGGCTTTGACCGGTCCAACCAGCACGGAAGATAAAACACCTTGGAGGAGTCACCATGAAACGTCTGTCAAGCCAGCTCGGCTGGGCTGCGCTATCGATTTTCGGCGCCTGCGCGCTCGGCTACATCGCGCTCAAGCGCGGCGAAGCCATCAATGCCATCTGGATCATCGCCGCCGCCGTCTGCGTCTACCTGATCGCTTACCGCTTCTACAGCTCTTTTCTGGCCGACAAGGTGCTCGGACTCGACCCGCGCCGCCAGACCCCGGCCGAGAAGTTCAACGATGGCCTCGACTTCGTTCCCACCAATAAGTATGTGCTGTTCGGCCACCATTTCGCGGCGATTGCCGGCGCCGGTCCCCTGGTCGGCCCGGTGCTGGCCGCGCAGATGGGCTACCTGCCCGGCATGATGTGGATCCTGGCCGGCGTGGTGCTGGCCGGCGCGGTGCAGGACTTCATCATCCTGTTCATCTCGACGCGCCGCGACGGCCGCTCGCTGGGCGACCTGATCAAATCCGAACTGGGCGACATTCCGGGCGTGATCGCCCTGCTCGGCACCTTCATGATCATGGTCATCATCCTGGCCGTGCTGGCGCTGATCGTGGTCAAGGCCCTGACCGGCTCGCCGTGGGGCAGCTTCACCGTCATGGCCACCATTCCGATCGCCCTGTTCATGGGCGTGTACTCGCGCTTCGTGCGCGTGGGCCGCATCGGCGAAGTGTCGCTGATCGGCTTCGTGCTGCTGATGCTGGCCATTATCGGCGGCCAGTATGTGCAGGAACACGCCGTGCTGGGACCGATGTTCACCTTCACCGGCACCGAACTGACCTGGATGCTGATCGGCTACGGTTTTGTCGCTTCCGTGATTCCCGTCTGGCTGCTGCTGGCGCCGCGCGACTACCTGTCGACCTTTTTAAAGATCGGCACCATCGTCGGCCTGGCGATCGGCATCCTGATCGTCGCGCCCGACCTCAAAATGCCGGCCGTGACCAAGTTCATCGACGGCAGCGGCCCGGTCTGGTCGGGCAGCCTGTTCCCCTTCCTGTTCATTACCATCGCCTGCGGCGCGGTATCGGGCTTCCATGCGCTCATCTCGTCCGGCACCACCCCGAAGATGATCGAAAACGAACAGCACGCGCGCTTCATCGGCTACGGCGCGATGCTGATGGAATCGTTCGTCGCCATCATGGCGCTGGTGGCCGCCTCGACCATCGAGCCGGGCATCTACTTCGCCATGAACAGCCCGGCCGCGATCCTCGGCACCACGGCCGAGTCGGCCGCCGCCGCAGTCACGCAAATGGGCTTTTACATCACCCCCGAGATGCTGACCCAGACCGCGAAAGATGTCGGCGAAAGCACCATCATCTCGCGCGCCGGCGGTGCCCCGACGCTGGCGGTGGGCATGGCGAACATTTTGTCGAACGTCATCGGCGGCAAGACCATGATGGCCTTCTGGTACCACTTCGCGATCCTGTTCGAAGCCCTGTTCATCCTGACGGCGGTGGACGCCGGCACCCGCGCCGGGCGCTTCATGCTGCAAGACTTGCTGGGCACCTTTGCGCCATCGCTCAAGCGCACCGAATCGATTCCGGCCAACCTGATCGCCACCTCGCTGTGCGTGGCGGCCTGGGGCTACTTCCTGTACCAGGGCGTGGTCGATCCGCTGGGCGGCATCAACACCCTGTGGCCGCTGTTCGGCATCGCCAACCAGATGCTGGCCGGGATTGCCCTGATCCTTGCCACCTGCGTGCTGTTCAAGATGAAACGCGCAAAGTATGCGTGGGTGACCATGGTGCCGACCGCCTGGCTGCTGGCCTGCACCCTGACCGCCGGCTGGCAGAAGATTTTCCACGACAACGTGCGCATCGGTTTCGTGGCGCACGCACACAAGTTCCAGGCCGCGATCGAGCAGGGCGTGGTGCTCGCGCCCGCCAAGTCGATGGCGCAGATGCACCAGATCGTCTTCAACGATTACCTGGACGCGTCGCTGGCGGGCTTTTTCATGTTCGTGGTTCTGTCGGTGCTGGTGTTCGGCGCGCGCACGGTGTTCAGGGCGCGTGCAAACGCCGCGCCGAGTTCGATGGAAACCCCGTTCGTCGCCAACGCGGCCAAGCCGGCATGAGCTTGTTCGACAACCTGGCGGATGCCGGGCGCGGGCTGGCCCTGGCCGGCCGCTATCTCGGGCAAAGCATGCGCCTGATGGTGGGCTTGCCCGAGTACGACACCTACGTGGCGCATATGGAGGCGACTCATCCGGGCGCGCCGATGATGAGCTACGAAGAGTTCTTTCGCGAGCGCCAGGAAGCGCGCTACGGCGGCGCGGGCAAGCGTGGCGGGTGTTGCTGAGCGCTTGCGCACGGTACAGGAAAGGGGACGCTGCGGCGTCCCCTTTTTGATTGCGGCACCAGACAGTCGCTATGAAGGGATGGCCGATTCGAATGCGGCCGGCACGGGCGACGGCGAGCCCGGTTGCGCGGCGCGCTGCGCCAGGATGCGGTCCTGCGTGGCGCGCGATTGCAGGCTCTGGATGCGCGCGGAGAGGTCGATGTTCGTATCGGCTTTGGCGCGCGCCGCCACGGCCATGCGCGCGACCAGCGCCTGCAAGCAGCGCCGGTACCTGACTGTAATCGTCGTGGGATTTTAGTTGGTACAGTGCGCGGCCGACTTGCGTGTAGTCGGTGTCGAAGGTCGGATGGCCGTGCGCATCATGCCCGGTGAGCGTGGAATGGGTGCTGTGGCGATCAAGCACGAAGCCGCCATCCCACAGTCCATGAATTTCCAGAACGTCGACTTGCATCCCGCTCTCCCCTTGAGCCTATGCCCGCCCCTTTTTATTATCGCCCTCCTTATCCACAATGTATCTGCAGAATTGCGTAAAATGCAACACAGCTAATACAACACGAATTTGGATTACACTCATGATCGTTATCTCGGGCAGAAAAAACGTCTATCGCCAGCTCGGCTATGTTGCCGACTTCTGTCCCATTTGCAGGTCGGTGCAAACCTTCCTGGTCAGGCGCATCGGCCGCGCCAGCCATGTGTACTTCATTTCGGTCGGCAAGGGTGAGCTGGCCGGTTACGATCGCATCTGCCAGTCTTGCCTGACGCCGTTTCCGACCGAGGAGAAAAAATACAAACAGATCTTGAAGGATCCGGTTCCCCTGCCCGAACTGCAAGCGAGCACCTTCCCGGACCTGGAGACGGTGTGGCAAGAACGCATGGCTCAGGAAGCGCACATCGTGCATGCCCCCTTGTTGCTTTCAGCCGAAAAGCGGAGCGAACTGATCCTGCACCAATTCATGTTGCTGGTGCCGAAGATGGAACGGTGCTATAGCTCGGCCGTGATCGATAAGCCAGCCGCCCTTGCGGGTATTGCCGGGCTGGTCGTGATGGTGGCTGGCTGGAAGCTGTCGCCAATATTGTTTCCGAACGTTAGGTTTTTCCCCGAGTACGGCTCGTTCTCGCCCGAGTTCGGTTTCTTTTTTCTCGGGATTGCCCTGTTTGCATGGCAAGGAAGGGCAGCAAAAGGCCGCTTGATCCGGCGCGAAGTCATTCCGGCCCTGGCCACGGCGCTACGTCCGCTTTCACCGACCGAGGCCGAACTGCAGGCCGCATTCGCCCAGGTGCGTAGCGCGGGGCATATGCTAGGAGTCTGCGCGGCAGAAACTGATGCAATCCGAATGGTGACGAGGTAAACTTGTCAAATGACGACGAGCTACCTTCCATACGATCAGCATCAGCAAATGCTGCTTCCCCATGCTTTGCAAGAC